>NZ_JBITHO010000001.1:660259-1353727 GCF_044458065.1 Streptomyces sp. NPDC050504 | reverse complement strand
GGTGACGTTTCCAGTGTTCGTCGCCTTGAACGAATAGGTGACCGTCTCACCGACCACCACCTTGCCCTTATCAGCGGACTTCACGAGCGTCAGCGCGGGCTTCCGGTCGGCCGGAACCGTGACCCTGGAGGGGTCGGAGGTGACCGGGTCACCGCCACCGGGCGGGGTGCCGGTCGCGGTCGCGGTGTTGTCGACCTTGCCCGCGTCCACATCCGCCTGCGTGACCTTATACGTGGCCGTGCAGGTTACCGACGCACCCGGAGCCAACGACTTGGCCGCGTCAGGACAAGTGATCGCCGACATCTTGCCCGAACCACTGAACGCACCCTCATCGATCTTGACGTCGGTAAGGGTGACATTGCCGGCATTCGTCGCCTTGAACGAATAGGTGACCGTCTCACCGACCACCAGCTTGTCCTTGTCGGCAGACTTCACGAGTTCCAGCGCGGGCGTCTGGTTGCCCGGCACGATGACCGTGTCGGGGTCGGAGGTGACGGGGTCGCCGCCACCCGGCGGGGTGCCGGAAGAGGTCGCGGTGTTCGTGATCTTGCCCGCGTCGACATCGGCCTGGGTGACCACGTACGTGGCGGTGCAGGTCACCGACGCACCCGGAGCCAGCGACTTCGCCTCATCCGGGCAGGTGATCGCCGACATCTTGCCCGAACCACTGAACGCACCCTCATTGACCTTGACGTCGGTGAGGGTGACATTGCCGGTGTTCGTCGCCTTGAACGAATAGGTGATCTCCTCGCCCACCCGCAGGTCATCGTTCTTCGAGGCCGACTTCTCCAGCTCCAGCTTCGGGGCAGGAGCTGCGGTCACCTTCGCCGACGATTCGTTGGAGACCGGCGTCCTGCGGCCCGGCGGCGGCGTGGCCGTCGCGGTCGCCGTGTTGTCGACCTTGCCCGCGTCCACGTCGGCCTGCGTGACCTTGTACTTCGCCGTACAGGTCACCGACCCACCCGGCTCCACGCTTCCGGCCGGGCAGATCACCTCCGGCTTGGTGCCGGTGCCGGAGAAGGCCGTCTCATCGATCTTCACATCGCTGACCGCGACGTTGCCGGTGTTGGTCACCTTGAACGAATAGGTGACCTCGTCGCCTGCCTTGGCCACCGTCTCGGGAGTGACGGACTTCTCCAGCCTCAGTGCGGGCGGGCTGTCGATGGTCAGCTGCCAGTCCTCGACCTCACCGGAGTCGGCCATGCCGGTCGCGGACTCGGTCTGTCCCTGGGTGTAGCCGAGGCGGAAGCGGCTCCAGGTCTGCCCGGCCTTGATGTCGTCGGGTACGGCCCAGGTGAACGTGGCCTCCGTCGCACCCGCCGCAACGGCCGCCGTCGCGCGCTCGCCCTCGTCGAACGTGCCGTTGCCGTTGAAGTCGATCCACGCCGCCGCGTACGAGGCGGCGCTGGGGCTGTTGACCGGGACCGTCGTGGAGTACTGGCGCTCCGTCATGTCCACGGCCAGGCCGGTCAGGTCGGGCGCGAGGTCGTTCTCGTCGTCCGCCCTGCGGCACGCCGCGGTCAGGGACGTGTTCTTCATGTCCTCGGTGACATCCGGGCCCAGCGTCAGGTCACCGACCACGTGGGAGGCGCTGCCGTACGAGTCCGGAGCGTTGGAGCAGTCGTCCTCGACCGAGGGGGCGATGAGCCAGCGGTCGGGGTTGGAGCCCGCCGCCTGGTTGTTGGTGAACAGCATGTCGAACGTCAGCGACTTGACCGTGCCAGTGACGGGCACGGTGCCGCAGCCGCCACGGGTGCCCACCGCGTTCGCACAGCTCGCACGGGCGCGGGCGCCGTCGATCGGCTGGATCGTCTGGCCTACGACGCGCAGCGTGGCCCCGGGGCGGGCGGGTTCGAGGGTCGCCGTTCCCTCCACGCTCTTCAGCCGCAGCGAGGTGTGGTTGTCGTAGTCGCCGGTCTGCGCGCCCAGGCCGGAGATGTTCAGGCGGGGGTTGCGCACGGGGTGCTTGAACGACAGCGTGAGCGTGCCCGCCCCACAGGTGCTGTTCGCACCGCAGTTCGTGGACGTCACGATGTTGTGGGCCCACGTCTTCGTCGGGTCCACCCGCGGTTCGTAGTTCGACGCGGACGGCGACCCGATGGTGCTCAGCGTGCCGCCCCGGTCGACCGTGGTGCCGCCGGTCGCGGTGACGCTGGAGGAACTCCCCGACGGGAACGTGATCGTCCACGGCCCCGCGCCCGTACTGCCCGAGCCCGCACTGGTGCCGACCTCATAGGCCATGGAGGGGAGCCCCAGGCCGACCGCCATCGTGAGGACCGCCGCGAACAGGGCCAGCGCCCGTCGCGCCCGGCCGCCCGTCGCCCAGCCCCGCCATCTGCTCACGCGCCCGAAGGAGGAGACGCCGCGGCCGTGGCGTCTCCTGGCCCGATCGGGCGGGGAGTAGCACTGCTTTCTTCTGCGCACGGACCGCGCCCCTTCACCGTTGACTGCTCACCCGGCAGACGCGCTGATCACGTCGCCCAAAGTCCACTTATGCGAAGAAGCGGAAACAAAGAATGAAAGACACGCCATGATCTTTTCTATTGACCTCCTACCACCCGTCCGGTGCACGCGGACGGGCTACGGCCTGCCTCACTTCGGTGCCGGCCAGTGATGCCGCGGTGGTGACCGAACTCGCACCGGACGGGGCGCGGTGAGAGGCGATGCCCGATCCGCCGCAGGCCGTTGGCGACGGCAAGCGCTGCCCAAGCGGCCGGTTCGCTCCAGAGGGCATCGGCCGCGGAACGCGACACGGCCGCCCGGTGAGTTCAAGGGGCTTGATCGGTGCCGCGGGTGTGCGGCTGCCGCACCGACAGTGGCAGCCGCACACCTTGCGCACCGCCCGCTGACACAGGGGTGCGAGGCACCCGGGCCTTCCTGGCCGACTGTGCCGGTTCCGGGCGGCACGTACATGCTCGCCAAGCAGCCGGTGTCCCGGCGTCCGCACTCCGCCATGATCCGTATGCGTATACGGGGCGGCCTACGCACCCCGACCAGGTCTCTGGCACCGGCCAACCAACCTGTGCGGGACACCGTCCGTACCCGGACACGGCCGGGCTCGGTATACCTCTGCCGGACCTGGGTACACCCGCCTCGCGTAACGCACCACGCCCAGAACGGGGCGCGGCCGGAACGGGGCGGGGCCGACAGCAGAATGATGTCGTTGCGGTTGCCGCCGGTCAGGGTTGCGGTCAGCAGGATGCCGCCGCGTCGCAGATCATGTGGCGCCTGGAGCTCGGCCGTCCCCGGTCGACCGGGCTCCGTCCGGTTCTGGGCCGCCCTTGAGCGCCCTCACGCGGGAGCTGTCGGCCACCGACCTGGACAGGTCCAGGCGGCCGGAGGACTTCAGTCCACCCAGCGGGACCTCGTACAGCCGCTGCCACACCCCGGGCGTTGCCGATCCCCGACCACAACTCATCCGCAACCAGCCAGGGTTTGAACCGCGACGGCCGCGTCCACATTGCGCGTACCCGCTCGCCCATGTGGCGATGGCTGACACTTTCGACCTTGGGGGACCCCGCTTGGCTCTCGAATGCGCCGCGCGTCGGCCTGGGCGACGGCTGGTCGACGTCCTGCTGGAGTGTGCCCAGGAGGCGTGGTCGAGCATCCGTGAGGAATCCGAGGCCGACGCGGTCGGCGTGCAGGGACACGAGTCCGGCGGTCACCGGCTCCGGTTCGTCCGGCGCGGATCCCCGTGGACGCGGTCGCTTCCCGACGCGCGACGGCGGATCCGGCCGACAGGTACCGCATTGCGCTCGTGTGCGGCTGACCGCACGCCGGCGGCCCGCCGCACAGCGCCGGGGAGGCTACGAGTGCCAGATCTCCTTGATGGTCGTCACGTTGCCCTCGCCGTCCACCGTGATGTCGTAGATGTTGCCGGAGCAGGTGTACGGGGACTTCACCGCGGCCTGGTCCGTTATGCAGTCACCGGCATGCGCCCACAGCTCGCCGACGGGGACCGTCTTCGTGGAGCCGGGCCCCGCGGCCAGCTCCGCCTTCACCTCTTGCGCGAACAGGTAGTACTTCGCCTCGCCCTGACCCTGGTAGATCCAGTCGTTGGGCGTGCACGTCGGCTGGGCGTCCTTCGCGGACATCGAGCCCTTCGACGGCGGCTCGGCGATCTCCACCATCTTGTGGCCGGCCGGCAGCGTGGGCTGCTTCCCGCAGTCGTCGGCGGACTCGTCCGAGGAGCTCTCGCCCTCAGACGGCTTCCCCGTCGGCTGGGTGGAGGCCGTGGAGCCGCCGGACGCGCCATCGGCCGCGGTGTCCTCCGGGCCGCACGCCGCGACCGCCCCGAGCATGACGACGGCCGCAAGGCTGCTGATGAAACGTTGAGTTGACTTCATGTCAATCCCCCGATGACTGAATAGATTCGCGATCACGTTCGATCGCTGAAGTGTTCTACATCAGGTGATGGGTCAAGAGCCAATCCGGCGCCGCGTCGGCAGCACACCCCCACAGGCCCTGCAGGATCCGGCCGAGCGGCTGCCCACCGCCCGCTTCCTGCCACCGCGTTTCTACGGCCGGTGGGAGACAGCGGTGAGGAAGTCCAGGACCAGGGGACTGGCGAGGGCGCGCGCTTCCTCGAAGTAGGCGTGGCGGGCGCCGGGGACCAGGTGGAGTCGGGCGCCGGGGACGCGCTTGCCGATCAGGTGTGCGTTGGCAGTGGGGTTGAGCAGGTCGTCGGTTCCGTGGAGGACCAGGGTGGGTGCGCTGATGCCGGGCAGGAGGTCCCAGGCATCGTGCCGGTTGCTGGCCGCGAGATGGTGGCGCCGGGAGTGGGCGGGCATGCGGGGATCACCGAGGGTGTGGTGCGGGCCGGGGTGGTCGGCGAGCCAGCGGGGCGTGTACATGAGCTCCAGCAGAGCTTGCCGCGCGGCCCCGGGCCGGGGCTGGGCCAGGGCACGGCGGACGTCGTCGCCGCGCTCGATGCCGTGCGGGCCGCCGGGTGAGGTGCAGCCGAGGACCAGGGCGCCGACCCGGTGCGGATGGCGGGCTGCGAGTTGCTGGGCCACGCGGCCGCCCATGGACGTACCGTAGACATCGGCTCGGTCGATGCCGAGGTCGTCGAGGACCTCGATGACGTCCTGGGCGAACAGTTCGGTGCTGTGGGGGGAATCGGGCTTGTCGCTGTCGCCGGTGCCGCGGTAGTCGAGGGTGAGGGTGCTGCGCGCGGGGTGGAAGTCAGCGCGTACCGGGTCCCACCAGTGATGGTTGTTGGCCTGGCCCGCCAGCAGGACCAGTGGTGCTCCGTCGCCTTGGAGCTGGTAGGCGATGCGGGTCCCGTCAGGTGTCGTCGTGTACGTCATCGGCCGACTCCCCCGACTCCGGCGTGGGCTCGCACTGTATCCGCTCGGTCCGTGCGCTGTCGCGCATCGACGGAGGCCCAGGCGTGGGGACAGCTGGGGCGATGGCGGGGGACGCGTGCTGAGCATCGGCCGTCAGGTGCCGGAGGAGGGTGGAAGACTTCGGCGGACTGGACCCCGGCGGCACAGGCAGACACTGCCGGCCGCCCCGTTTCCGGTCCCGCCCGTGGTCCGTCGCGCCCTTGTTGCGAGCGGCCCGCCGCAGGTGGATTCCCGTGGCAGGAAGACTGGTGGCCGCTGTCCCGGCGCACGGTCTGTGGTTTCCCGTGCCGAGGACTGTGCGGCCTTCTACCGTGGGAGCGGGACGGCACTGAACGACCCTGTGCGGGGGTGGAATTGATGGCAGGGCAGGAGCAAGATCCGGACGGTGCAGGTGGCCCGACGGGTACGGGCGACGGCCCGGATTCCGGGCTGAGCGGCGACGAGACCGTCCGGGTCCGTAACGACCTGTCAGGGACCGTGCACGGTCTCGCCGTCCAGGCCGGGACCATCGGCACCTTCAATTACCACGCTCCTCCCCCACCGCCCCTTGGAGACGTGCCCTGGCCACTGCGCATCGGCTCCGTTCCCGACCTGGTCACCGCCCACCAGCCCCGCACCATGCTGCGTGAACAGATCCACCGCGCCCAGAGCACCACGGGTACGGTCGTGCTGAGCCAGGTCCTGTCCGGGGGCGGCGGGGTCGGCAAGACACAGCTCGCCGCCGCACTCGCCCACCACGCCACCCGTACCGGAACCGATCTCGTCCTGTGGGCCGACGCCGCCCGACCCGCACAACTCCTGGGCACGTACGCGAGCGCCGCGCGCCTCGTCCGGGCACCTGGCGCGGCCGGCCAGGACGTGGAAGGCGACGCTCGGGCGTTTCTGAACTGGGCCGCCACGACCAGCAGGTCCTGGCTGATGATCCTCGACAACGTCGCCGAACCCGCCGCACTGCACGGCTGGTGGCCACCTGCCGGTACCTGCGGCGAAGAGAAGGCGACGGACGGTCCGGACGGGGCCGGGATGCGGCACCGGGCAGTGATCACGACCCGGCTGAAGGGCGCCGACATCAGCGGCGGCGGCAGACGCGTCCTGGACGTCAGCACCTACACGGCAGCCGAGTCCGCGGCGTTCCTGCGCGAACGGCTCGCTGTCTCCGAGGCCGAGCACCTCCTCGACGACGCCGTCGACGACGTCGGTGACGTGCTGGGGCATCTGCCGCTCGCGCTCGGCTACGCGGCCGCGTGGATGATCAACGAAGACCAGCCGTGCGCCAAGTACGTGGAGCACTTCCGCGACCAGGAGCAGCGGCTCGACCAGGTGTTGCCCGCGAAGTGGAGCGGCGAGGCGTACGGCCGGGAGGTCGCTGTGGCGTTGCTGCTGTCGCTGGAGGCGGCGCAGGCGGCCGAGCCGGTGGGGCTGGCCGTGCCCGCACTGGACTTGGCGGCGTTCCTCGACCCGGCCGGGCACCCTGTCGAGTTGTGGCAGACCGATGCCGTAGCCGACTACCTCACGTACGCCCGGGTGGAAGGCGTCTCCGGTGGCGCCGTCCAGGAGCATGACCGGGAGGCAGGTGTGACGGCCCCGGCGGTGTCGGAGGGTGCGGCGGTGGCCGCTCCCGCCGACAGCGGTGACGTGAGATCCGGCGCCTTGACGGTGAGCGCCGTGACCGCGCGCAAGGCGATGCGGCTCCTGCACCGGTACGGGCTCGTCGCCACTCGCCGGGATGATCCGCAGCGTGCCGTACGGATCCACGCGCTGACCGCGCGCGCCGCCCGCGAAGTCCTTCCCGCGGAACGGCGGCGCGACGTCGTGCGGGCGGTTGCCGACGCGCTGCTGGAGTTGTGGCCCGAAGAGGACCACGACGACCTGGCCCGCGCAGTGGTCCTGCGCGCGAACACCGACCATCTGTGGCCCTTCGCGGGCGATCACCTCTGGCAGCCGGACGGGCACCCGCTGCTCTTCCACGCCGGGACGAGTCACTGGCGCAACGGGCTCCCCTCAGCTGCCGTCGCCTACTGGGAGCACCAGCTCGCCGCCGCGGAGAGGCTGCTGGACGCGGACCACCCCGACGTTCTGACCGCCCGTGGCAGCCTCGCCGCCACCTATGGGGCGGACGGGCGTACCGGGGAGGCCATCGCGCTGGAGGAACAGGTCCTGGCGGACAGCGAACGCCTCCTGGGAACCGAGCACCCCGACACTTTGACCTCCCGCGCCAACCTCGCCGCCAGCTACTGGGCCGCCGGGCGTACGGGGGAGGCCGTCGCGCTCCAGGAGCGGGTCCTGGCCGATCGCGAACGTCTCTTCGGGACCGGGCACCCCTCCACCCTGCGCGCACGGAGCAGCCTCGCGGTCAGCTACCTGGCGGACGGGCGAACCGGGGACGCCGTCGCGCTCCAGGAACAGGTCCTGGCCGGCCGCGAGCATCTGCTCGGGCCCCAGCATCCCGACACCTTGCATACGCGAATCAGCCTCGCCGCCACCTATCGGGCAGCCGGGCGTACCACCGAGGCCATCGCGCTGGAGGAACAGGTCCTGACGGACAGCGAACGCCTCCTCGGGTCCGAGCACCCCGACACTTTGACCTCCCGCGCCAACCTTGCCGCCAGCTACTGGGCCGCCGGGCGTACCAGGGAAGCCATCACGCTGGAAGAGCAGGTCTTGGCGGCCAGCGAACGCGTCCTGGGAACCGAGCACCCCCACACCCTGACCTACCGTGCCAACCTCGCCACCAGCTATCAGGCGTCCGGACGGCAGGAGGAGGCGATCAGGCTGCTGGAGCTGACCGTCGAGAGCTCCCGGCGCGTCCTGGGCGAAGAGCACCCCGCCACGATGGAGCGAGCAGAGGGGTTACGGCGGTGGCGGGAACAGGGCCCGCCCCAGCCGTAATTGCTGGGTCGGGCCGGGTGGTGTGTCTGCGTGCGGCCGGGATCCTCGCGGCACGCCGTACGGCTCGCGCCAGGCCGTCGGGGTCAGCCCGGCAGGACGTCGTTCACCAGACGGAGGGCCTCGGGAAGCTCCGGCTGTGCGGCGTCGAAGCTGGGGAAGTGTCCGCCCTCGGCCGTGACGGTGGCCGTGGCGCCCAGTTCGGTCACGAACTTCATGATGTGCCAGGAAGTCGCGTCCCCGCTGACCGGGTCGTTCGCGGCGTGCAGGACGCGGAACGACTTGGCCGCGCGGCGAATGCCCGACCAGTCGAAGTCCGGCTCGAAGAAAGGCGCGAGGGCGTCATAGCCGACCTCGCCCGCCATCGACGCGACCAGGACCACACCGGCGTAGGGACCCTCGGTCTCGACGTCGTGCTGCTGGAGCAGGCGCAGCACGTTGACACCGCCGAGGCTGTGCCCGACCAGGACGGTGTCGGCGGCCGGCGCCGCCGACGTCTCGGCGGTCAGGGTCTTCAGCCACGCCTCGGCCTGAGGGGCGTCGGCGTCAGGCAGCCGCGGAACGCGCACGTCGTGACCTGCGGCACCCAACTCGGCCTGCAGATAGGGGTACCAGTGGTCCGTCTCGCTCATGCCGAACCCATGGTTGACAACAATCGTGCTCATGGCTCTCCCCCAACATCATCAGCGTTCTTCAGAACCTTATTTCGAAACGCGACGTCGCGTTTCGATAAGAACGTATCACACTGCTACGGTGACGCCCATGTCCGAAGAGAACGCCCACCGCCGTCCGCCCTCCACCGCCCGCCGCACCGGGGGACGGGTGCGGAGCCAGGACGCGCATGCCGCGGTGCTCACCGCCGCCGTCGCCCTCCTGGAGGAGGTCGGCTACCAGGGCGTCACGATCGAGGGCGTGGCCAGGCGCGCGAACGTCGCGAAGAGCACCATCTACCGCTGGTGGAAGTCCAAGCCCACCCTCGTCATGGACGCCTACCGGCAGACCGTCGAACAGCGCGTGCCCGTACCGGACACCGGCACCCTCGCCGAAGACCTCACGGTGTTCGTCGCCGACCTCTACCGGATCAGTGAACACCCCGTACGGATCGCGGCACTTCGCGGCCTGATGGCTGAGGCACAGCTCGATCCGGCCTTCGCGCAGCCCTTCGGCCAATGGGTGGAAAGCCGCCGCGCCGTCGTGCGCGGGCTGCTGGCGAAGGGCATCGGCCGCGGCGAACTGCCCGCCGGCACCGAGGCGGACTACGCGATCGACCAGGTCTTCGGACCGTTCTGGTACCGCCTGCTCGTCGGCCACGCTCCGCTCGATCCGGCCGACGCACCCGCCCATGTCGCCCGGCTCCTCCATGGATGGCACAGCACGAACTGAGGAGGACGCCGATGCGCGGCTCGACCGCGAGCCGTGGGCCGTGGGCCGTGGGCCGTGGGCCGTTCCTACCGTCAACAGTGGCGTTCCCGCCCGGTTGAAAGCCTCTTCCGGTCCGTCGTGTTCAGGGCCGTTGCGCGGCGGGAACGCACCTGCCTAGAGTCGCGGTCATGGTGATCGAGGCCGTGCTCTTCGACAGTTCCGGGACCCTGCTGAGAATCGAGTCGGCGGAACGGCGGCTCCGCGCCGTACTGGACGGACACGACATCAAGGCCGACGACGACACGATACGGATGCACGCACGGCGTCTGGACGCGAGCGGTGGCCTGCCGGGCGGAACGCGGCCGCAGTCGATCCCCGATCACCTGAAGGAAGTCTGGCCGCTCCGCGACGAGAACGCCGAGACGCACCGGGCGGCCTTCACCGGGCTGGCACGGGAGGCCGCGCTGCCGTGGCCGCAGCTCTACGACTCGCTGTACGAGCGGTCCTTCGTGCCGGATGCCTGGCAGCCCTACCCGGACGCGGCGGACGTGCTCGCCGGACTGCGCGAGCAGGGGGTGAAGACGGCCCTCGTCACGAATGTCGGCTTTGACTGGCGGCCCATCTACCGGGCGCACGGGCTGGACGACTTCCTCGACGCCTACGTCCAGTCGTACGAGCTCGGTGTCACGAAGCCCGATCCGCGCATCTTCCAGGCCGCCTGCGACGCGCTCGGCGTCGCGCCGGAGCGGGCCCTGATGGTCGGCGACGAACGGACGGCCGACGGTGGTGCGGAGGCCATCGGCTGCCGCTATCTCCCGGTGGACCCGCTCCCGGTCCACCAGCGTCCCGCCGCACTGCGTCCGGTGCTGGAGATGGTCGGCTGATCAGGAGCCCCGGTCGAGCTGCTCACGCAGCACCCCGACCGCCGTGGGGGCGTCCTGTCGATCGGTTGAGGTCGGCCGACGGCTCGCGTGCGAGGATGGGCAACCATGATCGATACTGGCTCGTTGCGCAACGAGGACCGTGCCGCCTGGGAAGTACTGGCGCGCGGCTACAAGGCTTTCTACCGCACCGAGGTGCCCGACGAGGGGTACGAGGAGACCTGGCGGCAGCTCCGAAGCGGCACGGAGTTCCACGGCATCGGCGCCTGGTCGGACGGGAAGCTGGTCGGCATCGCCCACTACCTGTTCCATGCGACGTTCTGGACGGGGAACAGCTGCTACCTCCAAGATCTCTTCGTCGACGAGGCGGCGCGAGGGCAGGGGGCGGCACGGACGCTGATCGAAGAAGTGGCCCGCGCCTCACGGGAAAGAGGGGCCTCCCGCCTGTACTGGACCACCCAGGAGAGCAACACCACCGCCCGAGCGCTGTATGACAAGGTCGCCGTCCACAAGGGGTTCCTGCGCTACGACTACCCCCTGTCCTGAGCAGCGTCCGATCCGTCTTCACGGCGGTGTGGGTGGCCTTTCCGTTTCGATCCGCCAGATCCGTACGGCTTCTCCGGTCAGTTCACCGCTCGGAGGTCGCTGACCAGGTGTTTGACGCCATAGCCCTGCGCCCCGCCGGGCCCGGGTGCACTGAGCGTCAATTTCTGCCGCGCGGAGCGTTCAGCCCGATCTTCGATTTCGGCCTAGGTTCGATGACGCCGGAGCAGCAGGAATCTTCGGCACCGGCGGGCGAAACGGGTCCGCTTCGCGCCGACGCCCCTTGATCGGCGGTGCGGCTGCAACAGGCAAACAGGCGGGCGGAGGAAGCAGGTGAACCCGTGGGGTCGAGTGTGACGGCGGGCGTGGTGTCGGCGGGAGGCTGGAGCTGGGCGGGCGCCGCGAGGGCGGCCGTTCCCCGTGCGAAGACGGTGTCCGGGCCCCGGCACGCCAACGGACGAGCCGGGACCCGTCTCATGCCGTGAACGGGGACGCGACCGCGCCTCGCCACAAGCTCCGGATCGGGTGAGTGCGGGCGGAGTCCAGGCGTCGTGCGCTCCGCGCGGCAGGAGCAACGCCCAACCGTGGCCCCGGCCTTGCGCCGGGGCCAGGGTGACAGCCGGTGCCCGTTCAGGCTATGAGCAGGCGAAGGCCGAGATCCGCCGCGTCGAGGTCGGCGAGGTCGCTGTTGCGCTCGGCCCACCGGCCGGAGTCGAGGTCGTCGCTGAGGCTTCGCACCGCCCGCTGCTCGGCCTTCGGCCCGACCCTCGTCCACACCGACATCGCACGGCGCACGTGATCCTCCAGATAGGCCCCCGGTCGGCGCCAGTACGCTTCGAACAGGCCGTCGGCGCAGTCCCACGGGACGGGTACCGGCTCCGCGCGGGCGCCGATCGCGTCGGCCATCTCGGCAAGCGAGGGAAATCCCGCGAGGACGTCGGCGAACTCGGGCAGGTAGTCGCGGGTGAGCCAGAACCGGTCCCGCCAGCCCGGCTCGTCGGTGTCGAAGGTGAGCACCACGACGCGTCGGGCCACGCGCCGCATCTCGCGCAGCCCCGCCACCGGGTCGCCCCAGTGGTGAACGGTGGAGACGGCCATCGCGACGTCGAACGACCGGTCGTCGAACGGCAGGCTCTCCGCGGCTGCGGCCACGCACGGCGCCGAGCCGACAGGCCGCTGCCCCCGCATGACCGCCGACGGCTCCACCGCGGTCACCTCGCGGTCGACCGGCTCGTAGGAGCCGGTGCCGGCCCCGACGTTCAGCACCGTCCGCGCGTCCCCCAGCGCGTCCCAGATCCGCGCGGCGATCCGGGGTTCGGTACGCCGCGTCGCGGTGTACGCGCCGCCGATCACCTCGTACAACCGCGCCCCGAGCATCTCCAGTTGCTCCTCCGGCGTCACCGTCAGTCCCTTGGCCCGTGCTTCGAGTTCCCTGTCGATGGCAGCCACCGTGGCATCGGCGCGATCACGCCGCTCCAGCCACAGGCCGCGCAGTCGGCGCAGGTGGGCGACCACGTCGGTCGACGGGTCGCCGACCAGTTCCGCGACTTCCCGCAGACCGAAGCCCAGCCGTCGGTAGGCCAGCACCTCCCGGAGCCGTTCCACGTCGTCCGCCGAGTAGGCCCGGTACCCGGCCGAGGTCCGCGCCGACGGACGCACGAGCCCGATCTCGTCATAGTGGTGCAGCGTGCGGACGCTCACGCCGGCCAGCTCGGCCACGCGTCCCACGGTCCAGTGATCTTCCACGGCACCGACTATGCGGCCTGACGCCACGTGAGGGTCAAGAGCGGCAGCCCCGGGTCACGGTGCCGCGGAGAGGCGCTACTCGTCCCGGGTGTCGCTCTGCCGTGACGCCATCTCGATACCGCGCACCCTGCGGAGCCAGCTGACGAACAACCGGAGCGCGATTCCACAGCCGGCGCACCAGCCCCATCCCTCAGTGGCAAGGGCGTGGAAACCGTCCTGGTGCTGGATGTACACGACCTGCGCGCCCACGCCCAGCGCGATGAAGCCGTTCGTGCGCGACTCGGCCGACAGCAGCCAGTCCACAGGCACCCACAGAGGAGAACCGACATCACTCAGCCGCATGCGAAGTGCCGCCCAAAGGAAGCCGAGGGCATAGCTCATCCTGCGGCGTGCCGAGAGGACGGTGCCGCCTTCGGGATCACCGGCGAGGACCGCTGACCACTCCTCTCGGAGGTGTGCCCGCCGAGTTCCGGCGACGAAGGAAGCGAAGTCCACGGTCCGGCGGGCGGCCCTGCCGCTCGGGGGAGCCGTCCTCCTGGAGGCCGGAGATCCCGCCTCCTCCACCTGTGATCCATGGCGCAGAGCGACGACCAGCAGGCCGATCGCGGAGGCCGCCACCGCGAGCACCGTTGCCCCGCCGAACAACCAGCCGGCGTTGAGCAGGGTCCGGGCGAAGGCGGGCTCGGGATCGATCGTCGTCAGCACGTAGCCCACGAGCAGGAAGATCGCTGCGGACGTGCCGAACAGCACCGGCAGCAGAACTGCCAGAACAGCCGCCCGTCCAGCACCAGGGGGCTCTTCGCGCCGTACCTCCGCGGTGTTCACGCGCCGCGCCCTTCGGTCGCCGCGTACCCGAAGAACCGGGGCTTCTTCTCCCTGGCCCGGTGGGCCGCGCCCCGGCCGACAGCCGTGAGTTCGTAGTAGTACCGTTTCGGCCGCCCAGGGTGCTCGCCCGTCTCCTCGTACCGGGTGACCCACCCCGCGGCGGCCAGCCGCTCAAGGATCGGATACACGGTCCCGGAGCCGAGATCGGCTTCCTCGCAGATCTTCAGCCCCCATGCGGGGTCGTCAGCAGTGGACGTCAGCAGCACCTTCATGACTTCAAGTGTCGTGCGCGTCAGTCGAATTGAGGCCATATCACGAGTGAAGCACCGCACCCACCATATGTCGAGTACGACATTCAAGGGGATCCGCCCGCCGGGGACGGGAGCGTCGACTCACGTCACGACGCGCCGCGGGCGGCGAAAAGTACAGCGATCGGATCGATAAGTGACATGACGTCAGAATCCGGCGTGCGTACGCTGGTTGGATCGCACGAGCATCCCTCTCGCGCCACGGAACCCAAGCGGCCTCAAGCATCCCCCGGGAGCCCCCAGTGAGAAGTGCAGGAATTCCGCTATGCGCTCTGCTCGTCACGGGAGCCGTCGGCCTCTCCCCGACCACCGCTTCGTCCACCCCGTCGGCGTCATCGGCCGCCCGGAGCGCGTTCGCACTGTCCAGCGCCGCGTTCGCCGACGGCGGTGTCATCCCCAAGGTCCACGAGTGCACCAGCGGCGGGGGGAACGACCCCGCCAAGCGGAACGAATCCACTCCCCTGAACTGGTCGGGCGCCCCGACCGCCGCCAAGAGCTACGCGATCGTCATGCGCGACCTCGACAACTCCAACCTCATCCACTGGGTCATCTACGACATCCCGGCGAGCACCGCCTCGCTCCCCCAGAACGTCGACCATCAGTACCGTCCCTCGACCCCGGCGGGAGCCAGACAGGTCTACTACCGCGGCAGCGCGAGCCTCTTCGGCTACCAGGGACCGTGCTCACCCTCGACGGTGAACACCTACGAGTTCGTCGTGCACGCGCTCAACCGGACGTCGCTGACCAGCCTCAGTTCCAGTTCATCGACCCAGACCGCCGCCAGGGCGATCGCCGCCGCGACGATCGGTTCGGCCAGGATCACCGGCGAGTCGTAGCGTCGCCGCGCCCGAACAGGTGAGGCTGAATCCTTTCCTCCCGATTTCGGGGGTACGAGCCCTCACGTGTTCGGGAAGGGTGTCAACGTGCTGCCACTGGCACCGCGTTGAAAGGTCGAGATGACAAGCAACATTCCACGACGCCGCCGAGGCGTGCTCCTCGTACTTGCCGGAGCCGTCGCCCTCATCCTCCCGTGCGCCACAGCATCAGCCGTGCCCGGCGCCCCATCCGTCGGCGCTCCGGCGGCGCTGCGGCCCCCGCCGCCGGACATCCCGCCGCCCGTCTGCGAGCCGCGCTCCCAGATCGCTCCTCAGCTCGCGTGGAGCTACGACAGGACGAGGTCGATCCTGCACATCCCCACGCGGAAGAGGCACTCGGTCCACTACTTCTTCCTCAACTGGTCCCCCACCGAATGGGGGGACATCCCGCGCGAGGTCAGCTGCGGTGTGATCGAGCAGCTCTGACCAGAACCGGGCGGTCCGTCAGGCCCGGTGGTTGAGGCGGCCACGGCCGCGACCAACGGCTCCCCGGGGCGGTACGGGCCCACGGGCTCCCGGGGAGCCGTCCGGCCGGGGGCCGCAGGCTGACGACATGGTCCTGTCGCGACTCCACGCGGAGCCTCAGCCGAAGATCGCGGCGGGTTCGCCGGTGAACCAGGTGTTGTCGATACGGAGGCGGCGGATGACCCAGCGGTCCTCCTCGCGAACCAGGTCCACGTCGTAGGGGTTCTTGAGCAGCGCGTACGTGGAGTGGTCCGCGGTGAGCAGGTGCTGGGCCTCCACCAGGGCGGTGAGCCGAGCGGTGTCGCCTTCGATCGCGATGCGCGGGTTGGTGACCTGGTGAGTGGTGTCCACCCGGCCCGCGAACAGGTCCAGGATGGTGGTGACGATGGTGTCGCGCCCGGACATCAGCGGCGGCTCGGCACCCCACTTGGCGGCCGCGGGACGGAAGTCCACCTCGGCGTCGGCGGCGAAGGCCGAGGCGAACAGGTCCTTGTCCTTGAGGTCCTGGCCCAGAGCGAAGCGGTAGAGCGCGTCGGTGATCTCGGCACGGTCCCTGAGTTCCGAGACGACCGCGGCGGTGTCGTGCGCGGGGGCGGTCAGGGCGCGATCGCGGGTGACGTACATGATGTTCTCCTGTGCGGGTCGGGCGGTTCTCCAACACCTCTGATCCTGCTGCGGACCGCACGGGGCATCAACGCGCGCTTGCGCAACGATCGTGGGACTTCGATTAACGATGAAGGGTGCGGGGATGCTGGAGCGACACGAACTGGAGGCGTTCCTCACGCTCGCCGACGAACTGCACTTCGGCCGCACCGCCGAGCGGTTGCGGGTGTCCACGGCCCGGATCAGCCAGACCATCGCCAAACTGGAACGCCGCCTGGGCGTACCGCTGTTCAACCGCACGAGCCGCCGGGTGGAGCTCACTCCGGTCGGGAGACAGCTGTGTGAGGAGATACGGCCCGCCTGGGACCTGATCGCTGACGCGGTCGCACGGGCCGTCGATGCCGGACGTGGCCTGACCGGGATGCTGCGGGTCGCCTTCAGCGGCCCCGCGGCGAGCCAGCTCCTGGTCGGGGCCACCCAGGAGTTCCGCGGCAGGCACCCCGACTGCGAGGTCCAGATGCGTGAGGCGCGCCTGCCGGACGTCGTGCCGTGGCTTCACAGCGGTGAAGTGGACCTCGCGCTGACCTGTCATCCGATGTCCGAGGAGGGCGTTGTCACGGGGCCGGTCCTGGTACGGGAGGCGCGCATGCTCGCCGTACCGGCGGGGCACCCTTTCGCCCGCCGTACGACCGTCTCCGCCGAAGACCTCACACGGGTACGCCTGCTGGCCCCCGAGTCGGTGCCGCAATCCCCGCACGACGGTCGTACTCAGCGCCGCGCCTCCCCAGGCGGAACGGTCGCGCCCGGCCCGTCGGCCATGACGTTCAACGAGATACTGACCCTCGTCGGTGCCGGAGAGGGCGTCTTCGTCGTCGGCGCCCACGCGAAGCGCTACCACGCCCGGCCCGACGTCGTCTACGTGCCCGTCGCGGACGCCGCGCCGATCGAATGGGGGCTGGTGTGGCTCGCCGACAGTGCCACCGCCCGCGTCCGCGCCTTCAGTGAGGCCGCACTCAGCGTGGTCCAGGGGCTCGTACCGTCCCCCTGATGGCACCCGATGACGCCCCGATGGTGGCGCGGCCCTGCGGTGGGCACGTGGAACGGCTCCGCGAGGACGACGGGAGCCTCACGACAGGCCCTGGTTTCGCGGAATCATCACGTGGCGAGCGCGGCCTGCTCCCCCAGGTGCGCGGCTGCCGTGCGCCAGGCGGTGGTGACGGCTACCCGGGCCCGTTCGGTCCCGGCGGCCCGGTCACCGGTGAGTGCCAGCGGCGCGCCCACGTGGACGTGCAGGCGCGGGCGGCGCAAGGGAGCGGTGCCCAGTCCCCCGATCTGCTTGAGGACACTGCCGGATGTGATCCGGCGTGCGCCTGCCTGCCCGACGGGTACGACGGGGGCCCCGCTGCGCTCGACGAGCCGGGCGAGGCCGCTGCGGAAGGGCCCGGGGGTGCGCTCCGCCACGTCCCGACGGCGCGGCAGGCCGCCCTCGGCGTAGATGAGGACCAGACGGCCCCGCTCCAGCGCCTCGGCGGCGGCGTGCAACGCGGCCGCGGCACGCCTCTCTCCGCGTACGACGGGAATGTGGCCCTCGCGGGCGAGCGCCCGGCCGAGCAACGGAACGCGCCACAGTCCCGCGGCCGCCATGACGACGGGCTCGACACCGAGACGGCGCAGCGCGGCGACGACGACGGCAGGGTCGGCGAGCGAGGTGTGGTTCGCCACGATCAGGCTGCCCGGGGCCAGCTCGGCATGCGGGTCGGTGGTCACCGCGAGGCGACCGAAGACAGGCACCACGGTGTCGGCGATACGGCTGAGCATGCGAGGTCTCCCGGTTTCGACGTGTAGATCTTCATCGTCGGTGTGTTCGCTTCCCGGGGGACGGGCGATCGTACTCATCTTCGACACTGGTCGGCTGAGTACGGTCGTCGGTGGGCGGGCCACCCGTGTGTACGGACACCGCGGTGACGTGGCCTTGAAGGTCCGCTGCCCGTTTCGGCACGACGCTTGCGCGAATGGAGTAGACAGGAACGTTCATCCACGTCCGTATTCCCCGGCAGTCGCGCGTGGCGAGCCCGAGCGGCAGGTGTGCAGGATGTATGTAGACGACATGAATGATCCGTGGAATGTGGAACTCCTTGAGCCCGCCGACATCGAATCTCCCGAGCGGGCCGACGAACCTTTCGGCACCCCTGCTCCGCCCCCGGGTGAGTTCGTGGCCGCTCGGAACGAGACGGCACCGCGTTCCGGTGCGGACGGTCCGATCGTCACCGTCCGCGAGGGCGGAGAGGGCGAAGGAGATCCGGATGCCTGCCCCGTCGCGCGCCGCTGAGCACGAGCGGTCACGCGCGGTGAAGCGGACGGGCCACGGTGCGGGCGCGTTCGGCGGCCTCGGCCGCGTGGCGTTGCCTGGGGAAGCGCGCGAGGCCCTGGAGGAGCTGGGTGAGGGCCTGCTCGACCTGGCTGGAACGCAGGTGGGGGTAGTGGTCGAGGAAGAGGTGCACGTGCGCGCAGGCCGCTTCCAGGTGCCCCAGCTCCAACAGTGCCTCGGCGAGCTGGGCCTGGGTGAGGGCGTAGGACTTGCGTTCGGCGGGGGTCCGGTGGTCCGCGGCGGCCTTCAGGGCGGCAAGCGCCTGGGCCGGTTCGCCCAGGACGTGGAGGGTCTGGGCGCGCTGGTAGTCGAGTGCCGCTCTGGGGTAGGCGCTGAAGGGTCCTGGCGGACTGGTGGCGGCTCCGTTGTGGCGTTCGGCCGCGGCGAGGTCCGCCAAGGCGGCGCGCGGCTGCCGGGTTCGCGCGTGGGTGAGGGCGCGCTGCGCGTAGAGGAACGCGTTGGTGGCCGGGTCGTTCACGGGCCGGGCGATGTCGACCGCGGTCTCGGCCAGGTGCAGGGCGTGCTGGGGGTGACCGAGGCGCAGGGCTTGGGTGCTCATGGCGCGCAGGGTGATGGCGTACAGGCGGCGGTCGGGCACCTGGTGCGCCAGGGCGAGGGCAGTGCGGAAGTAGCGCTGCGCCAGCCCGGGATGCCCGGCGTCGGCGGTCATGTCGGCGAGCAGATGGGTGAGTTGGGCGGTTCCGGTGACCGTCTGGCGGCGGGCTTCCGGTGAGGCGGGGGCCGCGATGAGGCGGCTGGCGTGATCGGCGAGATAGGCGGCGAGGGCGGTGCGTACGGGGGCTCCGCCGTGCTGCTGGGCGAGGGCCGCGAAGGTGTGGGTCATCGCTTGCAGTGCCGCCGCGTCGGCGGCTTCGGTGTGCCGCGGCGACCGTTCACGGGGCGGGGCCGCGGGCGACCAGGTCAGGGCGGGAACGGCGGCCAGGCCGTAGACGGAACGCTGCAGGAAGGCGCGCCGCTCGGGGTCGGCGTCGGCGCCGCACAGTGCGAGGAGATGACGCACCGGTTCTCCCTTGGCCCAGGGCGTGAGTGGTGGGGGTGTGCCGTCTTTCCGGGGTGGAGCGAGCCCGGTGTCCTCGGGAGTGACGAGGCGGGCGATGCGGTCGCTCAGCGCTTGGGCCGCCAGATCGGGCACGGGGGCCCGGGGCCGGGAGCCGGCCAGCCAGTGCGCCACGGTGGTGCGGTCGTAGCGTAATGCCACTCCCTGGACCGCGCCTAGGGCGTTGACGGCCCGAGCGAGGTCGGCGGGCCGCCAGCGGGCCTGGGAGAGGAGTACGGCCAACTGGTGGTTGGGGGCACGACGCGACATCACGTCCTCCCTGCTCACGGGACACGGCGCGTTTTCACGAGCGTACAAGCGTTCACGCATTCACGGGATGCCCTTCCCGGCCCTCTTCCCGGCGCGATCGCCAGGGTGCGAGATGGAGGTGAACTCCTCGTCGTGCACCGCGCGTTCCACTGGAGGGCTCCATGACGCTCACGCTGCCCGGCGCCTTGGGGACAGGTCCGGGCGCCGACCTGTTGGCCGAAGCCCGGTGTCTGGTGGAGCCGGGCCTGCGTGCCTGCGGAGAGCGGCTGCCCGCGCAGGCCCGCCGCTGGGCCGGATACCACCTGGGCCTGCTCGACGCCCATGGCCGTCCGGTCGCGGCCGCGACGGGCAAGGCGGTGCGTCCGGCGCTGGCGGTGTCCTGCGCGCGGGCGGTGGGCGGCACCGGGCGGGAGGCGGCGGGCGCCGCCGTGGCCGTGGAACTCGCGCACGCCTTCTCCCTGGTGCACGACGACATCATCGACCGGGACGAGGTGCGCAGGCACCGTCCCGCGGTGTGGAAGGCGTTCGGTGTTCCCGCGGCCGTTCTGACCGGGGACGTACTGCTGGCCCTGGCCCACCAGGTACTGGCCGATGCCCCCGGGCCCGCGAAGGGCCGGGCGTTGTCCCGGCTGAGCCGGTCGGTGATCGAACTGGTCGAAGGGGAGGCCCTCGACGTGTCCTTCGAGTCCCGCTCCGACGTCACCCAGGACGAGTACGCGGTGATGGCCACGGGCAAGACGGGCGCGCTGATGGGCTGCGCCTGTGCCCTGGGAGCGCTGGCCGCCGGCGCCGGGGAGGCGCGTGCCTCTCATCTGGCGTCCTTCGGGCGGCACTTGGGGGTGGCATTTCAGATCGCCGACGATCTGCTCGACATCTTCGGCACGCCGAGGAGCACGGGCAAGACTGCCGGAAGCGACCTCGTGACGCGCAAGAAGACGCTCCCGGTACTGGCGGCGCTGGCCTCCGCCTCTCCGGCTGCCAGGCGGCTCGCCGCGCTGTACGCGTCTCCTTCCCCACCGACCGAGGAACAGGTTCGGCAGGCCGCGGTGTGGGTGGCCGAGGCAGGGGGCCGCGAGGCCGCCCGGAAGGCTGCGGAGTTACAGCTGGATCTGGCGTTCGCCGCCCTGGACGACGCCGATCCGGCCCCGTCGGCCGTGCGGGAACTGACCGCACTCGCCCGGCTCCTCGTCGACCCGGCCTCCTGATGGGCGCCTCCGCCCGCACTGCGGCCGTCCGTGGTGGTCGGCACCCGCCGCCGTACAGGCGGCCGCGGCGGCCCGACCTGAGCCGGGCCCGCTTCCGCGCCGCGGGCGCACCCGCCGCCGGGCCGCACCGGATTCGGCCGGTGCCCACCCCACCGGCCGCTCAGCGGCTGGTGGCCGCCTCGTCGCCGCCTCCGCGGGCCGTACCCGCCACGGCCGCACGGGCGCGGACGCGCCCCCCAGGGAAGCGGTTCGCCCCGTTCCCGCACGAAGCCCTCCGCCCCCACAAGGAGCCCACATGAACATCGCCTCGCGGGTCCGGGCCCCCGGCGCCCTCCCCCTGCTCGGCCACACCGTTCCCCTGCTGCGGGACCCGATGGGGTTCTTGACCTCGCTGCCGCGCCACGGCGACCTCGTCGACATCAGGATCGGGCCGTTCCCGGCAACCGTGGTGTGCGACCCCCGGCTGGTCAAGGAGGCGTTCCTCGACGACCGGTCCTTCGACAAGGGCGGCCCCCTCTACGACCGCGGCCGTGAATCCCTCGGCAACGGGCTGGTCAGCTGCACGCACGACGACCACCGCCGCCAGCGCAAACTGACCCAGCCCGCCTTCCACGGCTCCCGGTTCGCGGGCTACGGAACCGTGATGACCGAGCAGATCGAGGAGGTCGTCGGCGCCTGGCGCGAGGACGAGATGGTCGACGTCTACCAGACGGCCCTGACCATTTCGGCACGCAGCCTGGTCAAGGCACTGTTCGCCCGCAAGCTGCCCGAACAGGTGCTGACCGGGATGATCGACGACTCCACCATGATCCTCGCCGGGATCTTCCTCCGGATGCTCACCCCGCACGGTCTGGACCGGCTGCCCACACCGCCCAAGCGCAGGTACGACCGGGCCATCGCCCGGCTGCGGGCAGCGGTGGACGAGATCATCGCCGAGTACCGGGCCGAGGGCGTCGACCACCACGACCTGCTGTCGCTGCTGCTGGCCTCCCGCGACGACCATCTGCCCCGCGCCCGGCAGTCGTTCTCCGACACCGAGATCTGCGACCAGGTGGTCACCTTCTTCATCGCCGGGATCCAGGGCACCGCCGTCACCCTGACCTGGGCGCTCTACCAGACGGCCGCTCATCCGGTGATCGAGAAGCGCCTCCAGGCGGAGGCCGACGAGGTGCTGGGCGGCCGGATCGCCACCTATGAGGACCTGGAGAAACTGCCCGTCGCGGAGCGGATCGTCACCGAAACCCTCCGGGTCTGCCCACCGGTGTGGATGCTCACCCGGACCACCACCGCAGACACCGTCCTCGGCAACCGCACGATCAAGAAGGGGACGGTGCTCGTCCTCAGCCAGTACCTCGTCCACCACCTGCCCGCCCTGTACCCGGACCCGCACCTCTTCGACCCCGACCGCTGGGACTCTCCCCGCGACCGGCGCCCGCCGGAGACCATCCCGTTCGGCCACGGCGCCCGCAAGTGCATCGGCTCGCTGTTCGGCACCAACGAGGCGGCCATGGCCCTCGCCACCATCGCCGGGCGCTGGAGCCTCCAGCAGTTGCCCGGTGTTCCGGTCAGGCTGACTCCCAGCGTGCTGCTCACCCCCAAAGGCATCCGGATGCGCCCCAAGGCCCGGCACTGCCCCTCACCCCGCCAGGAGACGTGATGGCCGCGACGCTTCCCCTCACGCCCGGCCGGGTCCGGGCCCCAGGTGCGCTGCCGCTGCTCGGGCACGCCGTGTCCATGCTCAAGGACCCGTTCAGTTTCCTCACCCGGCTGCCCGACCACGGCGACCTCGTCGAAATCCGCATGGGCCCCTTCCCGGCGACCGTGGTCACCAGTGCGCAACTCGCCCGCCAGGTGCTGCTCGACGACAAGACCTTCGACAAGGGAGGGCCGATCTACGACCGCGGCCGCGAAGTCCTCGGCAACGGAGTGGTGACCTGCCCGCACCAGGACCACCGCCGCCTGCGCCGTCTGGCCCAGCCGGCCTTCACCCCCGCGCGCCACGAGGCGTACGCGCGGGTGATGTGCGAGCAGATCGCCCGGGTGACCGGAGCGTGGACGCCCGGGAAGCCCGTCGACGTACTGGAAGACACGATGGACATCGCCACCCGCACCGCCGTGGCCGTCCTGTTCTCCGGCCACCTCTCCTCCCCCGCACTGGCCGAGACCCTCCACGACTTCGCCACCGTCATGGAAGGCATCTACTGGCGCTCGGTCACCCCGCCGCCCCTCGACAGGCTCCCCACCCCGGGCAAGCGCCGCTACGACCGCAGCCGCGCCCGGCTGCGCGCCACCATCGACGGCGTCATCCAGGACTACCGGCGCACGGGACGGGACCACCACGACCTGCTGTCGCTGCTGCTGGCCACCAGCGGCGAGACCCTCAGCGACCGCGAACTCAACGACGCCGCGGTGACCTTCTTCGTCGCGGCCACCGACACCACCGCCATCACCGTCTCCTGGGCCCTGCACCGCATCTCCCTGGACCCCGAGACCGAGCAAGCGCTCCACACCGAAGTCGACGCGGTCCTCGCCGGGCGGCCCGCCCGCCACGACGACCTGGAGAAGCTCGTCGTCACCGACCGGATCGTCACCGAGACCCTGCGCCTGTACCCGCCGGTGTGGATCCTCACCCGCAAGGTCACCCGCGACACCCTGCTCGGCGGGCACCCCCTCCGGGCGGGCACCAACCTGGTGGTCAGCCCCTACGTGATCCAGCACCGCGCCGACCTGTACCCGGACCCCGAACGCTTCGACCCCGCACGGTGGGAGGGCAAGCGCTCGGTACGGGTCCGCAAGCAGGTCCAGGACGAGATCATCCCGTTCGGGGCGGGGGCCCGCAAATGCATGGGCGACGTGTTCGCGATGACCGAGGCCACCCTGGCCCTGGCCACCATCGCGTCGCGCTGGCGCATGGAAGCCACCGACCCGGCCGCCGTCCACCCCGCGCTCAGCGCCCTGCTGGGCCCGCGCGGACTCATACTGCGCGCGTTGCCGCGCACCCAAGGACTGCCATGACCTCCACCTGCGACAACGGTTTCTACATGCCGTTCCCGGAAATCGGCCCGAGCAAGGCCCTGCCCGAGGCGACCACCGCCCTGTGGGAGTGGATCGACCGCATCGGCCTCTACCCGAGCGCCGAGTCCCGCGCCCACATGGAGCGCACCCGCCCGGACCTGCTGATGGCCCTCTACTACCCGGGCGCCGGCCCCGAGCACCTGGCCCTGGTCGCCCAGTACACCGCCTTCGCCTTCGCCGTCGACGACGGCATGGACGACGGGCCCACCGGACGCGACCCCCACCGCAGCGAGCGGGCCGTACGCGAACTGATCGCGGTCATCGACGGGAAGCCCCCCGCCGATCCCGTCACCCGCGCCCTGGCCGACCTGTGGCCCCGCATCAACGCCGGACGCTCGGCCAGCTGGCAGGCGTCCTTCCGCAAGAACGTCACCGAATGGTGGTGGTCCTACTACGCCGAGGCCGTCGAGAAGTCGTGTGCCCACCGGCCCCTCCTGTGCGAGTACCACGAGCACCGCCGCAAGACCTTCGCGCTCTACATGTACCTGGACATGTGCGAGATCGTCGCCGGCGTGGACCTGCCGGAGCGGGTACGCCGACTGCTGCCGGTGCTCAACCTGCGCAACACCGTCTCCGAGCACGGCTACTTCATCAACGACCTGATCTCGTGCCCCAAGGAGGCCGCGCTGGGCTACCGGCACAACGCCGTCGGCATCGCCGAGCACGAGTACGGCCTCCCCCACCGGCAGGCCGTCGAGAAGATCACCGCGCTGGCCGACCAGCGGGCCCTCCGCACCGAGCGGCTCCTGACCACCCTGCCCGCCCACCTCGACGCCGCGGGCGTCACCCCGGCGCTCCGCGACGAGACCCTGAACATCGCCGAGAGCTACCGCGACCAATTGCGCGGCAACTTCGACTACCACGTCCACGCACAGCGCCACCACGTACGCCGCTACGTCGTCGAACAGTCCAGCACCGAAGCCGCCGTCCGCATGGCCAGCCTGTTCGCCTGAGAAGGAGAATCCGATGCAGCCCGCCGACACCGTCCGCGCCTGGGTGGACGCCAACAACGCCTACGACTTCGAGTCCCTGCACGCCCTGTACGCGCCGGACGCCGAGGTGGTCTGCGACCAGTTCGGCATCCGCCTCAACACCGAACCCGCCCGACGCGAGATGATCGCCGGGTTCGACGCGGCCCTGCCCGGCGGGACCTTCACCCCCAGCCTCATCGTCGACGGCGGCACCCACGTCGTACTCGAAGCGACGTACGAAGCCACGGTCGCCATCGACGACATGCCCGGCCTGCCCGCCAAGAGCGAGCTGTTCCGGCTGCCGATCGCAGTCGTCTTCGAAGTCCGCGAGGATCTGATCCGCCGCGAACAGACGTACTGCGACTGGCCCGCGGCCGACTGACACCGCACGGCCCGCGCCCACGTGCCGCCGCCCGCTCCGGCCGACCGGAACCCCATTGGCCGGAGCGGGCGGAAGCACACCGACGGTCAGCCGACCCTCCGCCGCAGGGCGACTCCACCGTGCTGTACGAGTGAGCCGGTCCACGGGCCTGTCGCACGCGCGATCACGGCCGCGCCGAGGGCGGCCGTCGTGGCCGCTCACCGGCCGGGCGAACATCGACGAGGTCGAAGCCGCCCTCGTGGCACACGAGATGCTGGACCCGGTCCAGAGCGGAGTCCCGGACGAATCCGGCCCACCCTTGCGTGGTCGCGTGCCGGAGAAGCCACTCGACGACGTCCATCGTCACCCCGAAATCGTCCTCGTGGACGCACGTCCGGACGGTCAGGGCCCACGGTTCGCCGCCGTCCGGGTCGGGCCTGTCCACGGCACGGACCAGCAGGGAGACATCGGCCCCGCCGAACGAGTGACTCGCCGAGCCGCCGGCGAAGGCCTGCCAGGGACCGCCCCACGACTCCCAGTCGGCCGACTTCAGCTCTGTCGGCCTCTCCTCCTGCCCAAGAAGCCATCTCAGTTCCAGGAGCGCCGGTTCGGGCAAGTCCGGTGGCAGGTCCACCGCCAGGAACAGGTCGTAGTAGTCACTCACATCGGAAACCCTAGCCCCGGGCGCCGACAGCGCTCCGCGGACCTGGCGATATCCGCAGGGCCGGGAAGCCGTCCGCGAACGTGATCGGCCCAAGCGAGTTGACGGTGTGTCAGACAGCCCAGGCGCTGGTGTTCGAGTACGACTCGTAGGAATAGCGGGTGTTGCGGCTCCATTGTTCGCCGGTGACGCGTTCGTAGGCGTGGTCCGGCGTGTACAGCAGGCTCTCGGCCCAGACGAAGTCGGCGGCGAACGCCGCGAAGACCCCCGGGTCCTGGAGAGCGCCTTCGAACGTCTCGCGGCCGGCCGCGACGACCGCGCAGCGCATGTAGAGGAAGGCGTCGCCGGACAGGTCCTGTCCGAGTTCCCTGCGATCCAGACGGTGGAGCGCCCAAGACAGCTGCTCGGCGAAGCCGACGACCACGGACACCGGGCACTGCGCAAGGTGCTCGGTCAGCGCGGCCGCGTGCTGTTCCGAGTCGGGGTCCGGCTCCGTGGGCCTGCATTCCTCGATGACCCGCCAGAAAGTGTCTTCGTTCATGCCGCCGAGCATGGCGCAGGGGTCTGACACTCCGCCTTCCGGGCCACCTCCCACGAGAGAGAGCGGACTGCTCCCGTCGGCGCCACGGGTTCAGTGCCACGAGCGAGCGCGAGCTTCCGCAAGGGAGGCCGCCGAACCTGCGCATGATGCGCGAAGACACGAAGGCCCCGTGGAGATATGGGAGTTGACCTTCATTCCATCTCCACACATACTGACGTTCAGTGCAATGTCACATTGCAACTGCATGCTGAGTGCATCAGCGATGCCGCTGAACGACGTCTCTTAACAGGGAGAACAACCCTCATGTCCCGTATTGCCCTGCTCGCCACCGCGACCGTGGGTCTGGCTCTGCTCGGCGCGGTCCCCGCCACCGCCGCGCAAGCCTCCACCACGGACACCACCGTGACGTGCAGCCCGTTCGCCCTCCGGGCGGGCCTGTCCACCAAGGTGTGCGTCGAAGTCACCGGCGACAGCGTGGAGCTGTACGGCCAGATAGCCCTCGCGGGCCCGCCCAGCCCGGGGTACCCGATCCCGGTCAAGGACCTGACCACGACCCTCACCGGCAACGTCGTCGGCGGTGCCTCCCTCGGGCACCTGGTGAAGCCGGTCCGCTTCCAGGCCACGACCACCCAGGTCCGTGGCGTCGGCGGCACCGTCCCCTGCGGCTCGACCGTCCACGCCGAGTTCACCTCGGCCGAGTTCGGCTCCCCCTCCGGCCCGGTGACCCTGGACGTTCCCGTCACCTGCTGACGGACGTCCGGCACAACGCGCAGGCTCCGCGCCCCTCACCGGGCGCGGGGCCTGCCCGCGTCCGCGGGGACCTCATCCCCAACAGCACTGTGCCGAAGCCGTGTTCATCCTTCGCACCGGGCAGGACCGCTGTCCGATGCGACGGGCCGCGGTCAGGCGCGACCCTCACGGAGGAAGTCGCGGATGAGGGCGGCCCATTGCTCGGGCTCCTCGACGAAGGGGAGGTGTCCGGTCGCGATTTCGGCGAAGCGCGCCCCGGGGATGGCTCCGGCGAGCTGCCGGTGGTGGTGCGGGGTGACGAGCTGATCGAGCGTCGTGGAGACGACCAGGGTCGGTACGGAGATCGCGGCGAGGTCGGCCCGTACGTCTACGCGGTCGATCAGCAGGTCGAGGTGGTCCAGTGTGCCGGGCGGAATGGTGGCGGCCGCGGTCTTGACGGCGCTGACGAGGTCGTCTTCGGCAACGGCGTCCAGGGCCGGTGCGCTGAGCCCGATGAGGGACAGGTAACCGGCCAGACGCTCCAGGTCGTCCGCGCGGAGCAGGTCGCGCCACAGGCGGGCCGCCAGGAGGAACCGCGGGTTCGGGTACGCGAAGCCCGCGGTCAGCACCAGGGCGGTGATGCGACCGGGGTGGCGGGAGGCCGCCCGGACGGCGACCGGGCAGCCGAGGGAGTACCCGGCGACGGCGAAGGTGTCCAGCCCCTCTTCGACTGCCGCGGCGACCAGTTCGTCGGCCAGGACGTCGAGGTCGAGCGGGACGGTGGCGCGCGCGGTGCGGCCGGTGCCGGGGTAGTCCGGGCCGACGACGGTGTGCTCCGCGGCCAGCGTGTCCATGATGGGGCCGTAGTTGGCATCGATGCCGCCGCCGGCCCCGTGGGCGAGCAGCAGACCCGGACCGCTTCCGCGCACCGTGCGGCCGAGGCTGGAGGCGGGCAGAACAGGGGACATGTTTCTCCTTCGGGTTCGAGCGGGGGTCGCGGCAGTGGTTGGTCACTGCCGGTCGGCGTGGTGGCGGGTATCAGGGAACCGGCGGTCGGCAGAGGGCGGTGCAGGTCGGCCGACAACCGCGGCAGCAGCCCGACCACGACCCACTCGGCCGTGCCCACGACGAACACGCACGCGGTGAGCACCGCCAGGGCGGCGTACGGGAGCGGTGCGGGCGGAGAGGGGGTCCCGGTCGATGAGGACGCCGTGCCGGTGGTCATGACCGGGACGCTAAAGTCTCACATCGGTGTAAGAGTCAACGCGATGAGGTGCAGGTCACATGCGCATCGGTGAGATGGTCCGCCGTACCGGAGTGAACGAACGCCTGCTGCGCTACTACGAGGAACAGGGCCTGCTGGCGCCGACGAGGCTGCCGAGCGGCTACCGGGTCTACGGCGACGCGGACGTGCACACGGTCCGGCGCATCCGCACCCTGCTCGCCGCCGGTCTGCCGACGACCACCATCGCCCGGGTCCTGCCGTGCGTCCGGGACGACGGGCCGAACCTTGCGCCCGTGTGCTCCGACCTGGTGGCGGAACTGCGCGGCGAGCGGGACCGCATCGCTCGGTCGATCAAGGATCTGCAGGCTTCGCAGGGAATGCTCGATGCGGTCATCGCCGCTGGCCCGTCCGACGCCGACCCCGGTGATGGCGGCGCCCGGACTCCCGCATCCGGCGACTCGAACAGGTCGAGTACATGAAACATACGGCGTCCGGGAAGCGGAGCCGTCGAAGGGCGCGCGCCTGTGCTCGGCGGCGTGGATGAGCTCCGCCGGCCGGAACCGGCGCGGGCGCTGACCTGAAAGAGGACACCACCGGCGCGGCCGGTTCGGCAGGGGTGTCAGGCCGTGGCCGGGGCCGCTGTGGCCAGGCTCTGGATTTCGGCGGCGACGGCTTGCGGGTCGGCGGGGAGGGTGACGTGGGCGACCTCGTCCAGTCCCGGGTGGGCGCCGACCCGTACCGCGTGCTGTGCGTGGCGCAGCAGGTCGAGGTCGTTGATGTCGTTGCCGAAGGCGTTGTAGGCGTTGACGCCCAGGGCGGCGAGGGCTTCCCACTTGGTGGTGCGGCCCGGGGCGAAGTCGATGATCGCTTCGTCGAGGTGGTGGTTGACGCTCATGCCGAGCGCGCGGCCCGCTTCGGCGAGGGCCGTCATGTCGTCGGCGGTGACGACGAGGAACTTCACGACGGCCGGCAGTTCGTCGAGTCGCACGCGGCGGGCGAGGCCGCCCTGGTCGACCCGGCCGCGGATCGGGTGGTCGTGCGGTCCGGTGTACGCGTAGTCCCAGGGGCCGTCGGCAAGGTAGCCGGCGCGGTACCGCTCTGCCTGCGCGATCAGCGCGTGGAGTTCGTCTGGGGTGAAGGCGGCGCGCGCTGTCACCTGGCCGTCGACGGATACCAGGCTGCCGTTTCCGCCGATCAGCGTGGCGGTGGGGAAGGCTCCGTCGAGGACGGGCAGGAGGTCGCGTACGGGCCGGGCCGAGGCGAAGACCAGGTGGTGGCCCGCGTCTTCGCACGCCTTGAGGGCGGTGAGGATACGGTCGTCGATGACGCGTCCGTCGAAGCAGAGCGTCCCGTCGATGTCGAACACGCTGGTCACGGCAGGGGTGATGATCATCGTCCGATGCTATCGACACGGTCGGCATGCGGCCGGGGCGCGGTGCTGAGTGTGACCGGCGCCTGTTGGCCGGTTGTTGGCGTCGCCTGACACGATGCGCGCATGACGCAGGACATACAGGCCCACGGCGAGGCGCTCGTGGCCGCCGCTCGCGCCGGGGACGCCGAGGCCGCCCGTCGGCACACCGACTTCTTCGTGACGGGCAGGCTCGTGGACGAAGGCATCCCGTACTGGGAGCGGGCCGTACAGGCCGGTGACGCCTTCTCGCACTACACCCTTGCCGGGTACCGGAAGATCCGGGGCGATCGGCGCGCCGCGGACGCGCTCTACCGCGCCGTCGCCGACCGGCACGCCGAAAGCGCCCACGGGCTCGGCGTGCTGCTCCGCGAGGACGGGAACCCGGAGGCCGCCGAATGGTTCCGGCGGGGCTGGGAGGAAGGACGCGACCTCGACTGCAAGATCGAGCTCGGCAAGCTCCTCGCGGCAGAGGGGAAGCTCGACGAGGCGTCGGAGTTCCTGATGAGCGACATCGAACCGGGCGACATCGCGGTCTCCCGCTCGGCACAGCTCTTCGATTCGATCCGCGAGCGCTTCGACCGCGTCGCGGCGGACCTCGATGCCGCCGAGGAGTACGGGGACGAGGAGGAGGCCTCCGACGCGGTGCGCCCGCTCTACGACTTGAGGCAGCACTTCCGCGACTACCCGGGCCTGCTGTCCGAGGCGGCCGTCCACTACCGCAGGGCCTCCGCGCTCAGCGCCGTCGCCCGGGTGAACCACGCCGTGCTCCTGATGGAGGTCGACGGCGAGGCGTTCCAGGACGAGGTCCGCGGCCTGCTGCTCCAGTCGCACGAGGAGGGCTACGAAGGCGCCGCGTACGTACTCGGCGTCCTGCACGAGGAGCAGGGCGACCTCGGCGGGGCCGAGCACTGGTACGGCCTCGCGGCCGCCCGCGATCACGAGTCGGCCCAGTGGAACCTCGGAGTGCTGTGCAGACGGCAGCGGCGGTACGAGGAGGCCGCGCACTGGTTCCGGGAGGTCGGCGTGGAGGACCGCGACGTCGCCAGGCAGCTCACCCGGATCGCCAGGTTCCGCGCGGACGGCGTCGGCCCCGGCAAGGACCTGCGCAGGCTGCCCGGCTTGCGGGAACGGGCCGAAGCGGGCGACGTGCACGCCTCGTACGCGTACGGGAAGATCCTCGGCGACTGGGGCGGCGCGGCCGGCCGCCACCTGGTCCGCTGGTACGAACCCGCCGCGCTGGCCGGGTACCCGCCCGCGGCGTACGACCTCGCGGAGCTGTACGGCGCGCTGCACAGGCCCGTGTTGCGCGACCGGTGGCACCGGGTGGCCGCCGAGGCGGGGCACCAGGGCGCGTGCAACCGGATGGGCCAGCTGTCCGAACAGCACCGGGACTACCAGGAGGCCGAACGCTGGTACGTGCGCGCGGCTGACCTCTGGTCGCCATTGAGCGCCATGCTGGCGGGCAAGCTGAAGGCCCAGCGCGGCGCGTACGCCGAGGCGGAGCCGTACCTGCGCAAGGCATGGGTGCAGCGCGACGACAACGAGTACAGGGTGGAGGCCGCCGGGTACTACGGACTCGTCCTGCACCGGTTGGGCCGGTTCGCTGAGGCCGTGGAGCCGTTGCGGACCGCCGCCGCGCGCTGGCAGAACCAGGTGGTCTCCCGCTACAGCGGGGAAGACCCGGACGTGCTGTCCCGGACCGTCGACCCGCAGAAGGAGCTGGAGTTGGTCGAGGCGGCGCTGGCCGTGTGACGCGCCCGGTGCACCGGGAATCCGGGAACCGGGGATGACGGGTCCTCAGGGCTCGTGCCACGGGTCCGTCCCTGGCCCGGACGGACCCGCACGTGGCGCCGTCGCGGCCGGCCCGTCGCCGGGCGTGGCGTTCGGAGCGGCGGCGCGGCATCCCGTACGGGTCGGGGAAGAGGGCCGTGCTGGACGCCGCGCCGCACTGGAATCGGGTGACCAGGGCGCCGGGCCCCGCCACCGGCGTGCTCGGGCACGTCTGCCGCGCGCTGTTCGTCAGCCGGAACCCGCGTCCGGGCAGCGCCGTCGCCCCGCTCGGCGACGGTCCGTACCGCGAGTGCCGCGTCGAGCCGCTCCAACGCATCGCCGAGCAGCACGGATTCCAGACCGTGCCCCCGCCCGGTCCCGTCGGGCAGCAGCATGTCTATGAGCGCCAGCAGGCTCTGCACGACGAGGCCCGCCTCGTCCAGGTCGGCCTCCGCGCGCTGCAGGGCGTCCTCCAGCCGGGGCGCCGGGGCGGTCCGTACCCGCGCGACCAGCGCCGCGTCGTGCAGTCGGCGCGCCCGGTCGAGCGTCTGGGCGTAGGCCCGCGCGTCGCGCACCCGGTCGCGCAGCACGGACCGGAGCAGGCCCATGGGAATGGTCTTCGCGCCTGCCCGGTACTCGCTCCAGAGAGTTCGTCCACCGCCGTATCGGGCGGAGAGGTCCCGCACGGTCAGTGTCCCGGTCAGGTTCTGAACGAACTGTGCCAGCTCGTTCGCCGCGTCCGTCGTTCCTTTCAAGGCACCCTGCGGCCTGCCCGCTCTCGCCACTTCTACCCCCGAATGTCCACCGGCATCGTCGTCGTGCACGTCGTGCGGTTGGGCTGACCTGCGTATGCGTGGGCATTGCGTACGGACGATCCGGGGCCGTGGCCACAGCGTCTCCCGCCGGGCAGGACACAATCATTGGCCGTACGACGGGTACAAGCCGTGAATCAGGCATTCCCGAGCCGGTATCAGCCGTAGACCCGAGTCGCGGAAGCGCACCAGGGGCACGCCGACAAGCCGCGCACCTCGGCCCTCCGTCGCACCGGAAAAGGTCCGGCTCCCCACGAGTCCTCCGGAGCCACAGGAGTTGTCCGCTGTCCGCACGGTGGTTGACCAGCCGCTTCTCCGGTCGCTGATTGCGGACAACTCGTCCGGTCGCGACGGTGGGTTCGGCCGCCCCGGACCGGGACGCGGCCTCACCCCGGACCACTTGCCGTTCGGCGTCGTGCCGCCGCGTGCGGATCAGCGGCCGGACGCCGACCACGGAGGACCATCTTGGTGGACACCACCTACTGGAGCAGGCGGCGTGTCATGGGCGCCATCGCGGCCACCACGGCGATGGCCGCCACGTCCAGTCTCGTCCTCAACCCCCTGGGCGCGTGGGCGGCCGAGACGCCGCCGGAAGACGGCGACGACCCGCTGGGGCTGCCCGCCACCGAGCGCGCCGAGGTCGTCAGGGCCTGGCTGACGGGCGGCAGGGGCGTGCGCGCCGCCGCCGAAGCGGCGCTGGTCGGTTCCGACGCGGACGTGCGGTACTTCCTGACCGTACGCCTTCCCGCGGAGACGGCGGTGGACAACCGCGTCTCGATCGTCACCTCGCTCGCGGCGGGCGGCAAAGGCGTGCAGCGGGCGGCCACCGCCGCGCTGGGCAGCGGCGATCCTGCGGTCGCCGCCTACCTCGACGGCGGTTTCAAGACCGCCCTGCTCGAAGACTTGCGGGTGGCCACCAGCCGGGTCATGGCCACCGGAGGCAAGGCGGTGAACCGTGCGGGCGGGAACGCCCTGAGCACGGGCACCTTCGAGTCGCTGGAGACCTTCCTGACCGGAGGGCAGTACACCGCGGCCCTGGAGGACATGCGCGTCGAGGCCTCCACGCTGATGGTGCAGGCCGGACCCGAGGTGCGGAAGTACGCTTCGCGGGCCCTGTCGGGCACCGACGCGGACGTCGAGTGGTTCCTGGACACCGGCCAGCACATCGCCCGTGCCCGGGACCAGGAGGCCACTCAGGTCCAGGAACTCGTCGCGGTCGCCCGGCGCGAGGGCCAGCTGGCCGACTCGATGACGAAACAGGCCGAGGAGGCCGCCGACCGGGCCGTGGAGGCCGCGGCGAAGGCCAAGGAGGCGGCCGAGAACGCCGCGGCCGAGGCCAGGGCGGCACAGGACGACGTGGCGGCCGCGGGGAGGGCGGCCCGCAAGGCGGGCGACGCGGCGAAGGGGGCGGCCGATTCGGCACGGGTCGCCATCGGCGCGTCCGACACCGCCGTCCAGGCCTCCCGCCGCGCCGCGTACGCCGCGGCCGCCGCGAGCCAGGCGGCCGCCACCGCGGGGTCCGCCGCCACGCGGGCGTACCGCGCCGCCATCGCCGCCTCGAAGGACGCCAGCAAAACGGGTGAGGCCAAGGAAGCCGCTGTCGGCGCCCGCAAGGCCGCCGCCGACGCGCTGAACGCCGCCGTGGCCGCCGGGCACGCGGATGAGGCCTCGCGGAAGTCGACCGCGGCCGCGGAGAGCGCCGCGTCGGCGGCCCGCAACGCCTCGGCCGCCGCGCAGGCCTCGGCCGAGGCGGCCAAGGCCGCCGGCGCGGCCAAGGCGGACGCCGCACGGGCCCAGCGCGAGGCGGGCATCGCCCGGACGAACGCGGAGATCGCCACCAACGCCGCCGGTACGGCCAGGCTGCTGGCGAGTACGGCGGCGACCGCGGCGGGCGAGGCACGCACCGCCGCGAACAGCGCGGCCGCCCATGCGGAGAAGGCCGCGGACGCCGCCGACTGGGCCGTGGCCCACGCCGGACAGGCCGCCGACCACGCCGCCAAGTCCACCGAGTTCGCCAACGGGGCCACCAGGGCGGCGGACGCCGCCACCACCGCCGTCGCCAGGGCGGTGGCGGTCGAGAAGAGCGCGCGCGAGGCCGAGTGGCAGCGCCTGGACCAGGACATGAAGCAGGCGATCGAGGAGACGCGCCTGCTGACCCGGGTGGAACAGGAGGACGACGCCGAGTACGCCAAGCAGCGCACCCAGGCGGAGCAGGTCTCCCAGGCCACGAAGGACCTCATCGCCCAGGCCGAGACCGCGCTCGGGGCGGGTGACGCGGCGGGCGCCGCCGCGCTCGGCCGCAAGGCAGCGGTCGCCCTGCTGGCCTCCGACGGCACCTGGACCCGGGCCGCCGCGCAGTTCGCCCTGGCCGGCTCGGACTTCGACGTCCACGCCTGGATCGACACGGACCGGCAGCTCGCCCAGCGGCAGGACGACCGCGACACCAGCCTCTACATCGCCACGGTCAGCGCCCCCGACGTGGCCGCCGCGGCGAGCCGCGCGCTGGCGAGCGACGCCCCGGACGCGGCGGCCGAGTTCCTCAGCCGGGGAATCGTCGAGGCCGCCGCGATGGACAACCGCGTCGTGATCGCCCGCCTCTTGGCGGACAACCCGGGACGCGCGGTGAGGCAGGCCGCGAACGACGCGTTGGACGCGGGCACCGCGCAGGCCCTGCACCAGTTCGTCAACGGCCGGTTCGGAGAGGCACAGGAGCAGGACGACGCCGTGGCGATCACGGCGCTCCTGAACACCGCGGGCCCGTACACCAGGGCCCACGCCCAGGCGGCCCTGGAGGGACCGGCGTGGCTGCGCCGCAAGTTCCTCGCCTCGGTGCAGTACAGGACCGCCCAGCTCGACCACGATTCGGCCACCCACATCGCGGCCGTGCAAGGCGCGATCGCGGCCGCCGCGAAGATCGCCCACAAGGCGCAGGAGGACGCCGCCCGCGCCCAGGAGGCGGCGGCCGGGGCCCGCGACGCCGCGGCGGAAGCGGCGCAGTGGGCCGACAGGGCCCAGCAGTCGGCCGCGCAGGCCCTCACGTCCTCGCAGCAGGCCAACGCGTTCGCGGCCGACGCGGAGAAGTCGGCGCGGGACGCCCAGGCGGCGGCCGACCAGGCCGACCGGGCGGCCGCCACCGCACGTACCGCCGCCCGGTCGGCGACCTACTCGGCCAACCGCGCCGTGGACGCGGCGGGCGCCGCGAGGTCCGCCGCCAACCGGGCGCAGGCGTCCGCCAGTAGCGCCGCCGCGTCCGCCGCGCAGGCGGGCAAGGACAAGAAGGAGGCGGCAGACGCCGCGACCGCGGCCAAGGAGATCGCGGCGGCCAGGCACAAGGCGGAATCCGAGGCGGCGAGCCGGCAGGCGGCCGCGGTGGCCGTCACGAACAGGGAGTCGGGGAAGAACCCGGCCGACACCCCTGAGAACGACGGCGTCAAGGGCGACCTTCCCTGGTGGAAGCGGAGCGCACAGTGGCTCGCGGACTTCACGAGGATGGCGGGCACCTGCCTCAGGCTGGTTTCCGTGGGTGCCACGCTGGCCGCGTTCTCCGCGGCCGCGATCACTCCGCTGTTCCCGCCCGCCGGCATCCTCGTCCCGTTCCTCCAGTCGTTCGCCCTGAGCACGGGAGTCCTGGCCACGGCGTTCTCGGGGATGAGCGCCGTATTCGCCTCCATCGGCTACGGCATCGACAGCAGCCAGTTCAGATGTGCGGTGCTCACCACCATCTCGGGCATCTACGCACCCGTCGCCCTCCCCCGCGCCGCACAAGCGGCGAAGGAGGCGGGCAAGGCAGTGGTCTCCGGAGCCCAGAAGGTCACGCAGATGGGCAAGGCGGGACTGTCGGGGATCGGCAAGAAACTGTTCGGCCGCTGAGCGGGACCCCTTCGGGAGCCGGGCACCGGGCCGCGCGCGTCCCGCCCCGGCTCTTCTTCAGCGACACCTCACAACCTCAGACGAGGAACGCGATGAACTTACCCAGAGCAATGGTCCGTACGCTGATCACGACCGTCGGCGCGGCAGCACTCGCCGCGCTGGCCTTCACGGGCGGTTCCGCGCACGGCAACGGCGACACCGCCGTGACGACCGCGGCAGGCGAAGGCCCGGGTTACGCCGTCGAGGACTTCGGCTACCCGAACGCCGACAAGATCCTCGCCGAGCAGCACATCACCCTCAAGCGCGGCGACGGACACATCCTCCTCGCCGACTGCTCGACCGGCACCGACCTGATGGAGATCTGGTCCCGTGCCAACAGCAAGATCTGCTTCCGCGTCACCGGCAACAGCGGGTACCTCACGCTGGAGATACCTTCGGTCTTCGCGGTCAAGGGCAACGCCTACAGCTCCGAGGTCGACATGGCCGTCGGAACCGAGGAGAAGACCTTCACGGTGAACAAGAACTCCTGGACTCCGGTCGGCGAGAGCGCCGACCCGCAGGGGCGCGAGTTCGTGCTCATGGAGATCAGGGCCACCAAGTGACAACCGCTCGGCCCGCACGCGGGCCGGTGACGCCCGTGGAACACCGACCGGCAGCTCTCCACTCGTGCCGTTCCGTCGAAGGAAGCGACATGCCCGCATCGAGAAGAAGCCCCCTGTCCTCCCGCAGGCCCCGCGCGGCGCGCGTCGCGGGTCTCCTGGCCATGGCCGTGACGTCCCTCGCGGTGGTCCCCGTCGCACCCGCCACCGCGGTCGCGGGCCCCGAAGCGGCCACCGCCACCCACCCCTACGCCGTGAAACTCCACCTCGGTGAAGAGGCCGACGCGCGGGCGTGCACGGGCACGCTCGTCGACCGCTACTGGGTCCTGACCGCCGCCAGCTGCTTCGCCGCCGTCCCCGGCACCCCCGTGCCCGCAGGTGCGCCGGCCCTGAACACCACCGCCACCCTCAGCGACGGCCGCACCATCAAGATCACCGAGATAGCCCCGCGCACCGACCGCGACGCCGCCCTGGTGCGCCTGGCCACACCCGTCGTCGACCTCAGGACGGCGGACCTCGCCGGCACGGTCCCGTCCGTCGGCACGGACCTCACGGCCGTCGGCCACGGCCGCACGAAGACCGAGTGGGTGCCCGACAAGCTCCACACCGGCACCTTCACCGTCGACTCCACCGACGCCACCACCCTGACCCTCACGGGCAAGGGCACGGACGCGATCTGCAAGGGCGACACCGGCGGGCCCCTCCTCAACGGCTCCGGCCGGATCGTCGGCATCAACTCCCGCTCGTGGCAGGGTGGTTGTCTGGGCATTGCGCCCACGGAGACCCGCACCGGGGCGATTTCGGTCCGGACCGACGACTTGGCCGCGTGGCTTGAACAGATCCGCTTCACCACCGCCTCCATCCAGAACGCGCACAGCGGCTACTGCCTCTTCGTCAGCTGGCGCACGCCCGACAACAACGCCCCGGCCCAGCAGGCCGAGTGCGCCCCTCAGTACGCCGACCAGGTGTGGAAGCTGGAGCCCGTCACCGGCGGCCATCTGATCCGCAACACCTTCAACAACCGCTGCCTCGTCGTCTCGTGGCGCACGCCCGAGGCCGGTGCGCCGGTGTACCAGTTCGACTGCCATCCGGAGTACGCGGACCAGGTGTGGAAGCTGGAACCGGTCCCCGGCGGCGGATACCAGATCCGCAACTCGGTCTCCGACAAGTGCATGTACGTCTCGTGGCGCACCCCGGGCTGGGGAGCCCCCGCCGTCCAGGTCGAGTGCGACGCGCGGTACGCCGACCAGGTCTGGACGATCTGACCCGGCACCGCCCGAGGGCGGGCACCCCCGCGGGACGGGAGTGCCCGCCTTGAGCGTGAAGCCTTGCTTCTCGTACGCGGGGCAGCCCATGATCACCGTCATGACCACCGCTCTGATCCTCATCGACCTGATGCCGCGCATCATCGACCTCCCCCTCGCCCCGCACTCCGGTGCCGAAGTACTGGCGCGCGGCCGCGAGTTGGCCGAGTCGTTCCGGACACGGGAACGGCCCGTGGTGATGGTGCGGGTGGAACGCCCGAACGTCGCCGAGCAGCCGCCGGGCAGCGGCTTCGCCGACGGCCTGGTGGACGGTGGCGACCTCGTGGTCGTCAAGCGCACCATCGGCGCCTTCCACGGCACCGACCTGGACGAGCGGTTGCGCGGCCTGGGCGTGGACACCCTGGTGATGGCCGGGCTGGTCACCACGATGGGCGTCGAGTCCACCGCGCGGGCCGCGTCCGACCACGGCTACCGGCTGGAGTTCGTGGCCGACGCGATGTCCGGTCTGGCCGCGGACGAGCACGACTTCGCGGTGGAACGCGTCTTCCCGCGCTTCGGCGAGGTGAGGAACACCGCCTACTACAGGTGACGCGGGCCCGGCCCCCGGCGCAGCAGTGCAAGGGCCGGGCGTGTCCGGGCTGCCTGATCAGCAGTCGCAGCAGTCACAGCAGTCGCCCTTGCTGCCGCCACCGCCTCCGCCTCCGCTCCCACCGCCTCGGCCACCACCACCGCCGCCACCGTTCCACCCGCTCCCTCCACTGCCACCACTGCCGCTGCCACCGCCGCCGTTCCAGCCGCCGCCGCTGCCACCGTGGTCGGAGCCCGAACCGCCCGACGAGGAGACCGGGTCCGACGGCATCTCCGGATCGAAGTCGTTGTCGCACGTGCAGCAGCGACCGCACCTGCGGCAGTTCCGGCACGGGTTGTCCACGTACCGCTCGCAGCCAGGGCACCGCACCGGCTGCCCCTGCGCGTACGGATTGTGGGCCCGGAACGTCCGCTCGATCGCCCGGTCCAACTCGTCCTCCAGCAGCACCCGGACGAGCCTGTCGTCGGTGAACTCCACCTCGCGCAGGGCGAGCCGCACGCCGTGCGCAGCGTCCTCGCAGAGCCGTCGCGCCTCGGCAAGCGTGGTACCGGTGGCGATCAGGGGGTTGTACGCCCCGGCCGCGCGGTCCTTCTCCAGGTCGTCCACCGCGTCGACGAGGTGCGCGACCCGCCCGAAGAGCCGCCCGACCTCGGCCAGCGGCTCGGCGTTCTCCGGCCGTCCGGCCAGCACCGCGGTGTGCGCGCACGCCGCGGCGCTCGCGGTCTCCGTCGGCTCGGTCGCGACGAGCGGGGAACCGCCCAGCACGGTCAGGGCCTCGACCGCGGTCTGCCGCTCCGCCGCTTCCGTGAGCACGGCCGTGTCGAACCCGAGACCGGACCCGACCCGCGCGCCGGCCCGGTCCCAGCCGTTCGCGACTCTGCGCGCCACCGCCGCCACGGGGGCGCGGCGCATCAGTCCGTCACCGTCCGCCGCGTGGTCCTGGACCTTCGCCGACGCCAGGGACAGCGAGACCGCCGCGGCAAGTCTGGCCCCGTCCCCCAGGGCTACCGTCTGCGGACGCATTCGCCGCAGCGGGCACGGTCCGGCGGTCCGCCGCCCCGGTTCACCGCCGCGCGCCTGCGCCTCGACCAGGACGGAGAGGATGAGTCCGTCGTACGTCGTCGCGGCCCGCGCCGCCTGCCCCCGTACGTCGCGCAGCGTGAGACAGAGCCCGCACAGGTGCGCGCGCCAGGCGTCCCGCAACTCCCCTTCGAGCCGATGACGGCACGGCCGAATGATCCCGAACATCAGTGCAACTCCCCCGCGAGATTCGAACGAGGAGAATCATGCCGTGGCTCGTCCCCTCGAAGCCACTCCGACCTGTTCGGTTCCCCCGCGAGCGGACTACCAGCGGGGTCAGCGGGCGGCGCCCGGGGCGCGTCGGAAGCGGGTACGGGTGAAGCGCCCGTCTTCGAAATCGAGGCGGACGCAGTCCAGGTGGCCGAACGGTGTGCCCCGCGACGCGTGGTCCGCGTCGGGCAGACAGCCCACCAGGGCCGGTTCGACGGATCCGCCGTGCGTCACGACGAGAGCGCCGCCTCCTTCCGGAACGGCCCGTGCCGCATCGGTCCAGATCTTCCGGTGCACCGCCGCCGTATCGTCTCCCGCCCGCTGGGTATCAACAGCGGAGAGGCTGTTGGCGGTGGCATGCGGGGAGGGCATCGTGGCGACTGCGATCATCGCGGTGCTGGGCACTCTGCTCGGTGCCGTGACGGCGGGCGCGATGCAGCACCTCATCACGCTCTCGGCCCGCCGCGACCGTGACCGGCAGGCCCTCTCCGCCGCCGTCGCCGACCTGCTCGGCGCCGCGACCGATCACCGCCGCCACCAGTACCTGAAGTACGCCGTCCGCAGGCCGGGCGAGCCTGCTGAGACCTTCGACATGAGGGCGGCGCGGTGGGAGGCGAAGTCGACGATGGACAAGGCCATGACGGCCTTGGTGCTGGCCACCGACGATCCGGGGCTCCTCCGCCTGGCAGCCGATCTGGTGGCCGCTTCGTGCGAGGTGGGCGAGCCCGCGTACGACGATCGTCCCGCCATCGCCGACGCGTCGGACCGGACGCACCAGGCGCACACCGCCTTCGAGACGGCCGCCGCCCGGCACCTGCGGCGCTCCTTGCGCTGACCGGCCGGACCACGGCCCTGCCGCACGTCATGTCGCCTCGCCGCACGCGCGCTGCCGCGCGAGGTGTCTCCCTTTTCCAGATCTGCGTCTGACCCCTCCGCCACGAAAGATTGCGGAACCATTTCCGTCAGATTCAACCACGCCTAGACTTAATGCGATCAATTCCGCCACTCCAGGGAAGTAGGCGGAAGAACATGTTAGTTGACTTTGCCGCCGCGGTATTCTTCCCGCCACGGAACCCTCGAAATGCGCATCGCACACCGACCTGCGCATGTGACTACGGGGACGCAGGGGGCGAGAAATGTTAGCCAGACGTTTCCTCTTCAGTGGAATATCCGGCTTCTTGGTCCTTTCCGTGGCAACCGGTTGCGGTGGTCCGCAGAAATCCGATTCGAGCGCCTCGGGCAGTGATGACGTTCCCCTCCCCTCGCGATCGGTGGCAACCAGCCCCGTAGAGACGGATCCCACGGAGCCGGAATCCCCGGCGATCGAGCCACCGGAGCCGGAACCTGAGCCGGAGCCGGAACCTGAGCCGTCGGAGGCATGGCCACCGGCTCCCCCGCAGGTGGTGGGAGAGTGGTGCGGCGGCAGTGACGCGGCACCCGAAGGGCACTGGACCTACGTCTTCTCCCGCGACGGGCAGTTCGCCAGGCACAACGCGCGGCGCGGAGGAAATGTCGGCCATGCGCTCTTCAGCGCCTCACAGATGGCGCTCTACGTCGACGGTCGACAGCTGATCGCTTATCCCTGGTCGACGACCAAGGACCCGGTTCTGGGAGACCTGCTCTTCATCGACGGGTTCAGCTACCTGCGGGGAAGTTGCTCCTGACCCCGCCCCGAATTCCTTTCGGCATCGGTCCTCACGCGAAAGCAGGCTGAGATGGCCCTGGGACCTCCCGTGCGGTCACGGGCACGAACAGCGAAATCGCTCGTGCTCCCGGCCGTGTTGCTGCTCGCGTTCGCGACTTCCTGCTCGCCCGACACGCAGTCGCAGCACCATGAAGACGACACGCGAACCACCGACACCCCCACCCCGACCGCATCAGATCCCTGCGCGTCCGCCCCGCAGCCCCAACCCCAACTCCAGTCCGACAACAGGACATCGCCCGCCGCCTATCACCCCTCATCGGCGTCGGCCCCGAAGCGGAATCCCCTCCCGGATTCTCTCGTCGGGATCTGGGAGAGCGCACAGCCGCGTTCCAACACCACGCTCGTGTACCGGTTCACCGCGGACGGCAGGTACAAGTACGTCGGCCTGCTCTCGTACTGCATGGGACCGGGAAGGATGTACGAACTCACCCAGACGATTCAGGGCACCGTGCAGGCCGGAGGGAACCGGATCACGCTGCGTCCCACCACCGATACGATCACCAGAAAGAACCCGGAGAATCCCCAGCGCGACTACCAGAACCGTCCCGGGCCCCGGACGGTACAGAGCTTCGACTGGCAGTCCGGGGAACGGACCCTGACGCTCGTCGACACCAAAGGCCTCCGGTTCGTCTTCCGACGGGTGTCGGCATGACGAGCCCTGCGCCCGATCCCCCGGTGCCCCCTTCGCCCCCGGATCCCCCAGATCCGCCAGTTCCCCCGGGTCCCCCAGCTCCCCCAGATCCGCCGGACCCCCCGCCCCCGCCCCGCCCGCGCTTCAGTGTCCGCACACGCATCCAGATCGGGCTCATCGGCGCTGTCGTCCTGGCGACGCTCCTGGCGACCTGGCTGTTCAAGAACGCCGGTGACGCCTACCAGGACGCGGTCGCCCAGGAGATCAAGCTCCAGGCCGCCCTGCAGGAGGACGTCCGGTACGTCTATGCCGACGAGGCCCAGCCGGCTTTCCGGGTGGCGGCCGCTTCGGCGCGCGCCGAAGCCCTCGAAGGACTCAAGGGCAAGGGCCGTCTCGCCGCGTCCGAGCACTACCTGGCCGAGCAGACGGAGTTCGCCCTGCGCAGCGCAGCGCGCCCCGGCAGCGTCGTCGGCAGCAACCGGTACCTGACGGGCAAGCAGGGATACGACCTTCCCCGCCGTCTCGCCGATCAGCAGGCACTCCACCCTGGCCTCTACCGCCTCGACCCCGACGCCACCGTGCGGGAGGGCGACAGGTGGAACGGCTGGGGTCGGGGGACCGCGGCCGCGGCCGGCGCCGCGGTGCTCGCGGCCGTCGTGGCCGCCAGCGTCCTGAGGCCCGTACCCTGGCGCCGCCCGCCCCCCGTCCCTCCTGCCCGGCCCATCCTCAGGGGCGTCGACCCCATCCCGCAGCCCGCCACCGCGCTACCTGCCCGCCGACGCGCCGTGCAGGTCCATCTGCTCACCGCCGCCCTGTTGTTCCTGCTGCCGCTCGGGCAACTGGTCGCCACGGTGAGCGAGCAGAGGTCCCAGGCGGAGGCGGCGCGGCATGCGGTCCGGCTCACGGCCGGCATCGCGGTCAGCGGCCAACGAGAGGCCTTCCTCGCCGAAGCGCTCGCCGCCGCCCACGTCGCCGAAATCGAGGCCCTCGCCCGTGAGGCCGCGGTCCTCTACCTCGAAGACTCCGCAGCGACCAGGCACGAACGGTCCGTCGCGACGGCCGAGACGCTGCTGGCAGGGCGGCTGCGTCAGACGGCCGAGTTCATGGGACGGGCACCCGGAGTCGTTGACGGCGTGACCCGCGGAACGGTCACCGCCATCGGGGCGAGGCCCGAGGACTGGCCCGCCATGCGCCGGGAGCAGGGCCGGCAGAAGGAACTCGCGGACGCTGCCGGGAGTCGCGCACTGTATCTGGCGGCCGCCACGGCCCTCGCCGTCGTGGCGGAGGTGCTTGCCGCTGCCTTCCTCGAAGCCAGGAGGCTGTCGTGGATGAAGTGGCCGGTGGGATTCGCGGCCCTGTCCCTCGCGATCACAGCCGTGACCCTCGTCCGGTGAGGGGGCACATCGGTGTGCGGCACGGTGACGGCACACCGGTGTGCGGCACGGCGACGCGACCCGGCTCCCGGCCACGCCAGAGGGCACGTGTCACAACTCGATCGCCCGATAGGCCAAGGCCCGGTCGACCACCTCGTCAGCGGAGAGCCCTCGGCCCGGTGACCAGAAGATCAGGTCGCTCACGCGGCCGGACGGACACGACAGCGCCCTGTCGAGCCTGTCCAGCCACGCGCCCACCTCGTCCTCGGATTCATAGTCCACGTCCATGATCCGCTGCACGAGCGCGACCGCTTCAGTCCGGCTCATCTCCACGGCACCCATCACCCCGTCCCCGCGCGCCAGCCTAGACGAGCGGCGCGACCGGCCGGACAGGTCCTGGCCGTAACCGCACACCGGCCGAGAACCGCCCGGGAGCGGGAGACGGCGGTCAGGAAATGGAGCGGTGGAGGCTGGTGGAGACCTCGTAGGAGCCCGGGTCGCCGTCCGACCGGCGGACACCGACTCCGCCCCTGACCGCGGTGCGCCCGCCGGAGCACCGGCTCGGTGTCCTGGCCGCCGAAACGGCCCCGTCCCGCATGGCCGATCCCGCTCAACGCCCCGTCCACCGGGTGCGGTTGTGGCCCGCCCTCGTCGTCCGCTCGTCCTGCGGCGGAGCCGGACGAGCCCGCCCGCCGCAGGACGGCGCCGGTGCCCCGACGCGGTGGCGGGGCGCCGGGGCAGCGCCTAGGGATCCTGCGGACTGCCGTTGGCGGCGAGGCGGGCGCTCATGTCGGCATGGGCGGGCCTGGCCTGCTGGTTGGCCCGGTCGTGTTCGAGCCGCAGGTACTCGTAGAGCGCTCGCACGCACAGGTCGCGGCTGGCGTACGAGACGTCCGGGGCCAGCTCCAGGTCGCTGGTGACCTCCATGAGTTCGCCCGCGGCCGTGGTGTACACGGGGTGCCAGTGGAACGTGATCGCCGGATTGAGCTTCTGGAGCAGGCGGAGCTGCGGGATCTCCTGCACGACGAGGACGCTCTCGGGGTCGTACGCGCGCAGGAAGATGTGCACGGGCCCGGTGGCCCGGCTCACGAACGCCTTGGAGACGACGCTCCACATGGGGAGCTTCAGGGACCAGTCCGGTGAGATCTCCAGCTTGTCGAGGATGTGGCCGAACGGGGTCGACTCCAGCGGTGTGTGCCCCTTGGCGCGCGCGTAGTCGCTGACGGCGGCGCCGCCCGACCACAGGGCCAACGTGGGCGTGTCGATCCCAAGGCCGTCGCCGACCAGCTTCACCAGGTCCTGGAACCAGGTGTTCGACGCCATGTGGTCGCGCTGCTCCTGGACTCCGGACAGCTTCGCGGCCTCGGTGTTCAACTGCCCCTGGTCGGCGAGGCCGCCGAGCACGAGCTGCCAGGCGACCTCCGTGAGGTCGTCCGGGAAGCCCGCCCGGAACATCTCCTCGCGGAACGTGCCCCACTCGCCGTGCGCGGTCGGCGCGAGGGCGTGCCGGCGCTCCTCGCTCAGGGGCGCGGCATCGCCCTCCGGTGCCGGTTGCCGCTGCACCCAGCGGGTCGTGGCCGCGTTCCCCGCGGTCCCCTGCAGAAAGGCCAACCCGCTGTCCGTCACCCGTCGCCGCGGTGCCGTCGCCGGTGTCGACGGCACCGGGGCCGTCTTCTTGTCACGCACGCTCTCCAGCCCTTCTGGTGGATCCCCCCGTGCGGAACAGAAACTACTCGGTGCGGGCCGGTGCGGACGACATGTCAGCGGGCCCTGGCAGCATCACGGCCATGACCGACATCGATCACCTCGTGCAGCGCGTCGCCGACCGGGCCGCGGCGGACAACGACGGCCTCCCCCGGCCTGTCGACGACGCCCGGATCCAGGAGGCCGAGCGGCGCCTGGGCATCGCCCTGCACCCCCTGCTCGCACGCCTGTACCGCGAGGTCGCCGACGGCGGCTTCGGCCCCGACTACCGACTGCTGCCGCTGCTGGGCCCGGGTCCGAGCGTCGTCGGCGAGTACCTGACCCGGCGCGAGGCGTCGGCCGGAGCGGAGCACCCGGAGTGGCCCGCGGGTGTCGTACCGATCCTGACCTGGGGCTGCGCCATGTACGCGGGCGTCGATTGCCTCAGTGCGGACGGTCAGGTCCTGCTCTTCGAGCCGAACCCGTACAGCGGCGGCTCCTGGGAGCGGTGCTGGTTTCTCGACTCCGCCAGCCTCGCGGCGTGGCTGGAGACGTGGCTCGCGGGGACGGGCTGGTTCGAGGAAGACGCCGCCGACAGGGACGACCTCGTCGAGCCCCGGCCGTGGGAGCAGGCCGCGAACCGGCTGTCGTCCGGCGCCTAGCGGGCCGGACCGGGGTGCCGTACCCGGACCGCCTCATGCGCCAACCGTGCCGTACAGGCCACTCGGCTTGATTTAATCGTACGGATATTCGAATATCGAGATGTGCGTGCAAGACCGGTGGCGAGTGAGCGAGCGGGTGGCGGTGCCGGTGACCCGGCCGCCTCCCCGCTCTGCGCCCTGCTGCCCGGCGGCCGGATCCGCCCCGGAACCGCGGTGAGCACCGGCGGCGACATGCCCCTGCTGCTGGCGCTCGCCGCCGAAGCCTCCGCCGGCACCGCCGGCTGGGCCGCGGTCGGGCTGCCGCACCTGGGCGCACTGGCCGCCGAGAGCGCCGGCCTGGACCTGCGCGGCGGCCTGCGCGTCGACCGCCCCGGCCGCCACGTGGTCCAGGTCCTGGCCACCCTGATCGAGGCGGCCCCGGTGGTGCTGGCCGGGCCCTTGGACCGGGTATCGGACCGCGCCGCGCGCCGCCTGACCGCCGCCCTGCGGCGCAGCGGATCGATCCTGCTGTCCAGCGGACCGCTCCCGGGCGCGGAGATCCGCATGCGAGTGGTGTCGGCCTCCTGGGAAGGGGTCGGCGAGGGCCACGGGCTGCTGCACGGCCGACGAGTACGGATAGCGGCGACGGGCCGCGGCGCGGCAGCCGCCCCGAGGTACGCCGAGATGTGGCTGCCCGGTCCCAGCGGCGCCGCCGCGCCGGTACGGGACGCGGTCGACGCGGCCCCGGACGGTGTTCCCGCTCCGACGGGGCTCCGGCCCGAGCTGCGCGCGGCGGGGTGAGCGGCGATGGGACGCGTCCTGGTCGCCTGGGTTCCCGACTTCCCCGTCATCGCCGTCGTCGCCGACGGGGTGCCGCCCGACGAGCCGGTGGCGGTCGTGCACCGCGACGCGGTGGTGGCGTGCTCCCCCGCCGCCCGGCGGGCGGGGGTGCGGCGCCGGACTCGGGTGCGCGTGGCCCTGTCCCGCTGTCCGGTGCTGCGGCTGATCGAGCGGGACCTCGCCGTGGAGATGCGGGTGTTCGAGCCCGTCGTACGCCACATCGAGGCCACCGTGCTGCCGAGCCTCGAAGTGATCCGCCCCGGGCTGGTCGCCGTGCCCGCACGCGGCCCCGCCCGCTACTGGGGCGGCGAGCAGGAGCTGGCGGACCGGCTGGTGGCCGCGGTGGCCGAGCTGGGGCACCCGGCCCGTGCGGGCGTCGCCGACACCGTGTTCGCCGCCGCGCTCGCGGCCCGTACCGGACAGCTCGTGGCGCCCGGCACCGACGCCGCCTGGCTGGCCCCCTACCCGGTGGGCGTGCTCGGCGTGCCCCGGCTGACGGAACCGCTGCACCGGCTCGGCATCCGTACCGTCGGCCGGTTCGCGGCCCTGCCCGAGGCGAAGGTCCTCGCCCGGTTCGGCGCCGCGGGACAGGCCGCCCACCACACGGCCCGCGGCCTTCGGTCCCGCCCGCTCGCCGTACGTGCCACGGCCGACGAGCACGTCGTCTCCCGCGTGTTCGAACCCGCCGAGACCCGTGTGGAACCGGCCGCCTTCGCGGCCAAGGCACTCGCCGACCGGCTGCACGAGCGGCTGGACGCGGCCGGGGCGGTGTGCGCCCGGGTCGAGGCCTCGCTCGAACTGTCGGACGGCCGGACCCTGTCGCGGGTCTTCCGGCACGAGGGGCGCCTGTCGGCCCCGGCGCTCGCCGAGCGGGTCCGTGGTGTCCTGCGGGCCTGGCAGGAGAGCGGCGCGCCGGAGCGGGGCGGGGAGCACGGGATGGTCCGCCTGACGCTGCGGCCCGAGCGGCTCGGTGCGGCGACCGGCCGCCAAGAGGCGCTGTTCGGCGAGCGGCACACTCCGGAAGGACTCGAACGTGCCGCTGCCCGGGTACAGGCGCTGCTCGGCCACCGGGCGGTGGTGCGGATGGAGCCGGGCGGCGGCCGCGGCCCGGCCGAGCGGATACGGCTCGTTCCCTTCGGCGACCTCGACACCGGTCGCCGCGCGGGTGGCGGACCGTGGCCCGGACGGCTGCCCGCTCCGCACCCCGCCAGCACCTTCGGCTCCCGGCGGCCTGCCCGGCTGACCTCCGCCGACGGATCGCCGGTGGCCCTGTCCGCGCGGATGGCTCTGTCCGCGCCCCCGGCCGCCGTCGCCGTCGAGGGTCACGGACGGCTGGCGGTCGCCGGATGGGCCGGGCCCTGGCCCGTGCTCGAACAGTGGTGGGAGCCGGGGCGGGCGCGGCGGATCGCCCGGCTCCAGATCACCGCCACGGACGCCAGCGCCTGGCTGCTGGTCGTCGAGCACGGCCGCTGGTGGGCGGAGGCCCACTATGGGTGAGGCGAAGGTCCTGCGGCTCCCCGTCCCCGGTCCAGGGGCGGAAGAGGGCGGCGGCGCGGACGGCGAAGAGGGCTGGGCCGAACTCCACGTCCACTCGGCCTTCTCCTTCCTCCAGGGCGCTTCGGACCCGGCCGAACTGGTCGCGGAGGCCGTCCGGCTGGGCGTCTCCGTACTGGCCGTCACCGACCGGGACGGGCTGTACGCCGCCCGCCGCCTGGCCGAGGCGGCGAAACCGGCGGGCATCGGCACCGTGTACGGCGCGGAACTCAGCCTGGAACAGCACCAGTTGGGCACGCCCGTCGTGCTCGCCCGCGATCTGGAGGGCTTCCGCCGCCTCTCGGCGGCGATCAGCGCGGCCCAGCTCGCCGGCACCAAGAACGCCCCCGACTACGACCCGGCCGCGCTGGCGCGGGCCGCGGGCGGCGGGCACTGGGCGGTCCTGCCCGGCTGCGCCCGGCCCGAACAGGAGCGCGGGGACGTGACCGCCGTCGCCCGGCGGCTGGGCCGCCTGACCGAGGTGTTCGGCACCTCCAGCGTGTACGGCGAGCTGGTCGACCACCACCTGCCCGAGGACGGCGTCGCCAACGACGCCATGTACGTGGCCGCCCGCAGGACCGGCTGCCCGGTGGTCGCCACCGGCGCCGTGCACTACGCCGCCCCGCGCCGGGCCCGCCTGGCCCAGACGCTCGCCGCCCTGCGCCGCCGCGAGGACCTCGCCGGCGCCGCGGGCCATCTGATGCCCGCGCCGACCGCGCACCTGCGCAGCCGTACCGAGATGGAGCAGGCCCTGGCGCGCTACCCCGGCGCGCTGGAGACCACCCTCGAACTCGGCCGCGCCTCGGTGGTCGACCTCGACGACCTGCGCCCCGAGCTGCCGGGCTTCCCGACCCCGGACGGGTTCACCGAGGACTCCTGGCTGCGCCACCTGGCCGCCCGCGCCTGCGCGGAGCGCTACGGCGACCGCGGCCGGCCCGGAGCGGCCGCGGCGTGGCAACAGCTCGACCGCGAGCTCACGGTGATCGGCCGCCTGGACATGGCCGGCTACTTCCTCATCGTGCACGACATCGTCAGGTTCGCCGCCGACCGCGGCATCTGGTGCCAGGGCCGAGGGTCCGCCGCGAGCTCGGTGGTCTGCTACGTCCTGGGCATCACCGCGGTCGACGCCCTCAAGCACGGCGGGCTGCTCTTCGAACGGTTCCTGTCCCTGGAGAAGGCGGGCCCGCCGGACATCGACATCGACATCGAGAGCGGGCGGCGCGAAGAGGTCATCCAGTACCTCTACCAGCGCTACGGCCGTACGCACGCCGCCCAGGTCGCCAACGTGGTCACCATGCGGCCGCGGCTCGCCGTCACCGAGGCCGCCCGCGCGCTCGGCTACCCCCGGGCACGGATCCGCGAGATGACCCGCCACATCCGCCACGCCCCGCCAGGACCCGACGCGGACCTCCCCGCCGACGTCCGCGAACTCGCCTCCCAGCTCCACCGGTTGCCCCGCCACCTGGGCGTGCACTCCGGCGGCATGGTCCTCACCCGCCGGCCCGTCGGCGAGATCATGCCCACCGAGTGGGCCAGCACGCCGGGCCGCTCCGTCCTCCAGGGCGACAAGGACGACGTCGCCGCGGCCGGCCTCGTCAAGATCGACCTGCTCGGGCTCGGCATGCTCTCCGCCCTGCACACCGCCTGCGACCTGATCGCCGAACACCACGGCGTCCGCCTCGACATGGCGTCCGTCCCGGCCGACGACCCGGACGTCTACCGCATGATCGCCCGGGGCGACACCATCGGCGTGTTCCAGGTCGAGTCACGCGCGCAGATCTCCACCCTCCCCCAGCTCAGGCCCACGACCTTCGCCGACCTCGCCGTCGCCGCCTCCATCATCAGGCCGGGACCGATCCAGGCCGGTTCCAAGCACCCCCTGCTGCGCCGCCGCCGCGGGGAAGAGCCGGTCACCTACCCGCACCCGCTCGCCGAACGCGCCCTGAAGGCGACCCTGGGCGTGGCTCTGTGGCAGGAGCAGGCCATGGCGCTGGCGATCGACTGCGCGGGCTTCTCCCCCGGGGAGGCCGACCGGCTGCGCAAGGCGATGGCCGCCAAACACGCCCCGCGTGAGGTCGCCGAACTGCGCGGCCGGCTCCTGGACGGCATGGCCCGCAACGGCATCGGGCCCGCGGCCGCCGAAGAGATCACCGGCATGATCGAGGCGTTCTCCGACTACGGGTTCCCGCAGTCCCACGCCCAGTCGATGGCCGGGATCATCTACACCAGCGCCTGGCTCAAGTACCACTACCCGGCCGCCCTGACCGCCGGAATCATGGCCCACCTGCCCATGGGCTTCTACGACGCCCAGACCCTGATCCAGGACGCCGCCCGCCACGGCGTCGCCGTGCGCGGCGTCGACGTCCACGCCTCCCGCGCCCACGCCACGCTCGAACCCGGTCCCGCCCCCGGCGCACACCCCGCGATCCGGCGCGGGCTGACCAGCGTGAAGGGGCTGGGCGACGAAGCCGCCCGCGCCGTCGTCGCCGCCCGCGCCGAACGGCCCTTCACCGACCTGGAGGACGTCGCCCGCCGCACCCGGCTGCCCGCCCGCCTCCTGGAACGGCTCGCCGCGGCCGGTGCGTTCGACGCGTTCGGCGACCACCGGCGCGCCGCGCTGTGGACGGCCGGGGCCTTCCCCCGGGCCCACCAGCCCACCCTGCCGGGGCTCGGCGCCCCGGCGCCCGCCCCCGACCTGCCCGGGATGAGCCCCGCGGAGACCACCGCCGCGGAGCTGACCGCCACCGGGGCCAGCACCACCGCCCACCCCGTCCAGCACCTCCGCGGCCTCCTCGCACGCCGCGGCGCCCTCAGCGCGGCACACGTGCGCGGCCTGCCCGGCCTGACCCGCGTCCGGCTGGGCGGCCTCGCCAAATACCTCCAGCGCCCGCCGACCGCCAACGGCATGTGCTTCGGGGTCCTCGAAGACGAGACCGGCATGGTCAACCTCGTGTTCACACCACCGGTGTGGGAAGACTGCCACCGCGTGCTGACCGAGGCCCCCGCCGTCCTGCTGGACGGGCGCACCGAACGGTCGCAGGGCTCCTTCAACGTCGTCGTCCACCGGGTCGAGCCGGTCACCGGTCCCGCCTGGCGCCCTCCCCTTCGCGCGCGGTCCGTGCTGGACTGTCCCGACACAGTCCGTGCACGACAAGGAGGTGGTCGCGGTGCCTCTTGAGGGCGAGTACGAGCCGAGTCCGGCGCAGTGGATACGCGAGCAGGTCGAGCTGTACGAGAGTTCGGGCGGCACCCGGGGCACCACGCTCTGGGACACGGGCCTGCCGGTCGTCATCGTGACGATGCGCGGCGCGAAGAGCGGCAGGATCCGCAAGGTTCCGCTGATGCGCGTGGAGCACGGGGGGCGGTACGCGGCGGTGGCCTCGAAGGGCGGCTTCCCGCACCATCCGGTCTGGTACTTCAACCTCAAGGCCGAGCCCCACGTGGAGCTCCAGGACGGCCCCGGCCGCCGGGAGATGACGGCCCGCGAGGTCACCGGGGAGGAGCGGGCCCGGTGGTGGCGGCGTGCGGTCGCCGCGTATCCGGCGTACGCCGAGTACCAGGAGAAGACCGACCGGGTGATCCCCGTCTTCGTACTCGAACCCGTGCGTCCCGACGGGCCCGCGCGGGCGTCCTAGCCGGCGCCGGGGAGGAGCGGTTTTTCGATACGCGCACGACATGCGCCGCCCCGTAGTCTTCACCCGTGCGCGGCCCGGCACCGGACGATGGGGGATGACCGTGAACAGGCGGCCCGGCATGAGCGTTCGTCTCAAACTCACCCTCAGCTATGCCGGGTTCCTCATGCTCGCGGGGGTGCTGCTGCTCGTCGCCGTGGGTGTGTTCCTCTTCCAGCAGGGATGGCTGCAGACCAACGAATCGGGGGCGGTGAGGGTCACTCCCGGCACCCTCTTCGTGCGCGGTTTCGCCCCCACGGCGGCCGCGGTCATGGGGTTCCTCCTGCTGTTCGGCCTCCTCGGGGGCTGGGTGCTCGCCGGGCGCATGCTCGCCCCCTTGGACCGCGTCACGCACGCCACCCGCACCGCCGCGGCCGGATCGCTCTCCCACCGGATCCGGCTGCCGGGCCGGGGCGACGAGTTCCGCGAACTCGCCGACGCCTTCGACACGATGCTCGCGCGGCTCGAAGCGCACGTCGCGCAGCAGCGGAGGTTCGCCGCCAATGCCTCGCACGAACTGCGCACCCCGCTGGCGATCTCGAAGGCCCTGCTCGACGTGGCGCACGCGGACCCCGGCCACGACACCGGCGAACTCGTCGACCGGCTGCGCACCGTCAACACCCGGGCGATCGACCTCACCGAGGCGCTGCTCCTCCTCAGCCGCGCCGACCAGCGGTCCTTCACCCGAGAACCCGTCGACCTGTCCCTCGTCGCCGAGGAAGCGGCCGAAACGCTCTACCCGCTGGCGGAGAAGCACGGCGTCGCCCTCAGGACCACCGGCGACATCGTCTCCACGAGCGGTTCGCCCGCGCTGCTGCTGCAACTCGCCACGAACCTCGTGCACAATGCGATCGTCCACAACGTGCCGGAGCGGGGCACCGTCCGGATCCACACCGGCGCACGCCCCGGGGCCGTGACGCTCACCGTCGAGAACACCGGCGAGCTGCTCGCGCCCCGACTCGTCGCGACCCTCACCGAGCCCTTCCAACGCGGCACCGAGCGCATCCACACCGACCAGGCCGGCGTCGGCCTGGGGCTGGCCATCGTCAGGACCATCACCGAGGCGCACGGCGGAACCCTCACGCTCGCCCCGCGCTCCGCCGGCGGTCTCCGCGTCACCGCGGAATTCCCCGCGGCACCGGGAGGGTAGCGGCGCGGCCGACCCGGCCCCCGCTCTCCTTTTACTCACCGAGTCACAGTTCAAAGCCTGTTATTACTCAAACCTTGGCAAGAATCCGCCCTGTCGCCCACGGGTAATAGGATGGCAAAGTTGACGTCACCGGGGTGCTTCTCGCGGCGTCCCGGTTTTCTCCTGACCTGAATTTCCGTGGTGCCGCTCTTCACTGACCCGACCCGACCACACCGCGCCGACACCGCACGCCGGTCCGGCGCAGTAGGCAGGCCAGCATGAAGTCACCGCTCGTCTCCGCGCAGCGGCGGACACGGCCCGGTCCGTACGCATCCGCGTCCGCGTCCTCGCGCACGGCGCGGGCCGCCGCCGCGGGCAGCACACCAAGACCCTCGGCGTGCACCGGGCCGGGCCGCGACGGCCCGCCGCCCCGTTCACGCAGGTCGTCCGGGCGCACCGGTCCCGACTGAGCGTCCGGTACCCCTTTCGCTCCCCGCTGTCGAAGCGGCAGGCGCGGCCCCGCCCTGCCCAAAAGCGCTCCCGTCTCCCCAACGGGCCCCTCGCACCTCCCCGTTCCTTCACGCCGGCAAAGGAACCCCTCGCCCATGCCTTCACCTCCCTCCTCGCTGCGCACCGCCTTCGGCGACCTGCGCGGCCCCGGCGTCCTGCGCCAGGACGTCCTCGCCTCGCTCGTCGTCTTCCTCGTGGCCCTGCCGCTGTGCGTCGGGGTGGCCGTGGCGTCCGGCGTCCCGGCCGAACTCGGTCTGGTCACCGGCATCGTCGGCGGCCTGGTCGTGGGCTGCCTGCCCGGCAGTACGCTGCAGGTCAGCGGCCCCGCGGCCGGGCTGACCGTGCTCGTCTTCGAAGCGGTGCACGCGTTCGGCCTCGGGATGCTCGGCGCGATCGTGCTGCTCACGGGCGTGCTGCAGATCGCGCTCGGCCTGCTGCGCTGCGGACGCTGGTTCCGCGCGATCTCGCTCTCCGTCGTCCAGGGCATGCTGGCCGGCATCGGGCTCGTGCTGGTCTTCGGGCAGCTGTACACGATGGCCGGTCTCCCGCAGCCCCGCTCGGGTCTCGACAAGATCCTCAACACACCGGGGCTGCTCGTCGACGCGCTGCGCAACAGCGGTGCGCTGACGTCCGCCGTCGTCGGCCTCGGCACCGTCGCCGTGCTCGTGCTCTGGCCCCGGCTGCCCGCGCGGGCGCGGCTGGTGCCCGCGCCGCTGGCCGCGGTCGCGCTCGCCACCGGCGCCGTCGCCGCGTTCCGACTGGACGTGGCGAACGTGACGGTGCGGGGACTGTGGGACACGCTCCAGGTCCCGGGGCTGGACGACATGGCGGCGCTGGGCGGGATGGCCGTCATCGGAACGGTGATCGCCTTCACGCTCATCGCCTCCGCCGAAACCCTCTTCAGCGCGGCCGCCGTGGACCGGATGCACAGCGGTCCCCGCACCCACTACGACAAGGAGCTGGTGGCCCAGGGCGTCGGCAACAGCGTGTGCGGGGTGCTCGGCGCGCTGCCCATGACGGCGGTGATCGTGCGCAGTTCGGCGAACGTCCAGGCGGGCGCGCGCACGGCGCTCTCGCGGATCCTGCACGGCGCCTGGCTGCTGCTGTTCACGGCGCTGCTGCCCGCGGCGCTCGGCGTCATCCCCCTCGCCGCCCTGGCGGGCGTCCTGGTGCACGCGGGCTGCAAGCTCATTCCGGTCGGGGAGATCCGCCGGCTCGTGCGCCTGGACCGCGGCGAGGCGGTGGTCCTGGGGGTCACCGCCGTGGCGATCGTGGTGACGAACCTGTTCGAGGGCGTCCTGCTGGGCCTGGCGCTCGCGGTGGCCAAGTCGGCCTGGGACACCTCGCACCTCCAGGTCGACGTGCGCGAACCGGCCGACGGGCGGGTGGTGGTGTCGCTGGCGGGCAACGCCACCTTCCTGCGGCTGCCGCGCATCCTGGAGACGCTGGAGGCCCTGCCGAAGGACCGTCCGATCGAGCTGGACCTCACCGGCGTGCGCCACCTCGACCACGCGTGCCGGTCCACGCTGGCGAACTGGGCGGAACGGCACAACGACGCCGGGACCGAGCCCGTGCTCCTGGTTCCCGGGCCGGGCGGGGGCATGGGCCTCGCGGACCCGGCCCCGGGCGTCGCGGAGCCGGTCCCGGGCGTCATGGCGCGGTCGGGCGCGCGGTCGCCGGGTCCGGTGCTCACGGGTGCCGATCCGGTCACCGGGGGCGGGGAATCCGGGCACGTCGGTCCCGCGGGACGACCCGTCGGAGGGCGTGACTGACCCCAGGAACCCGTACTCCGGAATTCGACTCCGCAGCTGAAGGGCCCGTCGAACAAAAGGCCGCGACGGGTCTCTTCGCCCTGCCCACATTCGAACAAACAGTACGAGTAGCCATTTCGCGCCATTCGACTTGACCATCCATTGACATTCAATTGACCATGTATTTACCTTCGTTTCGCGGCTCGACGAAGATCGATTTCGTTGCCCGGTCCGCATTTCCCCGGTATTCGAGGAGGTCCGTCATGGACAAGCTCATCAAGCAGATGACCCAGGACAGCAACTGGTCGAAGTGGGTGGCCGCCAACTCGGCGCAGGGCGCCAAGGACGGCTGCATCAGCGCCACCCCGAAGGCCGGCTGCATCAGCGTCACCGGCAAGAGCGGCTGTATCTCCTGACCCATGCCAGCCCGCGACGGGGCCGTCGCTTCGGCGACGGCCCCGTCCCGCCACCCCACGGAGAGCCCATGAGCCCGCTGCCCAGCCCGCACGTCGTCGACCGGGTCCGGGACATCCCGATCTACCGCGCGTCCGTCGCCCGGGGGGACTTCCCGATCCTGGAGAAGCCCGAGATCGCCCGCGGCTTCCCGGACAACTGGATGACGCCGGGCCTCGCCGCCGCGCTGGAGGCGGGCGAGGCGGAGTATGTGCTGTCGACCGGCACCAACCACGCCAGGATGCAGCTCATCCGGCCGCCGTACTTCCTGCTCCGCTCCTACTACCGGCTGTGGAGCGAACACCCCGACCTGCACGCCACCTGGGACGCGGGGGCCAAGCGCATCTCCCTGACCACCGTGCTCGCCACCGAGCACGTCGCCCGCGTCAACGCCAGGAAGCCGGGCGCCACTCCGGGGGAGCGCTGGCTCGACGACCGCACGCTCTACCTCAACCGCACCCTCGACCCGGCCGACTGGGACCGGGCCGAGGTCCGCCGCATGCTCGCCGACGTCCGGAGCGTCAGCGACGCCCACCCCACCGGCACCTACCACCTGGACTGCTCGGGGTACCACCTCGCCCACCTGGTGCAGAAGGTGGAAGCCTGGGGACTGTGGGACGAGTTCCCGCGTCCGGGCAGCATCGTCCACGCCTACGAGTACACCCCGCTGAACGTACGGGCCCTGCTGCACCGGCACTTCGACTGCCCGGTCGTGGACCTCTTCGGCAGCACCGAACTGGGCTACCTCTACTCCAGCGACCCCCGCACCGGCCGCTACCGCCCCCACCTGGACGACATGAGCGTCGAGCTCATCCCCGTCGCCCCCGGCAGCGGCATCCACAGCCTCATCGTCACCAGCCTGCGCAACCCCTTCATGCCGCTCGTGCGCTACCGCTCCGGGGACTGCGTGCGCACCTTCGACGGCTCCGCCGACCCCGAGCGCATCGCGGCCTTCTGCGGCCGCGAGAAGGAACTCCTCGGCGCGCCCAGCGGGCCCGTCGCGCAGGCCGACCTCGACGCCCACGTCAGCGACGTGTCCGACCAGGTCTTCCTCTACCAGCTGCGCCCGTCAGAGTCGTCCGGGGACACCGCCCTGCACTACTCCACCTTCGACGGCGCCCCGCTCGACACGGCCCGGGTCAAGCGCCTCGAAGGGCTCGTCGGCGACCTCACCGGCCGCCCCTGCTCCCTGGAGCACCGCACCCACCTGCCGATCGGCCGATCCGGCAAGTACGCCTGGCTGGACCGCACTTCCTGACCCCCGGCGCACTCACCGCGCGCCGCGGCACACCCCCGCCGCCCGCCGCACCCCGCCCCCCTCGTACCCGAACAGGACTCCGCCCCGTGACCACGTCAGCAGCCCCCTCCCCCACCGCCGAAGACCTCCTGGGGAGCGCGCTCCACGAGGAAGTCGTCGGCCACTTCACCGCGAAGACGGAACACGAACGCCCCTACGTCGAGCACCAGGTGCGCGAGTGCCTGCGCTACCTGTACCTGGTCTCCCGCCACCCCGACCGACTCGGCGGACTCTTCCTGCCCGTGGAGCAGGACATCGACGAGATCTGGCACTTCCTGATCCTGCAGACCCGCGAATACCGAGAGCTGTGCGAACAGCGCCTGCCCGGCGGGCACTTCATCCACCACCGCAGCATCGCCTACACCGAGTACCAGGACGGCGACCGGGCCAACGCGGGACGCCGGACCGCGGCGGAAGAGGCCCTGCGCTGGATCCCGCTGTACACCGCCGCGTTCGGCCCGTTCGACGAGCACGCCCTCCCGCACTGGACCATCGTCCGCTTCCTCCACCAGGAGATGGGCATGGGCCTGGCCGAGATCTCCGCCCTGGCACCCTCCGAAGGGTCCACCGCGTGACCTCGGCGCCCCGCGCCCCGCAGCACGCCGGACCCGAGGTGCAGCGCCGCGTGCTGACCGTGCTCGTCCTCTCGCAGGCCCTGGGCGGCGCCGGGATGGCGGCGGGCATCACCGTCGGCGCGCTGCTCGCCCAGGACCTGCTCGGCTCCACCGGGCTCGCCGGACTGCCGGTGGCCCTGTTCACGGCGGGCGCCGCGCTCGGCGCCCTGCTCGTCGGCCGGGTCTCCGAGCGGTGGGGACGCCGCCCCGGGCTCGCCCTCGGGCACGCGACCGCCGCGCTGGGCAGCGTCGGCGTGATCGTCGCCGCCTGGGCCCGTACCGTACCCCTGCTCCTGCTGGCCCTCTTCGTGTACGGCGCCGGTTCCGTCACCGGACTCCTCGCCAGGTACGCCGGAACCGACCTCGCGCCGCCCGAGAAGCGCGGTCGCGCCACCGGCACCGTACTGCTCGCCACCACGCTCGGCGCGGTGGCCGGACCCGCCCTGGTGGGCCCCACCGGAACCCTCGCCGTCTCCCTCGGCCTGCCCCGGCTCACCGGCCCCTTCCTGCTCGCGGCCGTCGCCTACGCGGCCGCCGCCTCGGTGGTGGCCCTGTGGCTGCGCCCCGATCCGCTGCTGCTCGCCCGCGCGCTGCGGCGGGACGCCCCGCGACCGGAGAAGGACGGACAGCGCGTCCGCCGCGTCGCACCCGGGGTCGTCACCGGGGCCGCCGTGATGATCAGCGGGCAGCTCGTGATGATCGCCGTCATGACGATGACCCCGGTGCACCTCACCGACCACGGGCACAGCACGCAGACGGCGGGGATCGTGATCGGCCTGCACGTGGGCGCCATGTTCCTGCCCTCGACCCTGACCGGTCTGGCGGTGGACCGGATCGGGAGCCTGCCGGTGGCCGCTTCCTCCGGAGGCGTACTGCTCGCGGCCGGCCTCATCGCCGCGCTCGCGCCGCCCACCGGCACCGTGGGAACCGTCCTGCTGGCCGCCGCGCTGGTGCTGCTCGGCGTCGGCTGGAACCTGGCGCTCGTCAGCGGCACCGCGCTGGTCGCGGAGGCCGCGCCCGCCGAGGCGCGCGCCTCCACGCAGGGGCTGGTCGACGTGGGAATGTCGCTCGCCGGGGCCACGGGCGGCATGGTCTCCGGGCTGGTCGTGGCAGGGGGGAGCTACCCGCTGCTGGCGGTCTGCGGCGGCGTGCTCGCACTCGCCGTGATCCCCCTGACCGCCCGCGCCGCCCGCCCGCGGCACACCGCCCCGCGCCCGACGTCGGGTTGAGGCCCCGCCGCCGCGTCGGCACACCCTCACCAGACACACCCGCACCAGACCCACCCGGCTCCAGGCCCCTCCTTCCCCGGTGACCCCTCAGGAGAGCAGCATGCCCAGCGTCCCCCCGGCCCCGCCCACCGCCCCGCAGCTCGACGCCCTCGTGGTCGGGGCGGGCTTCTCCGGCCTGTACCAGCTGTACCGGCTGCGCGAACTCGGCCTGTCGGTACGGGTGGTGGAGGCGTGCGACGACATCGGCGGCACGTGGTACCGCAACCGCTACCCCGGCGCGCGCTGCGACATCGAGAGCACGTCGTACTCCTACTCCTTCTCGCCCGAGCTGGACCAGGAGTGGGAGTGGAGCGAGCGGTACGCGACGCAGCCCGAGCTGCTGCGCTACCTCCAGCACGTCGCGGACCGCTTCGGGCTGCGCGAGCACATCACGCTGGGCAGCCGCGTGACGCGTGCCGCGTACGACGAGGCGGGTCACTTCTGGCGGGTCACCACCGACTCCGGCGAGGTGCTCACCGCCCGGTTCGTCGTCCTGGCCACCGGCTGCATGTCGGCCGTCAAGGACCCGGACGTACCCGGCGCCGCCGCCTTCACGGGCCGGTCCCTGCACACCGCCGACTGGCCGCACGAGGGCGTCGACCTCACCGGTCGGCGCGTCGCGGTGATCGGCACCGGCTGCTCGGGCGTCCAGGCGATCCCGCTCATCGCCGGGCAGGCCGCCTCCCTGACCGTCTTCCAACGCACCGCGGTGTACGCGCTGCCCGCCCACAACCGTCCGCTGTCCGTCGAGGAGAACGCCGAACTGAAGGCGCGCTACCCGCAGTTCCGGATCGCCCAGCGGCAGTCCAGGGGCGGCACGCTCTTCGAGCCGCCCACCGGTTCCGCCCTGGCGGCCGACGAGGCGGAGCGGGCCGTCGCGTACGAGAAGGGCTGGGAGTCGGGCCTGCTCAGCGGTCTGCTGCGGACGTACAACGACCTCCTCGTCGACGCGGACGCCAACGAGACCGTCGCCGAGTTCGTCCGCTCCAAGATCCGTTCGATCGTCACCGACCCCGAAACGGCCCGGACGCTGTCCCCGCGCGGCATCCCCTACGGCACCAAACGCCCCTGCCTGGACACCGGTTACTACGACACGTACAACGAACCGCACGTCAGCGTCGTGGACCTCGTCGAGACGCCGATCGTGGAGATCACGGCCGACGGCATCAGGACCTCGGAGCGGGAGCACTCCGTCGACGTGATCGTGTACGCCACCGGTTTCGACGCCCTGACCGGCTCGCAGACCGCCATCGACATCGTGGGCAAGGGCGGCACGACGCTCCGGGAGAAGTGGGCGGACGGTCCCCGCAACCACCTGGGCCTCCTGTCGTCCGGTTTCCCCAACCTCTTCACCGTGGTCGGCCCGTTGAGCCCGTCCGTGCTCAGCAACGCGGTGGTGGCCATCGAGCAGCACGTGGAGTGGATCACCGACTGCGTCGCGCACCTGCGCGAGCGGGGCCTGACCGAGATCGACGCGACCGAGGAGGCCGAGGAGGAGTGGTGCGCCCACGTCGCCGACCTCGCCGACCTCACGCTCTACCCGGCCGTCGCCTCCTGGTACACGGGGGCGAACGTGCCGGGCAAGCCCCGGGTGTTCCTGGCCTACACCGGAGGCCTGGACCGCTACCGGGCGCAGTGCGACGCGACCGCGCGGGACGGGTACCGCGGTTTCGCGCTGGCCGCGCCCGAGGGCGCCTGACGGCGCCGCCGCCGTGGGCGCGGCCCGCGCCGACGAAGTCCAGCCGCTCGTCGAACGGTCCCCGCCCTGTCGGCATCGCCCGTTTGCCGGTCGGTCCGAGCGCGCCGCACACACTTCAATTGATCATGATGGAGGCGACCTACGACCGACGGACCGAGAAGGGCACGAGGCCATGGATCTTCGAGAGACGCGCATCCGCTTCCGATTCGACATGCTGGACGCCGACGGCAGCGGCACGCTGGAGCAGGGCGACTTCGAGGCGCTCGCCGAACGGGTGATCGACTCGTCCGGGGTGGCGGCGGAGTCTCCCCGGGCCGCGTCGGTGCGGTCGGCGTACCTGACGTACTGGCGGGGCCTGTACGAACACGCCGACGGCAACGGCGACGGAGTCGTGGACTTCGACGAGTACGCGGCCGTGGTGCACGACCGCGAGGCCTTCGACCGGTACGTGCGCCCGTACGCCGAAGCACTGGTCGCGGCGGCCGACCGGGACGGGGACGGGTGGGTGGAGCGGGAGCACTACGTGGCCGTCATGGTGGCCACCGGGTTCTCCACCGCGGGCGCGGAGGACACCTTCGCCGCGCTCGACGCCACGGGCGACGGGCGGGTCCCGGCAAAGCGGTGGGTGGACGCCATCGCGGGCTACTACACCGGCAGCGGACAGCAGGTCACCGATCGGCTGATCGGCCCGGCGTGATCGCGTGGGCGGCGACGTCCGCCGCGGCACGCCTGGTTCCCAGGTTCCAGCAGGTCCCCAGGCTCCAGCAGGTCGCGCGGCGCCTGTGAGCCGACTCCTCCTTGCGAGGAGGGGGCCCGCTGCCGCGACGACATGACCGGCGCCCGGACGCACTGCGCGCTCGCCGTCGAGCCGAGGACGCGCCCCGCTGGTCGGCCGGGCCCCGTGCGGCAGGGCGACTCGACCGCACGACGGCCGCGTCGGCACCGGGCCCGCGCCGGACGCGCGACCAGCACCGACGCGGCCGTACCGGCCGTCGTCAGGAAGTTGCCGACGGAAGCGGGATCAGCGGCGCACCTTGACCGCGCTCGTGTCCTGCGCGGGGGCCGTGCGCGCGTCGCCGGGGAAGACCGCGGAGAACTTCGTGTTCTTGGTGATCTTGTAGGTGACGGCGATCCGCCCCTTCGAGTCCACCTTGGAGGTGCGCAGCAGCTTCTTCGCGCCGCCCGCGGGCTGCGCGTAGAGGGAGACCGTGCGCTCCTTCCACGTCTTGCCCAACTGCGCGACGAGCGTCGCGTTCTTCCCGTACGCGAAGGTCTTGCCGTCCCCGTCCAGGGTCAGCGTCGTCTTGTTGCGCGGGACGTCCACGGAGACGGACGCGGTCACGGCGGTGTGCGTGGCATCGCCCGCGTACCGCAGGGTGTAGGTGACCTTCCCGCCGACGGGCGGCGTGTCCTGAACGGTGAACGCGCCGTCGTAGTCGGGGGTCACCGTGCGGGTGCCGAGCGACTTGCCCTTCGGCGAGGCGGCGTCGGTCCTGGTGATCTGGACGGGCACGGACCAGGGCAGCGCGAGCGCGGAGCCGATCGTGCCGCGCAGGGTCAGCTTCTTGTCGAGCGGCGCCTTCGCGGGGGCGGTGACACCGAGCCTGCTCGCCGACTTGGTGGGCTCGTCGATCACGCGCACTCGGCCCAGGTGGTCGTCGCCGAGGCCGGAGACGAGGGCGAACAGCTTGCTGCCGTCGGGGGCCCAGGCCAGCCCTCGCGGTGCGAGGTCCTTCAGCTCTCCGAAGCCGTCGATCCGGATCGGGGCGCTCTCGCCGAGACGGAACACGTAGACGTCGCTGTCGTCGCTGTGGTCGACGCCCACGGCGACAGCTCCGCCCGGTGCGGTCTCGACCGCGTTCGTCCGCCCCTTGATGCCGGAGAAGTCGCGGCTCGCCTTGGAGCCGTCGTTGCGGAAGAGGTTGGAGGTGAACAGCGTGGGCAGGCTGTCGTAGTTGCCGCCCGCGAGCATCACCTCGGTGCCGTCAGCGGTGACGGCGATGTCCTCGACCGCCAGCGGCACGCGGGCGTCCTCGCGGTGGACCCGCTTGTGCGCGGTGCCGGAGGCCACCTCGTAGACGGCGATTTCGGTGGGCACCCGGTATTCGAACTGGCTCCCCGCGACCACGGTGTCCGCGTCGCCCTTGCCCGGGGCGACGGACAGCTGGGGCGCGGTCTTCCAGCGCACCCCGCCCGCCTGGTCCAGCACGACGACCGGCGCGGCCCCCGAGAGGTCGAGCGAGCCGAGGTTGCCGCCCGTGGCGGTCGTTCCGTAGCTGAACCAGATCTTGCCGCCCGCGACGACCAGGTCCAGCGGGGCGGTGCCCGCGCCGGTCGAGTAGCGTGCGGTCTCCTTCAGCGTGGCCGTGTCGATGGCCACGATGGTGTCGGCGGAGGACAGCGTCGCGTAGAGCGTCTTCGAGTCCTTGCTCAGCGCGAGCCCGCTCACGTCGGCCGTTCCGTGGACGCGTCCCACCCACCGGCCCGCGTAGTCGCTGACGGTGATGTTCCCCGACGTCGCGTCGTTGACGAAGACGCGGCGGTGGACCCCGTCCACCACGATCTCCGGGGGCACCGAAACGGCGTTCGCGCGGGGGGCGGCGGTGCCGTCCCAGGCGGAGGCCGGGCCCGCGGTCCCGGCCACGGAGACTCCGCCGAGCAGGGCGACGAGCGTCGCACCCGTGGCCGTACGACGGAAGCGGGCATGGCGAAGACGGTCATGACGAACACGCATGGTGTTGTTCCCCCAGGTCAAGCAATGTGCGGCCGGCCGTTCCCCAACGGCCGATCTTGGTCTCCGACGAGATTACGCGATCCGGACACATGGTCCGTTCGCCCGGTTCCGCCCCTCTTGCGACCGGGGCGTGTTCCGTCGGGCGGTGCGCGGTCCGGTGCGGCGGTGCTCGTCACACCGCCGCACCGGACCGTCGCGGACGGGCTCCGGCTCAGCCCTCGGACGAACGGCGTCGACGCGCGGCCACGAGCAGGCCCGTGCCCGCGGCGAGCGCGACCGCCGTGCCGCCCGCGGCCCACGGCAGCGCGGAACCGGCGCCGGTGGAGGCGAGGGGCGTGCCGCCCGAGGTGGCTGCCGGGTCGCTCCCGGACTCGGTGGTCCGCGTCCCGCCGTTCTTGCCGGTGGCAGTACCGGTGCCCTCGCCGGCTTCCTTGGAGGCGTCGGGCTCGGGCTTGTCCCCGTCCTTCTCGCCCCCGCCCTTCTTGTCCTCGCCCTTCTCGCCCTTGTCCTTCCCGCCCTTGTCCTTGTCCTTCGCGGCCTTGTCCTTCGCGGCCGCGTCGGCCTCGTCCTTCTTCCTGGCCTCGTACTGGCCCTTGTCCAGGAACTCCTGAACGTCCTCGGGAGTGCCTTCGAGCGCCTTCCGGCCGGCCGCCTTCACCGCGGGGCCACCGACGGAAACGATCTGGGCGGCCAGCACCCGGTTGTCGGTGATCCGGGCCTCGTGCTGCCCCTTGTCCAGGAACTCCTGGATGTCCTCGGGAGTGCCCTTGAGCGCCTTCTTGCCGGCCTCCCGCACTCCCGGGCCACCAGCATCGATGATCTTGCTGACGAGGACCTGGTTGTCGATGTTGCGCGCCGTGAACTGGCCGACCTCCAGGAACTCCTTGATGGCCTCCGGGGTCCCCGTCTCCAGCGCCTTGCGCCCGGCCGCCTTGACCGAAGGCCCGCCGACACTGGTGATCTGCGCGACCCGCACCCTGTCGTCCTGGAGACGCGCCTCGTACTGGCCCACTTCCAGGAACTCCCGCACGGCGGCCGGACCCGCGTCGAGCGCCTTGCTCGCGGCCTCCTTGAACCCCGGACCCGCGTCCTTGGACGCCATCAGCCGAAGGAGTTCCAGCCGGTCGTCCTCCGCCTGCTGCGCGGGCGTCTTCGAACCGGCGTCGGGCGCCGTGACGGCGGTCTGCCTGGCGTCGGCGGCATGCGCCGGGGAAGCGAACAACACCGCCGGAGCGATGGCCGCGGACGCGACCACCGTCGATATACGCGTGAACTTCATGTGGTTCTTTTACTCCCCCAGAAAAATCAAAAATTACCCTCCGCATGATAGGCCGTGATTCCCCGTGACCCGGTCGGGCCTCCTACCACTGCGGCGCACGCGCGATCCCGAGGGACGGCGTCACGAATGTTCGGCGGGCTTTTCGGGGCGTCGCGTCACGGTCATGAGCCACCGCGTTCCGCCCACGCAGCACATCGCCCCGGTCGCGGCGCCGATGATCAGGCCGAGCCAGTCGTACGCGCCGTTCCGCAAAAGGGCGCCCCATGCCTGGTATCCCCAGGTGAGCCCCGCGACGACCACGAGCGCGGCCGCCGCGTTCCGCAGCAGCCCCGCCAGGGCCGGGCGCCGCTGCCTGGTCAGGTCCGCGGCTGCCTGCAGCATGACCAGCGGCCCGAAAGCCTGGTAGGGCTCCACGTATCCGGCGTGGAAAGCGTCGCTGACGGCGCCTGCCGTGACCACCACTCCGCAGAGCATGGCCAGCTTCGCTATCGTCATCGGTTCTCCTGCGGTTCCCCTGCGATTCCGTGCGGTGCCCGTAGCGCTTCGGGCGTACTAGGGAGGACTTTCGAACCAAGCCCCGCCCGCGCGGAAATGCTATTTCGTCCGCACCACCCCTTGCAAATCGATTCGCGGGATTTCGGAATTCCCGCTGTTTCACGGCGTGTTCACCGCTCCGGGCCTGTGACCTGGATTGATTCCCTCCTGGGGACCGGTTGTTCAACGACCGCGCGCCTGGTGGACTGACCCCGAGCACACAGCAGTTCGCACGAGGCTGCTGGGGAACGAGAGGCAGGACGGGAATGACGGGGATCAGTCGCCGGGGGTTGCTGCGCGGCGGAGCGGCAGTTGGCGCCATCACGGTCGCGGGAGGTGTCACGTCGTCGGCGCGGGCCGCCGCGCCCGGCATCAATCCGGTCGTCGCGAGCGAGGCGGCCCACGTCCGCGCTCTGCGCAAGGCCCTGGACAACGCGGCGGCGGGCATCGCGGGACCGGAGGGCGTCGACGGCAAGGGCCGGATCATCGTGAAGGCCGGGTACGCGGGTGTTCCCACGTACACCCTGCTCGACACCCTCGTCATCGGCGGCAACACCGTGCTGGACGCCACCGGCGCCCGGTTCGTCGCCAAGTTCGGCACCACCGCGCGCACGTACACGCTGGACAGGAAGAACCAGCACTCCCCCACGCCCGTGTACGACACCGACGCGCAGGGCGTCTTCACCGCGCCCGCCGTCAGTGGCGCGAAGGCCGCCACCATGCTGATCAACCACGTTCCCGGCACCGGGACGACGGGCTATTCCGCGCCGGGCAACATCAAGGTCGAGGGCGGCGAGTGGGACCCCGTCTCCGCCTGGGTGTGGGAGGACACCGGCGCGGCCAGGGCCCGTGCGGACAAGGCCCCGCCCATGAACGTGCTGACCTTCGTGCACACCCAGGACGTCGAGGTGGCGGGCGTCACGGTCTGGAACGTCAAGTGGTGGCACGCGGTGGAGCTCAACGCCGTGCGCCGGGCCGTGGTCAGCGACTGCTTCTTCAAGGGCTGGGTGGAGGACCCGACGCAGGGGCTGTGGCACGGCGAGGCCGTCCAGCTCGACCTCCCCCTCACCGGCAACACCTGGGCCGGTGCGGCCGACGGCACGCCGACCGTGGACGTACAGCTCCTGCGCAACTACGCGGGGGCCTCCGGCTCCCAGCCCGCCTGGGCGAAGCTGATCGGCTCGCACACCGGCGGCGAGAAGACCGGCCAGGTCCACGCGCGGGTGCTGATCGAGGGCAACATCGTGGACGGCGCCAAGTGGGACGCCATCGGCCCGATGAACACGACGGCCGTCACCGTCCGCGGCAACACCGTCAACAACAGCTGCGGCGGCATCTACGTCAGCTCCATGACGGCACGGAAGGCCGGTGCAGCGGTGGGCGCGAATCCCATCGCGGGCATCGACATCGTCGAGAACCGGGTGACGATCGTGGCCGGAGCCTCGGGAGCCAGGCGCAACGCGGTCCGGGTGAACGCGGACACCGCCGACTTCGTCTCGCCGGTGAGCGATGTCGCGGTGGCGGGTAACACGGCCGTCGGCGGCGCGTACTCCTACCACCCCGAGGTGACGTTCCGGGCAGGCACCACGCCGCAGCGGTAACCGCACCCTGGTCGGAGTCCTGTTCGACGCCTCGGCGCGTTACCGGGTGCCGGTTCCGCCGGGGCGTCCGTCCGACACAGCAGCGCTTCGTCGTCGCTCAGTGCCGCCAGGTACCGGGGGTCGGCGCTGAAGGTGAGTCCCCGCAGGCCCGTGCGGACGATGCTGCGGCCCGTCCGGCCCGTCGCGGGGGCGATGAGCTGGATTACTTGGATGTCCAGGAGGCCCAGGGCGGCGCCATCGGGAGTGAAGCCCGGTTCGAGTCCTCCGCAGTCGGCCCGTCTCGTCCATGCCGGCCGGAGGGTGTCGGCCCGGCCGGATTCGGCCGCCGCCCCCGGCTCCCCCGGATCTCCCAGGTCCCACGGGGAGAGGCTGGTGCCGATGCGCAGGGCCGCGCGGCCGGGCTCAGCTGGCCGTCGCGTATCCGATGTCGTCGTCGGGGCGCGCGTGCCGGGCGTGTTCCGTGCGGGCCGCTTCCAGCAGGCCCCGCCACGAGGTCACGGTGGGGCGGCGACGCAGCAGGGCGCGGCGCTCCCGCTCCGTCATCCCGCCCCACACGCCGTGGTCGATCCGGTGGTCCAGGGCATAGGCCAGGCACTCGGTCCGCACCGGGCAGCCCGCGCACACCGTCTTCGCCTGGTTCTGTGCCGCGCCCTCGACGAACAGCTCCTCCGGATCCGCGCTCCGGCAGAACGCTCGCGCGCGCCAGGCCTCTCCGTTCCCGTGTGTCACTCCGTTGCCGTCCTCTCCCCTGAGACAGGCCCGCCCGCCCCCGACTCCCCGGGGCGGCAGTGCGGAAACGGTACGGCAACCCCGCCGGACATAGTCCACCGTCACAGTGAGGCAATCCCATCGAGTGAACGGGACTTGACGACCAGGCGGATGCTCCTCCAACAGCGCTGGAGGCGGCGAACGGTCAGGCGGCCTTGCCTCGGGCGACGTAGAGCCGCATGGCGGTGAAGTCGACGGTGATGTTGTAGGGCTTGTGGAAGCAGTGGAAGAAAGCGGCCCGTACGTCGAACCCGTACGGGGCGAGCCCGGCCTGGGGGTGCGTCTCGCAGTAGATCTCCCGCGCGACCGCCTCGCCCAGGCGGATCTCCTTCGGGTAGCAGGGGTAGGTCACGGCCGGGTGGCTGTGGGCGAACGTGCCGAGCGGGCGGTCGTAGTCGGCGCGCACCCCCAGCTTCTCGGCCGTCTCCCCGAACAGGACCGCCGCGCTCTCGCCGCCGCTTCCGCCGAAGTTCACGCCCACGATCCCCGTGCGGGAACCGTCGGCGCCCGCCACGCTGCCCCTGCTGTGCAGGAACTGGTCGGCCAGCCACAGCGGCAGCGGCTCGACGCCCGCTCGGGCCGCCGCCGCCCGCGCCTTCCCGGACGTCTCGGGGGTGCGGCGACGCAGGATCAGCTGTCGGCCCGCGTAGTCGAAGGTGGTCAGCAGGTGGGCGAAGACCCATGTGCCGATCATTCCGCCGCCCCCGTCGGGGTTGGGGCCGACGTCCTCGCCCGACTCCGTCGACGACCAGCCCACGGGGACGTTGCGCAGTTCGATGCCGCCCAGCCTGAAGGAGTCAAGCATTCCGTAGTGCGCCCAGACCGAGCCGCCCTCGAACTCGACCTTCTGGCTGGCGACCGGGCTCAGCCCGGCCGCCTTGGCCACCGTCGCGGTCAGGCTCAGGTTCGAGGCGCCGGTGTAGAAGGCGAAGCGCATCGGCGGACCGCCGTTCACCGACGCCTCCACCAGCGGCCCGGGGTCCGTCTGCTTCCATTCCAGCCGTGCGGTGTCGCCGTGGACCTGGTACGCCTCGCCGCTGACCGCCGCGAACCACTTGGCGTACGCCTCTTCTCCGGCCGCTCGCCAGTGGGGTGCGCAGAGCGCGAACTTGTCCTGCCTGAGGTAGCAGTCGCCCAGGAGGTAGTGGGCGTCCTTGTCGCCGGGCGCCAGCCGCACGGCCTGCTTGAGGTACTTCTCGGCCGCCGGGAACTCCCCTGCCAGCAGCCCCAGTTGGCCGCGCCGACGGGCCGCGTGCAGGTTCTCGGGATCCTTCCGCAGGATCTCCTCGTACGCGCGGCCCGCCTTCTCGAACTCCCCCGCCTTGAACAGCGCGTCCGCGTCACCGCCACCGGACAGCGCCGTGGCGGCCCCGTCCAGCAGCGGCGCGGCCGCCGCGGCACCGGCCAGAACGGCGGCACCCCGCAGCAGCGAACGCCGGTCCCACTTCCCGTCAGTCACGCCTTCTCCTTGTGGTGAGTCGGTACGTGACTCCACTGAACAGGCGGGCGTGTTGCCGAGGCGTATGCGTTTTTCGATACGCCCGCGATATGCCCCGGCCGACGGACGGGAGGGGAGGGGAGGGGAGGGGAGGGGAGGGGACTATCGGTCGCCGCCCGTGCGGAGCGTGCTGAACCAGCGCACCACCTCCGCCGTCCCCCGCACGTTCGAGCCGAGGTGCCGCGACTTCTGGTGGTCGACGGCACCGAGGTCGACGACAGGCACCTCGACGCCCTTCCCTGCGAAGGCCGCGGCGCAGTTGGCCGTGTTGCGGACGGTCGCCTGCTCGTCGCCCTTCGCCATGTAGAGCCGCATCGGCGCCTTGGGCTTCCAGTCCTCGCACACGCTGTCGGTCGCCCGCAGCCCGGCCGCGAGGCCGCCCCTCGGGTGGGCGAGCAGATCGCGGCCGTACGGCGTCAGCAGGTCGTCCAGCGTGCGGGGCAGCGCGCCGATCATCTGCGGACCGGTGTGCAGGCCGTCGAAGAGTTCCTCCACGGCGGGGTCGCGGAACACCTCGCCCGGCTGCTCGTACACATCGTGGACGCGGTCGAAGGCGACCAGGGTGTACGCGGCGTACGCCACGCCCGACCTGGGTTCCAACTCGCCGTCGCCCGCCAGCAGCGCGGGGAGCTCGGCGCCGCCGAAGTCGTAGGCCCCGCTGATGGGGGCGAGGGCACCCAGCCGGAAGTACCGGTCCTCGTCCGCCTGGAGCGCCCTGCCCAGACCGAGCGCGGCGGACGCGCCCTGCGAGAAGCCGGTGACCAGGACTTCGCGCTCCAGGGTGCGTCCGGTGCGCGGGGCGAACCGGTGGGCGGCGCGGAGCAGGTCGAGCGACGCGGTGGTCTCGGACGGCACGTCCATCCAGGGGTGCCTGCCGGGCCCCGTGCCCATGCCGAGGTAGTCGGGAGCGACGGCGGCGAAACCAGCGGAGGCGTACGCGACGGAGGGGCCGGTCAGGAACGTCTTGCGCTGCATCGAGGGCGCGTCGACGCGGTGGACGCCGGTGCCGTGGGCGAACGAGACGGTGCGCAGCCGCCCCTGGACCCCGCGCGGGACGGTGAACAGCCCGCTGGCGACGGTGGGTCGGCCGTGCTCGTCGACGGTGCGGTAGACGAGGCGGTACGCGTCCACGCCGTGGCGGGCGGCGCCGGGGTCGTACCCGGAGGCGGTCAGCTCGGCCGCGGATTCCTTGGCCGATGCGAGGGTGTAGAGCAACTCGGCGGAGACCAGGGTGCCGCGCTGGGGAGCGGTGCGGGAGGAGGCCGCGGTGGACGTCCGCGGCTCGGCTCCGGCGCTGGCACTGGCGACGCCCGCCCCGGCGAGGACCGTGAGGGCGACGGCGACCGTGGCGAATCGACGGCGGTCGCGGTGACGGCGGTGTGGGGTCCGGGCGACGGGCATGACGTGTTCTCCCTCGACTTTCGATGATCCGAAGCGGGTTCAGACTCCATCGGGAGGGGCGCCGGGCGCACTGGTGCACACCCCCGGACGGGGGGAGGGAAACCCCCCGTCCGCCGACCTCGCGGGGAGGAGCGCGGGCCTTCGTCCGCGCGGGCCGGGCGCATCCGCAACACCCGCTCGCCGCCGCGTCGTCGGCGCGGTGTGTACTGAGGTCCGATCCGCTTCGACCTGGAGGTTTCGATGCCCCAGCTGTACGTACGGTCCGGTGTGGACCCCGACGACCCGAACGTGCCCGCGGCCGTCCTCGTCATCGACCCCGAAGGGACCCTTGGGGAGCGCGCCCTGGCCCGGCTCGGCGGTGCCCACTGCCACGAGATGGACGGATGGGCCTGCCTGCTCCAGACCGACGGCTGGGCCGAGCACACCCGCGACGGCAACCGGCTGAAGGTCCAAGTGGCCGTCCACCCGGCCGCGCTTCGGGCCGTCGACGTGGATCCCGCCGACTTTCCCGGACGCTCGGCCGTCGATCCGGCGGCCGTGCTGGTCCTGCGCGCGGAAACGGACACCGCTCCGGAACCTTCCGTACCCCTGTCGGAGGGAACCGCCATCTACGCCTCGGTCCTGGACCTCCCCCTGGACGAGCTGCTCGCGGCCTACGACGACTGGCCCATGGTCCTCATGCCCCCGCCCGAGAGCCCAAGCGGCGGCGAGGGGGACGAGGCGCCGGCCGGGGCCGGGGACTGACGCCCCCGGCGCGGCGGGGGCGCGAGCATCCTGACGCCGCGTTCGTCGTTGGACCGGACATGAAGATTCTCGCGTCCGCCTCGCTCGCCGTCGTGGCCCTTGCCCTGCCCACCGTTCCCGCCGCGGCGGACTCCGGTCCCGCGCTCGGCGGTGCCGTCGTGGGGCGCACCGAGTCCTCGCTGGACAGCGCCGGTCCCGGGCTCGCCGGGGGCCTCACCGGCAAGGACGGGGGCGCACCCCACGCCATCGTGGAGACGGGCGAGCCGGGGGCCGTCTCCGGCCTGGTGAGCCAACTGACCGCCCCGTAGCCCTCGTCGACGGTCGCGTCGACGGCGGACCGGGCTCGGGCCGACGTCAGATCCAGCCCTCCTCCCACGCCTTCCGCGCGGCCTCGTGGCGCGTGCGGGAGGCGAGTTTGGCCATCGCGGACGAGACGTAGTTGCGGACCGTCCCGGGAGCGAGGCCGATGGCCACCGCCATGGCCTCGACCGTGTCTCCGCGTCGGGCGTAACGAAGCACGTCGAGCTCGCGCGGGGTCAGCGGGCAGGGGGCCTCGGTGAGTGCCAGAGCCGCGACCGACGGATCGATGTACCGCGCCCCGGAGTGGAGGTCGCGCAGGATCGAGGCGATCCGGGCGGCGGACGTGGACTTGGGGACGAAGCCCTGGATGCCCGCCGTCAGGGCACGCCTGAGCACACCGGGGCGGGAGTGCCGGGTCACCAGCGCCATCGGCACATCGAGGTGGCGGCGGATCTCCAGGGCCGCCTCGACCCCGTCGAGCACCGGCATCTCCAGGTCCAGCAGCACGACGTCCGGGCGCAGTTCGACCGCCGCCCGGACGACCGTGGCGCCGTCGCCGACGTGCGCCACCACGTGGATGTCGGGTTCGAGGTCGAGCAGGGCGGCGAGCGCTCCGCGCGTCAGCTCCTCGTCCTCGGCGATCAGTACGCCGATCACGGCTCCCCTCCTTCGCACCCGGCTCCCACCAGACCCGTCAGTTCGAACGTCCCGTCCGGCAGGCGGGTGGCGCTGACGCGGCCGCCGACCGAGCCGAAGCGTTCCCGCAGGGCCGCGAGGCCGCTGCCGCCGCTGCCCTCGGCAGGGGCGGCCGTGCCGTTGTTGCTGAGCCGTACGCGGGTGCGGGCGCCGTCCGCCGAGATGGTGATGAGGCAGCGGCTCGCCGCGCTGTGCCGCAGCACGTTGGTCGTTCCCTCCCGTACGAGCGTGCCGAACAGCGGTTGCAGCTGGGACGGTACGCGGGCCGCGTCGCCCTCGACTTCCGTACGGATCCCGGCGGCGCGCAGCACCTGCACGGCGTTGGCCAGTTCGGTGCCGAGGCTGGCCCGGCGGTACCCCCGTACGACGGCCTGGGCCTCCGCCATGGCCTCGCGGGCCAACCGCGCGGCTTCGGCCACCTGCTCCCGCGCCGACGAGTCGTCCCGCCCGATCATCCGCTCCGCCAACTCGCTCTTGAGGGCGATGACTTGAAGCCTGTGGCCCTGGATGTCGTGCAGGTCGGCGGCGAAGCGCAGCCGCTCCTCGGCCACGGCGAGCGCGGCGGCGCCCGCGCGCGCCCGCTCGGCCTCCTCCAGCGCCTGCCACAGGCGCACCAGCATCAGCTCGACACCGCTGATGAAGAGCACCAGGGACACGCCCGTCAGCGCCGGAACCCCCGGCAGGGCAAGGGGGTCGCTCGCACGCCACCGCGTGAGGGCCTCCCCCGCGACGCCACCCACCGACGCCGTCGCCGCGAGCAGTCGCCACCGGGCCGGCGGGGGCAGGGCGACGGCGAGCGCGGCGGCGTGCGCGGCCGGGACCATGGCCCAGTCGATGCCCGTCAGCGGCCGTTCCGCGAAGTTCGCCCAGAGGAGGAGCGTCACGACGAGCAGCGGGCCGTCCACCCACGGAAGGACCGCACCCGGGCCGGCCCCCGACAGGGCGCGCACGGTCAGCCGCGTGTGCCGCAGGAGCACGAGCACCAGGACACAGCCGATCGCGGCGCTCGCGGCGACGGGGCGGATGTTGAACCCCAGGTCGTTCGCGGCCAGCACCAGCCACATCGGTCCCAGCCCGACCAGGCTCCAGCGCGTCAGCACGCCGAGCCGTCGCGCACGCGCGTCGATCATGAGCCACAAAGTAGGTGCTGCCCCGTCGGCTGTCACCGGCTAAAACTGGCCACGCCATGACAAAAGTCACGGGTGCGGGCTGAACACCGCACTGCCGACTCCTGACGTTTACGACTACCCGCCGGTCCCGGCCCGCGGAGAGGCTGGGCGCCACCGGCAGCCGGGGCCGCGCCGTTCGGGCCAGGGCCGCATCCCGGGGCCGAACGGCCTCCCGGCCGACCGGACCACATGACGTGACAAGGCAGGAGAATCAGCATGGAGAAACCGGCGAAGCTGCTCGCCCGGCTCGCGGTGATCGCGACCACGGCGAGCGTGCTACAGCTGACCGCGCCCACGATCGCCTCGGCCACCGTCTCCGACCGCGCGCTGGACAAGGCGCACGGCGCGGTCCAGGCGGTCGGCGCCGCGGACGCGAACGCCGCGTCCCCGCAGTGGGGGGAGTGCTGGGGCGAGACGTGGAGCCAGGTCTGGCACGAGATCCCCGGCGGCCCGGGGCAGTGCGATTCCGGGTCGGCGCTGCACACGATGCTCGACTGACCACCGGACCGAGTCCCCCGCACGACGAGCCCCCCACGGCATCCCCGCGTCACGCGCGCCCCACCGCTGACGCGGCACACCCCGCCCCGCCACCCGTCAGGGGCGCCGGCCGTCGCGGCCGGCGCCCCTGGCGCTCCGCCCGGTCCGCGACGAGAGGAACGGCCCCGTGCCGACAGACCGCACCATGCAGTTCGTCATCAAGGTCTCCAAGTTCTGCAACCTGCGCTGCCAGTACTGCTACGAACTCCCGGAGCTGGGCAACCGCGAGAGGATGTCCACGCGACAACTGGCCACCATGTACGAGCACATCAGGGACTTCGTGGTGGAGCGGGACCGGGCCGACGGGGTGCGCTCGGGCGTCTCGCTCATCTGGCACGGCGGGGAACCCCTGCTGCTGGAGCCGGAGTTCTACTGGACCACCTTCGCCGACCAGCGCCGCGTCTTCGGTGACGCGGTCGAGGTCCGCAACGCCGTGCAGACCAACCTCACCCGCCTCGACGAATCCCGCGTCGAGCTCCTGCGCGACGGTTTCGACCAGGTCGGCGTCTCCCTCGACCTGTACGGCCAGTTGCGGATCAACCTGGCAGGACACGATTCGCAGGACCGGGTGCTCGACCACCTGGAGACGCTCCGCACCGCCGGTGTCGCCTTCGGCTGCATCACGGTGCTCACCCGGCGCAACCTCCACCGGCTGGACAGCGTCTTCCGTTTCTACGACCGCTCCGGGATCGGATTCCGCGTCCTGCCCCTGTTCGACGCGGCCTCCGACGAACAGACCGAGCAGTTCGCCCTCACCCTGGACGAGGAACTCTCCGCGCTGTGCCGCACGGCCGACCTGTGGTTGGAGAGCGACAGGATGAAGCACCCGCCCGCCCCTCTCGGCACGTACGTCGACGCGGCGGCCCGCGTGGTGGCCGACACCGGCGAACGCCGCTACTACAACCGCCGCAACTGGCCCTGGGTCGTCCTGGTCAACACTTCGGGGGACTGCTACACGCAGGGCGAGCCCTACGGCGACCCCTCCTGGTCCATCGGCAACGTCTTCACCACCCCGCTGACGGAGATCCTGGCCGGTGGCGCCTTCGACCGGTCGGCCCGGGAGGCGGAACGGCGGCAGGCCGCCAACTGCCTCTCCTGCCCGTTCTACGGGTACTGCGACGGCCTGCCGGTCGCCGAGGCCGAGCGGCGGGGCCGGGACGCGGACGACGAGGGCGTGCAGGCGTGCACCGCGCGTCCCGTCATCGGGCACATCGCGAGCCGCATGCGCGCCGGCGCCCGTGCGGCCGCGGTGGAGGCGGACGCCCCTGCGGCCGCGGTGGGCGCGGACGTGTGACGGACGTCTTGGTTTGCGGGAATTCCGTTTGCAACCGCTCGAACCGTGCAGGAGCCCTCCTCGGAGCCACGTACCCGAGGAAAGGACCCCGCACATGGCGGCCCGCGAACCCGATCAGGCGGCCGATCCCGAGACGGCCGAGCGGCGCAGACGGCATCCGGCCCTCTTCCGGGCCGTCAACCAGCGGAAGAACCCCAGGCTGCGCCGCTCGGACATCACCGTCACCGACGACGCCGCGGTCAAGCGGGCGGTGCGGGCCGCCTCGCTCGGCAACGCGATGGAGTGGTTCGACTTCGGCATCTACAGCTACCTCGCCGTGACCATCGGCCACGTCTTCTTCCCCTCGGGGAACGACACGGCCCAGCTCCTCTCCTCCTTCGCCACGTTCGCCGTCGCGTTCCTCGTGCGGCCGCTCGGCGGGATGTTCTTCGGGCCGATGGGCGACCGGCTCGGCCGCAAGAAGGTCCTCGCCCTGACGATGATCCTGATGGCGGTCGGCACCCTGTCGATCGGGCTGATCCCTTCGTACGAATCGATCGGCTTCTGGGCCCCCGCACTGCTGATCTTCTTCAGGCTGGTGCAGGGCTTCTCCACCGGCGGCGAGTACGGCGGCGCGTCCACCTTCATCGCCGAGTACGCGCCCGACAAGCGGCGCGGGTACTTCGGCAGCTTCCTGGAGTTCGGCACCCTCGCCGGGTACGTCGGGGCCGCGGGCCTGGTCACCGCGCTCACCGCGTGGCTCGGTTCCGGGACGATGGAGGCGTGGGGCTGGCGCATCCCGTTCCTGGTGGCGGGTCCGCTCGGCCTGGTCGGCCTCTACCTGCGGATGCGGCTGGACGAGACCCCGGCGTTCCAGAAGCTGGAGGGCGGCCACGCGCACGCCACGGACGCGGCCGACCCGGTGGAGGCCACCGCCAAGGGCGACCTCGCGAAGATCTTCCGCCAGTACTGGCCCACGCTGCTCCTGTGCGTCGCGCTCGTCGGCGCGTACAACGTCACCGACTACATGCTGCTGTCGTACATGCCGACGTACCTCTCCGACGAACTCGGCTACAGCGAGACCCACGGGCTGCTGGTCCTGCTCCTGGTGATGGTCTGCCTGATGCCCGCGGTCAGCCTGGTGGGCCGCCTCAGCGACCGCTTCGGGCGCAAGCCACTGCTCATGACCGGCATGCTCGGTTTCCTCCTCCTCTCGCTGCCCGCGTTCCTGCTCATCGGACAGGGCGGCCTCCCGGCGCTCACGGCGGGCATGCTGATGCTCGGCCTCTCGCTGGTCTGCCTGCTCGGCACGATGTCGGCGGCGCTCCCCGCGCTGTTCCCCACCCACGTCAGGTACGGCTCGCTCTCGGTGGGCTACAACCTCTCGGCGTCCCTGTTCGGCGGTACGACTCCGCTGGTCGTCACCGCGCTGATCGGCCTCACGGGCAGCCGACTGGTTCCCGCGTACTACGCCATGGCCGCGGCCCTGGTCGGGGTCGTCGCGGTGGCCTGCATGAAGGAGACCGCACGGCAACCGCTGGCGGGCTCGCCGCCCTCCGTGGAGACGCGGGAGGAAGCGGCCGAACTGGTCGAGGCGCGGGCACCGTCCCCGAAGTTCTGACCGGACGTGCCGACGGGCGCGTGCGGCGGACCCCGCGGTCCTGATCCGGTCGGGCTCGGTGTGTCGTCGCAGTCCGCGATGGCAGAATCACCGGGCGACGGGAGACTCGCGGGCACGCCGTGCCCGGACCGTGAGGGACGGTGAGGAGCCTCAGATGGCTGGATCGGGCAGAAACGGCATCGGTACGTTCGGCGGCGACCCCGCCTTCGCGTCGAACCGCTGCGCAGTGCCCCGGCCGGCCACCGCCGCTCAGGAACCCCCCGTACCGGCCTCCACGATGCAGCCGGTGCTCGACGGACTGTCCGGTTCGGTGATCTTCCTGATGCCGGTGTACGGGTGCGACGGCCGGGTGACGGACTTCCGGGTGACGGCCGCGTCGCCCGACGCGGTCGACATCGGGTCCCGCCGGGGCGGGGAGCTGGTCGGGCTGAGCGTCCTGGAGACCTACCCGACGGTGGTCGGCACCGAGTTGTGGGACGGGTACCTCAAGGCCCTGGAGGGCGGGGGCCGTTACGAAGGGGAACCGTTCGAGTACGAGGAGGTGCTGGCCGGCGTGGCGCGCCTGTCGCGCTTCGCCGTTCGGGCGGCGGCCTGTCAGGGCGGGCTGGTCGTCTCCTGGGTGCGGCTGGACACCGGGGAGCGCGAGCAGCGCCGCCTGACGGCGATGCAGCGCCTGGGCGGGATGGGCTGGGCCGACTGGGACCTGGTCCGCGGCGGGGTCACCTGGTCGCGGGAGGCGTTCGCCGTCTTCGACCGGGACCCGTCCCTGGGGCCGATGACGCTGGAGGAACTGGCCGCCCACGCCGTCCCCGACGACCTTCCCGACGTGGAGGGCCGCGTCGAGCGCCTGCTGGTGCGGGGCGAGCCGGTCGACCACACCTTCCGGATCACGACCGCCGCCGGAGAGGTGCGGCACGTGCGCTTCGTCGCCGAGGCCGAACTGGACGTGCGGGGCGCTCCGGTGGAGGTGCACGGCTTCTTCCAAGACCTCACCGCGTCCAAGCGGGCCGAGCAGCAGTTGCTGGCGCACCAACGGGCCGTCATGGCCCAGCGCGGCCTCCTGGAGGCCGAGCGCGATCTCGCGGGCCGCCTCCAGCACGCCCTGCTGCCCCTGCCCCAGCAGTCCCTCCGCCTGGCCGGGCTCACCGTGGACGTGGCCTACCAGCCCCTCCAGGAGGGACTCAACGTGGGAGGGGACTGGTACAGCGCCATCGAACTGCCCGACGGCAGCGCCCTGCTGGTCGTCGGCGACGTCGCGGGCCACGGGCTGGACGCGGTGGCGGTCATGGCCCAGCTGCGCTTCACCGCGAAGGGCATGGCCATCACCGGAACCCCCCTGCCCGCCATCCTCGACCGCCTCAACACGCTGATGCTGCACTCGTCGGAGCGGTCACCGAGCACGGCGACCATGGTCATGGCCCGCTACGACCCCGGCACCGCACGGTTGACGTGGGTGCAGGCCGGTCACCTTCCGCCCTTGCTGCTGAGCGGGGACCGGGCGCACTACCTTCCCGCTCCCCGGGGCATCCTCCTGGGCGCCTCGTCCGCACCCCGTTACGAGGAGTCCACCCTCCGGTTGAGGCCGGGGGACCAACTGCTGATGTACACCGACGGCCTGGTCGAGGATCCGGGCCGGGACCTCGACGAGGGGCTCGCCCGCCTGTCCCGCGCCGCGACGGCCCACCGGGAGAGCACCCGGGTCCTGGACAGCGTCCTGGAGTCCCTGGTCCTGCCCCATGCCCGTCGTGACGACATTTGCGTCCTGCACGCCGCCCTGTGCTGACGCTCCCCAGCCGGGACCGTCGGGCTCACTTCCCCGGCAGCCCCGCGACAGGCGCCCGCGGCGTCTCCCGGTCGGTCCGCCCGGGGTGTCTGCGGCGCCAGTAGGGATTGTCGTGGGCGAGTTTGCTGGAGACCCTGCCGTACATCCCGAACGTGGCGATGAGCAGCCCCATCAGGAAGCTGAAGACCACGTTGGTCATGCCGAAGTCGAGGACGTTGGCGGGGCGGTCGAGCACGAAGAGGTGGGCGAAACCACTGAGCACGAACAGCCCGCCCACCACCAGGTTGAGCGTGGAGGCGAAGTTGCCCCCGACGGCGGCTCCGACGAGGAGGGCGACCCCCACCACGGTGGAGACGACGCTGAGCGCGATGTTGGTGGACATGCCCGCGATCGTGTCGCCCGAGGTGTCGAAGGGGCTGAGCGCGTCGGCGAAGCCCAGAGCGGCGAAGACGAGCAGGACCAGGCCGCAGAAGGCGGCACCGCAGCGGTAGACGGTCGCCAGGTGGTGGTCGACCGGTAGTTCTTCTCGCAGCTTCATGCCCGGTTCTTCCGCGCGGGAACCGACAACGGATGCGTTTTCTCCCGAAGCCCTGTGAATCGCGTGCATCTCGCGCATCTCGTGCATCCAGTGGCGGTCCCGCGGGCGAAGTGATCAGTGAAGGCCCTGCCGGTGGCGGCACGGCCCCGGACCTCAGGCAGGAGACGCCCATGCGCGGTGTGGCGATGGAACCGGCCCACGCGGCGGACCGCCGCCCGGCCGATCCGCTCTCCTGGCACTCGCTCGGCCTCGGCACCATGGCCTCGCTGCTGGTCGTGTCCCTGGAGCAGTTGGGCGGCCGCTACTACGAGGCGCGGTGCCAGTGGGCGCGTACGCACCCCCTCAACGAACGGACGGTGGCGGCCGTCCGGCACCACCCGATGCTCCTGGCGGAATCGACCCGCCAGCTGGCCTCGGCCGTGGAACGCCGCCACCTGTCGGCACCCGGCCGACCGCCCCTCGTCCCGGTCTCGGTGCACCTGGGCCTGGACGCGGCGGCGCACCCGGTGGAGCACGGCAACGCCACCGACGTCGCGGTACGCGTGGTGGTCAGCGACCTCGCCCCGCGGAACGAGGGGCCGACGGCCTACCGCCTCACGGCCGAGTACCTGCACGCCGGGGTGCCGTTCGGCTCCTGCACCATGCGCTTGGCCCCTGGCCCGGCCGACGCCCCGGATCCCTGGAAGGACGCCGGTGCCGTCGGTGCCCTCCACCCGTCCGCCGCCGCGGTGGGCGCCGCCGCGGAACCCGACGTCCTGCTCGCGCGGTCCCCCAGGGGGCGCCTGCTGATCGTCCCGCGCGACGCGGGACACCCCGTCTTCCTGCCCGACCGCCCCCGTCGGCTGCCCGCGCTGGCCGTCATGGAGGCGGGGCGGCAGGCGGCGCTCTTGGGCTGCGGCCTCACGTCGGCCGCCGTGATCGGACTGCGCGTGGAGCTGCACGCGGCCACCCCGGCGAACGGGGCGGAGATCGAGGCGGTGGCGGAACACGGCGGCGCACGGTTCGCCGTCAGCGCGGCGGGTGGCGTCACGGCGACGGGTGGTGTGACGTTGCGGTGTCCGTGACGGCGCGGGCGACGGAACAGATCGAGACGAACGCACGGAGGAAGAGCCATGGACGGTGACGGACCGCGTACGCCCGAGCGGCTGCGCTGCCTGGTCACGGGCGCGTCCGGGTACATCGGCGGACGGCTGGTGCCGGAACTGCTGCGGGCGGGGCACACCGTGCGGTGTCTGGCCCGCTCCCCCGGCAAGCTCCGCGACCACCCCTGGGCGGGAGAGGCGGAAGCGGTACGGGGAGACGTCACCGATGCCGCGTCGGTCGCCGCGGCCATGACCGGCATCGACGTCGCCTACTACCTGGTGCACTCGCTGGGCAGCGGCCCCGGCTTCGAGGACACCGACCGGCGTGCGGCGGAGGTCTTCGCCGCGCAGGCGCACGCCGCCGGGGTCCGTCGCATCGTGTACCTCGGCGGGCTCACCCCCCGGGACGTCCCCGAGCGGTCGCTCTCCGCGCACCTGCGCTCCCGCGCGGAGGTGGGGCACGTCTTCCTGGACGGCCCGGTGCCCGCCACGGTGCTGCGGGCCGCGGTCGTCATCGGCTCGGGGTCCGCCTCCTTCGAGATGCTGCGCTACCTCACGGAGCGCCTGCCGGTCATGGTCACCCCCAGCTGGGTGCACACCCGCACCCAGCCCGTCGCGGTGCGCGACGTCCTGCGCTACCTCGTCGGCTCGGCGGCCATGCCCGCCGAGGTGGACCGGGCGTTCGACATCGGCGGGCCCGACGTCCTGACGTACCGGGACATGATGTGCCGCTACGCGGAAGTCGCCGGGCTGCGGCGGCGCCTCATCGTGCCGGTCCCCGTGCTCACGCCCCGGCTGTCCAGCCACTGGGTCGGGCTCATCACCCCGGTCCCCGCCTCCCTCGCCAAACCGCTCACCGAGTCGCTGCGCCACGAAGTGGTCTGCCACGAGCACGACATCGCCCGCTACGTGCCGGACGCGCCCGGGTACCCGCTGCCGTTCGACGAGGCGCTCGCGCTGGCGCTGCGCAAGGTGCGGGAGGCGCAGGTCGCCACCCGCTGGTCGTCCGCCGCGCTGCCCGGCGCCCCCAGCGATCCGCTGCCCACCGATCCTGACTGGGCGGGCGGCAGCCTCTACGAGGACGAGCGGCGGCGCACGGTCGACGCCTCAGGGGCCGACCTGTGGAAGGTCGTCGAGGGCATCGGCGGCGACAACGGCTGGTACTCCTTCCCGCTCGCCTGGGCGGTCCGGGGCTGGCTGGACAGGTTCGTCGGCGGGGTCGGCCTGCGCCGCGGCCGCCGCGACGCCCAGCGGCTGCGCGTCGGCGACTCCCTGGACTTCTGGCGCGTGGAGGAGATCGAGCCCGGCCGTCTGCTGCGGCTGCGCGCGGAGATGCGGCTGCCCGGACTCGCCTGGCTGGAGATGTACGTGGAGGAGGCCGAGGGCCGCACCCGCTACCGGCAGCGGGCCCTGTTCCACCCCCGGGGGCTGCTCGGCCACGCCTACTGGTGGAGCGTCTCGCCCTTCCACGCCGTCGTCTTCGGCGGCATGGCCCGCAACATCGCGCGGGCCGCCGCCGGGACACCTCCCCCGCGCCGTTCCCACCCCCGTACCACTGCTCCAGGAGAGTCACCATGACCGTTGCGGTCGTCCTGTTCACCTCGGACCTGCGGCTGCACGACCACCCGCCGCTGCACACCGCGCTCGCGTCGGCCCGTGAGATCGTGCCCCTCTTCGTACGGGACCCGGCCGTCGCGGCGGCCGGCTTCGACGCGCCCAACCGCCTGGCGTTCCTCGCCGACTGCCTGCACGACCTGGACGCCTCCCTGCGCGAGCGCGGGGGCCGACTGGTGGTGCGCAGCGGTCCCGTGCCGCGCGAGGTCGGCGCGGTGGCCGAGGCCTGCGGGGCGACGCAGGTGCACGTCGCCAAGGGCGTCACCGCGTACGCCAGGCAGCGCGAGAAGCGGCTGCGGACGTACCTCGCCGGGCGCGGCATCGAGCTGTACGCGCACGACGGCGTGATCACGGCGGTGGCGCCCGGGGCCGTGACACCGGCCGGTTCCGACCACTACGCGGTGTTCACCCCCTACTTCCGCCGCTGGTCGCAGGAGCTGACGCGGGTGACCGTCCCCGCGCCGCGCACCGTGCGCGTCCCCGCCGCCGCCCGGGGCGAGGAACTGCCCTCCCGCGACGGCACGCCGGAGGTCTCGCCCGGTCTGCCCGACGGGGGCGAGACGGCGGGGCGCGAGCAGTTCTCCCGCTGGGTCCGCAGGGACCTGTCGGACTACGAGGACCTGCACGACGACCTGGCGGGCGACGCGACGTCGCGCCTGTCGCCCTACTTGCACTTCGGCGCGCTGTCGGCCGCGGAACTGGTCCACGGGGCCAGGGCGCACGGCGGGGCGGGGGCCGAGGCGTTCGTGCGCCAGCTGTGCTGGCGCGACTTCCACCACCAGGTGCTGGCCGCCCGGCCAGGGGTGTCGACCGAGGACTACCGCACCAGGAACGACCGCTGGCGCACCGAGGACGAGGCCGCGAAGGACATCGAGGCGTGGCGCGAGGGCCGCACCGGCTACCCGCTCGTCGACGCGGCGATGCGCCAGCTGCGCCACGAGGGCTGGATGCACAACAGGGCGCGCCTGCTGACGGCCAGCTTCCTGACCAAGACCCTGTACGTGGACTGGCGCGTGGGCGCCCGGCACTTCCTGGACCTGCTCGTGGACGGCGACGTCGTCAACAACCAGCTCAACTGGCAGTGGGTCGCGGGGACCGGCACCGACACCCGCCCCCACCGGGTGCTCAACCCCGTCGTCCAGGGCAAGCGCTTCGATCCCCGGGGCGCGTACGTGCGCCGCTGGCTGCCGGAGCTGCGGGGCGTGAAGGACGCGCTGGTCCACGAACCGTGGCGGTTGTCCGGGGACGAGCGGGCCACGGGCTATCCGGCGCCGGTGGTCGACCTGGGCGAGGGCCTGGCGCGGTTCAAGCGGGCGCGGGGGCGGGACTGAGCGTCGGGCCTGCGCGGGGACGGGACCCGACGGGGGCGTCCCGTCGCCGCCCCTGCCCTTGACGGTCGCAGCCTGGCTCTCCCCTCGACGGTCGCATCCAGGCTCTCCCCGCAATGGGCGCATCCGCCGCGGGCCCGGTGGCGGAAGCAGTGGTGTGCAGATGACCGAGAGCCAGAAGGGGTTGCGCATGCTGGGACTGCGCCCGGTGGGGGCCGAACCACTCGCACACGTCGACGGGCCGGGTACGGCCCGCGACGCCGCCCGGGACGTGGACGCCGTCCTCGCGGACCTCATGGCGGCGTACCTGCGCCGGGCGCGCGAGGTGGACCCGGTGTTCGCCCGGGACGTGGTCGAGCGGCTCGCCGGTTTCGTCCAGCGGGGCGGCAAGCGGCTCCGTACGGCCTTCGCGTGGTGCGGTTGGCGGGCCGCGGGCGGTACGGGCGACGCCGGGGACCTGCTGCGCACCGCCGCCGCGATCGAGCTGCTCCAGGCGTGCGCCCTCGTGCACGACGACGTGATGGACGGCTCCGCGCTGCGCCGGGGCGGGCCCGCCCTGCACGTGGAGTTCGCCCGGATGCACCGCGGGGCCCGCATGGCCGGCCCTCCGCAGGTGTTCGCCGCCTCGACGGCGGTGCTCGCCGGTGACCTGGCCCTGGCGTGGGCGGACGACCTGCTGACCGAGACGGCGTTGGGCTCGCCCCACGGGACGCGGTTGCACCGGGAGTGGCGAGCGGTGCGCGGCGAGATGGTCGCCGGGCAGTACCGCGACCTCCAGGCACAGGCCACCGGCTCCCGCGACGTCGCCGACGCGCTGACCGTCGCCACCCTCAAGAGCGCCCTGTACACCGTCGCGCGCCCCATGGCGCTGGGCGCCGCGCTCACCGGCGCCGACGGACCGGTCCTGCGGTCCCTGCACGCCGCGGGGCGGTGCGCGGGGCTGGCCTTCCAGCTCCGCGACGACCTGCTCGGCGCGTTCGGCGACCCCGCGCTGACCGGCAAGCCCGCCGGTGAGGACCTCAGGGACCGCAAGGTCACCTATCTGCTGGCCGTGGCGCTGCGGCTCGCCGAAGCCGTGGGCGACGAGGACGCCATCGCGGTCCTCGCGGCCCCGCGCGCCTCCGGTGACCCGAGGGGGAACGTCGAGGCGATGCGCGCGGCACTGGACCGCACCGGGGCGCGCGCCGCGGTGGAGGCCAGGATCGCGGAACTGGCCGCGGCAGGCGTGCGGCACTTCGCGCACACCGGCGCCGCGCCTGCCGTACGGCGGGAGTTCGCCGCGCTGGTGGCCAGGGCCGCGGGAACCGCCCCGGGTGAGGCCGCGGACGCCGCTTCCGGCGGCGCCACGGGCGGCGCGCCCGGCGAGGCCGCGGGCACCGCCTCCGACGGGGAGGCGCGATGAGGACCGTGGCGGGACCGACCGACCACGTCGTGGTGGTGGGGGCGGGGCTGTCCGGGCTCGCCTGCGCCCTGCACCTGCTGGGCGCGGGGCGGCGGGTCACGGTGGTCGAGCGGGATCCCGGCCCCGGCGGCCGGGCGGGCCTCCTGGAGATGGGCGGCTACCGGGTGGACACCGGGCCCACCGTGCTGACCATGCCGCACCTGGCCGACGAGGCGTTCGCCGCCGTCGGCGACAGCCTCGCCCGCCGCGTGGACCTGCTTCCGCTGCGCCCCGCCTACCGGGCCCGCTTCGCGGACGGCTCCCGGCTCGACGTCCTCACCGACGGCGCGGCCATGGAGGCGGAGGTCCGGCGCTTCGCCGGTCCCGCGGAAGCCGCGGGGTACCGCAGGCTGCGCCAGTGGCTGGAGCGGCTGTACCAGGCGCAGTGGCGGCGCTTCATCGACACCAACTTCGACTCCCCCTTCCAGTTGCTGCACCCCGATCTGGCGCGGCTCGCGGCGCTGGGCGGCTTCGGGCGCCTCGACCGGCACATCGGCCGCTTCCTCGGCGACGAGCGGCTGCGCCGCGTCTTCTCCTTCCAGTCGCTGTACGCCGGGGTCGCCCCCGCACGGGCGCTGGCCGCGTACGCCGTCATCGCCTACATGGACACCGTGGCGGGCGTGTGGTTCCCCAAGGGCGGCATGCACGCGCTGCCCCGGGCGATGGCGGACGCGGCCCGGTCCGCCGGGGCCGACTTCCGCTGGTCGTCCGAGGTGACGAAGCTGGAGCGGTCGGCGGGGCGGGTGCGTGCCGTACGTCTGGCGTCCGGCGAGCGGATCGCGTGCGACGCGCTCGTACTGACCTGTGAACTGACCACCGCGCACCGGCTGTTGGGCCGCGCACCGCGGCGTCCCGTGCGGCTGCGGCACGCGCCGTCCGCGGTGGTCCTGCACGCCGGGACCGACCGGACCTGGCCCTCGCTCGCCCACCACACGCTGTCCTTCGGCGCGGCGTGGGAGGAGACGTTCGACGAACTCACCCGTACGGGGCGGCTGATGAGCGATCCTTCCTTGCTGATCACCCGTCCCACCACGCACGATCCCGGCCTGGCTCCCGAGGGGCGGCACCTGCACTACGTCCTCGCGCCCTGTCCCAACACGACGGTCGGTCCTGCGGCCGCCGCCTGGCGGGACCTGGGGCCGCGCTACCGCGACGAACTGGTCGCCGAGCTGGAGCGCCGGGGCCTGACGGGCTTCGCGGACAGCGTCCGGGAGGAGGTGCTGGTCACTCCGCTGGACTGGACGGCGCAGGGGCACGCGGCGGGCAGCCCGTTCTCCGTGTCCCACACCTTCGCCCAGACCGGCCCCTTCCGGCCGCGCAACCTGGTGAACGGCGTGGACAACGTCGTGCTCGCCGGCTGCGGCACCACTCCCGGGGTGGGCGTGCCGCCCGTGCTGATCAGCGGCAAGCTCGCCGCCGCGCGCGTCACCGGCGACGGGCACCGCCCCCGTCGGGCGCGGGCCGCCGCGTCCGCCCCGGCAGCCGTGTCTGGTGCTGCCAGGGGAGGTGCCCATGACCCGTCGTGAACTGGACGCGGCCCAGATCACCGATCCGGCCCTGCGCACCGCCTACGCGCACTGCCGCCGGCTCAACTCCCGTCACGGCCGTACCTACTTCCTCGCCACCCGGCTGCTCCCGGTGGAACGCCGCAGCGCGGTGCACGCCCTGTACGGCTTCGCCCGCTGGGCCGACGACATCGTCGACGACCTGGACGCGCGCCACACCCCGGCGGAGCGCGACCGACGGCTGCGCCGTCTGGAGGACGACCTGGCGCGGCAGCTGTCCGGCCTTGAGGGCTCCGGTCCCCCGGTGCGGGCCGTCACCTCCGGGCCCGCAGGACAGGCCGTCACCTCCGGGCCCGTGGTGCGGGCCGTCGCCGACACCGCCCGGCGGTACGGCATCGCGAGCGCGCTGTTCGCCGACTTCCTGGCTTCCATGCGGGACGACCTGAGCGTCACGGACTACGCGACCTACGCCGAACTGCGCGCGTACATGCACGGTTCGGCCGCCGTCATCGGCCTCCAGATGCTGCCGGTGCTCGGCACCGTGGTGCCGCGCGAGGAGGCCGCTCCCCACGCCGCGGCCCTGGGCGTGGCCTTCCAGCTGACCAACTTCCTGCGGGACGTGGGCGAGGACCTGGAGCGGGGCCGCGTCTACCTCCCGGCGGACCTCCTCGCCGCCCACGGCGTGGACCGGCCGCTGCTGGAGTGGAGCCGGCGCACCGGACGCCGCGACCCCCGGGTCGACGCCGCACTCGCCGCCACCGCGGACCTGACCCGCCAGGTGTACGGGGAGGCCGAGCCGGGGATCGCGATGCTGGAGCCGCGGGCGCGGCCGTGCGTCCGTACCGCGTTCGTGCTGTACGGCGGCATCCTCGACGCGATCGCCCGCGACGGCTACCCCGTGCTGCACCGACGCGCCGTGGTGCCCCGCGGGCGCCGCGCCGCCGTCGCGGCGGCCGGAGCCGCGGACGTCCTCGCCGCCCGGTGGCGGCACCGGTCGCACGCCCGCGTGCGCGCCGCGTCGGCACGGGGTGCGGCGCTGGAGTGGAAGGGGCCCGTCCGGTGAGCTGGGAAGACGGGCGGGCACGTCGGCGGCAGCCGTTGCGCCGACGCGGCCCGCAGGGCTGGGCCGGACAGGAACCGACCTGGCGGCAGGCGCGGCCCGCGCTGATCGCGGACGCGTTGGAACGGGCGTCGGCGCGTGCGGGCGGCGACTGGTTCGTCGTGGGCGCCTCGCGGGACGTCCGTGCGGGCGAGCGGCCCTACGGAAGGACGGTCGCCGGTCGGGAAGTCGTGCTGTGGCGGACGCCCTCCGGGGAGTTGCGGGCCGGGCCAGGCAGCTGCCCGCACCTGGGGGCTCCGCTGCGGGACAGCCGGGTGGTGTGCGGGACTCTGGTGTGCCACTGGCACGGGCTGGCCCTGGACGGCGGCGCCTTCGCGGGCTGGGAGCCGTATCCGGTGCACGACGACGGTGTGCTGGTGTGGATCCGGCTGGATCACGTCGGCCGGGACGGGCCGTCGGGCCCCGCCGTCGGGGACGGGCCACCGGAAGAAGCGGGCGGTGACGGGCCATCGGGGCGTCCGCCCGTTCCCGAGCGTCCGGCGCCGGACCGCGCGCTGAGCGCCGTGTACACGGCGGTGGGGCGCTGCGAGCCGCAGGACGTGGTCGCCAACCGGCTCGACCCCTGGCACGGCGCCTGGTTCCACCCCTACTCGTTCGTCGACCTGACGGTGGTGCGTACGCCCCGGGAGGAGGACGACGCGTTCGTGGTCGACGTGTCCTTCCGCGTCACCGGACGTCTCGTGGTGCCCGTCAGGGCGGAGTTCACGACCCCCGGACCGCGTACCGTCCTGATGCGCATCACGGAGGGCGAGGGCGCGGGCTCGGTGGTGGAGACCCACGCCACCCCCTTGACCGGCAGCGCCGATCCACGGCCCCGGACTGCCGTGGTCGAGGCGGTCGTCGCCGCGTCCGACCGGCGCGGTTTCGCCCTGGCCAGGGCAGCCGCTCCGGTGTTGCGCCCGCTGGTGCGCCGGGCCGCCGGGCGCCTGTGGCGGGACGACCTCGCCTATGCGCAGCGGCGCTGGGCGCTGCGCAGCACGGGCCGCTTCCCGGGGTGAGCGGCCCTCACCCGGGCGCGGTGCCTCACCCGGGCGCGGGGCCGCGCCCCGCCAGCGCGGCCAGGGCCCGCAGCGCGCGGGAGCGGCCCGCCCTGGGCACCGTCCACAGGGTCTGGCCCCGGACGTTCCAGGCGGCCAGCAGGTGGTTGGCGGCCAGGAATCCGGTGGTGGCTGCCCGTTCCATCAAGGCCACCGGCAGGTCGCAGCGGATCGCGTCGCCCGCCAGCGTCAGGAAGGGGTGCGGGGTGCGGACGGCGGGCCGCCGCCGGTGGCCGCCCACCGGGAAGAGCGGGCAGTCGTCGTGCCATTCGTGCCGGGCGTCGACGATCCGCGCCCCGCGGGTCTCAGGGTAGACGTCGCGGAGCCGTTCGACGAGCGCGTCCTGGACGTGTCGGCGGCCCTCCCGCGTGTCGGCGGCGTACGCGTGGAGTTCGACGACCGACCCTCCGGTGCGCGCGGCCCAGCGGGCCGCCTCGCCTTCGTAGCGCTCCAGGACGCTGATGTTGTCGAGCCCGCCGTATCCGCTGGTGCCGAGGAAGCCGGGGCGCTCGGCGTGCACGGCCCGGTCGAGCCAGAGCCGGGAGACGAGGAAGGGCGGGGCGGTCCGCAGCGCGGCGACGTCCTGCCGCCAGGCCGGGGTGCCCAGGGCGGGGGACGCGTCGACCAGGCGGCGCAGCGCCCCGGGGTCGAGGGCCAGGACGGCAGCGTCGTGGTCATCTGCGGAGGCGGCCGTGCGCACGTGTACGCCGCCGCCGTCCCGGGGCCGTAGCTCCTCCACGGCGGTTCCGGTGCGGAGGCGGGCCCCCAGCCGTCGCAGGTAGGCGGCGTGGGGCTGCCACAGGGCCTGGGGGAAGGGTTCGCCGGGAACGTCGAAGAGCAGTCCCTCGGCCGAGCCGAGGAAGTAGATGTGGAACATCAGCAGCAGTTCGGCCGCGGACAGTTCGCGGGGGTCGGCGAAGAAGCTGCGGGAGAACACCTCGAACGCGAGGTGGTGGGCGGCTTCGGGGAAGCGGATCCGCTCCAGGAAGGCGGTGGCGCTGACGTGGTCGAAGCGTTCGTAGACCTCGGGCACGCGGACGTCGAGGAGCGGCAGCGCGGCCCTCGCGTTCATCGCGACGAGGTCGCGCGGGCCGAAGGTGGGGCTCAGCGCGACGAATCCCAGTGCGCTGAGCGGCGGGGTGCGCGGGACGCGGGCGAAGCTGTCGCGCAGCCCCCCGCTGTGCTGGAGCGGGTAGTCGGGAAGCGGAGCGAGCCGGGTGAGGCCGGGGTCCGTGCGCCGGAGCAGGCCCCGCAGGTTGTAGTACTGGCGGAAGAAGGCGTGGAAGCCGCGGCTCATGGTGACGGTGGATCCGTCGGCCAGGCGGGTGCGGTGTCCGGCGAGCCGTCCGCCGAGGCCGTCCGCCCGCTCGTACAGGGTGACGCGGGCGCCGCGTTCGGCCAGCAGGGTCGCGGCGGCCAGCCCCGCGATCCCGCCGCCGACGACGGCGACGGCCGGTGCGTCGCCGGGCGCGAAGCGCTCGCGGCCCGGTGGGGGCGCGAGGACTTCGGCCCTGCGGTCGCGGCCGTGCCGGGCGCCTCGGGGAGGAAGGGTGCTCACCTGGGGTGCTCCGTTGCGGTGGTGGCGGGTTCGGCGGCGAGGAAGGTGTGCACGATGCCGGTCTGCCAGCCTGCGACGGGAAGGGCGCGCGCCTCGTGGAACCCGGCGCGCGTCAGTCGGCGGGTGAAGGCGGGAGCGGTGTCGAAGGCGCGCACGCTGTGCCACAGGTGGTGGTAGAGGGCCCGGTCCCCGCTGAGGGTGCCCGCGGGAACGACCACCGAGCGGCACACGGCGGTCCACAGGGCGCGGTGGACGGGCGAGCCGCTGAGGCTGTACTCGTGGACGGCGAGCCGCCCTCCGGGCCGCAGCAGGGTGCGGACGGTGGCCAGGACCCGGTCGGGGTCGGTGACGTTGCGGAAGAGGTAGGCGGCGAAGACCGCGTCGTACTCCGCCGGGCCCGCTGCGGCGGCCTCTTCGGCGGTGCGGTGTTCGAACCGTACGTGCGGGGGCCAGGTCTTGGCCCTTGCGTGGCCCAGCATTCCCGCGGAGGCGTCGATCGCGGTGATGCGGGCGCGGGGCGCGGCGCGCAGCAGGGCCCGGGTGGAGGAGCCGGTGCCGCAGCCGAGGTCGAGGACGCGCAGTCCTTCCCCTTGGCCGGGCAGGCGCAGTCGGCGTGCGGAGCGCAGCAGTTCGCGGTGGTAGCCGGGGTTGAGCGCGGTGAGGCGGTCGTAGGTGTGCGCCGCGTGGTCGAAGGCGCGTGCCAGGTCGTGGTCGCGCAGCAGTGTCATGGCCGGGGTGCTCCTGGTCGGTGGGCGGCGTCGGCGGGTCGGTGGACGGGGCCGGTCGGGGACCGGCGGGGCAGGAAGGGGAGTTCGACGGCGGTGCGGAGCATGGGGACGACGGGTACGTGCAGGCCGACGGCCGCGTCCTCGCGCGGGGAGGTGGCCCCGTCGAGGAAGCGCAGCAGGCGTGCGGGCGGGACGGTGCGGAAGAGGCGGGTGAAGAAGTCGGGGCCGTCGACGCGTCCGGTGTCCAGGGCGCGCAGCATGACCGCGTCCATCGCGAGCGCGCGCCGTCCGTGCGGCGCGGGGACGCGGCGGTTCCCGTGCAGGGCGGCGGCGATCGCGGCGCCGTGCCGTGCCGCGGCGGCGAAGGTGTAGCCGGTGGAGGGCCGGGTCGCACCGCCCGCGGTGCCGATGCGGAACGTGGCGCGTCCGGTGCGGTGGGGGAAGCGCGCGTCGGTCATGGGGATGACGCCCTGTTCCGTCCGGTCCACGCTCAGCGCTCCCAGGCGCAGGACGTCGCGGGTGTAGTGGCGCAGTGCCGTTTCGTACGCGTCGTGGGTCAGCGGGGCCCGGGAGAACTCGGTGTACTCCACGAGCGCCCGGTCGGGTGCCAGGGGCAGGACGTATCCGAAGGCGAGCCCGTGGCGCGGCTGGGGTACGCGGAAGTCCATCAGGTCCGCGACCTCGGGGTCGAACCGGTCGGTGGCCGTGCGGACGAACCAGCCGCGGAAGTGCTGCCACAGGAGGGTGCGGGCGGGGGGCACGGTGCGCGGCGGGCGGGAGTCGAACAGGTGGCGGGCGCGCAGGGTGAGCGTGCGGCCGTCCGGTGCCATGCAGCGGACTTCGACGGCGTCGGGCGCGGTGCGGACGGCTCCGGCCGTCGCGCGCACGAGGCGCGCGCCGGGCGCGTCGGCCATGCGGTCGTGGACGAGCCGTTCGAACCGGGTGGAGCGCAGCATGCGGTAGCGCAGCGGGGAGGGGTCGACCGTGACGGGGCCGCCGTCGGCGCCGTGGACGCGCAGCCGGGTCCAGGAGGCGCTGACCGCGTCTTCGAAGGGGTCGCTCCGCCCGGTCCAGTAGCACCAGGTGCGTTCGGGCGGGCGGGCCGGGCCGTCCGGCGGTTCGATCACCGCGAAGCTCAGGGGCGGGGACCGCAGGAGGTGGTGGGCGAGGCCGAGTCCGGACGCGCCGCCGCCCACGATCACCGCGTCGAGGAGTTCACCGGCGCCGGGGTCGGGGCGGCTCATCCCGCGTGCCGTTCGCGGGCGGGGCCGTACGGCGGTGCGTTGGACGTGCCGTGTGCGCGGAACGTGACGCGTGCCCTGTCGATGTCGGCTCCCGGGTCCTGTGGTGGCTGCCGTGCGTGCACCGTCTCTTCGGCCGGAGGGCCGCGTACGGATGCGCCCGGCCGCGCTGCCGGTGGAAAGCGGCGGCAGGGCCGTCCGCCGGATCCCGTCCGCGCGGCGGGCTATCCGCCGGCGCGCGACTCGACGGCGGCGACCGCCTGGGCCAGGTCCAGTGGCCGCAGCAGGCCGGAAGCGGCCTGCCCGTTCCATCCCGGGCCCAGGAGCAGGACGGCCGGATTCCTGCGGGCTCCGCTCACCCCCCACTGCATCGCCGCGATGTGCTGGGCCAGGGGCGGGTTCGCGGTGGTGCGGGACTGGGCCCACAGGGCAACGACGGCCGGTCCGGTCCTGCGGACCGCCGCGACGAGCGATTCGACGGGCACCGCGGCACCGAACATGCGGACGGGAAGGGCGCGTTCGGAGAGGGCGGCGGCCAGGACCTCAAGCGGTAGCGTGTGGTTCTCCCCCGGCATGCAGGCGAGCACGGTGGCGGTTCCCGGGTGGTCGCCCGCGACGGGTGCGGTGGCGCGGTGCAGGGCGCCGGAGACGTGCCAGGACAGGAAGTGTTCGACTTCCACGTACCTCTCCCCCGAGGTCTCCCACTTGCGGCCGACCGCCTGCAGGGTCGGCATGATGACCTCCGTCCAGGCCGTGACCAGCCCGTGTTCGGCGATGACGGACAACAGCAGGGAGTCCAGCGCGGCCGCGTCCAGGCGCAGGGCCGCGCGGGCGATTCCCCTGCACTCCTGTCGTACGTCGCCCAGCCGCAGGCCGCTGCTCGCGCCGCCGCGCCGGGCGGCGGGCGCTCCCGGTGGTTTCGCGGGGGCGGGCGGGCCGTCGTCCGGGGCGGGCGGTGTCCGGCCGCTGACCATGCGCGCGGCGTCGGCGGGCGGGACACCGGTCGCCGTCAGGGCGCACATGCGTTCCAGTCGTGCCACGTCGTCAGCGGTCCAGCGGCGGTGCCGTCCTCCGGTGCGCGTCCTCGCGCCCAGTCCGTAGCGGCGGTCCCAGGACCGGACCGTGGTCGGCGCGACGCCCAGGCGCCGGGCCACCTCACCGGTGGTCAGACCGGTGCCGCGCCGCATGTCCTCGTCCTCGGTGGGCGCTGTCACCGCCTCACCCTACGACGCACGATCGACGCACGCGATCTGCGTCGATCGTGCGTCCATCCGCGGGAGCGGGCCCGCACCGGCGCCGCGCGCGATGCGGCCCACGGGCAGCTCGCCGCGCACCACGCTGCGGCCCGAGTGCGCCGGATTGCCGTCGTAGGGCTGCTCGGAGACGTCAAGCACGGGGTAGGTATGCAGGTCGACGCCCTCGGGGAGCGGGAGCGCAGCCGTGCGGCGGGGCCCCAGCGCCCCCATGGCGATCAGCTTCTCGTGCGTGCGGTCCATGAGCCACACCTCGTAGTAGCCGTCGGTGGCGGGCAGCCCCGTCACGGCCACCGCCACCCCGCGGGGCGCCGCGGTGCCGCCGACCAGCCTCGCCGTGCCCGCGGCCGTGGGCACGGCGAGGGGGTCAAGGGGCACGGCTGCGCTCGTGGCGGTGCCGGTGCCGTCGCCGAGAGTGCCTCCGGGTCCTCCACCGGGCTGCGGGCGGGCCGTCAGGCTGCCCAGAGCGGCTCCCAGCACCAGGGCTGCCGCGGCGAGCAGGAGGGTGCGGCGCCCCTGGCGTGTGCGGGACTTCGCGGTCCGCCGGGCCGTGGTGTCCGGGTGCGCGGGGCCGTCGGCGGGCGCGGCGTCCGGGCCCCGGCCGTACGGGGCGGCCGCCCTGAGTTCCGCCTCGATGGCCTGCCAGACCGACGCGGGAGGCTCGGTCAGGAGATCGTCGCTGGTGGCGGCGCGGGCGGCGCGCACCACGTCCCCGAGCCCGGCCAACTCCTCGCGGCAGGGGGCGCATGCGTCGAGGTGGTCGCGCTGGTGCGGGGTGAGGGCGGCGGGCAGGTCCGACGCGAGGGCCAGTTCGACCAGCTGGTGGGGGGTGAGGTGGTCGGCCACGGTACGCCTCCGCGCGGATCCGGGGGTACGGGACGTTCCGCCACCCGGCACGGGCGGGTGCGGGAGGCGGTGCGCGGTCGGCGGACGGTTCGTCGCGGGGAGGGGCCGCTCGCGCCCCGGCGGACGGCGGGCGTCCGGGAATTCACCGTCGCGGTTCCCTTCGTACGAGATCGTCCCTGGCGGCCGAGTGGTTGCTCGGTACTTCCCGGCCGGACCGTCCGGGGGATGCGGATTTCTTCCGCGAGGGGCCTTCGCCGCCCATGGTGCCCGCAATTCGATGCGGAATCGACGCATGTTGATGCACCGCACCGGCTTGCCGGAGCTTGGAGGGAGCAGTTCCCCACCGCAGTGCCGCGAGGAGTGCGCCATGACCGCTACCGGACACCACCACCCGGCCGTCGCGCTGCCCGTCTGCCCCGCCCCGGCGTCGGCCCGGCCGCCGGAGGCCGTACGGCGCGCGCCGACGGCGGAACGGACCTCCCTGGAGGCGGAGATCGCACGCCGCTTCGCGTCCGGTGACCCGGAGGCCCTGTCCGACGCCTACCGCCAGTGGGGTTCGCTGGTCTACACGCTGGCCCTACGGGCCCTGGGCGACCCGCAGGAGGCCGAGGACGCCACCCAGCACGTCTTCCTCTCGGCCTGGCGCGGGCGCGCCGGGTACCGCGGGGAGCGCGGGCCTCTGGCCGCCTGGCTCGTGGGCATCACCCGGCACACGGTGGCCGACGCGCTCGCCGCCCGTTCCCGCCGGGCCGACCTCGCCCGTACCGCCGTGGCCCAGAGCGAGGAGGCGCTGCGCCGCCACCACGACGACGAGAGCGACACGGCGCTCAACCGGGTCCTGGTCCTGCAGAAGCTCGCACACCTCTCGTCCGTGCAGCGGCGGCTGCTCGGCCTGGCCATCTGGGGCGACATGACCCAGGCCCAGATCGCCGAGGAGACCGGCCTGCCCCTGGGGACCGTGAAGAGCCACATCCGGCGGGCCCTGCACGTGCTGCGCCGCGTGATGGAACCTCCGCCGTCCCGGGCGTGAGCGCCCGGTCCGCAGTGCGGGGTGCCCGCCCGTACGCATCGCGGAGCGCCGGCATGTGACGTGCGGTGCCCTGCCCCGACAACCGTGAGGCCGGGGCAGGGCACGTCCGTGGCGGGACGACGCAGTGGGGTTTCCCGGTCCCCCTCCTGCCTCGATCAACCGTTGGATCGACCTCAGCATGCACACCTCCGCGCGGCTCGGCCAGAGCACCCGGAGCGGGCTGGCCGGAAAAGGTGCCATGGGAAACCACCAGTCGCGCCACCGTGTCCGTGCCCTCTTCGCCGCCCCTGCCACAGGGCGCACCGCGCCCCGAGCCGTGCCCAGGGGCGACCGTCGGCCGCCTGACGTCGTCCTTGCCCGTCGTGGTGAATGTCGGGAAAGGCGGGGGTGCGGTGGCCGATGGGATCACCGTCGCCGCGTCGCACCCGCGTGCGTCTTCGCCGTGTCAGACCGGCGGGACCAGTTTGAAGTAGCGGTCCAGGAGCGCGGCGTCGCCCCGTACGGCCAAGTCCTCCTTGGGGACGCGGTGCCACAGGAACAGCATCAAGTCCGACGTGGTGCCCGCGAGTTCGACGTGGCAGCAGCCGCTGCCCCGGTTGAGCAGGACCTCGTCGGGGTCCGTCTGCACGACCCAGATGCGGAAGCCGTCCGCTTCCTTGAAGCGCATCCGTTCGCCCGCCCCGGGCGGCGCCGCGCGCCACGCGCGGCGGGCGGGGGCCATGACCTCGAACGTGTGGGTGACCGCGTCGGCGGCCAGTTGCCGGTCGACCGGCTCCGGGGCGCCGAGCGCGTTCTGCGCGTCCCAGCGGTGCACGGCCGCCTCGATGGTCTGCATGCGCAGCCAGAACCCGACCGACTGCTCGCTCGACCAGGACCAGACACGCTCGGCCGGATCCCGCGCCGCGAACAGCTCCGCCAGCGCGGCGGCCCCGTCCGTGAACCAGTCGAGGAGCCCCTCGGCCAATGGGCCCCGGTTCGGGGCCTGTCGGGGGTCAGGCCACCCGGGCCGGCCGGGCGGGAGTCCCGGAAGGGGGCTGTCGGGGTCCTGCGGCCACTCGCGCAGACCTCCCTCGATCACTTGGATCACCGAGCGGTGCACCGACCCCAGATGGAGCACCAGATCCGCGACTGACCACCTCGGGCACGACGGCACCAGGGCGATGCCGTCGCTCCCCGCCTCACGCGCTGCCGTGCGAACCGCGGTTTCGAACGCGTCGACTTCGGAGCGGAACTGCGTGACGTAGTCCATGCTTCACCCTCTGCCATCCGGCCCGACGCACGCAACCGGCATCCCCGAAGTGCCCTGTTCCCCCACGCCCCTTCGGCACCCGGACCCCCGGATCCCCGAACTGGCACTCCAGGAACCGGCCGCGCCGTCAGTGGGGCTCCTTCCCGGTCGCCGCGGGCGGGCGGAGCACCCGGCGGACGGCGTCGCGCAGCCAGCGGTGGCCTCCGTCGGCGGTGTGGCGGGGGTGCCAGGCCATGCCGATCGTCAGGGGCGGCAGCGGCAGCGGGATGTCCAGCAGGCGCAGCCCCAGTGCGTGCGCCGTCCCGGTGAGCGGGGACGGGGGCTCGCCCGGCAGCGCGGCCGGTACCAGGCAGACCGTGTCACCGGCCGCGGCCAGCGCCATCGCGGCCAGGTGTCCGGGCAGGACGGCGCGGACCCGGCGGCCGAGCCCCCGCTCGGCCAGGGCAGCGTCCAACGGGCCGGTGAAGCGCCCCCTGCGGCTGACCACCACGTGCTCGGCCGCGGCCAGCCCGGCAGGGGTCAGGGGGCCTTCGGCGAGCGGGTGCCCGGCCCTGACGCCGGCCACCATCCGCAGCGTGACCAGCTCTTCGACCCGGGTCTCCGGGTCGACGTGGTCGACGGCCCCGATCTCCAGGTCGACCCGGCCCTCGCGCAGCGCGGGGCCCGCCTCCCACTCCTCCGCCAGCACCCGCAGCGAGACGCCGGGGGCCTGGTGCCCGGCCAGGCCGAGCAGGCCGGGCGCCAGGGCCGCGCCGACCAGGTCCGCGGCCTGGACGGTGAAGGTGCGCCGCAGCGCGGCGAGGTCGGTCGCGCCGCTCGGGGAGAGCAGCGCCTCCAGTCGGCGCACCACCGCGGCGGCCTCGTCCCGCAGTGCCTCCGCGCGGGGCGTGGGCACCATCTTCTGCCCCGCCCGCACGAGGAGCGGATCCTGGAGCACCCGGCGCAGCCGGGCCAGGGTGCGGCTCATCGCCGCGGGCGAGGTGCGCAGCCGCGCGGCGGCGCGGGTGACGCTCCGCTCGGCCAGCAGGGCGTCGAGGGCGACGGCGAGGTTGGCGTCGAGGTTCGAAGAAGGGCTGCTCACCGGCATCATTCCGTTTCGGGCAACGATTGATTGCTGAAGTTCCCATTGTGGCAACGCCGTTGGCGTCCGCACGATGAACGGGCGTACCGATCCGAAACGAACCGAGAGGTTTTCATGATCGTCATTACCGCCCCCACCGGGAACATCGGCAGCAGGCTGCTGTCACTGCTGGTCGAGGCCGCGCCCGCGCACGGCGAGGAGTTGCGCGTCGTGGTCCGCGACCCGGCCCGGCTTCCCGGCGCCGTACGCGCACGGGTCGAGGTGGTCACCGGCTCGCACGGCGACCCCGCGACCCTTGAGCGCGCCTTCACCGGAGCGGACGCCGTATTCTGGCTGGTGCCGCCGGACGCCTCGCTCGCGCCCGGGGAAGGGTTCAGCGGCTTCACCCGCCCGGCCGCGCGGGCGTTCGCGGCCCACGGCGTCGGCCGCGTCGTCGGCGTCTCCGCGCTCGGCCGCGGCACCCCGCAGGCGGCACGGGCCGGGCTGGTCACCGCTTCACTGGCGATGGACGACCTGATCGCCGGATCCGGTGTCGCCTTCCGGGCCCTGGCCTGCGCCTCCTTCTTCGAGAACCTGCTGGAGGAGGCCGGTTCGATCCGTGCGGACGGTGTCTTCACCGATACCCTCGCGGCGGACCGCCCGGTCCCGATGGTGGCCGTCGCCGACATCGCCGCGACGGCGGCCGGGCTGCTGCTCGACCGTTCCTGGGCGGGCACCGGCAGTGTTCCGGTGGTCGGCCCGCAGGACCTGTCGCCCGACGACCTGGCCCGCGTCATGACCGAGGAGTTGGGCCGCCCGGTCCGCTACCGGCGCCAGTCGCTCGACGAGTTGCGGACCGCCCTGCTCGGTCACGGTCTCAACGCGGCGTTCGTCGAGGGCGTCGTCGACATGAAGCGCGCCAAGGAGCAGGGGATGGACTCCGCGGGCCTGGAGCCGGGCACCGGGCGTCCGGCACCGGCGGGCCCGGCCACCACGTTCGCGCGGTGGTGCGCGCGGACCCTCAAGCCCGCCGTCCTCGCCGCGCCGGAGGCAGCCGATGCCCACTGACCGCACCGAACCGCCGGTCACCGCGTTCATCCTGGTCAAAACCACGCCCGAGTGGCTGGCGATGACCGTGGACGAACGCGTCCACGCCTTCACCACCCGCGTCGTCCCGGTGATCGAGGCCCGCACCCGTGGCGTCCGGTCCCGCTTCTACGACACGGAGTTCTACTCGTCCCGGGTCACGGACGTCTGGGTCTGGGAGGCGGACGACCACGAGGCCTACCGGCTACTGATCGACGCGCTGCGCGAAACCCCCTTCTGGGACCGCTACTTCGACGTCGTGGACCTCCTCGTGGGTACGGAGAACGGCTACGCCCGCACGTACGGCGTGGCGCCGGTGGCCACCCTCGACACCAGTACGTGAGGGGGCCTCCGGCGGAGCTGGGGGCCACGGCCTGGGCGCGGTGCGCCGTCTCCTCCCCCGCCTCGGTACGGAAGTTCCTACCGCTCCGCTGACGCGGCCGGGCAGAACACCGCCTCCAACGCCTTGCCCATGGCCTGGCCCGCCCTGGTCGTGTCCTTGGTGCTCAGGGTGACCGACACCGCGAACTGACGGCGACCGTCTTGCGAGTAGAAGGTCATGGCGACGGACCCGGGCGCCAGCCCGCCCGTGATGTAGAAGTCCTCACCGCAACCGCTACGGCGCTCGCGCGGAGAGTACGGGGAGTCCGGGGCATCCAGGGCGTCCGGGGCGTCCGGGGCGTCCGGCAGCCGGTCGGTCAGAACGCGCTGGAGTTCCGGCGGCAGCAGCCTGCCCCGGGTGAACGCCCGGTTGAAGGCGCTCACGTCGTGCGCGGTGGAGACCACCCCGCCGGCTCCCCCACCGGCGAAGGAGGCGTTGAACCGGTCCACGTCGCGCGGCCTGCCGTCGGCGTCGGGATAGTAGCCGTGGCCGTGCGGCCCCCTGACGCCGTCCGGCGGCTCGACCATGAGGTAGCTCTTGGTCATCTTGAGCGGGCCGAACAGGCGCTGGTGCAGTTCGGTGGCCAGGTCGTGGCCGGTCAGCCGCTCGATGAGCATGCCGAGGAGGATGTGGTTGGTGTTGGAGTAGGTGAACCTCTCGCCCGGTTCCCCGGTCCTGGGCCGGTCGCGGCTCCACTTCACCAGGTCCACCGGCCGGTAGCGGGTCGTGAAGTCGAACACGTCGAACGCGGGGTCCCCCTCGCTCCCGTCCGGCTTCGGCTCCCCGGCGTACCAGTCGGGAATGCCGGAGGTGTGCCGGAGCATCTGCCGCACCGTGATCTCGTCGGCCCGCGCCACCAGGTCCTCGTCCACCACCGCGGGCAGCAGGTCGCCGAGCTTGTCGTCCACGCCCAGCCTGCCCTCCGCGACCAGTTGCAGCACCACGGTGGCCACCATCTGCTTGGTCTGCGACCAGATCCGGAAGCGCGCGTCCACGGGGATCGGCCCGCCCCTGCCGCCCAGCAACCGGGAGCCCCCGCTGCCCAGCCCGATCGGCTCCCCGTCGACGTAGGCGCCCCCGACGGCCCCCACGACCCCGGGAACCCTGGCCAGCTCCTCCATCGCCTTCTGCACGTTCCCACGTGGCGCGGGACCGGCGGTGACGGAGGTGGCGGGGGTGGCGGTGGCGGGCCCGGCATGGGCGAGCAGCAGCGCGGCGACCCCCACCACGAGCGTGGCCCTCTTCGGGAACCGACGACCGTTCGCGTACGACATGAAGCGCCCTCATTCCACGATCACCTGTCTGAGCCGGGACACCTCTGCCCCGACGAGGACCGTTGCGGCCCTTGCCCCCGACTAAAGGCGACGGACTGTTGCGCGCGCGTACGCGTTTTCCGATACGTCGGCGATACGCCACCGCACGCGGACGACCGGGCCACGGATGTACGGGCCACGGATGTACGGGCTCGGGCGACGCGGGGACCTCAGGCGGGGCGCTCGGCCATCACGACCAGGCTCGGCCCGCTCTGCTCGTCCGCGGGGAGCCGGAGTTCGGCGACCGGGCGCAGCCCCGCCCGCTCGATCAGGTCCACGAACCGCTCCGGCTGCCACTTGTGCGTCGTCCACCGGACGGGCACGCCCCCGTACGCCTCGGTGCGCACCGCGTCCTCGTCTCCGACGTGTGTCCCGGCGATGAAGTGCCCGCCAGGCTTCAGGGCCCGCGCGAACAGGGCGAGGACCTGGGGAAGGACGTCGCGGGGGAGGTTGAACAGCGACCACCAGCCCAGTACGCCGCCGAGGGACGCCTCTTCGAGGTCCAGGTCGGTGGCCGAGGCGACGCCGAAGCGGCAGTGCGGATGGAGTCGGCGCGCGTTCTCGATCATGCGGGGCGAGAGGTCGACTCCGGAGACGTCGAGTCCGCGTTCGGCGAGGTAGGCGGTCACCGTTCCGGGCCCGCAGCCGACGTCGAGGACGGGCCCTAGCCCGCCCACGGTGTCGGCGAAGGCGTCGATCGACGCCTTGAGCCACGGATATCGCCGGATGTCGCCGATTCCCGTCGTCACCACCATGTGGGCGTAGTTGTCGGCCACCCGGTCGTAGGAGTCCCGGACCACGTCGAGGTCGGCCGGCCGGTCGATACGGTGTGCGCGCATCGGCCCACCCTATGCGGCGAGTTGGCGAAACGAGGTCCGCGAGAGCGGCAGGAGGGGCGAGGGCCTCCCGCGGTTTGGGGCGCCCGACGCCGGGCCCCGTCGGGTCGCCCCGTCAGTCCAGCGGGTCGTCCCGTCAGCCCAGCTCGCAGCGGGCCTCGGGCAGGGATCCGTCCGGGCCCGAGACGACGACCGGCGGAACGAAGTCGTCGCCGCCCTCCGCGTAGGCGGCCGTGCACACCAGCTGTTCGAGGGCCAGCGGCCGGATGCCGTGGACCTTGGTCCCGACGCGGAGGTCCACCCTGGCCGTTCCGTCGGTGTCGCGCCGCAGGTGGCTGTACACCTCGACCCCCTTCAGCGCCCCCAGCTCCGTGACGAGCCCGGAGGCGCGCTCCTTCCCGGTGGGGCCTTCCAGCAGGGTGGCGAGCACCTTGCTGCCGGCGAGGCGGTATCCGGTTCCGAACGGGCTGCCCGTGCCCGTCCCGACGCCGTCCGCGTCGACCCGGGCGCGGAAGCCGAGGTCGCGGGAGACCAGCATCAGGCGCCCGTTCGGGCCGACGAAGAACAGCACTATGTTCGTGCCGTCGATCGGTCGCACGATGACCGTGGCCGCTCCCCCGGCCTCCACCACGTCGCTCTCCTGGATGCCGCAGGCGGCCAGCGGCAACAGGGACAGGAGTGCGGCGGCCGCGCGCCGCACGGTCCGGCTCACAGCGGGATCCTGACGGTGAAGACCGCGCCGCCGTCCGGGCGGTTGCCCGCGGCGACGGTGCCGCCGTGCAGCCGTACGTTCTCCAGGGTGATGGCGAGGCCCAGGCCGCTGCCCGCCGAGCGGGTGCGGGCCGGGTCGCCCTTGTAGTAGCGGTCGAAGACGTGCGGCAGGACGTCCTCCGGGATGCCGGGCCCCCGGTCGGCGACCTCCGTGACGAGGTGGTCGCCGTCCGCGTGGACCCGCACGGTGACCGGCGGGTGACCGTGCCGCAGGGCGTTGCCGACCAGGTTGGCGACCACGACGTCGAAGCGGCGCGGATCGAGGCGGACCCGGATCCCGTCGGTCAGGTCGACCGTCAGCTGCCGCGGATCCGTCCAGTGGCGGTTCAGCAGGGTCTGGCGCACCGCCTCGGCCGCGTCCACCTCGTCGGTGTGCAGCTCGGCGACGCGCGCGTCGAAGCGCGAGATCTCCATCAGGTCCTCGACGAGCACGGCCAGTTTGCCGGTTTCCGAGCTGATCAGGCGCACCGCGCGGGCGGTGTCCGAGTCGAGCGTCCCGGCGTCCTCGTCGAGCACCTCGGTCACCGCGAGCATGCCGGCGAGCGGGGTGCGCAGTTCGTGGGAGACGTCGGACGCGAAGCGGCGTGCGCGTGCCTCGGCCTGCCGCAGCTCGGTGACCGAGCGCTCCAGTTCGGCCGCGGACTCGTTGAAGGTGCGGGCGAGGTCAGCGAGTTCGTCGCTGCCCTTGGCGTGGATGCGGGTGTCCAGCTCGCCGCGCCCCATGCTGTGGGCCGCGCGCCGCAGCTCCCGTACGGGCCGCAGGACGCTCCGCGAGGCGAGCAGCGCCGGGACCAGCGCGACGAGCAGGGCGGGCAGGGCGCCGTCGCGGGCGGCGACGAGCATCGCCTCGATGTTGGCCTCCTCGTCGCCGAGGTCCGTCACCGCGTACACGACGAGGCCGGTGGCGTGGCCCTCCGGGAGGCGCCCCACCTTGCCGAACACGGCGGGGACCGCCACCGCGAGGTAGGGGGTGCCGTTCCTGACCACCCGCTGGAAGCTGGCGTGCGCGGTTCCGGCGGCGCGGCGGCGCAGTTCGGAGGTGAGGACGCTGGACTCGGGCCGGTCGGTGGACGAGACGCGCATCGTGCCGTACTCCGCGTACACCCGCCAGGGGCGCGGTTTGCCCTGCCGGGCGATGCGCCGCAGCTCGTTCTGGAGCCCTTCGCGGTTGACGGGCAGCTCGATGCTCAACGTCTCGACCTGCTGCCGGAAGGCGGCGACCGCGGTGTCCTGGGTCTGCACCAGGATCGCGTTGCGGGTCGCGCGGTAGGTGAGCGCGGCGGTGGTGCCGCAGCCGACGGCGGCGACCAGCAGGAAGGCGAGGACGAGCCGGGTGCGCAGGCCGAAGGGGCGCAGGCGGCGCCCGCGCGGCGGTCTGGTGCCGCCGTCGCGGGCGTGACGCCTCACTGGAGCGGGCCGAAGCGGTAGCCGAACCCGCGCAGCGTCTGGATGTAGCGGGGCTCCCCCGGGGTGTCCTCGATCTTGTTGCGGAGCCTTCGGACGCAGGCGTCGACGAGTCGGGCGTCGCCGTGGAAGCTGTGCTCCCAGACGTGTTCGAGGAGTTGCTGGCGGCTGAAGACCTGCTCGGGGGCCGCGGTGAGGTGGAGCAGCAGTTTGAGCTCGGAGGGGGCGAGGGTGACGCGTTCGCCGTTCTTGGTGACGGCGAGCCCGGCCCGGTCGATGGCCAGCTCCCCGTGGAACTCGACGGCGGGACGGCCGCCGCCCGGCTCCTCGATGCGGCGCAGCACGGCGCGTATGCGGGCTTCGATGACCTCGGTGCGGGCGGGTTTGACGATGTAGTCGTCGGCGCCCGCCTCCAGTCCCACGACGACGTCGAAGTCGTCGCCGCGCGCGGTGAGCATGATGATCGGCAGCTGGCTGTTCTCGCGGACCCGGCGGCACACCTGGACGCCGTTCATGGCGGGCAGCATCAGGTCGAGCAGGAGCAGGTCGGGGCGGAACTCGTCGAGCGCCGCGAGCCCGGCCTCGCCCGTCGCGGCGGTCCGCACCTCGTGGCCGCGGCGCCGCAGCCCGAGCTCGACGCCCTCGCGGACGGAGGGGTCGTCTTCGATCAGCAGCACGCGTGGCATTCGTGGAGTATCCCAAGGTCGGAAGGGTGGTCGGGAGGCGGGTCCTGGGTCAGCGTCCGCGCCGTACGAGACGGGCGGCGCGACCGGTGAGGTTCCCGGTGAGGGCGGTGACTTCGGTGAGCCGCAGCGGCCGGGCGAGCAGCACGAACACGGCGCCGATGGCGGTGGCCCCGGCGAGCCCCGCGGCCACCGGGCCCGCCGGGCCGCCTGTCGCGTCCGCCGCGAGCAGGCCGAGCCAGGTGGCGGGGACTGCGGCGACCAGCAGCCGTACGAGCGAGCCGCCCGCGCCCCCGCCTCGTTCCGCCTTGCGGGCGCCCCTGCGGCGGCGCCGGTTGAGCCGCCGGTGCAGTGCGTACGCGGTCAGGCCCCAGCCCGCCCAGAGCGCCAGGGAGTATCCGGCCGACATGCCCGCGACCGCCCACTCGGCGGGCAGCGCGGTGTGGGCGACGACCGCGAGCAGCGCGTTGAGCCCGGCGATGACCAGGTTGAGGAGGAACGGGGTGCGGGTGTCCCGCAGCGCGTAGAAGGCGCGGGTGCACACGTACTGCCCCGACAGGGCGATCAGGCCGGGCGCGAGGGCCATCAGGATCCGGGCCATCGAGCGGATGGCGTCCGCGTCGGCCTGCCCGTACTGGAACACCGTCGTCATCAGCGGCACCGCGAGCGCGAACAGGGCGCAGGCGGCCGGGACGACGGCCGCCGCCGTGGTGCGCTGGGCCTGGGCGACGTCCCGGCGCACGCCCGCCAGGTCGCCGTCGGCCGCGGCGGCGCTCATGCGCGGCATCAGGGCGGTGACCAGGGCGACGGTGACGATGCCGTGCGGGACCACCCACAGCAGGTAGGCGTTGTTGTACGCGCTGAGCCCCGCGCCCTCGGCCTGCTCGCCGGCCGCCGTGGCGATCTTGGTCGTGACCCAGTACGCGGCCTGGTTGGTGAGCACGAGCAGCATCAGCCAGCCCGCCGCGCGCAGCGGCGCGGCGAGGCCGCTGCCGCGCCAGTCGAACCGGGGCCGCCAGCGGAACCCGGCGCCGCGCAGCGAGGGCAGCAGGGCGAGTGCCTGGAGGGCGATGCCCGCGGTGGTGCCCCAGCCGAGCAGCGAGGTCTCGTCCGGGGTGAGCTCCCCGCCGTCGGACACGGCGAGGAAGAGTCCGAAGACCGTGATGACGACGAGGTTGTTCAGGACCGGTGTCCACATCATCGCGCCGAACCTGCCGCGTGCGTTGAGCACCTGGCCGAGCAGGGTGAACAGGCCGAGGAAGAAGATCTGCGGCAGGCAGGAGCGGGCGAAGGCGACGGTCAGGTCGCGCTGCGCGCCGGTGTAGTCGGTGTAGCCGTCGACGATCGCGGGAGCGGCGAGCACCGCGAGTGCCGTCAGGAGGGTGAGGGCGAGGACGCAGACGGTGAGCAGCCGGTCGGTGTAGGCGGCGCCGCCGTCCTCGTGCTCCTTGGCGGCCTTGACCAGTTCGGGCACGAAGACCGCGTTGAGGGCGCCGCCGAGCAGCAGTGTGTAGACGATGGTGGGGACGGAGTTGCCGACGGCGTAGCCGTCCGCGACGAGGCCGGTGCCGATGGCCGCGGCGACGATCGCCGAGCGTACGAAGCCGGTGGCGCGCGAGACCAGCGATCCCGCGGCCATGAGCGCGCTGCTGCGGGCCACGGACGGGGCGGCCCTCCTCGTCCCCGGTGTGCGTCTGGCCTTGGGGGCGGCGGCGTGTCTGGCTCTGGTGGCGGCCGGTGTCATCGGCGGGCCAGGTACGCCTGGAAGGCGCGGTACAGCGTGTGGTTCGTCGTGCCCGGCAACGGAATCTCCCACTCCCCCAGGGTTTCGACGACCTGTCCGCCGGTGCCGAGCTTCCAGCGCAGCAGTCCGTGGGAACGGTCGTTCGGGTCGAGGGTGGAGGGTATCCCCCGCATGTCGTAGACGTCGGCGCCCTGGGCGTGCGCGTCGAGGAGCATGCGCCACTGCAGGGCGTTGGAGGGGCGCACCTCGCGGCGGTGGTCGGCCGACGCGCCGGTCTGGTACCAGACCCGGCGGCCGACGGTGATCATGGTGTGGGCGGCGAGCACCTCGCCCTCGTGGCGGGCCAGGTAGAGCTTCATGCGGCCGGGGTGCTCGGCGTTGAGCGCGGCGTACTGGCGCTCGTAGTACGCCAGGGAGCGGCCGAGCCGGAAGCCGTCGCGCTCCTCGGTGATCCGCAGGAGGCGGTAGAACTCGGGCAGGTCGGCTGCGGAGCCCACGACGACCTCGACGCCGGACTTGCGGGCCTTGCGGATGTTGCGCCGCCACTCCTGGTTGAGGCCGTCCCACAGGTCGTCGGTGGTACGGCCGGTGAGGGGGATCTGGTACACGTACCGCGGCTGCGCGTCGGCCCCGTCGTCGGCGCCCTTGCCGTCGCCGCCGCAGCGCTGCCAGCCGCGGGCCCGCAGCCGTTCGGCGACGGCGGAGCCGAGCGGGTCGACCTCGCTGGCCAGCACGTCGCCGAGGCGCCGCCCAGGCCCGGTGTGGGACTTGAGGTGGGCGGCGGTCCAGCGGCGGTAGTCGGGCCCGGGGCCGATCCGTACGGCGAACGCCCCTGACGCGCGCAGGTGTCTCAGGAGCGGGTCGAGCCATGCGTCGAGGTCGGGGTCGGCCCAGTCGGCGACGGGCCCTTCGGGGAGGTAGGCGAAGTGCTTGCGGGTGCCGGGGAAGGTGCGCAGCAGCACCAGGGCGACGCCCGCCGGGCGGCCCGGCTCCCGTCCCCAGCCGACGAGCTGGTGGCTCCAGCCCTCCTTGACCCGGGCCCAGGCGGGCAGTTGGAGGAAGCTGGGACCGCCCGCGTCCGTCGAGCGGGCGGCCAGGAACGCGCGGTACATGTCCGGGGTGAGCGTTTCGAACCACGGTGCCGGGGCGGCGGGCGCGGGTGCGGGCGTCACGAGCAGCGCTGACACGACGGGGGCCTCCTTGTTCCGCCCCGTTCGGTGGTGGGGCGCACAGCAGGCTCACAGCCGGTCTTGACCGGTCCGCGCGAGGAATGTGACCGGACGATGACCGTTTCCCCTCAGCCGCTGTCACATGGCCCCGGAGCCGCCCGGAAGGCACGGCGGTCGTCCTAGAGTCCGACGCATCCCACACCACTCCTCGCGCGGAGGTCCCCGTCGTGCCGCACTCCCGTGTCCGCCCCGTTCGCATACCCCTGTTCCTGCTCACCGCCGTGACGCTGACCGCCTGTTCGGTGGTGACGGACGACGAGCCGACCAAGGTCGACCACCGCGCCGCCGTGCCGGACGGCGCTCCGGCGAAGGTGCGGGTGACCCCGCCGGCGGCCGGGCGGCCGGTCACGGTGACGGCGAGCGGCGGCACCCTCGCGCGGGTGAAGGTCGTCGACGCGAAGGGCGCCGAGCTCGTGGGGCGCACGGGGGCGGGCGGGGCGTCCTGGACCTCCGACCGCAAGGCCGCGCCCGGCGCCTCGTACACCGTCGAGGTCGTCTCGCGCGGCACCGGCGGCAAGGAGACGACGTCCCGTTCGACGCACGCGCTCCCCGAGGCGGACGAGGTCAACAAGCTGACCCTGGCGCCCGGCAAGAACTCCGTGGTGGGCGTCGCGCAGCCGCTGTCCATCGTGTTCGACCGCCCGGTGAAGAACAAGGCCGACGTGGAGCGGCAGTTGAAGGTCACCACGTCCAACCGCACCGAGGGCTCGTGGGGCTGGATCGAGGACTACACGGGCAAGGACCGGGCGGACTGGCGCCCCAAGGAGTACTGGAAGCCGGGCACCAAGGTGACCCTGGACGCCACGCTGAACGGTACGGACTCGGGCGGCAGTTGGTTCGTGCGGGACTACCGCACCGGCTTCACCGTCGACTCGGCGGCCCGGATCGTGAAGGTGGACCTGGACGGCAAGAAGCTCTCCGTCGTGCGCGACGGCCGGACGGTCTCCACGATCCCGGTCTCGGGCGGCACCCCCGGCGGCGACAAGCGCTCCTGGCGGGGCACGGCCGTGCTCATGGCGAAGGAGGGCACCATCAACATGAACTCCGAGACGGTCGGGCTCGGCGACGCCTACGACAAGATGGTCGACTACTCGATGCGGCTGACCTGGTCGGGGATGTACGCGCACGCGGCGCCGTGGAACGCGCGGTGGTTCGGCGTCGCGAACAAGAGCTCGGGCTGCATCGGCATGAGCAAGGAGCAGGCCTCGGCCCTGTTCTCGGCGCTTCGGCCGGGCGATCCGTTCGAGATCAAGGGCGAGGACACCAAGGGCACGGTCGCCGAGGGCAACGGCTACGGCGCCTGGAACGTGAGCTGGGAGCAGTGGCGGGAGAAGAGCGCGGTGCGCTGAGCCGCCGGGCGCGGTGCCCGCCCGGTGGACCGGGGCACGGGGCCGGGGCGTCGCGCGTGTACGCATCCTTCGCCAGGGGCCCGTCGTGTGGAACAAAGTTGCAGATCGCCCGGAGCGCGCTGTCGACGCGGTCGGACCGGCCCGCACAATTCCCTCAGTTCACCGCCCGGCCGCGGGCGTCCGCTCGTGCGGAGCGCCACGGCAGGTACGACGACGACCGCGACGACCATGAACGGAAGTGATCGAGGGTGACCGCCGACACCGCTGTCAACAACGAGCTGAGCCCGGACGCCGCGAAGGGGCGCATGCTGGACTTCCAGAACGGCCTGAGGCTGGCGCACCTGCTGTACGTGGTGGCCGAGTTGGGCGTGGCCGACCAGCTCGCCGCCGGTCCACTGCCGGTGGACGAGATCGCCAAGCGCGTCGACGCGCACCCCGGCACCTTGTACCGCGCGCTGCGGGCCGTCGCCAGCCGCGGGGTGTTCACGGAGGTGGCACCGAGCACCTTCGCGCTCAACACCATGGCCGAGACGCTGCGCTCGGACGTCCCCGGTTCGCTGCGGGACCACTTCAGGTACGAGGGTCAGCCCGCGCTCCAGCAGGCGTACGCCGCGCTCGGGCACAGCGTCCGTACCGGGGAGTCCGCGTTCGAGCACGTGCACGGCACCGACCTGTTCTCCTATCTGAACGCCCGCCCTGAGATGGGGAAGATCTTCAACAGCGCGATGGGGGAGATCGTCAGCCACCTCCAGAGCGTCGCGGTCGCCTCGTACGACCTGACCGGCGTCCGGAAGGTCGTGGACATCGGCGGCGGCCACGGATACCTCGTGGCGCGGATCCTGCAGCGCTACCCGCAGATGCGCGGTGTCGTGTTCGACCAGCCCGAGGTCGTGCCGGGGGCCGTCGACGTGCTCGCCGACGCCGGTGTCGTCGACCGCGCCGAGACCGCGTCGGGCGACTACCTGGCCGCCGTCCCCGCGGGCGCCGACGCCTACGTGATCTCCCACGTGGTGCACCAGCTGAGCGACGAGGAGGCCATCACCGTGCTGCGGAACATCCGCGAGGTCATGGACCCCGCGGGCCGGGTCGTCGTCCTCGACCCGGTGATCCCCGAGGGGGACGTCCCGCACCCCGGGAAGTTCCTGGACATCGTGATGATGGCGCTCACCCCGGGGCGGGAGCGCACCGAGGCCGAGTTCGCCGCCCTGTTCCGGGCGGCCGGTCTGCGGCACGCGGAGACGGTGGCGCTCTCGGCGCCCTCCAGCGTCGTCGTGGCCGTCGCCGACTGAAGCCCCCGGCGGGCAGGGCCCCCGGTGCTCGGGAGGCCCTGCCCGCCGTGCCCGGTGTGCCCGTCCCGCTCGGCGTGCTCGGCGTCAGACTCCCAGGACGGCTCGGGCGGTGAGGAAGTAGATCACCAGCCCGGTGGCGTCCACCAGCGTCGTCACCATCGGGGCAGAGACCACCGCCGGATCGATGTGGAGGCGCTTGGCCAGGAGCGGCATGGTGCCGCCCACCGTCGCGGCCCACCCGCAGATGACCACCAGGGTGACGCCGACCACCAGCGCGATGCGCGCGCCCACGAACACCGTGCCGAGCGCCGCCCCGAGGGCCGCCAGCATCGCCCCGAGCACGAGCCCCACCCGGCACTCGCGCCAGATGATCGCGGGCAGGTCGGAGCCGCGCACCTCGCCCAGGGCCAGCGCGCGGACGGCCGCGGTGGCGGCCTGGGCGCCGGTGTTGCCCCCCGTGCCGATCAGCAGCGGGATGAACAGGGCGAGCTGGGTGACCTGTTCGAGCGTCCTCTCGAAGACCCGGGTCACCGCCACCGTGAACGTCGCGGCCAGCAGCAGGAGCAGCAGCCACACGACCCGGTAGCGGGCCAGCTGCCACACGGTCGCGGCCATGTAGTGGCCGCTCCACGGGGCCGCCCCGGACTGGCGCGCGACGTCCTCCGTGTCCGCCTCCTCGATCACCTCGACCGCGTCGTCGATGGTGAGCAGCCCCACGAGCCGCTCCTCGCTGTCGACGACGGGCAGGTCCAGGGTGTTGGTCTCGCGCATCAGGCGCGCCGCGTTCTCGGCGGGGTCCGCCGCGTGCACGCGGGGGGCGTCGGTCACGACGAGGTCGGCGACGTGCCGTCCCGACGGGCTGAGCACGAGCTCGCGCAGTTCGACGACGCCGATCAGGCGGCGTTCGGCGTCCACCACGGGCAGGGTGTAGATGGTCTCGGCGTCCGCCCCCTCGGCCCGTACGTGGTCCAGTGTCTGGCGGACGGTCAGGCGCTGGTCGACGGCGACCACCTCGGGGGTCATGTAGCGCCCCACGGAGCCCTCCGGGTATCCCAGCAGGGCCGCGGTCGTCCGGCGCTCCTGCGCGCTCAGCCCCGCCAGCACCCGCTGGACCACCTTGGCCGGGGCCTCGTGGAGCATGCGTACGCGGTCGTCGGGATCCAGCTCCTCGACCAGTTCCCTGAAGGCCGTGTCGCGCAGCCCCATCAGGACGGCCTGCTGGTCGACCGGCTCCAGTTCCTCGAAGACCTTGATGGCCACGTCCTTGCCCAGGAGCCGGAAGGCGACCACCGCGTCGACGGCGTCCATCCGCGCCAGTTCGTCGGCGATCACGTGGGGCGGGCGCCTGCCCAGCAGGAGCTGGGCGTCGCGCAGGTCGTGGCGTTCGATGGCGTCCCGGAGTTCGGTGGGCAGTTCGTCGTCGGAGAGTCGCACGTGCGTCATGGCAAGAGTCACCTCGGCAGGCAAGGGGTACGGGATGCTCCACTGCGCGAGACGCGTACCGGCGTCGGCCCCCGGACGGCGGTACGCGGGGTTCGACCGGGAGGTTCGCTCCGCACGGCGAACCACCTCCCTCCTCCACACGGGCACCCGAGGCGACCGCCCCGGCAGGAGTGCTCCTCGCGGAGCGGCCCGCCGGAGCGGTACGGCTCGGAACCGGCACCGACGGCCTGGTGCCGCCCACGACGGTTCGGTGTCAGCCGCGGGCGACCAGCGCGAAGCGCACACCGGACGGGTCCTTCAGGACCGCGACGCGCCCGGCACCGGTCGCGTCGGCGGGGGCGGCGACGACGGTGCCGCCCAGCGAAGCGGCCTTCGCCGACGCCGCGTCCACGTCCTCGACGCCGAAGTACAGGGTCCAGCCCCCCGAACCCGCGGGGCCCGCGGCGATCGCACCGAACTCCGCCGCGTCACCGGCCGCCGCGACGCGCGTGGGGCCGCCCCCCGCCGTCGGCAGGCCGGTCCAGCCGAAGACCTGCACGTAGAAGGCCGTGGAGCCGTCGACGTCCGGGGTGCTCAGGCCGAACCAGGACGGTGTGCCGGGCTCGCGCACCAGACCTGACCCGGGGTGCTTGTCGGGCTCCCAGGCGCCGAAGAGCGCCCCGTCGGGGGCCCGGTACACGGCGGCGCTGCCGGCGACGGACACCTTCCTCGGGGGGCTGACCACGAGGCCGCCCGCCGCCGCCACGGCCTTCGTCGTGCCGTCCAGGTCGTCCGTCATGAAGTAGACGCTCCAGCCCGCCGAGTGCTCCTCGCCCGCCCTGAGCTCGACCGCGCCCACGATCTTCTCGGAGCGCAGCGCGAAGTTCACGTACCCGGTGGGCAGTTCGAGTGCGTCCCAGCCGAACAGGGCGGGGTAGAAGGCGCGCGCGGAGGCGACATCGGGGGTGTCGAGGTCCGCCCAGCACGGTGCGCCCGGAAGGTGGCGGGTGATCTTCATCGTTGTCTCCTCGTACCGCAGTGGTCCGTCGTCGTCACGGTGGGGCGCCGGGCCCCTGGCCCGGCTCGACCAGCGTGGGGCGCACCGGTGCGGGGCTCCAGCGAGCGCGGGCAACTCGCGGATTTCTTCCACCGCTCGGGCCGGATGTGCCGGATTCACCCACGAGGGGCGGGCGCCCCCGTCCGCAGGGCGCGAGGGGGGGGCGACGTGCGGCGGCCGGGCGCGCGGAGGCCGGAGAACTCTCCGGGGGACGGAAGAGCTCTCCGGCCGGTGGGAACGCGGACCGGGCCGACGGAGCTGTCGTCCGGCTCCTGTCGGCGGGCGGTCCCGTCGCCGGGGGCGTCGACGGGGCCCGCTCTCCGCGTTCCGTACGAGGGGGCGGAGCCGCTACCGGTCTTTGCCGGGCAGGGCGGCGATCGCCCGTGCGAGTGCCACCACGCGCTCGGCCTGGACGCGCGCCGCGTTGCGGGTGACGTCGCCGACCGGCACGGTGCCGCCCGCGTCGTGGTGCGCCGTCCCGTAGGGGTTGCCGTCGACGAACTTGTCGGGGTGGGTGAAGCCGGGGGCGACGACGATTCCGCCGAAGTGGTGGAAGGACTGCATCAGCGCCAGCAGCGTGGACTCGTTGCCGCCGTGCGTGCTGCCCGTCGAGGTGAAGCCGCTGTAGACCTTGTCGGCCAGCTCGCCCCTGCGCCAGGCCTGGCCCAGGGTGTCGATGAACTGTTTGAGCTGGGCGGACACGTTGCCGAACCGCGTCGGCGACCCCATGAGGACGGCGTCGGCCCACACGACGTCGTCGACCCGGGCCACCGGTGCTCCGGCCGTCGCCGCGTCGGGGGCGGCCCGGCCCCGACGGGGATCGGCGGCGTCCTCGGGCACCGGTTCCCGCACCCGGCGCAGGCGGACCTCGGCGCCCGCCTTCTCGGCCGTCTCCGCGATCTCGCGGGCGATGTCGGCGACGTGTCCCGTGGCCGAGTGGTAGACGACGGCGACCTTCACCGGCTCCCGCGCCGCGTCCAGCACCGGCTCCCGCGCCGCGTCCCGTCCGGCGGCGCTCACCAGTCCGCCAGGTGCAGGACCTTCACCGGCTCGGCGGCCGCCGCGTCGGCGGCGGTGACCGGGCGGGTGAAGGAGCGGTCGCAGTACACGAGCGGCGTCCGGTCGTGCGCGGCGGCGGCCGCCACCCGGCCGATGAGGATGCTGTGGTCCCCCGCGTCGACGACGGCGTGCATCGAGCAGGCGACGCGGACGCAGGCGCCGGGCGAACCCGGCAGCCCCAGTTCGCAGGGCACCAGGTCGCCCGCGGCGAACCGGTCGACGCCGGACCGGGCGAAGCGCCGCGCGACCCCGTCCTGGCCGTGCGCCAGGACGTTGACCAGGAAGCGGTCGGCCGCGGCGAACGCCCCGTGCGTACTGGCGGTCTTGTTCAGGCAGACCAGGACGAGCGGCGGTTCCAGGGACACGGAACTGAACGAATTGGCGGTGAACCCCCAGGGTTTGCCCGTGCCGTCGACCGTGGTCACGACGGTCACGGGGCCGGGGACCCCGGCCATCGCTCGGGTCAGGGCGGTGCGTTCCATGGCGTCAACTCCGGATCGTGGTCGGACACGGGCTCTCAGGGCTGGAGACGGCTCACGTGCCACGTGCCGTCCCGGTGGTCGTAGCGCAGCCTGCGGTGCAGGCGCTGGGAGTCGGCGCACCAGAACTCCACGGTGACCGGGGTCAGCCGGTACACGACGAAGCGGTCCGGCCGGGGCAGCGCGGTGCCCGCGGCCGCCAGACGGGCCGCTCCGGTGCGCAGGGCGGCGACCGCGGCCGTGCCGTCGAGCGGTTCGCTCTGCCGGGAGAGCGAGGACATGGCGTGCAGCGGGACGGGACGGCCGTACCAGAAGGCGTCGGACTCGGCGTCGTCCACCCGCGCCACCGGGCCGGAGAGGATGAGCTGCTGTCCGGTCTCGCGCCAGTAGAGCAGGCCGGAGGCCCAACCGGTGGCGGCCAGTTCGCGGCCCTTCTGGCTGGTGCTGTGGCTGGCGAACGCCACTCCGCTCCCGTCGACCGAGGTGACGGCGACGATGCGGTTGGAGGCGCGCCCCCGGCCGTCGGCGGTGGCCAGGGCGAGCGAGCGGGGTTCGCGCACGCCGTACGCGGTCGCCTCCTCGATCCACCGGCGGACCAGCGGCACGGGGTCGGGCGGCGGGGCGTCGTACTCGGGGAAGTCGACGTCGACTTCCCCGGTGAGGCTTTCGAACCGACTGGTGTCCACCTGGTCCTCGCTAGACGTAGATCGTGCCGCGGGCCGCGATGGCGCCGTGGCCTCCGACGTGCACGCTGCGGACGTGTTCGCCGGTGCCCTCCGCGGTCGCCAGCATGAGCGAGGGGCGGCCCATCTCGACCCCCTGGAGGATCCGGTGCCCCTCCCCGTACGCGCTGAGCCCGTGCCGGGCCAGGTGGATGGCGAGGGGACCGGCCGCCGAGCCCGTGGCCGCGTCCTCCACCACCCCGTAGGCCGGGGAGAACATCCGCGTGCGCCACCGGGTGCCCGATCCCGCGAAGCAGTTGGCCGCCATGTCGGGGAACCTGCTCAGGGCCCGGTGGTCCGGCCTGAGCGCAGAGAGCGCGGCCACGCTTTCGAGGCCCACGAGGACGTGCCGGGGGCCGTTGCGGTAGATCTCGACCGGTGTCGTGGAGTCCGCGACGCCGAGCGCTTCCAGCAGCTCGGCGCCGTGCTCGTACGGCTGCCAGGTGGGTACGGGCTGCTCCATCCGCACCTCGGGCACGCCGCCGTCGTCGCGGAGCCGGAACGGGACGGTCCCCATGGCGGTCTCCAGGAGCAGCCGGTCCTTCTTCGTGGTGTGGCCCACGGCCACCGCCGTGCCGAGCATGGGGTGGCCCGCGAAGGGCAGTTCGTTGACGGGGGTGAAGATGCGGATCCGCGCGTCACCGCCGTGCTCGGGCGGCAGGACGAAGGTGACCTCGGAGAGGTTCATCTCCTTGGCGATGCGCTGCATCGTCTCGCCGCTCAGGTCGTCGGCGTCGAAGAAGACGGCCACGGGGTTGCCTTCGAGCGGTCGGCGCGCGAAGGCGTCCACCACTATGTACTCGTGCACGGTGTGCCTTTCCCTGGTGTGGTGTCGGTCGGTGGGGTGGGTCGCGTGAACACCGGGCCCAGGCCGTGCAGTTCGCGGAGCGCGTACGCCCCTTCGACCGCGGCCTCGACGTCGAACCCGGTCCTGTGGGTGGGCGGGCCGCCGATCAGTTCGGCGGCGCGGTTGGGCGGGAGGACTTCGGGGCGGTCCGACTCCCAGAGCATGACCGCGCCCCAGCGGTTCAGCCGCCGGTCGGCCAGCCACAGCTTCAGCCGCAGGCCGGGGACCTCGCGCCAGGCGTCGGCCGTGCCGTCCCGCAGGTGCTCGCGCAGGGAGTCGATGGTCTGCGGGGAGCCGTCGAGGTCCCACCAGGCGATGTCAACCCGCACGGTCGAACACCTCCCTGATGGTCTGCCCGACGATGCGCGGCCCGTCGACGGTCAGCACCGACTCGGCGTGGAACTGCATCGAGGCGAAGCCCGGACCCCGCAGGGCGTGCACGTGGCCGGTGTCACGGTCGCGGCTGACCTCGACCGGTCCGGTCCCCTCGATGTCGAGCTTGTCCTCGGTGCTGCGGGCGGCGAACGTGTTGTAGAAGCCGACCCGCTCGCGGGAGCCGAAGAGGTCGATCTCCCGCTGCACGCCCTGGTTGGGGACCTTCCTGCGCACCAGGTCGAGGCCGAGGGACAGGCTGAGCACCTGGTGGCTCAGGCAGACGGCGACGAAGGGTCTGCGCCGCTCCAGGAGCCACTCGATCGCCGTGCGCAGGCGGCGGATCTTGGGGTCGTCCGCGGCCCTGGGGTCGCCGGGGCCAGGACCCATCACCACGAGGTCGTGGTCGTCGAACCGGAACGGCTCGTCGAAGCGTCTGACCGTGACCCGCAGGCCCTGTGCGCGCAGTTGGTGTCCGATCATCTCGGTGAAGGTGTCCTCCGCGTCGACGACCAGGGCGTTGAGCCCCGCCAGCCCGTCGACCGCGGGCCTGCGGCTCGTGGAGTCCTGCAGCCAGAACTGGGCGATGCCGCTGTTGCGGCGCCTGAGGGCGGCGCGGACATCCGGATGGGACCCGAAGCCGCGGGGGGACCCCGCCTCCAGGGCGGCGAGGAGCCCGGCCGCCTTGGCGCGCGTCTCCGCGACCTCCGAGTCCGGGTCGGAGTGGCGCACCAGGGTGGCGCCGACCCCGATGCGCGCGCGGCCGTGCGCGTCGATGTCGGCGGTGCGGATGAGGACGGCCGAGTCGAGCGAGCGCTCGCCGGCCACGTCCCGGCCGATCAGCGCGGCCACGCCGCTGTAGTAGCCGCGGCCCTCGGGTTCGTACTTGCGGATGACGCGTGCCGCGCTCTCCAGCGGGCTGCCCGTCACGGTGGGGGCGAACATCGTCTCGCGCAGGATCTCGCGCACGTCGCGGTCGGTGCGCCCCTTGATGACGTACTCGGTGTGGGCGAGCCTGGCCATCTCCTTGAGGTACGGCCCCAGGACCCGGCCGCCGTCCGCGCAGATGCGGGCCATCATCTTCAGTTCCTCGTCGACGACCATGTACAGCTCGTCGGTCTCCTTGCGGTCCGCGAGGAAGTCGGTCACGCCCTGCAGCGTGGGGCCGACGGGCGGGTAGCGGTAGGTGCCGCTGACCGGGTTCATCACGGCCGTCCCGGCGTCCACCGAGATGTGGCGTTCCGGCGTGGCGCCGACGAAGGTGCGGCGGCCGGTGTGGACGAGGAAGGTCCAGTACGCCCCCTGTTCGCGTTCCAGCAGACGGCGGAAGAAGGCCAGCGCGCTGCGGGGCGAGTAGTCGCCGATGTCGACGACGAAGGAGCGCTTGATGACGAAGTTGGCGCCCTCGCCCGTGCCGATCTCGTCCGTGACGACGCGCCGTACGGTCTCGGCGTACCGCTCGTCGTCGACGTCGAACCCGTGGGCCGTCACCCGGGCCGGGGCGTCCGGGAGCCGTGCGAGGAGTTCGGCCAGGGGCACCCTGTCCTGGTCCTCGACGGACAGCGCGACGACCGGTGCGCCGTCGTCGGGCGCCGTGAACCCCCGCTCTGTGATCTGCCGGTACGGCAGGAGGACCAGGACGTCGTGCTCCGTGCGGGGCGCGTCGCCGTCCGGTCTCCCGAAGGGGACGTCCGCCAGGGTCCGGGACAGGGAGACGTCCCCGGTCAGGACGTCGACCGCGTCCGGGGCGCCGGACTCGGGCCGGTGCAGCAGGGCGAAGGCGGCCGGCTCCAGGTCCAGTACGGCGCCGAGCAGGTCGCCCCGCTCCGGGCCGCTCACGCGAACACCTCGGCGGCCGGGACGACCATCGCGCAGCGCCGGGCCGCGTAGTCGAGCGCGAGGCGGTGGTGGTCCTCGGAGAAGTCGCCCAGGGCGTCGGCGGCCAGGAACGGCTGGACGTCGTGGGTGAAGGCGTCCACCGCCGTCGCCAGGACGCCGACGTGTGCGTAGACGCCGCACAGGACGAGCTGGTCGCGGCCGGCGGCCCGCATGCGCCGCAGCAGGTCGGTGCGGAAGAAGGCGCTGTAACGCCATTTCGTGAAGGTCCAGTCGCCCGGGGCGGGGGCCAGTTCGGGCGTCACCGCGCGGTCGGCGGGGTCGGTGCGCATGCCGGGCCCCCAGAAGTCCTTGAGCAGCCCCCGGTCCTCCTCGGTCATCCGGCCCGGCTGAGCGGTGTACGCCACCGGTACGCCGGCGGCGGCGCACCGCTCGCGCAGCCGTGCGGTGTTGTGGACGAGGTCCGTGCGCAGCGGGTCGGGCAGGGCCTTGAGGAAGTAGCGCTGCATGTCGTGGACGAGGAGGACGGCGCGCTCGGGGCACGGGGTCCACCGCGCCAGGTTCTCGGGCAGGCTCTCGGCGGTGGGCAGCGGGTAGGAAGCGACGGGCGGCAACCCGGCCATCGGGCAGCTCCTTTCCAGTGGTGCGGCCGAACCGGCGGGGGTCACGGGGTGTCGGACCAGGCGGTGACCAGGGAGACGGCCTGGCGCGAGTTGAGGCGGGGGTCGCAGAACGTCGTGTGCCGGTCGCCGACCGATCCGAGGTCGGCGGTGTCGGCGACGCATTCGGTCACGTCGTCGGGCGTGGTCTCCAGGTGCAGTCCGCCGGCCGTGCCGCCCGCCGTCGCCACCGCGTGCCGGAACCCGGCGACCTCGCCCGCGAGGGCGCTCAGCAGGCGGGTCTTCCGGCCGCCCGGCGCGGTGACGGTGTTGCCGTGCATGGGGTCGCACAGCCAGATGGCGGGGTGTCCCGCGGAGCGGACCGCCGCGACCAGGGGCGGCAGGCGTTCCGCCACGGCGTCGGCGCCCATGCGGGAGATGAACGTGAGGCGGCCGGGTTCCCTGAGCGGGTCGAGGCGCTCGCACAGGGCCGTGATCTCTTCGGTGGTCATGGCCGGGCCCACCTTGCAGGCCACGGGGTTCACCACGTCGGCGAGCAGTTCGACGTGGGCGCCGTCCAGTTGCCTGGTCCGTTCGCCGATCCACGGCCAGTGCGTGGAGCCGAGCCAGCGCCTGCCGTCCCCGACCTCGCGGATCATGGGGATCTCGTAGTCCAGGAGGAGCGCCTCGTGGCTCGTCCACACCAGGGGTTCGATGCTCGGCCACGCGCGCGGAGCCGGGGCGCGCCAGCCCAGGTGCTCCATGATGTCGCCCGCCGCCATGTATCCGGTGAGGATGCGCAGCGGGTCCGGCTGCCGCTTCTCGGGGTCGGGTTCCGGGCTGTTGACCATGTGCCCTCGGTATACGGGCAGGACCAGGTCGTCGACCTGCTCGAAGGAGTTCGACCGCGGTTTGGCGAACTGTCCCGCGATCCGTCCGACGCGCAGGACGGGCTTGCCCGTGACCATCTTCAGCGTGGTGGCCAGCAGGTCGAGCACGGCCGACTTCCGTCGTACGTGCTCCGCCGTGCACTCCTCCGGGTCCTCGGCGCAGTCGCCCGCCTGCACCACGTGTGCTTCGCCCGCGGCGACGGAGGCGAGCAGCGACCTGAGTGCGTGGACGTCGTCCACGCGGACCAGCGGAGGGCGGGAGCCGAGGATCTCCCGCACCCGCTGGACCTGTGAGGGGTCGTTCCATTCGGGTTGTTGCAGGGCTTTCGCCCGCTGCGTTTCGGTTACTGCGTGTCCCACGACACTGCCCCCCGTGAGGCGATGAGGATGAACGGCCGGAGCATGACGTTCCCGTGCTCTTTCCGGCGGCCCGTCAGGTCGGTATTCCCTCGCGCTCGACGCGCGGAACGGGAATTCCCAGGGACTGGAACTGCCGGCACGGGTTCATGAATTCGCGCTGCTGCTTTATCTTCCCGTCCTCGAACAGGAAGGAGTGGATGAAGTGGTTTCGGTAGAAGCCTTCGGGATATCCGGGGAAGAGGATCCGCCCCTCGCCGTCGCACTCGACCCAGAAGCGGTCGGGGTCCTGGGTGTCGAAGACCTCGACGTTGGTCCAGGCCCAGTCGGGGAAGCACTTGAGCGACCAGACGGCGTGCTCGCCCAGCCGGTCGCGGCCCCGGATGACGATCGGCTCGCCGCTCTCGGTGGTCCACAGTCCGCCGATGCCGTCCTCCGTGAAGAGGAGGTGCCGCCTGAGCCGGTCCTCGCCTCGGGTGTTCATGTACCGCTCGACCACGGCGCGGTTGCGGGCGCGCGGGTCGCTCTCGTCGATGGGGGTGGGGGACTCTGCCATGGTGTCCTCAGCTGTGGGGTGGGAACGGGCGGGGTCGGGTGTCCCGGGGCGCCGGGTCAGACGATGAAGCTGATGTCGCGGGGGTCCCGGCCGACGAGGGCGCGGCCGTAGGCCTGCTCGGGAATGCCCATGCCGAAGCCGGCGTGGCGGCTGCCGACGTTGATGTCGCGCCAGAGCCGTTGGAGCGGGTTGGCCTCGTTGAACGCGGAGGAGCCGTGCGCGGTCATCAGGGTGTCGACGGCCTCCCGGCACAACCGTCCGACCCGGGCGGACTCCATCCGGTTGCGGGCCCGCACGGTCAGGTCCGTGTTCTTGCCCGCCCGTGCGTACTCGTCGACGGTGTCGGCGATGCGCGCGGCGATCAGCCTGGCCGTGTCGATCTTCGACGTGGCTTCGGCCAGGTCGAGCTGGAAGGTCGGCGACTCGGTCTGGTCGCGGTAGGTGGAGCCCGCGACGGGGCGGGTGGGGCCCTTGTCGCGGACGAAGGCCAGGGCGGCCTCGGCGCCGCCGATGAGCGAGCCGATCAGTCCGATGGCGAACAGGCCCGTCAGGCTGTTGCGGTAGGGCAGGTCGGGGTCGACGACCCCGTCGGTCTCGCCGTTGAGGACGGGCACGTAGGGCATCAGCCGGTGGTTCGGCACGAAGACCCGGTCGGCGACGACCGTGTTGCTGCCGGTGCCGCGCATGCCGGCGAAGTGCCAGGTGTCCTTGATGGTGGTCTCGTCGGCCCGCAGCAGGGCGAACCGGACGTCGGGGTGTTCGCCGTTGGTGGGGACGGCGATCAGGGCGCTGATCCACTGGGCGTGCAGGCAGCCGGAGACGTAGGCCCATTCGCCGCTGACGACGACGCCGCCGTCGGCCCGCTCGACGCCCGGTGCGGGCATCCCCAGGACCAGGGCGCACCGCGCGTCGGGGTCACGGCCCCACACCTCGTCGCCCGCGGCGGCGGGGAACAGGGACGCCACGAAGTTCCCGGCGTTCAGGACGCCCACCGTCCAGGCGGCCGAGCAGCAGCCGCGGCCGAGGGCGGCGGCGACCTCCAGCAGGGTGCGCATGTCCGTCTCGTAGCCGCCGAGCCGCCGCGGCGTCATCAGCCGCAGCAGGCCCGCATCGGTCATGGACGAGACGACCCGTTCGGTGACGCGTCGTCCGCGTTCGCAGTCGAGGGCGTCCTCCCACAGCAGGTCCCGCAGACCTTCGGCCCGTTTCACCAGCTCGGCGCGGTCGGGTGTCCGTACGGCGGAAGCAGCCACCGAATTCGACATTCCGAATCATTCCCTTCGGGTTTATCGGCTCTAGAACACTAGGACTCCGAAAACGTCGGAGTCAAGGAAGAATTTTCGGTGCACAACTAGTTCTCGTACCTGAAAAATTCCATGGCTCATCCACGCGGCCGCCTTTCGTGCCGCGCCGTGTCAGGGAATTCTGTTGTTCAGCGCACGGAAAGCCGTCGGCGCAGATTTCCGAGGACGACCCGTCCGATGGTCGCCGGGGTGAACAGGATCGTCGGGGGCGAGAGGAGGGCGCTGACCTTGACGAACTCCTGGGTCAGCGCGGAGTCGCGCTCGGCCGCGGTCATCAGCCGGTCGAAGTACGCGTTGAGGACGCGTACCGGCAGCGGTCGCGGGCCCGCCACCTCGGGCAGCGAGAGGTCGCTGCCGAGGGCCATCCGCCAGGCGACCTCGATCCGGCGGGCGGCCGCCTTGAAGAAGCGTCGAGGCAGTTGCTCCCCGCCCCGCGCCAGGGCGTCGCGCAGCGCCTCGGCCTGGAGCGCGGCCGCGGACATCCCCTGGCCGTAGACGGGGTTGAAGCTGCAGACGGCGTCACCGAAGACGAGCAGCCCTTCGGGGAAGCGGTCCAGCCGCTCGTAGCGCCGGCGCACGCTCGCCGGGTAGCGGTGGGCGACCGGGGCGTCGAGGGGTTCGGCGGCGCAGAGGACCTCGAAGACGTCCGGCGGCACGATGGGTTTGGCGAACTCCAGGAAGTCGCCCGGGTCGGTGGGCGGGTGGTGCCCGCCGTAGCCGATGAGCGTCAGCATCCAGTGGTCATCGCCGTGCTGGAGGAAGGTCGCGCCGGTCGGCCGTCCCGGGCGGGCGCCGACGATCACCACCTTCTTGTCGCCGAGGGCGCCCGGGGCCACCTTGAGGTTGCGGCTGACGTACTTGATGTCGATCGCGAGGCGTTCCTCCTTCGGCGGTTCGTAGCCGAGGTCCGTGAGCCAGTGCGCGGTGCGTCCGCCGCGGCCCGTCGCGTCGACGACGAGGTCCGCGGCGAGTTCCCGTCCGGCTCCGCCGTCCCGGTCGGCGACGCGGGCGCCGACGACGCGCCGGCCGTCCGGGGAGCTCATGAGCCCGGTCGCCTCGCACCGGTCGAGGAGTTCCACGTTCGGCCGTGCCCGCAGCCGGGCGCGGATCCCGCCTTCCAGCCGGGGGCGGTTCGGCTGGTAGGTGGGGATGGGGTCCCTGTAGCGGCCTTCCTGGCTGAGGAGGTGCCCTCCCGGGGCGAAGTGCATCTCGGTGGGTTCCCTGACCACGGGCACCCCGTCCGCCTCGAACTCCTCCAGGAGGCCGGGGAACATCTCCTGGAGCCACTTCGTGCCGGCGGGCAGGATGGCGTGCGCGTGGCGGCCCTGCGGCACGCCCCGCCGGTTGTCGTCCGTCTCCGGCAACGCGTCGCGGTCGACCAGGGTCACCCGGTCGAACCTCTCGGACAGCACCCGCGCGGCGAAGAGCCCGCCGATGCTCGCCCCCAGCACCACGCAGTGGCCGTTCTTTCCCGGTCGGGGCCCTTCCCGGTGGTGCGGGCGGGCGGTGTCGTCTGGCATGCGATTCCTCCGCTGCGCTTGGGGGATGCGGTTATGACGTGGTGGTGGCGCGGCAGGCGGGTCGCTTGTCGCTTTCTTGGGCGTCACCGGGTGTTTCCTCGTGCTTTCGCGCGCTTCCGCATGCTCCCGCGCGTTTTCGACAGGCAGGGGACGGCCGCCTCGTAACCACGGCAGCACTGAACCGTCACGGTCGGCGACCGACCGTGCTGCGGCAATCGGAAAACCTGGTGAATGACGCCCGTTGTTTTTCTGCGGGACAGTCGCGTGGCACCGGAAACTACATCACAGGTAATGGAATTACGTATTCCAGGGGATCCCGCCCGCGCCGGACTTCCCGTCAGCCCGCGGGACTCCCGGCCCCGCCCTCGGGCCTCCCGGCCGCACCTGCGGGATTCCCGGCCGTGCCCGCGAGCACGCCGGACGCCAGCCAGCACGCCGGGAGCGGGGCCACGGTGCGCCCGTGCCCGATGCGCGGATCGTCCCCCGCGTACACCCGGGCGCTCCAGCCGTGGGAGCCCATCCAGGACACGAGGTCGTCCCGGGCGGAGAGCCAGGAGGCCCCCTGCTCCTCGACCCGTTCGCGCACCGGCCGCCCCTCCTCCTCCAGCATGGCCGCCTTGAGGTGCTCCAGCATGAGCCGGCTCCCGGGGGCCGACAGCTCGCCGACACCGGCCAAGATCGCGTCCCCGGCAGCGTCCGTCAGGTACATCAGGAGCCCTTCGACCAGCCAGGCCGTGGGCTGCGAAGGATCGAAACCCGCAGCTCGCAGGCGCGCCTGCCAGTCCTCCCTGAGGTCCGCGGCCACTCCGCGACGCTCGCACGCCAGGGCCAGCCCCGACCGCTCGATCAGCGCGTCCTTGAACGGCGTCATCTCCGGCAGGTCCACCTCGAACCAGCGCGTCCCGGCCGGCAGGTCCAGCCGGACGGTGCGCCCGTCCACGCCCGCGGCCAGCGTGACGACCTGCCGGATTCCCTGCCGGGTCGCGGAGATCACCTCGTCGTCGAAGAACCGGGTGCGCACCGCGAAGTAGGTGGGGAAGCCGGCCGCGCTGCGGTGGGTCTGCTTGATCACCTCGGCCACGTCCGCCAGCGCGGGGTCCTGCGCCAGGACGGAGAGCATCGTGGCGGCGAGCGGGTCCCGGAACAGCGCGTCCGGACGTTCGCTCTCCAGCTGCCGCATCCACGCGACGAAGAGCGCGGTCTGCCCGACCCCGACCGAAGGCGTCTTCAATTCGACCATAAAATCCTCCCCAAGAAGAATTAAAATCGACACAAAGAGGCGAATCACCGCTGGTTCCGTAGCGTCCGAAACGCATGCTGAAATGGCTTGATTTTTTCCTTGGTGGATGGAGCTGGAAAGAGCGCGCGCCAGTAACTCGGACCCGTCCGCAGAACGCTCCGACGATGCGCAGCTCTCTTCTTGAGCGGTTAACTATTGGAATTCTGTGGGCTCTGAAGCTGCGATGGTAGCGTGGTCTCGGTTATCTTCAAGTTTATTCCACGGAGCAGGCCCCCACTGAAGGATGCGTGCATGCTCGACACCCTGGACCGTGCCCTGATCCACGCGCTGCACATAGACGCCCGCGCGCCGTTCAGCCAGATCGCCGCCGCCCTCGACGTCTCGCCCCAGACCATCGCCCGCCGCTACCGCCGACTGCGCGACGAGGCGTCGTTACGCGTCGTCGGACTCGCCGATCCCCACCGCGCGGGTCAGACGCAGTGGCTCGTCAGACTCACCGCCGCGGCGAGTTCCGCGCAGGACCTCGCCCACGCCCTGGCCAGACGGCCCGACACCTCGTGGGTCAAACTCACCTCGGGCGGCACCGAGATCGTGGCGGTCATCCACACGCCGACCGACTCCTCCGACGGCAACTCCCTCCTGCTGCGCGACATCCCCCGTACGAACAACATCACCGCCGTGTCGGCCCACTGTCTGCTGCACATGTACCTCGGGGGCCCCACCAACTGGCGCCGGAGCGCCGACACCCTCAGCGAGGAGCAACAGCGCGCACTGCGGTCGCACGTCGCCGTCGACACGGCGTACGTCGCCGTGCCGCGCCAACTGGGCGACGCGGACACGGATCTGCTGGTCGCGCTCCAGAAGGACGGGCGCGCCAGCCACGCGGACCTCGCCCAGGCGACCGGCTGGTCACCCGTCACCGTCGCGCGCCGCCTGGCCGACCTCCAGGCGGGCGGGGCCATCTTCTTCGACATCGAGGTGGACACCGGGCTGTTCGGCGCCAACACCCGGGCGCTGCTCTGGATGTCGGTGAGCCCCGCGCACCTGGAGCACGTGGCGACGACCCTGGCCGGCCACGACGAGCTGGCCTTCGTCGCCACCACCACCGGCCCCACCAACCTGGTGGCCCAGGCGCTCTGCGAGGACCCGGCCGACCTGCACCACTACCTGTCCCGTCGGCTCGGCTCCCTCGACGCGATCCACACCCTGGAGACCAGCCCGGTCCTGCGGAACGTCAAGGCGGCGAGCCCGATGATCACGGATCTCGCCCGCGGCCGGAGGACCGCTCCGAGCATGCGCGCCCGGACGTGAGTCCTCGGGTTCCGTGCGCCCGGTCGCACGCCGATGCGGCGGCCCAGGGGCCGCCGCATCGTCCGCCCGGGTCCGCCACCCGGTCAGTGCTGTGCCCCGGCGCCGTCCGGGACCTTCTTCTCGACCATCGGACGGCTGCTGACGAAACTCACCACCACCAGTGCCGCGGCGACCCAGAACGCGACCTGGATCGCGTGCAGCGAGGCCGCGGCGCCGCCGGGCACCGCACTGTTGAGGTAGACGCTGCCCAGGACCGCGACGCCGAGCGTGGCGCCCAACTGCTGGACCGCGTTCAACAGCCCGGCGGCCGAGCCGATCTCCTGGGGCTCCAGCGGATGCAGGGAGATGCTGAAGAAGGCGGGGCTGAAGAGACCGGCCCCCACGCCGATGACGCCCAGCGCGCCCAGCAGCGGCACGGGGTACTCCGAGGGATCGGCCGAGCGGTACACGGCGATGGCCGCCAGCACTCCGACCAGGAACACCGCGAGACCGAGGGCCATCGTGCGGTCGCCCAACCGCCGCATCAGGTGGGCGCCCGCCACCCACGACGCGACGGCCAGGCCGACCGACCACGGGGCGAGCGTGAGACCCGCGTCGAGCACGTCGACGTCGAGCCCCAGCTGGAGTTGCAGCACGATGACCATCATCAGCCCGTTCGTCACCGCGAAGAAGGCGGTCGAGGTCACCATGGCGGCCGGGAAGCCGCGCCGCGCGAACAGGCTCGGCTCCACCAGCGGGCTACGGCCGCTCGCGGCCACCCGGCGCTGGTGCACCACGAAGACCGCCATCACCAGCAGCCCGCCCACGATGGCCGCCCAACTCCCCGCCGACAGCGCGGAGATGTCGCCGTCGATGAGCGGGTAGACGACGAGCCCGATACCGGCCACGGCCAGCAGTGTGCCGGTCAGGTCGAGGGTGGGCCGGTTCGGGGCGCGGTTCTCCAGCATCTTGGGGGCGATGGCCAGCACCACCAGCGAGAGCGGAACGTTGACCAGGAAGGTCGCGCGCCACGACGAGCCGAACAGGTCCGCGTGGGTCAGCACGCCGCCGAGCACCGGTCCGCACACGGCGGCCAGACCCATCACGGGGCCGATGCTGCCCAGGGCCTTGGACATCTCGTCACCGGAGAACATGGTTTTGATCAGGCCGATGGTCTGGGGAATGATCACGGCCGCCGCCGCGCCCTGCACCACGCGGAAGGCGATCAGCAGCCCCACGGAAGGCGCCAGGGCGCAGGCGGTGGACGCCAGCATGAATCCGACGATGCCGACGACGAACACGCGCCGCCGCCCGGCGATGTCCCCCAGCCGGCCACCGGTGATCAGCAGCACCGCGAACGGAAGGGTGTAGGCCGTCGTGAACCACTGGATGTCGGACACCGACCCACCCAGGTCGGCGTGGATCGCGGGCGCGGCGACCTGGACGATCGTCGCGTCCAGCAGGTTCATGGCCTCACCGAGCAGCAGGGCGGTGAGCGCCAGCCATCGCCATCGGTACGCCGCCGCGGGAGTCGGCGCGAGCACGCGCTCAGCAGTCATCGGGGTTCCTCTCCGTCATCGTCGGTCCATCCACTCGGCTCCCCCTCCTCTTGGCGGGCAGGGCACCGAGTTCGACCACGCATCACAGTGGAGGGGGCGGCTCGCACGACTCCAGCCGGAGCGCGGAAGTGGAGGATTCCTTCCACCCGGGGCCCGTCCGGTGACGAAATCCCACGCGCCGACCGAGGCCCGTGCCCGCGGCCCTCGACGCGGCACCCGGGCCGACCGGGCCCCAACGGGGTGTGCGCTTCCTTCAGACAGCCGCTCGGGATGGAAGAAATGTGCCAGTCGGCGGCCGTGACTGGAGGTGACGCGCCTGCCGACGCCACGCTGGGGCCCCTTGGTCACCCGCTGTGCACCAGGGCCCTACTCCCCCCTACGTTCTCCCCGCTCAGGAGCGTGAATGGCAGCCCTGCCCGCCACCCAGAGAGAAGTCCGCCTCGTCGCCAAGCCGGACGGCCTGCCGCGGCTGGAGCACCTCCGCGTCGTCGAGACGCCCCTGCCCCCGCCGGACCGGGGCGAAGTACTGGTCCGCAACCGGTTCTTCCACGTGTTCGCCACGCTGCGCATCCTCATCGCGGGCGCGACGCAGGACACCCCGTTCCCCGTCCTCGACGTGGGCGACACCCTGGTCGGTGCGGCGATCGGCGAGGTCGTCCGCGCCCCGGAGGGCAGCGCGCTGCTGCCCGGCGACCTGGTGTCGCACTGGCTGGGCTGGCGCGAGTACGCCGCCGTGCCCACGGCCGGGTGCACGCGTCTGGACAGCGGGGCGCTGCCCGATCCGATCACCCATCTGGAACAGGGCTGGACGGCCTACGCCGCGCTGACCCGCGGGGTCGAAATCCGCCCGGGAGACACGGTGTTCGTCTCCGCGGGCGGCAGCGGGATCGGCGCGATGGCCGGGCAGATCGCCAAGCGGCTGGGGGCCGGCCGGGTCATCGCCAGCACCAGCTCGCGGCAGAAGGCCGACCGCCTCGTGCACGAACTCGGCTACGACGGGGCCGTCGTGCGCGGCGCGGCGCCGCTCGCCGAACAGCTCGCGAAGGCAGCGCCCGGCGGCATCGACGTCTACTTCGACAACGTCGGCGGCGAGCAGTTGCGGGCCGCCGTCGAAGCGGCACGGCCGGGCGCCAGGTTCGTCCTGGTCGGCGCCCTGTCCGGGCAGCTCTCGGAGGACGGCACGGGCACTTCGGCACCCGTCGAGCTGGACTCCCTGCCGCTCATCCACAAGCGGATCGTGATGCGCGGCTTCAGCTCGGACGACTTCGACGACCGTGCGGAGTGGACCGAGCGGTTCGGCGCGTGGCTCCGCGCGGGAGAGATGGTCTTCCCCCACGTACGGGTCAAAGGCATCGAACAGGCGCCGCGGGCCCTGCTGGAGGTGATCGAAGGGCAGCACATCGGTGCCGTCATCGTCGAGCTGTAGCCACGCCTCCACCCCACCCCGCCCCACCCCGCCCGCCACGCCAAGCCACGCCACGAAGGAGTCCCCGTGCCGCGCGCCAGCACTGAAGTCCTCGACCTTCCCGTCGGTGTCCGCCCCGAGCCGGACGAACTGATCCGGGCCGCCATGGAGTGGCACTTCCACCCCGACACGGGTTCCCGGTTCTGGCTGGAACGGGCCGCGACCCTGCCCTTCGATCCCCGCCGCGACGTCCGCACCCACGAGGACCTCCGGCTCTTCCCCAACGTGGCGGCCGAGCTGCGCGACGTCCGCGCCGAGGACCTGGTGCCCCGCGGGTACGGCAAGACCCCCGACGTCGTGGGGGTGTTCGAGAGCGGCGGCACCACGGGAGCGCCCAAGCGGGTCGTCCTGCTCCGCGACTGGCTGGAGCGCATGCTGCACTGGAGCGACGCCAACCTCGACGCCCACGGTTTTCCCCGCGGCGCCGACTGGCTCGGTCTCGTCCCGACCGGCCCGCACATCGTGGGCGAGTACTTCCGCGGGTCCGCGGCCACCCACGGGCGCCACGGCTTCACGGTCGACCTCGACCCCCGCTGGGTGAAGAAGCTGCTCGCGAGCGGGCGGGGAGCCGACGCCGGCGCCTACGCCGAACACCTCGTCGACCAGGCCGGCACGGTGCTCCGCACCCAGGACGTCGGCGTCCTCACCATCACTCCCCCGCTGCTGGAACGCCTGGCGCGCCGGGACGACCTCGCCGAACTGGTCAACGAGAAGATCCGGGCCATCCGCTGGGGAGGCACCCAACTGGATCCCGATTCACGCCACTTGTACAAGACCGAGGTGTTCCCCGAGACGGCCCTGTGCGGCAACTACGGCAGCACCATGATCCTCGGCTTCGCGGGCGAGCGCCCGGACCTCCCCGAGGACTCCGGCTGCGTCTTCGACGCGTACGACCCGTACGTGACGTTCTCCGTCGTCGATCCGGACACGCTCACACCGGTCCCGTACGGCGAGCGCGGCCGCGTCCTGGTCCACCACGTCAGCAAGTCCTTCCTCCTGCCCAACAACCTGGAGCGGGACACCGCGGTCAGGACCGCGCCGCTGCCCGGTCACACCGGTGACGCGGTGGCGGACATCGCTCCGGTCGAGACCTTCGAGGACGAGGCCGTGATCGAGGGGGTCTACTGATGACCGGGACCCGCACCGGACCGGTGCGGCTCGACGCACTGGGGGCGCGGGGCGCCTTCAGGGCCCGCAACCGCATCGCCGTGCACGACGTCGCGGGCCGGGAGGCCGCCGAACTGAGCCTGGTTCCCTCCCTGTTCGTCGAGCGCACGATGAAGTCCCTGCGCCGCGCGTCCAGTCCGGCGCCGGACGACCGGATCGCCATGATCGGCCGCGCCGCCGAGCTGTTCGCGACCGCGGCGCCGGACGGCCGACCGGTCGAGGAGTACGAGTACCTGGTCAGCCGGGTCGGCGGGATCCCGATCACCGAGGTGCGGGCCACCACCCGGGCGATCGCTGACCGGCTGAAGAAGGTCCGCTCCAGCGTGGAGCACGCCAGGCCGACCGGGTCGGTGGCGCGCTGGGACGATCCGTCGACCCGCACCGGGCGTGCGGTGTGGGCGCGGCGCGGAAGCGTCTTCGCCGTGCACGCGGCCGGCAACCATCCCGGCCCGCACAGCCTCTGGCCGGAGGCACTGGCGATGGGCTACCGCGTGGCGGTCCGGCCGTCCCGGCGCGAACCCTTCACCCCGCACCGGCTGGTCTCGGCGCTGCGCGGCGCCGGTTTCGGCGACGACCAGGTGGCGCTGCTGCCGACCGACCACGCCACGGCGGACGCCGTGCTGCGCGGCGCCGATCTGAGCCTGGTCTACGGGGGCGAGGACGTGGTGCGCAGGTACGCCACGAGCGCGTCGGTCCTTCCGCAGGGGCCGGGCCGCTCCAAGATCCTGCTGACCGGTGAGGTGGACTGGCGGGACCACCTCGACACGATCGTCGACTCGGTGAGCGGCCACGGCGGCACCGGTTGCGTCAACACCACCGCCGTCTTCGTGGAGGGCGATCCGACCCCGCTCTGCCGGGCGCTTGCCGAACGCCTCTCCGCCCTGCCCAGCCTGCCGCCGGAGGATCCCCGGGCGGTCTGTCCCGTGCAGCCGCTCGCCGCGGCCAAGGCCCTGGAGGGGTTCCTCGCGCGCAAGGCGGCGGGCGCCGAACCCTGGCTGGGCGGCGACGGCATCGCCGACGAGCTGGGCGACGGCAGCGCGGTGCTCCGGCCCGCCGTCCACCAGCTCGACCGGCCCGACGCGGCGCAGGCCTCCGTCGAACTGCCCTTTCCGTGCGTGTGGGTCGCCCCGTGGACGCGCGAAGCGGGCCTCGCGCCCCTGCGGAACAGCCTCGTCCTGACGGCGATGACGCACGACGACCGGCTCGTCGACCGGCTGTTGGACGAACCGTCGATCAGTAACGTGTACGTGGGAGACCACCGAACGTACTGGATGGAGTCCGGCATGCCCCACGACGGCTACCTCGCCGAGTTCCTGATGCGCTGCAAGTCGGTGATCAGGGGCTGACCGCCCTCCCGGCGCAGGACGCCGCCACCGCCGAGGGGGGATCCTTCCTCCTCGGCGTTCCGGGCAGCCGGGCTCCGACCACGACCGAGCCGAGCACCGATGTGCGCGGGCGTCGCCACCGGCGTTCGGCGCGCCCCGCCACATGGTGCGTGAAGGATGGTGTGCGCATGCTCAACGACCTCGATCGCGCTCTGATCCACGCGCTGCACATCGACGGCCGTGCCTCTTTCACGCACATGGCGAACGTGCTGGCCGTGTCCCCGCAGACGGTCTCCCGCCGCTACGAACGGCTGCGGGAGCAGGCCGCGCTCCGGGTCGTCGGCCTGCCCGACCCCCATCTGACCGGCCACGAACAGTGGCTGCTCCGTCTGACGGCGGCCCCCGAGACGGCACTCGACCTCGCCCGCGCCCTGGTCCGGCGCGAGGACACGTCGTGGGTCTATCTGACCGGGGGCGGCACCGAGATCGTCGCGGTGCTCGAAACGCCCCTGGGCACGGCGCACGGCCACACCCTGCTCCTCCACGAGCTCCCGCCCAGTGTCGGGCTCACCGCCGTGTCCGCGCACCAGCTGCTGCACGCCTACATCGGCTGGCGCACCCCGTGGCGCATGAGCGCCAACGCCCTCACCACGCGGCAGCAACGCCTGCTGAGGGGCGCGAGACCCGTGGGGGGCACCGGGTCACCGCCGCAGGCGGAACACCGGCGGGTGCGGCTCTCGCCCGCCGACCACGCCCTGATGGACGCCCTGCGGAGGGACGGCCGCACCAGTGTCGGTGACCTGTCGGCCATCACGGGCTGGTCGTCGGCGACGGTGTCGCGCCGACTGGACGGCCTGCGCGAATGCGGGGCCGTCTTCTTCGACGTCGAGTTGGACCCCGCGCTCCTGGGCGGCAGCACCCGGGTCCTGCTGTGGATGGCGGTCGCTCCGGCGCACCTCGACGAGGTGGCCACGACGCTGGCCGACCACGACGAGCTCGCGTTCGTGGCCCATACGACAGGACCGACCAACCTCGTGGCGCACGCCCTGTGCGAGGACACCGCGGCTCTGTACCACTACCTCACCCACGGTCTGGGCGGGGTGAAGGCGATCCGCACCCTGGAGACCGCCCCCGTCCTGCGGACCCTCAAGGCGGTGGGCACGATCACCTCCGGCCCGCCCTCGTACCCCCGCTGAGGTCAGTGTCCCGTCGGCGCGGACACCCCGTGCGGGCGCAGGACCATGAGCGAGCCCTCCACGGTGGCCACCATGGCGAAGGGGAACCGGTCGAGTTCGAGGCAGAGCGCGACGTCATCGGGGTGCGAGCCTTCGCGCACGCCTTCCGTCAGCTCGGCGGCGGCGCTCGACTCGGCGGCGCGGCGGAGGTAGTCGGCGGCGTCCGTCGCGTCCCCCGCGGCCCTGCGGGCGATGTACTGGGCGCAGGCCAGGTCTTCCTCGGCCTTCCCGTCCTCGCCCGTGACCACGAACGTGACGCCGTCGTTCCCGTGCTCCCGGAGGAGCAGCGCCGTAGCCTCCGCCACCGCGAAACTGGCGCACAGCACCAGCCGCGCGTCCTTGACCGCGAGGGCGCCGACCGTGCCCGCCGTGGTCTTCTGCACGACGGTCCGGCCGCCCAGGTCGACGGAGCGCAGCAGGGCGGGCGAGTTGACGGCGTCGAACCCCGGCGCGGGCGGGCCGTCCTTGAGCGCCGCCCAGTCCGGGTGGCGCTCCTTCAGCTCCAGCACCTCCTCCAGCGACTCGGCGAGAACGATCTTCTCCGCCCCTTGGGCGAAGGCCCAGGCGGCCACGGTGAAAGCGCGCATGACGTCGACCACGACCGCCACGGGCGGGGTCTCGACCAGTTCGGGTATTCCGAGGAAACGGGTGTCCATCCGGCCATGATCACGTGTGTCGACCCCGGTCACCAGGCATTTTCGCCGTGCCGCTTCGCGGGGCGCCGCTCCCGGCCGGAACCCGGCTCCCGCTTGACCTTGACACGGTGACAAGGTCTTCACTGCTCGCCGAGGAGGTGGTCCGATGACGATCACTAGGCAGGACACACATGCGGACCGGGCGCTCCAGGGGCTGGCGGACGACCGTTCGTCCGTGCGGCTGCGGGCCGCTCTGGACCTCGGTACGGAGCCCGACCCGCGGTTCGTGGACAAGCTGATCGAGCGGTGTGCGGTGGAGCCGGAGTTCTTCGTCCGCGACATGCTGACCTGGGCGCTCACCCGTCACCCGGTGTCCATGACGCTGCCCGCGCTGCTGCGTGAGGTCCGTTCGGAGCGTGCGCAGGCGCGGAGCCAGGCACTGCACACGCTGTCCAAGATCAAAGACGGGCGGGCCTGGCCCGCGATCACCCGGGCGGTGCTGTGCGACGCGGACGACGAGGTGGCGCGCAGTGCCTGGCGGGCGGCGGTCCTGCTCGTGCCGGAGGGCCGGGAGTCCGCGCTGGCCGTGGTGCTGGCCACGCAGCTGGGGCGCGGTGAGCGCCGGACGCAGTTGAGCCTCAGCCGGGCGCTGGTCGCGCTGGGGGACGTCGTCGTGCCCGTTCTACGGGCTCCCGCGGCGAGCCCCGACCCGGGCGTGCGGGCGCACGCGCTCGCCACGCGGCGGCTGCTGCGCGACCCGGACACCGGGTTCGAGTTCGCGATCGAGGAGGCGAAGCGCATCGTGGCCCTCGGCGGTGCCGGCGAGTCGGGTGCGTCCGGCGAGTCCGGCGAGCTCGATGAGGTCGGTGGGGCTGATGAGGCCGGTCAAGGGGGTGCGGGGGATGATGAGGTGTGTTGATCGGTGAGGTGGCTCGACGGTCCGGGGTCAGCGCCCGCATGCTGCGGCATTACGAATCGCTGGGGCTGGTGCGGCCTTCGGGCCGTTCGGGCTCCGGCTACCGGGAGTACTCCGCCGCGGACATCCGGCGGATCTTCCACATCGAGAGCCTGCGGTCGCTGGGGCTGTCGCTGCGGGAGATCGGGCGTGCGCTCGACGACCCCGGCTTCGCGCCGTCGGCGCTCGTCGGCGACCTCGTCCGTCAGACGCGCGAACGCATCGCGGCGGAGACCGAGTTGCTGACGCGGCTGCGCCGGATCGACGCCGCCGGACCCGCCGACTGGGAGGACGTCCTCCAGGTCGTCGCGCTCCTGCAGGCGCTGGGGTCCAAGAGCGCGGACGCGCGCCAGCGCGCGGCGCTCTCTTCGGTCGACGAGGTGCCGGTGCCGGTGGAGGCCCTGGTCGAGGCGGCGTTGGCCGAGGCGGACCCGAACGTCGCCGGGGCCCTTCGGTGGGCGCTGGCCCGGTCGGGCGGTGAGGGCCCCGCGCTCCTGGCGAAGGGACTGGACTCGTCGGTTGCCGCCGTGCGGCAGCGCGCCGTCCTGTCCCTCGCCGAATTGCCCGGTGACGAGGCGGCCGGGCGGTTGCGGGACGCACTCGCGCATCCGGACGCGGTGGTGCGCAGGTACGCGGCCCTTGCACTGGGCGCCCGTGGGGCGACCGACGCGGTGCCGGTGCTCATCGACGTCGTCGTGGCGGGGCGGAACGACACCGACGCGGCCGATGTGCTGAGCGTGCTGGCGGGCGACACCGCGACGGCCGAACGGATCGCGACCGGGCTGGTCGCCCGCCTGGCCGACGACGGCACGGACGCGGCGGCGCGCGGACGGCTCACCCAGGCGCTGGCGGGCATCCCGGGCGAGGCGGCCGCCCGCGCCCTCGTGGAGCTGTCGCACGACGAGGACCGTGCGGTCGCCCTGACCGCGACGTACCTCCTTCGGCTGCGCGACGCGCGGTGAGGCACGCGGCGGGCGCCCGGGACCATCGCCCCGGACGCACCGCGCGTGGCGCGCCGGTCGGGCCGCAGGTCCGTCAGACCATGATGAGCAGGCGGGTCTTCGGCTTGAGCTTCCTGTTCACCGAACGGCTCTGGACGTACACCTCCAGCTCGGGGTTGTTGCCCGCCTTCACGGAGACGGTGCCCCGGACGTCCGCACCGAACAGGAGGCTGCGCGCCGCGTCGCCCGTGTAGGCGCGGTCGGTGGCCTTCTCCACCACGACGACTTCCTTGTCCGGCTGCACCTGGGCCCGTGCGCCCAACTGGTAGTAGCACGCGCCCCGTTCGTACGTCACTCCCGGATGCGAGTCGACGAAGGAACGGATTTCGATCTCCCGGTCCACCTTGAGGAGCCGGTATTTGTCGACCGGAATCGGATCCAGGTTCGCCCGCACTTCGTCGACCGATACGTCCTGGCCGACGGCGAACAGGTTCTTCGTGCCGCGCACGCCCTTTTCCCGCCCCCGGAGAAAGCTGGTGGCGGCCGCCCGTACGGTACCGATCGCTTCCTCCACGCCCTTTTGGGAATCGGCGTCCCAGATGGCGATGTTCCCCGCCGGGAATCCGTAGTTCTGGGCGGTCCGCTTGGCCAGCGAGTTCGGGACGAGGATCGCCGACGTCCAGTGGCCCGGAAGGCCGCCCATCTTCTCGGTGATCCTTTCGAGCCAGGGCCCGAGGATCGCCATGTCCCCGTCGTGCCGCCGGTCGCCGCCCGAGGCGTTCTCCTCCCCGTCGGTCACCACGATCTGCAGGAAGCTGTGCTCGCCGTACTCCTCCCAGATGTGTCCGAGGTCGTCCAGGGACTTCAGGGATGCCTCTATGAGGGCCGTCGCTCCGTTGTTCACCTGGTACAGGCCGCGCATCGACGGAAGGTGTTTCACGTCCATGTCCCAGACCAGGTTCTCCACCTTGTGGTCGAAGGAGTAGAGGCTGATTCGGGTTTCGTGGCCGAGGCTGTCGGATTCGGCCTTCAGACCCGCCACGAACTCGTCCACCACACGAATGAGTTGGCTCTGGTGGGGACGCATCGAACCCGAGCAGTCCACTACCAGTGCGACGTGGTTCACCTTGTGCTGAATCTTCTTTGCGGGCACGCCTCTGATCCCCCTCCGGTGTTCCCGAGTGATGTTTTCACTCTAGGGCGAGGCACTGACAACGACCGGTGGCCCGGAGTCGTCCGGCGGAAAGTCCAGCGGCGTTCACTCCGCGTTCCCCTGGCCGGGTGAGGGTGACGTGCCCGGCCCCATGCGGGGCCCGCATGTTTCTGTTCGGCATTTGAAAGGAACCCTCTGGTGGAGCGCAGGTCCCTGTTCACGGCCACGGCAGGCGCCGTCGCCCTCGGCTCCCTCGCCGCGGCACCCGCCGAGGCCCGTCCTTCCGGTGGAGGTGCGCCCGTGACCTCGTTCAACGTCATCAGCGACATCCAGGGGGACCTCGCCGACCTGACCGTCGCGCTCAAGGACATCAGGGCCACCAACCCCCACGGGTCGGGGCTCGCGGTCGCGGGCGACATCACGCCGCGCGGCTACGACTTCGAGTACGCCGAGGTGCACAAGGTGATGGAGCGCGGCCCGCGGCCGCGCGAGGTCGCCTGGGCGATCGGCAACCACGAGTTCTACGTGCCCAAGTGGGCGGACCCGAAGACCCTCGCCCAGTCCACCTGGCCCAACGGCACGACCGAGGACTCCCTGTTCCGCAGCTTCTACCGCTTCGCGAAGCGCGGGAAGGTCTACACGGAGACGACGTTCGGCGGCGTTCCCGTGCTGAGCATCGGCACCGAGCGCTACATGCACTACCACGACCCGAAGCTCTGGGACGAGGTGTGGCTCAGCGACGAGCAGCTGACCTGGATCGAGAGCCGTCTGCGGTACTGGGCGCGGCGCCGCAGGCCGGTCATGGTGATCACGCACCACCCCCTGCCCAACACCGTCTCCGGCACCCGCAACAAGCTGTACCTCAACGACTACCTCCAGGCCGACCGGCTGCTCGGGATCCTCGGCAGGCACCGCGACGTGTTCCTGTTCAGCGGGCACACCCACTGGGACCTGGCCCTGTCCGACTGGTACGTGCGCCGGGTGGTCCCCGGAACGGCCAACCTCGACGGGTTCTCGGTCGTCAACACCGGCGCGGTGCAGACCGGTTACACGGACAACGGCCAGGGCGGCGAGTCGTCCGTGGACGGGGCCTTCAACCAGGGGCTCCAGGTCGAGGTGCACCGCGACCGCGTCGTCGTCAGGGCCCGCGACTTCGCGTCCGGCAGGTGGCTGAAGCAGATCAGCGTGCCGCTGGCCACGCACATGTGAGCCGAGCGGGCGGGCGCGGCCGTCTCCAGGGCGCCGCACCCGCCCGGCGCCGGTTCACCCCGCCTCGCCGCCCGGCCCCGTTGCCCCGCCTTCCCGCCCCGCCTCGCCGCCCGGCCCCGTCATCCGGCCTTGTCCGCGCGGAAGGCGCGCCGGTAGGCGGCGGGGGTGGTGCGCAGCGCCTCGTGGAAGCGGCGGCGCAGGTTGACCGCCGACGAGAGGCCGACCCGGTGCGCGATGGTCTCCACGGGCAGGTCCGTCTCCTCCAGCAGCGCCCGCGTGGCGGCGATCCGCCGGTCCAGCAGCCAGCGCCCCGGGCTGATGCCCAGTTGCTCGGTGAAGCGGCGGGTCAGCGTGCGGGGCGAGACCTGTGCGCGCAGCGCCATCTCGGTGACGCTGACCGGCTGGTCGAGGCGCGCGGCCAGCCAGTCCAGGAGCGGCGCCAGCGAGTCGGCGACCGGTCCCGACGTGGGCAGTTCGGCGTACTGCAGCTGGCAGCCCTCGCGGTGCGGCGGCATCACCATCTGCCGGGCGACCCGCATCGCGTACGCGGATCCCTGGTCGGCGCTCACCAGGTGCAGGCACAGGTCCACGCCCGCGGCCGCCCCCGCGCTGGTGGCGACGTCGCCGTGGTCCACGTAGAGCACCGCGGGATCGACCTCGACCAGTGGGTGTCCGGCGGCCAGTTCGGCGGCCCTGGCCCAGTGGGTGGCGGCCCTCCGGCCGTCCAGCAGTCCGGCCGCGGCGAGCACGAACGCGCCCGTGCAGAGGCCGACGACGCGCGCGCCGCGCCGGTGCGCCCCGGCGACCGCGTCGATGACGGCCCGGGACACCTCGACGTCGACGCCACCGGCCGCACCGGACGGCCCTTCGGGGACGGCCGTTCCCGGCCAGCCGGGGACCAGCACGGTGTCCGCGCGCTCCAGCGCCTCCAGCCCCGCCGTGACCAGCATGTCGTAGCCGGCCCCGGTCCGCACCGTGCCGGGGTGCTCGGTGCAGACCTCGAACGCGTAGCGGGCGGGGACGTCCGGACCGTGGTCGCCGAACACCTCGGTGGCACAGGCGAGCGGGAAGTTCGACTGCGGGGGTCGCAACAGGGCCACGACCCGGTGCGGTTCAGGGGCCTGCGGCAGAGGACGGAGCGTCATGGCGGGAAAGTACCCCATCATGTCGTTCGAGACACTGGGACGACCGATTGGTCTAGTCCAGCATCGACGGGGTGACCACCGCGCAGACATCAGACGGGGCCGCCCAGCCGGCCCGTACCGCCCAGACCCCGCCCGACGTCGCGGCGGCCCTTCGGCCGCACGACCGGCCGCCGCTGTGGGACCGGCGCTTCACGCTCTACTTCGCCGCCCGCGCGGTCTCGCTGCTCGGGGACGCGATGATGCCCGTCGCCGCCGCGCTCGCGGTCGGCGCGCTGTACGGGGTGTCCGGCGTCGGTCTCGTGCTCGGCGTCTGGACCGGGACGTTCGTCCTCCTGGTCCTGTTCGGCGGCGTGTTCGCCGACCGGTTCGGCGCGCGCCGGATGATGGTCGGCGCGGACCTCGCCCGGGTGCTCACCCAGGGCGTGCTGGCCGCCGCCTTCTTCGCCGGGCCGCCGCCGCTGTGGCTGCTGGTCACCATGGCGGCACTGGCCGGTGCGGCCGTCGCGATGTTCCTGCCGGGGGCGAACGGGATGGTCCCGCTGGTCGCCCGCGAGGCGCAGCGCGCCAACGCCACGCTCAAGGTCGCCGACGCGCTCGCCCATCTGCTCGGCCCCGCCCTGGCGGGGCTGCTGATCGCGCTGGTGGGCGCCGGAACCGTGTACGCGATCGACGCGGGCACCTTCCTGCTCAGCGCGCTGTGCCTGGCGCTCATCCGCCTCGACCCGGTCGGCAGGACCTCCCGGGGCGCCGACACCGGCGCGCACGGCGGCGGTTCCCTCCGGAGGGATCTGCGCCAGGGCTGGCTGGAGTTCCGGGCGCGCACCTGGATGTGGTCGGTGATCCTGATCTGGGTGGTCTTCGGCGTGCTGGTCTTCGGGCCCCTGGTGCCGCTCAGTTCGGCACTGATCGGGGACCGGCTCGGCGCCGACGCCTACGGCCTCGCGGTCTCCCTCCTCGGCGCCGGGACGGTGCTCGGCGGCCTGTTGGCGCTGCGGCTGCGACCGGCCCGCCCGTTGGCCGCCGGTGCGGTGGCGATGATCCTGTACACCGTGCTGCCGTTGTGCGTGGCGCTGGGCACCGACCTGCCGCTGCTGTTGTCGGGGCACGTGCTCGGCGGCGGCGCGCTGGCGTTCTGGTCGGTGATGTGGGCGACCAGCGTGCAGACCCACACCCCGCCCGCCGTGCTCAACCGGGTCAGCGCGTACGAGTTGGCCGGTTCCGTCTCCGGGATCGCGCTCGGCCAGATACTGGCGGGCCCGGCCACCGCACTGGCCTCGCCGGAGCGGCTGCTGCTGGTGTCGGCGGGCGCGTGCGTGGTGGGCTGCGCGGCGCTGCTCGGGACCCCGGCGATCCGCACCCTGCGGCGCGCTGCCGCGTCGGGCGGCGCGGGCGAGGGGCAGGCGGCCCCCGGGTCAGCGTCGCCCCGGCAGGGCACGGGGCCGGACGGCACGGCTGCCTGACCAGGCCCCGAGGACGGCGGTGGCGACCGCTGCCAGACCGGCCGCCTCCGCGTCCTCGGCGATCTCGTCCAGGGCGACGTGACCGGGTTTGCCCACTCCCGGGGTGAGGATCCAGACGAACCCCTCGTCGGTCAAGTACTCGGCGACGTATCCGAGTTCGTCCACGAGGTCGCCGTCGCCCGCCCGCCACCACAGCAGGACGGCGTCGACGGCCAGGTCCGTCTCCCCGTCCACCGTCCCGCCGCCGATCGCCTCCTCGACATCGGCGCGGATGTCGTCGTCGGTGTCGTCGTCCTGTCCCAGCTCCTGGACCACCAGGGGTTCCGTGATGCCCAACGTCCGTGCATAGCGCCGCACTTCACCGGAGCTCATCGTCGCGACCGCCCCACAGGGCCGCGGCGGCGGCCGGCCTCGGGCCGTCGGCACGGAGGGTGTCGCGGGAGGTCGGGGAAGGTCGGCGGTGTCGTCATCCGCCCAGTGTGGTCGACACGGCCCCGCCGCTCCATCCCTGTCCGTCCCCTCCGGGCCCGGCACGCGCTCTTCGGCGCTCGGCCGGGCCGACGGGGCGTCAGCCCGCGCCCGCCGCGCGACGCTCGGACCGGAAGCGGTGAACGGCCCGTCCCGCGCCCAGCGCGGCCGCGCACCAGACGACGGTCTCGGCGACGACGATCGTGGTGGTCATCGTCACGTGGGGGCGGGGCGGCATCACGACCATCTGCGCCGCCGCGCCCACCGGCACCACCAGCGCGGCGAGCAGACCGGGCAGCCCCGGCCGTCGGGCCGCGGCGCCCACCGCGCCCAGGGCCGAGCCGAACAGCACGGCCGCCGTCGACCACACCACCAGTTCCAGCCGGAACAGCGACAGCGGCTCCCCGAGTGCGAAGGCGTCCGTCACGTAGTACGCCACGGAGGCCGCGACCAGCGACAACACCCCCGCAAGGGCGCCCCGGGCCCACGTCCCCGCCAGCCAGCCCAGCGCCACCGCCAGCGCGGCCCAGGCCCACCCGGCGTCCATCAGCAGGCTGAGCACCTTGCTGCCCTTGCCCCAGACCGTGCCGACCAGCGGTTCACCGAGCCCGGTGTACGGCGAGGAGAGCGCGTTGACGAGCGAGGTGACCGCCCCGAAGCCCGCCCCGACCGCGAGGGCCCCCATCGTGATCTTCACATCGGGAGGATAGCCCGGGGCCCACCGCCGCCCACCGGGCGGCTGGTCAGGTGGCCGGTCAGGCGCGGCAGCGCAGCATCACCAGCGGCGGGTTCGCGAGGAGGTCCGCCCAGAAGTCCGCCCCGAACTCCCGGACACCGGCCTCGGACACCTGGAGCGGCACCCACTCCACCTCGCCGAACCCCGCCGCCCGCAGGCACTCCTCGTACACCTCGCGGCGCGGGACGGTCCCGACGATGCTGATCGGCCGCGGGTCGAGGAGGGCCGTGACCCGGACCCTCGGGCCCGCCTCGGCCTCCTCGCCCGTCGGCTCGCAGCGGAAGCCGTACTTGTCCAGGGTCTCCAGGTCGAAGCGGTAGTCGGGCCGTTGGGCGAACACGAAGAACTCCCCGCCCGGCGTCAGGCTCCGGTGGACGTTGCGGCACATCCGCTCCAACTCCGCTATGTCCTGCGCGTAGTTGAGGCACTGCACTCCGAGTGCGACGTCGAAGCGACGCTCCAGGGGACGCAGTTCGGCCACGTCGCCGACCTCGTAGCGCACGCCCAGCGGGTCGCGCGCGTCGATGTCGCGCGCGGCGGCGATCATCTCGGTGGAGATGTCGACGCCGAGCACTTCGGCGGCGCCGCGCCGCTTGCACTCCCTGCTGTAGAAGCCGGTGCCGCACGCCAGGTCGAGCACCGACCTGCCGCTCACGTCCCCGACCATGGCCAGGAAGCTCGGCACCTCCCCGTAGCGGATCAGGGGGAGGGACTTGAACCCCTCGAACGCCTCGCCGATCCCGTCGTACTGCTGCACGCCCACGTGCCGCCCTCCTCGCGCTTCGACCGCGCCCTCCTCGGCGCGGTCGTGGCAGCGAGTCTTCCTCCGCCACCTCGGGACTCCGTACTGGCGGATGGCACGAAGAAGCCGGCCGGCGGACCCCGCATCGGCCAAGGATCCGGGCGTCGCCGCAGGCCAGGCGCTATCCGACGGTCAGGTCGGCGTAGAACATGTGGTGGTCCGAGTTGTCGCTGGGCCGCACCTGGCTCTTGCGCGGGGTGACGCCCCGCAGGAAGACGTAGTCGTACTTGCTCTGCCAGTCGGTGGTCACCCGGCAGGCGCCGTCGCCCGAGGGCCTGCACCGGGGGTCGGCGTCCTTGGCGACGGCCCACATCCTGCCGAGCTCGTAGGCTTCGGGCACCGCGTTGAAGTCGCCGATGACGATCGCGCGGTCGTGCCGTGCGACCTCCGCGGCGAGCACGCCGGCCTGCTTCGCCCTGACCGCCTCCTGGCGCCGCTGGGCGAAGTGCGTGTTGAAGACCCGGACGGACTCGCCGTCCACCGTGGTGGTGACCGCGAGGTAGCCGCGGTCCTCGGAGCCTCCGTCGGGGTACTCCACGTTCACGCGGTCCTTCATCGGCGCGGCCGAGAGGATCGCCTGACCGAAGGCCCCCGGGCTCCACGGCATGCCCCCGCAGCGGCCCCGGTTGCGCAGCACCGATCCGTACTCGACGTGGTAGACCAGCCCGTGGCGGCTCCTCAGCCGGTCCCTGATCTCCTCGACGTCCCGTACGCACGCCTCCTGCATGCCGACGACCTGGGGGGCCAGCGCGGCGATGTCCGCCGCCCTGTCCTCGTTCCGCACCCCCTCCTTGTTGCAGGGGTTGCAGATGTTCCAGGTCATGACCCGGTTCGGCACGGCGGCCCTGGCGGACTCCGTCGGCAGGGGCTTGGTGGGAGCGGGGGCGGGGTCGCCGCCCTGCGTGCTGGAGCCCAGGAGCACCACGCAGGCCACGATCACCGCGCCCACGAACCAGCTCACACCCGTCCTGATCACCATCGCCTCCTCCGGCTGGACGCGCACCGCGTCGCACGTCCCGCCCACGAGGTTATGGGACGGGCCGCCGACAGGGCGTGCGACGGGGAGGGATCCGGCCCCCGGCGCGGGCCCGGGAACACCTGCGGGCCCTCTTGTCACCCCCGCGTTCCGCGTCACCACCAAGCAGTTTCCAGCCACATGCACTTACCATTTCTTTACACACGGGCACGATTCACTCCCCCTTCGTACGCATGCCCTCACGCATGATTGTCGGCTACAGGTAGCTCATGCATACTGCCAAGGACACCCAGACGGGCAGCCCTTGGAAAGGATCTTGAGCGTGCCATCCCGGCGACTCCCCCTTCTCGCCACCGGCCACCATTACCCCCACTCCCCCGACACCTGCGGATTCAAGTGCGGAAACGCCTGCGCCCGCGACGCCCCCAACAAGTCGGGGAATACCTACTTTGGCGATTTATTACGTACGGCTCTTTCCCGCAGGGCTTTACTCGGCACCGGCGCCCTCGCATTGACGCCACTGGCCCAGGCCCCCGCGGCGGCGGCCGACCCAGGCGCGCGGCAGCCGGCCGTACGCGGCTTCGAGCCGGTGCCGCCCGACAGCGGGGACCGCGTCACCGTCCCCGCCGGATTCACGCACGAGGTGCTGATCGGCTGGGGGGATCCGGTCCTGCCGGGCGCGCCGCCCTTCGACTTCGACCGGCAGACCGAGGCCGCGCAGGCCCGGCAGTTCGGGGTGAACAACGACTACTGCGCCCTCGTCCCGCTGCGCGGCGGCGGCCGGTGGCTGATGGTCAGCAACCACGAGTACGCCACCGAGCCGCTGATGTTCCCCGACTGGGACCCGGCGGCACCCACCGAGGCCCAGGTGCGCACCGCCTGGGCGGCGTACGGCATGTCCGTGGTGCTGGTCGAGCGCTCACCGGACGACGGGAGGCTGCGCGCGGCCGTGGACGGGCGGTGGAACCGGCGCATCACCCTGAGCACCCCCTTCGAGGTGCGCGGCCCCGCGGCGGGGGCGCCGCTGCTGCGCACGTCGGCCGACCCCGACGGCCGGCGCGTGCTGGGCACGATGGCCAACTGCTCGGGCGGCACGACGCCCTGGGGCACCGTGCTGTCGGGCGAGGAGAACGTGCACATGCCCTTCGCGCACGCCGACCGGGTGGGCGATCCGCTGCTCCGCGAGGGGCTGCGGCGGTACGGCTTCCCCGAGGGCCCCTCGCTGCGCCGCTGGGAGACCTACGACGCGCGGTTCGACCTCGGCCGCGAGCCCCACGAGGCGCACCGCTTCGGCTGGATCGTGGAGGTGGACCCGCTGGAGCCGGACTCCGTGCCGGTGAAGCACACCGCGCTGGGCCGCTTCAAGCACGAGGGCGCCAACGTCTCGGTCGCCCCCGACGGGCGCGTCGTGGCCTACATGGGCGACGACGAACGCTTCGAGTACGTCTACAAGTTCGTCTCGGACGGGCGCATGCGCACGGGCCGCGACACGGCCGCCCGCGCGCACAACAAACGGCTGCTGGAGTCCGGGACGCTGTACGTCGCCAGGTTCGGCGGGGACAGTCCGCCCGAGGAGATCGACGGGTCGGGGCGGCTGCCGTCCGACGGCGCGTTCGACGGCTCGGGCAGCTGGCTCCCCCTCGCGCAGGGCGACCGCAGCTTCGTGCCCGGCATGAGCGCCCAGGAGGTGTACGTCTTCACCCGGATCGCCGCCGACCGGGCCGGGGCCACCCCGATGGACCGCCCCGAGGACGTCCAGCCGCACCCGGTGACGGGGCGCGTGTACGCCGCGCTGACCAACAACGACCACCGGGGGCGGACCGGCAGGCCGGGGCCCGACGAGGCCAACCCGCGCGTCCAGAACCGCGACGGGCACGTCCTGGAGCTGTGCGAACGGGGCGACGACCCGACCGCGGAGCGGTTCGGCTGGCGGCTGTTCCTGGTCTGCGGCGACCCCGGGTCCCCAGGGACGTACTACGGGGGCTTCGACAAGAGCCGCGTCAGCGCGATCTCCTCGCCCGACAACCTGGCCTTCGACGCGCACGGCAACCTGTGGATCGCCACCGACGCGGGCGGCCCCGGCGGCCGGAACGACGGCCTGTACGTGGTGCCGCTCAGCGGGCCCGAGCGCGGCCGGGTGCGGCGGTTCCTCACCGTGCCCACCGGCGCCGAGTGCTGCGGTCCGGTGATCGGTCCCGACTTCGTGCTGGTCTCGGTGCAGCATCCGGGCGAGCTGCCGGACGCGACCCCGCAGCGCCCCGCCTCGCACTGGCCGGACGGCGGCACCGCGCAGCCGCGCGCGGCCGTCGTCGCCGTGCGCCGCGAAGGCGGCGGGCCGATCCTGGGCCCGCCCCGGTAGCCCGCGACGGTAGCCCTCGGCGGGCGGCCGGCCGCGGCCCCCGGGGTGGCCCCATCGCTTTCGCGCCAACATCGAAAGAACGTCGCCAATCGCGATCAGAAGGTTTTCGCTTTACGTCTTCTTGGGGAAGGATCATCTAGCGCCGAGCACTTCACGCCATGCCCGCCCCCAGGCGGAGCAGGTATTCACACCGGGACTCCCGACACCGTGCCGCCGACGGCACGGACGTTCCAGAGTTTCTGGCCTTCAGAATTCCCGATGCCCGGCAGCGGGAATCGTCCGGCACAAAAGCTCAATTCCTCGTGGGCTTTGTGCGGCCTTCATCACCACGAATGACATGAATGAGTGGGTGGCAGTGCAGACGTCTGTGAATTTCTCCCCGGCAGCCGATTTCTACGACAAGACGCGTGGCGGTGAGGCGCGCGGCCGCAGGATCGCACCGGCCATCGCCGAGCGCATCACGAAGGACGAACCGACCCTCGACGCGGGCATGGGCACCGGCGTGGTCGCCCTGGCGCTCACCGAGACGGGACACTCGGTGGTGGGCATCGACCTGTCCCACTCCATGCTGACGAAGGCGGTGCACCGCGTCGGGAACGTCGCCGCGGCCGCGTCCCTGACCGATCTGCCGTTCGCCGCCGGAACCTTCTCCCAGGTCTACAGCGTGTGGGTCACCCACGTGGTCGGCGACCTGCGCAAGGGCCTGTCCGAGGTGCACCGGGTCCTCAAGCCCGGCGGGCGGTACGTGGTGATCCCCGGCATGATCCTCTTCGACGACCACCCGGTCAGCCGGATCATGGAGGAGATCCAGTCCCGCACCGCGGAGGCCGACGACCGCGCCGAGCGGATCGTCCCGCTGGCCGAGTCGGTCGGCTTCACCGCCGTCGAGGTGGGCGAGCTGGAGGCGGCGGTGCACGAGCACAGCCCCGAGCAGATCGCCTCCGGCCTCGAACAGCGCATGCTGTACCACCTGTGGGCCGTGGACGACTCGGTCTTCGACGAGAAAGTGGCGCCCCTGGTAAGGGAGTTGCGCGCCCAGCCCGATCCGGAGGCACCCGTCGTGCGGCGGACCAGGCGGCAGATCATCGTCCTTGAGAAGCGGGCGTGACCATGACCGAGGCGCACCGCACCGAACTGGCCGCCGAAGTGGCCGCCACCCCGCTGATCGCCATGCTCACCGAGCCCGACTCCCCCGCGGTCCCGGCCGTGACCGAGGAACTGGGCAAGGCAGGCATCCGGGCCGTGGAGATCACCCTCACCTCGCCGAACGCGCTCGACGCCGTGCGCCGCAGCGTCGCCACCGGCGCCGCGCTGGTGGGCGCCGGGACCGTGCGCGACCGGGAGACCGCGCGCCGCGCGGTGGACGCGGGCGCGCACTACCTGCTCACCCCCGGGGTGCTGCCCGACGTGCTGGACGAGGCCGGGAAGCTCGGCGTCCCCGTGGTCTGCGGCGCGTTCACCACCACCGAGGTGATGGAGGCGTGGCGGCTGGGCGCGGCCCTGGTGAAGCTGTTCCCCGCGCGGCTGGGCGGGCCCGCCTACCTGGCCTCGCTCACGATGGCGTTCGGCGACATCCCGATCGTGCCGACCGGCGGCATCACCGCCGACGACCTGGCCGACTACTTCGCGGCGGGCGCCCACGCGGCGGCGCTCGGCCGTCCGCTCGTCGGCGACGCGCTGCACGGCGGCGACCCGGCCGACGTGCGGCACCGGGCGGCCGACCTGCTGGACCGGGTGCGCGCCGCGCGGGCCTGAGCCCTCCTCCGCGCCACCGGGGCGGTCGACCTGCCCGTCCAAGGCGACCGCTCCGCCCACCTCCCGGGCCTGCCGGGGCCGTACACCCCCCACCGTTGTCTCGACGAAAGGGAGACCCTTGGGTCTGCACCGCTCCTTCGCACTCGACGGCAAGGCCGAGCGGATCGACGCTCTGGCGGCCAAACGCAAGAACGTGATCGCCTCCGACCAGATGGTCGAGGGCCACTACCCGGTCTTCGCCGACCGGGCCCACGGCGCCCACTTCTGGGACGTGGACGGCAACAAGTACCTCGACTTCTTCCTCTCGTACGGGACGGTGATCCTCGGCCACACCGACCCCGACGTGGACGAGGCCGTGGTCCGGGAGATCCGGCGGGGCTTCGCGACCGGCCTGATGAAGCCCGTGCAGACCGAGCTCATCGCGGAACTCCTGGAGATCGTGCCAGGCGCCGAGATGGGCATGCTGCTCAAGACCGGTTCCGACGCCACGGCCGCCGCGGTGCGGCTGTCGCGCGCCTTCACCGGTCGGGACCGGGTGGTGCGCTGGGGCTACAACGGCTGGCACGACTGGTGCGCCCAGTGGGACAACGGCATCCCGGCGGTCAGCCGCGCGCTGGTGGACACCTTCACCTACAACGACCTCGACTCGCTGCGCGCGGTCTTCGAACGCCATCCAGGCCAGATCGCCTGCCTGGTCATGATGCCGTTCATGGTCGAGCGGCCTGCGCCCGGATTCCTCGAAGGCGTACGGGAGTTGACCCGCGAGCACGGCACGCTGCTGGTGTTCGACGAGATCCGCTCCGGGTTCCGGCTCGCGCTCGGCGGCGCCCAGGAGCACTACGGGGTCACCGCCGACCTCGTGACGCTCAGCAAGGCGTTCGCCAACGGGTACGCGATCTCGGCGCTGACCGGGCGGGCCGACGTGCTGCGCACCCTGGACACGGTGCACATCTCGTCCACGTACTACGCCAACGCCGACGCGATGGCCGCCGCGCTGGCCACCGTGCGCAAACTGCGCTCGGGCGACCACCTGAAGCGGATCTGGCAGCTGGGCGAACGGCTCCAGAACGGACTCGGCGCGCTCGTCGCGGAGTTCGGGGCGCCGATCGAGGTGGTGGGGCATCCGCCGATGCCGTTCCTCGACTTCGGCTTCGGCGACGAGGACCGCAACCAGAAGGCCAAGCGGAGCTTCTACGCGGCGACGATCGCCGAGGGGGTCTTCCTCCACCCCAACCACCACTGGTTCATCTCGGCCGCCACCACCGAGGACGACATCGACACGGCGCTGCACGCCGCGCGGTGCGGCCTGAAGGCGCTGGCCGCGGACGGGTGGCTCACCGAGGGGCAGGCACGGCAGAAGGAGCACGGGGCGATATGACCGAGTCCGACACACGGCTCGCCGGGCCCGCCGCCGACGGCGGCCTTCCGACGGGCGACCACGGCTGGGGGCTGCTGCGTCCGCGCACCCGCACCGAGGCCCACTGGGCCGAGGAGCAGGAGGTCATCGGGCCCGGCCTCCAGGCGGTGATGCTGCTGTCGCGGCTGTGCGTGGTGGCGGCGGACGGCGCCGAACTGATCGACGTCGACGGCAACCGCGTCATCGACTTCCAGGGCGCGGGCGGCGTCAACTCCATCGGCCACGCGGAGCCGCGCTTCGTCGCCGCCCTGGCCGAGGAGCTGACCCGGGCCACCGCGGGCGCCTTCGCCACGCCCGCGCGGCTCGACATGGTGCGGGTGCTGCGCGACTTCCTCCCCGCCGAACTGGACACCATCCAGCTGTACAGCGGCGGCACGGAGTCGGTGGAGGCCGCGCTGCGGCTGGCCAAGTCGGTCACGGGCAAGCACGAGTTCCTGTCCTTCTGGGGCGGCTTCCACGGCAAGACCATGGGGAGCCTGGCCCTGACCGCGGGCGCCCGCTCGGGCCTGGGGCCGCTGCCGCCCGGCTACTTCTCCGCCCCGTACGCCAACTGCTACCACTGCCCCTTCAAACTGACCGCGCCCGACTGCGGCTTCGCCTGCGTGGAGCACGCGCGCGACGTCATCAAGGAGAACTCCACCGGGGCGCTCGCCGCGATCGTGGTCGAGCCGGTGCAGGGCAGGTCGGGCAACGTGGTGCCGCCGCCCGGATACCTGACCGCGCTGGGCGAGGTGGCGAAGGAGTTCGACGCGCTGCTCGTCTCGGACGAGATGATGACCGGTTTCGGCCGCACCGGCGCCCCGTTCGCGTACCAGCACGAAGAGGTGCGCCCCGACGTGCTGACCGTCGGCAAGGGCATGGGCGGCGGTTACCCCGTCACCGGTGTCGTCGCGGCCAAGGAGACCATGGCGGCAGCGCCCTTCTCCGACCCGAGCGCCAGCTCCTCCAGCTTCGGCGCGTTCCCCATGGCGTGCCGCGCGGTGGCCACCACCACGGAGATCATGGGCGACGACAAGCTCGTCGAGAACGCCGCCGAGCGGGGCCGGGAGATGCTGGCCCAGCTGAGCGACCTGGTCGAATCAGCCCCGCTGGTCGGCGACGTGCGCGGAGCGGGGCTCGCGCTCGGCATCGAGCTGGTGGCGGACAAGCGCACCCGCGAGCCCGCCCCCAAGAGCGTGGTGCAGCGCGTCTACCTCGAACTGCTGGAGGCGGGCGTCCTGGTGATGCTCGGCGGCAACACCCTGCGGCTGTACCCGCCGCTGACGATCGGCCGCGAGCAGGCGGACACCGCCGTCGGCATCGTCCGCGAGACCCTGCTGCGCACCAGGGGCGAGGGATGACCGCCGTGCTCGACCCCGTCGCCCTCACCGCGACGGCCCGCAGGGCCGCGACCGCCGCGGGCGACGAGCTGCTGCGCCGCCGGGGCGGTCCGCTCGCGGTGCGCACCAAGGAGGGCGACGCGCTGGTCAGCGACGCCGACACGGCAGCGGAGCGCGCCGCGCTGGCGGTCCTGCGCGCCGAGACGCCCGGCTTCGCGGTGGTGTCGGAGGAGGCCAGCCCGCACTGGCCGGACGACGGGCGGCCCGCCTGGATCCTCGATCCGCTCGACGGGACCACCAACTACGTGCGCGGGCTGCCCGACTACGCGGTCGCGCTGGCCCTCGTCGCGGCGGGCCGCACGGAGCTGTCGCTGGTACTGCTGCCCGAGTACGGCACGGTGTTCCGGGCCGTCGCCGGGGCGGGTGCCTTCCGCGACGAGGTGCCGCTGCGCCTCGCGGACCGGCCGCCGGGGCGCCCGCTCGCGGGGACCGGTTTCGGCACGGAGGGCGTGGTGCGCGAGCGGCAGTGCTCGGTGGCCGACCGCCTGCTGCGCGGCGGCTTCGAGATACGTGAGCCGGGCAGCGCGTCCACCGGGCTGTGCCGGGTCGCCTCGGGGTCGTACGACGGCTATCTGGAGTTCGGCATCGGGGTGTGGGACACCGTGCCGGGCGCGCTGCTGGTCGGCGAGGCGGGCGGGGTCGTCACCGGCTGGGGCGGCGGGGCCTTCACGCCCCGGCACGGCCACCTCGTCGCCGCGTCGCGCGCCGTGCACGGCGAACTGGTCGAGGCCGGGGGCCCCTGCCCGCCGGTCGCGGATGCGGGAGGTCCGACATGAGCGCTACACCTGGTGCGCGTGCGCCGATCGGCCGGGAGACGACGGTGTCGGTGGCCGTCGTCGGGTTCGGCACGGCGGGCGGCGGGCGGCTGAGCGGTTACGGGGCGGTGCCGGGCGTCGAGGTGACGGCGGTCGTCGACCCGTCGCCGGAGCGGCGCGGGCAGGCGGCGCGGCTGCTGCCCGGCGGGCGGGTCTTCGCCTCGTACGAGGAGCTGGCGGCGAGCGGTGACACGCGGGTGGACGTGGTGGACGTCTGTACGCCGCCCGCCCTGCACGACCGGCTCACCCGTGCGGCGCTCACCGCGGGCAGGCACGTCATCTGCGAGAAGCCGGTGGCGGTGCGCGGTGCGCAGGCGCGGGAACTGATCGCGCTGGCCCGGGAGCGGGGACGGTTGCTGTTCCCCTCGCACAACTACGGGACGTCGCCGCTGATGCGGACGTTGCGGGGCGCCATCGACGGCGGGCCCGCCGAGACCGGTGCGACCGGTGCGACCGGTGCGACCGGGAACGGTGCGGACGGGCCGGGCGGCGGCATAGGCCGGTTGGAGTCCGCGACCTTCCGCATCCTGCGCGACCGGCACGCCCGCGGGGTGCCGGGCTTCGCGCCCGACTGGCGGCGCTCGGCCGAACTGGCGGGCGGCGGGATCCTGTTGGACCACGGGACGCACTGCGTCTACATGGCGCTGCGGCTCTTCGGCCGGGCGCCCGCGAAGCTGTCGTGCACCGTGGAGCGGCCCGGCGGGGATCCGGGGGCGGTGGACGAGGCGGCCCGGCTGCGCCTGGACTTCGGCGACGGCACGTGCGACATCGAGCTGAGCTGGACGAGCGGCGAACGCTCCAACCACTACGCCGTCTCGGGCTCCGACGGGGCACTGAGCATCGACGACGGGGAGGTCACCGGCCGCGGTCGCGCGGGCGAATGGCGCCGCTCCCTGGTCTCGCCGAGCAAGGACCAGACGCATCTGGAGTGGTTCGCGCCGATGTACGAGGACTTCCGGCGGGTGCTGGCCTCCCCGGACCTGTGGGACGGGCCCGCCGGGGAGATCGAGGACACGGCGCGGATCGTCGAGGCGGCCTACGCGTCGGCGGCCTCGGGCGGCCGCACGGTGCCGATCTGATCCGCGGGACGGACCCGGGGCCCCGGCCGGTGCGTCGGCCGGGGCCCCGTCGTCGGGCGCCGGGTCAGGCCGCCGGGCCCCCGCCGATCGCGCGGGCGAGCAGCGGGCCCTCCTCCGTCAGGTTGTCGAAGGTGGTGGAACGTTCGTGGGAGGCGAAGTAGTGGCAGATCACCCGGTCGTCGATGGCCGGCAGCCACTCCAGGCGACCGGACCTGTAGGGCTCGCCGAGGTCCCGTGCGCCCCCGTCGCCGAGGCGGCCGCCGAGCAGCGAGTACGACATCTGCGTGACGTAGCGCGGGGCGAAGGCGATCTCCCGGGGCAGCGCCTTCAGGGTCTCCTCCAGGAAGTCCGCGTCGAAGAACGCGGCGGTGTCGACGGCGGCGAACCCGCAGCACATGTACGGCACGTACGGGGTGCCGGGCAGGTGGTCCGCTATCCAGTGCACGCCCTGGGGCTCCCAGCCGAACTCCGGCGAGTACAGGAAGGCGGGGCGCTCGCCCCGGGCGGCGGCCGCCCAGTCGACCAGGGCCCGCGGGCGCGAGAGGAACACCACGTCGCTGTCCATGCTGACCACCAGCGGCGCCTCGCTCAGCAGGAAGTAGTCGACGAGCTGGAGGATGCGGACGTTGCCCTGCCGGACGGCGGCGAGCGTGGGGTGGCCGGCGAGCTTCTGGGCCACGCGCCGGTCCGCCTCGGCGCGGCCGATGATCCGCACGTCGGGCACCTGGCGGCGCAGCCGGTCGGTGTCGCGCGCGGTGAGCGTGCCGTCGTCGTGGACCACCGGCGTGACCTCGGGCCAGTGGCGGGCCAGCGACTTGGCGGCGAAGAGGTAGAGGGGCACGTGGTCGGAGGAGACCAGGCTGTGCACCTCCACTCCGTGCTCCCCGGTGAAGCGGGGGGTCTTCGTGGCGAGCAGCTGCCTGGTGAGGGCGAACGCCTCCCCCGTGTTTCCTGCGGTGACGGCTCCGGACTGGCTCATGCGGGTCTCCTTGACCGAAGGACAAACATGAACGAACACCGCAATTATGATCAATTCCCTTGCCCGCGTGAAGAGTTGGACTGGTTCTTCCTGACTCCGCACGAGGCGGACGTGGTGCGCGAGGCGACGGCGCTGCTCGTCCCCGGGCCCGCGGACGCGCCGGGCGAGAGTGCTCCCGGGGCCCGCGAGGCGGACGTCGTGCGGTACGTCGACCGGCTGCTGGGCGCGTTCGCGGTCGAGCCGCCCCTGGTGTACGCGTCGGGGCGGGCCGACGGGTCCTTCCTGCCGCTCTCGCCCGCCCAGCGGGTGGGCTGGCGCCGCCGCGTCGAGGACCTCCAACTGGCGTACCGTTCGGGCGTCCCGACCCTGGACCGGCTCGCGGACGGCGACTTCGCCCGCGCCGCGACCGGGGTCCGCCACCGGGCGCTGTGCGACGCCGAGGCCACGGCCTTCCGCGACCTGCTCTTCGACCACGCGATCGAGGGGACGTACGGCGACCCGGTCTACCGGGGCCGGCCGACCGCGGTGGGCCGCACGGTCCTGGGCATGCCGGGGGACCGGCCGGGGGCGCCCGGCGCCCGGGAGAGCGGCGACGGCCCCTTGCGGCCGTACACGGGCGAAGGCGCCGATCCCGTCGCGGCCCTGGCCCGGCACTTCCTGGAGGCGGCCCGCGCGGTCGCCTCGCCGGGGGGCCACGATGGCTGAGCGCGCGGTGGTGGTGGGCAGCGGCCCCGGCGGCTCGGTGGCCGCGATGGTGCTGGCCGAGGCCGGCTGGGAGGTCACCGTCCTGGAACGCGGCCCCAACCACTTCGACGACCTGCGGCAGGCCGCGCCGCGCCACGCGTTCTCCACGGACGAGATCAAGGGCCCGGTGCGCGGCTTCGAGTACCCCGATCCGCTGGCCGAGCCCCGGGTGTTCCACGACCGGGGCTTCCCCGGGCCGCCGCACACCGGTTTCGTCAACGCGCTGCCCGCCGCGGTCGGCGGGGGATCGGTGCACTGGGACGCCAAGACGCCCCGGCTGTGGGACGTGGACTTCGCCAAGCGCTCGACGCTGGGGCCGCTGCCGGACGCCTCCGTGGTGGACTGGCCCTTCGACTACGCGGAGTTGGCCCCGTACTACACCGAGACCGAGGCGCTGCTCGGTGTGCAGGGCGACCGGGCCGCGCTGCCCGCGGCGACGCTGCGCCGCGCGCCGCGCGAGACGGACTTCCCGATGCCGCCCGGCCCCGACCAGGAGTCCTCGCTGCGGGTGGCGCGGGCCGCGCGGGAACTCGGGCTGGCCCCGTACCCGATGCCGATGGCCGCCAACTCCCGCCCGTACGACTCCCGTCCGGCCTGTACGGACTGCGGGGCGTGCTGCGGTTACGGCTGCCCGAACCAGTCGCGCGGCAGCGCCCTGTCCGCGCTGCGCCGGGCGGTGCTCGCCGGGGCGCGGGTGCTGCCGCTGGCCACGGCCGTGGCGGTGCGCCACGCGGGGCGGCGGGCGAGCGGCGTGGTGTACGCGGACACCGAAGGGCGCCGCACCGAGCTGCCGGCCGACCGGGTGGTGCTCGCGGGCTCGGCGGTGGAGAGCTGCCGACTGGCCCTGCTGTCCGAACTCCCTGATCCTTCGGGGCTGTTGGGGCGGCACCTGATGTTCCACTGGTACTCCGTCGCGTACGGCCTCTTCCTGGGCGAGCGGGTGCGCAGCGCGCGCGGGCGGAACATCACGCACGCGATCGACGACTTCGCCGACCCGGAGCACCCGGGCGCGCGGGAGGCGGCCCGTGCCGCGGGGCTGCCGTACCTGCGCGGCGGCGTGGTGGAGCTGGGCGGCGGGCAGCCGGGGCCCGTGACGGAGGGCCGGATCTACCGGCGGCTGCTGCCGAAGCTCGCGGGCGCGCCGTACGGCCCGGCGTTCCAGCGGCTGATGCGCGAAAGCCCCTTGCGGGACCGTCTGCTGGGCGTGCAGATGCACGGCGAGGACGTCTCCCAGCGGGACAACCGGATCGATCTGGACCCGGGGGTCAGGGACTGGCTCGGGGTGCCCGTTCCCCGGATCGCCTGGGCGCCGCACCGCCACGAGACCACGGCGCAGCGCTTCTACCTGCCGCGCCTGGCCGCGCTGTTGCGGGCGGCGGGCGCCGACGAGGTCGCCGCGGTGCCGGAGACCAGGTCGCGGGCCTTCCCCGGCGAACCCGGCGCGGTGCCGGGGAACTTCCACACGCTCGGCGGGATGCGGATGAGCGACGACCCGCGGGCGGGCGTCACCGACGGGGTGGGCCGGATGCACGCCCTGGACAACGTCTTCGTCGCCGACGGCGGCCTCTTCCCCACCTCGGGGGCGCACAACCCCACCCTGACGATCATGGCCACCGCGCTGCGGAACACCAGGAGGACGACGTGAGCCACGCGACCGCCGAGGGCAACAGGCCCTACGCCTTCGACCCGGCCACCGCACTGGGCTGGAAGAACATCGGCCTCGACGGCCTCGGCTGCTTCCTGCGCTCCGTGGAGGCGGTGCTGATCCAGCAGGGGTACGGGGCGGTCGACGTGGCGCGCGGGCTCGCCGCGCCGCTCGACCTGGTGCGGCGCGGCGAGTGGTACGGGCCGATGAGCGAGTTCCCCGCTTGCACCGTCCGCTGGTACCTCGCCGACATCGGCGGGGGCCACCGCCAGTGGCCGCGCGTCGCCGAGCTCGTCGCCTCGGGCACTCCCGTGGTGCTGATGCCCGACGGGCACCACTGGCCGGGCGACGACCACGAGGGCAAGGAGCACTACCACCACCACATGGTGCTGGCCCACCACCTCGACGCGGACGGGCTGCACCTGCTGGACACCGACGCCCCGGCCGAGGCGGGGCACCGCAGGGTGCTGCCGGTCGACGACGCGCTGCGCGCCTCCTGCACCCGCTACGCGGTCCTGGAGCGGATCGACGCACCCCCGGCGGACCGGCTCGACGCGCCGACGGAGGAGTCGGCGGACGAGCTGGCGGACGAGTCGGTGGACGAGCTGGCGGACGAGCTGGTGCGGGCCTCGCTGCTGCCGCTGGCCGAGGACGTCGCCGAGCTGCGCGCCTTCCACGCCGACGTGTGGTCGGGGGCACGGCTGCCGCTGCTGCTGGCCAAGGGCATGGACGTGTGGGTGCTCGGGGACGTACAGCCGCAGCTGTTCCTGCTGGGCCACGCCCTGGCCGGGGCGGACGACCCGCGTGCGCGGGAGGTGTCCCGGGCGTCGCTGGCGGCCGCCGCGCGGGCGCAGAAGGTCGGGCTGCTGCTGCTCGGGCTGCACCGGTTCCGCTCGGAGGGCGTCTACGCGATGACCCACGAGGAGATCGCGGTGCTGGCGGACGCGTGCGCCGAGCTGCTGGCGGCGATGTGCCGGTACGCCGGGGTGGAGCCGCCGCGGGTCACGGGGGACGGCCTGCGGCTCGTGCGGCGGCTGCGCGGCGAGTCCCAGTGGTGCTTCGGAGAGGGCGGGCCACTGCCCGAGCTGACTTTCGGCTAAACATCGGAAAATCCCCGTCCCACTCTGCGAAAAGAATGCGGCCGCAGGGACGGAAAAGCACGTCCAGAACGGGGTTCCACTTTTATTCGACAGAGGTTTGACAGCGGTAGATGATCGACTTAGTGTATGGCCTGGATTTTGCGCTATCCATGCTGCGAGCAGAGGAGTCATTGTGACCCTGAACAGCGAAAACAGCAGTGCAACAGTAGATCGGACCGCTATTTTCGACGAGGTTCGTACGGTTCTGGTCGAGCAGTGCGAAACGCCTGAGGAAATCGCTTCCGCACTCACCGAAAAAGACCCGATGGACCGCCTAGGGCTCGATTCCATCACGCTCGCCTACGTCTTTACTTATTTCGAGCAGAAGCACGACCTGACCTTCGAGAACGAGGACATCGACCCGCTGCGCTACAGCGAGGTCGGTGAACTGCTCGACGTACTGGCCGCCCGGATATCCGAGGCCGCCGCGGGGGCAAGGTGACCACGTCCCGCGCGCCCGCGCCCCCCGCGCCGTCGCCCCCGGGGACCCCGGCGGACGCGGCGGCCCCCGACGACCGGCTGCTGATGGACACGTTCATGTCCCAGTACCGGCTGCCGGCGGTCGCCGTCGCCGACCGCCTCGGGCTCTTCGCCGCGCTGGCCGCGGCGCCGTCCGACGTCGGGGCGCTGGCCGGGGCGCACGGCCTCGACCGGCACGGCACCTCGGTCCTGCTGGAGTTCCTGGCCGCCCAGGGGTACCTCGCCGTGCACGGCGGCCGGTACCGCCCGACGCCGTCCGCGCGCGCCTTCCTGCTGCCGGGCAGCGCCCGCTACTGGGGGCCGATGCTGGGCCTCGGCTGGGACGAGCGCTGCACCGCGGTGCAGCAGGTGGTCACCACCGGCACCCCGCACGGCTACCGGGGCAAGGGCATCTGGGAGACCCACGGCCGCTCCCGGCGGCACGGCGAGCAGTTCACCCGGGCCATGCACGCCCACTCCGCCGCGCCAGCCGCCGCCCTGGCGGCCCAGCTGGACCTGGCCGGCTGCGCCGCGCTGCTGGAGGTCGCGGGCGGCGTCGGCACCTTCGCGATGGCCCTGGCCCGCCGCAACCCCCACCTCAAGGCCACCGTGCTGGACCTGCCGGTGGTCGAGCGGGAGGCGCACCGGCTGCTGGCCGACGCGGACCTCGCCGACCGGGTCGCGCTGCGCACCGGCGACATGTTCACCGACCCCTGGCCCCACGGCCAGGACCGGGTGCTGTTCGCGGACGTCCTCAGCGACTGGGACGACGAGCGCTGCCGCACCCTGCTGGAGCGCGCCCGCGCCGCCCTGGCCGCCGACGGCCGGCTGCTGGTCCACCAGGTGCTGCCCGACGACGCGGCCCGCCTCTCCCCCACCGTCACCGGCTACTCGCTGGCCCTCGCGGTGATGACCGGCGGCCGACTGCGCACCCTGCCCGAACTCACCGCCCTGCTCACGGCAGCGGGCTTCACCGACTGCGCCGCGCTGCCCGTCTACGGCCACTACGCCCTGGTCACCGCACGGCCCGCCTGACGCCGACACCACCGGACCGCGCCGGCACCGCGCCGCCGCCGTCCCGCACCCGAACGGGAGAGGACATGGACAGCTCACCCCGCGTCACCGCGATCATCACCAGCCGCGAGCGCTTCTCGTACGCCGAGGAGTCCATCGCGAGCTTCTACGCCCACACCGATGTCCCCTGCCAGGTCGTGTACGTCGACGTCAACTCCCCGCGCGACCGCTGGGAGCGGCTGCAACGGCTGAGCGACGTCCACGGCTTCACCGCCGTGCGCGTCAACAAGTACGTCTCCCCCAACTGCGCCCGCAACATCGGGCTGCGCTACGCCGAGGGCGAGTACGTCGTCTTCCTCGACAACGACGTGGACTACACGCCCGGCTGGCTGGAGCCGCTGCTCGCCTGCGCCGACGAGGAGAAGGCCGCCATGGTCGGCCCGCTCTACCTGCACGGCCCGCTGGAGGAGCAGACCGTCCACATGGCGGGCGGCGACATGGAGTTCTCCGGCACCTGGGGCACCCGCGAGTTCACCCAGACCCAGCGCTACTTCATGAAGCACGTCTCCGAGGTGCCGGCCGACGAACTGCGCCGCCAGCGGTGCGACATCATCGAGTTCCACTGCGCCCTGGTGCGCCGCTCGGTGTTCGACCGGGTCGGCGGCATGGACGAGGGGCTGCTGACCACCCGCGAGCACCTGGACTTCAGCCAGCGCGTGCTGGACGCGGGCGGCACGGTGTGGTTCGAGCCCTCCTCGGTCATCACCTACCGGATGCCGCCGCCCTTCGCGCTCACCGACCTGCCGTACTTCATGCTGCGCTGGAGCGACGCCTGGACGGCCGAGACGCTGAAGCACTTCGCCACCAAGTACGGCATCAAACCCGCCTACGTGGACCGGGTCACCAAGAACCGCAAGGGCCGCCAGTGGCTGCTGTTCGAGCAGATCAAGCAGTACCTGCCGGACGCGCTCGGCCCGACCGGCACCAAGGCCGTCAAGCGCGCCTTCCAGAAGGTCGAGCCGATCGGCAACCGGCTGCTGGTGGAGTTCATGGCGCTGCGCGAGCCCCCGCTCGACTGGCAGGTCCACCACGGCGTCCGCAGGGCCGCCCCGCGACCGGCCGCCGCGGGCACCGCTTCATGAGCGTCCGCCCCCCGGCCCCGCCCCGCACGTTCGTCGTCACCGGCATCCCCGGCAGCGGCAAGTCGACGGTGGGCGCGCTGCTGGCGCGCCGCTTCGAGCCCGCCGTGCTGATCGAGGGCGACGTGCTGCGGCGCATGGTGGTCACCGGCCGCGCCGAGATGACGCCGGACCCCTCGCCGCAGGCCCTGCACCAGTACGGGCTGCGGCTGCGCCACCTGGCGCAGCTGGCCCGCTCGTACGCCGCCGAGGGCTTCACCGTGGTCGCCGAGGACAACCTGCTGGGCGAGCACCTGGAGCGGTTCGTCGGCCTGCTCGGGGACGCCGGGCCGCGCCACGTCGTCGCGCTCGCCCCGGACAGCGACGCGGTGCTGAGCCGCGACGCGGGCCGGGCCGACCGGGCGTACGAGGGGGACGGCTGGGGGGCGCGGGAGCTGGACCGGGTCTTCCGCCGCGACACCGCGCGGCTCGGCCTGTGGCTGGACACCTCGGGGCAGAAGGCCGAGGAGACCGTGCGGGAGATCCTGGACCGGCTCGACGAGAGCGCGCTGCCGTGACGGCCGCAGAGGGGCGCCCGGCGGAGACGGGCCGGGCCCGGGAGCCCCGGGTGGAGGTGCACCAGGCCCTGGTGACGTCGGCCGAGGCCCGGGGTTGCGCCGGGCTGCTGGACGCCGTCGAGCGCGGCAGGGCCGCCCGGCTGCCCGCCCCCGCCGCCGCCCGGTTCACCGTCGCCCGCGGCCTGCTGCGCACGGTGCTGTCGGCGCGGCTGGGGCTGCCGCCCGCGCGGGTGCCGCTGGTGGCGCACTGCCCCGGGTGCGGGGCGGCGGGCCACGGTCCCGTACGGCTGGCGGACGACGCCCCCGAGCGGGACAGCGCCGCCGGGCAGGACGCGGCACACGTCCCCGAGTGGACGCTCTCCGTCGCCCACTCCGGGATCCTGGTCGCGGTCGCCGTGGGCCACCGGGCCGGGGCGCTCGGCGTCGACGTGGAGACCGCCGAACGGGCCGAGGACATCGAGGCGTTGGCGCCCCGGCTGCTCGGTCCCGTCCACCGGGAGCGGCTCGCCGCACTGCCCGCCCCCGCCCGGCGTGCCGCGCTCCTGCGGGTCTGGACGGGCGCCGAGTCCTACGCCAAGGCCACCGGCACCGGCCTCGGCCACGCGCTGGCCGGCGTCCGCGCCACGGTCGACGCCAGGGGCCGGGTGCGCGTCGCGGCCCCCGAAGAGCCCGCGGGCTGGTCGGTGCGGTCCGTGCCCGCCCGTGCCCCGGGCTACGCGGCGGCCGTCACGGTCCGCCGCGGCGCCCGCGTGCACACCCGTCCGCGCAGCCGACCGCACATCGGCAGGACCCCCGGCTGACGGACCGCCCGACCGACGCACCGCCCGACGCACCGACCGGCTGACGGCAAGCACACGAAGAGGGAGACGGATGCGGCACCCCGACAACACACCGGCCACACCGGCCGCGCCGAACGCACCGGCCACACCGAACGCACCGGCCGATCCGGCCGACGGCGCGCTGGAGACCCTGGTGCGGACACGGCTCGCCGAGCGGATCGGCACGGAGCTCTCCCGGAGCATCGGCCGCGACGAGGCCTTCTACGACCTCGGCATCGACTCGCTGGACATCGTGACCGTCCTCGCCGACCTGGAGCGGGACTGCGACGTCGAGCGGATCGCCGACGGCGAGCTGTGGGACATCGCGGACTCGGTCGGCGCCCTCGTGCGCCACCTGTCCGCGCACGGCCGACTGCCCGGGGAGGCCCGGTGAGCGGCGGCGCCGTCGCCGTGACCGGGCTCGGCGTCCTCTCCCCCGGCGGCGCGGGCACCGACGCCCTGTGGCGGGCGTGCGAGAGCGGCGACGTCGACTTCCGTACCGTCGAGCACTTCGACGTGTCCCGCACCGGAGCACGCGTCGCCGGATTCGTCCCCGACGCCGCGACGGGTCCCGGCGCACCGCCGCCCGGCGACCCCGGCCGCCTCCCCTACCTGGTGCACCGGGCCACCGGCGAGGCGCTGGCCGACGCCGCGGCCCGCACCGGCGGCGCGGGCCGCGGGGTGCGCACGGCGCTGGTGCTGGGCAGCACGGACAGCGGCGGCTGCCCGTCCGCCGAAGCGTGGCGCGCCTGGCGCGACGGGCGTTCGCGGGACGCGGGCGCCGGATGGACGCCGTACGCCCCGCCCGCCTGGGACGGGCCCGTGGTGCAGGTGGGCAACGCGAGCGCCGCCGGCGCCGCCGCGCTCGGGGTCGGCGCGGACCTGCTGCGCGGCGGGGTCGCGGACCGCGTCGTGGTGTGCGGCGTCGACACCGTGACCGAGACCGCGTTCCAGGGGCTGGCGTCGCTGCGCACGCTCAGCCCCGGCGGCTGCCGTCCCTTCACCACCCGCCGCGCCGGGATCCGGATCTCGGAGTGCGCCGCCGCCGTGGTGCTGGAGCGCGCGGCCGACGCGCCCCTGGCCCTGCTGCGCGGCTGGGGCAGCAGCAACGAGGCGACCCAGGCGGCCCGCCCCGACTTCGAGGGCGTCGCCAAGGCGGTGCGCAGGGCGCTCGCGGACGCCGGGGCCGGGCCGACGGAGCTGGGCTACGTGAACGCGCACGCCGCCGGGACCCGCCACGGCGACGTGGCCGAACTGCGCGCCCTGGAGGAGGTGCTGGGCGACCACCTGCCCCGCATCCCCGTCGTCAGCAGCAAGGCGGCGCTCGGCCACTGCCAGGGCGCCGCGGGCACCGTGGAGGCGATCGTGACCGTACTGACCCTGCTGCGCGGTGAGGTGCTGCCGACGCTCGGGCTCGCCGAGCGCGACCCGCGCTGGGACCACCTCAACCTAGGCGACAAACGGCCCGACCGGCCGCCGCACACCGCGCTGACCATCTCCTGCGGCCTGGGCGGCTCCAACGTGGCGGTGGTGTTCAGCCGTGACTGACACCGCGGGCACGGCCCGGATCACCGCGGCGGCCGTACGCCGCACCGAGCGCGCGTTCCCCCGCGTCCCCGAGGACACCGCGCAGCTGCCCCGGATGCCGCTCGCCGTGCGCGACGTGCTGGGCCCCGAACTCCTCGCCACCGCCCGGCAGGCGCTGGACGGCGCGGGCATCGGCGCCGACGACGCGCGGGCGCTCGGCTGCGTCACCGCCGCGCACCGGGCCACGTCGGCGACCGCCGCGTACATCGCCGAAGTCCTCGACGGACCGGGACCCCGCTGGCTGGCGCCCGAGTGCTTCCTGCACTACTCGCCCCACTCGCTGACCGGTCTGCTCTGCATCGAACTCGGCCTCGACGGCACCGCCGTCACGCTGACGGGCCCGTCCGGCGGCGTGGACGCGCTGGGTTACGCCGCCTCTATGATCGCGTCGGGCAGGCTGCGCCGGGTCCTGGTCACCACCGCGCACTGGACGCCGCCCGCCGACCCCCGGGAGAGCGGTCCCGTACCGCTGCGCACCGCGGCCGTGGTGCTGGACGGCGCCGACGGCTGGGGCAGCGTCACCGACTGGCAGCCGGGCGGCACCCACCCCGCCGTCCACGAGCCCTCGCACGCCCCCGACCCGAAGCGCACCGACACCAGCGAGACGTTCGCCGTACTGGCCGACTGGCACGCCCTGCGCCCGTCCGTCCCCCTCGAACTCCAGGGCGGCGGCTCGCGCCTCGTGCTGCACCCGGGGGGCGCCGCATGACCGCCACCCTCGCGGGCCTGCTCGCGGCGCGCGCCGACGCCACCCCCGACCGTGCCGCGCTGGAGCACCAGGGCTGGGTCGTCACCTGGGGCGAGCTGGCGGCCCGGGTGCGCCGGGCCCGGCCCCGGCTGCGCGGCGCGGGACACGGCGCGGGCGCGCGGGCCGGCGTCCTGGCCCGCAACCACCCCGACACGCTCGTCGCGCTGCTCGCCTCGGTCGCCGAGGGCGCGGAGCTCGTGCTGTACGACGGGCGGGCCACCGGCCACGAGCGCGAGCAGGTGGCCTCGCTCGCCGGGGTGCCCGGCTGGCACGTGCCGTCGGCCGCCGACCACCGGGAGGACCCGGCCGGGAACGACCCGCCTCTCCCCGGGGACGCGGCGCAGGCGCCGTACCTCGGCCTGGTCACCTCGGGCACCGGCGGGCTGCCCAAAGTGGCGCGCAAGCACTGGGGCGCGACCCTGGCGAACGCGGAGCGCTTCGCCGCGCTCGCCGGGTACCGGGGCGAGGACCGGATCCTGTGCACCACACCGCTGCACCACGCCTACGCGTTCGGGGTGGCGGTGCTCCCCGCCCTGCTGACCGGCGCCACGCTGGTGTTCGCGCCGCACCCGGCCGCCCCGACGACGCTGGCCCGCGCCGTGCGCGAGAGCCGCGCCACCGTCGTGCAGAGCGTGCCGTTCCTCTACCGGGCCCTGCTCGACTGCGGCGAACCGCTCGCCCCCTCGGCCCTGCGGGTCTGCGTCAGCGCGGGCGAACCGCTCCCCGCCGAACTGGCCGACGCCTGGCTCACCGCGGTCGGCACACCGCTGCGCGACCAGTACGGCTCCACCGAGTTCGGCCAGATCGGGTACGCGGCCGACGCCCCGGGCGGCCCGCTGCGGCTGGTGCCGGGCGTCGAGGCGCGGCTGCGCGGCCCCGACGGCTCCTGGATCGCCGCGCCCGGCCCCGGCACCACGGGAGAGCTGTACCTGCGCCAGGACGGCACGGAACCCGTCGCGTACTGGGGTCTGCCCGAGCTGGGCGGGGCCAGTCACGTCGACGGCTGGTTCCGCACCGGGGACGCCGGACGGATCCCCGCGCCCGGCCTGGTCGTCGTCGAGGGCCGCACGACGCGGCGCATCTCGGTCGCCGGGCGCAAGGTCGACCCGGACGAGGTGGAACGGGCGCTGAAGGCCGCGCCCGGGGTGCGCGACTGCCGGGTGGCGGCGCCGCCCGAGGGAAGCGCGGGGCACGGCGACCGCTTCGTGGCGTTCGTCGCGGTCGACCCCGGGGTGACCGAGGTCGCGGTGCGCCGCCACCTGGCGCGCACCCTCTCCTCGTACAAGGTCCCCACCCGGTTCCACCTGCACGACGCCCTGCCGCGCACCGGCACGGGAAAGGTGCACATGGCCCGCCTGTGGCAGCACGCGGCGGCGGGCCCCGGCCAGGAGGAAGGCGCATGACCACGACCGTGTACGAGGCCGTCGCGTCCGGCGGGTACGCACTGCTGTTCCCCGGGGCGGGCGCTCAACTCCCCTCTATGGCCCGACGGTTGTGCCGTTCCTTCGAATCGGCGGCCGACGTCCTGGAGCGGGCCGAGAAGGTGACCGGGCTCGATCTGGTGCGGCTGTGCCAGGAGGGCACCCCCGCCGAGCTGGCCACGGCCGAGGTGTCGCACCCGGCGATCGTGGCCACCGGCCTCGCGGCGGCGGCCGCGCTGCGCGAGCACCTGGGGGCGCGCTGGACGCCTCCGGCACTGGTCGGCGGGCACAGCCTGGGGCACTTCGCCGCCCTCGTCGAGGCGGGTGCCGTGGACTTCGACGACGCGCTGCGGCTGGTCGCCCGGCGCGCCCGGCTGATGAGCGAGCAGACCCGGCTGCGGCCCGCCCTGATGGCCTCCGTCGGCGGCGTGCAGCCGAAGCGGGTGGTCGGCTGGTGCGCGGACTGCCCGCCGGAGCACGGCGTGGTGGTGGCGGCCTGTTTCAACGGACCGGAGCAGACGGTGGTGTCGGGCGACGCGGCCGCCGTGCGCTGGGTGAGCGCGCGGGCCGGGGAGGAACCGGACGTCCGCGTACGGGAGTTGACGGCGGGCGTCGCCTCGCACTCCCCGCTGATGGACCCCGTGCAGCGGGAGTTGCGGCCCGACCTGGCCGCCGTCGCGCTGGCGTCGCCGACCGTCCCCGTCCTGCTCAACAGCACCGGTCTGGCCACCCGGGACACCGGGGCGCTGCGCACGGACCTGCTGGAGCAGCTCGCCGTGCCGGTGCGGTGGAACGACGCCCTGCGCACGGTCGTCGCCGCGGGCCTCACCGTCGTGCTGGACACGGGCCCCGGCCAGGTGCTCGCCCGCGCCGCCGCGCTGCACCCCGAACTCGACCCCGTCGCGCTGAACTTCATGCGCCCGCTGGAGAAGGCGGTGCCGCTGCCGTGACCGGAGGCAACGGGCCCGGCGGCCGCTCCGCGCTGGTGTTCGGCGGCAGCCGGGGCATCGGGCTGGCCACCGCGCGGGCGCTCGCGGAGCAGGGGCACCGGGTGGCCGTCGCCGCCCGGGGCGTCACCGACGACGGGCCGGGGCCCGGCGGTTTCACCGCCGTGCGCTGCGACGTGACCGACGGCGCCCAGGTGGACGCCGCGTTCGCCGGTGCCGAGGCCCGGCAGGGGCCCGTACAGATCGTCGTGGCCTGTGTGGGCGTCCGCCGGGACGGGCTGCTCCAGCGGACCGACGAGACGTCGTTCCGGCAGGTGGTGGACGCCAACCTCACCGGGTCCTGGCGGATCGTGCGCCGCGCGGCGCCCGCGATGGCCGAGCGTTCCTGGGGCCGGCTGGTCCTCGTGTCCTCGGTCGCCGCGGTGCTCGGCACGGCGGGACAGGTCTCGTACGCGGCGGCCAAGGCCGGCCTGTCCGGACTCGCCCGCAGCGCGGCGCGCGAGCTGGGGCCGCACGGGGTGACCTGCAACGTCGTGCTGCCCGGCTTCGTCGACACCGCCCTCACCTCGGACCTGGCGCCGCGCCGCAGGGAAGCGGTCCTGGCCGCCGCCCCGCTGGGCCGGGCCGGGCGTCCCGAAGAGGTCGCCGCCGTGATCGCCTTCCTCGCGTCCGAGGCCTCGGGCTACGTCACGGGCGCGGTGGTCCCGGTGGACGGGGGGCTCGCGATGGGCCACTGATCCGCGCGCACGGCCGCTCCTTCAGCCCTGAACCGTTCCCCTGCCGTCTCCCGGCCCGCACCCCGCACTGCCCTGGAGCCCCCATGCGGACCCTGCTCGTCGACAACCACGACTCCTACAGCCACAACCTGTTCCAGCTCATCGCCCGCACGATCGGCACCGAGCCCCTGGTGGTGCGCAACGACGACGCGGCCCTGCGCCTGCTCGACCCGGACGACTTCGACGCGCTGGTGATCTCGCCCGGCCCCGGACACCCCGGCCGCGCCCGGGACTTCGGGCTCGCCTCCGACCTGCTGTCCGGCTCCGGGCTGCCCACCCTCGGCGTGTGCCTGGGCCACCAGGGCATCGCCCTGGCCACCGGGGCCCGCGTGGAGCGCGCGCCCGCGCCCCGGCACGGCCACCTCAGCACGATCCGGCACCTCGGCAAGGACCTGTTCGCGCGCATCCCGCAGCACTTCACCGGCGTCCGCTACCACTCGCTGGCCGTACCTGAGCCGCTGCCCGCCGCGCTGGAGGCGACGGCCTGGGCGGAGGACGGCGTCGTGATGGGGCTGCGCCACCGGTCGCTGCCGCAGTGGAGCGTGCAGTTCCACCCCGAGTCGGTGGCCACGGAGTACGGCGCCGAACTCGTCGCCAACTTCGCGCGCCTGGCCCGCGCGCACCGCCGCCCGCGCGCACGGGCCGTGCCCGCAGGGCCGACCGCCGCGGTCGGGCCCTCGGCGGTCTCCGTGGGCGCCCCGGGGGCCGCCACGTCCGACGGTTACCGGCTGCACGTGCGCACCCTGCGCGCGGAGCCGGACACCGACGCGCTCTTCCGCTCCCTGTTCGCCCGCTCCCGGCACGCGTTCTGGCTGGACAGCTCCCGGGTCGAGCCGGGGCTCGCGCGGTTCTCGTTCCTCGGGGACGCGGGCGGGCCGCTCGCGGAGACCGTGCGCTACCGCGCGGGGTCGGGGGGCGTCGAGGTGACGGCCGCCGACGGCCGCGCGACCACCGTGCCGGGCACGGTCTTCGACTACCTGCGCGCGCAGCTGTCCCGACGGCGGATCGCGGCGCCCGCGCTGCCCTTCGACTTCACCTGCGGATACGTCGGCTGGTTCGGCTACGAGCTGCGGGCCGACTGCGGCTCCCCGCTGAGCCGTCCCAGCACGGGCGACGACGCGGCGTGGATCTTCGCGGACCGGCTCGTCGCGGTGGACCACGAGCGCGGCGAGACCCATCTGCTCTGCCTGTCCCGGAACGGCAACGGCAACGGCAACGACGCCGGGTGCGACAGCGAGCGCGCCGAGGCGTGGCTGCGCGAGACCGGCGCCCGCGTCGCCGCGCTGCCCTCACCCGGCACCCGCGCGGACGTCCGTACCGTCGCGGGAGAGGGCCCTGCCGAGTCCTGGCTGGACCGGGACGGCGCGCAGTACCTCGCGGACGTCCGGCGCTGCCACGACGAGCTGCACGCGGGCGAGAGCTACGAGATCTGCCTGACCAACACCGTCCACGTGCCCGTCGACGCGGACGCGCTCGCGGTGCACGGCCTGCTGCGGCGGCTCAACCCGGCGCCGTACGCGGCGTTCCTGCGGTTCGGCGGCACCGAGGCCGTCTGTTCGTCGCCCGAGCGCTTCCTGCGGATCGCGCCGGACGGCACGGTGGAGAGCAAGCCCATCAAGGGCACCGCCCCGCGCGGCGCGGATCCGGCCGAGGACGCCCGCCTCAAGGAGGCACTGGCCCGCGACCCCAAGACCAGGGCCGAGAACCTGATGATCGTCGACCTGCTCCGCAACGACCTGGGCCGGGTCTGCGAGATCGGCAGCGTGCACGTGCCCCATCTGATGCGGGTGGAGAGCTATGCGACGGTGCACCAGTTGGTGTCCACCGTCCGGGGCACCCTGCGGCCGGGCACCGACCCCGTCGACTGCGTGCGCGCCTGCTTCCCCGGCGGGTCCATGACCGGTGCGCCCAAACTGCGCACGATGGAGATCATCGACCGGCTGGAGGGCGCGCCGCGCGGCCTGTACTCCGGCTCGATCGGCTACCTCGGGCTCGCCGGTGGCGCCGACCTCAACATCGTCATCCGCACCGCCGTCCGCACCGGCGGCCGGTGGACGGTCGGGGCGGGCGGCGCGATCGTCCTCGACTCCGACCCGGCGGACGAGTACCGGGAGATGCTCCTCAAGGCCGCTGCCCCGGTGCGGGCCCTGCTGCGCTCGGGGCGCGGCGCGCCCGTGCCCGCGGGGCCGCTCCCCCATGACGTCCCGGCCACGTTCCGGGCCTGATCACCCCTGCGAAACACCGCTCACCGTCCCAGTACGACACCCCTCACCACTCGAATCGGGAGACACCATGACCGTCGAAAACCGCCTGCTGTCCGTCCTCGCCTGCCCCGTCTGCAAGCAGCCGCTCCAACTCGACGCCGACGGAGCCGGGTTGACCTGCCGGGGCGCCGAGTGCGGGCGCGGCTACCGGATCGTCGACGGCATCCCGGTGCTGATCGCCGACGAGGAGCTGGCCACCGCCTCCGTGTCCGGCTCACTGGACGCCTGACCCCGCGCGCGCCTCGGGCGAGGGAGGGACACCCGGTGGACACCCAGCGAACAGTGCCGGCCCGCGCCGTCGGCGCCCGCCACCCGCGCGGACTGCTGACGCTCTGGGGCGTCGAGATGTGGGAGCGGTTCAGCTTCTACGGCATGCGGGCGATCCTCGTGCTCTTCCTCGCCGCGCCGACCGAATCCGGCGGCCTCGGGCTGGCCCCGCACGTCGCGGCGGCCGTGTTCGGGGTGTACGGGGCGCTGGTCAACCTCCTCGCGCTGCCCGGTGGTTGGCTGGCCGACCGGCTGTGGGGATCGCACCGCGCGGTGCTGTGGGGCGGCGTGACCATCACGGCGGGCCACACGGTGCTCGCGGTCCCCGCGGGCGTCGCCTTCACCTACACCGGCCTGCTGCTGGTGGCCGTGGGCACGGGCCTGCTGAAGCCCGGCATCTCCACGATGGTGGGCCGCCTGTACGACTCCGAAACCGACACAGGCACAGGCACCGCAACCGGCACCGCAACCGCCACCACCACCGAGCGAACCGACGGGGAGGGCTCGGCGCGGCGGGACGCCGGGTTCTCGCTGTTCTACATGGGCATCAGCATCGGGGCCTTCGCCGCCCCGCTGATCACCGGCTGGCTCGGCGAACGCGTCGACTGGCACGCCGGGTTCGGTGCCGCGGCCCTCGGCATGCTCGTCGGCCTGGCGGTCTGCGTGCGCGGCCGCGACCGGCTGCCCGAGCACGTCCGCGCCCCGGTGCGGGCCGCTCCCCCGGCCGACCTGCGGCGGATGTTCCTGGCGTCGGCCTGCGCGCTGGTGTTCCTGGCCGTGGTGTTCGCACTCGCCGTGCTGTGGGGGCAGTCCACCACGGACGCGGCGATCCAGTCCGTGACGTGGCTGACCATCGCGGTGCCGCTGGTCTACTTCGTGCTGATGTTCCGTACGGCCGGTCTGGACCCGGTGGACCGCAGCAGGCTGGGCGCCTACGTCTGGATCTTCCTCGCGGCCTCGGTGTTCTGGATGATCGCCGAGCAGGGCGGCTCGCTGATCAGCCTGTTCGCCCGCGACCACGTGGACCGCGACCTGTTCGGCTGGGAGTTCCCCACCAGTTGGTTCCAGTCGCTCGGCCCGCTCTACAGCATCGTGCTGGCGACCGCGTTCGCCGCGCTGTGGCTGCGGCTGGGCAGCCGTCAGCCCAGTACGGCGGCGAAGTTCTCGCTCGGCCTGTTCGGGCTCGGGGTGGCGACGCTGATCATGGCGGGTGCGGCGCTGGCGGCCGACGGCGGCGGGCGGGTCACTCCGCTCTGGCTGATCGTGGCGTTCCTCGTACAGATCATGGCCGAGATGTGTCTGAGCCCCACCGGGTTGAGCGTCACCACCCGGCTGGCTCCCACCCGGTTCGCCAACCAGATCATGAGCCTGTGGTTCCTGTCGGTCGCGATGGGCAGCGCGCTGAGCGCGCAGGTGGTGCGGCTCACCACCGTCTGGTCCCCGGCGACCTACTTCACCGCACTGGCGGGTGCGGCGCTGCTCTGCGCGGCGGCGGTGGCGCTGGCCCGCAAGCGGCTGCGCCGGCTGATGCGCGGGGTGACCTGATCCTGGACGCCGGGAAGCGGCCCGCCCGGTTCAGCCGCGACCGTGCGGCGCGCCGTGCCAGCGCCAGTCGATACGCCGGGGGCGGTCGGGGGTCTCCGTGCGCCCGGTGGCCCACAGCAGGGTCGACCACGGGGCGCCGACGACGGGCACGTCGGGGAACAGGCGCGCCAGGGCCCGCTCGCTCAGGTCCTCCGGGGGCTCCTGCGCGCAGTCCAGGCCCCGGGTGATGTCGTACGCGTGGACCAGTGCCTCGACGACGCCCATGGCGGCGAAGCCCTCCGGGCCGGAGGCTCCGAAGACGTGCGGGGCCGTTCACTCCGCCGCCGGCCCCGCCGCCGACCCCGTCGCCGACATCCACGCCGCGTACAGCTTCGCGTACCTGCCCGGTCGTGCGATCAGTTCGCTGTGGCTGCCCTGTTGGACGATGCGGCCCTGTTCGAAGACCAGCACGTGGTCGGCCGCCTCGGCCGTCGAGAGGCGGTGGGCCACCGAGACCGCGGTGCGGCCGCGCATGGCGTTCTCCAGTGCCCGCTGGAGGCGCTGCTCGGTGGCCGGGTCGACGGCGGACGTGGCCTCGTCGAGCACCAGCAGGTCGGGGTCGGCGAGGTAGGCGCGGGCCAGTGCGACCAGTTGCCGCTCGCCTGCCGACAGTGCCTCGCCGCGCTGGCCGACGGGGGTGTCCAGGCCGTTGGGCAGCCCGGCGAGCCAGCCGTCGAGGCCGAGCTCGCGCAGGGCGCCCAGCACCTCCTCGTCGCTCGTGCCGGGGCGGCCGTACGCGATGTTCGCGCCGATCGTGGTGTCGAACAGGAACCCGTCCTGCGGCACCATCACCACCCGCTCGCGCAGCGAGGAGAACGGCACGTCGGTCAGCGGCACCCCGCCGAGCTCCACCCGGCCCGACGTCGGGTCGGCCAGCCTGATCAGCAGCTTCGCGAACGTCGACTTGCCGGAGCCGGTCTCGCCGACCACGGCGACGCGGGTGCGCGGCGCGATGTGCACCGACACCTCGTGCAGCACCTGGGGGCCGCCCGGGTAGGCGTACCCGACGTCGTCGAACCGCACCTCGACCGGGCCGCGCTCCAGCGCGGTGCCCGCCTCTCCCGGGTCGGGCACGTCGATCGGGGTGTCCACCACCGCGAGCGCGCGGCGCCACCCCGCGAGGGCGTTCTGGAGTTCGTTCAGCACTTCGGTGCTCATCTGGGCGGGCCCGATGAACAGCGTGACCAGGAACAGGAACGCGACCAGCTCGCCGGCCGTCAACTGCCCGCCGACGCCCAGCAGTACGCCCAGGCTGACCACGCCGCCGATCGCGAGCGCGGCGGCCACCTCGCCGCTGGAGAGCGTGACCGCGACCAGCCGCTGCGCGCGGCTCTGGGCCCGCCGGTGTTCCTCCACCGCCGTGTCGATGCGCCGTCCGATGAGGTCGCCCGCGTCGTAGGCGTGGATGACGGCGGCGCCCACCACGGCCTCGCCCGTCGCGGCGAGCATGTCGCCGCCCCGGGTGCGCACGCGGCCGTACGCCGTGGACAGCCTGCGCTGCAGGGACGGCAGCACCAGGACGAGCGGCACGAACACCGCCCACACCATCAGGGCCAGTTGCCAGGAGTAGACGAACATCACCACGCTGCCGACGCCCAGTTGGCACAAGCTCACCATGAACATGCCGCCGAACTGGAGGAACGTGCTGAACTGGTCGACGTCGGCGGTGACCCGCGCCACCAGGTCCCCGCGCCGCTCGGCGCCGAGCGCGGAGGCCGACAGGTCGTGCACCCTGCGGAACGCCTTGACCCGCAGCGTCGCGAGCCCCGCCTCCGTGCTGCGGTAGAGGCGGTGGTTCATGAGGTACGTGACCCAGGCGGTGCCCAGCACCGCGACGGCGCAGACGCCCACCGTGGTCAGCACGAACCCGGTGCGCGGCCCTTCCCCGGCCGTCAGTCCCTCGTCGAGGACGAGCTGTACGGCGATGGGCACGACCACGCGGCCCGCCGCGGCGAGCAGGGCCAGGAGCGCCACGACGAGCAGCCCCTCGCGCAGGCCGGGCGAGACTTCGAGCGCCCGGCGGAACGTCGCCGTGGCGCTCCGCTGCTCTCCGGTGATGCGGCTGCTCACGCCGTCTTCCCTTCCGCGTCGTGCGTGTCGTGCTCGGGCGCTTCTCGCTCTTCCAGTTCTTCGCGTTCGTACGCGGTGACCAGGGTGCGGTAGCCGGTGCACCGGGCGCGCAGTTCGTCGTGCGTGCCGCTGTCGACGACGCGTCCGCGCTCCACGTACACCACGTGGTCGGCGAGTGCGATGGTGGCCTGCCGGTAGGCGACGACCACGAGCGTGGAGGGCACCCGCGCGCCGCGCAGCCCGTTCAGGATCCGGCTCTCCACGTACGGGTCGATGCTGGAGGTGGCGTCGTCCAGGACCAGCAGCCGCGGGCGGCGCACCAACGCCCTCGCCAGCGCGACGCGTTGGCGCTGGCCGCCGGAGAGGGTGGCGCCGCGCTCGCCGACCCTGGTGTCCAGGCCCCGCGGCAGCGCACGCACCACGTCGGCGACCCACACCGCCTCCAGGGCCTCCCAGACCCGGTCGTCGGGCAGGTCGAGGCCGAGGAGCACGTTGCCGCGCACGGTGTCGTCGAAGAGCAGCGTCTCCTGCGGGACGAACGCCACGGCGGACGGCACTTCGCCCGAGCGCATCTCGCGGGCGTCGACCCCGTCCATCAGCACGTCGCCCCGCACGGGGTCGACGAGCCGCACCATGAGGGCCGCCAGCGTGGACTTGCCCGACCCGGTGGGACCCACGATCGCGACGGTGCGCCCGGGGCCCACCGTGAGGGTGACGTCGTGCAGGACGGTGCCGCCGTCGTAGGCGTAGCTGACGCCCCGGGTGTCGAGGCCGATCGGCCCCGCGTCGGAGAGCCGCAGCTCGCCGTTGGGCAGGTCCCCCTCTGCATCCAGGACGTGCCGCACCCTGGACCAGCCGACGGTGCTGCGCGGCAGTTCGGCCAGGACCCAGCCGAAGGCCCGTACGGGGAAGGCGATCATCGTGAACAGGTAGGAGACCTGGACGAGTTCGCCGACGGTGACGGCGCCCTGCGACAGCCGGGCGGTGCCGACCGCGAGCACGGTGAGGATGCCCAGGTTGGGCAGCGCGTCGAGCATCGGGTCGAAGCGCCCCCTGGTGCGGCCGACCGCCACGTTCGCGTCGCGCAGCCGGGCGGCGGCGTCCGCCATCCGGGCCGTCTCGTGCTCTTCGAGGCCGAGGGTCTTGACGACCAGCGCCCCGTCGAAGCTCTCGTGCGCGATGTCGCTGGCCTCGGCGCGCAGGCCCTGCGCGTGTGCCGCGAGCGGGGTGAGTCTGCGCTGGTAGAAGACGTTGAGCAGGCCGATCGCGGGAAAGACGAGCAGGCTCACCCCGGCCAGTACGGGATCGACGGCGAGCATCGACACGATGGTCGCGGCCAGCATGACGACGACCCCGATGGCCGTGGGCAGCGGCACGATCGGCGCCCAGGCGGCCTCCACGTCGGCGTTGACGTTGGAGAGCAGTTGGCCCGCGGGGTGGCGCTGGTGCCAGGAGAGCGGCAGCCGCAGGTAGCGGTGGGCGATCTTGCGGCGGTAGGTGGCCTGGAGCCGGAACTGCATGATGCCCGCCCCGACCCGGCGGCCGATCACTCCGACCACCCGCAGCATCGCCACGCCGAAGATCGCGAGGCCCGCGCCGGTCAGCGCGGCCGCGGTGGTCCTGCCCTCGTCGAAGGCGGGCAGGACCACGTCCTCGGTGATGCGGCCCAGCGTCCAGGACGTGGCGACCGGGGCCACGCCGTACAGGCCGCTGGCGAGGAGCGCCGCGCAGAAGATCCAGGGTTCCTCACGTACGGCGACGGAGAGGACGCCCATGCCTCTGCGCAGGGTCGACCGGTCGGTTGCGGACACGGGGTGGTTCCTCTCGTACGGTACGTGCGGCGTCCGCGCGGGGGTGCGGCAGCGGACGCGGTGTCATTGGCGCGCTCCGGCGGCGGCGGGCAGTCCGTCCAGGAGGGCCAGGTCGTCGTCGGTCAGCCGGACGTCGGCTGCGGCGACGTTGCTCTCCAGGTAGCGGACGTGCTTGGTGCCGGGGATCGGGACGACGTGGCCGCCCTGGGCGAGCACCCAGGCGAGCGCGGTCTGCGCGGGGGTGGTGCCGTGGCGCTCCGCGACGGTGCGCACCCCGTCGAGCAGGCGCAGGTTGGCCGCGAAGTTCTCTTCCTGGAAGCGGGGGTTGACGCGCCGGTAGTCCCCTTCGGGGAGGTCGCCGGCCGAGCCGAACCGGCCCGCGAGGAAGCCGCGGCCGAGCGGCGAGTAGGCGATGAGCGTGATGTTCTCGCGGGCGGTGTACGGCAGCAGTTCCGCCGTCGCCTCGCGGGTCCACAGCGACAGTTCGGCCTGGACGGCGGCCACCGGGTGGACGCCCTGCGCGGTGCGTATCTGCTCGACGGTGACGTCGGAGAGGCCGAGCGCCCTGGCCTTGCCCGCCCGTACGGCCTCGGCCATGGCGCCCCAGGTCTCCTCCAGGGGCACTTCGGGGTCGACGCGGTGCAGTTGGTACAGGTCGACGTGGTCGGTGCGCAGGCGGCGCAGGCTGGCGTCGATCGCGGCGCGGACGTGCTCGGGCCTGCCGTCGCGGCGCAGCCGCGTCTCGCCCTGGACGAAGCCGACCTTGGTGGCCAGGAACGCCTTCCCGCGGCGGTCGGCGAGCGCCCTGCCGACCAGTTCCTCGTTGGTGTGGGGGCCGTAGACGTCGGCGGTGTCGATCAGGTCGGCGCCGAGGTCGAGGGCGCGGTGCAGCACGGCGACGGAGGCGTCGTCGTCCCTGCCCTCGGGGTCGTAGGCGTACGACATGCCCATGCAGCCCAGTCCGACGGCACCCACCTCGGTGCCGTCGGGGCCGATCCCCAGGGTGCGCAACATGGTCTCCTCGCTCGGGTTCCGGATGGGGCGGGAACCGGGCCCGCGGGCCGGGGCGTCGCCGCGCCCCGGCCCGCGGGCCCGGTCGGCGGGTCAGGCGACGGCGCCGTCGGTCCAGGCGCGCTTCAGGATCTCGTCGACCGTCTCGTCGACGGTCTGCTCCGAGGTGTCGAGCCACAGCCCGATGCGGGGCGTGCTGTCCCGGAGGATCCTGTCCATCGCCGCGGGCTGCCAGTCGGGGCCGTAGCCGGTCTTGGCGCGCTTCTCCTCGCGCCGCGCCACGGCCTCGGGGTCGGGCGCGAGCACCACGACGGCGAGCGGGCGGGTCTTGATCAGCTCGGCGATCTCGCCGAGGTACTCGCCGATCAGGATGTCCTGCACGATGGCGGTGAACCCGGCCGCGGCATAGGCGTCGGCGGCCGTGGCCGCCAGTTCGTACCGCAGCCTGAGCTGGGCGACCGCCTCCGGCAGGGCCTCGGCCGTCATGTGCTCCTGGCCGTTGACGATCATGCGGCGGAAGGTGTCGCCCCGCACGTGCGCCGAGCGCGGCAGGCGCTCGGCGAGCGCCTGGGCGACGGTGGACTTGCCCGCGGCCGAGATGCCCGTGACGACGATGACCCCGGGGGCTCCGTCGGGGGTGGGCGCGGCGGAGTGGGTGGTGTCGGTCATGGAGAGGTGGATTCCTTTCTGAACACATAACTCGGACGCCCGAACGCGGCGCCCTGACGACTCCGGCAGCGCTCAGGCGCGTTCGAGGACCAGGAGGTCCATCGAGGCCGGACGTCGCGTGGAGATGCCCCAGGTCCCAGGTCGGGGGTCCCGGCGCACGCGCAGACCGTGTCGCGCGGCCACCGACAGGATGTGGTCGAGGCGGTACGCGATGGCGTACGTGGGCTCCGTCTCGGAGTGCACGTAGTAGTCGCCGTGGTCGTGCGTGAAACTGAAGGCGGTCTCGCCGCGGGCGATGTTCGCGGCGACCGCGTCGTCCACCAGGTAGGCGGTGGCGAAGCACTGTCCGCCGGGCCTGAGGACCCGCGCGGACTCGGCGAGGTAGTTCTCCATCTCGGCCGGGCGCAGATGGCTGATCAGCCCGATCAGCGCGGCGATGTCGAAGGCCGCGTCGTCGGCGGGGAAGCGGAAGTCCGCCGAGGAGAGGGTGCCCTCGGGGTTGTAGATCTCCTGGCGGATGTCGACGTGCTCGAAGCGGAAGTTGGGATGGCGCGGCGTGATGGTCCGGCCGCACCAGTCGATCGCGTGCGGCACGATGTCGAAGCCGAGGTAGGAGCCCTCGGTGAGGACGTCCGTGAGCGGTACCGCGATCCGCCCCGCTCCGCATCCCGCGTCTAGCACGTCGTGCCCGGGGCCCATGCCGAGTTCGTCCCGCATGTACGCGGTGATCTCGCGCCCCACCTTGAGGAAGTCACCGTTGCCGATGAACCTGCGGTAGCGCCGGGGCGGCAGCAGCGGGTGTTCCCGTCCGCGCACCCGGTCCCACAGGTCCATCACGTGTAATCCGGTGTTGTAGCCCGACCGGCGTAAGCGTTCCACGCCCGTGGCCGAGCGCAGCGACGAGGTGTACTTCGTTGCCCTGAGCGACTTCAACTCCGACTTGCTGCCAGGCAAAGGAGTTGCCCCTTTCCATGGTGGGTGCGTGTGGCGTGTGCCCGCAGTCCCGCCCTCGTGGGTCCGGTCTCGTGGTCCGGCTTCCTGATCCGGGTCGGCGTCTTCCGGATCGCTCGGCGCCTCCGCGCGCGAGAGCGCGGCCGTCTTCGAGGCATGCCGCAAACATGGAACCGGAACGTGCCAACGGCGGCTTCCGGCCCACCCGTTCAGGATGTCGATCAGTCAAGGAATGGTCAACAGCACCTCGGGGCGACGGTGTCGTAAAACCGGCCCTGCGGCCTGCTCGCCGCATCCGCGCGGGCTCCGGCAACACGCCGCAGGCCCCGCGATACGGCGGCGCACCCGCCGTGCACGGCCCCGTCCGCGGCAACCCGAGGGCGCCGGTGGAGAGTTCACCGGTATGGCCGATCTACGTGGGTGATGCAGCGACCTCGCGGCGTGGGGCCGCCCGCCCTCCGCGCTCCCCGGCAGGGTCTCGCGCGCACCGGTGTCCGTCACGCGGCGGAGCCCGTCGCGGCCTCCCTGAGCGGTGCGCAGAACCGCAGGGCCGCGGGCAGCGGGGTGGCGGGCAGGGCCACGTGGACGGCGCGGCGCGGCGCGAGGCCCTCGATGCGGCGCAGCACGATCTCGTCGGGCACGGCCCAGGCGGCCAGCGAGGGGACGAGCGCGACCCCGAGGCCCGCGGCCACGTACCCGAACTTCCCCGTCCACTCCGCGATCCTGACGGTCTTCCTGGGCCGGAACCCCGCGCGTGCGCAGACCTCGGTGAGCATCATGGGGCGATCGGCGGGGGCGTCCTGGAGCCACGCCTCGTCCCGCAGTGCGTACAGGTCGACCGTCCCGGCCCCGGCCAGGGGGTGGCGTCGCGGCAGCGCGACGAGGACCTCGTCCTCCAGCAGCAAGGCCGTCGTCACCCCGTCGACCGGGGGCAGGCCCGCCGGATAGTCGCTGACCACCGCGAGGTCGAGCGCCCCGTCCGCGAGGCGCCGCAGCAGCGCGCCGCTGCGGCCCTCGACCGCGACGACCTCGACGTCGGGGGCGGTCCGCCCGAACTCCCGCAGGGCCGTGGGCACCAGGGAGATGTTGGCGGTGGAGAACGCCCCGACGCGCAGCGTGCCGCCCAGGCCCTCGCGGATCATCGAGAGTTCCCGGTCGGCGCGCGCCAGCCGGTCGAGCACGTCCACCGCGTGCCGGTACAACGCGTGTCCCGCGGGGTTGAGCCGCACGCCCCTGGCCAGCCGTTCGAACAGCGCCCCGCCCGCCCGCTGTTCCAGGGACGCGATCCGCCGGGACACCGCGGACTGCGTGTAGTTGAGCCGCTGGGCCGCCTTGGTGAACGACCCGGTGTCGGCCACTGTCACCAGCAGCCGCAGTGCGTCGATCTCGTACACATTCCCCCCGCGCATGACTCCGATGCGATCCGGTCGCTGGTCGGATGGATCAACCGGCTCTACCTTCCAACCATGCTTCCGAACAATCCAGTTGAGACGGGCGGCGGCAGTTCCCCGCGCGCGCACCACAAGTCCACCGCCCTGTCGCCCGAGACCGTCGCGCTCGCCGAGCGGCACCGGCTCGGCGCGCTCCGGGGTGCGTACGCCCCCCGGCGCCTGGGCAAAGTGATCTTCGCCCTCTACGTCTTCACCCTCATCCACCTCCTGGCGCTCCTCATAGTGCCCGGCCTGGTGTTCTACTGGTGGTTGCGCAAGACCCCGAACTTCAGCAGGAAACAGGCCGCCAAGCGGCTCTGCCTGTTCGAGCACGGAATGATCGTGGACCCGCAGTCGGGCGCCGGTGCCGTCGTGGTCCGCTGGGAGTCGGTGCGCCTGTACCAGAAAGTCACCCAGCTGATCGTCGACGGCCTCCCCGCGCCCACCAAGTACGTCTTCACGGCCATCGATCCGAGCGGCGCCCACGTCAGGATCACGGAGTTCTACAACGGCCCCGAGTCCTGGGGGCCGTGGATGCAGAACGCCGTCGTCCGCGCCCAGCACCACGCGAAGACCCAGGACGTCCTGGCCGGGCGGACCGTCGACTTCGGCACCCTGTCGCTGTCGGCCGACGGGGTGTCCGACGCGACCCGCGGCCGCCTCGCCTGGCCCGAGGTCACGGACGTCACCGTGAAGGGGGGCCGGGTGTACGTCATGCAGGCGGGCCAGAAGCACCCGTGGGCGAACAGGGAGGCGGACTCGGTGGCGAACCTCCACCTGTTCCTGACCATGGCCGAAGACCTCGGTCCACACCGGTCGGCCGACGCTCCCTGACACTCGTGGAACGCCGACGCAGCGCGCAGCACGTAAGCTGACGGGCCGTGAGCGGGGTCCGCACGGCCTGCGGGCCCCATGACGTTCGGCAGGTGGGGGCGATGTCCGCAGAAAGCTCGACGACCGCGGCGGAACGGGGGCCGCTGCCGCCCCGGTCCGGCTGGGGGCTGCGGTGTCAGTTCTTCCTGCAGTGGCTCTACCTGCCGCCGGTCCTGCTCTGCGTCTTCGCCGCGAGCCTCTTCTCCGGTGCGGGCGCCGGAGGGTCTCTCCGGGGACGCGGGGCCGAGATTCCCGAAGACCCCTTCGGGGACGGCTTGCCGCTGAGCCGGCGGCAGTACCGCCTGGAGCTGCGCGGCAGCCGCGAGGAGTGGCGCGTGCGCGCCGGTTTCGCCCTGCGCCGCGCCATCGCCCTGGGCCCCTCGGCCCCCGGGGAACCGTTGTTCCTTCCGGCCTGCGCCTATCGCGGGCTGGGACCCGAAGGCGTTCACGAGCTGGCCGTACCACTGGGGTGGCGCGTCGACTGGCCCCGCACCAGGTACGGGCCGGGCAAGGCCGTGTACCTGTCGCCCGCCGAGCCTTCTTCGCCTTCTTCGCGGACCTGAAATCGGCCCGCGGTCCCGTTCCGATGGGCCCCTAAACGCAGTGATGCCTCCCCGGCCCGATCGTGCTGGGGAGACACCATGGTGCTGCGGGGAAGAATCAGCCGCCGTAGTTCCCGTAGCCGGTGTCACCGGCGTCCGGGCCGGTGACCGGACCGGTGACCGGACCCATGCCGGTGACCGGGCCCATGTCGGGGCCCATGCCCACACCGGTGGCGCTGCCGGTGCTCACGCCCACGCCGTTGTCGCCCGCCTCGTCCTCGGCGCCGCCGCCGTTGGCGCAGGAGTTGCCGAACGCCGGGTTCAGACCGGCGATGACGTCGGCGGTGTTGCCGCAGGCGTTGACCGGAACGTGGACCGGGACCTCGGCCGCGTTGCCGGCGACCACGCCGGGCGAACCGACCGCGGCGCCCTCGGCCTTCGCGCCCTCGTCGTCGGCGTTCACACAGGTGTTGCCGAAGGCCGGGTTCAGCGCGCCGATGACGTTGACGGTGTTGCCGCAGAGGTTGACCGGAACGTGGACCGGGACCTGGACGGCGTTGCCGGAGGCCACACCGGGCGAGCCGACCGCGGCCGCCTCGGCGCCCGAGTCGGCGACGGCCAGACCGGCTCCGCCGAGGGCGACGGCACCCGTGCCGGCGAGTACCGCAGCAGCCTTCGCGATGCGAGACATCAAGAACTCCTTGTCTGAAAGCGACCGCACGGATCACGGCCGTCTGGCCCGCTCAACGCCTCATGCGGGACGGGGTCACGACCATTGGGCCGAACGGGAAAACTCCTCCGACCACGGGAAGAATCGTGCCTTCAGCCCCAGGTCGGAACGGCCGTCCCCCGCCGCGGGAAGGTGTCGCGCTTCGCGCCGTGTCGCTCGGGGGCGACCCTCGGGCACGGGCTCTCAGCGCAGCACGGCCGCCAGCAGGTCGGTGCCAAGCGCGGTGAGGTCGGGCAGGTTGAGGGTGTAGCGGACGTACCGGCCGTGCCGTCGGGGCGTGAGGAGGCCCGCGCGGCGCAGGACGGCGAGGTGGCGGGAGACCTCGGGGGGCGATAGCTCCCAGGCGTGGGCCAGTTCGCCGGTGGTGTGCGGGCCGCGGGCCAGGGTGCGCAGCAGTCGGAGCCGTACGGGATGGGCGAGCGCTTCCAGGCGGAGCGTGACCGTCTCCAGCGGGACCGGCTCCGCGGGGCCCGCCTCGGCCACGGGGTACTGCACCACCGGCTGCCAGCCGGCCGCGTGGACCACCACGAGGTGCGGGCGGCCGTGGACGCTGGGGATGAAGGTGACGCCGCCGCCACGGGCCGAGGTGGCCTTGTCCTGGAGCTTGTCGATGACGATGCAGTCCCCTTCGGGCGACAGGGCGACCGCGCCGGAGACCGAGGCGAGCGCCGCCCCGACGCCCTGGCGCTTCAGCAGGTCGTTCTTCAGGCGCAGGTCGGTGGCGATCCGCACGGCGACACCCGCCCAGGCCGCGTCGAAGAACGCGTCGGCGCACTGTTCGAGGGTGTCGCGCACCCTGGCCCGTACGGCGGCCGGGTCGGCCAGCAGGCTCTCCGCGAAGGCCCCTTGGAGCGGCCCGCGGGCCTGGGCCAGGTCCAGGGCTCGTGCGCGCGCGGCCGCGTCGGTGAGGGGCGAGGGGGCCGCGAGGAGGGACTGGCTGCTGCCGCACGTGGGGGCGAGCGCGGCGGTGACGTACGTCTCGTCGTCGATCCGGTCGACGTCGTCGAGTTCCCCGGCGAGGGTCGGCCGGGGCCTGGCGGGGATGAGGAAGTCGGCCTGCGAGGAGCGCCAGAGGGACTCCGTCTCGCGCAGCCGCTCGGCCAGTTCGGGACGCAGCCCGGCCCAGACGGTCCCCGCCCAGTCGGCGAGGTGCGGATGGTGTCCCGGCTCGGCCAGCGCGTGCAGCATCGCGGTGAGCTCGGCGAGCGGGGACGCGGCGAACCGCAACCGCTCGGACGGCAGGCCGCTGATGTCGATCCTCAAGGTCACGGCCTCATCATCACCGGGTACGCGGACGGAGGGGCACGCGGGTTGACCGAAACCGTCAACCCGTGCGGCGGATCCGGCGGCCGTACGGACCGTTGGCGCATGACGACCACCACCGCACCTCCCGCCAAGACCGGTCCCCGCGCCCTCGTCCGGGCCTCCGGAGGCCCCCGCTACGCCGTCGCCCTGGCCGTCGACGCGCTCGGCACCGGCCTGTTGCGGCCCTTCCTGCTGCTCTACGGGGTGCTGGTGCTGGACCTTTCCGCACCGGTCACGGGCATCGCCATGACCGTCGCGATCGTCGCGGGCCTGGTGTGCGTGCCGTTGGTGGGCCAGTGGCTGGACCGGGGCGCGCGCAGCACGGTCGTGGCGGCTTCCATGCTGGTGCGGGTGGTGGGCGTGGCGCTGCTGCTGGTGGCGCCCTCGGGGCAGGTGGGGCCGTTCGCTGCGGCGGCGCTCTTCCTCGGCATCGGCAACCAGGCGTGGCCCGCGGCCCATGCGGCGCTCGTGGCCACGGTCTCCCGCGGCAGGGAGCGCGACGCCGCGCTCGCCGGGGGCCGCGCCCTGCGCAACGCCGGTCTGGGGGTGGGCGCGCTCGTCGCCACCGCGTGCCTCGCGGGCGGCGCCGCCGCGCTCCAGGCGCTGGCGGCCTTCACCGGGCTCGCGTACCTCGCCGCCGCTGCCCTGGCGTGGTCGGTGCGGCTGCGTGCGCGCCCGGCCGCCGCCTTGGCCGCGGACGAGGAAGGGGACGAGGCCGGGGCCGGGGGCGGGGCCGGGGACGGGGGCGCTGACGCGGGGGCCGCGCCCCGGATGCGCGCGCTGCTGGCCGCCAACGTGATCTACGCCTTCTGCCTCAACGTCCCCGAGATCGCGCTGCCCCTGGTCCTGGTGACGCAGTTGGACGCGTCCCCCGTGTGGTCGGCGGCGGTCTTCGTGGCCAACACGGTGCTGGTGGTCGCCTTGCAGGTGCCGGTCACCGTCGCGCTGTCGCGCTTCTCCCGGCGGAGCGTGCTGGCGCTGGCCGGGGTGGTGCTCGCCGTGTCGTACCTGGGCTTCCTCGCGGCCGTCTCGCTGGGGCACGGTTGGGGCCCGCCGGCCGTCGCCGCGGTGTCCGTGGTCTGCACGCTCGGCGAGATCGTCTACGCGGGGAGCGCCACCGCGCTCGTCACCCACCTCGCCCCCGCCCGCGCCCTGGGCCGTACCGTCGCGCGCTTCGAGCTGTCCACGGGCTTCGGCCTCGCCGTCTCCCCCACGGTCATCACCGCTCTCGTGCCCCATGGCCCCGCCGCGCTCTGGGGCGGCCTCGCCGCCGCGACGCTCCTGTCGGCGGGGGCGGTCGCGCGCTGAGCGCTCGGAGCGGCCGGGTGGCGGGGCGGAGCCGGGCCGGTCAGCTCCGCTTCGCCGTCCCGTACGCCAGGGGGTCGGCCAGCACGTCCCGTGCGACGCGGCCCGCCGCTCCCCTGGCCGCGTCGGCCGAGGGGGAGGCGGCGCGGAGCCGGTCGCCCCCGGCCGCCCACATCCCGGAGACGGCGCGGCCGCCCAGCTCCCCGTCGGCCGGGGGCGCCAGCCAGGGCAGCAGGCCCCGGTAGACGCCGCCCAGCACCACCGCCTCGGGGTCGAAGAGGTTCACCGCGCCGGACAGGACCAGCCCCAGCACGCGCCCCGCCTCGCCGACGGCCGCCACCGCCCGCGCGTCGCCCGCGCGGACCCGCCGCTCCAACTCCCCCGTGCCGACCGGGCCCGCGCCCACCGCGCCCGCCGCTGTCGCACCGGACGCGCCCGCACCGGACACGCTCGCGCCGGGCGCCGCCGGCCCTGCCGCCTCCTCGATGCCCGCCGCCCTCAGGAGCGCGAGCTGCCCCGCGTACTGCTCCAGGCAGCCGCGCGCCCCGCACCGGCACTCGGGGCCCGCCGGATCCACCACGACGTGCCCGATCTCGCCCGCGAAGCCGTGCGCGCCGGGCAGCAGCGCGCCGTCCACGACGAGCGCGCCGCCGACCCCGATCTCCCCGCTCACGTAGAGGAAGCTGCGCACGCCGCCCATGCCGCCGAACCACAGCTCGGCGAGGGCGGCGAGGTTCGCCTCGTTGTCGGAGCCGACGGGGAGGGTGCGCAGGTCGGGGCGCACGTCCGTGAGGGCCGCCGCGAACAGTCCTTCCGCGTCGACCCGGTGCCACCCCAGGTTCGGGGCCTGGCGGACGACGCCGCCCGAGACGAGCCCCGGCAGGGCGAGTGCCGCGCCGACCGGGCGCAGGTCCTGCTCCTGCGCCGAGGCGACGGCGCGGGCGGCGATCCTGGCGGCGCGGGCGAGCACGTCGCCGGGCGCGGGCGCGCTGTTGTCCACGTACTCGGTGAGCCTGACCCGGCCGGTGCCCGCCAGGTCCACCACGCACACCGAGACGTAGTCGACGTTGATCTCCACGCCGAGGCCGGCGGGTCCGGTGCGCGCGACCTTCAGTACGGTGCCGGGCCTTCCCGCCTGGCCGCTGAAGGCCTTGCCCGACTCGGTCAGGAAGCCGTCGCGCAGCAGTTGGTCGGCGAGGGAGGAGACGGCGGCGCGGGTGAGGCCGACCCTGGCCGCGACGCCCGCCCGCGTCGCCTCGCCCGCGTCGTGCACGGTGCGCAGCACGAGGCTGAGGTTGTGCCGTCGCACGGTGTCCTTGCCCGCCCTCGAATCCCGCGCGTTGCCCTCGCTCATCACCACGGGAGCCTAAGGGATCGCGAGGAGGCCGGGCGTCCTCGCCCGCAGGCCGCGCGCCGCACGGCTCAGCCGAGGAGGGCGGGGCCCGCCCGGTCGATCACCGCGCCGATCCGTTCGAAGGCGGCGGTGTCCCGCTCGACGGGCGGCAGTTCGGTGCCGCGGCCGCTCTGCCAGGCGGTGGCCAGGGTCACCGGGTCCTCGCCCGTGGCGGCTCCGGCCGCGAGGGCGGCGGCGCCCAGGGCGCCCAGTTCGGTGCTGTCGGGGATCAGCAGGGGGCGCCCCGACAGGCGTCGTACGGTCTCGATCCACGTACGGCCCCGGGCTCCGCCGCCGACCAGGCGCAGCGGGCGGGCCGCGGCCTCGGGGGCCGTCGGGTCGAGGCCGCAGACGCGCAGGAGTTCGTCGAGCGCGCGCAGCACGGTGACGGTGGCGCCCTCGTAGGCGGCGCCGAGGAGCTGCCGCGGGGTGGTGGTGTGGCGCAGGCCGGTGAGCAGGCCCGCCGCGCCGGGGAGGTCGGGGGTGCGCTCGCCGTCGAGGTAGGGCAGCAGGACGGCTTCGCCGCCCGGTTCGGCGTCGTCGCGGTCCAGGCCCAGCAGGGAGGCGACCTTGTCCACGGCGAGCGTGCAGTTGAGGGTGCAGGCGAGCGGCAGGTAGGCGCCGTCCGTGGCGGCGAATCCGGAGAGGGCGGGGGTGCCGGGCCGGGAGCGGGTGGCGGCGAAGACGGTTCCCGAGGTGCCGAGGCTGAGGACGGGGTGGTCGAGCAGCCCCGCCGTGCCGAGGCCCAGGCCGACCGCGGCGGCCATGTTGTCCCCGGTGCCCGCGGCCACCGCGATGCCCGCGGGCAGCCCGAGCGCTTCGGCGGCGCGCGGGGTCAGCGGGCCCACGCGGGTGGCGCCGGTGGGGGCGACGTCGGGCAGCAGCGCGTGGTCCAGGCCGATCAGGTCGAGGACGTCCCGGTCGTAGGCGCCGGCTCCGTGCGCGTACCAGCAGGTGCCCGAGGCGTCGCCGGGGTCGGTGGCCGCGACGCCCGCGAGCCGCTCGGTGAGGAAGTCGTGCGGGAGGCGCACGGCGGCCGTCGCCCCGGCGACGGCCGGTTCGTTCTCCCGCAGCCACTGCCACTTCGCGGCGGTCACCGCGGCGACCGGCGCGGAGCCGACGCGCCGCGTCCAGGCGTCCGGGCCGCCGAGCGCGTCCGTGAGCGCGGCGGCCTGCGGGGCGGACCTGGTGTCGTTCCAGAGCAGTGCGGGGCGCAGCGGGCGCCCGGAGCCGTCCAGGGCGACGAGGCCGTGCTGCTGGCCCGCGACGGCGATGCCGACGACACGGGACGCGGGCACGGCGGCCTCGGCGAGCCCCGCGGCGACGGCGGTGCGCAGCGCCCGCCACCACGCCTCCGGGTCGCTCTCGCGCGCGCCGCCCTCTCCGGTGACGGTGTGGGGGGCGCGTCCGACGGCGAGGAGGCGGCCGGTGGCGGCGTCCACGCACGCGGCCTTGGTCGACTGGGTCGAGCTGTCCACACCGACGACGACGCTCGGCGCCATGATCCGACCTCTTCCGTCCGCTCATTTGATCAGTGGGACAACAAATTACGAGAAGCACGGCTCTCGCACCAGGGGTTCTGCCGCGTCCCGGCATGTGGTTGATTAGTAATCTTAGAAAACAATTACCGGTGCCCTCCGGGCCCGCAGACGTACAAGGCGGCCAGAGATGTCGGAACGCTTCGCCCCCACCCCCCAGGACCGCTTCACCTTCGGCCTGTGGACCGTCGGCTGGCAGGGCCGCGACCCGTTCGGCGAGGCGACCCGCCCCGCGCTCGACCCCGTGGAGACCGTCGAACGGCTCGCCGGCCTCGGGGCGTACGGCGTCACCTTCCACGACGACGACCTGATCCCCTTCGGCGCGCCCGAGGCGCGGCGCGAGGCCGCCGTGAAGCGGTTCAGGGACGCCCTGGACCGCACCGGCCTCCAGGTCCCCATGGCCACCACCAACCTCTTCGCCCACCCGGTCTTCAAGGACGGCGCCTTCACCGCCAACGACCGGGACGTGCGCCGCTACGCACTGCGCAAGACGATCCGCACCATCGACCTGGCCGTCGAGCTCGGCGCGCGGGTGTACGTCGCCTGGGGCGGGCGCGAGGGCGCCGAGTCCGGCGCCGCGAAGGACGTCCGGGTGGCCCTGGACCGGCTGAAGGAGGCGTTCGACCTGCTCGGCCAGTACGTCACCGAGCAGGGCTACGAGCTGCGCCTCGCGATCGAGCCCAAGCCGAACGAGCCGCGCGGCGACATCCTGCTGCCCACGATCGGGCACGCCCTGGCCTTCATCGAGCGCCTGGAGCGCCCCGAACTCGTCGGCGTGAACCCGGAGACGGGCCACGAGCAGATGGCCGGGCTCAACTTCCCGCACGGCATCGCGCAGGCCCTGTGGGCGGGCAAGCTCTTCCACATCGACCTCAACGGCCAGTGCGGCGTCAAGTACGACCAGGACCTCCGGTTCGGCGCGGGCGACCTGCGCCAGGCGTTCTGGCTCGTCGACCTGCTGGAGTCGGCCGGGTACGCGGGCCCGCGCCACTTCGACTTCAAGCCGGTGCGCACCGACGGCCCCGACGGGGTCTGGGAGTCCGCGAAGAACTGCATGCGCAACTACCTGATCCTCAAGGAGCGCACGGCCGCCTTCCGCGCCGACCCGGAGGTCGTCGCCGCGCTCGCCGCCTCCCGGCTGGACGAACTGGCGCTGCCCACGGCCGCGAACGGCCTCGCGGAGCTGCTGGCCGACCCGACCGCGTACGAGACCTTCGACGTGAACGCGGCGGCGGAGCGCTCGATGGCCTTCGAGCGGCTGGACCAACTGGCCCTGGAGCACCTGCTCGGCACCCGCTGACGCCCGTGTCCGGCGCCCCCGACGCCCTCCGGACCCGGCGGGCGCGCCACCCGTCCCGGCGTGCGGGGCCGCCCGCGCTCCCCCAGAATGCGAAAGACGGAAGCGGGTGCCGGGTGCCGGGTGAGCGTGGAGGGCGGATGCGTCGGCTGTCCGGTTGGCGGAGGCGTTCCCGTGCCCGGCAGGCGCGGCTGGACCGGCTGGAAGGGGCGAGAGCCGTGAGCACCAGCAGTGACGAGCAGGAGCCGGCGCGCCCCCGCGTGGGGCCCGCCCCGGCGGCCGAGCCGGAGTTCCGGCCCTACCACCACCCCGCGGCGGGCTGGGGCGCCGCCAAGAGCGTGACCAGGTTCCTGCTCCGCGAGCGCGAGCTGGTCGACGGGGCGCGGGCCATCGCGAAGATGAACCACGAGAACGGCGGCTTCGACTGCCCCGGCTGTGCCTGGCCCGACGACCGCAAGGGCCTGCGCCTCGACATCTGCGAGAACGGCATCAAGCACGTCACGTGGGAGATGACCGGCAAGCGGGTCGGGCGCGAGTTCTTCGCGGCGCACTCGGTGGGCGAGCTGTCCGGGTGGAGCGACTTCGCGCTGGAGGACCAGGGACGGCTCACCGAACCGATGGTCTACGACCCCGGAACGGACCACTACGTCCCCATCGGCTGGAAGGACGCGTTCGAACTGGTCGGCGCGGAGCTGCGGGCGCTGGACAGTCCGAACGGGGCGTCGTTCTACACCTCGGGCCGACTCGGCAACGAGGCGACGTTCCTGTACCAGTTGTGGGCGCGCGAGCTGGGCACGAACAACCTGCCCGACTGCTCCAACATGTGCCACGAGGCCAGCGGGCGGGCGCTGAAGGCGTCGCTCGGCACCGGCAAGGGCACCTGCGACCTGAAGGACTGGGAGAGCACCGACGCGCTGTTCGTCATGGGGGTCAACGCCGCGTCGAACGCGCCCCGCATGCTCACCGCCCTGGCCGGGGCGTACGAGCGCGGGGCACAGGTCGTGCACGTGAACCCGCTCGTCGAGGCGGCCGCGACCCGGACGATCATCCCGCACGACATCACCGACATGGCCCTGTTCAAGTCGACCAGGACCAGCACCCTCAACCTCCAGGTGCGCATCGGCGGCGACATGGCCTTCCTGCGCGGCGTCGCCAAGGCCCTGCTGGACCGGGCCCGTACGGAACCCAAGGCGCTGGACCGCGAGTTCGTCGACCGGTACACGACGGGGTTCGAGGAGTACCGGGCGATCTGCGAGGCCACGTCCTGGGAGGAGATCGAGCGGCAGTCCGGGCTGAGCCGCGAGGACGTCCTCGCGGCGGCGCGCGTCTATCACGAGGCCGACCGCAGCATCATCAGCTGGTGCCTGGGCGTCACTCAGCACGAGCACGGCGTCGACACCATCCGGGAGATCGTCAACGTCCTGCTGCTGCGCGGCAACCTGGGGCGCGAGGGCGCGGGCCCCTCTCCCGTGCGGGGGCACAGCAACGTCCAGGGCAACCGCACCTGCGGCATCGACCACAGGCCCGCCCCGGAGTTCCTGGACCGGCTCGCCGCGGCCTGCGGCATCGATCCGCCGCGCGAGCACGGGCTCGACACGGTCGGCACCATCCGGGCCATGCACCGGGGGGACGTGAAGGTGTTCGTCGGCATGGGCGGCAACTTCGCCCTGGCCGCGCCCGACACCCCGTACACCCACGAGGCGTTGCGCAACTGCGAGCTGACCGTCCAGGTGAGCACCAAGCTCAACCGCAGCCACCTCGTCCACGGGCGCAAGGCGCTGATCCTGCCCTGTCTGGGCCGCACCGAGAAGGACGAGCAGCGAGGCGGCGTGCAGAGCACGTCGGTCGAGGACTCGATGAGCATGGTCCACCTGTCGGTGGGCATGAAGCGGCCGGCGTCGAAGCACCTGCTGTCCGAGCCCGCGATCATCGCGGGGATGGCCCGCGCGTCGCTGCCCGCCAGCGCCACCCCGTGGGAGTGGTACGTCGAGGACTACGACCGCGTCCGCGACACCATGGCGCGGGTGCTCGACGGCTTCGAGGACTGCAACCGCCGGGTGCGGCTGCCGTTGGGCTTTCGCATCAAGCAGCCCGCGCGCGAACTGGTCTTCCTCACCCCGTCGGGCCGCGCGGAGTTCTCCGCGGTCCCGCTGCCCGACGTCGTCCCCGAGCCGGGCACCCTGGCGCTGGGCACGATGCGCTCGCACGACCAGTGGAACACCACGATCTACTCCGACGACGACCGCTACCGCGGCATCAAGAACCTGCGCACGCTCGTCTTCATGAACAAGGACGACATGCGCGAGCGGGGCGTCGGCGAGTTCGACCCGGTGGACATCACCAGCACGGCGAAGGACGGCAGCCACCGCGGTCTGTACGGCTACCTCGCCGTCCCCTACGACATCCCGCGCGGCTGCGCCGCCGGGTACATGCCCGAGATGAACGTGCTGTGCGCGCTGGGCGACCACAGCGCCCAGAGCGACCAGCCGATCATGAAGCACCTGAAGGTGACCGTCACGGCCGCGGCGGGAGCCGGCGCCCCCGGATAACCGGGCAGGGGGGCGGCGGCCCGCCGGGGCCCGATCACGGCTCTATGTGGGCGGCCAGGCCCGCGAGGATCATCGTGCTGCCCTCGCGGGCCTGCTCCCGCGCCTCCTCGGTCGCGTTGGTCTGGTCGATGGTGACCCGCGCACCGCCCTCGTGCTCCTCGAACGTGATCGCCATGACCTCGGCGGGAGCGTCGGGCACGTCCATCGTGAGGACGATCCTGCGCCCCTCCTCGACCTCCAGGAAGAGCCCCGTGAGCGGGTACGCCCCGCCGTCAGGACCGAGCAGCGTCGCCTTCCAGGCGCCGCCCGCCCGCACGTCGATCTCGACGCTGCCCTCGGCCGCGCCGAACCAGGCCGGCCACTCGGCGGCCGTCGTGTAGGCCTCCCAGGCGCGCCCGAGAGGCGCGTTCATGACGCGGGAAACGGTGTAGGGGAAACCGGTGGTGGCGTGCTCGCTCATGGCAGGTCCTTCTCTCGCGTCTCCACGGCCGAAGCGGCCGTTGCTTTCGAAGTGTTGACGCTCGGAGCGGCGAGAACTCATCGCGGGTTACGCGGTGACCCGGGTCACATCGCGGGCGGCCGTGGCGCGGCCCCTGTCAGCGGGCGGGTTCGATGCCCCAGGCCGTGGCCCTGGCGGCGGCCGCCGCGCGGTTGGGGAGGTCGAGCTTGGCGAGGATGTGCTCGATGTGGGTGCCCACGGTGCGCGGTGTGACGTACAGCCGCGCGGCGATCTCGCGGTTGGTGCGGCCCGCGGTCAGTTCCGCCAGCACCTGGAGCTCTCGCGGCGAGAGCCCGCCGGGGCGCCGCTCACCGGAGGCGGCGGGGGCGGCGGGCGCGGCGGAGGCGGTGGGCGGCGGGCCCGCGTGGGAGTCGACGGCCGCGGCGAGGGCCTCGGTGAGCAGCGTGACCGCGGCGCGCGCCGGATCGGACGCGCGGCGCGGCGCGCGGGTGCTGACGTTCAGCATGCCGACGTACCGCCCGTCGGCGGCGAACAGGCACTGGGCCACGCCGTCCTCGATGCCCAGCGGGGACAGCACGTCCCGGAAGCCGGGGGACGCCGCCAGGAGCCGCCCGGGGACGTCCTTGAGCCACAGGCCGCCCCTGGCCGGGCTGCGGAGCACGGGGAACACCGGGTCGTGGTGGAGACGGGCCTCGATGTACGCCGTGGCGTCGTCCGGGTAGCTCCCGGCCAGGGTGGTGTGGCGGCGGCGCAGCGGATCCCACCTGGTCAGCGAGGCGTGGTCGTACTCCACCACCTCGGACAGCGCGGCCAGGACCGCGTCGACGCCGGTCGCGCCCGCCGTCGCGCGCCTGGCGGCCTCCCGGACGTGGACGGCCGCGTCCAGGACGTCCGCCGTGCTGCGCTCCGCTCTCATCCCATCAGGATGATCATTTGTCCGGATGACGTCAATCTCGGCCGGATGGCGTCAATCGCGAAGGGTGTCGTGCACGATCCGTCCGTCCATGACCGTGAGGACGACCGGCATCCCCGGGATGTCGTGCGGGTCGGCGCCGAGCAGGTCCCCGTCGAGCACGCAGAGGTCGGCGGCCTTCCCCGGCTCCAGGGAGCCCTTCCAGTCCTCGGCGAAGTCCTGCCAGGCGGCGTCGATGGTGTACGTGCGGATCGCGTCGGCCAGGCCGATGCGCTGCTCGGGCCCGCTGACCCGGCCCGTGGCCTTCGACTCGCGCAGCACCATCGTGGCGACGCCCTGGCGCCAGTCGGGGTGCGTGACGGGGGCGTCGGACCCGCTCGCGACCCGTACGCCCGCGTCGAGGGCGTCGCGGTAGGGCCAGGCGTACGCGGCCCGCTCGGCGCCGACGAAGTCCTCCTCCATGTCGGCGACGGTCCACTTGATGGTGGGGTTCATGTTGACGCCGAAGCCGTGCTCGGCGAGCACCTTCATGCTGTGCGCGGTGAGGAAGTCGCCGTGGATGACGTAGTGCCGGGCGTCGGGCAGCGGGTGCTCGGCCGCCGCGGCGGCGAAGGCGTCCGCGACGGTGTCGCAGGCCCGTTCGCCGGTGGCGTGGATGCCCATCTGGTGTCCGGCCGCGTGGGCGTGCCGGACGATCGCGTCGATCTCCCCGACCCGGTCCTCGTCGGTCTCGCCGCCGACGCACAGGGAGCCGCAGCCGCCGCCGACGTACGGCTCGTGCATCCAGGCCGTCTTGTTGGGGACGATGCCGTCGGCGAAGATCTTGACGCCGTGGATCGCGAGGCGGCGCGGGTCCGCGGAGTGGCTCTCGCCGGACTCGTCGAGGGCGGTGAGGGTGCGGGCGAACTCCTCGGCGGTGCCGGTCATTCCGGTGGGCAGGAGCAGCACGCCGACGCGGGCGGTCAGCTCGCCGTCGGCCAGCAGGTCGCGGTAGACCTCCAGGGTCCGGGCGCCGAGCGCGCCGCGCATGATGCCGTCGCCGCCGGGGCCGAGTCCGGGCTCGGTGTAGCTGGTGATGCCGAGCCGGGCGAGCGTGGCGAGCGTCGACCTGATCGCGTCGGTGCGCTCCTGGCGCGTGAGCGGCGGCAGCACCTCCTGGATGAGCGCCTGGGCCCCTTCGTGGAGCATGCCGGTCGGCTCCCCCGCCCGGTCGGCGACGATGGCTCCGCCGGGCGGCGCGACGGTGTCCCGGTCGATCCCGATGAGTTCGAGCGCCTTGGAGTTGACCCAGGTGGCGTGCCCGGAGAAGGAGTAGAGGGCGACGGGGTGGTCCGGGCTCACGGCGTCGATGTCCTGCCGCGCGGGCTGCCTCGCCGGGTCGGCGACGCACTCGTCGAGGTAGCCGGTGTCCCAGCCGTGCCCCGTGATCCACTGCCCGTCCGGGACTCGCCCGACGGCCTCGCGGACCGCGTCGGCGACGTCCGCGAGGGAGGACACGGCGGGGTGGCTCAGGTCGAGCGAGAGCGGGGGCGTCGACATGCCGAAGGCGCAGCCGTGCAGGTGGGAGTCGTTGATGCCGGGCAGCAGCGTCGCCCCGCGCAGGTCGACGACCCTGGTGCCGGGCCCGACGAGCGGCGCGACGTCCTCGCGCCCGCCGACGGCACTGATGACCCCGCCGGTCACCGCCAGGGCCGACGCGACGGAGAACTCCGCGTCGACCGTGACCACCTTCCCGTCGAGAAACACCAGGTCCGCGTACGTGTCCACAGAAGGGTCCTTTCGGAAGCCGGGCGCACGAAGGCCACCCGGGAACGATCTCCCGAGAACCATCGCCGCTGCCCCGCCGCCGCCACATCGGTCATCCGACCGATGCGGGCCCTTCCGGCGGCGCCGTACGGTCAGGACCGCTTGAAGAACTCCACCTCTCCGAGCGCGATGTGCTTGCCGGACTCCAGTCCCACCGCGGCCCGGACCACCAGTTGGGCCTTGACCACGTCGCTGACGCCCAACTGCACGGTCTGCTGGCCCGGCTTGTCGTTGAGGGTCAGCTTCTTGCGGCGGACCTCGCCGTCCTTCGAGGTCGTCACGAGCTCCAGCTGGGTGGCGCGCGCCTGGTTCCGGAACTCCTGGGCCTTCGCCGACGGGCCCGTGAAGACCACGGCGGCCACCAGCCGGAAGGGCCTGTCGAAGGTGAACGTGACCGACTCGCCGAGCCGGGGAGCACCCCAGTACCGGTTGGACAGCCCGTCCATCGCCAGGCCCGCCGGGTGGCCCGGCACCTCCGCACTCGCGGTGACCGCGCTCGGGCTGATCTCCACCGGCTTCTTGAGCTTGTCCTGGGTGTCCTCGAAGAGCGCGCGGCCCGCCGGTATGAGCAGCACGACCGCGGCCAGCACGGCGAGCGCGACGAGCACGATCACCGTACGTCTGAACCCGTCGCCGGAACCCGCGCGCACGCCGCCCTTGCGCCCGAAGGGCCAGCGCGTGCGCCAGCCCGTCGGCACCGGGGCGGTCCTGGTCTCCGTCAGCGGCGCGGCGCAGCGCAGGCAGAAGCGCCGCTCCGGCTTGTTGGGCGTGCCGCAGGCCGGGCAGGGCCGCCCGTCCGTCGCCTCGGTGACTTCCGCGGACCGTACGACAGGGCGCTGCGCGACCGGCTTCGCGGGGAGCACCGGCGTGAAGTCGTCCTGCATCTGCGGGGCCGAGGAGGACGTGGGGCGGGGCGGATCGCCCTGCGCGGGCCGTACCGGCCGCACGGGCTGGATGGACGGCGCGGACGGCGCGGGCCGCACGGGCGGCGCGGAGGGCGGGGGCTGTACGGGCGGCGGGGCCTGCACCGGCGGCGCGGGCGGCGCGACCGGTGCGGGCGGGGTGGACCGGGCGGGAGGCGCGGGCGGCGCGGCCGGAACTGGTGGGGTGGCCGGTACGGGCGGCGCGGGCGCTTCGGGTGTGCCGGTCGCCCCGGCCGTCCCCGTCGGCACCTGACCCGTCCCCGTCGCAGCCGGCACCTCGCCCGTCGGCGCGACGGGTGCCGGGGGCACTGGTGCCGGGGGCACGGCGGGCGCGGGTGTCACGGCGGGCGCCGGAGGCACGGTGCTTCCTGCGGGCGCGGGAGCGGGGGCGGGCGCTGCCGCGGGGGCCACCGCCGTACCCGCTCCCGCGGTCGACGCCGCGCCGCGCTCACCGGTCCGCGCGTCGTTGGCGGTCGTCTCCGACTGCTCGGCCCAGCGCAGATACGCCCCGCACGTCCCGCAGAAGTCCTCGTTCTCCTCGTTGGCCGCGTTGCAGCTCGGGCACGGGCGCACGTGGTCAGTTCCTTCCACGGTCGGTACGGTTCGGGCGCGTCGCCCGGGTTGCGGCACGGGACTGGCGTCCGGTCATCGGCGGTCCACCTCGTACGGCGGCTGCACGCTGCCGTTGACCACCAGGAAGGGCGTGGTGACCGGGGAGAACCCGGCGCCCTTGGCCGTGATGGTGCGCGGCCCCGTCTGGTCCTTGCGGAGGATCAGCAGCTGCGCGGTGAACGTGAAGTCGGCGCCGGGGCGGGTCGGTGCCGCCGCAGCCGTGATGCCGGGCTTCCAGGTGAGCGTGACCGGCACGCCCGGCGGGAAGTCCCAGCCGCGCACCAGGGTCACGAAGCCGGGCTTGCCGATGGCGGGCACCGCGAGGATGCGGGGCTGGAGGATCCGCAGCGGCACCCGGGCGGTGTTGTCGCGGAGGTCGGCGTCCGTGCCGGTCGTCGTCAGCTCGGCGTCGATCCGGGTGTTCACGGCCTTCGTCGGCGCGAGCACGACGCGGGTCACCGCACTGCCGCCCGGCGCGAGGTCGGGCAGGGCGCACTCGCCGCCCGCGCAGCCCGCGGGCAGCTGCTCGGCGGGAATGCCCTGCGGCAGTCCGAGCCGCAGCCGCAGCCCGGTGGCCAGCGCGCTCTTTCCGTTGCGCACCGTGTAGGTGACGACGACCTTGCCGCCGACGAAGCCGGGGCTCGGCTGCGCCGTCGCGGTCAGCGCGGGCCCGGCGAGGGGGGCCGGGGGCGGCTTCGGGAGCGGCGGCGGTACCGGCTTGGTGGCCGGGGGCTCGGGGGACGGCGGCCTCGGGGACGGCGGGACCGTGGGCCGCGTGGGCGTCGGGGTCGGCATCGGGGGCCTCGTCGGCGGCCGCTCCTTCTCGATGACCTCGACGGAGGTGTCGGCGGAGTTGTCGCCCGGCGCCGCGTCCGTGACGGAGCCGGAGACGGTCCAGCCGATCCGCACCTGACCGGTGGTCACACCGGTCAGGTGCGCCGTGACCTTCACCGACTCACCGGGCTTGAGCACGCCGATGGCGCACTTCGGGGACCCGTCGGCGCACTGTCCCTCCGTGGTGGTCAGCCGGTCGAGGTTCAGGCCCGGCGGCACGTCGGCGACGATCTCGGTGCCCGGCGAGGCGGCGGGGCCGTTGTTGGTGACCGTGACCTCGATGGTGGTGGACGACTCGACGCGTACGGGCGGCGCGGTCGGCGAGGCCTTGACCGTCAGGTCGACGGACTGCTGGACGGTCGGCTCCTTCTGGCGTCCGGGCAGCCGGTTGGTGAGCCAGGTCATCTTGTCGGTCGTCAGGTCGAGGGTCTTCAGTCCCTCGCGGGCGTTCGGGGCCGCGCCGCGCCGCGCGCTGAACACGAGCGTGTTGCCGTCGGCGGTCCAGGCCACGTCGCGCGGCTGGTGCGGGCCGGTCTCCGCGGTGTCGGGCAGCGGCCGCTCGCAGGCGTCGGGGTCGTCGCGCAGCCCGGCGGGGAGCAGGACCTCGCAGCGACCGCCGTCGACGGGGGCGAGCACGAGGCCGTTGCGCTCGTTGACGCGGCCCGCGCCGTCCTTGCGGTTGAAGACGATGTTCCCGCCGTCGGGCGAGAACGCCGGGCTGTCGTCGATGACCGCGCACCGGTCGGGGCAGGCGGTGGCGCTCAGGTCGCGCTGGTCGCCGAGGTCACCGACCGGCACGGTCCAGACGTGCTTGTTGCCTCCGTTACCGCCGATCAGCCGGTTGCGGGTGAAGGCGAGGGTCTTGCCGTCGGGGGACCAGGTCGGCTGGGCGTCCTGGCCCGTGAGCCCGTCCGCGGGCGGTACGACGCGCCCGGTGATCGCCCCGGTGGCGACGTCGGCGATCAGGATCTGGCTCGGGCCCGCGGCCCCGCCCGCGCCACCGGGCGACACCCGGGTGAAGGCCAGGCGCTTGCCGTCGGGCGAGAAGGTCGGGTCGGTGTCCCAGTCCCTGGCGCCGCGTCCGGCGAGCGGCAGCGCCGCGTAGTTGGAGCCGTCCGCGTCGGCCAGCCAGATCCGCATGACGCGCGCGTCGGCCGGCCCCTCGAAGCGGGTCACCACGATGCGGCGGCCGTCGGGCGTGTAGTTCTGCCGCTCGGTCCACGGGTCGTTCCCCGGGGCGGGGTTGAACAGCGGGTCGACGGCCGGGTCGGTGTTGGTGTCGGCCGCCGGGTCCTCCTTGAGGATGTCGAGCCCGAGGTCGCGCGGGTCGGATCCGTCCGGGCGCACGTCCTGGAGGGTCGCGGTACGGGTCGTGGGCTGCGAGGTCCTGTCGACCACGACGCCACCGCCCTCCTGCGGGCCGAGCCAGGTCGCCGAGGAGACCGAGCGGTCCTCGTCGAGCACGAGGACGGGGACGACCTCGCTGAGCTTCGTGGCGCGGAAGACGTGGTCGAACTCGGTGGTGCAGTCACAGGTGCGCTCGGGGCTGATGAAGACGACGTCGCTGCCGTCGGGCAGCCAGTCGGCGGTCCTGGCGTTCCAGTTCTCCGCCGCGCCGCCCAGCAGCGGCCGGTCCGTGCCCTGGCAGTCGGCGAGCCGCAGCTGCGTCTTCTTCGCACCGGGGGCGCGCAGCGTGTAGGCGACGAGTTCGGCGCGGTTGGCCCTGGTTGAGGGGTTCCAGACGGGCTCCGTCGCGTCGCCTTCGGGGCCCGTGCTGATCCGGGTCTCGGGGCCGCCGTCCAGGGCGCGCATGAAGATCTGGCGGCCGCGCGCGGCGTCCACGTCGCTGGAGTACGCGATGCGCGCGCCGTCCGGGGAGACGCTGGGCGACGTCTCGTCGGCCGGGGTGTCGGTGAGCTTGCGCGCGCCGCTGCCGTCGGTGCCGACGATCCACAGGTCGCGCTGCTTGGCGCCGGAGTCGGCGGAGTCGAAGACCACGGACGTGCCGTCCGGGGTGAGCCTGGGGTGTGCGGCGTCGCGGCCCGTGGTGAGCCTGCGCACCTCTCCGTCGCTGTTGCGCAGGTAGACCTGGGGCCGTGCCTCGTCGCGCAGGCTGGTGAAGACGGTGACGTCGCCGCGTGCGGCGGGCTGCCGGTCGAAGTGCGCGGGTCCCGGGCCGAACAGCGGTTCGCTCGTCCTGGTGTCCTTGACGCGGCCGAGGCTGCGGTGCCCCGTACCCGCGTACGCGATGCGTCCGGCTTCCGCGGCCGGGCCGTCCGCCGCCCTCGCCTCCGACGACCTGGACCAAGTGGCGGCGCCCACCGCGAGCAGCGGAACCAGCATCGCCAGGGCCAGTACCAGTCTGCCGAGGCGGGACTTGCCCGCCGGGCCAGCGGTGCCCATCACATCCACCCCATCAGTCCAGGAAACGCCATACGAACACCAGATTGACAGCTCTTCAGAAAGAACAACATGTCCGGACCAGCAGACTTGAGGGCAATCCTCGCTGCCCTTTGGACCAACCGGTCAGTTGCGGCCCCGCACCGCACCGCCCGAACCCACCTGTTCCGTACGGCGGAAGCAAGGCGTACGCCCGTCCCGCGCGAACATCACGGATGGCCGTCCGGTGTCCACGAGGGCACAAGAGGGCAACGCGCGTGCCCGTTCGTTGCCCACCACTCCCTTCGCACGAACCTCCGTTCGCCCTACGTTCGTACGGTGACCACATCTGCCAAACTCGACACCTCCACCGTGACCGTCGCCCCGGGCGGCCGGGCTGCCACGAGCCTCACGGTGCACAACACCAGCGACATCGTCGAGGGATACACCCTGGAAGTGGTCGGCGACTGCGCGCCGTGGACCACGATCGAGCCCGCGAAGATATCGCTGTACCCGGGCACCTCCCAGACGGTGACGGTGCACCTGGCGCCGCCCCGCTCCCCCGAGGTGCGCGCGGGGGAGGTTCCCCTCGGCGTCCGGGTGCTGCCCAAGGAGCACCCCGAGTCGGTGGCGGTGCCTGAGACCACGGTGTACGTCGAGCCGTTCCAGCAGCTGCGCGTGGAGCTGGTGCCGCAGCGCAGGCGCGGATGGCGCGGCGCCCGCTACCGGACCACCGTGCGGAACACGGGCAACATCCCGGTCGACGTCGCCCTCGCGGGCAAGCAGGAGGGCGAGGACCTCCAGTTCGGCATCACGCCGGAGCGGCAGCGCGTGGAGCCCGGTGCGCGGGCCGACGCCCGCCTCCAGGTGAAGGTCCGTCGGCTGATCTGGTTCGGCCAGCCGACGACCTGGCCCTTCGAGGTCCAGGCGACGGAGACCGTGGCCAAGGCGCTCGCCGCCCCCGTCGCCGTCGCCGCCACGGCGGGCGCCGCGGCGGCCGCCCCCGCGGCGCCGACCGCGTCGGTGGCCTCCACCCTCGACCCGCCGAAGCCGACCCCGGTGCCCGACCCCTCGGCGGTGGGCCCGGTGGATCCGCTCCAGGGCGAGTTCGTGCAGATGCCGCTGCTCCCCCGGTGGCTGCTGGCCGTGCTGGCCGCGCTGCTGGCACTGATCCTCGCCTGGTTCATGCTGGTCCGTCCGGCCGTGCGCAGCACCGCCCAGGAGGCCGCGGACAAGGCCGTCAAGAACAACCCGACCGCGGACAGCCAGGGTCAGCAGGGCGGCGGTTCGGGCACGGGCAAGAACCCCGGCGGCCAGAACACCGGCCAGTCGCCCTCGGCGGGCGCGGACGGCTCGGGTACGGGCACGGACGCCGGTTCCGGCGGGGCGAGCACCGGTGCGGGATCGACCGGGGGCGGCGGAGTGGCGGACGCGGTGCCGGGCAGCGGACGGCAGAGCTCGGCGACGATCGACGTCGAGACGGGCGGCGGTACGGAGAAGGCGGGCACGTACAGCGTCCCGGCCGGCAAGGTCTTCGGCATCACGGACGCGGTGGTCGCCAACTTCCAGGGCGACGAGGGCGTTCTGACGATCTCGTTCGGGGCGACGAAGGTCACCACCATCGCGCTGGAGACCTTCCGCAACCAGGACTACCACTGGGTCACCCCGATCCGGGTTCCGGAGAACGAGACCGTGACGGTGTCCGTGACGTGCGCCAAGCCCGGTACTCCGGCGAGCGGCCAGCAGGCGTCGGGGTGCCACGAGGTCCTGAACGTCAGCGGAGTGCTGAGCGACATCAAGCGCTGAACCGGCGTCGGAAGTGGAGGGCCCGCACCCCGGAAAGGGGGTGCGGGCCCCGTTGTCTTCCGGTCGAACCGGGCCGGTCGACAGCCATTGGAATGATTGTCCGACCATGATCGAAAAGTCGTGCGCGTGCTGTCGGGCCGGGGCCCGGTCGTCGCCGAGCATGACGGCATGGGTGTCCGTGTCCGCAGGGTGAAGAAGCGCGTGTGGCCTCGCCAGGTGTCCGCGCTGCTGGTTCTGATGTGCGCCGCAGCCGTACCCGGAGGCGGGCACGCGCTCGCGGACGGGGCCGGGAGCGGCGGTCTCGAACTGCGGGTCAGCGTCAACTCCAGGCCCGGTACGGAGGCGTTGCGGCCCGGCATCCGGGTCGGCGACCCCGTCCGCACGGTGTACCGCCTGATCAACCACACGGGCGCCGACCTCCACGACGTACGGGTGACCGACCCGGCCCTTCCCCCGGGCACCTCGATCAGCTGCGGGGGCCGCTCCCGCGTGGCGATGCTGCGCGGCATCAGCTCGACCACGTGCGAGGCCGAGACGCGGGCCCGCGCCGGGGTGTGGACGGGCGAGGTGACCGCGGTCGGCAGCATCCCGTCCCTGCACCTGAAGTCCCGGGCCCGTGCCCGCGCGGGGTACCGCGGTGTCGGCGGCGTCCTGACGCTCGACCAGTCGGTCGAGGCCGCGGGACGCAGGGCCGTGATCCGCTACGCCGTCGCCAACGAGGGCAACCGCACCTTGTACGACGTCCGCGTCGGCGACGCGCTGCCCGGGGCGCGGGCGGTCGACTGCGGGGGCGGCCGGCCCGTGGTCGCCCGGCTCGCCCCCGGCGACTCGGCGTCGTGCCGCTCCACCGTGCGCGGGGAGCCGGGCGGTTACCTGAGCGAGGGTCGGGCGGGCGCGAGCGACCGCACCCGGACGCTGGGGCGCCGGGGCGACCTGCTCCCGCCCCCGCACCTCACGGCGCGCTCCTCCGTGCGCTTCGTCCTGCGCGACGCCCCCGTCGAAGCGGACGGGCCCGCCGACCCGCCCAGGGACCAGGACCAGGGGCAGAACCAGGAACAGGAGCAGGGCCAGGAGCAGAGCCCCGGCCGGGAGCGGGAACAGGACCAGGGACAGGACCCGACCGCCGACGAGTCGTCCCTCCCCCCGGCCGACGCCGACGCGCCCTCGCTCCCGCCGGCGGGCCCCGACGCCCAGCGGCCGAAGGCCCCGTTGGCCCCGTTCTTCCCGTTCGCCCCTCCGGCCCCGCTTCCCCCGGCCGCCCTGCTGAAGCCCCCGGTCGGCCCGCTCGACCCGTACGGCCCGCTCGGCCCGGTCGTCCCGTTCACCCCGTTCGCCCCGCCCGGCGCCGCGCCCCCGCCCGGCGTAGCGCCGCCCGCCCCCGTGCCCCCGGCTCCCCTGGCCGAGGACGAGGGCTCAGCGGCCGCACGGACGCGGCCCCACCGCGCCGCCCGAGATGTGCCGTTCCTGGAGCGGTTCTATCGTCCGGGACAGGGGCCCACCAGGACCGGTCTGGTGGCCATCCTGTTCCTCGTGGTGCTTCCGGCGGTCCTCGCGGCCGTCCTGCTCGGCTCCCGTCTGAGGTGATCCGGCGGCCCGCGGGAGGGGAGACGTACGCGCAGGGGGCTCGGCTGAGAGGGCTTGGATGACCGAGACGATCGCAGTGGTCCTGGGCGTCGCCCTGCTGGCCGCGGCGGGCGTGCTGCTGCGCCACCGCTACTGGCCCGGCTCCGAGCAGGAGCCGCGCGAGGACGTCGCGGAGTACATCGCGATGATGGTCGGCGTGCTGTACGCGCTGCTGCTGGGGCTGTCCCTGGTGTCGGTCTGGGACGCCCGCGCCGGCGCGGAGGAGCACATCCAGAACGAGGCCAGCGCCGCGCACGAGATCTACCAGTTGGCCGACACCCTGCCCCCGGCGGACTCGCGGCGCCTGCGCGACAGCGTCACCCGGTACGTACGGCACACCGTGCGCACCGAACTTCCCGCGATGGCCGAAGGGAAGCCGCCCGAGCAGGAGGGCTGGCGGCTCCTGCACGACGTGCGCACCGCCAACCAGGTGCCGCCGGACGCCGAGGCGGTCGAGCAGGCCACCGTACGGGAGGTCCTGACCCAGCTCTGGTCCCTGGGCGACGCCCGCAGGGGGCGGGAGGCCGACGCGCGCGAGAGCCTGTCGCCGATCCTGTGGTTCGGGCTGCTCGGCGGCGGGCTGCTGACCGTCGCCTTCATGTTCATGTTCGGCATCCAGCGCAGCGCCACCCACGTCGTCATGGTGATGGGCCTGACCGGGCTGATCACCCTGACCGTGCTGCTCGTCCACCAGCTGAACCAGCCGTTCACCGGCCCCATGGCGGTCGACGCGTCCGCCTTCGACCGGTACTTCCCGGACGCGTAGCGCGGCGGCGCGCGAGCGGGCCCGGTCGCCCGGACGGCCTACCGGGCCGCCACCGGCCCCCGGGGCTCGACGACGATGCGCTGCCCCGAGCGGCCCGCCGTGACGCGGTACTGCTGCCAGGCCGGCCAGTTGCCCGGCGGGTAGGCACGGGACGGCGGCCAGCCCAGTTCGCCGTACGTACGGCCGTCGCGCTGTCCGCGCACCCGCATGAACGCGACGCCGCGCAGCAGGCGCCCGCGGCCGGTGCCGTGGCCGTCGGCGACGAGGCGCAGGAGCCCGTCGCAGTCGAAGGGGGTGTCCAGCGGGGCCAGCAGCACCCCTCCGGGGCGGAGCTGGTCCAGCCAGGAGGCGGGGACGCGGCGGATGGAGGCCGTGGAGATGATCCGGTCGTAGGGGGCGCCCGGCGGGTGCCCGCGCTCGCCGTCGCCCACCACGACGGTGGCGCGCACGCCCTGGGCGGTCAGGGTCCGGGCGGCGCGGACGGCCAGGGCCGGGTCGATCTCGATGCTGACGACGTTGCGCGCGCCGACGCGGTGGGCCATCAGGGCCGTGTTGTAGCCGGTGCCCGTGCCGATCTCCAGGATGTGTTCGCCGGGCAGGGGGGCGAGGTGGTGCAGCATCTCCACGACGACCGCGGAGCAGGAGATGGAGGAGGTGAACTCCCGGTCGGTGGGGCCGTCCTCGGGGCGCACCGTGCCGTCGGCCACCTGGGTGACCAGGGAACTCCTGGGCCGGTAGACGGCCTTGAGCCAGGCGCGGGGCCTGGTGGCGCGGTCGATGACGTGGCACAGCCCGTCCTCGCGCGGGTGGGGCCACCACACGCGGTCGGGGACGAACGCCTCCCGGGGAACCGCCAGGAACGCCTCGCGCAGCCACGGCCTGCCGTGGAAGTGTCCGCTCTCGTACGCGTCGATCTCGGCCGCGCAGCGCGACCTCAGCTCGTACGCGTTCGCGGCGGACATCTAGTCGTCGTCCTCCACCGGTTCGGGATCCGGTTCCGGCATCGGGTTGCCCGGGTCACCGGGGCTGGAGTAAGGGCCGCCCACCTCGCCGTCGTCGTCCCGCCGGTGCATGAACGTCTCCTTCCGCGCGATGTCCGTTCGGCTGCCGCACGCCCTTCGTGCGGCTTGTGGGCCTCTCGCCCCATTGTGGCGTTCCGCGGCCGGTTCCGGCAGGGCGCCTCGCACCGTGCCGGAACCGGCCGCGCCGCACGCCGGGGCTACTTGCTGTTCTTGATCTTCACGCGCTTGATGTCCACCGGCAGGGTCGGGAACCCGTCGCCGGGGCCGTTCTGGTCGTCCTGGCCGCCCGCCGCGATCTTCCGCAGCACATCGAGTCCCTCGGTGACCCGGCCGAACGGGGTGTACGCGGGCGAGAGCTTGGTGTCCTTCCAGACGAAGAAGAACTGGCTGCCGTTGGTGTTCGGCCCCGCGTTGGCCATGGCCACCGTCCCGGCCGGGTAGGTGGCGCCCGTCAGGTTCTCGTCGGGGAAGGAGTAGCCGGGGCCGCCGCTGCCCGTGCCGGTCGGGTCGCCGCACTGGAGCACGTGGATCCGGGCCGTCGTCAGGCGGTGGCAGTGCGAGCGGTCGAAGTAGTCGCGCTCGGCGAGGAACCGGAAGGAGTACGTGGTGCACGGGGCCTTGTCGGTCAGCGCCCGCACCTTGATGGTGCCCTGCCGGGTCCGCAGAGTGGCGGTGTACGGCTTGGCGGCCTTCACCGGGTCGAAGACCGGTATGCCCTTGAAGTTGTCCGCGGGGACGGCCGGGGTGTACGTGCAGGCGGCCGCGGCCGGCTGTGCGGAGCGCGCGGGCCGTGCCGGGGAGTCGGCCTCGGACTGCGTCGCGGTCCCGAGCCCGACGGGGACCAGGGCGGCGGCGACGAGCAGGGCGTGGGTCTTGCGGAGCGCGGGACGGGACACGGGACGGGGCCCTTTCGGATCGGCGACGGACCTTCCTGACATGGCCGCCTCATCCTGCCCGTTTCACGGCGCCCCATGCGCCGTCGGCCCCGCGGTTCCGGGGCGCGGCACCCCGACGCTCCCGGACGTGAGAGCGTGTCCCTGTTCCCGGGATCCGGCTCGCGGGACGGGACGGGAGGAACCGCGTGGGCGGCGTCGACGACGAACTGGAGATCACCCGCACCGACTGCCCGCAGTGCGGCGCGGAGGTGTCGGGCATCGAGGGCCGGTACGCGTGCACGCTGTGCGGCTGGACCAACGACTGGTCGCAGGGCCACCGCCCGCTGCCCGAACCCGAAGAGGCCCCGGAGCCCCCGCTGCCGCTGCGGTGAGGCCCGGCGGGAGCCGCGTTGTCGGTGCCCCTTGATATACCTGGGCGCGTGACTGCACCGATCGTGTTCCGCGACTTCAACTTCAAGCTGCTCGTCGTCGAGAAGCTCATGTACGAGGACGAGACGCTCGTCCCCGCCTTCGACCTGTCCGAGCACATGCGCGCGCACGGGGTCGACGACCTCGCCCGCCACGTGAGGGAGAACGGACTGGAGTACACCGTCCTCGCCGAGGCCCGCGCCCACTTCGAGCAGTTGGAGATACCGGCGGAGCTGCTCGCCTCGGTGGAGGAGCTGATGTTCGACGGCGGGCTCCAGGTCTTCGCGGAGTGCGCCCCGGTCTGGGACGGCGAGGACGACCTCTTCGACGTGCGCGGCCTCGACGACCTCGACCTGCTGCCGAACCTCAAGGTCTTCTCCGGGGTGGACGCGCTGGAGTACATGCTTCCCGGCGCGACCGAGGTGCTCACGGCCCGGGGGATCGAGACGGAGGACTGAGAGCCCGCGCCTGAACCCGGCCAGACGCCGAACGGCGCTTCACCCGCGACCGGTCGGGACGAGCGGCCCTGCGGCCCTTCGCCGATCCGGCACGGCCCCGCTCCCCGCCAGGTCCCCGGCCCTAGAATCGGCCCATGGCAAGGACCGACTGCGCCGGCCGGGTGATCGCGGCACCACCGGCGGCCGTCTACGGCGCCCTCCTGGACCGCGCGGCCCTTCAAGCGTGGCTGCCGCCCGACGGCATGCGCGGGCGGATCGAGCGCTGGGACCCCCGGCCGGGCGGCGGGTTCCGGATGGCCCTCACCCGTCTCGACCCCACCGGCAGCCCCGGCAAGACGTCGGCGGCGACCGATGTCGTCGACGTCGGGTTCACCGACCTGGCGCCGCCCGAACGCGTCGTGCAGCAGGCGCGGTTCGAGACCGACGACCCGGCGTGCACCGGCACCATGACGATGACCTGGCAGCTCGTGGCCACCGGCGCGGGCACCGAGGTGACCGTCACCGCCACTGACGTGCCGCCGGGGATCGACCAGGCGGTCCACGAGGCCGCGATCGCCTCCTCACTGGCCCATCTGGCGGCGCACGTCGAAACCGCCCGCTGACCGCCCGGCCCCGTCCCGCCCTTTGGCGGCCGCTCTCCGAAGGAGGGCCCGAGTGATATCCGAACCCGAACTGGTCGGCGGCGACGGGGCACCACCACCGGAGCCCGTGCCTCCGGACCACGACGGCGCCGCCCGCCACCGGCCGCTGCGCGAGCGCCCGTGGGCCTGGGGACTGACCGGGGCGCTGCTGGCCTCCGCGCTGTGGACGGTCGGCCTGTACACCGGCGACCGGACCCCCGAGCCCGACCGGCGCGGCTACCACCTGGACGACGACACCTGCGAGCGGATCGCCCTGGCCGGCCTCACCGCCCAGCTGGGACGGCGCGACCGTCCCACCGACACCCAGGAGGTCTTCCAGGACCCCGCGTACAACAGGGTGAGCTGCAACCTCGGGATCCGCACGACGGACGCCCCCGAGAAGGCCACGTACTACACGGTCGAGTTCACCGTCGAGCAGCACCTGCGCACCGACCCGGGCCCCGAGTTCGAGGCGGTCCTCCGCAGCGGCGGCCCGAGCGGCATGGAGCCCAACGAACAGCAGCCGGTGGAGGGGCTGGGCGACGAGGCGTACTTCATGACCGTCCCCGACATCATGAACAGCGTCAAATTCGCCGTCCGTGACGGGGGCACGGTCCTGACGCTCCGGATGAACGCCTTCCGCAACGGTCCGGTCGACGTCCGCGCGGAGCACCCGGGCGCCCTGCTGAAACTGATCGAGGCGGACGTGCGGGCGGCGATGGCCGCGCTCAAGCGCTGACCGGTCCCGCCCGCCCGCCGCGTCCCTGCGGGCGGCCGACCAGGGGCGGGTGCGGTACGCGAGTGACGCACGTGCACAATGCGTGGGTCGCCCGGCCCGCCGGGGACACGACCGTCGCCGCCCGTCCGTACGGCCTCGGCACCGTCCACGCACCGCCGCCCGACCGTGAAGGGGATTCCACATGCACCGCGACGCCTCCTGGGATCCGCCACCGGTCCGGGGCTCCGCCCGACTGACCGCGCAGTTCCTCCTCACGGTGGTGTACGCGCCCGTCCACTGGGTGCTGTGCGCGGCGCTCGCGCTGGTCGTCATCGCCTGCGGCGTGGTGCTCGAACTGATCTCCTGGATTCCCGGGGTGGAGGCGGGGCTGAAGAAGCTCGTCGACGTGGTGTTCGGCGTCGTGCCCTTCTGGCCGCGCTGGTTCGTCACGCTGCCCGAGCTGCGGCACGAGGGTGACACCGACTTCTACCGGGCCCGCGTGCACCACGAGCTGAGCGGGTCCGGGCGGCCCGTGAACACCAGGACCCGCGCGCTCTCACTTCCGCTGCGCAAGTACCGCGCGGTGGGCGCGGGTTACGTGGTGCGGACGGCGCCCGCGCACAACTGGACGCCGGACCCGGGCAACGCGTACGACCCGAGGCGCGAGGTCGAACTGCTGCGTCCCGTCTGACCGGCCGGGCCCCGTCAGGACTTCTTCACGTACTCCGCGGGTTCCGCGTCCACGTCCATGCTGAACAGCAGCATGCGGCCGTTGTCGGCGACGGTGAGGAACACCGCGTCGGGCTGGCGGCAGTCCTTCCCCGATTCCGCCGCGTACGTCGCCGGGCTCAGCGCCAGGACCGGGGAGACCGCGCCGACGACGTACGAGCTGTCGCAGTACTCCTTCTTGCCGTCCTCCGTGTCGAACGTGCTCGACGTCCGCACCAGGCGGCCGCCGGCCGGCCCCTGGGAGATCCGGATCATCTCCTGCTCCCGGTAGCGCTCGTTGGCCGGCACCCAGGCGCCGACGTACCGCTCGGGCACGGCCTCCCTGCCGCCGGTCGACCGGTGCAGCTCGGCGCTCCGGCCGCCGGACGTCCACGTCAGCACGTCCCGCGACCGCACCTTCAGGGTCTGCTCGACGGGCGGTGCGCAGCGCCCCTTTGGCATTGCCGCGGTCACCAGTCCCTTGCCGACGACCAGCCCGTCGGCGTCGGCAAAGACCAGTGCGGCGCGCCCCGTGCACTGGAGCCTGCCGCCGGTCTCGATGTACGAGGCGATCTTCTCGCCAGGGCCGCCCTGGGCGAGTTCCAGCCGCAGCACCCGCTTCGGCATCTCGGGGTCGCCCTTGAGCACGCCCTCCCAAGCGCCGAGGAGTTCCCTCGGCACGGCCGCGCCGCGGCCCGGGGCCGTCGGGTCCGCGGCCGACGAGGACCTGGCGGGCGCGCCGCCCGTCCCCCGCTCCTTCTCCCCGCCGTTGCGCAGCACGAGCGCGGTGCCGGTGGCCACCGCGGCGAGCGCCACCGCCCCGGCGACGACGGGCACCCAGCGCCGCTTGGGCCGTGTCGGGGCCGGTGAGCCCTGCGGCGGGGTCCGTGCCGTGAGCATCCGGGCGGCGAGCCGTCCGAGGTCGGCCAGCAGCTCGGCCGACAGCCAGGGCACGGCCGCGTCGGTACGGGTCCAGGCGGCCAGCTGCCCCGCCGTGGGGCGGCCGTCCGCGTCCTTGGCGAGGCACGAGGTGACCAGTCCGAGCAGGCTGTCCGGCACTCCGGTGAGGTCCGCCTCCTCCTCGGCGATGCGGAACATCAGCGCGTGCGCGCCCACTTCGGCGGAGCCGAACGGCAGCCGCCCGGTCGCCGCGTACGTCAGGACCGAGCCGAGGCTGAAGACGTCCGTCGCCGGTGTCACCCGCTGTCCCCGCACCTGCTCGGGCGACATGAAGCCGGGCGAGCCGAGCACGACGCCGGTGGACGTGCGCAGGCTGCCCGCCACGGTGTCCAGGGCCCGCGCGATCCCGAAGTCGATGATGCGCGGGCCGTCGACGGTCAGCAGGATGTTGGACGGTTTGAGGTCGCGGTGCACCAGGCCCGCGCCGTGGACGGCGCGCAGCGCCCGCGCGAGCCGCCCGGCCAGGGAGTGCAGCGTGGCCTCGGGGAGCGGGCCGTAGCCGGACTCGACGACCTGCTGGAGCGAGGGTCCCGGCACGTACTCGGTGGCCACCCAGGGCGCCGCGGCCCCGGTGTCGGCGCCGAGGACCGGCGCCGTCCACTCGCCGCCGACGCGGTGCAGCGCGGCGACCTCCTGGCGGAACCTGGCCCGGAACTCGGGGTCGTCGGCCAGCTCCGCCCTGACCACCTTCACCGCCGCGACCCGGCCGGCCTCGTCGCGCCCCAGGAAGACCTGGCCCATCCCCCCGACGCCGAGCCTGCCGATCAGCGTGTACTCCCCCATCCGCCGTGGGTCCCCCGACTCCAGGCCGTGCATCCGTGCCCCGCTCTCCCCGTGAACGCCGTTCCGCTGTACGCGGCGGCGACGTTACCCGCTCGAACAGGCCTACGGGGCCACCCGGCAACGGAGGTTCAGCGACAGCGCCAGACCGGCTGGTCGTGCAGGGCGTCGGTGAACCCGTGCAGGGGATCGTCGTCCAGCGCCCGTGCGGCACCGCGCCGGGCGTGCAGGACGGCGGCACGTTCGCCCTGTTCGGCAGAACCGGCGCGCGTGACACCGGCGTAGCGGCACACGGCCCGCACCAGACGCCTGATCCTCTTCATCCCGTCTCCCTCGGCCCTGCGCGGGGCTTCACCGCCCGCACGGTGCCCTTCACACTGGAGGACGGTCCACCACCCGTCTTGTACGCACACGCAGCGTCGTCCGAGGTACCGGGAGCCCGCCGTGCCCGAGCCGTCAGCCCCGGCCCACGACCGGGGCGAGACCTTCCAGCGCCCCGCCCCCGCCTGGCTGCGGGACCACGTGGTCGGGTACCGGGGATACCGGTCGGTGGCCGCGGGACCGACCAGGCTGACGCTGCCCGCCGCCACCGTCACCCTGGTCCTGGGCTGGGGAGCGCCCGTGCGCCTGGCCGATGCGGGCCCGACGGGCACCGTGCAGGAGTGGAGCGCGATGCTCGCGGGCCTGCGCACCTCGCCCGTGCGGGGCCGCTGCGACGGTCTCGCGCACGGTGTCGAGGTGGAGTTCACTCCGCTGGGCGCCTACGCGCTCCTCGCCCTGCCGCTGCGGCATCTGTCCCGCACCCGCGCGCACCCCGACGACGTGCTCGGCCTCGGCTGGACCCGGCGCCTGACCGAACGGCTCGCCACGGCACCCCACTGGCGCGACCGCTGGCGCGTCCTCGATTCGGAGTTGGCCGGACGGCTCGCGGCGCCCGCCCGGATCTCCCCGGCAGTGGCCCAGGCGTGGGACATGCTCACCCGCACCCGTCCCGCAGCGGCCGTCGCCGACCTCGTGGCGGCCACCGGGCTGGGGCACCGGCGGCTGCAGTCCCTCTTCGGCGAACAGGTCGGACTCCCGCCGAGCGCCCTCATCAGGGTGCTGCGCTTCCAGCGTGCGCTCGCCGTGGCTCCCGGGGCCCGCAACCTCGCCGACCTCGCGGCCGCCTGCGGGTACTACGACCAGGCGCACCTCAACCACGACTTCCGCGCCCTGTCCGGCCGCACGCCCGCCCAGCTCTCCGCCTCGGCCGGCCTTCTGGCCCGCATCGGGGAACCCGCACCGGACAACCACCTCACCGGCGTGTACGCCCTCTGAGGGCCGGCTCAGTCCGCGGTGATCGCGTCCAGTTGTGCGCGCAGGTAGGTGTGCGAGTCCGTGCCGCGTACGTCCGTGCCCGGGTCGCACTCGTAGAAGTAGACGAGCGACATCAGCTCCTCGGCCGGGGCGTCGGCCGGCGGGGGCAGGACGCGGTGGCGGCCGGACCGCCAGCGGTCCCGGGTCCAGCGGGCCATCAGGTCACCGATGTTGACCGTGAAGGCGCCGGGGACGTACGGGGCGTCCTGCCAGCCCCGCGCGTCGGTGAAGACCTGGAGCCCGCCCTTGCCCGCTTCCCGGTCGAGGACGGTGACCGTGCCGAAGTCGGTGTGCGGGCCGATGCGGAACTGGCCGGGCGCGGGCTCGCCCACGGTCCGCGTGCCCGGGTACCAGTTGATGTTGAAGCCCCAGGTGGGGTGGCCGGTGTGCCGGGTGAAGAAGTCCGCGTCCTCGCCGAGGACCGTGCCGAGCAGTTCCAGCAGTTCGTCGGAGAGCGTCCGCATCTCGCGCAGGTAGCGCTCAGCCGGTGCCCGCAGTCCTGGGACCTCCCGCGGCCAGACGTTGGGCCGGAACCACTCCGCGTCCACCGCCGCGTCCCCGGTCGGCTCCTGCGCCGCGAAGGACAGCGACTCCTTCAGGTCGGGCGGCGTCCGGGTGCCCTCCGCGTAGCCGTTGGCCTCCGCCCCGGGACCCAGCCAGCCGCGCCCGCCGACCTTGACGGCGTAACGCTCCTTGAGCTCCGTCGGCAGCCCGAAGAACTCCCGCGCGGCGGAACGGATCCCGGCGCGCAGCCCGGCGTCGACGCCGTGCCCCGTGACGAGCAGGAAGCCCGCGTCGCGCAGGGCCGGGTCGACGGCGGCGGCGATCGCCCGCCGGGCGTCCGGGCCGCCGGTGCGCCACTCGCGCAGGTCGACGACGGGCAGGGAGGCGGGAGGGCGGGGGTCGTCAGGCATCGCCGATGTCCTCGTTCCACAGGTCGGGCCGGGCGCCGATGAACGCGCCCATCATCTCGGCGCACTCGGGATCGTCCAGCAGCATGATCTCCACCCCGTTCCCGGCCAGCCAGTCGTGGCCGCCGCGGAACGTACGGGCCTCGCCGATCACCACGCGCGAGATGCCGAACTGCCGGACCAGGCCGCTGCAGTACCAGCACGGCGAGAGCGTGGTCACCATGGTCGTGCCCCGGTAGTCGCGCACCCGCCCCGCGGCGCGGAAGGCCGCCGTCTCGGCGTGGGTGGCCGGGTCGTCGTCCTGGACGCGGCGGTTGCGGCCGCGCCCCAGCAGGGTGCCGTCCCGCCCGTACAGCGCGGCGCCGATGGGCAGCCCGCCTTCGGCGAGCCCGGCGCGCGCCTCGGCCAGCGCGGTGGCCAGCATCCGGCGCGCGAGGTCCTGGGTGATCGGTTCCACGGCGGCTCCGGATCTCCTGGGGCGGATTCCACGGGGGCGGCAGGTCGTGACCGTGCGCCCGGCAGGGGTTCACGGCGCACCGTACGGGAACCCGACCCGTCGCGCACCGAGCACCGCCGAAGAAGACGCGACCGGCGACGCGCGGCACCGGGTTCCGCCGCCGGTCGCGGTGGACCCCCTTCAGGACGGGCACACGACTGGCGGAAGTCAGTTCGATCTCGGCGCGCCGGGGTGAAACTTCCGTTTCCCGGGGGCTGATCGGCCGTGATCCCTGATGATGGGGACCGCGTGGGACAACGGGTCGAGCGATTCTGGGAGTACGCACATGGTGGTGGAGGCGAGCACGCAGCAGGATCGCGTCGCGGGACGGGTGTGGACGGTGCGCCTCGATCCCCACGGCCGCGCGTCCGCCAGCGAGGTCCGGCTCTCCTGCTCCGGTCCCGCGTGCGCCGACGAGCGGTTCCCCAGCACCGCCGTGGGCCGCAAGGCCGCCGTCGCGCACGTCAACATGCATCTGGCCAGGATCCGCACGGGCGGCGGACCGCGCGGCGACGCGTGGTGCGGCTGCCGCGCCGCCGACTGCGCGTGGCACACCTCCGACCCCGACGCCGTCGCCGGGCGGCGCGGCGGCCCCCGGCCGGGCGCGGTGCGGTGCGGGGGCCCGGTGACGCTGTCGGTGTACGCGGACCGTACGGGGCGGTTGTGGCGCATCGCGGAGACCTGCGCGCGCTGCGCGGCCGCCACCACCGGCTGCCGCGTCCTGGACACCGCGCCCCCTCCCGCGCCCCGCCCCGCCCCGGCGGACCCGTCGGCGGCGGGGCGGGAGCCGACGGGCGGCAGCGCGGCGGCGACCTTCTCCGACCAGGCATCCTCCTCTCCCGTTTCCGCCCCGGCGGATTCCTCCGACGAGGACGCCGCCGCCCCGGCCGCCGAATCCGCCACGGTCCCCGCCGCCCGCGCCGCCTCGTCGGGCCGGGCGCCCGGCCGGGCGAAGCCCTTGGGGAAGATCGCGCAGCGCACGGTGCCGCCCGACCTCGGGCCCGAGGCCCTGCGCGTCGAACTCATCGAGCTCGGGGACGCGTTCCGCGCCTACCAGAAGCGCACCGAGCCCGACCTCCTGCTCCTCGCCGAACTGCACGAGCGCAAGGCCCGCGCGTTCGCCCTGTGGGCCGACGTCACCGCCGACACCTCGCTGCGCCTCGAAGCGGAGCGGGCCGAGAAGGCCGCGCGGAGCAGCCGCGAGATGTACGAGAACCGGTTCGGCGTGACCTCGGGCGACGGGGACGACGACGGCCCGTCGACCGTGGAGCGGCTGCTGACCCGGAGCCAGGCGGCGCACGCCCGTACCGTGCTGCGGTACGTCGGGGCCCACGCGCCGCACGCCGAGGCCGACGTGCACCTCGCGGTGTTCCTGCTCGCGCTGCGGGCCGCGCGCGCCGGTACCGGCAACGTGACGGGCCAGGACCTCAGCGGTTGGCTGCGGGACGACGCCGAGCGCGTGCTGGAGCAGTTGATCGCGGCCGACTGGCTGCTCCTGCCCTGCACGGCGGCCGAGGCACTGGCCGCCCGCCCCGAGAATCCCACTCCCTTCACCGTCCCCGAGCTGCTGCCCGAGGGGTCGCGCCCGTTCACCCTGGGCAAGGCCACCCGGTCGAGGGTGTCCGGCTGGGCGCAGAAGGTGGTGAGCGACCGGAAGCTGCGCAAGAAGAAGGCGGACGCCGCCACCCGGCTCCTGGCGCTCTACACCGCCGCCCAGATCCGCCCCGACGGCCGGCTCGGGAGCGCCGACGACGGCGGGCTCGACCTGGCCGGGGCCGCCGCGTTCTGCGCCCTGCCGCCCGACGAGGTCGCCGCACGCGCCGAACTGCTGGTCGCCGCGGACTGGCTCGCCGAGGCCGACACCGCGGGGGGACTGCTGCGCGGCCGGATCTCCGAACGGATCCTGCCGCTGGGCGGGTTGCTCTGACGTGCGGGGGGGGCCGCTCCGAAGCCCCGGGCGGCCGGATGGCCCGTCACCCGGCTGACGGGCCACCGAAGGGTCCGTCACACGAGCGAGGAGGCCGGGGGCGCCCATCGCTGCGTGCGTGACTGCTGGGAGCGTACGCCGTAGTCCGACTTCAGCTCCTCGGGGATCGCGTACTGCATCACCCGGCCCCGGGTCAGGGACGCCAGCTCGAAGGTGGTCAGCAGGCTCCCCGCCTTGTCGAGCGCCCACTCCCCCAGGGGGCTGCTGTCCTCGATGCTCTCCAGCATCCCCAGGAAGACGGGGATCGCCTTGGCCGCGGTGTCCCAGGCGCTGCGGGGCAGTTGCAGCCAGTCGCCGATGGTGTCGCCCACGAGGAAGCGCATGGTGGCGGGCACGATCGGGTCGAACAGGGTGCCGGGGACCACGTCCTCGTACATCTTGACCAGCTGCCGCGTCAGCTGTACGCCCTCGTCGGACGGCCCCAGGTTGCGCGTCAGGTAGAGGTCGCAGAACTCACGGGCCTCGGCGAGGTTCTTGGGCGCCGACTCCATGTCGCAGCCGAGGATGGACCCGACCACGGTCCACGCGTAGAAGTACGCCTCGGCGCCCTCCTCGCTCATGTGGATGCCCAGCCGGTGCATCGCGTCCAGGACGAGGATCGAGAAGCACATCTGCCCGCCGACCATGTCCTCCTGGCACAGCGGCAGGCCGTCCTTCTCGATGTCCCAGCGCCCGGAACGGCTCAGGTGGTAGCGCACCGCGGCGTGCAGCAGCCTGACCTTCTGCGCGGCCGGGATGAACTTGCTGCCCTCTTCGAAGGCGTTGGTCTGCATGAGGTAGGTGACGAACTGGCCGGTGTTCGCCATGCGCCGGGACGGATAGTCCAGGGAGTGGGTCGAGGAGAGCAGCCGGGCGACGCGCGGAATCGCGTACGTGGCGGGCATCGCGGCGAAGGACAGACCGGTGTTGATGTGCGGGGCGTTGTCCATGAAGAACAGCCGGGCGCGTTCCATGACGTCCCAGTCCACCCAGGCGGGCGGCAGCGCGGTGGTCCGCAGGAAGGATTCGACGGACGACGGCAGCCCGTCGGGCAGCCGGTTCCCCGCGGTGCTGAAGAACCGCATGAGCGTGTTGAAGTCCTTCACCTCGCCCCGCTCGAACATGGCGGCGACCGTCGCGTCGGCCAGCGGGTCGCCCTGCCGGCTCAACTTGTCGAGCAGCGCGTTGGTGATCCGCGGGGAGTCGGCGGGCTCCGCGGAAGACGTGGAGAAGGGCTTGGCCGAGGAAGGGCGGGTGGAGGAGGACGTCTCGGAGTTCGCGGAGTTGGCGGAGTTCGGGGAGGTCGAGGAGTTCGGGGAGGCAGGGGCTGTTCGGGCAGTCATGGTCTCTCGCTGTCTCTCGTACTCAAGGGGGCTGTCTCAAAGGGGCTGTCTCAAAGGGGACGGTCGACCGACGCGGTCGCCAGGTCGCGCAGCGCGTTGTGCGCGGTGCGGGGCATGGGCGTGCTCGCCAGGGCGCGCTGGGCCAGCGCGAGCCGTTCGACGATCATGTCCTCGACCTGGGCGCGCGCGCCGCAGTCCACCATCAGGTCCCGTACCCGCGCCGCGTCCGCCTCGTCGAGGTCCGGGCGGCCCACGGTCTTCGCCAGGATCTGCCGGTCGTCGTCGGAGACGAGCGAGACGGTGAGGGCCATCAGGGCGGTCGGCTTGCCGTCCCGCAGGTCGTCCAGGTTCGACTTCCCGGTCACGTCGGGGTTCCCGAAGGTGCCCAGCAGGTCGTCCCGCAGCTGGAACGCCTCGCCGAGCGGCAGCCCGTAGTCGGTGAACGCGTCCAGCAACCGCGCCGAGCCGCCGCCGAGCGTCACGCCCAGGTGCAGCGGACGCTCCACGGTGTACTTGGCCGTCTTGTACCGGGCGACTTCCAGCGACTCGGCGACCTTCGGCACCGCGCCTCCGGTGCGCAGGACCTCCAGGAACTGGCCCGCGACGGTCTCGCGCAGGAGGGTCGACCACAGCGGTGTCGTCCGGGCCACGAAGGCGCCGGGCAGCCCGCAGGTGGCGAACACCTGTCCGGCGTACCCCATCAGCAGGTCGCCGAGCATCATCGCCAGCGCGGCGGGCTGGTCGCGGCACTGCCCCTCGCCCTCGCTCCACGCTGCGGGAGAGCCCCTGCCGAGCCCGGCCCCCGCGAACGCGACGTGCGCGGTGGGCATTCCGTGGCGTACGAGGCTGCCGTCGATGATGTCGTCGTGGACGCACGCCGCCGCGTGGACCAGTTCCATGGCCGCCGCCGCGCGGATGATGCCGTCGCAGTCCGGCTGCCCGGCCGCCCGCCATCCCCAGTAGAGGAACGCCGCGCGCAGGCGCTTGCCCTGGGTCAGCGCGCCCCGCAGCTGCTCGCACAGCGGTGCCAGCTCGTTCGACACCTGGAGCAGCTGGGCCGATTCGCCCTCCGCCAGGCCGACCAGGTAGGCGTCGACCCGCTGCTTGAACTCCCTCGCCTCACTCAGCACTGGACCGGCCCTGTTCCGCGACCCTGCGGGCCATCAGCTCCAGGTAGTTGTCCGAGTTCTGGGACATCCGCCGGGCCGCGAGCTCACCGCGCGCGTGCAGTTCGTGCACGCCGTCCGTGACCAGGTCGCCCAGGTCGGAGCGCTGGGCCACCCGCTGTCCCCGGTCGGTGAGCCGGCGCAGCTGGTCGAGGGCGAGATCGGCGAGGCCGAGGGCCAGCAGGCCCACCTGGCCGAGGGCGTCGACCGGGTTGCGCTCCGGTCCCATGGAGGGTGGCGGGGGTGCCGCGGTCGTGTACTGCGACGGTTGGGGCATGGGGGCGGATCTCCTGTCGATGGATAAGCGGAATGAGGGATTCACCATCAACAACGATCTTCACGGCGCAAGGCATCGCCCCAGACGCGTCCTATTTCGGCCGGTCGAAAGGTTCATGCTCCCGACATCGCTGTCGGGCCCGCTCGACGCATCCGGCCAATTCCGGGAGCCGCTCAACCACTTCGTCGCCGGGCGTGGTCTTTCTGCGCGTACGGCCCGTGGGCAACGCGGACGGTGACGCGTCGCCGCTGTCACGGGAACGCGCGAGTACGGCCGAGTGCAGGCGACGACGGACGAGTTGCGAGGAGCACGGCATGGCGTTGAGGAAGATCTTGAGGACGGGCCTGGTGGGTGTCGCGGCGGCAGCGGTGGCCGCCACCGCGTTCGCGGCCCCCGCCCAGGCGTCGTCGGACGGCGCGGCGGCAGGGGCGAGGACGGGGGCGAATGCGGGGGCCGGGCACCAGGCGACGCGGAGCGCGATCGACGCGGCGGTGCGGGCGGGCGTCCCCGGCATCACGGCGCAGGCACGCGACGCCGACGGGGTGTGGGCGGCGGCGTCGGGCGTGGGGAACCTGCGGACGGGGGCGCCGCGCGCCAAGAACGACCGGTTCCGCGTCGGCAGCATCACCAAGACGTTCGTGGCCACCGTCCTGCTCCAGATGGAGGCGGAGGGCAGACTCAGCCTCGACGACACGGTGGAGCGCCGCCTGCCCGGTCTGGTGCGGGGCAACGGCAACGACGGCCGGAAGATCACCGTACGGCAGCTCCTGAACCACACCAGCGGGCTCTTCGACTACCTGGCCGACGAGGAGTACAACCGGACGTACCTCGCGGGCGACGGCTTCCTCAAGCACCGGTACGACACCCTGTCGCCCCGGAAGCACGTGAAGGTGGCGCTCTCCCACGCGCCGCTGTTCGAGCCGGGCACGCGGAACTCGTACTCCAACACCAACTACGTACTCGCCGGGCTGATCATCGAGAAGACCGCGGGGCGGACGTACGAGGCGGAGGTCCGCGACCGCATCATCGAACCGCTGGGGCTCAAGGCCACCACCAACCCCGGCAACTCCGTCCACCTGCCCAGGCCCAGCGGCCGCGGCTACGCCAAACTGTTCGAGTCGGCGCCCGACCGGATCGACGACGTCACCGCGATGAACGGTTCGCAGGGGTGGGCGGACGGCGACATCATCTCCACCACCGGCGACCTGAACCGGTTCTACCGGGCGCTGCTGCGCGGCGACCTGCTGCCGCCGAAGCAGCTCAAGGAGATGAAGACCACCGTCCCGATGACGGGAGCGTTCCCCGACACGTCGTACGGACTCGGCCTCATGCGGATCAGGACGAGCTGCGGCACTACCGTGTGGGGCCACGGGGGCGCCATGCCGGGCTGGCTCTCGATGGCCTTCACCACGGCGGACGGCCGGCACCAGCTCGCGTACAGCCTCAACTCCAGCTGGGACGGATCCGCGATGATGCCCATCCTGGAGGCGGAGTACTGCGGCAAGCGGTGAACGACCGCCGAGGAGCCAGGGTGCCCCGGACCTTCAGGGCCGGGGCACCCGGATCCGGCGCTCGGCGTCCGGTGACCGCCGACCGGCTACCGGACGCGGTCCTGCTTCCCCCGCCGCCGCTCCCCCGCCCTCACCGGAAGACCAGCCCGTCCTGGCCCGTCCGCATCCTGAGCCGCAGCCTGCTGTACCGCGGGTCGCGGCCCTCGGCCGCGCACTCCAGGGCCTCGCGCACCGCCAGGGTCCCCAGCCGCACGAACACCGGCTCCCACGAGTCGCCCAGGCTGTACGAGAGCGTGCGCACGACCGCTCGGACCGCCACGGCGCCGCCCGGACGGTGCCGCTCGTCGCTGTCGTACTCGCCCGCGAGCTCCCGCAGCACCCCGCGGATCAGCCCGGTGGCCAGGCTCGCGTCCTCCGGGAGCTCGCAGGCCAGTTCGCACGATGCGGCGACGCCCTCCGGAACCGGCTCGAAGTCCACTTCCACCATGCCGTACAGCGGCATGCACAACCCCATCACCTGCCGGGACTCCACCCGCACCCCGCGCACCGGGCGCTCCAGCGGTCCCCGTCGTATGTCCCCCATGGCCGACAGGGTAGGGACCGCACGCCCCGGGCGCCCTTCATTAAGGGGCGGCCGCTCCGCCTGCTTGAGGGGCGGCCGCTCCGTCGCGGGGCGGCTGCCCCTCCTCGAAGGCGGCACGCAGGGTTTCCCGGTGCGCCCGCACATGGCGGACGTCCGCCCGGTACAGGTCGGCGTGGCCCTCCGCGATGTGCCGCTGGAACGCCGCGTCGCCCCGCGCGGCCCGCTCGTGCATGAAGTCGACGAGGGCCTCCAGCCGGTCGGGGACGACGTCGATGACATCCGCGCCCACGCCGGGCCCGTACGCCCGGCAGAACGCCGCGACCCTGCGCCCCTGCTTCCGCGGCGTGCCGAAGCCCTCCGGGTTGTCCGGTCCCTGGAGGGGCGCGAACCGGTACACGGCGTAGGCGACGTCCCAGACCCTCGGCCCGGGGTGCGCGGCGTCGAAGTCGATGAACCCGACCGCCACGCCGTCCCGCACCACGCAGTTGTACTGGCCCGCGTCGCCGTGGCACATGACCTCCCGCGGTTCCCGGGCCGGAAGCAGCCAGCGGTCGTCGGAGCGCGGCACGAACCCGGCGCTCGCGTCGTGCAGGTCCCTCAGCAGGGTGGCCGCCGAGGTGAGGAGTTCGGGCGTCCGCAGGTCCGGCGTGAGGACGTCGGGCACCTCGCCCTCCAGGAAACCGAGCAGTTCGTTGCCGTCGGCGTCGAAGCCGCGCGGCTCGGGCGCGCCGCGGAACCCCTGGTCGTGGAGGTGCCGCAGCAGCCGGTGGATCGCCGGGGCCGCCGGGGAGGAGGGCCGGAGCACGGTGTCGCCGCACCGGTGCACCACGTTCACACCACCGCGGAATTCCTGCCGGTCAGCCATGTCGTCGCTCGCTTCCGAAGGTGCCTGAGGCCGGGTCCTGGGGATCGTACGTCGTCCCAGGAGCCCGGAACCCGCTGCGGGGTCCGCCGCGGGCCCCGTCGCCGGGCGCCGGCGAAGGGGCCGTCACCGCGCCGCGGGCGGTACCGCGGCCGGTCCGTCACCAGTACACCCGTCACGACGCACCAGCAGGCACCTCGCTGTCCGGCGCTCGCGGTGTGAGGATGTCCGCATGACCGAGAAGGAGGCGCGACCGGACCCCGCCCGAGCCCTGTTCACCGAGGCCGAGGCCCTGGCCGCCCTCGCCCGCTTGGAGACGCTGCCGAACGGGACGCTCCCCGCGGAGCTGCACGCCTGGGCCACCGACTACCGGCTGCTGCGCCAGGTGGTGGGCCAGGCCGACGTCGGCATCGCCGTATTCGACCGGACCCTGCGCTACCGCTACGTGAACGGGGCCCTGGCCGCGCTCAACGGCTTGCCCGCCGACGAACACATCGGACACAGGATCGGCGAGGTGCTGCCCGACATCAACGTCGAGAGCGCCGAGCACGCGCTGACCGCCGTACTGAAGGACGGCGTGCCGCGCTCGATCACCGTGCGCGGCACCACCCGGTCCGCGCACCCCTCGGGGCAGCGCTGGTGGCACAACTCCTACCACCGCCTCGACGACCCCGAGCACGGGCCGCTGGGCGTCGCGGCGATGGTCCTGGAGATCACCTCCGACCGGGTCATCCGGCAGTCCCTGGACCGGGCGAGGAAACGCCTGGCCCTGCTCGACCGGGCCGCCACCCGCATCGGCACCACCCTGGACATGCAGCGCACCTGCGAGGAGCTGACCCAGCTCCTGGTGTCCCAGCTCGCCGACATCGCCGCCGTCGACGTACTCCAGTTCGACCGCCTGCCGCTGCCGCCGGGCCCCCTGCGGATGAGGCGCGTGGCGCTCACCACGGTCCGCTCGCTGAAGTGGACGGGGCACTACCTCGGCGCCCCCGGAGCGGTGTTCACCACCCCTCCGTCGTCGGCGCTGACGCGCTGCGTGGACCAGCAGCAGCCCATCGTGCTCAACCGCGCGGGAGAGATCGAGCTCCAGGGCCTCGACCTGCTCGGGGAACAGGAGCGGGCCGATCTCTACCGCAAGCTCGGACTGCACTCGGGCTGTTACGTCCCCCTCGCGGCGGGCCACGACACCGTCGGCGTGGTGGCCCTGGGCCGGACGGACGGCAGGCCGCCCTTCTCCGACGACGACATGTCCCTGATCACCGAGCTGGTGCGGCGGGCGGCCAACAGCATCGACAACGCCCAGCGCTACGCCAAGCAGCGGGACACCGCCGTCGTCCTCCAGCGGGCCCTGCTCTCCAAGCTCACCACCCCGCACCCCGACGTGGAGTGCGCCAGCCGCTACCTGCCCTCAGGGTCGGGCGCCGAGGTCGGCGGCGACTGGTACGACACCATCGCCCTGCCGAGCGGCATCACCCTGCTCGTGGTCGGCGACGTCATGGGCCACGGCCTGGACGCGGCGGCCACCATGGCCGAGTACCGCGCGACCGTGCGCACCCTCGCCTACCAGCAGCTCCCGCCCGACCGCATCCTCACCGAGACCGACGCGCTCGTCCAGGTCCTGGACCTGGAGCGCATGGCGACCTGCCTGGTGATCGCCCTGGACCCCCGTACGCACACCGCGACCTGCGCCTCCGCCGGCCATCTGCCTCCGCTGCTCGCCGCCCCCGGCCGCCCCAACCGGCTCCTCGACCACCTGCCCGTCGGTCCCCCGCTCGGCGCGGCCGTCAGCCACTACGAGCACCTCCCGGTGGAACTGCCGCCCGGCTCCGCGCTGCTGCTGTACACGGACGGGCTCGTGGAGCGCCGCGACCAGGACATCGACCACTCGCTGGCGGAGCTGGCCTCGCTGTCCCTGGATCCCGCGCAGCCGCTCGACCGGATGCTGGACACCGCGCTCTCCCGGCTGTCGTCCGAGCCCGGGGAGGACGACGTGGCGCTGCTGATCGCCCGCATCCGCGCGGCGGGCACGTCGGGGGACGGGGCGCACGGGGCGCGGTGAGGGCGCCGCCGATGTCGCTGCCCGGCTCGCCAAGCGCGTCGACCGGCTGACCACCTGCCCCGGCGCACCCCGGGGGCCGCCTTCTACGGAGTACGCGCCCCGGGTGCCCCGGGCGGGAGCGGTTCGACCCCGTTCACCCGGCGCACGCGCGAGGGCTCGACCAGAATGAGGACCCGTCGCTCGCCGGGAATGCGCCATTCGTACGTCTCGGTGCCCAGGTAAGCCTTCGCCAGCGCGTCCATGCTCCGGTCCGCCTCCGGACCCTCCACGAACCGGACGGCGCTGCCGCGGATCTGCACCCGGTCGTAGGGGTCGTCCGGGTCCGCGAGCGACAGGCACACGCGCGGATCGCGGCGCAGGTTGCGCTCCTTGACCCGGCCGATCGCGGTGTTGAACAGGAGCAGGTCGCCGTCGTGTCCCAGCCACATCGGGCTCACGTGGGGCGACCCGTCCTCGTTGACCGTGCCCACATACCAGATGTGCGGCGCTTCGATCTTCCGTCGGATCTCGTTCGGCAGTGTCACCATGGGGCAAGTGGTGCCCAGCCGGGGCCCGTCGGACACGCCCCGGGCCGGGACGTCCGCCCCCGCGGTCCCGCCGCCCGGCCCGGTCGACCGCGCCGACCTGGGCCTACGTGGAGCACGGGCCCGCCGCCGCCCCGCCGCCCCGGCCACGAGCAGTTTCGGCCGCCGCGCGGGGCGTCTTGCCGATCACGTCCGAATCCCATCGGTACCCGGGCAAACATCGAACGGGCGCGATCATCGTATCGAGTTAATGTCCACGGCTTCCCTTGCTCCGACGGGTGAACCGGCCGTTACTGTTCCCCGGGATCTGGACGGATTCCCTTTCGATTACCCCCTTTTTCCTCCTCTTGCCCGGCAGGCGCACGCCCGCGTGCGCCGACCGATCCGACCAAGGAGAGCTCGCCCGATGACAGTTGACTCAAGCCCGGAAGCACAGCTGGAGCAGCCCAAGCAGTCCAGCCTGGGCACCGCGGCCGCCCGCAACCTCGCCACCACGACCAAGTCCGCGCCGCAGATGCAGGAGATCACCTCCCGCTGGCTGCTGCGGATGCTGCCCTGGGTGGAGACCAAGGGCGGCGCGTACCGGGTGAACCGTCGCCTGACCTACACCGTCGGCGACGGGCGCGTGGAGTTCGTCCAGGACGGTGCCGAGGTCCGGGTGATCCCGCGCGAGCTGGGTGAACTCGCCCTGCTGCGCGGCTTCGACGACGTCGAGGTGCTGGCCGCGCTGGCGGACCGCTGCGTGCAGCGCGACTTCCGGCTCGGCGAGACGCTGGTCGAGCGCGGCGCGGCCGCGGACCGGATCCACCTGATCGCCCACGGCCGCATCAGCCCGGTCGGCGTCGGCAAGTACGGCGACGACGTCGTCCTGGACGTGCTCGCCGACGGCGACCACTTCGGGGAGAACGTCCTGCTGGACGAGGACGCCCAGTGGGAGTACACCGCGAAGGCCGAGACCTCCGGCACCCTGCTGACGCTGTCGCGCGCCGACTTCGCGGCCGTGCTGGCGGGCGCGCCGAGCCTGCGGGAGCACGTCGAGGCGTTCAGGTCGCTGCCGCTCCAGCGGCAGAACCACCGCGGCGAGGCCGAGATCGCGATGTCGGCCGGCCACACCGGGGAGCACGAACTGCCCGGCGCCTTCGTCGACTACGAGCTGAAGCCCCGCGAGTACGAACTCTCGGTCGCGCAGACCATCCTGCGGATCCACACCAGGGTCGCGGACCTCTACAACGGACCGATGAACCAGACCGAGGAGCAGTTGCGGCTCACGGTCGAGGCGCTGCGCGAGCGCCAGGAGCACGAGCTGGTCAACAACCGGGAGTTCGGCCTGCTCCACAACGCCGACTTCAAGCAGCGCATCCAGCCGCACTCCGGGCCGCCGACCCCGGACGACCTGGACGAGCTGCTGTGCCGCCGCCGCGGCTCCAAGCTCTTCCTCGCCCACCCCAAGACGATCGCGGCGATCGGGCGCGAGCTGAACGCGCGCGGCCTCTACCCGGACCACGTGGACCTCGGGGGCCAGCAGGTTCCGGCGTGGCGCGGGGTGCCGATCCTGCCCTGCAACAAGATCCCCATCACGCCCGAGAAGACCAGCTCGATCCTCTGCATGCGTACGGGCGAGGACAACCAGGGCGTCATCGGCCTGCGCCAGACCGGTCTGCCGGACGAGTACGAGCCGGGGCTCTCGGTCCGCTTCATGGGCGTGAACGAGCAGGCGATCATGTCCTACCTCGTCACCACCTACTACTCCGCCGCGATCCTCGTGCCGGACGCGGTCGGCGTGCTGGAGAACGTGCAGATCTCCCGTTGGCCCCAGTAGCGGCCCCGTCCTTCGCGGCATGCCGCGCCGCCCCGGGCTCCCCGGGCCGGCCGCGCGTGCCCCGAGGGCCCGAGCCCGCCCGCCCCGCCAAGGAGTCAAGGAGCCGAGGAGCCTTCGATGCCCGCGCCTGAGCTGACACCCCCGCAGTCGAGCCTGCCCGAGGCCGTCTCGCGCTTCGGGGCGCACGTCCTCGCCGACGCCGCGGCCCGCGCCCACGACGTGCGGGCCGTGACCGGCGGCCCGCCCCGTGCGTCCGCCCTGCCCGATCCGCCGCACGTCGGCGCCGCGCTCCACGCGGCCGCAGTGCCGCACCCGGCCGCACCCCCGCGCCTCGACGGCGCGGTCACCGAGGCCCCGGCCCGGGGCGCCGACCTGGGACCGGTCCTGCGGGGGCCGAGCGGGCTCGGCACGTCGGGCCTGCGGCAACTGCTCCGGCGGGCGGAGCCGCCCGTGCTCCCGGGCGTGCCGACGCCTCCACCGGTCCCGGGCCCTCCGTCGGCTGATCCCTCGCAGGCGGCGGCGAGCGGCAGCGCCCCGCCGGAGGGCAGGCCGATCCCCGGTCTGTACTTCCATCCGGTGCCCGAGCCCGATCCGGTGCGGGTCGCCGAGGTCAGCCGCAGGATCAAGGAGTGGGCGCTGGACGAGGTCTCCCTGTATCCCGACGACTGGGAGGAGGAGTTCGACGGCTTCCTGGTGGGGCGCTACATGGTCGGCTGCCATCCGGACGCGCCCAGCATCGACCACCTCATGCTCGCCACCCGTCTCATGGTGGCCGAGAACGCGGTGGACGACTGCTACTGCGAGGACCACGGCGGCTCGCCCGTCGGCCTCGGCGGGCGCCTGCTGATGGCGCACACCGCCCTGGATCCGCTGTACACGACGCGCGAGTACCAGCCGCTGTGGGCCGATTCGCTGCACGCGGACGCGCCCCGGCGCGCCTACCGCTCCGCCATGGAGTACTTCGTCCGGGCGGCCACCCCGTCCCAGGCCGACCGGTTCCGGCACGACATGGCCCGGCTGCACATGGGCTACCTCGCCGAGGCGGCCTGGGCGGAACAGGACCACGTGCCGGAGGTGTGGGAGTACCTGGCGATGCGCCAGTTCAACAACTTCCGCCCCTGTCCCACCATCACCGACACCGTCGGCGGCTACGAACTGCCGGCCGACCTGCACGCGCAGGCCGCCATGCAGAAGGTCATCGCGCTCGCGGGCAACGCGACGACCATCGTGAACGACCTGTACTCGTACACCAAGGAGCTCGACTCCCCCGGCAGGCACCTCAACCTGCCCGTCGTGATCGCCGAGCGCGAGAACCTCTCCGAACAGGACGCCTACCTCAAGGCGATCGAGGTCCACAACGACCTCATGCACGAATTCGAGGCCGAGGCGGCGGCCCTGGCCGCCGCCTGCCCCGTACCGGCCGTGCTGCGCTTCCTGCGGGGCGTGGCCGCCTGGGTCGACGGCAACCACCACTGGCACCAGACCAACACCTACCGCTACAGCCTGCCCGACTTCTGGTAAGAAGAAATGGAATCATCTGTGACCAGCATTGAACTGTCCGACGCCACCGCCGCCTCCACCGGTGCTCCCCTGCTCATCCCCGGTCCCGCGACGCCCTACCAGGGCGACATCGCCCGCTACTGGGACGGAGAGGCCAGGCCCGTGAACCTGCGCCTCGGCGACGTCGACGGTCTGTACCACCACCACTACGGCATCGGTGACGTCGACCACTCCGCGCTCGGCGGTGCCGACGCCGGTGAGAGCGAGAAGAGGCTGATCGCCGAGCTCCACAGGCTGGAGTCGGCCCAGGCCCACTGCCTGCTGGGGCACCTCGGCGACATCGGCCGCGAGGACACCCTGGTGGACGCGGGCTGCGGCCGCGGCGGCTCGATGGTGATGGCGCACCAGCGCTTCGGCTGCAAGGTCGAAGGCGTCACGCTCTCGGCCAAGCAGGCCGACTTCGCCAACCAGCGCGCCCAGGAACTGGGCATCCAGGACCACGTCCGCGCCCGCGTCTGCAACATGCTCGCCATGCCCTTCGAGACCGGGCAGGCCGCGGCCTCGTGGAACAACGAGTCGAGCATGTACGTCGACCTGCACGACCTGTTCGCCGAGCACTCCCGCGTCCTCGCGGTCGGCGGCCGGTACGTGACCATCACCGGCTGCTGGAACCCGCGCTACGGCCAGCCCTCGAAGTGGGTCTCCCAGATCAACGCGCACTTCGAGTGCAACATCCACTCGCGCCGGGAGTACCTGCGGGCGATGGCCGACAACCGCCTCGTGCCGCAGGCCGTCATCGACCTCACGCCCGACACCCTCCCCTACTGGGAGCTGCGGGCCACGTCGTCGCTGGTCACGGGCATCGAGGAGGCGTTCATCAACTCCTACAGGGACGGCTCCTTCCAGTACGTCCTGATCGCGGCCGACCGCGTCTGACGCCGCGCGAAGACGCTGTGCGAGGGCCCGTCCCCCTGGGGCGGGCCCTGTCGCCCGTCACCGTCCATCGCCGCCCGTCACTGCTCGTCGCCGCTCGTCAGTGGCGCGCTTCGGCGGCGGTCTTGAGGTCGCGCAGCCATGCGTCGAGGCCCTCCTTCAGCATCCTGTTGGCGGTGGCGGCGTCCGCCTCGACCTGCTTGCCGGTGTGGGTCTCTTCGGTGCGGACCCGGACGCCGCCCTTGACCTCGGTGAAGTTCCAGACGTGGACGCCGTTGTCTATGCGCAGGCCCTCGCCGACCGCGGGTCCCGTCCAGCGGATGCAGGAGCCGCGCTTCAACTGCTCGACGGCCGAGGTGATTTCCAGGGTGGTGGCGGGCGTCGTGGGCGTGGCGGGCACCGGCACCGTCCAGACGAAGGCCGAACGCTTGCGCAGGGGGCCGTGGTCGAGGCGCTTCGCGGTCTCGACCGCACCCTGCCAGGACGGCCAGCGCTCCACGTCGGTCTGGAGCTTCCAGATGGTGCTCAGCGGCGCGTGGATCACCGTCTCGGTGCGGTAGCGGATGATCGCGGCCGGGTCGACGCCCGCTCCCCGGCACGTCAGGGACGTGGGCGCGGAGCGCGGGGCGGCCTCCACGGGGGCGACGGCCGCGGCGCCGAGGACGCCCGCGACGAGCGGGAGGGCCAGCAGGGCGGTGCGGACTCGGGCGCGGTCGGCGGACGTGCGGGTACGGGACATGGTGTCTCCCTGTGGTCTCTGGATCGAGCGGAGTTAGCGCGTTTGCCGTTGGTTATAAGTTCTAACTTCCGCGAAGATGTGTCGTCAAGGGTGTGCGTGATACCTTCTCACTCGAACTTGACCCTGTAGCCGCGAGACGCGGGGCGACGCACCGGAGAGGGCCGCACCATGGCGGAGAGCAGCGCGGAGAGCAGCGCGAAGAGCCCCCGCGAGCGCTACCGCGCCCAGGTGCGCGCCGAGATCAAGGGGCACGCCAGGGAGCAGATCGCCACCGCCGGAGCCTCCGCGCTCTCGCTCAACGCGATCGCCAAGCGGATGGGCCTCAGCGGCCCCGCCCTGTACCGGTACTACGCCAACCGCGACGAGCTGATCACCGAGCTCGTCACGGACGCCTACCGCAGCCTCGCCGACGCCTTCCGCGCGGTCGACCCGCCCCGGCCAGACCTGGCCGCGCTGGCGCACGCCCTGCGCGACTGGGCGCTGGAGGACCCCCAGCGGTACCTGCTCATCTACGGCACCCCCGTACCCGGCTACCGCGCCCCCGACGACGTCACCGCCGTCTCGGACGAGATCCTGGGCATCCTGCTCGGCGCCTGCCGGGCGGCGCCGGCGGACGGCACCAGGACGGCGCTCGAAGCCCGCTTCGAGGCCCACCTCGAAGAGCACCTGCGACCGGCGGGCGACCGGACCGTCGCGCCCGCCGCCCTGCACCGCGCGCTGACCTTCTGGACCCGGCTGCACGGGGTCCTGTCGCTCGAACTCGCCGGGCACTTCAGCGGGATGGGCTTCGACCCCGCGCTCCTCTTCGCCGCCGAGCTGGAGAACCTGCTGGGCGGCGCCGAGGGCACGGCCGCCTGACGTACCGCCACGCGGCCGTAACATCCCCTCGCCTCAAGTCTTCGCAGGCTGTTCATCCGCCTGTGACCTGCGCCTTTCCGAAACCGCGCGGCCCGAGTGTCAGATGAAGCCGTCCAAGAGGTCTGGACCAATCGACTCGCGCCAAATCCGTGTCTCATTCGGCCCGGTAGGCCACTCAAACGCAATTGGTCTACACCTGTGGCGCTAAGTTGAAGTGCTCGATACGGGCACATACACAGCCGTGGGGGGCTTTATGACCGTGCATCACCTTCCGCAACCACCGTCCGACGAGGAGCTCTACTGGTACTTCGGACCCCAGCGCCGCTGGGTCCTCATCAGCTCGTCGCTCGCCTTCGTCTTCACGGCGGCGACCATGTTCACCTTCGCCCTGCGCACCCCGGCCCTGTGGACCTTCCTCGCCGTCCTCGGGCTCAACGTCGTGGCCCTGGTGCTCTCCTCGGTCAACAGCCTGCGCCAGCGCCGCCTCACCCGGCAGTCGCACGAAGTGCTCGTCCACGCCTGGCACCCCCCACAGCTGCCGAGCGTCGACCTGTACCTGCCGACCTGCGGCGAACCCCTCCCGGTCCTCGCCAACGCCTACCGCGCCGTCGCCGCCCTGGACTGGGACGACTCGCTGACCGTCTGGGTGCTGGACGACGCCGACCGGCCCGAAGTCGCCGCGCTGGCCGCCTCGTACGGCTACCAGTACGTCGTACGGCCCGACCGGGGGCACCTGAAGAAGGCGGGCAACCTCAACCACGCGCTCACCCTCAGCAGCGCCGAACTCATCGCGATCCTCGACGCGGACTTCGCACCCCGCCCCGACTTCCTGCGCCACCTCGTCCCCTACCTGGCCGACCCGGCCGTCGGCATCGTGCAGAGCCCCCAGTGCTTCGACACGGACGAGACCATGGGCTGGATCCAGCGCGCCGCGGGCTCCGCCCAGGAGTGGTTCTTCCGCTGGATCCAGCCGTCCCGGGACGCCAGCGACGCCGCCATCTGCTGCGGCAGCAACGCCGTCTACCGGCGCAGCGCCATCGACCTGGCGGGCGGCTTCGCCCGGCTCGACCACAGCGAGGACCTGTACACCGGACTCGCCCTGCACGAACAGGGGTTCCGCACCCTGTACGTCCCCGTGCTCGTCGCCAAGGGCACCTCTCCCGACGAGGTCACCTCCTTCGTCAACCAGCAGTACCGCTGGGCGATGGGCAACCTCCACCTGCTCGGCACCCCCGTGCTGAAGCGGATGCGCGCGCCCTGGCGGATGCGGCTCTGCTTCTACGAGGGCGTCGTCGGCTACCTCACCACCGCGGTCAACACCTTCGCCGCCCCGCTGCCGCCGCTGGTGATGATGTTCTGGTACCCGGACCACATCAGGCCCTGGCACGTGCTCCCGCTGCTCGCCCCGCTCTGGCTCTGGCACGTCCTGCTCCCCCGCATCAGCCGCACCCGCTGGCGGATCGAGGTCATCCGGGCGAACGTCCTGACGAGCGTGGCCGCCGCGACCGCGTTCTGGCACACCCTGCGGGGCCGCAGCGCCGCCTGGGTGCCCACCGGCGCCCAGAAGGCGAAGACCTCCGGCGGCATGGCCCGCCGCGTGGTGGCCGCCTCGCTGGTGTGGCTCGTCCTGTCCAACGGCGCCGCCGCCGTCGGCCTCGCGCTGGCCGTGGGCCGCAACGGCTGGGAGCCCAACTGGGGCCTGCTCCTCTACCTGGTGGTGCAGTGCCAGATCAACGTCCCGCTGATCCGGGACCTCTTCGCGGAGCTGCGCCCCGCCGAGCCGCACCGGCTCCGGGCCCTCCTCCGTCCCCGTAGCGATCGTCCTCGTACCGGCAACGGCGCCGGTACCGGTGCCCGTACCGGAATGCTGCCCCGCCGCTGGCCCGAGACCGTGGCCGCGTCCGCGGTCCTGCTGCTCACCGGCCTGCTGGCGTCCGGATGGGTCAACCCGATGCTCCCCTGGCTGAGTTGAGCCGGGCCGAGCCGAGTTGCACTGAACTGAAAGGCACCCCTTTCATGTCTTCCCTAGTGGCCCCGGATCCCCGGGACCGCCGAAAGCGCCCCGCCCCGCCGTCCGGTCCCGCCGCCCCGGGCCCCGCGGCTTCCGGTTCCGCCGCGAACAGCGAGTCCGGGCCCAGCCCGCACCGCTCCGCCTTCCGGCCCGACATCGAGGGACTGCGCGCGGTCGCCGTCCTCGCGGTCCTCGCCTTCCACGCCCAGGTCCCCTGGACCCAGGGCGGCTTCGTCGGCGTGGACGTCTTCTTCGTCATCTCCGGTTACCTGATCACCGGCCTGCTGGTGCGGGAGGCCATCACCACCGGACGCGTCCGGCTGGGCGACTTCTTCTCCCGGCGGGCCCGCAGGCTGCTGCCGTCCGCCGCCGTGGTGCTCGTCGCGGTCGCGGTGGCCGGGGCCTGGCTGACCGTACCGCTGCGGCGCGCCGACCTGGAGTACGACGTCGTCGCGGCGGCGCTGTCCGTGGCCAACTGGCGGTTCGTCTCCCAGCAGACCGACTACCTCGCCGCGGGACACGGACAGAGCCCGCTGCTGCACTTCTGGTCGCTCGCAGTCGAGGAGCAGTTCTACCTGTTCTGGGCCCCGCTGCTGGCCGTCGCCGCGCTGTGCGTCACGCGGGCCGTGCGCAGGGGCCGGGCCGTGCGCTCCGGCGTGGCGCTCGTCACCGCGCTGCTCGTGCTCGCCTCGTTCGCCCTGTCCCTCCACTGGACGGACAGCTCCGTCTCGCTCGCGTACCTCGGAACGCCCTCGCGCGTCTGGCAGTTCGGGGTCGGCGCACTGCTCGCCCTGCTGCCCTGGCACCTGATGCGCGGCCCCCGGCCGCTGCGGCTGCTGTGCGGTTGGGCCGGGGCCGCCGCGATCGTCTGGTGCGTCGTGGCGTACGACGCCGCCACGCCGTACCCCGGCTACGCGGCGCTCGTGCCGACCCTGGCCACCGCCGCCGTCATCCTCGCGGCGATACCCGGTCGGGGCGAGCGCGAGGTCCAGGGTTCCTACGGCGTGGACCGGCTGCTGGCGGGGCGGGCGCCCCGTGCGGTGGGGCGGCTCTCCTACAACCTGTACCTGTGGCACTGGCCGGTGCTCGTCCTGGCCGAGGCCAGGTTCGGGACGCTCGGCTGGCCCGCGAAGGCCGCGCTGACGCTGGCGGCGGCGCTGCCCGCGCTCGCCACCCTGCACTGGGTGGAGCGGCCGCTGCGCCGCAGCCGCACGGTCTCCGAACACCCCAGGCGCGGACTGTCCGTCGGCGTGTCGGCGATCGTGCTGCCTGTCGTCCTCGCGCTGGTGGTGGGCACCGCGACGCTGCACGTCCTGGGCCCGGCCCAGCCGATCGACCCGAAGGGGCTGCCGCAGGGCGCCGCATCGGGCCCCCACCTCCTCGCGCGCGTCCCCGGTCAGGCCCTGCCCGAAGGGCCGGTGGTTCCCGGACCCGCGCAGGCGCGCAAGGACTTCCCGCCGGACGGGGCCTGCGAGATCGCCCCGGCCGCGACCCGCAGCCCGAAGTGCCTGTTCGGCGCGGTGGACAGCCCGGACCGCATCGTGCTGCTCGGCGACTCCCACGCCGGACAGTGGTTCTCCCCGATGCTGGCGCTCGCGTCGCAGCGCGGCTGGGCGCTCCAGGAGCTGGTGAAGCAGGGCTGCCCGCTGCCGCGGATCGCGGTGGACAGCCCGCAGCTCGGCCGCGCGTACCGGGAGTGCGACACCTGGCGGGCGAACACCCTGGAGCAACTGCGCACGCAGCCGAAGCCCCGGCTCATCGTGGTCTCCTCGCTCAACCGCTACACCGCCGACCAGAAGCTGCTCGTGGCGGGCTGGGAGGAGACGCTGCGCCCGCTGCGGGCGCTCGGCGCGCCGATCGTGTACGTCGAGGACACTCCCGTACCCGGTGAGGACGTTCCCGCGTGCGTGTCGGGCAGCCTCGATTCGCCCGGTGACTGCGCGTTCGACCGCGCCAAGGCGCTTCCAGCCGATCCGCTGGCGCGGCGCATCGCGTCCGGCGCGCTGCCCGGCGTGCGGAGCGTGGGCGTCAACGAGGTCCTGTGCCCGGGGTCCGGGCCGACCTGCCCCGCCGTACTGGACCGGATCCTGCTCTACCGGGACGACGCCCATCTGACCAACGCGGCGGCCGTCGTGCTGACGTCCCGGCTGGAGCGGCTGCTGACCGGGAGCGGCGCGCTGCCCGCCGCGGGAGCCTCGGGGAGCCCCGCGCCGGTCCCCGGCGCGCCGGGGAAGCCCGGGGCAGACGGGTGGGTGCGGTTGCTGCGGGACGACTTCGACGGTCCCAAGGGCGGTCGCCCGTCCGCCGCGAACTGGGTCCACGACCTCGGCACCTGCTATCCGGGCTGCCCCGCCCCGCAGTGGGGCACGGGCGAGATCGAGACCATGACCGACTCGACCGAGAACGTCAGGCTGGACGGGAAGGGCGCCCTGGAGATCGTCCCCACCAGGAAGGACGGACGGTGGAGTTCGGGGCGCATCGAGACCAGGCGCGCCGACTTCGCGCCGCCGCCCGGCGGGGTCCTGCGCATCGAGGCCTCGATCGCGCTGCCGAACGTGACGGGCGCGAAGGCCGCGGGGTACTGGCCCGCGTTCTGGACCCTCGGGGCGCCGCTGCGCGACACGTACTCCGGTTGGCCCGGCGTCGGTGAACTCGACGTCATGGAGTCCGTGAACGGGCGGGACACCTTCTTCGGTTCGATGCACTGCGGAATCGCGGCGGGCGGTCCGTGCGAGGAGCCGGTGGGGCTGACCTCGGGGCCCAGGCCCTGCCCCGGCTGCCGCACGGCGTTCCACACGTACGCCGTGGAGGTGGACCGCTCCCCGGGCACGGAGGAGGTGCGCTGGTCCCTGGACGGCCGGGTGTACCACCGGGTGACCGCGTCCCGGATGGACCCGGCGACCTGGAAGCGGGCGGTGGACCACGGGCTGTTCCTGATCCTGAACGTGGCCATCGGCGGGAAGCTGCCGCTCGCGGACGGCGCTTCGCCGGGGCCCGCGACCGAGCCGGGTCACGCCATGCGGGTCGACCACGTCACCGTGTCGGCGCGTGCGGGAAGGAGCGGGGCCCGGTGAGGACGGGCGGCCGGTAGACCGGCCGGGTGCGCCCGTCGGCGTCCTGGAGGGAGGACGCCGACGGGCACGTCGACCCGGGTCGCCGCGCGGCCCGGGTCAGCTCTCGGCGGACAGCACCTCGCGGAGGATCTTCGCGAACTCGTCCGGCTTGCCCTGCTGGCCGTACTCGCCGCCCAGGAAGCCCGCGTGGTTGCCGGGGAACACCACCGCGTCCCGGCCGAGCCCGGCGGCGACGGCGCGCCCGGCGCGGGCCGGGAACTCCTCCCCCGACTCCTCGCCCACCGCGACGACGATCCGCGTCGACGCGGACTTCAGCGCGGCGAAGTCGGGCTGGTAACCGGTGCAGCCGCGCATGTTCTGGCCGAGCAGCGCGTCGTCGCGGGAGCCGTCGTCCTCGGTCGGCAGGCCGAAGGAGGCCGGGTCCGGGGCGGGCTGGCGCACCCACTCGTCGGTGAGCTGCCCCTGGTGCATGCACAGGGCGATGAACTTGGCCATGCCCGCGCCCAGGCCGTCGCGCAGGTACGTCTCGTAAATGTCCGCGCAGGCGGCGAGCGCGGCCTCGCTGTCCGGGAGGACCGGCGCGGCCGGCGGCTCGTGCGCCACGAGCACGCGCACGAGCTCCGGGTGACGGGACACCAGGGCAAGGGAGTTGACGGCTCCGCCGCTGCTCGCGAAGAGGTCGACCGGTCCCTTGCCGAGCGCCTCGATCACCCGGCGCAGATCGTCGGCGTGCTCCTCGGGCAGGGTCTCCGATGCACCGTCGTCGCGCACGCTGCGGCCGCATGCGCGCGGGTCGTAGGTGATGACCGTGCGGTCGGTGAAGTGGGAGGCCAGGGTGACGAACCCGGCGGCGTCCATGGGCGAGCCGATGAGGAAGAGCGGCGGCTGGTCCGCGCCATCGGCCGCGGTACGGACGTCGTAGCGGACGGTGGCGCCGACGGCGTCCAGGGTGTGGGTCACGATCTCGGTCATCAAGGTCTCCTCAGTCAATGTGCTGTTGGAGGGTAGACCAGGACGATCATCAAAAGTCATCGCACCGGCGGAACATTCTTTCGAGCGTCCGGAGCCGGCCCCGGCGGGTGGACCTAGGACGTTCGCCGGACGCCTCGGCCGATGCGCTCCACCCCTGGCGGTGATCGAATGCACATATGGACGATCTTGCAGCAGTGCCCTCCGACGCGGTCCGCGAACGGCTGGCCGAGGAGCCGAACGTCTGGCTGTGCACCGTGCGGCCGAACGGGTCGCCGCACGTCACGCCGGTGTGGTTCGTGTACGGGCACGAGTCGTCCCGCTGGTGGATCGGCTCGGACCTCGGCGCGGTCAAGGTCAGGAACGTGCTGGCCGACCCCCGGGTCTCGCTCGCCCTGGAGGACGGGCGGCATCCGGTGGTGGCCGAGGGGGACGCGACGGTGCTGCGGGGCGGCTTCCCGCCCGATGTGGTGGACGCGTTCCGGCGGAAGTACGGCTGGGACGTCACCGTCCCCGAACGGCCGGGCGGCAGCAGGGTACTGCTGGAGGTGCGCGTACGGCGCTGGCTGTTGGCCGGTACCGCCCAGTGAGCGTGCCGCATCATGGAGCGGTGTTCGAGTTGCTGCCGGGGACGGGGCTCGCGCTGCCGCGCGGCGCGGGTGTGTTGCGGTTCGGGATGCCCGAGCGGGAGGCCCAGTGGGCCGTCGCGACGCTGGCGGACGTGCGCGAGACCTGGATCTGCCAGGCGGGTTGGGCCTTCGCGGCGCGCTACGAGGGGCTGGACCTGCTCGTGTACGGCGACTGCGCGGACCGGTCGGGCCGCGACGCCCACGACAGGGCCGGGCTGGACGCCGTCCACCTGTCCCGCGCGGAACCCGGGCCGACCGGGCCGTCCGCGGTGCCGGTGGTCCTTCGCGGCATCGACGTGTTCGGCTACCCGGCGGCGGAGGTGCGGGACGCCCTGGGGGACGACCCGCACGCCACCGTACGCCTGACTCCGCCCGGCTCCCCCGGCTACCTGGCGTCCGCGCACCTCTCGTCCGGCCCCCGCCGGTGAGGGGCCGGGGCCGACACGGCCTCACGGTGCCCGGAGTTCGCGGACGCGCCTTCCGACGGGGGCCAGGGACTCCGTGAGGCGCGCCGCCGACGTGCCGATTCCGCTCGGGCCCCCCAGCAGGCGTGCCAGGGTCGTGCTGAGCGTGTTGGTGACCGTCACCGGGTTGGTCGGGCGGCCCACCGGGCGTTCGTACTCCGGCTTCCGGTAGCGGTCGACCTCCATGTGCCAGGTGTGGATCGAGGAGAGCCAGTTCTCCAGGTCCCGCGCATAGGTGTCGAGCGCCGCCCTCGCCTCCTCGTCCAGGTCCAGGTCGTCGCAGAGGGCGGGCAGTTCGTCGGCCACGATGTGCTGGAACTCCTCCGTGCGCGCGTTCATCAGGTCCACGCACATCGCGAGCGCCGTCGCGTGGTCGCAGTCGAAGAACGTCCGGACCACCAGCAGCAGGTTGTGGAACTCGCCCTCGTGCTCGATCTCCTTCGGGTAGGAGAAGATGTCGTTGATGATCCACGCCGCGTCCACCGCGGCGTGCGCCAGCGACCGTACGGGCCCCGCCTCCCACAGCTCCGGGGGCATGGCGTCGCCGTGGGCCAGTTGGTTCAGCGCGGTCGTCAGTTCGGAGCCGAAGGTGGTGCGGCGCATCTCCACGTAGTCCACGGGATCGGGGACCCGGTTGAGCGCCTGGTTGTCCAGCTCCCACAGCCAGCTCGCGAACATGACGCCGACGGCGTCCTTGAAGGTGGCCCTGGCGGCGAGGTCCATCGGCGCGGCGGTCCGCACCCACAGGTCGTACAGGCCCCGTTCCAGCGCGGTCGTCATCTCGGCCGGCCGGGACAGGTCGAGGCGCATGCAGTCCGACAGCCGCTCGTTGCACGCCTTGGCCGCCGCCAGACCGCGCGTGCGGCCGAACACCTGGGGGTAGAGGTCGTCCGCGTACGTCCCCCAGGCCAGCCATCCCGAGGCCACTTCGAGGTCGGCGAGCGAGAATTCGGGGTGGATGCCCGCCGCGCACAGGGCGAAGTCCCCGGCCACGAGGCGGCCCTCGTCCCAGACGTGGGGCTGCCCCGGGAGGCCGTACTCCGGTTCCAGGATGCCCACCTCGTGGCCCCAACGGACCAGCCCGCGACGGGCTTCGTCCAGGTGCGGGTTGAGGCGGGTGCGGAAGGGCATGGGCAGTTGCGGGATGCGGTGCTCCGCCGTGTCCTGGTGCGGGAGGCCGCCCAGGCCCCTGGCGCGCTGGCCGCCGCGGTCGCGGAGCGCCCTTCGGATGCCCAGCGAGCCGGTGCCGAGCCCGCCGGGGCCCGGCGCCGGACGGTGTCCAGGGTGCTGTCCGGGCAGGCGCGCGGGCGGGTCCTCCGCGCCGAACGGCCCGGCCCGCTCCCCCGCGAAGGCGCTCGTGTAACGGCTGGAGCGCAGGTGCCACTCGTGGCCGCCGGACTGCCAGTCCTGGAGGCCCTTCACGTACGCCGCCACCCGCGCCCAGTCCAGCGGCGCAGCCCCGTGCTCGACCAGCGTCGGGGCCACCTCGGTGAGCGCGGTGTGCTCGAACTGCTGGAGGCGGGAGGTGAGGAGTTCGTTGACGGCGTCGGCGGCCTGCGGGGTGGTGCACCCGAGGAAGTTCTCGAAGACCAGCACCCCGTTGGAGAGTTCGCCCTCGCTGCCGGTCTCGCGCTGGTAGGAGAAGAGGTCGTTGCGCAGGTGCACGGCGTCCGAGAAGGAGTCGCGCAGCACCCGCAGCGCCCTGGATCCGCTGACCGCCTCCGGCACCTCCGCGCGCACGGCGAACTCCACGAGCCCCGCCGACCAGGGCGCCCCGCCGACCTTGCGGCGCTCCGCGATGTACTCGACGGGGTTGGAGATCCGCTTCGCGTTGATGTTGGACAGCTCCCACAGCGACTCGTACAGCAGCTCCTTGGTGCTCTGCGTGAAGCGCTCGCGCCAGTGGTCCGACATGGCGGGGACCGTCCTGGCCCACAGGTCGGCGAGCCCGGCCTCGACCGGGTTGGTGATCTCGGGGAAGCCGTCGGCGAGGTCGGCGGGCATGAACCGGAACAGCCGGTCCAGGTACGCCTTGCCGCCCTCCCGGTCGCCGGTGCGCTTGAAGACCTCCAGGAAGTGGTCGTCGAAGAAGAACACCCAGACGTACCAGTCGGTGATGGTGTCCAGGTCGGCGGCGGTGGCGTCCGGGTGGGTGTAGGCGCACATCAGCCCGTAGTCGTGGGCGTCGAGGTCGCTCTCCTCCCAGATGCCCGAGCCCTCCGTCATCCCCATCTCCAGGGCCCACCGCCGGGAGTGCCGACGGGCCCGTTCCATGTGGGGGTTGAGGCGCGCCGGGTACGGAACGTAGAACTCGGGCATCGTGAACTGCGGCATCGTGGACTCCTGACTCCCCGCCGCGGACCGGCGGGGCGTGCGTGGCGGGGAGGGGGCGGATGGGCGGAAGGAGCCGGACCGGGGCGGTCTTCACGCCCCCCGCGGCGCCGCGATGTCGACGTTCTCCAGGATCCCGATCGCGTCGGGCACCAGGATCGCCGTCGAGTAGTAGGCGCTCACCAGGTAGGAGATGATCGCCTGCTCGTTGACGCCCATGTGGCGGACGCTGAGGCCCGGCTCGTACTCGTCGGGCAGTCCCGTCTGGGTCAGGCCGATCACGCCCTCGTTGTCCTCGCCGGTGCGCAGGGCGATCACGGAGCTGGTCGAGAAGTCGCTGACGGGGATCTTTCCGCAGGAGTAGAACGGGACGCCGCGCCAGGCGGCCACGGAGCGCCCGTCGACGACGGCCGGATCGGGGTACACGCCGCGCTTGTTGCACTCGCGGTGGAACGCGGCGATCGCCTTCGGGTGGGCCAGCAGCAGGTCGGTCCCGCGCCGCATGCTCAGCAGCTCGTCGAGGTCGTCTGGGGTGGGCGGCCCCGACCAGGTGTTGATCCGCTGGTCGTAGGCGGCGTTGTGCAGCAGCCCGAACTCCCGGTTGTTCAACAGCTCCCACTCCTGACGCTCCCTCACCTCCTCGACGGTGAGCCGCAGTTGGTGCTCGGTCTGGTTCATCGGGTCGTTGTAGAGGTCGGCCACCCGGGAGTGGATCCTCAGCACGGTCTGGGTCAGGCTCAGTCCGTACTCCCTGGGCCCCGGGTCGTAGTCCACGAAGGTGCCGGGCAGGCTGACCTCGCCCTCGTGGCCCGCGCTCAGCAGGACCTCGGCCTCGCCGTGGCGGTTGACCGCGCGCCGGGAGTCGCCGACGTGGCGGGCGATGTGGGCGTGGAAGTGCGGCGCGCGCTCCAGGAGTCCCTGCACGTAGGCCAGCGGCAGCACCATGACGGTGCCCGAGGTGGCGGCCCGCAGGGTGCACGACCACCGCGGTTCGTCCCTGAGCAGGGCCTCCTCGCCCAGGTGGTCGCCGTCGGCCAGCATGCCGAGCGACTCGGTGGTGCCGTAGGGGCCGGTGCGGGTCTGCTCCACGCGCCCGTGGGCGATCAGGTACACCTCGTCGATCGGCACCGACTCCTCGGCGATGAGCTGGCCCTCTCGGACGTCGCGCGGGGTGAACAGGGACGCCAGTTCCGCCAGCAGTTCCTCGTCGTCGAAGCCCCGCAGCACGGGGATCTCGGTGAGCGTGGCCGGGACCACGCGCACGTCGTCGGCGCCGTTCTGGACGAAGCGCACCCGGCCCCGCCCCACGGCGAGCGACAGCCGCCGGTTGACCCGGTAGGTGCCGCCGGACACGTTCGCCCACGGCAGTTTGCGCAGCAGCCACCGCGAGGTGATGCCCTGCATCTGCGGTTCGGACTTGGTGGTGGTGGCCAGCTTGCGCGCGGCCTCGGTGCTCAGGCTCTGCCGACGGGGGGCGTTGCCGTTGAGACTGACGGAGTCCAGGGAGGTGTCGATGGACATGGTGTCTCCTCAGTTCGCCTGGATGGGGACGGGTGGACCGGGAGTTGCGCCCGCGCGGCCGGACGGGGGCGGACCCGGCCGGTCAGGTGGCCCTGCGTACGGCGGCGTCGGCGAGGCTCCGCAGGGCCTCGGCGGCATCGGGCCGGAACCCGGAGCGCTCCAGCGCCGCGAGTGCCTGCCGGTGGCGGCTCTCGATCATCTCCTCGACGGTGTCGCGGGCCCCGGTGGCGACGAGGACCGCCCGCACGGACGCCGCGCCGGTGTGGGTCAGGCCCGGTCGGCCCAGGTGGGTTTCGAGCACCGTGCGCTGCCGGGGCGTCGCCCGCCGCAGGGCGAGCACGATCAGCGGGGTGTGCTTGCCCTCGCGCAGGTCGTCGAGGATGGGTTTGCCGGTGTGCGAGGGGTCGCCGAAGACGCCGAGCAGGTCGTCACGGAGCTGGAACGCCTCCCCCAGCGGGATGCCGAAGTCCGAGCAGGCGGGCAGGAGCCGCTCGCCCGCCCCCGCGAGCGCCACGCCGGCCTGGAGGGGGCGTTCGACGGTGTAGTGGGCCGTCTTGTAGCGGGTGATGGCCAGCGCCGTGTCCATGTCGTCGCTGGGCGTGCCGGTGGAGAGCAGGTCGAGGTACTGGCCGAGGAGCACCTCGCGCCGGGTCGCGTCCACCACCGGCAGCACCGCGTCCCGCTCCCGCTGCGAGAGCCCGGCGTCGCGCAGGAGCTGGTCGGACCAGACGAAGGTCAGGTCGCCGAGCAGGAGCGCCGAGCTGGAGCCGAACCGCAGGGCAGCGCGCGGTCCCTGGCTCGCCCGCAGCGCCGCGAGGGAGCGGTGGGCGGTGGGCACGCCCCTGCGGGTGGCCGAGGCGTCGATGATGTCGTCGTGGATGAGCACGGAGGCATGCAGCAGTTCCAGCGAGGCGGCCAGGTGCAGTACGGCCGACCGGCTTCCCGTGCCGCCCGCCGCGTGCCAGCCCGCCACGCACAGCAGGGGCCTGATGCGCTTGCCGCCCGCTTCGACGAATCCCCGCAACGTGGCGACGAGCGGGGCGAGCCGGGGGTGCGGGACGGTCCTTTCGAGGGTGTCGAGATAGCCGCTGAGCGTCGCGTCGACGGCGGCCCGGACGTCGTCCAGGTCGAGCGCCGCCGACGCCAGGGGGGTGGAGGGCATGGCGGTTTCCCTTTCCCCTCCGCGCGGGCCGGAGCCGTGTCACGGCCCGCGCGGAGGGTCGTCGTGGCCGGGTCTCACACCCGGTCGGCCGCGATGAGCAGGTACTGGAAGCTGCCGTTCTTGTACGCGGTGAGGAACGCGTCCTCGATGCCGGTGACCAGCGAGGACTTGGCGCGCAGCTCCCAGTACGGGATGGTCGCCTCGGTGAGGTCGACGACGGCGACCGGCACGAGCCGGTTGTTCGCCATCTCCTTGAAGTAGGTGCTGCGGGGGTGGATGTCGCAGATGTAGTGGGCGTTGATCTCGCTCACGGCCCGCGAGGGCAGCCCGTAGGTGTCGTTGTAGCAGCCGGTGATGGTGACGTACCGGCCGCCGTGGCGCAGGAGGCGGGCGTACTCGGCGAAGAGCAGCGACAGGTCGACGTACATCGTCGACTCGTTGTTCCAGATCGAGCGGAACGAGCCGGTCTCGAAGCCGGAGTCGAGCATGTTCTTGAGGTGGTACCCGACCTTGTCCCCGACGCCGCGCTTCGCGGCCTGTTCGTTGGCGAAGTCGACCTGGGTGCGGGAGATCGAGATGCCGTCCACCCGGCAGCCGAAGCGCTGGTGGGCGACGAGGCTGCCGCCGCCGCGCCCGCAGCCCGAGTCCAGGAGCCGGTCGCCGGGGGCGACGTCGCCGAGGTGGTCGGCCAGGAAGTCGGCCTGGGCGCATTCGAGGCGGTGCAGTTCGGCGACGATGCGCTCGTCCCGGGTCTCCTCGGGGCCTTCGAGCACGGACCAGTCGGCGTCGCCGATGCCGTAGTGGTGGTGGTAGTAGCCGTCGACGTCGCCGAGGCGGAGGTTCACGGGGTTCTTCTCGCGGTTCCAGTAGTCGGCGACCGACCGCTGGTAGGGGCTGACGAGGGCGCCGGCGGGCGAGACGTCCTGCACGGTCATGAGGGGGTTCCTTTCGGTGTGCGCACGGGCGCGGGATGAAGGGTGCGGGGTGCAGGGTGCGGGGTGCGGGAAAGGTCAGGAGACCGGGTCCGGGTGGTAGCGCTTGCTGCTGGCGTGCCAGGTCTTGCCGCCGCCCATCCAGGCCCACAGGCCCGCCAGGAAGCGGCCGAGCAGCGGGGTGCCGGCGGCGGCGAGCGCCGCGGACTCGGCCTCGACGTAGCGCATCAGCTCGTCGTGGAAGTCCGCCGTGCGGTCCACCGCCTCCTGGAGCGAGCAGCCGTCCTCGGCCATCAGGACGCGGGGCATGCTGTAGTCCAGTTCGTTGATGCGCTCTTCCTTGTCCAGCGAGTGGATGTCGTTGACGAGGACGCTGCACACGCCCGCGGTCGCGACGACGCGCCGCACCCGGGGGTCGAAGTACTCGTGGGGCGGGACCTCGTAGCCGCCGACCACGTCGGTGAGCACCATGCAGGGGCAGAAGGCGTTCTCCCAGCGGTGCAGCAGGAACTCCCACACCGGCGGCATGCGCCGGGTGATCTGCCACTGGGCTTCCTGGTTGTACGCGACGAACATGATGGCCAGCTCGTGGCGGAGCCGGAACACCTGGACCGAGGTCCCGTACCGGGCCAGGTTGGTCCACGAGGAGCGGATCGCGCGCAGCACCCGGTCCCCGCGCAGCACTTCCTCGTACTGGCTCAGGTACGGCGGCGGGGGCAGCCGTGCCGGGGACATGGCGCCGTACGCCAGGGCGAGGCGCGGCCCCAGTTTCTCCGGCTCGGGCTCGGCCTCGTCGCCGTCCTGGTAGAGGTCGTCGACCGCCCACTCGGCGACGGCGCACATGCCTGCGGCGGCGAGCCGGTCCACGTCGTCGCTGTCGGGGTGGCAGAGCATCATGAGCCGGCCGAAGCCCGCGTCGCGCATGCGGCCGAGCTGGTCGGGCGAGGCGTCCGGGTCGATCTCCTCGCCCCACCACCGTACGAGGCGGTCGTCGACTGCGTCCCCGAGGGCGGGGTCGTCGCGCAGTGCGTCGGGGCAGTACAGCTCCGGGATGCGCGCCTTCGAGGAACCGACGGTGCCACAGTGCCCGGAGGCGGCTGGGTCGCCCCGGGGGGACCCGGTGGGGACACAGGGAGGTCGGTCCCCACCGGGCGCTGTAGCCCCCGGAGTACGGCCGTGGAGGGAGCGCAGGGACGAGGTGCCGAGTCCCGTGGGCCCGGAGAGGAGCCGCACGAGGGGGTGGGAGGGGTCGGCGGCGCCCCCCGGCAGGGAGCCGAGCAGCCCCGGCACGACACCGAGCAGTCCGAGGGCGGCGCCCCCGTCGCCGGGGACCGGGGGTGTGCTCCGGGGCGCGTCGCGCACAGCGGCTTCGGTCGCCCCCGGGGCGGGCATCGGTGCCCCGGGGGCGGGTTGTGGGGCGCGCCGGGCGGCGTTCCCGGTGCTTCGGGGCGCCGGGGGCGTCCCCGTGCGGCCCGCCGCGCCTCCGGCCGGGCGCACGGGCGGCCTGAGCAGCGGCACCGAGGACTTCGGGACGGACGCGGTACCGGGGGCGGACGTGACCCCCGGGGCCGGGACGGACGCGGTCCGCGGAGCCGGTACGGCACCGCGCTTCGCGCCCGACCCCGCCCGGGGCCCCGGGAGCGCGCCGCCGCTCCCGGGCCCGTGCGGACGGTCCTGTGCGGCCGTCATGACCTGCGTGCCGCGACGTCGACGTTCTCCAGGATCCCGATCGCGTCGGGGACGAGGATCGCCGTCGAGTAGTAGGCGCTCACCAGGTAGGAGATGATCGCCTGCTCGTTGATGCCCATGAAGCGGACGTTGAGCCCCGGCTCGTACTCCTCCGGGATGCCGACCTGGTGCAGCCCGACCACGCCCTGGTCCTCCTCGCCGGTGCGCAGCGCCACGATGGAGCTGGTGTGCGAGTCCGTGACGGGGATCTTGCCGCACGGGAAGATCGGCACGCCGCGCCAGGCGGGCACCTCGTGCCCCTCCACCAGGGTCGAACCGGGGTTGAGGCCCCGCTTGTTGCACTCCCGCAGGAACGCGGCGATCGCCTTGGGGTGGGCGAGCAGCATCCGCGTCTTGCGCCGCATGCTCAGCAGGTCGTCGAGGTCGTCGGGGGTGGGCGGTCCGGACCAGGTGTTGATGCGCTGGTCGTAGGCGGTGTTGTGGAGCAGCCCGAACTCCCGGCTGTTCAGCAGCTCCCACTCCTGACGTTCCCTCATTTCCTCGATGGTCAGCCTGAGTTGCTGTTCCAGCTGGTTCATCGGGTCGTTGTAGAGGTCGGCCACCCGGGAGTGGACCCGCAGCACGGTCTGTACGACGCTCAGCTCGTACTCGCGGGGGTCGAGGTCGTAGTCGACGAACGTGCCGGGCAGCGTGGGCTCCCCGGAGTGGCCCGCGGCGACCTCGACGTTCGCCTCGCCGCGCCGGTTCGTCGGGCGGCGGGAGTTGACGACGTACCGCTCGATGTGGTCGGCGAGGGCCTGGTTGCGGGTCAGCAGGTCCTGGAAGGCCCGCCAGGACAGCGCCATCAGGGTGCCCGACGTGGTGGCCTTCACGGTGTGCAGCCAGAGCGGGTCGGCGTGCTGGCCCAGCGCCTCCTCGCCGATCTGGTCGCCGTCCGCGATGACGCCGAGCAGTTCCTCGGTGCCGTACTTTCCGGTGCCGTACTTGTTGAGGCGGCCGTGGGCGATGAGGTACGCCTCCTCGACGGGCGTGCCGGCCTCCGTGAGCACGTCGCCCTCGCGGAAGTCGCGCACCGTGAACTTCGACGCCAGCTCGGCCAGGAGTTCGTCGTCCTCGAAGCCGCGCAGCACCGGCACCTCGCGCAGCGTCTCCGGCACGATCCGCACGTCGTCCGCGCCGTTCTGGATGAAGCTCACCCGGCCCCTGCCGACCGCGAGGGACAGCCGCCGGTTTACCCGGTAGGTGCCGCCGGACACATTGGTCCAGGGCAGCATGCGCAACAGCCACCGGGAGGTGATGCCCTGCATCTGCGGGGCGGTCTTGGTGGTGGTCGCGAGGTTGCGGGCGGCCTTGGTGCTCAGGCTCAACCGGCGCTGTTCGTCGTGGGGTTCGGTGGTGATGGGCTCCTGCTGGATGGTCATGACGGATCTTCCTCCCTGTGGTTGATCTCCATCGGTCCGTGGGGCGGGCGGGCCCTCTCACGCGCCCTGCCGTTGCGCCCCTTCGGCGTCCGTGTCGGCTCCGGTCTCTTCCTCCGCGGCCGCGGCGAGTTTCAGCGCCTCGTCGAGCAGCGCCTCGACGATTTTCGATTCGGGCACGGTGCGCACGACCTCGCCGCGTACGAAGATCTGGCCCTTGCCGTTGCCCGACGACACCCCGATGTCGGCCTCGCGGGCCTCGCCCGGACCGTTGACGACGCAGCCCATGACGGCCACGCGCAGTGGATGGGGGAAGCCGTCGAAGGCGGCCTCGACCTGGTTGGCGAGCCGGTGGATGTCGACCTGGAGCCGTCCGCAGCCGGGGCAGGAGACGATCTCCAGCTTCCTGGGGCGCAGGCCGAGCGAGGCCAGGATGTGGCAGCCCGCCTTGACCTGCTCCACCGGCGGGGCGGAGAGCGAGACGCGGATGGTGTCGCCGATGCCGTCGGCGAGCAGCACCCCGAAGGCGACCGCCGACTTGACGGAGCCCTGGAACGCCGGGCCCGCCTCGGTCACGCCCAGGTGGAGCGGGTAGTCGCAGTGTTCGGCGAGGAGCCGGTAGGCGGCGATCGTCGTCAGCGGGTCGTGGTGCTTGACCGCGATCTTGATGTCGCGGAAGCCGTGCTCCTCGAAGAGCGAGCACTCCCACAGCGCGGACTCCACCAGCGCCTCTGGCGTGACCTGGCCGTACTTCCTCAGCAGGCGCGGGTCGAGCGAGCCCGCGTTGACGCCGATCCTGATCGGCACGCCCGCGTCCGAGGCGGCCGCGGCGATCTCGGCGACCTTGTCGTCGAACTTCCTGATGTTGCCGGGGTTGACGCGCACGGCGGCGCAGCCCGCCTCGATGGCCTGGAAGACGTACCGGGGCTGGAAGTGGATGTCGGCGATCACCGGGATCGGCGAGCGGGCGGTGATGCGCGGCAGGGCGTCGGCGTCGTCCTGCGAGGGCACCGCGACCCGCACGATGTCGCAGCCGGCCGCCGTGACCTGGGCGATCTGCTGGAGGGTCGCGTCGACGTCCGCGGTGAGCGTGGTCGTCATGGTCTGTACGGAGACGGGCGCGCCGCCGCCGACCGGGACGGGGCCCACGTGGATCTGCCGGGACGAGCGGCGCTCGGCGGTGCGGGGGCGGGTGGTGGGCAGGCCCAGGTCGATGGTCATGGCCGGGTCTCCTGTTCCTGTCGCGACGGCCGGGACTCCTGGTCCTGGTGCCTGGGTTCCTGCTCCTGATGGGGGCGGCCGGCGCGGGCGCGCAGGACGGAGTGGACGATTCCCGCGGGGTGGAGCCCGGCGGCGGCCAGGAGTTCGGCGCGGGTGCCGTGGGGGGTGAACCTCCCGGGCAGGCCGAGGACGCGTACGGGCACGGTGGATCCGGCGTCGGACAGGGCGCGGGCGACGGCGGTGCCCGCGCCGCCCGAGCGGGTGTTGTCCTCGACGGTGACGACCAGCCGGTGGCGGGCGGCGAGCACGGTCAGCTCGGGCGGCACCGGCAGGACCCAGCGCGGGTCGGCGACGGTGACGCCGATGCCCCGGGCGGCCAGTTGGCGGGCCGCGTCCAGGGCGGCGCCCGCCAGGGGGCCGACGGCGACGAGCAGGACGTCGCGCACCCCGGACTCGTACAGCACGTCGACGGGGCCCGTGCGGTGCAGCGCCGGTACGGGAGTGTCGACCGCCGCCTTCGGGAAGCGCAGCGCGGTCGGTCCCGACCCGTGGGCGACGGCCTCGCCGAGCAGTTCGCGCAGCCGGTCCGCGTCGCGGGGCACGGCGACGCGCATGCCGGGCACCGCGCCGAGGATCGTCAGGTCCCACATGCCGTGGTGGCTGGGCCCGTCGGGGCCCGTGATGCCGGCGCGGTCCAGGACGAAGGTGACCGGCAGGCGGTGCAGCGCCACGTCCATCAGCACCTGGTCGAAGGCCCGGCCGAGGAACGTGGCGTACACGGCGACGACGGGGTGCAGCCCGGCCATGGCCAGGGCCGCCGCGGACGTCACCGCGTGCTGCTCGGCGATGCCCACGTCGAAGAAGCGTTCGGGGAACCGGTCCCGGAAGCCGCCGAGGCCGGTGGGCCCCGGCATCGCGGCCGTGACGGCCACCAGGTCGCGCCTGGCCTCCCCGACGCGGACCAGTTCGTCGCCGAACACCCGCGTCCACGTGGGCGCGCCGCCCGGTGTCCTGGGGCGGCCCGTCGCGGGGTCGAGCACGCCCACGGCGTGCATGCGCTCGGCGCGGTCCGTCTCGGCGGGGGCGTACCCCTTGCCCTTGACGGTCACCACGTGCACGACCACCGGTCGGCCCGCCGCCTTCGCGACGCGCAGGGCCTCCTCGACCGAGGGCAGGTGGTGGCCGTCGACGGGGCCCACGTAGCCGAAGCCGAGGAGTTCGAAGAGGCTGTCCGCTACCGGCAGCGGGGTCGGCACGCCCGACGAGCGGCCGTTCCCGGTGAGCCAGTCCTGCATGGAGCGTTCGCCGCGCAGCCGCTGGAGGTGGTCGGCGAGGGCGCCGACGGTGGGCGCGTACGAGCGTTCGTTGTCGTTGAGCACGACGACCACCGGGCGGTCCCGGTGCGCGCCGATGTTGTTCATCGCCTCCCAGGCCATGCCGCCCGTCAGCGCCCCGTCGCCGATGACGGCGACCACGGCGCGGTCCGTCTCGCCGGTCAGCCCGCGGGCCTTCGCCAGGCCGTCCGCGTAGGACAGGGCGGTGGAGGCGTGGGAGTTCTCGATGACGTCGTGCGCGGACTCGGCGCCCGAGGGGTAGCCGGAGAGCCCGTCGCGCTGCCGCAGGCCGTCGAAGAGCGCCGCACGGCCCGTCAGGAGCTTGTGCACGTAGGTCTGGTGGCCGGTGTCGAAGAGCAGCGTGTCGCGGGGGGACGCGAAGACCCGGTGCAGGGCGAGCGTCAGCTCCACCACTCCCAGGTTCGGCCCCAGGTGCCCGCCCACCGCGGTGACCTTCTCGACGAGCAGTGCGCGGATCTCGTCGGCGAGCGCGCCCAGCGCCTCGTACGACAGCGTGCGCAGCGCCTCGGGGCCTTCGACCTCGGTGAGCATGGGGTACGTGAGGGAGGTGGTGGACACGGTCATCGGGGCCTCGCAGCGGGGGGGGGGACGGCGGAAGGTGCCCTGGGGGCCGGGTCCTTCCATGAAGCACCCGGCCGGGTACCGGGGGGAACGGCCCCGGAAGCGTGGCGGCGCCAACGCGAACAACGCTTGTGCACAAGTGAATTCGGCTGGCCGCCCGCTCGGCGGGACGCCTCCGGCGCACGGGGTGGTGCGCGTCCGCATCAGGAGCAGAAGGAGGGCGCGCGGAGGCGAAGAAGACCCGCGCGACCTGCCGCCGTGGGACGCTGACGGCTTCGCCCGCGTCCCTTCGAGCCCGCGTCCGCTTCCGTGCCGCCGCCGCGCCGCGCGGGCCGAACCGTCCGGGCCCGACCCCTTCCCAGTCGTCAAGCCCGGCACCGCACGGGCCCGCATGTCCTTGGTACTTCGCCGGAGGAAGGGCCGCCACATGTCACGCCACGACCCCAACCACCGACTCGCCGCGCTGCTCAAGGAAGCCGACTGGAGCGCCGCCGATCTGGCCCGAGCGGTCAATTCCCTGGGCGCGGCCCAAGGGCTGGACCTGCACTACAGACGCACCGCCGTGGCCCACTGGCTGGCGGGTTCACACCCCCAGGGCGCCGTGCCGCACCTCGCCGCGCAGGCGTTGAGCCAGCGCATCCGCCGCCTCGTCCCCGTCGAGGACACCGGGCTCACCCCTGCCGTCCGGGAACAGTTGCTGCCCCGGCCCACTCCTTTCCAGGAGGCCGATCCCGTGCTCCGCCTCAACACCCTCGCCAGGGACGACGCCGACCCGGCGCGCCGGGGTTTCCTCGCGCGCACGGCCTACACGCTGACCGCCGTGGCGCTCCCCGGACTGCCCGCCCGCATCCCCGCCCAGTGGGCGGGCACCGAGCAGCGGACAGGGGCCGAACAGCGCGTCCACAGCGCCGACATACAGGTGCTCAAGGACATGACGCAGACGTTCGCCACGCTCTGCGACCGCTACGGCGGCGCCCACGCCCGCACCGCGCTCGCCGCCTACCTCGCCGACGACGCGACGAGCATCGCGTCGGCCCCCGCGCCACCCGTGCTGCACCGTCAGATCCTGGTCCAATGCGCCCAGTTGACGCACCTGCTGGCCAACATGACGACCGACGCCGGGCATCAGGGCCTCGCCCAGCAGTACTACCGCGCGGCGCTCTCCCTCGCCCTGAACGCCGACGACCACACCAGTTACGCCGTCACGCTGCGCGCCATGAGCTCCCAGGCGCTGCGCCTGGGCCACGCGCACCACGCGCACGGCCTCGCCCGAGCCGCGGCCGACGCGGCGGGCCCCGACGCCACCCCCGCCACGCGTGCGTTCCTGCTCGCCCAGCGCGCCCTGACGAGCGCGGCGGACGGGGACCGCAGGGGCGCCCTGGCCGACCTGGCGGCGGCCGAGCAGGAGCACGGCAGGGCGACCAGCCCGCCTGGGCCCTTCTCCGCGTACCCCCAGGCGGGCCTGGAGTACCAGCACGCCCAGACCCTGTACGCGCTGGGCGACCGCCGCGGCGGACTCGCGGCGCTGCGGGACGCCGCGCGCCACCGTCCCTCGTCCCGGCGCAGGCTCTACGTGCTGACCCAGGCGAGCCTCGCCGACCGGCTGCTGGACGCGGGGCACCTGGAGGAGGCGTGCGTCCACCTCCACTCGCTCCTCGACCACAGCAGCCAGCTCCGCTCGGCCCGCGCCGACAAGGCGCTGGCCCATCTGTCGCACCGGCTGCGGTCCTTCCCCCGGCAGCGGCAGGCGGCGGAGGCGCTGGAGCGCACCCGCGAGCTGTGGGCGGCCCGGCCCTGCCTGGCCTGAGTCCGGCCCCGCCCGGCCCCGGGCGCGCGCTCACCGCTCCGCGCTCCCCGGCTCGGGCGCTTCGGGCAGCTCGGGGAACCCCGGCACGGCCAGCGGGGCGTACGGGGCCGCCAGGTCGTACACGGCGGACGGGTCGTACGCGACGGCCGGAGCGTACGGAGCGGAGCACAGGACAGGGCACACGGGATCACAGCAAGGGACGGGAGCGGGTTCGTCGGCGCCCGGTGGCACCGCTCGCACCGACAGGGTTTCCAGAGCGAAAGGATCGTCCATACGGCATTCATGCGTAACGGCGCGTGATGATCCGTGCAGGCGCCCCGTACCGTCCGGCACGGACACCCGGACGGAGTGCGCCACCGCCCCGGCGCCGCCCCTCCGGACTTGGCTACTCTGCACGGATGGCCATCGACCTGACCCTGCTGCCGCGTGTCGCCCACCGCGGGCAGGAGGTCACCGCGCCCCGGGTCCGCGGCCTCGTCGCACTGCTCGCGGGCGACCTGCGGGCGGGGTGCAGCACCGAGCGCCTGGTCGCCGGGCTGTGGCCGGACGCGCTGCCGCAGCGGCCCGGCAAGGCGGTGCAGGTCCTCGTGTCCAGGGCGCGCGCGCAGCTGGGCGCCGACGTCATCGCCAGCACGCCCACCGGGTACCGGCTCGCCCTCGCCGCCGACCGCGTCGACAGCTCCGCCCTGCTGCTGCACGCCGCCGCGAGCGCGGCCCTGGCCGGGGCCGGGGAGCACGCGGGCTCGCTGGCCGAGGCGGAGGCCGGTCTCGCACTGTGGGAGGGCGCGCCCGTGGAGCCCGGCGGGGGCGACGACCCCGTGGCCGCGCTGCGCGCCGCCCGCGCCCCCGTGCGCGGGGCGCTCGTACGGGCGCGGGCCCTCGCGCTCGCCCGGCTCGGGCGGTACGCGGCGGCGGCCGGGCCGCTGGCCGAGGTGGCGGCGGAGCACCCCCGCGACGAGGAGGTGCTCGCCGAACTGCTGCGCTGCGAGGCGGCGACCGCCGGTCCCGGGGCCGCGCTCGCGCGCTACGAGTCGTACCGCCGCGAGCTGCGGGACCGGCTCGGCGCCGACCCGGGCGCCGGACTCAAGGCCGTACAGCGTCAGTTGCTGCGCGACGAGGCGCCCCCGGTCCGGCACGGCGTGCCGCACGAGCCCAACCCGCTGCTGGGACGGGAGGAGGACGTCGCCGCGGTGGCGCACCTGCTGCGCGCGTCCCGCGCCGTCACCGTCGTCGGCCCCGGGGGCCTGGGCAAGACCCGGCTCGCGCACGCCGTGGGCCGCGGGGCCGAGCAGCGCGTCGTGCACTTCGTGCCGCTCGCCGGGGTCACCGCCGACGCGGACGTGGCCGCCGAGGTGGCCGCCGCGCTGGGGGCGGGCGAGGGGCGGCGCGGCGCCGTGGGCGACCGCGCCCCGGCCGACCCGGTGACCGGCATCCTCGGCGCCCTGGGCACGGAGCCCGCCCTGCTGGTGCTCGACAACTGCGAGCACGTCGTCGGGGGCGCGGCCGATCTCGTACGCGCCCTGGTCGCGTCCTCGCGCGACCTGCGGCTGCTCGCCACCAGCCGGGCCCCGCTCGGCCTGGCGTCGGAGGCGGTGTACGCGCTCCCCGCGCTCGGTCCCGACACGGCGGCCGAGCTGTTCGCCCAGCGGGCCAGGGCCGCCCGGCCCGGCGTCCTGCTGCCGCCCGACGCGGTGGCCGAGCTCTGCCGCCACCTCGAAGGCCTGCCGCTCGCCGTGGAGTTGGCGGCGGCGCGGGTGCGGGTGCTGTCGGTGCCGGAGATCGCGCGGCGCATCGGGGACCGGTTCGCGCTGCTGCGCGGCGGGGCGCGGGACGCCCCGGAGCGCCACCGCACGCTGCACGCGGTCGTCGAGTGGAGCTGGAACCTGCTCGGCCGGGACGCCGGGGCGGCGCTGCGCACGCTGTCCGTCTTCCCCGGCGGCTTCAGCGGCGCGGCGGCGGAGCACGTACTGGGCGGGGACGCGCTGGTCCTGCTGGAGCAGCTGGCCGGCCAGTCGCTGCTCACCGTCGCCGACACCCCGCTCGGCGTGCGGTTCCGCATGCTGGAGACCGTGCGGGAGTTCAGCGCGGCCCGCCGGGACGAGGCGGGCGAGGAGGACGGGGCGCTCGACCGGTTCCTCGCCTGGGCGCGGGAGTTCGGCACCGCGCACCACGACTGGCCCTTCGGCCCCGAGCCGTTGGCGGCCCGGGAGCGGATCGGCGCCGAGCAGGACAACCTCGTCCTGGCCCTGCGGTACGCCCTGGACCGGGAGGACGGCCCCACCACCGCCGCGCTGACCGCCGTGCTCGCCGCCCTGTGGCTCACCGACTCCAACTCGCCCCGCCTCGCGGCCCTCGCCACCGACACGGGACCGCCGCTGTCCCGCTACCGCCCCGAGGCCGAGTACGTCGAAGTCACCCGCGCCGCCCTGGTGTTGTGCACCGCGATCCTGTTCATGGACTACGGCCGGGGCTCCGCGCGCCATCTCGTCGCCCTGCGCCGCCTGCCCCAGGCGCCGCCCGACACGCTGCTGCGCGCCGCCGCCGTCGTGCTCGGCGCGATCCCCGAGATGCGGCCGCCCGACTACGCGGCGCTGCGGCGGCTCTGCGCGAGCGGGCGGCCGCTGCTCGCGGGCATCGCCGAGTGCGTCGCCAGCTACGTCTGGGAGTACGAGCACGACGCCGACCGGGCGCTCGCGTCGGCCCGCCGGATGATCGCCGCGCTGGCACCGGTCGACAGCCCGCCGCTCCAGGTCATGGGCCACTCGCGGCTGAGCGAGCTGTGCCTGGAGACGGGCGAGGGCGAGGGGGCGTACGCGGCGCTGAAGGCGGCCCTGGACCTGCTGCCCAGGCTCGGCGACGAGCACGACTACATCGGCATCCGCTGGGCTCTCGCCCTCGCCTGCCTCCAGCGCGGCGACCCGGACGAGGCCGAGCACTGGGCGCGGCGGGCCCAGAGCGGCGGCGCGCCTGCCACCAGCGCCTTCTACGGCCCCGATCTCGGTGTGCGCGCCGAGATCGCGCTCGCCAGGGGACGGGTGGAGGACGGACTCGGGCTGTGGCGCGCGGCCGTGGCGCGGCTGCCGGAGACGGCGGGCGCGCTGCCCGGGGGCGATCCGTGGGGCGATCCGTGGGCGCTGGAGATCCAGTCGGCCGCGGTGACGGCGCATGCGCACGCCGGGCGGACCCGGCTCGTCGCACGGACCGCGGACCGGCTGCGGGAGCGACTGGGGACGATGCTGCGGGACCCGTCGGACGTGCGGGCCGCGCCGGGGCAGCTGCCGGTGATCGGGACGGTGCTGCACGCGCTCGGCACGACCGGGCTGGCGACCGGTGGCGGGGGCGGCGCGGAGGCCGTACGGACGGTCGCGCTGGCCGAGCGGCTGCGGGTGCTGCGCGGGTTCCAGCCGACGATGTCGGCGGCCCGCGCCCGGCGCGCGGCCGAGGACGCCGACGGGGCGGCGTACGCCGACGCGGTGTCGGAGTACGCCGCCGTGGGGCGGGACGGGCTGCGGGAGGCAGCCCGCGCGCTCATCTCGGGTCGCGGTTGAACAGCGAGACCGACCAGTAGTGGCCGAGCGCGGCGAGGCCGACGCACCAGGCGACCGCGGCGATGCCGTTGTCGCCGATCCCGGTGCCCAGGAGCAGGCCGCGCAGGGTCTCGATGGCGGGGGTGAACGGCTGGTACCTGGCGATCGGCTGGAACCAGCCGGGCATCATTTCGATGGGGACGAAGGCGCTGGAAATGAAGGGCAGGACGAGCAGCGGCAGCGCGTTGTTCCCCGCCGCCTCGGCGTTCGGGCTGGCCAGGCCTATTGCGACGGCGATCCAGGTGAACGCCGTGGCGACCAGGGCGAGCAGTCCGAAGGCCGCCAGCCACTCCAGGGGCGTGGCGTCCGTGGACCGGAAGCCGATGGCGACGGCGACCGCGCCGACGAGGACGACGCTGATGACGGCCCGCAGCACGCTGCCGACGACGTGCCCGACGAGCACGCAGCTCCGGTGGATCGCCATGGTGCGGAAGCGGGTGATGATGCCCTCGGTCATGTCCATGGAGACGGCCACCGCGGATCCGGCCGGGACGCTGCCGATGGTCATCAGCAGGATGCCCGGGACGAGGTAGGCGACGTACGCGGAGCGGTCGGCGTCACCGCCGCCGATGCCGGCGCTCATCACGTCGCCCATGACGTAGACGAAGAGCAGCAGCATGACGATCGGCATCAGCAGGACGTTCAGGGTGAGCGAGGGGTAGCGCAGCGCGTGCAGGAGGTTGCGGCGCAGCATCGTGTTCGAGTCGCGCACGGCGAGGGCGAGCGGGCCCGCGCCGCGCGACCGGGCCGCGGGGCGCGCGGAGGTCGCGGGGGTCATCGGACGGCCTTCCCGGTCTTGTCGGTGCCGCCGGTCAGGGCGAAGAACACGTCGTCGAGGTCGGGGGTGTGCACGGTCAGTTCGTCGGCCTCGATGCCTTCGGAGTCCAACCAGTCGAGTACGGAGCGCAGTTCGCGCTGGCTGCCGTCGCTGGGGACGGTCAGCGCCTGCACCTCGTCGTCGGCCGTGGAGCCGCGCAGGGCGCTCGCGGCGAACGCGTAGGCGGACCGGTCGGCGAACCGCAGCCGCACGTGCCCGCCGGGGACGATCCGCTTGAGCTCTTCGGCCCTTCCCTCGGCGGCGATCCGGCCGTCGCTCAACACGGCGATGCGGTCGGAGAGTTGGTCGGCCTCTTCGAGGTACTGGGTGGTGAGGAAGACGGTGGCGCCGCCGGACACCAGTTCCCGGACGATGCCCCACATGGTGCGCCGGCTGCGCGGGTCGAGGCCGGTGGTGGGCTCGTCGAGGAAGATGATCCCGGGGTCGCCCACGAGCGTCATGGCGATGTCGAGGCGGCGGCGCATGCCGCCGGAGTAGGTGGCGGCGGGTCTCTTCGCGGCCTCCACGAGGTCGAAGCGCTCCAGGAGTTCGGCGGCGACCCGCCGTCCCTCCCGCTTGGACAGGTGGTGCAGATCGGCCATGAGGAGCATGTTCTCCTCGCCGGTGATCAGTCCGTCGACGGCGGAGAACTGCCCGGTGACGCCGATCGCGGCCCGTACGGCCTGCGGTTCGGCGGCCAGGTCGTGGCCCGCGATCCGCGCCTGGCCGCCGTCTGCGGTGATGAGGGTGGACAGGATCTTCACGACGGTGGTCTTGCCCGCGCCGTTGGGGCCGAGCAGGGAGAAGACGGACCCGGCGGGTACCGCCAGGTCGATGCCGTCGAGGACGGTCTTGCCGCCGTAGGACTTGCGGAGCCCGGTGGCCGATACGGCGAGCGGGGGCGGCGCGCTGGGCCGTGCTGTCGGTGCTGCCTTGGTCGTCATGCCGCAGAGGTTGCGGCGGGGCGGACTCAGTACGGCTTCAACGCGGTTTCAGCGCCCTGGAACCGCGCTCGGCCGCCTTGCCCCGGCGGGCTACTCCTGCGGTTCGTGGCGGGCGGTGCGCCATGCCTCGTCGAAGGCGGCGCGGCTGATCTCCATGGGCGCGTACTGGGGGTCGAAGAGGTCAAAGGGCGGGTTGAACAGCCAGTCGTCCACGCCCGTGCGGACGGCGTCGCCGTCCGGGCCGATCTCGACCTCCCGCACCTTCCGTCCGTCCGGGCCCAGTTCCAGCAGGCAGACCTGGTCGTCGCCGTCCTCCAGCCAGCGCAGGTGCACGAGCTCCCGCCCCACCAGGGCGCCGAATCCCGGCTGGTCGCGCTGCGCCTCGCGCTGGGCGCGCAGGTCGGACAGGGGGTTGGGGTGCGGTGCGTCGATGTGCACCTCGTCCAGGGACCAGGTGCCCGCGCGCGCGAGCGCGTCCGGATCCGTGACCACCTCGACCTCGGCGCAGTTCTCGACGACCTCCTCGGCGGACCGCGCCCACACCCACCACCACAGGCCGCCCATCCCGTAGTCGTGGAGGACCAGGAAGCGCCGCTTTCGCGTCTCGTTCGGCTGTTTCACGGTGCGCAAGCGTACGGGGTGGTGGCGCTCACGCCGCCAGGTGGTGCTCTCCCCTGCGGCGGCGGTGGTACGCGACGCCGAGGGCGATGGTGACGGGTCCCCACAGGGCGATCGGCGAGACGCACACCGTCGCGAGTGCCTGCCACGCGCCGCTGGTGTAGCCGACGCCTTCGACGATGCCGTACACGGTGAGGTTGCGGCCTTCGCCGAGCGGGACGTTGGTGAACAGCGCGGTGAGGATCAGGCCGCCGACTACGGCGGGGACGGTCGCCGCCGCCGGCCGGACGGGCCTGCCACCGATGAACGGGATCCACGAGGGCGCCACTTCGCCCCAGCCGCGCACCAGTCCGACGGTCAGGATCGCGATCACTTCGCTGAGGACGCTGAGGGCCAGGACGTAGGGGATGCTCACCCAGTAGTCCGGCATGCCCCCGTCGTGGATCTGCCCCATCTCGAAGTGCAGGGCGAAGGGGAGCCGCCAGAGGCACGACGGCAGCAGGATCAACGGAAGCGCGTAGGCCAGGCGCAGCGCCCAGCGGGGGACCGGCCGCGCGGTGTCGTTGACGGGCGGGGGCGTGTGGATGATCTTCAGGGCCATGGCTCCATCCTGGTGCGGCACCGCGGGCCGGGGATCATCCGCGCGGACCGTCCCCCTCGCCCGTGCGGGGGAGGAGGCGGGAGCCGTGGTACCGGTGGCGCCCCGGACACGACGGTGCCCCGTCCGTTGTTCACGGACGGGGCACCGGGTCGAGCGGTACGTGTCAGACGGTCGTCGTGCGTCCTACAGCTGGGCGGTGCCGCACTCGCCGGCCGCGCACCGGCTCAGCCAGTCGGCGAAGTCGGCGTCGTAGCGGTTGCCGATCGTGCTGGTGAGGAAGGTGCGGGCGGCGTCCCAGTCACCGGCGCGGTAGTGGCCGAGGAGGGTGGCCACGTCCTGCGGGTGGGACTGGATCAGGTAGCGGACGGCCAGGTAGCCCCACTGGTAGACGCGGGTGGAGTCGGCGTTCTGGTAGGTGGTGTCGAAGAGCTGGCTGAGGCGGTAGGTGTTCTTGCCCGCCTCGGCGACCGCCTTCTCGTAGACCTCGTCGCGGTAGGAGTAGGAGATGTACTCGGCGAAGCCCTCCACCCACATCACGGTCGGCGTGGTCATGCCCGCCTCGAAGTCGCCGTACATGTTGTAGCGGCCGTCGAGGTAGTGGGTGTACTCGTGGTTGAGGTTCCAGATCTGGAACTCGGGGCGCACCCAGTCCGCCTCGTAGGCGATGAAGCGCGGCAGGTTGCCCGCCTTGGAGGGGTCGCCTTCCAGGTACATGCCGCCGTTGTTGGTGTCGATGCCGAAGATGATCCCGGCGTACGTCCGGTAGTCGGCGCTGGAGTCGAAGACGACCACTTCGAGGGTGGTGTTGTTGTCGTCCTTGACCGGGCCGTTGTCCTTGACCACGCCGTGGAAGAAGGCGTCCTGCTTGAGCAGGCTGTCGCAGGAGGCGGCCAGCTCGGCCTCGGACACCTGCTGCGCGACGATGTTCAGCGACGGGCCGCAGGAGTGCTTGACGGTGAGCACGGCCTCACGGAGCCGCTTCTCCAGGTCGCACGTACCGTAGGTGGAGCAGTTCTCCTTGTCGTAGTAGTACGTGGCCCCGGCCAGGGCGACCCAGAGCGGGGCGGTGGGACCGGTGATGGAGCTGCGGGCGAGCAGTTCCTTGACCAGCGGGGTGGCGGCGGGCCTGATCGCGTCGTGCTGGAGGAAGCGGCCCAGTTCGAGGCCCGAGTTGCTGACCAGGTAGGACTTGTCGGTGCCGAGCAGCTTCTCGTGCTTGACGGCGAAGTCGCGCAGCAGGGTCAGGACGCTCGGGTCGGCCTGCACGGCGGAGACGAACTCCGGCACCTGGTGGCCGCGGAAGAGCACGGTGAAGGTGTTGTTCACCGCGGCGGTCATGTACCAGGAGCTGTCGTACGAGGAGTCGTAGGCGTTCAGCAGGCGCTTGACGACGCTGTTGAGGAAGCGGGCGTTCTCCTCGGCGCTGTCGACGAGGATGACCGCCTCGGACAGGGTCGCGCCGTTGGCGTCGGTGACGTCGAAGGCGCGCGGGGAGGCGAAGAAGGTGTCGAGGCCGCCCTGGATCGCGCTCTTGAGGGCGGGGCCGTAGTCACCGACGGTGTCGGCCTGTCCCCACTGCACGTAGTAACCGGCGCGCAGGTAGAGCACCACCTGGGCGGCCGACGTGGTGTTGTCACCGGGGTAGTTGGCGGCGACGTCGCGCAGCGCGTTCGCCACCGTGACCATCTGCTCCTCGCGGAACAGGGACTTTGCGTCCGAACCGGTCACCGTGAACAACGAGTTGATGCAGTCGGTTTCCGAGTCCTTGATCTGCTGGACCAGGGCGCCACCGGTCTTCGACGCGAAGTCGCTGACGTTGCAGGCCGCGGCGGACTTGGGGCCGATGTCGACGCGGGCGCGCCGCAGGGCGTCCTTGGTGCCGCGCTGCGGCGACAGCTGGGGGTCGGCCGCCTTGCGGTCGGCGGCCCGGGTGGTGGCGGGGGCGAGTGCCTCGCTGTCCGCCGTGGCGCTGGCGGGCAGCGGGCCGGGCTGCGAACTCGGCCGCGGGGCCTTGGTCTTGGCCTCGGGTCCGACTGCGGCGGCCTGCCCGGTGGGGGTGAGCAGGCCGAGCCCCAGACAGGCGACCAGGGCGGCTATCAGGACACGTGCGAGGTCTCGCACGGTCATTGTGGGGGAACTGCGCATGCTGAAGGGCCTCCAGAATCGTGCGGCCGTGCGTGGGGGCACGGCGTGGGGGGACGCGCTGAACGTGGCGGCAGAGGGGGAGGTCAGGCCCCCGGGACTGCCGGGATCACGAACGGCGCGGATGTAAAATTGCACACTTCACATGGCAACGGAAGGGGCCCGTGGGGAACTCATTGACTGATGGGGAGTCAGACACCGTCACCGCTCAGGGTCTTGCGGCCGGGCTGACCAGCCCGGACGTCTTCTTCTCGGCAGCAGCGATGAGTTTTCCCGATGCACGTAGTCTCACTGTCGACCGGATCGACTCCGCACGAAGGAAGCCCATGGAACAGCTGCTGCGGGTACAGAACTTCAACGTCTCGGCCGACGGTTACGGTGCGGGCGAGGGCCAGAGTCTTGAACGGCCCTTCGGGCACGCCGACCCGGGAACCATGTTCTCCTGGGCCGGTGCCACGGCCAGCTGGCCCAACCGCACCGAGCCCGGCGGGAGTCGCGGGCTCGACGACTACTTCACCCGGGACTTCGCCCGCAACATCGGTGCCGAGATCATGGGCCGCAACAAGTTCGGCCCCCAGCGGGGGCCCTGGCTCGACCACGACTGGCAGGGCTGGTGGGGCGACGAACCCCCGTTCCACACCCCGGTGTTCGTCGTGACCCACCACCCGCGTCCCTCGTTCACGCTCTCCGACACCACGTTCCACTTCGTCGACGCCGACCCGGCCACGGTCCTCGATCAGGCCCGCGAGGCCGCACAGGGCAAGGACGTCCGGCTCGGCGGCGGGGCCACCCTCATCAGGCAGTTCCTCGACGCCGACCTCGTCGACACCTTGCACGTGGCGGTCTCGCCGGTGGAACTCGGCTCCGGAGCACGCCTGTGGGAGTCTCCCGACGAGCTCCTCGACCGATTCCACTTGGAGATCGTGCCCAGCCCTAGCGGGGTGAAGCACCACCTCTTCTGGCGCAAGTGATCAAAGCGGGCGCACTCGGGGCGCGGGCCGGGGCGCGTCAGGCGCGACGCGTCGCGACGAGCGCCGCGCTGCTGGGAGTGGTGAGCACTTCGGTGGCGGCCAGGGCCCGGTGCGTCAGGTAGAACAGCCGCAGTTCGTCCGCCTCGCCTTCGAACCTGGGCGGCCAGTGAACCGACGGCGTGAAGTCGTCCAGGAGCAGGATGCCGCCGGGGGCGAGCAGTTGGACGACCCTCTCCGGGTCGTCGCGCTTGCCCCCGCCGTCGCAGAAGAAGACGTCGAACGGGGCGTGCCGCTCCAGCAGCCGCCAGTCCCCCGTGACGACGTCGACGCGCTCGTCGTCCGCGAAGAGCCCGGCGGCCCGCCGGGCCAGTTCCCCGTCCCGCTCCACGGAGACCAGGCGGGCGCCGGGGCCCAGTCCGCTGTGCAGCCAGGCGGTGCCCACGCCCGAGCCCGTGCCGCTCTCCGCGACGGTTCCGCCCGGTTTCGCGGCGGCGGCCAGTGCGAGCAGCCTGCCCACCTCGGGAATGCAGCTCTTCTTGAACCCCAGTTCGGCCGCGATGCGCTCCGCGGCCGTCACCCGGGCCGGACGGGCGCGCTCCGCCGCGGTCGTCTCCACGTCACTCATGATCCCCACGCTAACCGCCAACACCACGCCCAACAGGTGGTTTTGGGACATCACCGTCCCGCCGCCCCGCGGCTGCGCCGGGCGGCCGTCCCGTACGGCTCAGGCGCGCAGGACGCGCCAGGGGCGCGTGGCGTGTTCCGCGGGCGTGCCGTCCAGGACGCGTGCCGTGCGCGCGGCGGGGTCGAGGGCGACGGTGGCGAGGCTCGCCCAGCGTTGGCCCAGGGGGCTGTTCATGTCGGGGACGCAGGTCACGGGCGGCTCCCCGGGGCCCGTGACGAGGAGTCGGAGCAGCGCGTCCGCGTCGGTGGCCGACCCGGCACCTGCCTCGTCGGCGTCGGCCGCGTCGCGTACGAGCCGGTCGCGCAGGAAGGCGTAGCGCTCGCCCGAGTCCGGCTGGTAGAGCCAGGACTTCTCGTGCCGGGCGGGGGCCGGGGTGAGGAAGTGGTTGGTGCGCAGATGGGTTCCCCCGGTCGCCCGTGGCGCCTCGAAGATCCCCTCCGGGCTGATGTCGAGCAGCAGGGCGCGGCGCGCGTCGAAGAGCATGAAGGAGCCGGACGAGGCGATGGGGGCGTCGCGCAGCAGGTGGAGCGCGTGGTCGGCGTCGTCCGCCTCTTCCAGGACCAGCGCGGCGAGGACGTGCACGGGGATGCCGCCGACGCGGTCGTCCCGGTGCCCGAGGATGTTGAAGTGCAGGGCGAGTCCCGCGCTGTTCACGCCGATCTTGGCGAGGATGCCGTGTTCGGTGATGCCCGCGTAGGAGTGGGTGCCGCCGAGCGAGTGCAGGGTGTGCCAGTACGGGCCGAGCTCGACGTGCCAGTCCCAAGTCTGTACGCCGATGTGCGTGACGTCCCCGTCGGCCGTGGGCATACGGCGTACGACGGTCGAACACTCCCCCGGCGGGACGGCGCGGCTGCGGGCGAGGATCTCGGTCCGGGCGTTCAGCGCCGCGACGCGCCACGGATCGACGCCCGCGCCTTGCGCGATGCCCTCCATCTGTTCGCGCAGGGCGGGCCGGAAGGCGTCGACGGCGTCGAGCGTCCGGTGGGCGTCGTCCGTGACGGTGGCGGGGCCGATGCCGCCCAGGGCGAAGAGCCGGTCGTACGCGCGGATCGCGCCGTGCAGGTGCGCCGCGAGCCGCTCGCCCCTGACGCGCCCGCGCTCACGGGGGTCGGCGGCGTCGGCGATGACGTGCGGCCGTCGGCCGGAAGGGACGGGCGGCACTTCGGACGAGGAAGGGTCGAACGGCACGCCGGACGAGGAGGAGTTGAGCGGTGCGGAGGTCACTGGGCCGTCTCCTGGGTGTCGTGCCGCAGCACGCGGCCGTCGATGAACGTGGCGAGTACGCGGTTGGCGGCCTGCTGTTCGGGGGTCAGGTCGAGGGGGTTGGCGGCGAACACGGTCAGGTCGGCCGTGTACCCGGGGGCGATCCGGCCCAGGCGGTCGGCCGCGCCCGCCGCCGCGGCGGTGACGCGGGTCATCGCCGCGTACGCCTCGCGCGCGTCGATCCGCTGGTCGGGCTGGACGGGCCGGGCGTCGGGCTGTTCGACCGGGCGGCGCAGCTGGGCGTCGGCGAGGGCCACGCGCGGGTCGCCCACGCCGATGGGCCAGTCGGAGCCGAGCGCCACGGCCGCGCCGCGGTCGATCAGGTCGCGGGTGCGCCAGCCGTGGGCGACCCGCTCGGGGCCGATCCGCCTGGACCAGTTGTCGCTCTGGTCGGCCCGGGTCATGCGGGTGGCGTGCACCGGTTGCAGGCTGGCCACGACGCCCAGCTCCGCGAAGCGCCCCAGCAGGTCGTCGGGGATCGACTCGACGTGCTCGATGCGGTGCGGGGCGCGCCCCGCGCTGCCCGCCTCCTCGATCGCGTCGAGCGCGAACCGCACCGCGCGGTCCCCGATGGCGTGCGTGGCGGTGGGGATGCCGCGTTCGGTGAAGTACCGCACGGCCGTGCGGTATCCGTCCACGTCCTTCCAGAGCGGCCGGCGGTTCTGCCCCAGGGAGTCGGGGTGTTCGAACCAGGCCGAGCCGTTGTCCGCGGTGCCGTCGAGCATGAACTTGACGCCTTCGACGTGCCAGCGCCGCCCGGCCAGGCCCTGCAGGGCCGCGACGGACTCCCAGGTGTCGCGCCGCGAGTCCGCGGGGACGAGCGGCGAGCAGCGGATCCGCAGCGGCAGGTCGCCGGTCCGTTCGATCTCCCGGTAGACCGCTTCGGAGGGGTCGGTGAAGTCCATCGCGTGCAGCCCCGTGAGGCCGCCGGCGGCGAGCGCGCGCAGTTGGGTGGTCACGTGTCCGGCGGCGGTCGGCAGCGGGACGTGCGGGTAGTGGTCGAAGACGAGCCGCATGGCCTGGAGTTCGACGACGTATCCGGTGGGGCGGCCGTCCGCGCCGACGACGACCTCCGAGGCGTCGTCGAAGGTCTCCGCGCCGCTCAGCCCTGCCAGCTCCACCGCGGCGGGGCTGATGACGAGGGCGTGGGCGTCGCGGGTCATCAGGGACACCGGCACCCCGGGGAAGCGCCGCTGGAAGACCTCGCCGTCCGGCTCTCCGTCGAAGGCGTTGACGTCCAGGTCGTAGCCCGTGATCCAGGCGCCGGGCGGGCTCGCGGCGATGCGGTCCGCGACGCGGGCGCAGATCCGCTCCAGCGTGTCCAGGCCGCCGAGGTCCAGGCCGCCGCCGATCTCCATGGACCCCCACACCGGGTGGGCGTGCGCGTCGGTCAGCCCGGGGGTGAGGGTCGCCCCGGGGAACTCCACGACGTCCGTCTCCGTGCCCCTGTGGCGGTCGAGCAGCTCGGCCCCTCCGACCGCGAGGATCCTGCCGTCTTTGATGGCCAGGGCGGAGTCCAGGTCAGGGTTCGATGCGGGGTTCGATGCGGGTCGGGAGCCGGTACCGGGGTCCGGGGCGGCGTCGAAGTTCTCGATCCGTGCGGCGCGCACGATGCGGTCGGCGTACATGGGTCCTTCAGTGGTGGGTGGTTGCGGAGGCGGGCGCGGCGGGCGCGGCCGGGATCGTGCGCAGGGCTCGGGACAGGGCCGCGTACAGGACCGCCGAGCCGAGCACTCCGACGGGGAGCGCGAGGTTGAGGCCGCCCGTCGCGGCCGATACGGGTCCGGCCCAGGAGCTGGAGCTGACGCAGAGCGCGGCGGCCAGGGCGCCGACGACGGTGGCGAGGAGGCCGGGCCAGTTGACCCCGCCCCGGTACCAGTACGGGCCGGTGCGGCTCTGGTCGTGCAGCGCCCGGCCGTCGTAGCGGTTGCGGCGCAGGAGGATGTCGGTGGCGTAGACCGCCATGCAGGGGCCCGTGACCACCACGGCGACCTCCATCAGGGCGTTGACGGCCGTCAGGAAGTCGAACACCAGGACCGCGAAGAGCGTCATGGCGGTGCCGATGGCCCCGACGACGAGCACGGCGGCGACGCGCGGGAGGCGGACCCCGATCGACTGCATCGACAGTCCGGCGCTGTAGGCGGTCATGCCGTTGTTCGCCATGGTGTTCAGCACCACTCCGATGACGAAGACCGGCACGAACCAGCCGGGCATGACGCTCTCCAGAGCCGTCTGCGGATCGCTCATGTCCAGCGCGGTCGCCGCGAGCGCCCCCACGGCCGTGAACACCAGGCTCGGCAGGAACGCCCCGGCGGCCGTCCACATCGTGATCGCGGCCGAGCCGGAGCCGCGCGGCAGATAGCGCGCGAGGTCGGGGCTGTTGGCGTACGAGAGCGGTGTGGAGGCGACGACGGTCAGCCCCGAGGCCAGCGCGACGAGGCGGTCGGGGCCCGTCAGCGGCGCCGCGGGGGCGTACGACCAGTCGGCGTGCGCGAGCACCATCGCCGAGAGGGCCAGGAACACCAGGGCGAGCAGGACGGTGAGCGCCGTGTAGAGCCGCACGATGGTGGCGTGTCCGTAGATCGCGACGAGTACGGTGGCGCCCGCGATCAGGGTGATGACGACCGCGTCGAGCGCGGCGGACCCGGGCAGGCCGAGCCGGGCCGCGAGGCCGATGCCCGCCACCGATGCCGCCGACCAGTTGAGCGCCAGGTAGAGCGCGGCGATCAACCAGCCCGTGACGGCGACGACGGCCTTGTTGCCGACGACTCCGTAGATCGCCCGGGAGACGACCGAGCCCGTCGTGCCCGAGGCCGGGCCGCTGATCGCGATGAAGCCGGTCAGCAGCCAGAACAGGTTGCCCGACGCGATGACGGCGAACGCCTCGGCCAGCGAAAGCCCCATGAGGACGAGGGTGGCGCCCACCACGAAGCTCAAGTAGCTGACGTTCGGCGCCGCCCAGAGCGCGAAGAGTTCGCGCGGCGATCCGTGCCGCTCGTCGTCCGGCACGCAGTCGATGCCCCGGGTCTCGACGTGACCGGCCCGGTCGGAGCCGGTGCGCGGTGGGCGGCTGTGGGCCATGGGGTGGTTCCTTCCGTACGACGAAGAGACGACGGCGCCCTCGCCGCCGCCCTGTCCTGCCCCGTCGGGGAAGGCGCGGCCGGGAAGACCAGAGTTATTGGTGTCTTCACCAATAAGCTGTTGGCGTCACATCCAATAGGCTGTCGGACATGACGTCAACCCCTCCGAACCCCCGCAGGCGCAAGGCCCCCGCCGAACGCAGGGCGGAGATCCTCCAGGCCGCCGCCCGCGTCGCCCTGGAGCAGGGTCTGGAGCGGGTGACCACGCAGCTCGTGGCGGACGAGCTGGGGGTCAGGCCGGGTCTGATCAGCCACTACTTCGCGACAGTCGACGCGCTCGTGTGCGAGGCGTTCGTGCGGGCCGCCGCGCGCGAGCGCGAGGCCCTGCTGCCGGACGCCGAGGGCGCGCTGCCCCCGAAGCTGCGGATGAGCCGGTTCCTGCACCGCGTCGGCGGCAGCGACCTCACCGACCTCGGCAGGCTCTGGCTCAACGCCCGCCACCTCGCCCGCTACCGCCCGAACCTGCGGCGCGTCGTCGCCGAGCAGGAGGCGGACACCCGGGGGCGGTTGACGGCCGTCATCGAGGAGGGCGTGCGCCGCGGGGACTTCACGGCCGACGACCCGCAGGGCGCGTGCGTGGCGGTCCTCGTCGTGATCGACGGGCTCGGCTCCTACACGAACGACGGCAGCGCGTTCTCCCACCCCGCGCTCGACGCCTTGGCCTTCACCACGGCCGAGCGCGAACTCGGCCTGCCCCCGGGGAGTTTGCGGGACGCGGGCTGAGCTTCCCCCGCGGTCGCCGAAGCGGCGGCGGGTCCCGCACTCCGACCGGGCTCCGCGCGCCGACCGGGCCCCGCGCGCCGGGCCGCCTGCGCCATACTGATGCGCCGGGACACAGGGGGAGGCATCCAAGCTCATGGAGCACGGGACGGGCGGCGCGGGCCTGCCGGAACGCATCGGCGGCTACACGGTGGAGCGGAAGCTCGGAGCAGGCGGAATGGGCACCGTGTACCTGGCGCGGTCGCGCGGCGGGCGCGCGGTGGCCGTGAAGGTGGCGCGCCCGGAGCTCGCGGCCGATCCGCACTTCAGGGAGCGGTTCCGCGCCGAGGTCGCGGCGGCGCGCAGCGTGGGCGGGTTCCACACGGCTCCGGTGGTGGACGCCGACCCGGCAGCCGAGGCGCCCTGGCTGGCCACGGCGTACGTCCCGGGGCCGACGCTCGCCGCGCTGCTGGAGGCCGGGGGACCGATGGACGAGGCGCGGCTGCGGCAGTTGGGCGCCGCGCTCGCCGAGGCGCTGGCCGCGATCCACGGCTGCGGCCTGGTGCACCGCGACCTGAAGCCGGGGAACATCATCATGGCCCCCGACGGCCCCCGCGTCCTGGACTTCGGCATCGCGCGGGCGCTGGAGTCGACCCGGCTGACGGCCACCGGAGTGGCCTTCGGGACGCCGGGCTTCCTGGCTCCCGAGCAGGCGCTCGGCGTCGAAGTCGACGGCGCGGCGGATGTGTTCGCACTGGGCGCCGTACTGGTCGCGGCGGCGGGCGGCAGCGCGTTCGGCGCGGGTACTCCGATGGGTCTCATGTACCGGTCGGTGCACGAACCGCCGGACCTGGCGGCGGTTCCGGAGGCGCTACGGCCCGTCCTGGCATCCTGCCTGGCCAAGGAGCCCGCCCAACGTCCTTCGCCCGAGCACCTGTTGGACCTGTTCGCCCCGGACACGGCCCAGGAAGCGGCCCCGTACTCCCCCACCGTGGTGGCGCCCGCGCCGCCGGCGCCCACCCCGTACGAGTCCGTGCCCCCGTCGGCACCCGCCCCGCACGAGTCCGCGCCTCCGCCGCCCGTACCGGCTCCCGCCCCTCCCGCCCCGTACGCGCCCGTCCCCGCGCCGCCCGCGGCGGTGCCCCCGCCGCCCTCCTACGCGCCGTCCAACGCCGTCCCGCCGCACCAGGCCCCCACCCGCCCCGTCCCGTGGGGCGACGCGGCAGCCGACAACGACGTCTCCTTCATGGCGATCGGGATCGAGGCGTCCCTCCTGATCGACACCACCGGAGTCGTGTTCGACGGGGAAGGGCTCGGGGACCAGGCGTTCGCCTGGTCGGAGATCAGCACGGTCGAGTACTCGGTCGAGGGCCCCAAACACCTCGGCGTAACCGTGCGCACGCACGACGGCACCCTCCACCGCTGCCTGTTCACCGCGCGCAGGCGGGCCCGCCTGCGCGAGTGGCTGCAGGATCTGCCACTGGTCCTGGAGTGCTTCCTCTAGCGGCCGGCCGGGATCGGGGACAGCCGGGCGGACGCGCACCGGTGGCAGCCGGTGCGCGCCCGCCCGCCGTAGGACACCGGGGTGTCAGGCGCTCGGTGTCACCAGTTGTAGACGATGTCCCCGTAGCTGTTGACCATCTTGAACGTGCCGTCCCCCTGGTCGATCACGCACCCGAATCCGCCGTCGCCCGTCGCTCCGCAGAAGGTGGAGGCACTGGCCTGACCCGCCGCGGCGATGCCGCCGCCCACGAGGACGCCGACGGCCGCGACGGCGACGGCGAGCCGCCCGGCCCGCCTGCGGACCGGCCCGCCGGTGGTGTTGTCGTTCCGCTGCATGGCTAACTCCCTACTGCCCATGGGTTTTCGGTCACCTGGGCTTCGTAGCCGTCGCCCCTTCGGATTGCTCCGGTTGGAAATCCGACGGCGCCCGGTCCCTGTCCGCACCGCCTTCCCGGTGCCTGTCGGTGGCCCGTCGGAGGGCGTCCGCCCGGTGTCGGTGGCCCGTCGGAGGGGCTTGGCACCTTTTCGGTGACGGCCGCCGGGGACCACCGGGCGGCCCCGTTTCCGAGGAGTAACCATGCACGCACCCGTCACGATCGTCGGCGCCGGACTCGGCGGCCTCACCCTGGCCCGCGTCCTGCACCTCCACGGGATCCCGGCCGCGGTCTACGAGGCCGAGCCCTCCCCGACCGCCCGGTCACAGGGCGGGATGCTCGACATCCACGACTTCAACGGCCAGATCGCCCTGGCGGCAGCCGACTTGACGAAGGAGTTCCGCGGGCTCGTCCTGGAGGGCCGCCAGGCCGTGCGGGTCCTCTCCCCGGACGGGACCCCGCTGTTCGACAAGGCCGACGACGGCACGGGCGGACGCCCCGAGGTGCAGCGCGGCGAGCTCCGGCAGATCCTGCTCGACTCGCTCCCGGCCGGCACCGTCCGCTGGAACCACAAGGTCCGCGCCGTCCGCCCCCTCGGCGGGGGCCGCCACGAGGTGGCGTTCGCCGACGGCGGGACCGTCACCACCGGGCTGCTGGTCGGCGCGGACGGCGCGTGGTCGCGGGTGCGGCCGCTGCTCTCCCCCGCCACGCCCGAGTACACCGGCAAGACGGTCGTCGAGACCTATCTGTTCAACGTCGGCACCCGGCACCCGGCGGTCTCGAAGGTGATCGGGGACGGTTCGACGATCGCGGCCGAGGGCGAGCTGGAGATCTTCGTCCACCGGGAGCGGGACGACGCCGTCCACGCCTACGTGGGGCTGCCCAAGCCGCGCGACTGGTTCACCGGCCTCGACTTCGCCGGAGCCCCCGGGGCGGCCGTCGCGCGGATCGTGCGGGAGTTCGACGGCTGGGCGCCCGAGCTCGTCGCGCTGATCACCGACTCCGACACCACTCCGGTCCTGCGCCCCCTCCACACCCTGCCGCCCGGCCACCGCTGGGACCGGGTGCCCGGGGTGACCCTGCTCGGGGACGCCGCCCACCTCGCGCCCCCGAACGGCGAGGGCGCCAACCTGGCCATGCTCGACGGCGCCGAACTCGGCGCGGCCCTGGCCGCGCACCCCGACGACGCCGAGGCCGCGTTCGCCGCGTACGAGCAGGTCATGTTCCCCCGCAGCGCCGAGGTCGCCCACGCGGGTCCCTCGACGTCGGGCTCCGACGGGCAGGACATGGGGCAGGCCGTCATCGAGATGCTCAGCGAGTAGGGGCGGCGCCGTCCTCGTGGGGCGCGCGGTCCCGGTTGCGCCAGGCGCGCTCCCACTGGCGGGTCAGCGCCGGGTAGACGATCAGATAGCGGAACGGTGCGATGAAGGCCATGTAGGCCCTGCCGAACAGGCCGTTGGGCTTGACCAGCACCGCCATCCGCAGCTCGTGCCCACCGTCCGCGTCGCCCGTCGGCACCCAGCCCAGGTGCATGAGGGTGTGCACGGTCTTGTTGGCCAGTTCGCTGACCGATTCGTCGTCGAGCACGTACACCGGAACGAGCGGATGGTCCCCGGCCGCCACCCCGTCCGTGGTCGCGCGCAGTTCGTCCGGCAGCCGGTCGCGCAGCGAGCCGACCCTGGCCCCGAGCCCGGCCTCACCCGCGTCCCAGCCGAGCAGGGCGCCGATCTTCCAGCGCAGCTCGAACAGGGCGCGCACCAGAAGGGGTTGCTCGTCCATGCGGCCGCCCGCCCGCATCGCGGCGAGCATCACCGGGAAGTCTCCCGGCCCCGCACCCGGCGTGCGGAAGGACCACACGTCCTCGACCCGGAAGTCCCGGGTGAACTCATGGGCACGCCAAGGCTGTTCGGTGTACGAGGTGCGAGGAAGCTTCATGTCCGCTGCCGCCTTTCCTGACCCGGGACGCGACCGGCCCCCCGGTTGTACGCCTGCGTATACATCCAGACTAGGGCTTGTATACGGTGGCGTACATCCGGGGCCCGGGTGAGGTCCGGCACACCTCGGGCGCGCTTCGGGCACACCTCGGGCGCGCGCCGGCGGTCAGCGCCCCGCGCAGGCGTCGCCGATCGCCCCGTCCAGGATCGACAGGCCGAGCGCGAGCTCGTCCTCGGTCGCGGTCAGCGGCGGCGCGATGCGGAAGACCCCGCCCATTCCTGGGAGTTGGACGATGTTCATGTGCAGGCCGAGTTCGAGGCAGCGCCGGGTGACCCGGGCGCCCAGCTCGTCCGAGCTCCGCTTCGTCGCGCGGTCCTCGACGAGTTCGAGCCCGGCCAGCAGGCCCCGGCCCCTGATGTCGCCGACGACCTCGTGGCGCCCGGCGATCTCCGTCAGGCCCGCGCGCAGGAACCGCCCCAGCGAACGCGCCCGTTCGTCGAGCCGCTCCTCGGTCAGGACGTCGAGGACGGTGTTGCCGACCGCGGCGACCAGCGGGTCGGAGACGTGCGTGGTGAAGAAGAGGAACCCGCGGTCGTACGCCTCCCGCTCGATCTCGTCGCTGGTGACCACGGCCGCGAGCGGGAGCCCCGCGCCGAGCGTCTTGGACAGGGTGAGGATGTCGGGCACGATGCCGTCGCGCTCGAACGCGTACCAGGTCCCCGTGCGGCACAGCCCGGTCTGGGCCTCGTCCAGGATCAGCAGCATGCCGCGCTCCCGGCACTTGTCGCGGAGCGCCGCGAAGTACCCGGGCGGCGGCTCGATGATGCCGCCCGAGCTGAGGATCGGCTCCACCAGGCACGCGGCCAGGCTGCCGGTCGACTGCGCGTCGATCAGGTCGAAGGCGAAGTCCAGCTGGCGCCGCCAGTCCAGGGCGCCGTCGGCGTCGGTGAAGTCGGGCCGGTACGCGTTCGGCACGGGGATGGCGAAGTTGCCCGGTGCGGCCGGTCCGTAGCCCTTGCGCCCCGCGCTGTAGGTGGCGGACGCGGCGGCCTGCGTCATGCCGTGCCAGGACCGCGCGAACGAGACGATCTCGTGCTTGCCGGTGACGAGCTTGGCCATCCGGATCGCCGCCTCGTTCGACTCGGCGCCGGTCGTCAGCAGCAGGACCTTCTCCAGCGGTGCGGGCAGGGTCGCGGCGAGCCGCCGGGCGAGGTCGACCACCGGGCGGCTGAGCATGCCGCTGTAGAGGTGGTCGAGGGTCGCGATCTGCCGCTGGACGGTCGCCACGATCGCCGGGTGCGAGTGCCCGAGGATCGCGCTCATCTGCCCGGAGGTGAAGTCGAGGATCCGGCGCCCGTCCTCGGTGAAGACGAAGCTCCCGGCGGCGCGGTCGACGACCTCGCGGGTGAACCCGCCTCCGTAGCGCACCAGGTGCGCGTCGGCATCGGCCCAGAAGTCGGCCGGAGAGTGCCCGGCGGACGGCGGAAAGTTGTTCGAAACAGCCATGCGCCGACGGTAGGTGCGGCCCGAGCGACACGTCCATCTCACAATTCCGGCTTTCCTGTTCGGAGGATCCGCACAACAATGGGGGCGTGATGAATCCCTGGAGGCTGCGGCTGCTGACCCAGCTGGACACGCTGGGCACCGTCAGGGCCGTCGCCCAGGCCGCGAACCTGAGCCCGTCGAGCGTGTCCCAGCAGCTCGCCGTGCTGGAGGCCGAGACGCGCACGCAGCTCCTGGAGCGGACGGGCCGCCGGGTGCGGCTGACCTCGGCCGGGCTGATCCTCGCGCGCCGGGCGCGGGCGCTGCTCGACCACATGGAGAGCGTCGAGGCGGAGCTGCGCGGGTTCGGCGACGAACCGGCCGGGCTGGTGCGGCTCGGCGCGTTCCAGAGCGCGGTGCACACCCTGGCCGTGCCCGCGGTGACGCGGCTGGCCCGGGAGCATCCGCACCTCGACGTCGAACTCCTCGAACTCGAACCGCACGCCAGCCTGCCGGCGCTGCGCGGCGGGGACGCGGACGTCATCATCACGACCACGAACTTCGACGAACTCCCCCTGGGGCCCGACCTCGACCTCGTGCCGCTGGCCGCCGACCCGGTCCTGCTGGTGACCCCGCGGGGCCACCCGCTCGCGGGGCGCGGCGCCGTGGACCTCGCGGCCTGCGCGGACGAGCCGTGGGCGTTCGACGCACCGCAGTCGTACATGGCGAACCTCGCGCTGCGGCTGTGCCGCCAGGCGCGGTTCGAGCCCCGGGTGGTGTGCCGGTTCAGCAACTACATGCTGACCCTCCAGCACGTCGAGGCGGGCCTGTCGATCGCGCTGCTGCCCGACCTCGCGGTCGACCGCGACCGCTACCGGGTGGTCACCAGCGAGCTGGCACCGGCGGTGACCCGGACCATCACGGCGGTGGTGCGCCGCGGTTCGCCGCCCCGCGCGGCGGTGCGCGTGGTGCTGGACGCGCTGCGCCACCGCCCCGCCCCGCCGCTGCACGAGGCGTCCTGACGGCCCGTCACCACCGGGCCCGGGGCGATGGGGCGGCGCGGGCCCGGCCGGAATGAAGAACTGGTGTCCGAAGGGTGACGAACTCGCGTTCCAGTACCCCCGAAACCCCGGTCCCCACCCCCCTCACACCCCCTCTGACCTGCTACGGAACCAATCCCAAAACCTTCATCCGCGACGCCTGTCGAACTACTGGTAGGAAACCTTCCTATCCGATACGCTCCCGGGCGGCGGCCTGGCGCGGTGCCCCTGTGACCAGGGGACATGACGCGCTCAGTGAGAGCTCTGACCCGGCCGCCACGGCAGTGCTTCCTGCCCGCCATCGGGCAGGGAGCGGTGCCCCGCAGTTCCGTCCAGCTCTCGCCCCCACCCAAGGCCAGGGAGTACAGGTATGCGCCTGACCCTCTCCGCTCCACCCCCCGTCCTCCGCAACCGCCGCCACACGGCCCTGATCGTGCTGGCCACCGCGCTCGCGCTCCTCGGCGGGCTGCTGCTCGCCTGGCCCGACCGGGCCGGTGCCGCGGCGGACCCGCTCATCTCCGGCGGCAAGCCCGCCACCGCCTCCACGCTGGAGGACTCCTCCTTCGGCGCGGGCAACGCCTTCGACGGCGACCCGGCCACCCGCTGGGCCAGCGTCGAGGGCAAGGACCCGCAGTGGATCCGCGTCGACCTCGGCGCCACCGCCACCGTCTCCCGGGTCAAGCTGACCTGGGAGGACGCCTACGCCAAGGCGTACCGCGTCGAGACCTCCGCCGACGGCACGACCTGGACGAAGATCGCCGAGGAGAAGGCCGGCAACGGCGGCACCGACGACCTGACCGGGCTCTCCGGCCAGGGCAGGTACCTGCGCGTGTACGGGACCGCCCGCGGCACCTCCTACGGCTACTCGCTCTTCGAGGTCGAGGTGTACGGCACCGTCGACGGCGGTACCCCGCCCACCGGCGCCTTCACCGTGGTCGCCGTCGGTGACATCGCGGCCCAGTGCACCGCGTCCAGCAGCAGCTGCGCGCACCCCAAGACCGCGAAGCTCGCCCAGCAGATCAACCCGAAGTTCTACGTCACCATGGGCGACAACCAGTACGACGACGCCCGGCTCTCCGACTTCAAGAACTACTACGACAAGACCTGGGGCGTCTTCAAGGCCAAGACCCGCCCGGTCCCCGGCAACCACGAGACCTACGACCCGGCAGGATCGCTCTCCGGGTACAAGTCCTACTTCGGGAGCATCGCCTACCCGCAGGGCAAGAGCTACTACAGCTACAACGAGGGCAACTGGCACTTCATCGCCCTCGACTCCAACTCCTTCGACAAGGCCGAGCAGATCAACTGGCTGAAGGCCGACCTCGCGGCCAACAGCAAGAAGTGCATCGCGGCCTACTTCCACCACCCGCTGTACTCCTCCGGCGGGCACGGCAACTCCCCGGTCTCCAAGCCGGTGTGGAAGATCCTCTACGGCGCCAAGGCCGACGTCGTCCTCGGCGGCCACGACCACCACTACGAGCGGTTCGCCCCGCAGGACGCCGACGGCAACGCGGTCTCGGACGGCATCGTCGAGATCGTCGGCGGCATGGGCGGCGCCGAGCCGTACGACATCGAGGAGATCCAGCCCAACAGCCAGAAGCGCATCAGCGGCCCCTACGGCGTGCTGAAGATGGACTTCACTGACAACGGCTACAGCTGGACCTACGTCGGGACCGACAACCAGGTCAAGGACACCAGCCCGAAGTACAGCTGCCACTGATGTACCTGGCCGCCAACGGCCGCCCGGACGCGCCGCCCCGCCCCGACGGGGTGCGGCGGCGCGTGCCCGGCACCGTCATCGCACTCGGCGCGGTCAGCCTCGTCACGGACGTCTCCTCCGAGATGGTCACGGCGGTGCTGCCGCTCTACCTGGTCCTGGGCCTCGGCCTGTCCCCCCTCCAATTCGGCTTCCTCGACGGCCTGTTCAACGGCGCGACCGCACTCGTGCGGCTGCTCGGCGGACGGCTCGCCGACCGCGGCGGACGGCACAAGCGGGTCGCGGGGGCGGGCTACCTGCTGTCCGCGCTCTCCCGGCTCGGGCTGCTCCTCGCGGGCGGTTCGACCGTGGGCATCGCCGGCTCGCTCGCCGCCGACCGGCTCGGCAAGGGCGTCCGCACCGCGCCCCGCGACGCGATGATCTCGCTCAGCGGGCCGCCCGAGACGCTCGGCCGCGCCTTCGGCGTGCACCGCGCGATGGACACCACGGGCGCGCTCCTCGGGCCGCTCGTCGCGTTCGCCGTGCTGTGGGCCACCGCGGACGCCTACGACGCGGTGTTCGTCGTCAGCTTCTGCACCGGCCTGCTCGGGGTGCTCCTGCTCGTGCTGTACGTGCCCGGAGCCTCCGCTTCACCGCCCCGAGCGCCCGCCCCCGCCGTCCGCTACAAGGCGCTGCGCGACCCGGCGTTCCGCCGCATCCTGTACGCCGCGTCCCTGCTCGGCGCCGCCACCATCGGCGACGCCTTCCTGTACCTGCTGCTCCAGCAGCAGCTCGACCTCCCGCCCTCCCTCTTCCCGCTGCTCCCGCTCGGCGCGGCCGGCGGCTACCTCCTGCTCGCCGTCCCCGCGGGCCGGATCGCCGACAGGACCGGGCGCAGGGTGCCGTTCCTGTTCGGGCACGTCGCGCTGCTCTGCGCGTACGCCGTGCTCATCGCCCCGGTCTCCTGGCCGACCCTGGTGGCCGTACTGGCGCTGCTGGGCGTCTTCTACGCCTCGACCGACGGCGTCCTGATGGCCCTCGCCGGTCCCGTGCTGCCCGCCGAGAACAAGGCGGGCGGGTTCGCGATCATCCAGACGGGCCAGGCGCTCGCCCGGCTCGTCGGCGCGGCCGGGTTCGGCGCCGCCTGGACCGTGTGGGGGCAGGGACCCGCCCTGTGGGTCGCGGTGTTCGCGCTGGCCGCCGCGCTCGTCGCGGCCTGGCGCGTGCTGCCCGCGGCGCACCCGACCGCCCCGACCCTCCCCGCGCCCCCGCGATCCCCCGCACAGGAGACGTCATGAACCTCTCCAGGCCACTGCGCCTCACGCTCGTCGTCACCGCCGTGCTCCTGCTCGTGGGCGGCTCGGTCGGCTACGTCCTGCACGCCAGGCACCGCGACGGACCGAACAAGCAGGTCGCGGCCGACGCCTCGTTCGGCGGCCTCGCCCGGGGCCTGTACTTCCGCGACACGGACACCGGACGCGTCGCCCGTCTGGAGGACCGGGCGCCCAGGAGGACGACCGGCGCGCAGCAGGCGGCCGTCCGGGGCACCGCCGGAAAGCGGGTGGAGGGCGGGCCCTCCTGCGACCGGTTCTACGCGGTGGGCGAGCGGGCCCTGTGCCTGCGCAAGCTGCCCGGCATCCCCGTGCGCACCCGCGTCCTCGTGCTCGACCGGCAGCTGCGCGAGACCCGCAAGCTGACCCTGCCCGGCATCCCCAACCGGGCCAGGATCTCCGCTTCGGGCAACGTGCTGTCCTGGACGACGTTCACGACCGGCGACTCGTACAACACCTCCGCGTTCTCCACCCGTACCGGGATCCTGGACCTGCGGACCGGCTATCTGATCAAGTCGATCGAGTCGATCCCGCTGACCATGAACGGGAAGCGGTACCACGCGCCCGACGTGAACTTCTGGGGCGTGACCTTCGCCCGCGACGACAACCGCTTCTACGCGACCGTCTCCTCCAAGGGCCGCACCCACCTCATCGAGGGCGACCTGCGGGCGTGGAAGGCGAAGACGCTGCGCGAGAACGTCGAGTGCCCCTCCCTCTCGCCCGACAACACCCGGATCGCCTTCAAGAAGAAGGTGTCGGACAGCACCAAGTCGCCCTGGCGGCTGTACGTGCTCGACCTGGCGGACCTGAGCGAGCACCCGCTGGCCGAGACCGAGAGCGTCGACGACCAGGCCGCCTGGCTGGACGACCGCACGATCGGCTACGCCCTGCCGGGGGCCGAAGGGCGCAAGAGCGACGTCTGGTCGGTGCCCGCCGACGGCACGGGCACGCCGCGCCTCACGGTGCCCGGCGGCTTCTCCCCCGCCTCGGTGCGCTGAGGGCCCGCACCGGCCGGACGCCGCCGCTCGGTAGGACCGCCCGGTAGGGCCGCTCAGCAGAACCGCTCAGTAGGGCCAGGACCAGTGGGCCACCTCGGGCAGGTCGGTGCCGTGCTCGCGGATCCAGTCGTGGTGGCGGGCGCGTGCGCCCGCCATCGCCTGGCGCACGGACGCGGCGCGGACGCCGAGCCCGGGGACGCGGTCGATGACGTCCATGGCCAGGCGGTACCGGTCGAGGTCGTTGCGCACCACCATGTCGAAGGGGGTCGTGGTGGTGCCCGCCTCCTTGTAGCCGCGCACGTGGAGGTGGGCGTGGCCGGTGCGGCGGTAGGCGAGGCGGTGGATCAGCCACGGGTAGCCGTGGTAGGCGAAGACCACCGGCTTGTCCGGGGTGAACAGCGCGTCGTACTCGAAGTCCGCCATGCCGTGCGGGTGTTCCTCGCGCGGCATGAGGCGCGCGATGTCGACGACGTTGACGACCCGCACCGCGAGCCCGGGTACGTGCTCGCGCAGCAGCGCGGCGGCGGCCAGGGTCTCCTGGGTGGGCACGTCCCCGGCGCAGGCGAGCACCACGTCCGGGTCGCGGCTGCCGTCCTCGGTCCCCGCCCACTCCCAGATGCCCGCGCCGCGGGCGCAGTGGACCTTGGCGTCGGCCATGGACAGCCAGTCGAAGCAGGGCTGTTTGCCCGCGACGATCACGTTCACCTGGTCGCGCGAGCGCAGGGCGCCGTCGGCGACGCACAGCAGGGTGTTGGCGTCCGGCGGCAGGTGGACCCGGACGACTTCCGGGCTCTTGTTGAGGACGTGGTCGACGAACCCGGGGTCCTGGTGCGAGAAGCCGTTGTGGTCCTGGCGCCAGACGTGCGAGGTCAGCAGGTAGTTGAGGGAGGCGACCGGGGCCCGCCAGGCCAGCCGCCGGGACGTCTTGAGCCATTTGACGTGCTGGTTGACCATCGAGTCGACGATGTGGACGAACGCCTCGTAGCAGGAGAACAGGCCGTGCCTGCCGGTGAGGGTGTAGCCCTCCAGCCAGCCCTGGCAGAGGTGTTCGGAGAGGACCTCCATCACCCGGCCGTCGCGGGCGAGGTGTTCGTCGGTGTCGGCGAGCTGTCCCTGCCAGGCCTTGCCCGTGACCTCGTACAGCGCCTGGAGGCGGTTGGACGCGGTCTCGTCGGGGCCCACGACGCGGAAGTCGCGGCGCTCGGCGGTGGCCGCCATGACGCGGGCGAGGTAGCCGCCGAGCACGGCGGTTGGTTCGTGCAGGCTCGCTCCGGGCTTGTCGACGTGGACGGCGCACTCCTCGGGGCGGGGCAGCGGGAGCGAGCGCAGCAGGAGTCCGCCGTTGGCGTGCGGGTTGGCGCCCAGGCGGCGGGGGCCCTCGGGCACGCAGGACAGGACGCGTTCGGTGGGACGGCCTTCGGCGTCGAAGAGCTCGTCGGGGCGGTAGGAGCGCAGCCACCGCTCCAACTGCCGCAGGTGGTCGGGGTTCTCGCGGACGCCGGGGAGCGGGACCTGGTGGGAGCGCCAGGTGCCCTCCACCGGTACTCCGTCGACTTCGCGGGGGCCGGTCCAGCCCTTGGGCGTACGCAGCACGATCATCGGCCAGCGGGGGCGCCCGCCCGACTTCTTCGCCGCGTCGATGCGGTCCAGGGCCTCGTCGAGGGCTCGGGCCATCGCCTCGTGCACGTGGCGCGGCTCGCCGCCGGTCACGTGCAGCGGCTCGTGCCCGTATCCCCTCAGGAGGGAGTCGAGTTCGGACTGCGGCAGGCGGGCCAGTACGGCCGGATTGGCGATCTTGTAGCCGTTGAGGTGCAGGATCGGCAGGACCGCGCCGTCGTGGAGCGGGTCGAGGAACTTCGTGGAGTGCCAGGAGGCGGCGAGCGGCCCGGTCTCCGCCTCGCCGTCGCCGATCACGCAGGCGACCAGCAGGCCCGGGTTGTCGTAGGCGGCGCCGTAGGCGTGGGCGAGCGAGTAGCCGAGCTCGCCGCCCTCGTGGATCGAGCCCGGCGTCTCGGGGGCGACGTGGCTGGGCACGCCGCCGGGGAAGGAGAACTGCCGGAACAGTGCCGCCATCCCCGCCGCGTCCCGCGTGATGTCGGGGTACGTCTGCGTGTAGCTGCCCTCCAGCCAGGAGTTGGCGAGGACGGCGGGTCCGCCGTGCCCCGGGCCCCAGACGCAGATCGCGTCCAGGTCGCGTTCCTTGACGACCCGGTTGAGGTGGGTGTGCACGAGGTTGAGGCCGGGAGAGGTGCCCCAGTGGCCGAGCAGCCGGGGTTTGACGTGCTCGGGGCGCAGCGGCTCGGTCAGCAGGGGGTTGGTCATGAGGTAGATCTGGCCCGCGGCCAGGTAGTTGGCGGCGCGCCAGTGCGCGTCCAGGGCGTCGAGCAGGTCGTTCACCATGCCTGCGGCTCCTGTCGGTCGGGTGCCACCGACGTTGCCACTGGGCCGCGGGGTCCGGGGAGGGGCTAACCGGCCCCTTGGGCGCGTCCACCCGGACGCACCCCGCCCGGACGCGTCCGGGCGGACGCGTCCCGCCGGGGTGCGTTCAGAACCCGAAGACCTGCGTCCAGGTCCAGTCCTCCTCGACCAGGCCGACGCCCATCGTCTTGAGCGAGCAGTTGAGGATGTTCGCGCGGTGGCCCGGCGAGTTCATCCACGCATCCATCACGGCGGCGGGCGAGCCCTGGCCCCGTGCGATGTTCTCCGCGCCCGGCGACGGGTAGCCCTGGGCCTGGGCCCGGTCGCTGAAGCTGCGGCCGTCCCGGCTGGTGTGGTCGAAGTAGTCGTTGGCCGACATGTCCTCGCTGTGCAGCCGGGCCGCGCGCGCCAGTCGGTCGTCGGGCCGCACGGGTCCGCAGCCCGCCTTGGCCCGTTCGTCGTTGACGATGGCCAGGACCTGTCCCGACGGAGTGCCGTCGGGGGCGGTGGTGGGGGTGCGCGGGGGTTCGGGGCGGGGCTCGGGCGGCGCCGTCCTGGTCTTCGTCGCGGTCGGCTTCGGTTTCGGCTTCGGCTTCGCCTTGCTGGGGGTCGCGCTCGGCCTGGGCGAGGGCGACTTGCTCGGCGAGGCCGACGGGGAGGGCGCCTCGGGGGTGGGGGCGGGGGCCGCGGCGGTCTGCGCGGGGGCGGTCGACGGGGTGTCGCCCGCGGAGGTCACGGTCTCGCCCTCCCCGTCCGACGGCAGCAGGTTCGTGCCCACGAACGCACCGCCCGCGACGAGCACGGCGACGGCCGCGGCCACCGCGGTGGTCCTGCGCTTCCTGCGTATTCGCTCCTGCGCGCGACGGCCGAGCCGGCCCTGCCCGGCCGGACCGCGCACCGCGCCGAGCACGGCGGTACCCTCGCCCGCCCCGGCGTCCTGTCCCGCCCAGGTCCCCTGTCCCGTTCCGGAGCCCTGTCCCGTTCCGGAGCCCTGTCCCGTTCCGGAGCCCGGCGCCGTTCCCGGCGCGGGCGCGCCGAAGGCCACCGGCTCGGCCGGAACGCCGCCGCCCTGGAGCGCCGCGAGACCGGCGAGGCCCGCGGCCGCCACCGGCACCAGGCCGAGCCCCACCAGCAGCCCCTCGGCGGGGACCAGTCCCGCCTGGTGGCCCGAGCAGGGCACGCAGTCGCGCACGTGGCGCGCGATGCGCTTGCGCCACAGCGCCGACGGGTGCCCGTCCCAGACGCCGATCACATCGCCGAGCCGCGGGCACGGCGGCACCGCGGCGAGCGCGCGCACCACCAGACGGGCGGTCTCCAGCTGCGCCTTCATCCGCTGGACCCGTACGCCCGTGTGCTCGGGCGACAGCTCCAGGGCCGCCGCCACCTCGGCGCGGCTCAGCTCCCCCGCCGCCTCCAGCCACCACAGGGACAGCAGCGCCCGGTCGGCGGGGTCCAGCCAGCGGGTGGCCTGCGCGACCTCGCGGCGCTGGCCTTCGAGGCCGAGGCGGACGATGGTCAGGTCCACGAAGTCGGCGCCGGGGTCGGCCAGGTCGTAGGCGTCCTGGAGGTCCGAGTCGGCCGGTACGGACTGCCTCTTCTGCCAGTACGTCCGGACCTGGTTCATGGTGATGGCCACCAGCCAGGACCTGAAGCCGCCCGGGTCGTGCAGCGAGCCGAGCCCGCGCAGCGCGCGGAGCATGATCTCCTGCACGACGTCGTCGACGTCGGCGTGCCCGTTCAGCGCGCGGCCGACGATGTTGTACACCAGCGGCAAATGCGTGCTGACCAGTTCGTCCTGCGCCCACAAGGCGCCGCCGCGCGCCGCCTCGACCACCGCGCGGTCCGGTCCACCCATCGCTGTCACGCCTGTCCACGTCCTTTCCCGGTGCCGACATTCTCTGTCCGACACAAGGGGAGACCTGCGGCAGGGGGCCCGATAACGGAAACCGGGCCCCCTTTTTTCCGCGGCGCCTCGCTCAGCGCTTCACCCGCCAGCTGCGGCTGTCCGTCAGCAGCTCGCGCAGCTCGGGGTCGCGCACGGCGTCCGTGGGGTCGGCGGCGTGCACGGTGACGGTGTGCGGGCGGCCGTCGGCCGGGACGCCGAGCGAGCGCGGGGTGGGCCGCTTGCCGTCCCGCACCCCTGGCTTCACGGTGCGGCCGTCGACGGACCAGGTCAGCCGGGCACCGGGGATCGTCGTCACGTCGATGCGCCGGTCGCGGCGGATCGCCCGGTCCGTGGAGGTGCCGCCGACGATGACGGAGGCGTGCCGGTGGAAGCCCGCGACCATCGCCTCGCGCCCCGGCAGGTTGAACTCGCGGCCGAGCGTCCGCATGATCGAGTTCTCGGTGGGCCGGTTGATGCCGCGCCCGTAGTAGCCGCCGCCCTCGAACGCGCCGACGGTCCCGCCGTCGGGCGACGCCTGGCCGATCCAGCGGTACCACTTCTTCTGCTGCGCGGTCAGCTGGGCGGCCGACAGCTTGCTGGTGTTGCTCTCCCAGGGCTCGGGGCCCGTGTAGGCGCTGTCGTCGTACCAGTACTCGTCGGCGAGCTTGCCGAAGGAGTGGCCGGTCTCGTGGACGACGACCTGCCCGGAGTCGGCGTTGTCGGACGAGGCGGTGGCGATGCCGTCGTAGCCGTAGGGCGAGGTGATGTCGTTGTAGCCGGCGCCGCCGTACTTGGTGGAGTTGGAGAGGACGATGACGAGGTCGGGGTCGGCGGCCTTCGACGCGTAGGACTCGACCTTGTTGGTGTCCACGCACAGCAGCCGCTCGATGCCGTCGCAGTGGAAGTACGAGCCGAGGGCGGTGTCGCGCACGACGCCGGGCGAGGGGTCGCCGGAGACGCCGGAGTCCCGGGAGACCGCGTCGACGGCCCAGACGTTGAACAGGCCGCGGTACGAGGCGTACGGCTGGACCGCGGAGACCTGCGCCCACTTGGCGCGCACGTCGGCGTGGAAGTCCTCCTGCTGGGCCGCGGTGTAGCCGTCGCCGATGAAGACGACGTCGACCTTGGTGCCGACGGGGCCGTTGTACACGATCGGCACGACGGTGCCGTCGCCCGCGATGGCGGACTGCTGCTGCCGGGAGAGCGCGGCGGGCGCGGGGACCTCGGTGTGGCGGGGGTGGCCGTCGGGGCCCGTGAAGTACTCGACGCGGTGGGTGGGGCGCGGATCGTCGGCGCGTCCCGGGTCGGCGGCCTTCGCGCCGCCGGCGGCCGCGAGGGCCGCGGTGGCGGCGAGCCCGGCGGCGATGGCGACGCGGATACGGGCGCGATGGGGCGTTTTGTTGGGGGTTATCTCTCTGCGCATGGGGGTACGGCTCCGAAGTCCGGGGTTTAAGTGGGGGGTTAAGCGGGGTTAAGGTGCCGTTCAAGCTAGAGAACCACGCAGTGTTTTGCAATGGCCATGACATAGGCGATCCCGGGCGGCTCCCCCGTCTTCCGCATCCCGCCCTCCATCGGCTTAGCTCGACGCGGGACCGACAGGCGGCACCGGAACACCGGCAGGCAGCACCGAAGTGGGGAAGCAGTGGCACACACGAGTCCGCAGGGCGTACGGGCCGACAGTCCGGCCACGATCGGCCGCCGCGTCCTGCGGCTGCGCACGGAACGCGGGCTGACCCAGCGGGAGCTGGCCGAACCCGCCTACACCCCCGCGTACGTCTCGACGCTGGAGTCGGGCAAGGTGCGGCCCTCCGAGGCGGCGCTGCGCCACATCGCGGCGCGGCTCGGCGTCGACTACGAGGAGCTGGCCACAGGCCGCCCCGCCCGGCTCGCCGCCGACCTGCGGCTGCGGCTGACCGACGCCAGGCGCGCCCTGGCCACCGGCACCCCCGGGGAGGCCGCCGCGCTGTTCCAGGAGCTGCACGGCCTGGCCGTGGAGCAGGAACTGGCGGCCGAGCAGGCCGCCGCCCTCCTCGGTCTCGGCGACTGCCTGCTGGAGTCGGGGGACCTCGACGGCGCCCGGGAGCGGTTCGCCGCCGCCGAGCGCCTGCTCGCCGACGAGCCGCTGCCCGCCCGCGTCCCCGCGATCCGGGGCCGCGCCACCGTCCACCTGCTCACCGGCGAACTGCGCTACGCCTGCTACCTGCTGGAGACCGCGCTCGACGAGCTGAACGCCTCGGGCCTGCACGACCCCGAGGCCCTGCTGCTGCTGTACACGGCGGCCATCGCGCCGTACATGGACATGGGCGCCCACGCCCGCGCGGCCCACGCCGCCGAGCTGGCCCTGGCCCTGGCTCCTGGCGTGGGCGATCCCGCGCTGGTCGCCGCGATGCACCGGGGCGTCGCCCGGACCCTGATCGCGACGGGCCGCATCGCCGAGGCGGACGCCTCGCTGGCCAAGGCCCAGGAGCTGTACCGGCAGTTGCAGATCCGCACGGAGCTGGCGCACTGCCACTGGATGCGCGGCTACGTGCACGCCCAGGACGGCGACCTGGAGCGCGCCGAGCACGAACTGCGGACGGCCAGGGAGATGCTCGCGTCCAAGCGGGCGGCGCTCTTCACCGAGCAGGTCGAGGTGGAGCTCGCGGACGTGCTGCGGCGGCGCGGCAGGGCCGGGGAGGCCAGGGAACTGCTGCGGCCGCTGCTGGACCCGGGCGGCGAGAGGGGGGCGCTGCGCGCGGGGCGCGGCGCGGTGCACGCGGGCGGGGCGCACCGGCTGCTCGGCCTCATCGCCGAGGAGGACGGGGACGCGGCGGGCGCCGAGGAGCACTACCGCGCGGCCCTCGCCCTGCTCCAGGACTCCAGCGCCGCGGGCGATCTGGCGGACCTGTGCCGCCTCCTGGGCGATCTGCTGCGGCGTACGGGACGGGTCGAGGACGCGCTGGACGCGTACCGCACCGGGCTCGGCCACCGCGCCGCGCCCGGCACCACCACGCTCGGCCCGGCGCCGGCCGCGCCTCCGATGTAGCGCGTCGGCCGCACCCGGCCGCTCCGACGGGCGCCTCCCTCCGGCCCCCGAGGAGCGCGGGGGCGCCTACGCCTTCGGGAGCTTGTCGACGACCGTCTCCTCGGGGGCGAGGGCCCGGCCGTCCCCCGCGCGGACCTGGAGCGGGTGCAGCGGAAGGCCGTCGCGGCGGTCGGTGAGCTTCGAATGGGGCTCGCCGGGCGCGAAGAAGTGCGCCTCTCCCCACTGGCGCAGCGCGACGACGACGGGGAAGAGGTCCCGGCCCTTCTCCGTCAGCACGTACTCGTGGTGGGCTCCCCCGTCGGGCGCGGGCACCATCTCCATGACCCCGCCCGCGACCAGCGCGCGCAGCCGGGCGCTCAGGATGTTCTTCGCCACGCCGAGGCCGCGCTGGAACTCCCCGAAGCGGCGGCTGCCGTCGAAGGCGTCGCGCACGATCAGGAGCGACCACCAGTCGCCGATCGCGTCGACCGACCGCGCCACCGGGCAGTCGCTGTCGTCGAAGCGGGTCCGTTTCACCATCGCGCTCTCCCTCATTGACCGGCCACCACTACGAAGGCGGTTGCATCATGCTACCAGTCACGCCTACGGTCAGCGGTAGCAACATGCAACCGATCCGTACGGGAAGGCCCCCATGCCCCGGACATCCGACACCGCCCCGCCCGCCACCCTCCCCCGGGGCTCCACCGCGCTCTTCGCGCTCGCGGGCGGCATCGCGGTCGCGAACGTCTACTTCGCGCAACCCCTCCTGGTCTCCCTCGGTGAGGAGTTCGCCATCTCCCCTGCGGCTCTGGGCGCCGTCGTCACGCTCACCCAGGTCGGCTACGGCCTGGGGCTCTTCTTCCTCGTCCCGCTGGGCGACCTGCTCGATCCGCGACGCCTGATCACCGGCCAACTGGCCCTGCTGGCCGTCGCGCTGCTGTGCGTCGCCGGTGCGAACTCCGCGACCGCGCTGCTCGCCGCGATGGCCGCCGTTGGCCTGCTCGCCGTCGTGACGCAGTCCCTCGTCGCCTGCGCCGCCGCCCTCGCGGAGCCCGGCCGCAGAGGGCACGTCGTGGGCGCCGTCACCAGCGGTGTCGTCATCGGCATCCTGCTCGCCCGCACCGCGTCCGGGCTGCTCTCCGACCTCGCGGGCTGGCGCTCGGTCTACCTCGTGTCGGCTGCACTGGTCTGCGCCGCGGCCCTCGCGCTGCGCCGCGTCGTACCCCCGCGCACGGCCCCCGCCCCGGCCATCGGATACGGCGGTCTGCTCGCCTCCACCGTGCGCCTGTTCGCCCGCGAACCCCTGCTGCGGCTGCGCGCGTCGTACGCGCTGCTCGTCTTCGCCTCGTTCAGCACCCTGTGGAGCAGCGTCGCCCTCGTCCTCAGCGAACCCCCCACCGCGCTGTCACCGACCGCGATCGGCGCGTTCGGACTGCTCGGCGCCGCGGGAGCGCTCGCCGCGAACGCCGCGGGCCGCCTCAACGACCGGGGCCACGCGCACCGTACGACCGGCGCGGGCCTGGCCCTTCTCTGCCTCTCCTGGCTGCCGCTCGGCTTCACCCGGCACTCGCTGTGGGCCCTCGCGGCCGGGGTGGTGCTGCTGGACCTCGCCGTACAGGCCGTCCACGTCACCAACCAGAACGTGATCCACGCGCTGCGCCCCGACGCGGGCAGCAGGCTCATCGGCGGCTACATGGTCTTCTACTCGATCGGCAGCGCGGTCGGCGCGTCGGCCGCGACCGCGCTGTACTCCGCGGCGGGCTGGACGGCGGTGTGCGTGCTGGGCGCCGGGTTCAGCGCCCTCGCGCTCGCGGTCTGGGCGTTCGACCCGCGCCTCACGGCCCGGTCGTCTCGTTGTCCTCGACCGTTCCCTTACGGGCCCTGAAGACCGCCGTACCCCGCGGGAGGCGCGCGGTGTTGCGCCGGACCGCTCCGCCCCGCGTCGCCCGGATCCTCAGCCGCGCGTGCGCCCGCCGTGCCGCTTCCGGCTGCCGGGCCCCGGGCCGGTTCGCGCTCGTCAGGAAATCGTCAGGACGGCGTGCGGATGCCGTCGGCGGAGCGCCGCGACAGGTTCCCGCCGTCGATCGCGCGGCACACCCGGTCGGGGAGGTCGCGCCAGGGGCGCGGGGCGACGACGGGCACCCCGTGCGCACCGGCCCGCTCGGCGAGCCACTGCCCGTACAGCACGCTGACCCGCGCCCTGTGGTGCTGCGGCCCCGCTTCCGGCTCGCGCGCGAGGTAGTTGGCCGCCACTCTGGCCTCGTCCCGCTCGTGGACGAAGACCCCCTTCACCCGGCCGTCCACCGCCGCCGCCAACTCGGGCAGCACGTAGTCGCCTTCGAGGATGACGGGGGTGTCGGTGTCCAGGTGGTTGGCCACCACGGCCGCCACCGCGGGCGCCAGCGCGCGGGCGATCGCGATCTGCCGCTCCACCACCGACTCCGGCTCCCCCGCGGCCGCCTCGGGGTGGGTGCGCCAGTGGTGCACGTCGGGCAGGTGCTCGGGGCGGGTCACCGCGAGCAGCGCCTCCACGATGTCGTCGACCTCCACGACGGGCACGGCGTACCTGCGGGCCAGCGCCCGGCTGACCGTCGTCTTGCCCGTGCCCGATGCCCCGCCGACGACGAGCACGCGCCAGTCGGGGTGTTTCTGCAGCTCGCTGGTGTCGTTCACGCGAAGACTGTATCGGCCCACGATCGGGCGGCCGTCCGTGCGGGGGACAGCCCCACCTCCGTCGGCGGGACAGCCCCATGTCCGCCCCCACCGGGCTTCCCTAGCCTCGTTGCTGATCGTCCGTCATCCCCCGTGCGCGGTTCGCCCGCCCTTCGAAGGAACACCATGCGCCTCGCCCTCACCGTCACCATCGGCCTGACCCTGACCGGCGTCCTGGCCGGGGCCGTACCCGGGACGGCGGCCTCCGCACCGTCCGCCCCCCGCCCTCGGGCCGCCCTCTCCGCCCCGCCGCTCGCCGCGTACGAGAGCCAGCACCTGACCTGGGGCCCGTGCCCCGCCGGGCAGCAGGACCTGGTCGCGGCGGGCGCGCAGTGCACGGAGGTGACCGTGCCGCTGGACTACGCGGCGCCGCGGGGCCGGACGATCCGCGTGGCGGTCTCCCGCGTCAAGGCCGCTCCCGGCGCGCACCGGCGCGGCATCCTGCTGTCCAACCCCGGCGGTCCCGGCGGGACCGGGCTCTCCACCACCCTCGCCCTGCGGCCCGCGTTGAAGGACGTCGCCGACCGCTACGACCTGATCGGCTTCGACCCCAGGTTCCTCGGCGAAAGCACGCCCCTGCGCTGCGCCGCCCCCGCGCCGCGCCCACCGGTGCCGTCCGGCACCCCGTCCTCCGCCCGCGCGGACTTCGACGAGTCGGTGGCGGCCGCGCGCGACACCGCGCGCCGCTGCCACGCGGAGGGCGACAACGCGGCGCTGCTCCCGCACGCGTCGACCCGCAACGTCGCCCGGGACGTGGACGTGATCCGGGCCGCGCTGGGCGAGCGCGTGCTCTCCTACTACGGGGTGTCCTACGGCGCCGACCTCGGCGCCGTCTACGCCCAGTTGTTCCCCCGCCGCGTCGACCGCATGGTCATCGACTCCTCCACGGACCCGTCGGACACGCAGTACGAACTGTTCCGGAGTTCGGGCCGCCCCGCCGAGCAGGGGCTGGACGAGTGGGCCGCCTGGGCCGCCGCCCGGCACGGGACGTACCGGCTCGGCCGTACCCCGCGGGAGGTCCGGCACACCGTCGAGGGCCTGCTCGACCGGGCCGAGCGCCGCCCGTTCGCCGTGGACGGGCAGCGCGTCGGCGCGCCCGTGCTCCGGATGATCCTGAAGCAGTTCGTCCAGCACGGAGAGTACGACGCGGCGCTGGCCGACCTCTCCGTGGAGCTGGTGGACGTCGCGGCGGGCAGGCCCGCGGGACCTCAACTGAAGCAGATGATCGCCATGTTGGCCTCTCCCGAGCTGGAGAGCGGCATGACGGGCGGGGCGATCTTCATGTGCGGGGACGGCGGCTGGCCCGCGGGCGGCTGGCCCGCCGATCCGGAGACGTACTGGAAGAACAGCCGGCGCAGCCGCGCGACCCAGCCCGTCTTCGGCCCGTTCGTGAACGGCATGATCGCCCCCTGCGCGTTCTGGGAGTCGGCGCCGCGCGAGCCGGGCACCCGGATCGGCAACGACGTGCCGGTGCTGATGCTCCAGGCGCGGCGCGACAACAACGTTCCGTACGAGGGCGCGGTGGCGCTGCACCGCAGGCTGACCGGGTCGCGGCTGGTGACGGCGGACATCCGCTCGCACGGCGTGTACGGGCGCGGCACCGACCCCCGGCTGCGCCCCGTGCCCTGCGCGGACCGGGCCGTCAACGACTACCTGCGCGGCGGGGCGCTGCCCGCACGCGACGTCGTCTGCGCCCCCTGACGCCCCTTTCGCGGGCGGTCCGCCGGGCGAGACGACACACAGCCGTCACACCGGGCCGGAATGGGCGGCCGTCCCCAGCTGGTTCGTACGGACATGACCATTGGAGTAGCGCTCAACGCGACCGGTCCCGAGAACCAGATCGACGCGTCCGTGCGGTTGGCGAAGGAAGCGGCCCTGGCCGGGCTGCGCTCGGCCTGGTTCGGGCAGACCTTCGGCGCGGACTCGCCCCAACTCGCGGCGATCGTCGGCCGTGAGGTGCCGCAGCTGCACGTCGGCACCTCGGCGATACCGGTCTTCGGCCGCCATCCCCTGCCGGTCGCCGGCCAGGCCCTGACCGCCCAGGCCGCCACGCACGGCCGCTACCACCTCGGTCTGGCGCTGGGCACCAAGCTCCTCACCGAGACGGGCTTCGGCCTCCCCTTCGAACGGCCGATCGCCCGCCTGCGCGAATTCCTCACCGCGATCAGGCAGTTGACCGAGACCGGCGCGGCCGACTTCCACGGCGAGCTGCTCACCGCGACCACCCCGATCCCCGCGCGTGTGCCGGGCGCCGACGCGGGAGTGCCGCTGCTCGTCGCCGCGATGGGCCCCCAGGCGCTCCGCGCCACCGGTGAACTGGCCGACGGCACCCTGCCCTATCTGGCGGGGCCGCGCGCCCTGGGCGAGCACATCGTGCCCGCGGTCACCGCGGCGGCACGGGCCGCGGGGCGTCCGGCACCCAGGATCGTCGCGCTGGTGCACGGCGTCGTCACCGACGACGTCGACGCCGTGCGGAAGAAGGTCACCGAACAGCTCGCGTTCTACGAGCAGATCCCGTCCTACGCACGGGTCATCGAGTTGTCCGGCGGGCAGCGGGCCGGTGACGTGTCGGTGATCGGCGACGAGGAGACGGTCGCCGCGGAGGTGCGGCGCTACCGGGACGCCGGGGCGACGGAGGTGGTGTTCGCGGGCACGGAGGTGGCCGGGGACGCCGACCGGCTCCGCACCTGGCGGCTCCTGGGCGAACTGGCCGACCGACCGACCGGCTGACCCGCCGACCGACTGACCGACCGGCTGACCGGCTGACCGCCGCCGCGGAACCCGCGCCGCGGGGGGCTTGGGGCAGCACTGCCCCAAGCCCCCCGTACGACCGGCCGTCCTACTCCGGGAACCCCGTCCCCGGCAGTCCGGCCGCGGCGCGTTCGCCGAACCGCCGGTCGGCGACGGGCCGCAGGGCCAGGCGCATCAGGGCGACCACGTTGTCGTCACCGGCGATGCGGTTGGCCTTGAGCGCGCGGCAGGAGTGGCACTGGTGCACGAGCAGCCATTCGCCGTCCTCCCGCACGGCCATGGACAGTGCGCTCATCCGTCCCCCGCAGGCCGCGGCGCGGCTGCCCGGAACCCGGCCGTCGACGTGACGGCTGGTCAGACAGTGGGGGCAGTGGTTGCGGTGGGCCGTGCCCGGCGCCGCCACGGGCACGTCCAGGCGGCAGCCGACGCAGCGGAAGCTGTCGCCGCGTTCGCCGCCGGGGCCGTGCAGGACGCTCTTGGGCCGCTGCGGTCTGCGCCGAGCGGCCGGTGAAGCCTTGCGTGGCATGTGTCCACCGCTCCTAGATCTCGCTGAACGCTTCGAGCGGAAAGGGCGGTTGTGCGAGCGGCCGGACCGCGAGCCGCATCAGCAGCAGTTGGTTGTCGTCGTCGCCGACCGGGGCGGCCGACAGTTCCTGGCAGTGCGTGCAGCGGTGGACGACCGTCCAGTCCCCGCCGCGTACGACGGCGATCGAGATCGGCGCCATGCGCGCGCGGCAGTCGGACGGCCCGCCGTCGGCGGGGTCGGTGACGTGCCGGGAGTGCAGGCAGGACGGGCAGTGGTCGCGCGGGGTTCCGTCGGGCGCGAGGGCGGTGACGGTGAGGCCGCAGTGGAGGCAGGAGAAGGTGTTCGAAGACGTGCGGTTCGAAGAAGAGCGGTTCGAAGACAAGCGTAGAGACCCTTGAACGGGGACTCCGATCCGCGCGGAGCGCTCGCCGCGCCAGGGGCAGCAGCCACTGCGGACGGGCGGGGATCACAGCTCAGACCGGAGCCCGGGACGTGAGGATGGTCCGGGCGCCGCACACGGCGGCGGCCTCTACGGCAGTCATCAACTCACCTCCCTCTCCCCCATGACGGCATGAACACGGCGGGATGAAAATACCCGCTTCCCGGCCGGTGGCCAACCGGTTTTCCCGAGATCCAAAGCCATTTAGGTTAGGCTAAGCTAAGCGTCGCTCGACGGTTCGGACCCGGCGGTGCGTGCGTCTCCTGGAGCAGAGAACTACGCCTACGGCTCATGAACGGAGTGGGGTCAGATATGGGAACGGCCGTCACGGGGCGCGCGGACGCGGATCCGTCAGCCGGGTCTTCCCTCCGCGCGGAGGAGTCGCAGGGCCGCACGGTCGTCGTCAAGTTCGGCGGCAACGCCATGGTCGACGCCGACCTGCAGAAGTCCTTCGCCAAGGACGTCGTCGACCTGTGGCGCGCGGGCGTGCGCCCGGTCGTCGTGCACGGGGGCGGCCCGCAGATCAGCGCGATGCTGGACCGCCTCGGCCTCCCGACGCGGTTCGAGGCCGGGCTGCGGGTGACCACTCCGGAGACCATGGACGTCGTACGGATGGTGCTGACGGGCCGGGTCCAGCGCGAACTGGTCGGCCACATCAACGCCCACGGCCCCTTCGCGGTCGGCATGTCGGGCGAGGACGCGCACACGATGACGGCCGTGCGGCGGCCCGCCGTGGTCGAGGGACGGGCGGTGGACATCGGCCTCGTCGGCGACGTGGTGGACGTGAACCCGGGAATGGTGCGCGCGCTCCTGGCGCAGGGGCACATACCGGTGGTCTCCCCCGTGGCGCGCGGCGAGGACGGACAGGTCTACAACGTCAACGCCGACCTCGCGGCCTCGGCCCTCGCCGTGGCCCTGCGCGCCGACCGGCTGGTGACGCTCACCGACGTGGCGGGGCTGTACGCGAACTGGCCGCACAGCACCGAGGTCGTCGAGCGCCTGACGGCCGGCGACCTGGACGGGATGCTGCCGGGGCTGGCGAGCGGGATGCTGCCGAAGATGGAGAGCTGCCTGCAGGCCGTACGGGGCGGTGTGCGCAGGGCGCACGTGCTCGACGGCCGCGTGCCGCACGCGGTGCTGCGCGGCGTGCTCGACGAGAGGAGTCCCGGTACCACGATCGTGCCGGACCCGGTCCGGGGCCGCGTGGAAGCACCCGCCGACGGTCACTGAGACCGCGTTCGGGGCGGCCGGGGCGGGGCGTTCAAGGCAACCGCCCCCACCACCACGGCTCCTGTCGCCCTCCAGCGCCCCCGTGTCCCATGGGAGCCGAAATCCGCATCCCGCTCGCCTCGCCGACTCCACACGGAGGCAAGCCGCTCGACCGTTCGTGGAATCGAGGAGGACCCCCTTGACCACAGCCGCGGCCGCGCCGCACCGCGCCACGCCGCCGCACGCGCCCCCCGCCACGCCGCTCGCCCCGCCGCTCACCGTGCGCCGGGCCCGCAAGGAGGACGCTGCCGCGCTCGCCGAGCTGTCCCTGCCCTTCGTCCGCTCGGGCGCCCTGCGGGAGCGGCCCGTCTCGCTCTTCTCCGCCCACGCGGCCGAGTTCCTGGTCGCGCAGGCGCCAGGAGGGCCGCTGGAGGGCTGCGTCGGGCTGCGCGTCCACCCGGCGGGCCCGGAGGCGGACGGCCGGTCCGCGGGCGTCCTCTACAACTTCTGCGTGGCCGGGCGGCAGCAGGGCCGCGGCGTCGGCGTCGGCCTGCTGCACGCCGCGCTGGCCCTGGCCCGCGCCCGGTCCCTCGACGCCCTGTTCACCGCGACGACCGGCGGCGGCGCGCTGTTCCTGCGCAACGGCTTCACCCCCACGACCGCGCGCCTGGCACCCCCCGCGTGGGCGGCGTCGCTCGACCCCCGGCGGGGCGCGCGCATCCTCACGAGGGCTCCGTAGCCACGCGCCGCCCGCGCGCCATCCGCGCGACGGCCGCACCCGGCCGCACCCGCGGCGGCCCCGGGAAAAGCGAACGGGCGAGTCGGCGGATGCCCGACTCGCCCGCGACGCGGCCCGAAACCCTCAGGAGTCCATGGCCTCCACCAGGGAACGCGGGCGCAGGTCGGTCCAGTTGGCCTCGACGTACTCCAGGCACGCCTGCCGGGTGTTCTCCTCGAAGGCGATCGTCCACCCTCCGGGCACCTCGTTGAAGGACGGCCAGAGCGAGTGCTGCCCCTCGTCGTTCACCAGGACCAGGAAACGGCCGTCGGGGTCGTCGAACGGGTTGGTGCTCATGCTGTAAGTGCCTCCATGGGCCGACGGGCCTGTGGGTGATCGAGGATGGAACGGCAGGTCACGATTAGGTTAGGCTCCCCTAATCTAAGTTCAGGTTCGAGCTTAACCTTTCCCCTCCCCCGCTCACAAGGAGACGTACATGCGCCAGGTGACCGCGACGGAGCACGCCTTCGCCGCGTACGGACTGTCCGGCGCACCCGGCACCGAGGCGTTCTGGGCGGCGGCGCGCACCCCGCTCTCCGTCCCCGCCGACGGCGGCGGCTGGACGACCCTCTTCCTGTGGCGCGGCGCGCCCGCCACCCTCTCCTTCGAGAGCTGGTCGGCGCCCGTGCCGTTGCGCCGCTGGGCCGGGACGGACTGCTGGTACGCCGAGGTGCCGATGCCCGCGCGGCTGCGCGTGACCTACCAACTGCTGGTCGGCGAGACGGAAGCGGACCGCGACGCGTACGCCGACCCGCTCAACCCGCTCGGCGCGGGCGGCGACCGCTCCATCGCCGCGACCCCGGACGCCCCCGACCAGCCGCACTGGCCCGTCGTCGACGCGTCCGACGTCCTGCCCCTGCCAGCCGCCCGGCTGCGCTGGAACAGCGCGCGCCTCGGCGGGCGGCGCACCGTGCGGGTCCATCCGGCGGGCGGCGGCGGTCCTGTGGTGCTGCTGCTGGACGGCGACGACTGGCTGTACCTGCACCCGGCCGTGACCGCGTTCGACTCGGCCGTCGCGAGCGGCGACCTGCCGCCCGTCACGCTCGTCTTCCTCCCGGCCAGGAACAGGCTCGCCGAGCTCGGGTGCGATCCGGTGCTGTGGGAGGCGGTCAGGGACGAACTGCTGCCGCTCGTCGCGGAGTCCGGGCTGCCCGCCGACACGGACCGGCTGGTGGTGGCGGGGCAGAGCCTGGGCGGGCTGAGCGCGCTGTACGCGGCGCTGGAGTTCCCCGGCCTGGTGTCGCGGGTGGCCTGCCAGTCGGGGTCGTTCTGGTGGACGCCGGACGCCATGGGCACGGCCGACCCCCTGGGCGGCCCGCTCGGCGGCACGATCGCCGCGCGGCTGCGGGAGCGCCCCGATCTGTCCGGGCTGCGGATCGCCTTCGACGTGGGGGAGCACGAGACGCGGATGCTGCCGCACTGCGCGCTCGCGGAGACCCTGACCGAACAGGCGGGTGCCACCGTGCGCGTCTCGCGCTCGGCCTCGGACCACGACCGGGCGGGCTGGCGGCACGCCCTGCTCAGGGACGTCGGCTGGGCGCTGGGCCACGAGCCCGTGGAGCCCTAACGCGAACGGCCGCCCCCGGCACGCTGCCGGGGGCGGCCGCTCGGACGGTCAGCGCGCCACGGCCAGGCAGTACGCCTCGTCCGTGGCGAGCAGGTTGCGGTGGGTGTCGTCAGCGACGACGGCGCCCCCGTCCAGCACGAGGACCCGGTCGGCCGCGTCCAGGAGCGCCGGGCTGCTGGTGAGCACCACGGTCGTACGGCCCCTGCGCAGCTTCGCGACGCCCCGCGCGATGAGCTGTTCGGTCACCGCGTCGACGGCCGTCGTCGGGTCGTGCAGGACCAGGACGTCGGTGTCGGCGGCGAGCGCGCGGGCCAGGGACAGCCGTTGGCGCTGCCCGCCCGAGAGGTTCGCGCCCCGGTCGCGCACGGCGTGGTCGAGCCCTTCGCGGTGGAGGGCCACCACGTCGGTCAGCATGGACGCCTCGACGGCCTCGGAGAGCGTACGGCTGGTGCCCGACGGGTCGATGTTCGTCCGCAGGGTGCCGGCGAAGATCTCCCCGTCGTACGGGTTCACCAACACGTGCGCGCGGACCGCGTCGACCGACAGGTCCGCGTACGCCCGCCCGTCGAGCCGTACGGCTCCCTCGTACGCGTCCGGCGGGACGTTCACCGCGAGGACCGCCGCCAGGTCGGCCGCCGCGCGCGGCTGGTAGACGGCCACGGCCACGAACTCGCCCGCCCGCACCCGGAACTTCAGGCCGGTCAGCTCCCCGTGGGTGACCGAGTCGACCTCCAGGTCCCCGCCGTCGGCGGGCCGCCCGTCGCCCGGGACCGTGACCGGCGGCGCGGCGAGCACCAGCGCCATCCGGTCGGCGGAGGCGCGCGCGATCATCACGTACTTCGGCATCTCCGAGAACAACTTCAGCGGTTCCATGATGAACTGCGCCAGGCCCACGGCCATGACCAGCTCCCCGATGGTGATCTGGCGGTCGAACGCCAGCCAGCCGGCCGTCAGGGTCACGGCGGCGGCGAGCACCGCGTTGAGGGCGAGCGCGGTGCCCTCGTAGACGCCGTTGACGCGGGCGACTGTGATCGCCTGGCGCTTGGCCTCCGTGCTGACCTTCCGGTAGGAGCCGAACGCCGCGTGGTTGCCGCCGAAGCCGTGCAGCGGGCGCAGCCCGGCGATCAGGTCGGCGACCTTCGCACCGGCCCGCGCCACCCTGGCCTGCTGCTCCCTGGTGCTCGCGCCGATCCGCCGGGACATCACGCTCAGGACGGTGAGGATCGCCGCGGTTCCCGCGATCACCAGCGCGCCGAGCCTGAGGTCGGCCAGGCCCAGCGCCACCGCCGCGACCACCACCGCGACCAGCGAGCTGATCAGCATCGGCACCACCTCGACGATGTCGGCGGTCTGGTCGGCGTCCTCGGTGGCGATGGTCAGCACCTCGCCGGACTTCAGGTCGACGTCCCTGGCGACGGGCTGGAGCCCGCAGGACGCGACCTCCACCCGCCAGCGGTGCGCCTCGGTGGTGTTGGCCTTCTGCAGGATCCGCATGCCGAACCGCCACGACAGCGAGACCGTCGTGATGATCACGGCGAGCGCGCCGATCGAGACGGCGAGCGGGCCGAGACCGCGCTCGCCCCGCATCGCGTGCTCGACGATCAGGCCGAGCGCGATGGGGAACGCGGTCTCGCCCGCCTGGTAGAGGCCCATGAGGACCGTGCCCCAGACCATGGCGCCGGTGTTGCGGCGCAGCGCGGTGCGCAGGATGTCGGCCCCCGGGCGGGGGCTCTTCTGGTCAGTTGTCATCGATGTGGCGGGCAATCGCTTCCGGGGTTCGCAGGGTGAACAGGTCTCGTACGGTGACCACGGGACCGTACTCCCGGCGGAGCAGGCCGATCAGCCGTACCGCCAGCATGGAGTGCCCGCCCAGGGAGACGAAATCGCTCACCGCGCTCACCTCGTCCTCGTCCAGGTCGAGCGCTTCGGCGAAGTGCTCGCACACCGTGGTCTCGGTCCCGGTCCTCGGGGCGCGCTCACCCCCCGTGGTCAGCGCGCCGAGCGGTCTGGCCTCGGGCAGTGCCCTGGTGTCGGCCTTGCCGTTCACGGTGAGCGGGATGGCGTCGACCTCGGCGTAGTGGGTGGGGCGCAGGAAGTCCGGCAGCCCCGCGCCGACCTCCGCCGCGACCGCCGCGAGGCCGGCGCCTTCGAGCACCAGGTAGGCGGCGAGCCGGTGGGCGCCGTCGACCCGCGGGTCGGGCTGGGCGAGTGCGGCGACGAAGCGTACGGCCGGGTGCAGGGCGAAGGCGGCCTCCACCTCGCCGAGTTCGACGCGGTGGCCGCGGATCTTGACCTGCTGGTCGGTGCGGCCCAGGTACGTCAGGTTCCCGTCGGGCCGCCGCACCACCAGGTCGCCGGTGCGGTACATGCGCGCGCCGGGCGGGCCGAACGGGCAGGCGACGAAGCGGTGCGCGCTCTGGGCGGGCTGCCCGAGGTAGCCGCGCGCGATGCCGATGCCCGACACGTACAGCTCGCCGGGCACCCCGTCGGGCGACGGGCGCAGCCACGGGTCGAGCACGTACACGTCGGTGTTGTCGATCGCCACGCCCACCACCGGGTCCTGGCACTCGAAGGTGCCGACGCCCAGGGTGTTGATGGTGTACTCGGTGGGCCCGTACAGGTTGTAGCCGACGGTGCCCTCGGTGTCGGCGAGGCGCCGCCAGAGCGTCGGGGTGACGGCCTCGCCGCCGAGCAGGACGAGCGCGGGCCGCCGCCCGGGGTCCTCAAGCAGCCCTTCGGCGACGAGCTGCTGGGCGTAGGTCGGGGTCACGTTGACGACGTCGATGCCGTGCTCGCGGCAGTAGGCGACCAGCTCGGGCGCGTCGCGGCGCAGTTCCTCGTCGCAGATGTGCACCTCGTGGCCGTCCGCGAGCCAGAGCAGTTCCTCCCAGGACATGTCGAAGGCGAACGACACGGTGTGGGCGATGCGGAAGGTCCGGTGGCCGTGCGCGGCCAGGACCGGTTCGAAGATCCGCCGCTGGTGGTTGACGAGCATGTTGGTGAGCCCGGCGTACTCGGTGACGACGCCCTTGGGCCTGCCGGTGGATCCGGAGGTGTAGATGGTGTACGCGGGGTGGCGCAGCCGGTCCGGGTCGCCGGGCGCGAACGTGGTGTACGGCTCGGCGGCGGGCAGCGGGCGGTCGAGTTCGACGAGGTCGCCGGTGAGCCGGTGCGCGACCGCGCTCACGGTGAGGGTCACGTCGGGGCGGGCGTCCGCGACGATCGCGGCGATCCGCTCGTCGGGGTGGTCGAGTTCCAGGGGGACGTACGCGGCGCCGACGCGCAGCACCGCGAAGAGCGCCACGATCGAGTCGAGCGAGCGGGGGATCGCCAGGCCCACGGCCGTCTCGGGTCCGATGCCCCGCCGGGCGAGTACGCCCGCCAGCGCGCGGCTGCGGTCGCGCAGTTCGGCGAAGGTCAGGGCCGCGCCCCGGGCGACGAGCGCGGTGCGCCCCGGGGCCAGGTCGGCGGCGCGGTCGAAGCGGTCGACGACGGTGTCCGTGCCGATGTCGGTGCGCCCGGTGGGCTCGGGGCGCTCCCCGAAGCCGGGCAGCGCGCCGAGGGGCCGGGTCCAGCCCGCCAGGTCGTCGAGGGCGCGCAGGTAGGCGTCGAGGAGGCGGGCCGCGTGCGCCGCGTCGCCGTGGCGGTGCTCCAGTTTGACCGTGAGGCGCTCGCCAGGGGTGACGACCCAGGTGTACGGGTAGTGCGTGGAGTCGTCCGCCGTGACCGAGGTGATGCCGTGCCTGGCGTTCATCTCGGCGAACGCGTCCAGGTCGAGGAAGTTCTGGAGCACGAACAGGTTGTCGAAGAGGACGTCGTGGCCGGCGGCCCGCTGGATCTCGCCGAGTCCCAGGTGTTCGTGGTCCATCGCGCCGACCCTGGCCGCCTGCACGGCCGCCAGGTAGTCGCCGACGCTCTGTTCCGCCGCGGCCCGCGTCCACTGCGGCACGGTGTTGAGGAGCACGCCGACGACGTCGGACAGGCCCTCGCCCTCGCGGCCGGACACGGTCACGCCGAACACGGCGTCGGTGCGTCCGGTGTGCGCGCCCAGGAGCAGGCCGAAGGCGCCGGTCAGGACGGTGTTCAGGGTGACGCCGTGCGCCTTGGCCGCGTCCCGCACGCGCCGCGAGGCCTCCTCGCGGAGCGTGCGCACGAGCGGCCGCGGGAGTTCGGCGGACAGCTCGGGGGCGGGCCCGGCGAGCAGCGTCGGCCCCGTGAGGCCCGCCAGGTGCTCGGCCCAGAAGCGTTCGGCGGCGGCGGTGTCCCTGGCGGCGAGCGCGCGGGCGTGGCGCTCGAAGCCCGGTTCGGCGGGGGCCGGGTCGAGTGCCCGGCCGGCGAGGACGGCCTCGTAGGCGTCGAACAGGTCCCGCAGCACGATCTCGCGCGACCAGCCGTCCCACAGCAGCAGGTGGTAGCTGAACAGCAGTCCGTCGCGGCCGTCCGGCAGGCGGACGACGGTCAGCCGGATCAGCGGCGGTTCGCCCGGGTCGAACCCGGCGTCGCGGTCGCCCGCGCGCACCGCCTCGACCTCGGCGTCCGTGGTGAGCGCGATCGTACGGACGTCGACCCGCCTGCCCGCCTTGAGCACCTGGACCGGGTTCCCGTCGTCGTCGGTGGTGAAGCCCGCGCCCACCACCGGGTGGCGCGCGATGACGTGCGCCATCGCGTCGGCCAGCGCCCCGGCGTCCAGCCGCCGGTCGAAGGTGAACCAGCTCTGCGCGACGTAGTGCCCGGCCGCGCCCGCCAGCTGGGCCTGGAAGAACAGGCCGCGCTGGAGCGGGGTGACGGGCGCCGTGCGTTCGGCCGTCGCGGCGGCGTCCGCGAGCTGCTCCAGCGCGTCCAGCCAGTGTGCGGCGATCGCGTCGGGCACGCCGTCGGCGAGGGTGAACGCGGCGCGCAGGGTGCCGGTGGCGTCGTCGAGCCAGGCGTTGACCTCGACGGCGTACGGGCTGCCCTGGTCGCCGCCGGTGAGGGGCAGCGCCCGGGACTCGCTGCCCCGGCCGAGGTAGTTGAACAGCACCTGGGGGCGGGCGGTCAGCAGGGGCGCCGTCTGCGGGTTGAGGTGGCGGAGCTGCCCGTACGCGACGTGGCGGCGTTCGTCGGGCCTGCGCGCGAGGACCTCGCGCGCCGCTTCGAGCGGGTCGGTGTGCGCGGTGAGCCGTACGGGCGCCACGGCGGTGAACCAGCCGACCGTACGGGTGTAGTCGTGGTGGTCGAGGGCGGGGACGCGGCCGTGCCGTTCCAGGTCGACCGCGAGGTCCGTGGGCGTCCGCTGGACGCGGGTGAGCGCGGTGCGCAGCGCGCCGCACAGCAGCTCGGTGAGGTCGATGCCCAGCGCGGTGGGGGCGGTGCGCACGAGGCGGTCGGTGGAGCCCGGTGGGAGGACGGCCGTGGTCTCGCGCGGTTCGTCCGCCCCGCGCGGTCCTTCGGACCCGGGCAGCAGCGCGGGGGCCCGGAGCGTGTCGAGCCAGTGCCCGAGGCTGTCGGTCGCGTGGGCGGCCGTGAGGGTCAGCGCCTCGGCGTATTCGGCGTAGGACGTGGTCGGCGGGGGCAGCGGCGCTCCGCGCAGGGCGGTGGCCAGGTCGTCGAGCAGGACCAGCCAGGACACGGCGTCGACGGCGAGGTGGTGGACGGTGACGACCAGGGTCCGGCTCGGCTCCAGCCAGGAGAACGCGACGACCTCGCCGGTTTCCGGGTCGAGGCGGCCCGCGGCCTCGTTCGCGGCGCGCACCGGGTCGGTCGTGCCGCTCCGCACGACGTCGGCCCCCTCGACCGGCCGGGTGCGGAGCGTCCACACGCCGTGTTCGACGTGCAGCCGCAGGCGCAGGGCCGGGTGCGCGGCGACGACGGCGCGCGCGGCGCGCGAGACGTCGGCGAATCCGCTGCCTTCGGCCACCACGAGCGCCCTGGCCTGGGCGAACCGGGCGAGCGAGCCGCCGAGTTCGCGCTGGCGCAGCACGATCGGCGGCGCGGGCAGCGGGCCGTCCTGGCGGTGGGACCGAGCGGGCGGCTCGGCCTGCGGGGCGCGGGTGCCGAGGTGGTCGGCGAGCGCGCGGGGCGTCTTGCGCAGGAACACGTCCCTGGGCGCGACGGGCAGGCCGAGCGCCCTGGCCCGGTTGATCACCGTGATGGCGGTGATGCTGTCGCCCCCGGCGCCGAAGAAGTCGGTGTCCGCGTCGACGTCGGTGCTGTTCAGGGCCTCGCCGAAGATGCGGGTGAGCGCGTCCAGCGCGTGGCCGTCCGCGAGGGCCCCGGCGCCGTGGACGTCGTCGGTGCCGCGGTCTTGTGCCGTCTCCCGCTCGGCGGCGCGGGCGGTCAGGGCCGCGCGGTCGAGCTTGCCGTTGACCGTCAGCGGCAGGGCGTCGAGCGGCAGCACCCGGCCCGGCACCATGTGCGCGGGCAGTTTGGCGGCGAGCAGTGCGGTGAGGTCGCCCGGCACCCGGCCCACCACGTGCGCCACGAGGTGGTCCCCGGTGTCCGCGACGGTGACGGCCGCGTCCACGACCCCGTCCAGCTCCCGCAGCGCGGTCTCCACCTCGCCCGACTCGATCCGGAATCCTTTGAGTTGGAGCTGTCCGTCGGAGCGCCCCACGAAGACGAGTCCGCCGTCCAGCGTGCGGCGCGCGAGGTCGCCGGTGTGGTACATCCGGGAGCCGTCGCCCGCGAAGGGGTCCGCCACGAACCGCCCCGCGGTGAGCCCCGGCCTGCCCAGGTAGCCGAGCGCCACCTGGTCGCCCGCGACGTAGATGGCGCCCACCCGCCCCGGCGGCACCGGCCGCAGCCGCTCGTCGAGCAGGTGGGTGAGCAGGCCGGGGATCGGGCCGCCGATCGGGGCGGCGGTGTCCTCGCGCCCGAAGTCCTCGTCGGTGAGGACCCGGTGGGTGACGTGGACGGTGGTCTCGGTGATGCCGTACATGTTGACCAGTTCGGGCGAGTGGGTGCCGTGCCGCTCCACCCAGCCGCGCAGCCGCCCGAGGTCGAGCGGCTCGCCGCCGAAGACGATGCGGCGCAGCGCGGTGCCCGGCGACCCGGCGTGCCGGTCGGCCTCGACGAACCGGTGGAAGGCCGAGGGCGTCTGGTTGAGTACGGTGACCCCGCGTTCGACGACCAGCCGGTGGAAGTCGACCGGCGAGCGGGTCAGCGCGTGCTCGGGCACCAGCAGTTCGCCGCCGTGCGCCAGCGCTCCCCACAGCTCCCAGACCGCGAAGTCGAAGGAGGAGGAGTGGAACTGGACCCAGACGTCGTCGGGTCCGAACCCCATGGCGGGGCGGGTGTTGGCCAGGAGCGTCACCACGCTGGAGTGCGGGACGACGACGCCCTTGGGCCTGCCGGTCGACCCCGAGGTGTAGATGACGTACGCGGGGTCGTGCCACCCCGCGCCGGGGCCGGTCCCCACCGCGCCCGGCAGCGGCTCCTCGCCCTGGACGAGCAGCCGGGCCGCAACCCCCGCGCGGTCCAGCAGGGCGGTGAACCGCTCCCGCTGCCCGGGGGCGACCAGCACCACCTGCGGGGCGGCGTCCGCGATGACGTACGCGAGGCGCTCGTCCGGGTACGCCGGGTCGAGCGGTACGTACGCGCCGCCCGCGTCGACGATCGCGACCAGGGCGACGACCTGTTCGGCGGAGCGCGGGACGGAGACGGCGACGCGCTTGCCGGGGCCGACCCCGGCCGCGCGCAGCAACGAGGCCAACTCGTCCTTCGCGTGCAGCAGTTCGCCGTACGTCAGGGAGCGGGTGCGGCCGTCGAGCGCGCACTGGGTCACGGCGGTGGCGGCCGGGTCGCGGCGCGCGGCGGCGTCGAAGAGTTCACCGAGGGTGGTCGGGGCGACCGGCCCGGGGCGGCCTGCGGCTTCGGGGTCCCACCGGCCGACCGGCGCGTCCGGGTGGCCGAGCAGTCCGTCCAGCGCGCGGGTGAACGCGTGGAGGATCGTGCGGGCGGCCGCCTCGCCGAGCAGTTCGGCGTCGTGGATCAGGACGAAGCGCGGGCGTCCGTCGGGCGCGCGCTCCACGACCAGCGTCAGCGGGTAGTGCGGGGCGCCTTCGTTGACGATGCCGGTGACGACCAGGGTGTCGCCCTCCCCGCGCAGGGCTCTGACGTCGGTGGCGACGTCGAAGACCACCAGCGTGTCGAAGAGGGGGCCGGTCCCGACGAGGCGGCCGACGCGCGACAGCGAGACGTGCTGGTGCGGCAGGACCGCGCTCTGGTGCTCCCGTACGGAGGCGAGCAGTTCGCGCGCCGTGGTGGCGCCGCCCCAGCGGGCGCGTACGGGAACGGTGTTGATGAACAGGCCCACCATGTCCTCGATGCCGGGCACGTCCACGTCGCGACCGGAGACCGTGGAGCCGAACACCACGTCCTCGCTCCGCAGGATGCCGCCCAGGGTCAGGGCCCAGGCGCTGTGCACGGCCACGCTCAGCGGCACGCCCGCCGCGCGGGCCGCCGCGTCGGTGTCGCCCCCCGGTTCGGCGGCGACGTCGGCGAACCGGCCGGACGGGGTGTGGCCTTCGGCGACCAGGGAGGGGCCCGGCAGTGCGGCCAGTTCCGCGCGCCACACGCGGTCGCTCTCCTCGGCGTCGCGCGCGGCGAGCCTGCGCACGTAGTCGGGGAAGCCGCCGATCGGGTGGACCGTGCCCGGCGCGTGGTACTCGGCCAGCAGCGTGCGGAGCATCGGCGGCACCGACCAGCCGTCGGCGACGATGTGGTGCACGGTCTGCACCAGGACGCTGCGGCCGATCGCCGTGCGGATCAGCGTGTAGCGCGTCAACGGGCCCGCGGCCAGGTCGAATCCGGCGCGGCGGTCCCGTTCGGCGTACTCCCGCAGTTCCTCGTCGGTGATGCCTGGGCGGTCCAGGAGCGTGAACGGCGCCCGGACGCCGCTCTCGACGACGGAGACCACGCGGCCGTCCGCGAGGGCCGTGAAGCGCGCGGCCAGGTTCGGGTGGACCGCGAGGAGCCGGGAGGCCGCCGCCGCGAGCCGTTCGGCGTCCACTTCGCCTTCCAGGGTGAGCAGTTGCTGCTCGACGTAGGCGCCCGACGAGGCGTCGTCGTACACGGAGTGGAAGTAGAGCCCTTCCTGGAGCGGGGTGAGCGGCAGGACGTCCCGCAGCGCGGGCCCGTCCAGGGCGTCGACGTCGGCCTGGGTGAGCGGCACGAGGTCGAAGTCGCTCGGGGTGTGGCCGCCCTCGTCGAGCGCGGCGAGCCCGGCGAGTGCCACCCGGTAGTACGTGCCGAGCGCGGTGACGTCCGCCTCGGTGAACACTCCGTCGGGCCAGGAGAGGGTGGTGACGAGTTCGTACGCGCCCTCGCGCGCGCCGTCCGGGGCGGGCTCGGCGATCGCGTTGAACTCCAGGGCGCGCGGCAGCCGCATGCGCGGATCGCGCCTCTCGCCCAACTGCTGCGTACTGCCGGTGAGTTGCCAGTCGCCCTGCGCGCCTGCCTCGAACCTTCCCAGGTAGTTGAAGAGGACCTGCGGTGCGGGCGCGGCGAAGTAGGCGCCGTGCAGGTGGCGCAGCGCGCCGTAGGACAGGCCGTTGCGCGGCACGCGGGCGAGGTCCTCCTTGACGGCCTTGAGCGCACCCGCCAGGTAGCCGGGGTCGGTGAAGTCGGCCGCCGCGCCGGGGTCGACGGTGACGGGGAACAGCGTGGTGAACCAGCCCACTGTCCGCGAGAGGTCGGGGTCGAAACCGGCGGCGTCCGCCACGTGGCCGGCCTCGCGGCCGTGGCCCTCCAGTTCGACGTGGGCGAAGGTCTGCTCCTGGCCCCGCTCGCGCCGCCACCGGGCGAGGGCGACGGCGAGCGCCGTCAGGAGCACGTCGTTGACCCGCGCGTGGAACTTGGCGGGGATCTCGCCGAGCAGCGCGGCCGTGACCTCGGGGCCGACCTTCACGGTCCTGGTGCGTTCGTGCGCGACGGTGTCGGAGGCGGACAGGGCGCGCCGCCCCAGGAGCGCGTCGGGTCCCGGCAGGGGCCGCTCGTAGTGGGCCAGGTCGGCGGTGAAGTCGGCGCGTTCGAGCAGTTGCGTCCAGCGGCGGAACGACGTGGTGGCCCAGGGCGGTTGGACCGCTTCGCCCGAGCAGTGCCGACGCCACTCCGCGGCCAGGTCCTCCAGCAGGACGCGCCAGGACACGCCGTCGACCACGACGTGGTGGACGGTGAGGACGAGCTGGCGCGCGGCGCGGCGCCAGACGGCGCCGAGCATCGCGCCGCGCTCCGGGTCGAGCCCTTCGGCGGCCAGGGCCACGCACTCCGCCAGGGGGCCTTCGCACTCCTGGCGGTACGTGAAGGGGGCGCCGGGCGGCGGGACCTCGAAGCTCCAGCGGTCGCCGCGCACCAGCCTGGCGCGGAGCATGTCGTGCCGGGTGACGAGGGCGGTGAGGACCGCGTCGAGGGCGTCGGCGGTCAGGTCCGCGGGGGTGGTGAGGACGACCGTCTGGACGAAGCCGTCGATCGCGTCGGTGGTGTCGCCGAGCCACCGCAGGACCGGCGATCCGGTGACGGCGCCGGTGGCGATGTCGTCGTGGTCGACCGCGGTGGTGTCCTCGCGGCTCGCGACCGCGGCCAGCGCGCCGATGACGCTGTGGGTGAAGACCTGGCGCACGGTGACGTGCAGGCCCGCCGCGCGCAGGGCGCCGAGCAGGGAGATCGCGAGGATGCTGTCGCCGCCGAGCTGGAAGAAGTCCTGGTCGACGCCGACCTCGTCCAGTTGGAGCAGGGCGGCTACCGCGGCGCACACCGCGCGCTCGTCGTCGGTGGCGGGCGGGACGTGCGCGCCGCCCGCCCTGACCGGCTCCGGGAGCGCGGCCCTGTCGACCTTGCCGTTGGCGGTGAGCGGGAACTCGGCCATGACGACGACGTGGGCGGGCACCATGTACTCCACCATGTGCGCGGCGGCCCAGGTCCTGAGCTCGTCCGCGCTCAGCCCCTCGTGCCCCGCCGCCGGGATGGCGTAGCCGGTCAAGTAGGTGCCGCCCGCCGCGTTCTTGCGCGCGACGACGCAGGTGTGGCGCACGGCGGGGTGTTCGGCGAGGCCGAGTTCGACGTCCTCGATCTCCAGGCGCATGCCGCGGATCTTGATCTGGTTGTCGGCCCTGCCGAGGAAGTCGAGGGAGCCGTCGGGGGCGAACCGCGCGAGGTCGCCGGTGCGGTAGAGGCGCGAGCCGTCGTCGGCGAAGGGGTTGGCGACGAAGCGGGCGGCCGTCAGGCCCGGCGCGTTGACGTAGCCGCGGCCGAGGAGGAGCCCGCCGACGTACAGCTCCCCGCCGACGCCGACCGGGACGGGTCGCAGTTCGTCGTCGAGCACGTAGAGCTGGGTGTTGGGGTTGGCCCTGCCGATCGACGTCGACAGGCGCGCGGCCGCGCCCCGGTAGACGACGTGCGAGACGCCGATGGTCGTCTCGGCCGGGCCGTAGCCGTGGTACATGGGGATGTCGAGGCGGGTGCGGAACCGCTCGTACAGCTCGGGGGTCAGCACCTCGCCGCCGCACCAGACGTGCCGCAGGCTGGCCAGGCCGCCCGAGTCGCCCGCGATGTCGAGGAGGACGTCGAGCATGGACGACACGAGGTAGGTGAAGGTGACGCGGTGCCGGGCGATCACGTCGAGCAGGTGGTGCGGATCGCGTTCGCCGCCGGGGCGCAGGACCACCACCCGGCCGCCGCGCACCAGGGGCAGGAAGATCTCGTTGACGGAGATGTCGAAGGACAGCGGCGCCTTGAAGAGCGACGCGTCGTCGGGGCCGAAGTCCAGGACCTCGCCGCCCTGCCACAGCAGTCGTTCGCTGATCGCCTCGTGCCGGATCATCGCGCCCTTGGGGCGGCCGGTGGAGCCCGAGGTGAAGATGACGTAGGCGAGGGCGGAGCCGGGGACGGTGACGCCGGGGTCGTCGGTGGGGAGGGCGGCGTGGCGCCAGTCGTCGAGGTCGACTGCGACGGCGTCCGGTTCGCCGGGGGCGCTCGTGCCGGTGGCGTTGAGCTGCGCCGCGACGCGGGCGTCCTCGACGACGACGGCCCTGCGGGCGGCGGGCCACCGGGGGTCGAGGGGGACGAACGCGCAGCCGGCCCTGAGGATGCCGAGGAGGCCGACGACCATGTCAGCCGAGCGTTCCAGGGACATGCCGACGACGTCTTCGGGGCCGAGGCCGCGCGCGATCAGGCGGTGGGCCAGCTGGGCGGAGAGCTCGGCGGTCTGACGGTAGGTCAGTGAGCGGCGCTCGTCCACGACGGCGATCGCGTCGGGCCGCGCCGCGGCCTGTTCGCGGAACATCGCCACGACGGCGGGGCGGGCCCGGTCGGCGCCGGTGGCGTTCCAGCGGGCCAGGGTCGCGAGCCTGGCCGCCGCGCCGCAGGGGCCTATGGTGCCGAGGGGCCGTTCGGGGAAGTCGGCGAGGTCGTCGAGGGCCAGTTGCGCGTCGGCCGCGTCGACCCCTCCGGGGAGTTCGATGCTCCGGCCGTCGGCCCCGACGGCCCAGCCCGCGGGCCCGGCGCCGCCGCCCTCGACCCAGCCGAGCACGTCGGTGAAGAGGGTGGCGGGGGTGAGGTCGAGCCCGTCGGGGCGGCTGCCCGTGGCCCAGTGGGCGAGCCCGATGGCGCAGGCCGTGGCGACGGTCAGGTCGGAGCGTTCGCCGGTGCGTCGGCGTACGGCGTCCAGGCGGGCGGGAGACAGCAGCACGAAGCGGGCACGCGGTTCCATCATCGAAAGACTCAACCCTTCCAAGACCCGAAAACCCCTCAAGATCCGAAAGTTAGGTTAGCCTAACTTAGGATTCCCTAACTACCCTCCCGCCAGGCTTGCCACAGGCGTGCGTAACGGCCGCCCAGGGCCACCAGCTCGTCGTGGGTCCCCTCCTCCACCACGCGCCCCGCGTCCAGCACCGCGATCCGGTCGGCCGCCATCGCCTGCGTCAGCCGGTGCGCCACGAACAGCGTGGTGCGGCCCGCGCACGCGGCCAGCACGGACCGCTCCAGCGCGGCGGCGCCCTCGCTGCCCGCCTCGGCGGTGGACTCGTCGAGCACCACAACGGGCGCCCGGCCCAGCACCAGCCTGGCCAGGGCGAGCTGGGCGACCTTGGTCCCGTCCAGCCGCTCCCCGCCCTCGCCGACCTCGGTCCCGAGCCCCTCGGGCAGGGCCCGCGCCCAGCCGTCGGCGCCGACCGTGCGCAGCGCGTCCAGCAGTTCGGCGTCGCTCGCCCCGGGCGCCGCGAGGCGCAGGTCGTCGGCGAGCGTCCCCGAGAAGACGTGCGTCTCCTGGGTGAGGATGCTCACCAGGGCGCGCGCGCCCGCCTCGTCCAGCTCCGCGAGGTCGTCGGACCCGATGCGCACCGAGCCCGACAGCGGGGTGCCGATGCCCGCGATCAGCGCGGCGAGCGTCGACTTGCCCGCGCCCGTCGCCCCCACCAGGGCGAGCGAACCGCCCGCGGGAATCGTCAGGTCGACGTCCCTGAGGACCGGCTCCTCGGTGTCCGGATAGCTGAACGTCAGCCCCCGCACCACCACCGGAAGCGGCTCCTCGCCCGCCGCCGCGACGGAGTCGTCGCCCACCAGCCGCTCCCCCGCGGACTCGCCCAGCACCCCGACGAGCCGGGTCAGGCTCGCGCCCGACTTCTGCGCCTCGTCGAAGGTGAACATGATGGCGCCCAGCGGGGTGAACAGCCGGTGGAACATCAGCGGGGCCGCCGCCACCTCGCCCAGGGACGCGGCGTCCGCCTCCAGGAGGGCGTACCCCACGACGAGGATCAGGACGAGGCCGATGAACTCGGCGCGGTTCTCCCGGCCGACGAAGCGGCCGAAGAACCGGAACACCTCGACACCGAGGTCGCGCACCCGCCACGACTCGTCGGTGACCTTCTCGCGGAAGGCACCTTCGAGGCGGTACGCGCGGACCGTGTCGATCCCGTCCAGGCCGCTGATCAGCGCCTGGGCGCGGTCGGCCTGGGCCGTGCGCTGCGCGCGGTAGAGCGGGGCCGAGCGGGGCAGGTACCAGCGCAGGGCCAGGGCGTACGCGGGCAGCGCGCCGGCGCCCGCGAGGCCGAGCCGCCAGTCGAGGCCGAACATGCCGACGGTGGCGATGAGGACGAGCACGCCCGCCGAGAACACCGTGGGCACGGCCGAGCGGATGCCCCTGGAGAGCACCGCCACGTCGTCCCCGACCCGGGACAGCACGTCCCCCCTGCCGACCTGTTCGATCCGGGTGCTGGGCATGCCGAGCACCGCGCGCACCGCCTGCTCCCGCAGCCGGGCGAGCAGGTCCGCGCCGAGCCGCCCGATCAGGTAGGTGGAGGCGGCCGCGGCCGCGGCACCGAGCAGCGCCGCGGCCACCAGCAGGGTGCCGACGGTGGTCAGGACCGAGCGCGGCCCGCCCTCCACCACCGCGTCGACCACCCGGCCGAGCAGCAGCACGGGGAGCACCTGGAGCGCGGCCCCCGCCACCGTGCTGAGCACGGTGGCGGCGGTCAGCCAGGGCACTTGGCGGCAGTGCGCCAGGACCCAGCGGGTGGCCTCGCCGCCGTTGGCCGTGCGCAGGGCGGCCGGGGCGGGTCCCTCTTTGGCGGTCGTCACGGGGGTCGTCACGGGGGTCGTTCCTGTCGTTGCGGTGGTTCTGGTGGTTCCGGTGGTGCTCAACTCAGCCGACCGACTTGACGAGCTCGTCGATCGCGTACGGCAGGGAGAGCAGCGTGGCCTGGGACATGGCGGCGCCGACGGCCGGGCCCTCGCTGTCCAGCAGGTACGAGACGTTGCCCTTCTTCACCGCGTCCAGGTTGGCGAACAGCTTGAACTTCTTCAGGGCTTCCTGGTCGGCCTTGTCGTTGATGACGACGATGCGGTCGACGTCCACCAGGTCGATGCGCTCGGGGGAGAGCGTGGTGTAGAACTTGCCGCCCGCGACCTCGTCGATCTTGGTCTGGTAACGGTAGCCGATGCCGGTCAGCAGGCGACCGCGCACGTCGGTCGAGGTGAAGGGCGCGACGGAGTTCTTGTAGTAGGAGAGCGCCACGGAGGTCTGGGCCGCGAACTTCGGGTGGGCCTTCTTGGCCGCGTCGAGCTTGGCCTGGATGCCCCGCACCAGCTCGGCGCCCTCGGCCTCCTTGCCGAGCGCCTTGGCGATGTGGACGGCGTTGTCCTGCCAGGGGGCGCTGAACGGCTCTTTCTCGGCCTTGGTGCGGCCGACGGTCGGCGCGATCCGGGAGAGCTTGTCGTAGGCGGCCTTGTCGATCTCGGAGTAGACCGCGATGATCAGGTCGGGCCTCAGGGCCGCGATCTTCTCGTAGTTGGGGCCCGCGTCGCCGTTCTTCATGATGACGTCGGGGCGGGCGTCGCCCCACTTGTCCTTGACCCAGGGCCACTGGGTGTTGATGTCGGGGGACGTGCCCGCGGGGTTCGGGTACTGGTCGACCATGCCGACCGGCTTGGTGCCGAACGCCAGGACGGCCTGGTCGTCCGTGTAGCCGACGGTGACGACCCGCCCGGGGGCCTTGGTGACCTCCGTGGAGCCGAACGCGTGCTCCACCGTGACCGGGAACGAACCGGAGGCCGCGGCCGGGGAGTCGTTCCCGCCCGACGCGCCCTCGTCGCCGTCCTTCGTGTCGGAGCCGCAAGCCGCGAGGAGCCCGGCTCCGAGTGCCGCGGCGGACAGGGAGACCGCGAGGCGCCGCCACGGCTTCGTACGCGTCGTTCGTTGGAAGAACATCGAGAACCCCTTGCTTTCGCGCTGTCCGCCACCCGTTACCTAAGGGCAGCCAAACCTTATCCGCAGCGAATGAGGCAAGCCTAGCCTTACTTCACGGTTCCCCCGTTCGGAACCGCGTCGCGATCCGGGCCGGTCGACGGACCCGCGGTTCGCGCGGCCCCTAACCGAGGCCGGGCCGAACGTGCGTACGGCCGATCGGAACGATGAGCGGCCGGTCCCCCACCGGGTCGTCGACGATCTCGGCGCGCAGCCCGAACGCCTCGTACAGCACCTCGGCGGTGATCACCTCGCGCGGATGCCCCTGCGCGAGGATGGCCCCGTCGCGCATCACGACGAGGTGGTCGCTGTAGCGCGTCGCGAGGTTGAGGTCGTGCAGCACCATGACGACGGTGCGGCCCGACTCGTGCAGGTCGTCCACCAGGTCGAGCACGTCGATCGCGTGCGCCAGGTCAAGATAGGTGGTCGGCTCGTCGAGGAGCAGCAGGTCGGTGCCTTGCGCCAGGGCCATCGAGATCCAGACGCGCTGGCGCTGACCGCCGGACAGCGAGTCGACGGGGCGGTCGGCCAGGTCCGCCACCCCGGTCATGGCCAGCGCGCGCTCCACCACGTCGGCGTCGTCCGACGACCACTGGCGCAGCCAGCTCTGGTGCGGATGGCGCCCCCTGGCGACCAGGTCGGCCACGGTCAGCCCCTCGGGCGCGACCGGTGCCTGCGGCAGCAGGCCGAGCTTCTTCGCCACCTCCCTGGTCCTGAGCCCGGCGATGTCCTCGCCGTCCAGCACGACCGTGCCCTTCGACGGCTTGAGCAGCCGGGTCAGGGTGCGCAACAGGGTTGACTTCCCGCAGCCGTTGGGCCCGATGATCGTGGTGATCACACCGGGCGGGACCGTCACGTCCAGGTCGTCGATGACGGCGCGGGTGCCGTATCCGACCGTGACGCCCCGCGCCGCCAGCCGCGCCGCACGCCCGCTCCCGGCGCCAGCACCGGAGTCGGCGCCCGGCTTCGTGCCGGTGATGAACTGAGCGCCCACGGGCCCCCCTCACTCGTCGGGTCCATATCGATATCGATTAGGCGTGCCCAACCTTCGCAATTGTCTATCTGAGGTTGGCCCGCACCAACAGGTAGACCAGGAAGGGCCCGCCGATCGCGGCGGTGACCACGCCGACGGGCAGACCGACCGGCAGCGCCGTACGGGCCGTCAGGTCCGCGCCGAGCAGCAGCAGCGCCCCGACCAGCCCCGAGGCGGCCAGCGGGGGCGTGGGGCAGCGCGCCAGGCGCATCGCGACCTGCGGCGCGACCAGTGCGACGAACGGGACGGGGCCCGCCGCGCCCACCGCGAGGGCGGCCAGCAGCACGGCGCACAGCAGCAGGAGCGCCCGCACCCGGGAGAACCGCACGCCCAGTCCGGCGGCGACGTCGTCGCCCAGGTGCAGCGGCTTGAACTGGAAGGCGGCGCAGGCCACGACCACCAGCAGGACGGGCGTGCCCCACAGGGCCGTACCGACCTCGTCCCAGGACCGGTTGTCGAGCGAACCGACCAGCCACGCCTGGGCCCTGGCCACGTCGCGGATGTCGGCCGAGACCAGCAGCCAGGTCGTGATCGCCTGCATCACGGCGCTCACCGAGATGCCGATGAGGACGAGCCGGAAGCCGTCGACGCCGCGCCGCCACGCCAGGAAGTAGACCAGCAGGCCCGTGCCGAGCCCGCCCGCGAGCGCGGCGGACGACAGGCCGACCGAGTCGGTGACCGCGGTCGCGGCGCCGCCCGACACCGTCACCAGGAACACCGCGACCGTGCCGGCGCCCGAGGTGATCCCCAGGACGTCCGGGCTGGCCAGCGGATTGCGCGCGATCGACTGGGTGAGGGCCCCCGAGACGCCCAGCGCGACGCCCACGACGAGCCCGGCCAGGGCGCGCGGCATCCGCAGGTCCATGATGACGAACTCGTCGACCCGCTCCCCCCGGCCGAAGAGCGTGGCGACCACCCGGGACAGGTCGACGGGGAAGTCTCCGACGCTGATGGACAGGCAGAACACCAGGAAGGTCGCCCCGGCGAGCAGCAGCGTGACGCCGAGGAGCCAGGGCCGCCACACGAACGACACCGGGCCGAGCCGTACGCCCGGCGCCACCGCCGCCCGCACCTCCGTCGCGTCCGCCCGCGCGTCCGTCGCTTCCGTCGCTTCCGTCGCGTTCGCCCGCGCGTTGGTCCCGTTCATGCGTTCTTGAACTTTCCGCGCCAGACGAGCAGCGCGAAGAACGGCGCCCCGACGAGGGAGACGACGACGCCCGCGTCCAGTTCGCCCGGCCGCACCACGAGCCGTCCCGCGATGTCGCAGACCAGCAGGACGACCGCGCCGAGCAGACCCGCGTACGGCACGAGCCAGCGGTAGTCGGGGCCGGTGAGGTACCGCGCGACGTGGGCCACCATGAGCCCGAGGAACGCGATCGGGCCGCAGGCCGCGGTCGCCGCGCCCGCCATCAGGGTGACGGCGGCGATGCCGACCGTACGGCTCAGGGCGATGTTGACGCCGAGGCCCCGCGCCACGTCCGCGCCCAGGTTGAGCAGGTTCAGGGCGGGCAGCACGGTGAGCGCGAGGGTCAGCCCGACCCCGACGAACCCGGCCACCGGCCAGATGACGTCGAATCCGACGCCCGCCACCGAGCCGGAGTTCCAGAAGCGCAGGGCGTTCAGCGACTCCTTGTCCGACAGCGCGACCGCCGTGGTCATCGCCGTGAGGAACACGGTGATGCCCTGTCCCGCCAGGGCGAGCGTGAGCGGGTTGCCCGCGCCCCTGCCGATGCTGGCGAGGCCGAACACGACGACACCGGCGACGGCCGCCCCGAGGAACGCGAACCACACGTACTGGAACGGGCTGGAGAGCCCGAACACGGCGATCACCGACACCACGGCGAACGAGGCGCCCGCGTTGACCCCCAGCAGTCCCGTGTCCGCGATCGGATTGCGCGTGTACCCCTGGATCAGCGCGCCGCCGACGCCCAGGGCGGTGCCCGCCACGAGGGCGAGCACCGTCCTGGGCACCCGCACGGTGCGCACGATGAGCCTGATCTCGGTGAGCCGCTGATCGGGCTCGGGCGCGGCGAACAGCCCGTGCCACACCTCGGCTGGGCTCAGCGCCCGCGCGCCGACGGCGAGGGAGGCCACCGCCGCGACCAGGAGGAGCGCCGCGAGCACGGCCAGGCCCGCGGCCCGCCTCCCGCGGGGCGTCGGCGTGCCCCGGGAGGCGGGGCGCTCCGCCGCGGTCGTGCGCGTGTCGACGTCCGGCACCCCGTTGCCCCCGGCCGTGCCCTAGCGGACGACGCTGCCGGTGCCGTCCACGACCGGCCTGGCCTCGTCGGGCGCGGACTTGACGCTCCGGTCGACCACCGAGTCCAGGATCTCGCCGACCCGGATCGCGATGTTGGACAGCAGCGACGACGTGATGCCGTGGGTGTGCTCCGTACCGCCCTGGAGGTAGATCCCGCAGCGCAGTCCGGGGTCGGTGACGAGGCGGTAGTCGCGCTCGACGCGCACCCGTCCGTCCTCGTCGCGCAGGCAGCGCTCGCCGACCTCGCCGAGCAGCCCGAGCGGGTCGGCGTGGCGGTAGCCGGTGGCGAACACCGCGACGTCGGCGTCCAGCGGCGTCTCCTCGCCCGTGACGAGGGACTTCACGGTGGTGCGCACCTTGTCCTGCGTCTCCTCGACCTCGGTGAGGCGGGAGACGTTGAGGAAGCGCAGCCGCTCGGTGCCCAGGACCTTCTCCTGGTAGGTCTGGCGGTAGAGGTCGTCGATGAGGTCGATGTCCACCACGGAGTAGTTGGTGCTCGCGTGGTAGCCCATCAGCCGGCGCTTGACGTCCTCGGGCGCGGTGTAGAAGTCGTCGACCGCGCCGGGGTCGAAGATCCGGTTGGCGAAGCTGCTGTCGTCGGCCGGGCTGTAGCCGTAGCGCGAGAAGACCGCGCAGACCTCGGCGTCGGGGAAGCGGCGGTGCAGGTACGCGACGTTCTCGGCGGCGCTCTGGCCCGCGCCGACGACGACGAACCGCGAGGGCGACGTGCCTTCGAGCGAGTCGACCTTGGTGAGCAGTTCGGAGCTGTGCCAGACGCGCTCGCCGCGCTCCACGCCCTCGGGCATGAGGGGGCGCAGTCCGGTGCCGAAGACCAGGTTGCGGGCGCGGTGGACGGCCAGGCCCTCACGGGACCTGACGGTCACGTCCAGGTACTCCACGACGCCGTCGCTGACGAACGGGGTGACGCTGACGACCTCGTGGCCGTAGGAGACCATGTCGTCGACCTGCGCGGCGGCCCATTCGAGGTAGTCGTGGAATTCGACGCGCAGCGGGAAGAGGTTCTTGTGGTTGATGAAGTCGATCAACCGCCCCTTGCTCTTCAGGTAGCAGAGGAAGCTGAACTCACTGGTGGGGTTCCGCTGCGTCACCAGGTCCTTCAGGAAGGACACCTGCATGGTCGCGTCGTCGATGAGCATGCCACGGTGCCATCCGAAGTTCGGCTGCTGCTCGAAGAAGTGAGCGGTGACCGTCTCCTGCCTGTCGACGCGTGCGTTGTGCTCGCTGAGCGCGATAGCCAAGCCCACATTGGACGGGCCGAAGCCTATGCCAATGAGGTCGTGGACCAGTGGGGCGTCGCCAGGAAGAACCTGTGACATGTCACTCCCATCGTGCGGGGAAGCCGCCTGTCAGGCGTGGGACAGATACGCATACGAATGCGGGCACGCCGAGCGGCGACCCTTAACTTAGGTGAGCCTAAGCTAATCCTCGGAAACTGTCGATACCGGCACCCGTCGAACGGGGCTCCCGCCCCGTCAAACGGACTGCGGAACCCGCCCGTTGCGAGCTAAGGCAAGCCTTGCTTTACTTGCGGTGCTTTACTTGCGTTCGTCATTTCCCTGTTCCAAGGAGGAACCCCCATGCGGGTCGTCATGTTCGGTTACCAGACCTGGGGGCACCGCACCCTGCAAGCCCTCCTGGACTCCGAGCACGACGTGGTCCTGGTCGTGACGCACCCCAAGAGCGAGCACGCGTACGAGAAGATCTGGAGCGACTCGGTCGCCGATCTCGCCGAGGAGCACGGCGTCCCGGTGCTGATCCGCAACCGCCCGGACGACGAGGAGCTGTTCGAGCGCCTCAAGGAGGCCGACCCGGACATCATCGTCGCCAACAACTGGCGGACCTGGATCCCCCCGCGCATCTACGGCCTCCCGCGCCACGGCACGCTGAACGTCCACGACTCGCTGCTGCCGAAGTACGCCGGCTTCTCCCCGATCATCTGGGCGATGATCAACGGCGAGTCCGAAGTGGGCGTCACCGCGCACATGATGGACGAGGAGCTCGACGCCGGGGACATCGTCCGGCAGGAGGCCGTCCCGGTCGGCCCGACCGACACCGCGACCGACCTCTTCCACAAGACGGTCGACCTCATCGCCCCCGTCCTCACCGGCGCGCTCGACCTCATCGCGGCGGGGCGGACGGAGTTCACCAAGCAGGACCGCTCGCAGGCGAGCTTCTTCCACAAGCGCGCCGAGGAGGACGTCCGCATCGACTGGACCTGGCCCGCCGAGGTCCTGGAGCGCCTGGTGCGCGCCCAGTCCGAGCCGTACCCGAGCGCCTTCACGTACCACAGGGGCAAGCGCCTCGAAGTGCTCGCGTCGGTGGTCTCCGAGGGCCGCTACGGCGGTACGCCCGGCCGCGTCTTCTACCGCGAGGGCGAGGGCGTGGTGATCGTCGCGGGCGCCGACGCCCGCACCGGCCGCAACCACGGCCTGGCCATCACGCGCGTGCGGACCGAGGACGGCCGCGAGCTGCCCGCGACGGAGTACTTCACCTCCATGGGCGGCTACCTCACCGACCGCCCCTGATCCCCGCGGGGTCCGGACGGAGAACGGGCCGGGCCCCGGGCGGAATCACCGCCCGGGGCCCGGCCCTCCCGCGTCAGCCGCCGTGCGTCACGGGACGAGTCGGTACGCGTTCGTGATCGTCTCGGTCACGGTGTTGCCCGCCGTGTCCTTCAGGTACACCTGGTACGTCGCGGCCCCGGCCGTCGCCGGGTGCTTCACGGACACCGAGCGCGCGCCCTTGGCGTTGGTGGTGACCGGCAGCGCCTTCCAGGTCCTGCCGCCGTCGTAGGAGACCTTGACGGTCAGCGCGGCGACCTTGCCCGCGCCCGCCGCCGCACCGCCCACGTACAGCGGGACGGCCAGCGTGCCGCCCGCCTTGGTCGTGCCGTTCAGCGCCAGGTTCGGCGCGAGCAGGACCGTGGACAGCGGGAGCGCGGTGGGCGGCTCGTCGGGCGTCCTCCCCGAGGTGAACGTCCACGCCACGGCCACCTTCGTGCTGGTGGACGCGACCTTGGGCGAGCGCGTCGCCTCCATGCTCAGGCGGTACGGCGCCGGGGCGTCGGGCAGGTCGGCGAAGATCGCGCCGGGGTCGCCCTGGGCCACCACGCGGCCCTTCGACTCCAGCTTGGTGAAGCCGCCGGTCGTGACGGAGTCCCCGGCGTGCGCCGAGCCGTCGTTGAACAGCCGCACGTACGCGTCCATCGAGTTGCCCGCGCGGCGCGCGCCCTGGCCCGTGTCGGCCCGCAGGTCGGGGCCGATCACACCGGTGTTGAAGTGCAGCTTGTAGCTCTTGCCCGGCAGGTAGGCGATCGGGTTGGCACCGTAGTTGATGCTCGTGTCGCCCGCCGGGTCGAGCTGGGCCATGGACCACGTCCAGCGCAGCCCCTTGGTGTTGACGTACACCGTGCCCGACGCGGGCAGGGCGAGGTTGAGCTGCGTCTGGAGCTGCGAGCTGTAGTCGTTGGCGCCGAGCGGGATCGCGGAGAGCGTGCCCTTGCGGCCGGTCACGGAGGCGCCGACGCCGTACTTGACCGCGGCGACGTCGGCCTTGGCCAGGGTCTGGCTCAGGCCGCTGAACCAACTGCCCGTGCGGTTGAAGGCGAACCGGTAGTCGACGCCCTTGCCCGCGGCTCCCGCCGCCTTCCACGCGCCGTTGTACTGGGCGTTCAGGCTCGGCGACGCCGGTCCGATGCCCAGCGTGCGGATCACCGTGGAGCCGTCGACGCTCCAGCTGTTGGCGATGGCCAGCTCGGGGTCGTCGTAGCTGATGTTCGCCGTCCGCAGCTTCGCCGTCCGGTCCGGGGCGACCACGGACATCGGCTTGGCCTTGCGGGTGTCCAGCGTCACGGCGGCGTTGGCGCCGACCTTCAGCGTCGGCTGGACGAAGATCGCGAAGCTCCCCGCCGGCGCGAAGACCGAACTCTCCAGCGCGTACGTGCCCTTGGGCAGGCGCACGGTGGCGGCGCCGGTGCTGTAGGGGACCGTGACCTTGTGCTGCGTGGCGCGCTCGGTGAGCGTCGTCGTGTAGCTGGACGCGGGCTTGCCCTGGACGTCGAGGTGCGTCAGCTTCAGGTCGTACGACTCGACCTCGCGCTCGACGAAGAGGCCGGTGCGCACCGCCTGGCCGTCGCCCTCGGCCAGCACGGTGCCGCCGTAGGAGCCGTCGGCGTCGCCGAGCCGGGTGTTGACGGTGACGGTGGTCTTCGCGGTGCCGCCCGCCGGGACGGTCAGCTTGGCGTCCTTGACGGTGAACATGCCCGCGGGGCCCGGACGGCCCGCCGGGTCCACCGCGGTGGTGCTCAGCGCGAGGGTGACCGGCTTGGTGCCGTAGTTGCGGTACGTGACGGTCTTGCCGACCGGCTTGTCGTCGGTGTGCGGCCACAGCTGCGTGCCGAAGGAGACCGTGCCCGGCTCCGTGACGACGGACGCGGTGACCGCGCGCGTCAGGTCGATGCGCCCCGCCCCCTGCTGGAGGCCGTTGAGCGCGGGGTTGGGCTTGGCCGAACCGATGAGCGCGGCCTTGAGCTGCTGGCCCGTCCACGTCGGGTGCTGCTGGAGGAGCATCGCGGCGGAGGCCGCGGCGTGCGGGGTCGCCATCGACGTGCCCGACATGGAGACGTAGTCCTCGCCGCCCGAGCCGCCTTCGGCCTGCGTGGTGCGTGCCGCGGTGATCTCCACGCCGGGGGCGGTGAGGTCGGGCTTGGCACCGCCGTCGGCCGTCGGGCCGACGCTGGAGTCGCTCGCGAGGTTGTCCTGCTTGTCGACCGAGCCGACGGTGAGGGCGGCGGGGGCGCTGCCCGGCGAGTTCAGCGTGGTCTTGCCGTTGCCGTCGTTGCCCGCCGCGATGACGAAGAGCGCCTTGCCCGAGAGCCGGGCGACGGCCGCCTCCAGGGTGTCGGTACCCGGGCTGTCCAGGCTGCCGAGGCTCATGTTGACGATCTTCGCGCCGCTGTCGACGGCCCACTGCATGCCGGCGGCGATGCTGGACTCCGTGCCGAAGCCGTCGTCGGCGATGACCTTGCCGTCCAGGACCTTCACGTCGGGCGCCGCGCCCTTGTACTTGCCGCCCGACTTGGCGCCGGTGCCCGCGATGATCGAGGCGACGTGCGTGCCGTGGCCGAGGCGGTCCTTGGCGTCCGGGGACTCGGTGAAGTTCTTCTCCGCGAACTGGACGGTCCTGAGGTCGGCGTGCGTCTGGTCGACGCCGGTGTCCAGGACCGCGATCTTGACGCCCTTGCCGGTGTACCCGGCCTTCCACATGGTGGGGGCGCCGATCTGCGGCACGCTCTTGTCGAGGGTGGGGCGGACCTTGGCGTCCAGCCAGACGTGCGCGACGGCCGGGGTCGCGGTGGTGCGCAGGTTCATCCGGCCCTTGGCCGCGCCGGTGCCGCCGGTCAGCGCCGACCACAGGTCCGCCGTGGTGTCCTTGGGCGCGCTGAACGCCTCGCCGTCGACGACGGGCAGCGTACGGCGGTCGCGGACGAGGCCCTTGAAGGCGTCGCCCGCCGCGCGTCCGTTGTACCGGGCGAGCCGGTAGCCGACGACCAGCGGCACCGACGTGCGGTGCGCGTCGTCGTACTTGTCCGCGACGAGCCGCGTGACGTCGAAGAGCCGGCGGTCGAGCCGTCCGGCGTCGATCAGCGCCTGGGCGTCCTGCGGCACGACGAACACGTGCCCCGCCTCGCGCCGCACGGAGATCACGACCTTCTCGCGGCCCTCGCCGCGCACCAGCCCGACGACCTTCCCCTTGGCCCCGACGACCACCTTGTCACCGGTGATCAGGGTGACGGAGGCGGTCCCGCCGTCCCCGCTCCCCCGGTCCTGCCGGCTCTCCTTGCCCCCGGCGCCGTCCGGCCGCGTCCCGGAGTCGGCCGCGGCCATTCCCGTGACGAGCGCGCCGGACACGACGGCGGCCGTGGCCGCCACCCCGACCCTCGATATTGCTGACACCCGTTTTTTGCCTGTCTTGTGAGCATGCCGATGCTGTCGCACGTAGAGAGCGGGCCTCGGGGCGGGTGGTTCACAGGACACCGGAAGTATTTACGTAAAGAAGAAGTTAACCCTGCTTCAGAAGGGCCCAAATCATCCAATACGGGGCGCGTGGGGCTCTTTTCGTCGTGTGGATCCCTTGCCTCGAAGGGCTGGTGCCGGGACGGCCGCGCCGGGACCATGGGGCGACGGGCGGTACCCCGGCGGCGATCGTGCCCGGGGAGCGGGGTGCGGGATCGAATCCGAGGTGGGGCAATGCGCGGCTATGCCGGTACGTTCATCGGCAACCTTCTCTTCATCATGCTCTGCTCCTTCCCCGTCCCGCTGGTCGTCCTCGTCGGACTGACCGCATGGCAGGAGGGCGAGAGCTGGGCCTGGATCGCGATCACCGGCGGCCTGGCGGGTTCGGCGCTGCTGGTCTTCCTCGCCCGGCGGACCACCTGGCAGGAACTGCCCCTGTTCACGCGCCGCCACCGGCTGAAGGTCACGAGCGTGTCGTACGGGGAGCGCAGCTTCGTCCTGTGGGCGCCGCGCCCCGACGGAGACCTGCCGACGGGGGCACGGCTGACGCGGGCGGACGTCCTGGAGGCCTCGCTCGTGCGCTACAGCCCCGACGGCGAAGCCACGTTCACGACGCACTTCGGCAACTACACGCCCGACGAGTTCACACCGCTCGTCCGGCTGAGGCTGCGGGTGCACGGGATGGGGGCGGACGGTGCGGAGCCCACCGACGCGGTCGAAGGGTTCGAAGAGTTTGAAGGGTTCGAGGTCATCGGCGAGTGGCGCGTCCCCTCCCTGTGCCTGTCCGCGGTCACCGCGGGCCGCCTCGCCGTCCTCGTGAGCCCCGCCGACCCGTCGACCGGCGCGGACGCGGACGCGTCGGCGCGGAACCGGGTCGTCCCGCTGTGGCCCCGCAGCACCATGCTCGCGGGGACGAGGACGTGCCGGGTCGTCGAGCCGGACGGCCGGACGGTCGAGGTGACCGGACGCATCGGTCGCCAACTGCGCCAGATGCGGATCTCCTTGGACGTCGGCGGCGTCGCGATGGACGGCGACACGATCGACATCCGCCGCCTGGACCCGCCGGTCGCGGCGCGCTACGCCGAGGTGGCCGAGTGGGCCAGGGCTCATCCCGAGGACCGGGTGCCGGTGACCGAACCGGGTGAGGAAGCCCGGTGGCTCGTGGACGAACTCCCGGGCGAGAGAGCGTCGTTCGGCAGCGTCGGACGGGGCTGGTCGCGCCGGGGCGGCGTGCTCGTGCGGGGCCGGTTCCTCCAGATGGCCGGCACGCACACGTTCCAGGACCACGGGCCGGTCGTCAAGGCGGTGCTGCGCGTCCACCCGGCCGACGGGACACCGCCGTTCGACGCGGCCCGGAAGGTGACCGTGCCGATGGACTACCTCACCGTCCTGCACCGCACCAGGGAGGTCGTCCTCAGCGCCAGTCCGGACGGCAGGCTGTTCGTCGTCGACTGGGCCCGCTCCAACCTGCTCGCGGGCACCGCGGCGGCCACCGTCGTCTCCCCGGAGGGCGAGGAGTTCCCCGTGACCGGGCGCCCCGACGTGATCTGGGCCCTGATGAACCTGCTGGCGTCCCACGGCCTTTCGAACCCGAAGCCGGTCCTGGACCTCCGCAAGCGCCCGCTTCGCCCGGTGGCCGCGGAGGTCATGGCCGTGGTGCGGGGCGGCCGGGCGGCGACGGGCACGGTGGCGGACGCGGCCAGGGCCTAGAGCCTGCCACTCCTCTCGGACACGGCTCCCGATTCGGGGGCGGCTCGCGTTTCGGGCGCGGCTCACGGTTCGGGGGCGGTTCCCAGAAGGTGGTCCGCCCGCTCCGTCCGCAGGTGGAGGGCCGTGCGCCCCTTCCGCTGGGTCGACACCAGGCTCGCCCCGCGCAGGGCGCCCAGGTGCTGTGAGACCGCGCTCGGCGTGATGCCCAGCCGGGCGGCCAGGGCCGCGGTGCTCAGGGGTTCGCCCAGCGCCGCGAGGATCTCCGTCCTGGCACGGCCGAGCACGGGCGCCAGGCCCGTCAGCGTCGGCGGGGGCGGCTCCCAGAGCAGGCCGACGCCCACCGCCGGATAGCGGATCGAGGCGGCGGCGACGGGGGCCTTGTCGACGCCCGCGTTCGGCCAGTTGAAGACGCTGGGCAGCAGCACCAGACCGTGCCCCGCCGTGTCGACCGTGTGCACGGTGCGCGGGGCGCGGCGGCCGTGCACCACCAACTGGCCGCCGTCCCAGGCGATGTCGGGGTGCAGCTCGGCGAAGAGCGCCTGCGTCCCGCCGTCCACCAGGGTCAGCGCCCGCCGTGCGACGTCGGCCTCCAGGAGCGCGCTCATCCGGCCCCAGTGCGGGGCGATCAGCCGGTCGTGGCAGCGCCGGAGCGCCCCCGCCAGCCGGGGCAGCAGGACTCCGGGGTCGGGGGCCTCCCGCGCCGGTGCGTTCAGGACCGCGCCGTACTCCCGTCGGTAGAAGTCCTCGTCCGTGGCCCGCAGCAGGTCGAGCTCGGCGGCCACCGTGGGCAGCCGCTCGGTCGGCACGGGGAACAGGAACGACGGCATGGGCCCGGCGATCAGCGACCGCAGCAGCGGCAGCTCGGGCTCGTCCGCGAGCAGCGGGCGCGCCGCGCGCGTCCAGGCCCGGTGCACCTCGTGCCCGCCCGCGCCCAGCAGGACGCGCAGCGCCAGCACGGTCTCGCCCAGCGGCGAGAGAGCGAAGCGCACGCGCGCGACCGACGCCGCGGTGAATCTGATCTGGACTGCCATCCGGTCCCGCCTCATCGTTAAGCTGTGGCTAAACAATAGGGGGAGCCGCCGCCCGTCCCCCAGGCTGCGGCCATGAACCTCTCCACCCCCGCGGGCTCCCCCGCCCCGACGCGCTTCTTCACCTCGTACGACGGCACCCGGCTCGCGTACCACCTCTCCGGCGAAGGCCACGGAGAGCGTGCGGGACACGAAGCGGGACACGAAGACCGTGGCGGACGCGCGGGCCGCCCCGTCGTCTGCCTGCCCGGCGGGCCGATGCAGGACTCCGCCTATCTGGGCGACCTCGGCGGGCTCGCCGCCCACCGGCGGCTGATCAGGCTGGACCTCCGGGGCACCGGCGCCTCCGCCCTGCCGGACGACCCCGCCTCGTACCGCTGCGACCGGCTGGTCGACGACGTGGAGGCCCTGCGCACGCACCTGGGGCCCGACCGGATGGACCTGCTCGCCCACTCCGCCGGGGCGAACCCCGCACTGCTGTACGCGGCCCGGCACCCCCGGCGCGTCGGCAGGCTCGCGCTGATCACGCCGAGCGTCACGGCCGTGGGCCTGGAGGTCGCCGGGGACGTGCGGCGCGGGACCGCGCGGCTGCGCGCGGGCGAGCCGTGGTTCCCGGAGGCGTACGCGGCGCTGGAAGCGGTCGTGGCGGGGCGCGGCGACAGCGAGGCGTTCAAGGCGATCGCGCCCTTCTGGTACGGCCGTTGGGACGAGACGGCCCGGACCCACAGAGCGGCCGGGGAGCGGCAGCGCAACGACGGGGCGGCGGCGGTCTTCGCCGCCGAGGGCGCCTTCGCTCCCGAGGAGACGCGCGCCGCGCTCGCCCGCTTGGCGTCGCCCGTGTTCGTGCTCGCGGGCGAGGTCGACCTCAACTCCCCGCCGCCCGCGATGACCGAGCTCTCCGGGCTGTTCCCGCACGCCCGACTCCACGTCCAGCAGGGCGCGGGACACTTCCCCTGGCTCGACGACGCCGAGCCCTTCGCCTCTACCGTGGGGGCCTTCCTGGGGCGGGACGCGGAGTGAAGGCGCGGCGCGGAGGCGGGCCTCGGACGACAGGGAGGCCGAGCTGCCCGACAGGCCCCGCTCACATCTCCGGAGCGGGCTCCGTGACGTCTTGGCCGAAGGCCGCGGCGAGCGCCTTCGCGATCAGTCCGGGCAGCTCGGTCTCCCCGTCGTCCGCGGCCCAGCGCATCAGCGCCGCGTGCATGGCCGCCAGGCAGGCGCCGATGGCCGCCTGGGCGCGGAACTCCGCTTCGGGGTCGGCGGGATCGACCGCTTCGGTGCCCAGCGCCGTCACGATCGCCTGCTGGAGCGCGTAGTCGTTGTCCAGGTGCTTCGCCCGCAGGGCCGACGTGGAGATCATGAGCCGGAGGCGGGCCAGCAGGAACCGCTCGTCCGCCGACGGCGCGTCGCCCCCGCCCCCCGTCATCGCCGCGGCCGACGCCACGAGCGCGCCGCCGACCCGGTGGACCAGGGGCAGCTCGACGGACGAAGCGGCGACCCGCTCGGCGACGAGCTCCGCGCGCCGGTCGACGAGGACGAGGTCCTCCTTCGTCGGGAAGTGCCGGTACACCGTCATGGGCGAGACGCCCGCCGCCCGCGCGACGTCGGTCACGGTCGTCGCGTCGTAGCCGCGATCGGTGAACAGCCGGACCGCGTGCGCCTGGATCGCGCGCCGCGTCTCGGCCCGCCGCTGCGCCCGCAGCGTTGAGTGCTGGTCGGTCATGTGGTAGACCCTACCTTCATGGTAGTGACTACCAAATTGATAGTCACTCTCGTCACGAGGTGGTGGACATGAGTGATCTGACCGGCAGGACGGCCCTCGTCACCGGAGCGTCGCGCGGCATCGGGCAGGCGATCGCGACGCGGCTCGCGGCACGGGGGGCCGCGGTCGCCGTGCACTTCGGCACGGACGAGGAGGGCGCCGCGGCGACGGTGGACGCGATCGCGCGCACCGGCGGGTCCGCGTTCGCCGTCGGAGCCGAGCTGGGCGTGGACGGCGACGTCGAAACCCTGTTCGCGGGGGTCGAGGCGGGCCTCGCGGGACGGCCGCTGGACGTCCTCGTCAACAATGCGGCGGCGGCGCCCGCGGGTCCGCTCGGGGTGACGACGCGGGAGGAGTTCGACCGGCTCTTCGCGGTGAACGTACGGGCGCCGTACTTCATCGTCCAGCGGGCGCTGCCGCTGATCCCGGACGGCGGCCGCATCGTCGCGGTCTCGTCCGTGGCGACCCGGATGGCCAACCCCTCCCAGACGTCGTTCGCCATGACGAAGGGCGCGGTGGAGACGATGACCATGACCTTGGCGCACGAACTCGGGGCGCGCGGCATCACGGTCAACGCGGTGGCCCCCGGCGCCACGCGGACGGCGAGCAACGGGGCCGCGTTCGAGGCACCGGGGCTGGCCGACTCCATCGCGGGAGCGACGGCGCTGGGGCGCCTCGGCGGGCCCGAGGACGTCGCCGACGTGGTCGCGTTCCTCGCGTCGGACGGCGCGCGCTGGATCACCGGCCAGGTCATCGACGCGAGCGGAGGACTGTTCCTCGGGCCGCGCGCCTGAGACGGACAGGGCGCGGCCCTGGACGGCGAGGCAGGCGGCCCAGGCGGCGCGCCGCCTCTCCCGGCCCTCCGTACCGCCCGGCTCCCCGTATCGCCCAGCTCTCCGTACCGCCCGGCGGCCGCCTACAGCTCGATCCAGTAGCGGCGCTTGACGTACGCCCCGGTGGTGCGGACGTCCTCCAGGACGCCCCCGTTGCGCTCGATGGTGCGCATCGAGGCGATGTTGTCCTCGTCGCAGGTGACGAGGACCCTGTCCAGGCCGAGCGCGCGGGCCTCGGGCAGGACCGCCCCGAGCGCCCATCCGGCCAGACCCTTCCTGCGGGCGGAGGGGCGGACGCTGTAGCCGATGTGCCCGACGACGGCGAGCATGAAGTCGTTCAGCCGGTGGCGCAGGTCGATGGCGCCCAGATAGGTGCCGCCCTCGACGATCCACCGGTTGGTGGCGTGGACGGACCCTTCCGCCAGCACGGCCGACGGGTCCGCGTGCAGCCGCAGCCGCTCCGTCCACGCCGAGAAGACCGCCGGGTCGGCGAGGTCCGCGCCGTCCGCCAGGCGCATGCCGGTCCCGTCCTGGTGCGCCCCGTCGGGCCACTCGTCGCGCGCATCGAGCCACGAGGCGTGCAATCGGTCCGTGGGCGTGATCAGTTCGGGCATGCGGGTGAAGATAACACCGGACCGAACACGGCGATCCGGTATTCCGCCGCACCACCAGGGGCGGCGCGGTTGCCACCGGCCGCCGGGAGGTAACCGGCGGCAACCGCTTGTGCGAGCCGCCCAGGCCCGCGGGGAGGCAGGCCACAGAGGGGAATGCGACCGCACGGTCCACGGGCCCGTCGCCATACCGCACAGGACGGCCGCCCGCTTTCCGGTCACCGAACCTACGCCCCACCCTCACATCGCACATACATGCGAACTGGCCCTTCTTGGCCGTGCCTTCAGGCCGCCGCGTCCGGTTCTGGACGCCCTCCGCGCACCGGGCGACCCGTACCTGCCGACCAAGGCCCCCTGGCCCCTTTGTGTTAACCTGACGCGTTTGCACGGGCGGGCGCGCCCCTTGGCCGTCCCGTATCGTCCCGTGCGTCGGATCCTCGTTCCTGCCGGGCCTTCCTCGGTACGTTCCTCACGCGGAAGGCCCGCCATGAACCACCCGGACCGCACCAGCGCCCCGCACGACGACCTCGCCCCTGCGGCTCCCCCGGCAGCGACCCCTGCGGCCCCCGCGACCTCTGCGCCCCTCGCTGCCCCCACTGCCCCCACTGCTCCCGCCGCCTCCTTCGCCGAGCTGCGGCTGCCGGGCGAAGTGCTGCGCACCCTCGCCGAGCACGACGTGCGCGAGCCGTTCCCGATCCAGGCGGCGACGCTGCCCAGCGCCCTCGACGGCCGGGACGTGCTAGGCCGCGGCCGCACCGGCTCGGGCAAGACGCTCGCCTTCGGTCTTCCGCTGCTCGTACGGACGGCCGGGCGGCGCGCGGATTCCAAGCAGCCGCTGGCGCTGGTCCTGGTGCCGACCCGGGAGCTGGCGCAGCAGGTCTCCGACGCGCTCGCGCCGTACGCGCACGCGCTCCGGCTGCGCATGGCGACCGTCGTCGGCGGCGTGTCGATCAGCCGTCAGATCGCCGCGCTGCGCGACGGGGCCGAGGTCGTCGTCGCCACCCCCGGCCGACTGCACGACCTGATCGAGCGCAAGGCGTGCCGCCTGGGGCGGGTCCGGATCACCGTCCTGGACGAGGCCGACCAGATGTGCGACATGGGGTTCCTGCCGCAGGTCACCGAGGCGCTGGACCAGGTGCACCCCGAGGGGCAGCGGATGCTGTTCTCGGCCACCCTCGACCGCGACGTCGACGACCTCGTGCACCGCTACCTGCACGACCCCGTCGTCCACTCGGTCGACCCGTCGGCCGGCGCGGTCACGACGATGGACCACCACGTGCTCGTCGTCCACGGCCCCGACCGGTACGCGGTCGTCACGGAGATCGCCGCGCGCGACGGCCGCGTCCTGCTGTTCCTGGACACCAAGCACTCCGTGGACCAGCTCACCAGGCACCTGCGCGCCAGCGGGGTGCGCGCCGCCGCCCTGCACAGCGGCAAGTCCCAGCCGCAGCGGACGAAGACCCTGGCACAGTTCAAGGACGGGCAGGTCACCGCGCTGGTGGCGACCAACGTGGCGGCCCGCGGGCTGCACGTGGACGACCTCGACCTGGTGGTCAACGTCGACCCGCCCGCCGACCCCAAGGACTACCTGCACCGCGCGGGCCGCACCGCGCGGGCCGGTGAGTCAGGCCGGGTCGTCACCCTGGTGCTCTCGGGCCAGCGCAAGGAGCTGAGCCAGGTGATGTCCGAAGCGGGCGTCCGGCCGACCGTCACCAAGGTGCGCTCGGGCGAGGCCGAGCTGAGCCGGATCACCGGCGCCAAGGCCCCGTCCGGCACCCCGCTCGACGGCGGCCCCGCCGCGCCCCGCCCCAAGAACACCAACACCCCCTTCCGCGGCCTGGGCACCTCCAAGGACGCCTCACGCGGCGGCAGCAGCGGCGGCGGCAAGAGCGGCGGCTCAGGCGGCGGCAAGTCCCGCAAGGGCGGCGAGGCCCGACTGCTCGCCGAGGCCCGCAAGGCCGCCCGGGTCCGCCGCGGCGGCTGACGGCACAGCGAGCGCCCCCCGCCGACACCACGGCCGCACCCGCCAACACCACGGGCGCGCCCCCGCCGACATCGCGGCGCGCGGCGGGACGCGGCGGCACGCACCGGCTCCCGCACTCTGGACAGCGAGGTGGCGGATCTTGCCACTCCCCCGCTGAACCAGCAGGTCAGAGCGGCACCCCTCGGCTTTCAGGTGGCGCAATACTGCCGCAACACCATCCGGGGCACCCCGCCGGTACGTTCCCTGCCATGCCAGCAGAACCCACCCCCGCCTCGCTCCCGGTGGCCGCCGCGCGCCGCCGGAGGCTCCGCGCCGACCAGGCCAGGCAGCTCGCCGACCTGCTGCGCCACCAGATCCTGGCGGGCGGTTTCCCCGACGGCGTCCTCCCTCTTGAGGACACCATCGCCGCCGACTACCGGGCCAGCCGCAACACCGTGCGCCAGGCCCTGGACATGCTGCGCGACGAACAGATCGTCGACCGGCAGCCCGGCGTCGGGACCGTGGTGACCTGTGAGAAGTACGCGCACGGCCTGAACAGGCTGCAGGGCCTGGCCGAAACCCTGCACGAGCACGGCCGGGTCACCAACGAGGTCCGCACGGTCGGACCGCTCCGCGCGCCGGGCCCCGTGGCCCACCGCCTCGGCCTGCCCGAGCACAGCGACGTGCTCTGCATCGAGCGGCTGCGCCGTCTGAACGGGCTGCCGCTCTCCCTCGACCTGTCCTACCTGCCCATGGACGTGGGCGGCGAACTGCTCGGCTGCGACCTGGAGAACACGGACGTGTTCCGGCTCCTGGAGTCGCTGACCGGCGGCCCGCTCGGGCACGCCGAGGTCACCCTGGAGGCGGTCAACGCCGACGCGCACTCCGCCGCGGTGCTCCAGGCCCCGCGCGGGGCCGCCGTGCTCATGCTGGAGCGGCTGACGCACCTGCCCGACGGACGGCCCGTGGACCTGGAGTTCATCCGGTTCCGCGGCGACCGCATCACGATGAGCGGCGTGCTCCACCGCTCCCTCTGACGCCCCCGTCCTTCCTTCTTCCCTTCTCTCCCTCCCCCTTCTCTCCTGGAGACAGCCATGCCCCTGGTCCCGCAGCGCGCCGACGTGCCCGTGACCGTCGACGAGTCCAAGTGCATCGACGGCTGCACGCTCTGCGTCGACATGTGCCCGCTCGACTCGCTCGCGATCCACGAGGACAGCGGCAAGGCGTACATGCACATCGACGAGTGCTGGTACTGCGGCCCGTGCGCGGCCCGCTGCCCCACCGGCGCGGTCACGGTCAACATGCCCTATCTGCTCCGGTGAGAGGCCGAACCCCCATGCACGTCAGAAGAGTTGCCCTGCCCGTCGCGCTCGCCGCGCTCCTGGCTCCGCTCACCGGCTGCGGCGGCCCCGCGGGCGCCGACGGCGACACGGTCACCGTGACCGTCGGCTACCAGTCGAAGACCATCAACACCGTCACCGCCGGAACCCTGCTGCGATCGCTCGGCTACTTCGAGGAGGAGCTGGCGGCCCGCGGGAAGAAGGACGGCGTCACCTACGAGGTCGAGTGGCAGGACTACGCGACCGGAGCGCCGATCACCGCCCAGATGGTCGCCGGGAAGATCGACATCGGTTCGATGGGCGACTTCCCGCTCCTCCTCAACGCGGCCCGCGGCAAGGCCCTCAAGCAGCCGACGCGGCTCGTCTCGGTCACCGGGTACAACCTGCGCGGCGGCCTCAACACCGTGGTCACCGCGCCCGGTTCGCCCCTGCGGTCGCTGGCCGACCTGGCGGGCAAGAAGGTGTCGACCAGCATCGGATCGGCCGCCGACGGGACTCTCGTACGGGCACTCCAACACGCCGGGATCGACCCCGAGAAGGGCGTCCGCAAGCTCAACCAGCAGCCGAGCGTGGGCGCTTCCGCGCTGACGGCCGGCAGCGTGGACGCGCTGTCGCAGTTCGTCGCCTGGCCGGGCCAGCTCGCCTTCGAGGGCAAGGCCAAGGCGCTCTACGACGGAGCCGAGCTGAACCTGCCGACCTTCCACGGCGTCACCGTCCGCGAGAAGTTCGCGAAGAAGCACACCAAAGTCGTCGACGCCTTCCTCGCCGCGCAGCGCAGGGCCACCGACCACCTGCGCGCCCGGCCGGTCGAAGCCGCCGAGTCGGTGGCCGACGAGACGGGGCTGCCCGCCGAGGTGGTGTACCTGTACAACGGCGCGGGCGGCATCGCCACCTTCGACCCGGCGCTGCGCCCCGAGCTGATCGACGCCCTCAAGCAGGACGTGCCGGTCCTCAAGGACGCGGGCCTGGTGAAGGACGTCGACGTGGACGCCTTCGTCGACCCCGGGCCGCTGGGCCGGGCGGCGCCGTCCGCGCCCCACCCGGGGGCGTCGGCCGCCACGTCCCAGCTGTGGCTGAAGGGGCAGCGGTCCCTACGCTCCTTCGACAGCCCCCGGCAGCTCCTCGCGGCCGCGAAGGGCCGTGACGTGCGCGCCGCGTACGTGCCGGACGCCGTCACCGGCACGCTGTGGTTCGCGGACAGGGCGGTCTGGGTCGCCGAAGGCGCCGAGCTGCGCGCCTTCGTCACCGAGGCCGGCGCGCTGAGGTACGTGGCCCGGCACGCCGCGGCCAGGACCGTGAGCTACACCGAGGCCGTCGGGCTGGCGGCGTGAGCGCGGGCCGCCGCCTGCTGCGGCTCGGCTCGCTCGCCGCGGCGCTCGGCCTGTGGCAGTTGCTGACCTCCTACGACGTGAACCTGTGGCTGCGGTTCGAGCAGTTCCCCACGGTCGGCGAGATCGCGTCGGCCTTCGGGGAGCGGCTCGGCACCGACGCGTACCGGCAGGACCTGGGGCACAGCCTGCGCCGGATCGCGGTCGGCTTCCTGCTGGCGGCCGTGCTCGGGGTGGCGGCGGGGACGGCCGTCGCCCGCTCGCGGTGGGCGGCCGACCTGCTGGGCCCGCTGCTCGAAGTGGCCAGGCCCGTACCGGCCATCGCCCTGGTGCCGGTGGCGATCCTGCTGCTGCCCACCAACGAACAGGGCATCGTCTTCATCACGTTCACCGCGGCGTTCTTCCCGGTCACGGTGTCGACGCGGCACGCGGTGCGCGCGCTCGCCCCGGTCTGGGAGGAGGCCGTGCTCACCATGGGCGGCGGCCGGCTGCGGGTGCTGTTCTCGGTGGTGCTGCCCGGGGCGCTGCCGGGCATCTTCGGCGGGCTCTCGGTGGGCATCGGCGTCTCGTGGATCTGCGTGATCTCGGCGGAGATGATCTCCGGGGAGTACGGGGTCGGGTACCGCACCTGGCAGGACTACACGGTCGTGGACTACCCCGGGGTCTTCGTCGGCATGGCCACCATCGGCGTGCTCGGCTGGCTCACCTCCACGGCGGTGGAACTGCTGGGCCGCCGCGCCACCGCCTGGCTGCCCCGCCCGGCCGCCGGCGCCCCCGGACCCCGACCGCGCGGACCGGCCACCGCCGCCGCGCCCTCCCCGCAGAAGGAGCCGGTCGCATGAGCACCGTCGCCCTGCCCGCGCACACCGTCTCGCACGGCGCCGAACTCGACCTGAGCGGGGTCCGGTTGGGGCACCCCGGCGGCCCTCCCGTGCTCGGGCCCCTCGATCTGCGCGTCGCCCCGGGGGAACTCCTCGCCGTGGTCGGCCCCTCCGGCTGCGGGAAGTCCACGCTGCTACGCACGATCGCCGGTCTGCTGCCCCCGCTGGACGGCCGGATCACCCAGGACGGGACCCCGGTCGAAGGGCCGGGCGCGCAGCGGGCGCTGGTGTTCCAGCACGACGCCCTGCTGCCGTGGCGCACGGTGCGCGCCAACGTGGAGCTGCCCCTCGCGATCCGGGGCGTCCGGCGCGAGGAGCGGCGCCGGGTGTCGGCCGCGTGGCTGGAGCGGGTGGGCCTGGCCGAGCACGCGGCCCGGCTGCCGCACCAGCTGTCGGGCGGGCAGCGGCAACGCGTCCAGCTGGCCCGCGCGTTGGCGGCGAGGCCCCGCGCGGTGCTGATGGACGAGCCCTTCGGCGCGCTCGACGCGCACACCAGGGCCGGGATGCAGGACCTGCTGGTGGAGATCCTGTACGACACCGGCGCGACCGTCGTGTTCGTCACGCACGACGTGGACGAGGCCCTGTTCCTCGGCGACCGGATCGCCGTGCCGTCCCGCGGCCTGCTCCTCGACGTGCCGCGGCCGCGCGACAGGTCCGCCCGCCCCGCCGCCGACACGGCCGCCCTGCGCCGCCGCGTCCTCGAATCCCTCTGAACCCGATGCCAGGACCCCGCCCCGAAAGGCGCCCCATGAACACCCCTCTGTCCGTACCCGAACTCGCCGACGCCACCGAGCTGTCCTGCGACGTCCTCGTGATCGGCGGCGGCACCGCGGGCACCATGGCCGCGCTGACGGCCGCGGGCCGCGGGGCGAACGTGCTCCTGCTGGAGAAGGCGCACGTGCGGCACTCCGGGGCCCTGGCCATGGGCATGGACGGGGTCAACAACGCGGTCGTCCCCGGCCGGGCCGAGCCCGACGACTACGTCGCCGAGATCACCCGGGCCAACGACGGCGTCGTCGACCAGTCCACGGTCCGGCAGACCGCCACGCGGGGCTTCGCGATGGTCCAGCGCCTGGAGTCGTACGGGGTGAAGTTCGAGAAGGACGAGCACAACGAGTACGCGGTCCGCCAGGTGCACCGCTCCGGTTCGTACGTGCTGCCCATGCCGGAGGGCAAGGACATCAAGAAGGTCCTCTACCGGCAGTTGCGGCGCCGCGAGATGCGGGAGCGGATCCGCGTCGAGAACCGGGTCATGCCGGTGCGGGTGCTCACCCACCCGGACGACGGGCGGGCGATCGGCGCGGCCGGGTTCCACACCCGCACCGGCGCGTTCGTGACCGTGCGGGCGGGCGCGGTGATCCTGGCGACCGGACCCTGCGGGCGGCTCGGCCTGCCCGCTTCCGGCTATCTGTACGGGACGTACGAGAACCCGACGAACGCGGGCGACGGCTACGCCATGGCGTACCACGCGGGCGCCGCGCTCACCGGCATCGAGTGCTTCCAGATCAACCCGCTGATCAAGGACTACAACGGCCCCGCCTGCGCGTACGTCGCCAACCCCTTCGGCGGCTACCAGGTGAACCGGCACGGCGAGCGGTTCGTGGAGTCGGACTACTGGTCGGGGCAGATGATGGCGGAGTTCTCGGCCGAACTCGCCTCCGACCGGGGCCCGGTGTACCTCAAGCTCAGCCACCTCCCGGAGGAGACGGTCGCCGCCGTCGAGGGCATCCTGCACACCACGGAGCGGCCGACGCGCGGCACCTTCCACGAGGGCCGGGGGCACGACTACCGCACGCACGACATCGAGATGCACCTCTCGGAGATCGGGCTGTGCGGCGGGCACTCCGCTTCGGGCGTCCGGGTCGACGCGCACGCCCGCACGACGGTGCCCCGGTTGTACGCGGCCGGCGACCTGGCCTGCGTACCGCACAACTACATGATCGGCGCGTTCGTCTTCGGCGACCTCGCGGGCGAGGACGCGAGCCGGTACACCGCGTACGAGGGCGAGTTGCCGCACGACCAGCTCGCCGCGGCGCACGAGCTGGTGTACCGGCCGCTGCGCAACCCCCAGGGTCCGCCGCAGCCGCAGGTGGAGTACAAACTGCGGCGGTTCGTCAACGACTACGTGGCGCCGCCCAAGACGGGGGCGAAGCTGTCGCTCGCGGTGGCGGCGTTCGAGCGGATGACGGGCGAGATCGCCGGGATGGGCGCGCGCACCGCGCACGAGCTGATGCGCTGCGCCGAGGTGTCGTTCATCCGGGACTGCGCGGAGATGGCGGCCCGCGCCTCGCTCGCCAGGACCGAGTCGCGCTGGGGCCTGTACCACGAGCGGCTCGACCATCCCGGGCGGGACGACGCGGGCTGGCTGCACCACCTCGACCTGCGCAAGTCCCCCTCGGGGACGATGGAGTTCACGGCGCGGGCGGTCGAGCCGTACGTGGTGCCGGTGCCGGGCTTCGCGCCCGCGCCTGGGCCCGACAGGCCGCTGGGCGAGGTCGCGCTGGTGCCGGTGGCCACGGCGGGCCCGCGGGACGCCGCACCGGCCGCGCGCCGGGAGCGGGATCCCGGGGTGCGGGCCCCGGAGCCGCAGGAGCCCCCGGCCACCGCGCCCGGCGCGCCCGGCGCGGCCCTGCTGCACGTGCTGGCCCTGGCCGACGGGTCCCCCGACCTGGCGGCGCTGCGGCCTCATCTCGCGGACCCCGATCCCGCCGTGCGGGCGGCCGCCGTCACCGCTCTCGCGGAGACCGTGCCGCGGGGGGCGGGGCCCGCGCTCGCCGCGCGGCTGCGGGACGCCTCGCCCCTGGTGCGCGCCAAGGCCGCCGCAGCGCTGCGCGAACTGGTCGAAGTCCTGCCCGCCGACGCCGGGTTGGGCGTCGCTCTGCGGGCCGCGGCCGACGCCCCCGACCCGGCCGTCCGGGCCGCCGTCCTCGAAGTGCTGCGGGCGCTGCGCCTGGGCGACGCCCCGCTGTACGCCGCCGCGCTCGCGGACGCCGACGTCGAGGTGCGCATCCACGCGGTGCGGGCACTGGTGTCGGTGGACGCGGTCGCGGACCTCGTGGCGGCCTCCGAGGATCCGGCGCGCGAGGTGCGGGTGGCGGTGGCCCGGGGCCTCTCCGCGGTGCGCGATCCCGCTCCCGCGTCGCTCGACGGGCTCGTCGGGGACGCGGACCCGCTGGTCAGGGGCGCCGCCCTGGCCGCGCTCGCCACCACCGGCTGCCCGCCCGGGTACGCCGAGAGCGCGGCGGCCTCGCTCGGGGACCCCGCCTGGCAGGTCAGGGCGGGTGCGGCGACCGCCCTCAAGGCGGCCGCCCCGGCCCTGGCCGTGCCCGCGCTGGCCGAGGCGCTGGCCGATCCCAACGCGGACGTCCGCAGGGCCGCCGTGCTGTCCCTGCTCCCCCACCGCGCCCACCCCGACGCCCGGACGGCCCTGGCCTCGGCCACCGCGGACGGCGACGCCGACGTCAGGGCGTACGCGGCCCGCGCGACGCCGTGACCCGTCGGGACGACCCCGGCCCCGGCCCCGGCTTGATAGGCAAGTCACGACTTGCCTATGGTGGTGGGCATGGCTGAGGATGTTTTCAAGGCACTGGCCGATCCGACCCGTCGGCGCATCCTCGACGAGCTGGTGGAGCGGGACGGCCAGACCCTGTTCGAGATCTGCACGCGGCTGGTGTCCAAGCACGGCCTGGCGCTGTCGCGCCAGGCGATAAGCCAGCACCTGGCCGTGCTCGAATCGGCGGGGCTGGTGGTCTCACGGCGCCAGGGCCGCTACAAGTTCCACGACCTGAACACCGCACCCCTTGAGCGCATCGCGACCCGGTGGCTCAGGCCCGATGCATCGGAGGGCACCCCATGAGGATCCACCTGACCAGCGTATTCGTCGACGACCAGGACAAAGCCCTGAGCTTCTACACCGGCGTGCTCGGCTTCGTGAAGAAGACCGAGGTCCCGCTGGGCGAGGACAGGTGGCTGACCGTCGTGTCGCCCGAGGCCCCCGACGGCACCGAACTGCTCCTGGAGCCCGACGGCCACCCCGCCGTGAAGCCGTACAAGACGGCACTGGTCGAGGACGGCATCCCGGCCGCGTCCTTCGCCGTCGACGACGTGCGGGCGGAGTTCGAGCGGCTGAGCGGGCTCGGCGTGCGCTTCACCCAGGAGCCGCTGGCGATGGGCACGGTCACCACCGCCGTACTGGACGACACCTGCGGCAATCTGATCCAGATCGTGCACAGCGAGTAGCCCTTCAGGCCCTACCGCGCCTCCCGCCTTCCGTCGAACTCCGCCACCAGCCCCTGCGAGGTCGTACGGGCCCCCAGGCGCCGCGCCGTGAGACCGAGCCCCGCCGTCAGGGGGCCGATGTGGGCGCGGACCCGGTCCAGGCGGCTGGGGAGCGCCGCCCTCAGGGCCCGCGCCCGGTCCGGGGAGAGCGTGCCGTTCTCCAGGTGCCAGGCGGCCGCGTCCCGCACGGTGAGCAGCCCGTACAGATCCCGTACGGCCTCCAGGGCCTCGCGGTCCCCGTCCGCCCGTGCCCGCCCGGCCAGGGCGTCCAGCGCCTCGCACATCAGCCGGGTGGTGTGCGCCTCCGCGAACGTCAGGGCGTCGGGCAGCAGGTCGTTCCAGAGCGCGAACCCTTCGAGCCCGGCCTTCGTGCCCTGCGCGACGCGCTCGGCGTGCACCCGGAAGAGGCCCGCTTCCCTGGCCCGCGCCAGCGCCGTGGGGCCGTCGGCCGCCAGCGGGTCCGGCGCGGTGCGCGGCGCGAGCGGGGGCACGTACTCGACGCCTTCCAGCAGGGTGCGGGCCGCGTCCGCGGTCATCAGGAGGTTGTCCCCGGCCGCCGAGTTGGACACCTGCGCCAGGCCCACCATGTCGGTGAGCCGGAACGACGACACGTTGCCCTGCCCGCCGCAGCGCCGCCGCGCCTCGCTCGCGACCTCTTCGGCGACGGCCGTCGAGCGCGCCTTGAGCAGGGCGAGCGAGCGGTTGACCGCCGCCCAGGGAGCCGCCTTCATCCGCTCCTCGTCGCCGGGTTCTGGCGCGGACGTCGGCCCGCCCCCGGCCACGTGGAGGCCGATCACCTCCCTGCCCCAGGCGGTGAGGGCGTAGGCGCGCGCCATGCCCCCGTACAGCGACTCCTGCTGCGTCCTGTACTCCATGACGCCGCGCCGCGGGCCGCCGCGCTCGTGGCTGGGGCGGTCCGCGCAGAAGGCCAGCGCGCCGTAGACCGCGGCGCGGGCGCCGGTGGACACGGCCGCGGCCATCGTCGCGGCGGCGGGGGCGAACGTGACCAGCGAACGCAGCAGCCGGTGGTCGTCGTTGGGCGCCGGGTCGCGCAGGACGCCGTCCACGATCTCCGCCGAGTCGCGCAGCCAGTACTCGTACGGGACGTGGACGTCGTCGAGCCGTACGGCGGCGTAGTCCAGGGGCGCGCCCGGCATCTCGATGCGCTCGCCGAACCGCAGCCCCGGCGGCGGGAGGCCGTCGGAGCCCTGGAAGGGCAGCAGGAAGACGTGGGTGCCGTACGAGGTTCCGCCGACGACCAGCCGGGCGTAGACGACGTCGTGGCGCGGGTTGTCCGTCAGGGCGGCGCCCGCCAGGAGCTTGACCGCGCCCGGGTGCGGGGTGCGCAGCGTGAAGGCGTGCCGCTCGGGGTCGTAGTGGGCCTCGGTGTCGACCCCGAGGTGGCTGTTGCTGCGCCCGGCCTCCGTCAGCAGGATGCCGCCGATGTGGGTGCCCCGGTCGAGGTCGTCGACGATCCGGTCCATGGCGGGGCCCGGCCGGTGCAGGGCGAGCACCGTGGGCATGGCGATGGCGTAGTGGATGAGGGCGGCCAGGGCGAGGGAGGGGCCGCGCACCGCGCACCACTCCACGAGCGCGGTGAGCGAGAGCGGGTCGTCGAGCAGGGCCCGTCCGCCGCCGACCGCGGCGTTGACGGCACGCACCTCGCGGTACGCCTGAGCGGCCTGCCCCAGGTGGGTGTCGGGGCGCGGGTCGGTGAAGGGCGGGGTGTCCAGGAGGCGGTCGAGTGCGGCGATCAGTTCGGGGCGGGCCGCTCCGCTGCTGGCGTCCAGCGGGGTCAGGGGCGCCTCGGGGTTCGCTTCGGGGTTCCCTTCGGGGGTTTCTCGGTGGACTTCTCGGGGGGCTTCGGAGGTTTCGGGAGTGAGCAGCACAGAAGACGGGGGTGTACTCATGCGGACGGCTCCGGGAAGTAGAGGGCGCAGGCGGCGCTGGGGCCCGCGCCCGCGGTGAGGAAGAGGAGGGGCCCCGTCGGTGCCTGGGCGCCTGGCGGGTCGGTGGACGGGACGCCGGCCCGGACCGCCCGGGACGATCGGGCCGGCCGGGCCGGGGCGGTTCTTCGGGCGTGTACGTAGCCGATGACGGGCGCCGCGGTGTGGGCGCGGAGCCGGGGCGCGTCCTGGGTGACGAGCGCGTGCGGCGGCAGTCCGAGCCGCCGCACGGTCCGTGCGCCGAGCCCCGGCGGGCTGTCGGACGCGATGACGCGGACCGTTTCGATGCCCACTCCCGCCTCGTCCACCGTCCGCAGCGCCAGCTCCGCCGCGCAGGCGGCGATGCGTTCGACGGCGTCGGGGGCGCTGCGGACGTCCACGGCCCCCGGCGCGTCGGGCGCCGACAGGTCGCAGTAGCCCTCGACGGCCCAGCCGCCGTCGGCGGTGAGCGCCGTGCGCACGGGGCCGAATCCCGTTCCCGGCAGGTCGCTGCCGGTCAGCAGGAGGGCGCCGCCGCAGTTGTCGTAGGGGAAGCCGGGCGGGGGCGGTCCTGAGCCCGGATGGGCGTCCGCGGTCACGATCAGCGCGTACGCGATCGGGTCGGCCGCCAGGAAGGCCTGGGCCACGGCGACCGCGTCGAGCACCCCGCAGGCGCCGTTCGCCATGTCGAAGGAGACGGTGGGGACGGGCCGCGCGGTGTCGCGCGCGTAGTCCGGGTTGATGCCGAGCCGGTGCTGGACCAGGGCGGCCATGGCCGGCTCCATGAGGTTGCCGTCGCGGTAGACGCCCGTGTGGATCAGCATGCCGATCCGTCCCGGCGCCACGTCGGTCTGTGCGAGGCAGTCGCGTGCGGCACGTACGCAGTGCGCGATGGAGCCGTTGTCCGCGTCGCCGTACCGCGCGCCGCTCCGGTCTCCTGGCCGCTCACCGTTCGCGGCGCTGTCCGCACCGCCCGCGCTGCCCGCACTGTGCGCGCTGACGGCCGCCGCCGTGATGACCACTCCCATGTCAGCGCTCCGGGGGTGAGATCGTCAGGGCCATGAACCCGGCGACGAAGCCGGAGGCGCACGACACGACGAGGTACGTCGACGGGCCGCCGTCCCGCTCGGTCGGACAGTCCCCTTCTGTCGGGCGGTTCCTCTCCGTCGGACGGTCCCGCCCGGTCAGGTGGTCGTGGAGGGTGAGGAAGAGCGAGTTGGACGCGGTGTTCCCGTAGCGCTCCAGGCTCGACAGCATCGGCGGCATGGGGCCGATCCCCTTCTCGCCCGCCTCTTTGACCCGGTCGATGAAGCTGCGGCTCACCTGGTGCGCGATCAGGTGGTCGAAGTCCCGCGGCGCGAACAGCTGCCCCGTACGGGCGAGGAACGCGCGGTGCAGGGCGGGCCACTGCTCCATGACCGAGGTGTCGTGCAGCGCCCTGCTGTCGGTGAACATCGACATGCCGGTGTTCGGGCCGCTGGGTCCCGCCAGACAGAGCCGGGCGAACGCCCCGCTGGTCATCTGCTCGATGTAGTGCAGCCGGTCCGGCTCCCCGTCGTCCGCCGCGTCCATGATGACGGCGCTGCCCGAGTCCCCGACGGTGAGGGACGCGAGCCGCTCGTCCCGCAGCCCGGTGATCTCCCGCAGTGCGGTGTCGGTGATGGTGGTGACGCATTCACCGCTCACCACCATGCCGGTGCGCACGAGACCCGCCTTGATCATCCGGTCGAGCACGAGGACGCCGCTGAACATCCCCGCGCAGGCGTTGGAGAGGTCGAAGTGGAGCGCGGACAACGCCCCGGTCTCCCGGCACAGGAGCGCCGCGAACGACGGCTCCCACCGCATGCGCGGCCCCTCGTGCAGCCGGGTGATCGACGCGGAGACGACGACGTCCAGGTCCTGCGGGCGGTACCGCGAGCGGGCGAGGCAGTCGCGGGCCGCCCGCAGGGCGAAGGCGTACGAGTCGTCCGTCCCTTCCGGCTCCGGGCGGCGGACCCGCCGCTCGCGGATGCCGGTCAGGGCGGCGAGGTCCACCCGTACGGGACGGTCCAGTGCCTCGATGAGCTCCGCGCTGGTGACCACGGTGTCGGGCACGAACGCGGCCAGGGACTCAATGCGCGTCTGCACGGGCTGCGGCCCTTTCCCTCGATGCGGCGCCGCACGGAGCGCGGTCCGCGGTCCGGACGGCGGGGACGGCCGGCAGGGCCTGCGCGACCGGGACGGCCCGCGTCGTCATCGCGGGCGCCACCGTCCGCACCAGGGGCGTCAGCAGCGGGCGCGGCGCCGCCTCGACGACGGCCGAGACGCCGGTCAGGGCGAGGACGCGCACGGTCTGCCGGAACCGGACCGGCCTGACCAGGTGGTGGGTTACGGCGTCCCGCAGCGCGCCCGCGTGCCGGGGCAGCGGGACGGGCGCCGACGAACGCACCGGGAACCTCGGCGGGGCGAAGCGCACGCGCTCGGCGACGTCCCGCACGTCGTCGGCGACCGCGCGCAGCACCGGGCTGTGGAAGAGGGTGCGCGTGGCGACGCGCGTCGCCGTGACGGCCTGTTCGCGCGCCGCGGCGCCGAGCGCGTCGAGTTGGTCGGCCGGGCCGCAGACGACGCTCTGGCGCGGCGCGTTGTCGCAGGCCAGCTCAAGGCCGGGGAAGGGGCGCTCGTTCAGCAGCCGTACGGTGTCGGCGGCCGAGAGCCGCAGGGCCAGGAGCCCTCCGGGGGGTACGCGGTGGCGGCTGCGGGCCACCGCGGTCGCCAGCAGCAGCCGGGCGCCGTCCCCGGCCGTCACGGTGCCGACGGCCGCGAGCGCCGCGATGTCGCCGAGGCTGTGCCCGATGACGACCGTGGGGCGCACGTGCTCGGTCGCCAGGAGGAGGCGGAACAGTGAGAGCGCCTGGGCGTAGACGGCGAGGTGGAACACGACTTCGGCGGGGCGGGGCGGGTCCGTCCGCCATGGCGGACCGGCCGGTTCTGCTCCTACGCCGCCGCTGCCGCCGAAGCCGTCGCCGTCGCCGTCGCCGAGCAGCAACGCGGAGGGCGGCGGCACCACGCACGCCCCCGCCACCGCCCCGTCGATCTCGGACAGCGTCGCGCGCACCACCGGGTGGTCGCGCACGGGCGCGAGCGCCCCCGGCACGTACGAGCCGATGCCGGGCAGGAGCACGGCGGTCGCCGCGCCCCCGCTCATCGCGACCGCCCGAGGACGCCGGCGGGAAGGGTGCGCTGGACGACGGCGACGTTGTGGCCGCCGAAGCCGAGGGAGTTGTTGAGCGCGACCAGGGAACCGTCCGGCAGCGGGCGGGGTTTGTCCAGGACCAGTTCGAGGCCCACGTGCTCCTCCGTGTCGTACGAGTTCAGGGTCGGCGGCACGGTCCTGTGGTGCAGCGACAGGGCCGTGATGACGGTCTCCACCGCTCCCGCGGCCCCTTGGAGGTGGCCCATCCCCGACTTGGGGGCGCACACGGGCACCTCGGGCAGCCGCCTGCCGAACAGGGCGCGCAGGGCCCGCGCCTCGGCGGCGTCGCCGATCGGGGTGGAGGTGGCGTGGGCGTTGACCAGCGCCACCCGGTCGGCGCTCTCGCCCGCCTGGCGCAGCGCCAGGCGCATCGCGTCGGCGAGGCCCCTGCCGTCGGTGAACGGCTGGGCGATGTGGTGGCCGTCGGAGGTCACGCCGCCGCCCGCGACCTCGCAGTACGCCCCGGCGCCCCGCGCCCCGGCCAGCGCCGCGTCCTCCAGGACCACCATGCCGGCGCCCTCGCCGACGACGAAGCCGTCGCGGGAGCGGTCGAAGGGGCGGGAGGCTTCCGTCGGGTCCCCGGTGCGCCGGGACAGGGCGCGCATCGCCGCGAACGCGGCGATGGTCAGCGAGGTGACCGTCGCGTCGGTGCCGCCCGCGACGACCACCTTGGCCCGGCCCGAACGGATCAGTTCGAGTCCGAAGGCGACGGCTTCCGCGCCGCTCGCGCACGCGCTGGCCACGGTGTAGACCCCGGCGCGCGCGCCGACCGCGATGCCGACCTGGGCGGCGGCCGTGTTGACCAGGTACATCGGCATCGCGTAGGGCGAGACCAGGTTGGCGCCGCGCTCCTTCAGGCGCTCGTACGAGGAGAGGACCATGCCCTGCGGGCCGTGGCCGGTCCCGACGACGACCGCGACGTCCTCGGGCCGTACGAAGGGGTCGGGGCACCCGCCGCCCGCACCGCGACGGGTGCCCGTCCCGGGGCCGTCGCCCGCCCCGGGACCGGTGTGCGGCTCTGGGCCTGGGCCGTTGCGTGCTCCAGGGGCGCCGCCGGAGCCTCGGGGCGCGTCCTGGCCCGTGTCTCGGGACGGGTCGGGGCAGGTACCTCGGGACGGGTCGGGGTCCATGCCCCGGGACGGGTCGGGGTCCGTGCCCCGGAGCGCGTCGGGGGCCGGGCCGAGTCCCGCGTCGGCCCATGCCTCCCTGGCCGCGACGACGGCCAGTTGCGCGGAGCGGTCGAGCCTGCCGAAACCCCGCTCGCCCGGCGCGGCCCCGGGCTCGGCCGCGACCGGGGCGGCGATGCGCACGGGCAGGTCCCCGGCCCACGGTTCGTACAGCTCCCGGATGCCGGAGCCGCCCGCGAGCAGCGCCTGCCACATCGTCGGGGCGTCCCTGCCGAGCGGCGTGAGGGCGCCCACACCGGTGACCACGGCGAGCGGTGGTGCCGATTCCATGTCGAATGTCCCCTTCCGGCGGCCGCGTTCGGCCGCTCCAGAGTCCTCGGCGCGCGTCGGCGCCGGCTCAGACTTCCTTGAGTACGCGGGCGACCACGTCGTCCACGGTGAACAGTTCGTCGGCCTGCTCGTCGGGGACGAGCACGCCGAGCCGGTCGTGCAGGGCGGTCAGCAGCTCGACCAGCCCGAGCGAGTCGAGGCCGAGGCCCTCGCGCAGGGCGTCGGTGGGGCGGACGTCGGCCTGGGGGATCTCGGCGATCTCCGCGACGATCGCCGAGACGCGGGGCAGGACGTCGTGGGCACTGACGGTCATGGACGGCTCCTCTGTCGAAAAGGTGGAGGTGGGAGTGGGGAGGACCGCATGTTCGGGCGGGCCAGGGACCATTAGGAGCCGGGATCCGCGGAACCTGGAATCACCCTCCGGTTGCCATCGTGTTGAACGGCGTTGAACGACCGGGACGGCGCGACCGTGCCGTTCCGCCCCACGCGTACCGCGCCCGTCAGCTGCCGTAGGGGGATATCACCGGCATATGCGCCCCCTTTGCCGCAGAGCGCCCTGTTGCGGCCGGAGGAGCTGAGGCACGAATGGACCTTGCTTGATCCACCGAAAGGAACGACCGCGAGCGATCTGGACGGTTGCCATGCCCCGCACGAAAACCCCCAACTCCTCCCTGCGCGCACTGCTCGTGGAGGCGTCCTGGACCCAACAGGCCCTGGCCCGAGCCGTGAACGCCGTCGCCGCCGAAACCGGCGAAGAGCTCCGCTACGACCGCACCACGGTCGCCCACTGGCTCCGCGGCAGCCGACCCATGTCCACCGTCCTCCCCCTGGTCTGCGAGGCCCTGGGCCGCCGCATCGGCAGGACCATCACCCCGCGGGACCTGGGGTTCACCGACCCCGAACGCGTCGGGCGTCAGCGTGCGCGGCCCCGCGCGGAGGAATCGGCGGGCGAGGCGCTGGACAGGCTCTTCGCCGTGCCCCTGAGCGGCACGCTCTACCGCCCCGTGGACTGCGTCCCGCCGCTCCCGCCCGCCGCGTGGCTCGCCCCGCAGCGCCCCGCGGCCGGCGGGGCGGCCCGTACTCCTGCCACCGCCCGGCCGTTGCTGCCCGCCTCGTCAGCGGTGGACTTCTTCGCCCAGGTGCTGGACGAGGGCGGCGGTTCCCGGGCCCCGGCGACCCTGCGGACGTATCTGAGCGAGGTGGTGACCGGACGGCTGCGCGGATCGGGCGACGCGACGGCGGCGGAGTACGTGGAGGGCGCGCGCCTGGTGCTGCTGCTGGGCCGGATGTACGAGGACCAGTTGCGCCAGGGAGCGGCACAGCGCTGCTACGCCACGGCCAGGGACCTGTCCGTGACGGCGGACGACCCGGCGACGTGGGCGATGGCCGTGCGGCTGATGAGCACGCAGGCCCATCGGCTGGGTCATCTGCGCGCCGCCGCCACCAGTGCGCGGGCCGCCGTCTCGGTCGCGACCGTCGCCCCGCACGGCGTCCTCGCCCACGCCCAGGCGCAGCTCGCCCTCGTCCGGGCGAGCGCGGGCGACCGCACGGGGACCCAGTTGACCCTGGCGAAGGCGCTCGTGTCGCTCCGCCGCCAGGACCAGGAGGCCGGTGCTTCGGCGTTCGTCACGTACTCGGCCGCCTCGTTCGAGTACCAGCGGGGCGAGGCCCTGCTCGCGCTGGGCCTGGCCGACGAGGCGGTGGGCGCGTTCGAGCGCTCGCTGCGGCTGCGCCCGGCACAGGACCAGCGCGGCACGGCGCTGGTCCTGGCGCGGCTGGCCTGCGCGCTGCTGTACGTGGGGCGGGTCGACGAGGCACGGCGCCACGGCCGGGCGCTGACCGAGGTCGAACTCTCCCTCAGATCGGCCGCGGTGCGCCGGGCGGTCGCCCAGTGGCGCGCCGCGGCCCGGGGGTTGCAGGGGCGTGAGCATCCGTGGCGCACCGCGTGACTCCGGGCGGCGCCGTTCAACACGGTTCAACATCCGCGCGTCCCGCGCCGGTTGCTCCCACCGGGCGGGCGAGGGCTCACTGAGAAGCGGCCGATCACCGGCACGTTCGACCAGTTCCACTCAGCAGTTCCACCTGGCAGTTCCACCTGGCGGTTCCGTTCAGCAACAGGAGTGTGCGATGTCCGTATTCGACGCCTTCCGAATCGACGGGGCGAAGGTTCTGGTAACCGGCGCCTCACGCGGCATCGGCCGCGCCGTGTCCCTGGCGCTCGCCGAGGCGGGGGCCGATCTCGCGCTGTCCGCGCGGACGGCGGACGCACTCAAGGAGACCGCGTCCCTCGTCTCGGAGCACGGCCGCGCCTGCGCCCTGGTGCCGGGCGAGCTCTCCGAACGGGGCGCGGCGGCACGCGTCGTCGACGGGGCGGCCGAGCAGTTGGGCGGCCTGGACGTCGTGGTGCACAACGCGGGAATGCTGCCGTCGGGCGAGGACGGCCTGACCAGGGTCGTACCGCTGGAGGAGTCCACGCAGGAGGACTGGGACGCGGTCCTGTCGGTGAACCTCAACGCGACGGCGGCGGTGTGCCGCAGCGCCTACCCCCATCTGGCCCGGTCCTCGCGCGCCGCCGTCGTGCTGATGTCGTCGGCAGCCGCCCTCGTGGGCGCTTCGCGCATCGAGGCGTACGGGGCGTCGAAGGCGGCCCAGGTGTCACTGGCCCGCAGCCTGGCCGTGCACTGGGCGCGCGACGGGATCCGGGTCAACGCGATCTGCCCCGGCTGGATCCGCACGGACCTGACCACGTTCGCGTCCGGGACCGAGCCGCTGTCGGACTGGCTGATGGCCCACGTCCCGATGGGGCGTTGGGGCGAGCCGCACGAGGTGGCCAGCGCGGTGCTGTACCTGGCGTCGCCCGCCGCGGCGTTCATGACGGGCCATGCGCTGGTGCTCGACGGCGGCGTCTCGGTCCCGGACGGCGGCCTCGCGGGCATCCCGAAGCCCGCTTCCCCGTTCGTGGTCGCGTAGCGGTCGAAGCCCCGCGAGGCAGCGGGCCCATGGTGCCGAAGGCCTGTGCGTCACGGGGGCCGTGGCTCGACCGGGCGGCCGTGGACACCAGCCGTGGACGCCGCGCGGCCCGCCGGTCGGTCCCGTGGGGCGGTCCCGTGGGGCGGACCCGTGGGGCGGCCCTCAGGAGGCGGTGAAATCGGCGGCGTGGTCTGCCGCCCAGGCCGCGAAGGGGAGGGCGGGGCGGCCCGTGAGTTCCTCGACCGTGCGGGTGAGGGCCACGGGCCTGCCGTCGGTGGACTCCCACCAGTCGAGGAGGGCGTCGGAGTACGCGGCGGGGATGTAGTCGGCCGTCTCTTCCTTCCACTGCTCGCGGGTGACGCGGTCGACCGCGATGGACAGCCCGGTGGCTGCGGCGAGTTGGTCGAGCTGCTGGGCGAACGTCAGCGACTGGGGCCCGGTGAGCGTGAAGCTGCCGCCCCGGTGGCGGGGGTCGGTGAGGGCCGCGCGGGCGCACTGGGCGACGTCCCGCTCGTGGATGGGGTCGTTGTGCGCCCCGGGGTACGGCAGGTTGACGGGGCGCCCGGCCTTGACGGACCAGGCCCAGGCCCCGGCGTTGGAGGAGAAGGAGCCGGGGCGCAGGACGGTCGTGGCGATGGACGAGGCCAGCAGTGCCTTCTCGACGGTGAGGTGGGCGGCGGCGAGCGGGCTGCTCTCGGGGTCGGACCCGAGCACGGACGAGGAGGAGAGCAGCACGATGTGCTCGACGCCCGCCCGCCGGGCCTCGTCGACGAAGTCGTCCACGCGGTCCGGGGACGCGTAGAGGAAGACGTCGGTGACGCCGGCCAGGGCGGCGGGGAAGGTCGACGGGTCCGTGAGGTCGAGGGCGACCGCGTCGACGCCGTCGGGCGGGGTGAGGTCGGCGGGGGTGGAGGAGCCGACCCGCAGGGGCAGGCCGTCGGCGTGCAGCAGGTCGAGCAGGCGGGTGGCGACCGCGCCGCGGCCTCCGGTGATCAGGATCATGGCGGGTGGTTCTTCTCTCTGCTGGTGGGGAAGGGGGTGCGGTCCGCGGAGCGGGCGCGGCCAAGGAGGAGCACGGCCCGACACGGGCGTGCCCGGCACGAGCACCCCGACGCGAACGATGTTCGACACGAACACCGTTCGCCGACAACGCTAGGAAACGAACGCCGTTCGTGTCAAACAGCGTTCGCCGCGGGCTAGGCTCACCCCATGAGCACGCAGCCGACGACTCCCCGCCCGATCAGCCGCCGCGCACGCCCCGCCAAGGCCCCCCTCAGCCGCGAGGTGATCGTGCGGACCGGGCTCGCGGTCCTGGACCGCGACGGCCTGGACGCCCTGACCATGCGCCGCGTCGCCAAGGAGCTCGACACCGGTCCCGCCTCGCTCTACGTCTACGTCGCCAACCGCGACGACCTCATGGCCGCGATGCTCGACGAGGTCCTCGCCCGGGTCCCCCTGGACGCCCCGGGCACCTGGCGCGAACAGCTCCACGCGGTGGCCGCCGCCACCGTCGCGGTCATGGGCCGCCACGAGGGCCTGGCCGCCGTCGCGCTCGGCGCCATCCCCACGGGCGACAACGCCCTGCTCGTACTGGACCGCATGCTCGCCCTGCTCAAGCGGGGCGGCCTGGACGACACCACCGCCGCCTGGGCCGTCGACCTGCTCTACCTGCACGTCGCGGCGGCCGCGGCCGAGCAGAGCACGTACGACAGCAAGGGCTCCGACGAGGAGTCCGCCATCACCGCGGCCGACCGCCGCTACGCCGCCCTGCCCGCCGACCGCTACCCGATGGTCACCTCGCTGCGCCGGGCCCTCTTCTCCCCCGGCGACCGCGACGCATGGGGCCTGAACGTCCTGATCAACGGCATCCTCCAGACGCCCGCGCCCTGACAGCCGCCCCTCCCGCACCTCCCCACCGGATACCCGCTGTACGTTTCCGGTGATCATCTGTGATGATCGGCGACAGGTAAATGATCATGCTTTTACGGAAGGCAGACATGTCCCGAGCTGTCGCACGGATACGTACGTCCCTGCTCACCACGGCCACGGCCGTGACCGCGGCCCTCGCGCTCGCGGCGCCCGCGGTCGCCGCACCCGCGCCCCTCGCCCCCACCCCCGCGGCGAGCGCATCCCCGGCGGGGAACCCGACCCGGTCCGCGATCGACGCCCTCGTGAACACGGGCGGCATGCCCGGCGTCGCCGCCCAGACGGTGGACACCTCGCAGGGGTACGCACGCGGCTGGTTCGGCTCGGCGGGCGTCGCCGACACCTCGACGGGCCGGGCCCGCACCCCGCAGGACCACCTGCGCGCGGGCAGCATCACCAAGACGTTCGTCACCGTCGTGCTCCTCCAGATGGAGGCCGAGGGCAAGCTCAGTCTCGACGACACCGTCGAGCGCTGGCTGCCGGGCGTCGTCCAGGGCAACGGCAACGACGGCAGCAAGATGACGGTCCGTCAACTGCTCAACCACACCAGCGGGATCAAGGACATGGTCTCCACGCCGGAGTGGCACGCGTACATGAACGGACCCGGCTTCCTCGACCACCGCTTCGAGACGCGCACCCCGCGGCAGATCGTCGACATGGCGCTGAAGTACCGGCCCGACTTCGCCCCGGGCACCGGCTGGAACTACTCCAACACCAACTTCGTGCTGGCCGGAATGATCATCCAGAAGGTCGACGGCAAGTCGTACGCCGCCGAGGCCGAGCGCCGCATCATCAAGCGCCTCGGGCTGACCCGGACGTCCTTCCCCGGCACCAACCCGAAGATGCCGCTGCCGCACGCCGTCGGCTACTCCAAGCTGTACGCGACGAACCCCGGCCCGGAGGTCTACGACGCGACCGAGTACAACCCGGCGTGGTCCGGCGCGACCGGCGAGATCATCAGCACCACGCGCGACCTCAACACCTTCTACAGCGCGCTGCTCAAGGGCCGGCTGCTCCCGGCCGCCCAGCAGAGCGAACTGCTGACCACCGTCAAGACGGGGACGTTCTTCGACTACGGCCTCGGCCTGATCGTGCGCCCGCTGAGCTGCGGCGTGAAGGTGTACGGCCACGACGGCATCGTGTGGGGCTCGCTGACGAGCACGGCGACCACCGCCGACGGCAAGCACACGCTGACGTTCCACATCAACGGCGACTGGTTGGAGGACCAGCACCTCGGGCTCTACCAGGACGTGTTCGAGGCGGAGTTCTGCGGCAAGAAGTGAGCCGCCGTACGACCGCGGCGTTCGGCCCGGGGGATGCTCCCCGGGCCGAACGCCCTCTCGGCCGGGCTTTGTTACCCGCTCATCACGTACGCATGGAAACGTCATCATGTGGGCGCGGAACAGTGCCGCGCATGAACACGAACACGCACGTGAAGACGGTGCCGAACACCGGGCGGCGGGCCCTGCCCGTACTCCTGGCCCTCGCCGCCGCCACGGCGCTGACCGCCCCCGCCGCCCTCGCCGCCCCGGGGACGGCCGCCGCCAAGGCCCCCCGCCCGTCCCTCGCCTGGGGCCCCTGCCCCAAGGGCGAACCGCCCCACCCCAGCCCGAAGGCGCAGTGCGCGACGGTCGAGGTGCCGGTGGACTGGTCGCGGCCCGACGGCCCGAAGACCGACATCTTCGTCGCCCGCCACCGGGCCACCGGTCCCGCGAAGCGCATCGGCGTCCTGATGTCCAACCCGGGCGGCCCCGGAGCGCCCGGGGCCGACGACGCGCTCCGGGCGGACGACCCGTACGACGGCTACTCCCCCGCGATGCTCCAGCGCTTCGACGTGATCGGCTTCGATCCACGCGGCATCGCCCGGAGCGCGGGAGCCGTCTGCGACGAGTCGCTCATCCCCGAGATCCCCCTGCGGCCGCGCGACGCGGCCGGATTCCAGCGGCTGCGCGCCCTCAACGGCAAGCTGGCCGAGAGCTGCCTGAAGGGGACGGGACCGCTCGCCGCCCACATGGACAGCGAAAGCGTGGCCCGTGACATGGACGCGATTCGCGCGGCCCTCGGCGAGGACCGGATCAGTTTCCTCGGACACTCCTACGGCACGGCACTGGGCCGTGCCTACGCGCGGCTGTTCCCCGCGCGTCTGCGCGCCCTGGCCCTGGACAGCGCGGTGGACCCGGGCCGGCCGGACGCCGAGCGCTTCCTCACGGACGGCAGCGTCGCGGCCGAGAAGGCCTTCCTGCGGGTCGCCGACTGGTGCGCGAAGAACGCCGACTGCGGATCGCGGGGCAAGCCCCTGGGGACCGTGGTCGACGAGCTCTTCGCCCGCGCCGACGCGGGCACGCTCCGCCGCCCCGGCCCGCAGGGGCCGACACGCGAGAAGGTCGACGCCGACCAGCTCTCCGACTTCCTCACCGAACGACTCGGCGAGTGGCAGCCCCGCGACGTGGCGCGCGAGATCCTCGCCCTGCACACCGGCAGGGGCGAGGCCCGCTGGGGCACCGGCGCCCACGAAATCGCCTGGCGCCTGGTGATGTGCCGGGACCACGACTTCCGGATCCGCGACCAGCGGCACTACCGGGCCGTCCTCGGGCGCGTGGCGAAGGCCGCGCCGCACGTCCGCCACAACTCGATGCACCTGGACATGATCATGGGCTGCCAGGGCTGGCCGATGCCCCCGAAGCCCGCACCGGCCCAGGCGCAGGGCGCCCTGCCACCCGTCCTCGTGGTGAACGCGGCCCTCGACCTGGCGACCCCGCTGCCCGGCGCCCGCCGCATGGCGCGCTCCTTCCCTGAGGCGACCCTGCTGACCCGGGACACGGTCGGCCACTGGCTGTACCGCGTCACACCGGCGGACAACGAGCCGCGGCGGGCGATCGACGCCTACCTGAGCAGCCGGAAGGACTGATTACCGGTGTCTTACGGGGGCACTGTCCGCGGTGCCCCGGCGGGGTGGTCGGCGGTTTGCTGGACACCTGGTGGCCGGCGGAACCCGGCCGGCCACCCCGTCCCCCGGAGGTCCAGATGTCTCGTTCGGCCCTGCTGTCCCGCCGTACCGTCGTCCCCGCCCTGCTCGTCCTGGCGCTCCTCGTCGGCACCGGCCTCTACCTCTTCCAGCCCTGGAAGGCGTTCACCGACACCACCGTGAACGAGTCGCTGCCGACCACCGCCCCCACCGCGCGGGACGGCGCGATGAACGGCGGCGCGATGAAGGACGGCGCCATGAAAGGCGATGCCATGAAGGACGCGTCCGGGACGAAGGACATGCCCGGCATGAAGGACTCCCGGCCGACGGACCTCGCCCGGGGCGGCTTCGTCTCCCACGAGCACGGCACGAGCGGCACCGCCCGCACGGTCCGCCTCGCGGACGGCTCGCGGCTGCTGCGCCTGGAGGACCTCAAGACCTCAGAGGGCCCCGACGTGCGCGTCTACCTCTCGACCCGGGACGCCGACGCCGTGGAGTCGGGGCTCGGGGACGGGGCGGTCGCGCTCGGCAAGCTGAAGGGCAACCTGGGCAACCAGAACTACGCCGTCCCGGCAGGCACTGACCTCTCCGCGTTCCACAGCGCCGTAATCTGGTGCAAGCGGTTCTCGGTCTCCTTCGGGGCCGCCGACCTCCTCCCCGCGAAGGCGTGACCGTTGCACCCCAGCCCCGCCCTCCCTCCCGCGTCCCGTCCGGCCCGCCGGATCCTCGTCGTCGAGGACGATCCGACCGTCGCCGAGGTCGTCACCGGCTACCTCGGCCGGGCCGGTTACGAGGTCGCGTACGCGGCCGACGGTCCCGCCGCCCTCGACCTGGCCGCCGGTCTGCGACCGCACCTGGTCGTCCTGGACCTCATGCTGCCGGGCATCGACGGCCTGGAGGTGTGCCGCAGGCTGCGGGCGGGCGGCGGGCCGCCCGTGCCGGTGGTGATGCTGACCGCGCGCGGCGAGGAGGCGGACCGCGTCCTCGGGCTCGAAGTGGGCGCCGACGACTACGTGACCAAGCCGTTCAGCCCGCGCGAACTGGTCCTGCGGGTCGGTGCCGTACTGCGCCGCGCCGAGGCCCCGCCGCCCGCGGCCGTCACCGCGGCCCTGCGGCTCGGCGACCTGCTGGTCGACCCGACCGCGCGGCGCGCGGAGCGCGGCGGACGCGAACTGGCGCTCACGGGCCGCGAGTTCGACCTGCTGCTGTTCTTCCTGCGCCATCCGGGCCGGGTGTTCTCCCGCGAGGACCTGCTGCGGCACGTGTGGGGCTGGGAGTTCGGCGACACCTCGACCGTCACCGTGCACGTGCGCAGGCTGCGCGAGAAGGTCGAGGACGATCCGGCGGCGCCGCGGCTCATCAGCACGGTGTGGAGCGCCGGATACCGCTTCGACCCGCCCGGGGACCCCGCGGCGGGCGAGGGGGCCGGAGCATGACCGACGTCCTGGTCATCGTCGCCCTCGCGGCCCTGGGCGCACTGCTCGCCGGGCTGGTCGCCGCCCCCGCCGTCGCCCTGCTGCGGCGGCGTTCGGTCGTCCTGTCGATGTTCGCGGTGGCCGCGCTCGCCGTCGTCGCCATGGCGGCCGGGACCGTCGCGGTGGCACTGGAGATGTTCCTGTCGGGACACGACTTCCGGGTGGTGCTGATCGTGGTCGCGGTGTCGGGCACGGTCTCGCTCGCCGCGGCGCTGCTGTTCGGGCGCCGGATCGCCGCCGGGAGCCGGGAGTTGGCCCTGGCGGCGCGCAACGTCGGCAGCGAGACCGGTTTCACCGCGCCCGCGGACCCGCCGACGGCGGAGCTGGCCGCGCTCGCCGCCGCCCTGGAGGAGACCGGCACGAGGCTCGGGGAGGCGCAGGAGCGCGAGCGGGCGCTGGACGCGTCGCGGCGGGAGCTGATCGCCTGGATCTCGCACGACCTGCGCACCCCGCTCGCCGGGCTGCGCGCGATGGCGGAGGCCCTGGAGGACGGCGTCGTCCAGGACCCGGGCCGCTACCACGCGCGCATGCGCACCGAGGTCGAGCGGCTGTCCGGCATGGTCGACGACCTCTTCGAACTCTCCCGCATCCAGGCGGGCTCGCTGGAGCTGGCCCTGACCCGGATATCGGTCTTCGACCTGGTGGACGACGCCCTCACCACCGCGGGACCGCTCGCGGACGCGCGCGGGGTGCGGCTGGTGGACGGCGGCGTCGCCCCCCTGCCGGTCCGCGTCGACGGCCAGGCCGTCACGCGCGCGCTCGGCAACCTCCTGGTCAACGCGGTGCGGGCGACGCCGGCCGACGGGACGGTCGCGGTGAGCGCGCGCTGCGAGGGCGCACTGGTGGTGCTCGCGGTCGAGGACTGCTGCGGCGGCATCCCCGAGGAGGACCTGCCGCGCGTGTTCGACACGGGCTGGCGCGGCGGCGAGGCCCGTACGCCGCCGGGCCGTGCGGGCCGGGAGACCGGCGCGGCCGCGGGAGCCGGGCAGCGGCGCCACGGCGACACGGGCGCCGGTCTCGGGCTCGCGATCGTCCGGGGCATCGTCGAGGCCCACGCGGGCCGCGCCTCGGTCCGCAACACCGAGGTGGGCTGCCGCTTCGAGATCACCCTCCCCGCGGCGGACCGGCCGTCCGAGCGGTCCGGGTGAACCCCCGCGGCCGGGGCGCCCGGCGTCAGCCGGCCGGGACCGTCACGGCCTGTTCCGCCGATACGTTGCCCGCCGCGTCGTACGTCCGGACCGATGCCGCCACCGGAGTGCCGCCGGGCACCGGGACGGTCGCGGATCCGGCCGCGTCGACGGGGACCGCCGTGCCGTGGTCCGTGGGCGTCGGGGCGTCGGGGCCCGCGTGCCGGCGGACCAGGGCGGTGACGGCCTCCGGGGTCTGCGGGCCGGTCCAGGTCAGCGTGACCCGTTGCCCGCCCGTTCGGCCGTGAGCCCGGTGGCATGGGTGCGGCCGTCCACCGGAAGATCACCACAGACCCTGACCAGGGCGGTCGAAGCGGCGGCGGACGCCGCGGGTGGCGCTACTCGCCGGCGGAGAGCTCCAGGCTCGCCGGGATCGCCGCGAAGGCGGCCTCGACGCGGCCAAGGAGGGTCCGCAAGGTCTCGCGCCCCTCGGAGTGGACCCAGGCGCGGGCCGCGATGCTCCATCCGGTGGTGGTGAGCTGCGCGAGCACCCTGGGCCTGAGGTCGTCGGCCGGCACGCCGAGCCTGGCGGTCAGCAGGTCGCCGATCCGCTGCTCGGCCCCGGTGCGGAAGTGCGCCGTGTACGCCATCAGCGCGGGCTCCTTCAGGAGCAGCCTGCGGGTGGCGGCGTACCGCTGCGCCCAATCCGCGCCCAGCTCGGTGACGACGCCGCGCAGGACGTCGTGCAGTTCGGAGAGTACGGGCCCGGTCAGCGCACGGGCCTCCAGCGCCGCCTCGCAGGCCGTCCACAGTTCGGCCTCGGCTTCGATCGCCGCCGCCTCCTTGGCCGGAAAGACCCGGAAGAAGGTGCTCTTGGACACCTCCACCGCGTCGACCACCTCGTCGACCGTGGTCGCGTCGAAGCCCTGCTCGGCGAAGAGGCGCAGGGCGGCGGCAGCCAGCTCCTGGCGGGTGCGCAGCTTCTTGCGCTCCCGGAGCGGCAGCGGGCGGGCAGCGGAGGAGGGCGATGAGCCGGTGGTCGACATGGCGACATCTTAGCCACGACGACCCCAAGGTCCTATCGAATCTAAAACCCAATTAACCCTTGGCAACTTTTGAGACTGAGTGCCATAATCTACTCAACCGCACGGCATCACGGAGCCCGTCGCGGACACCCACCCGAGGGAGCACCCATGTCCACCGCCGCACCCGCCGTCCCCCTCAACAGCCAGATCATCGGCCGGGCCCACTACGCCGCTCGGGCCCTGCTCGAACGGACCGTCGCCCACGAAGGGCTGGTCTTCGATCAGCAGATCGCGCTGAACGCCGTGGCGGCGGCCGGGGGCGCGGTCGAACACGACAGGATCGTCGAGCAGTTGACCGGCTCACTGAAGATCGACGCGACCAGAGCGCGGGCGCTCATCACCGAGTTGGTCGGACTGGGCATCGCCTCGATGCGCGAGGGCGGCGAATCCGACGCCGTACAGGTCGAGTTGACCGATGAGGGAAAGGCCGTCCGGGCGCGTACGGCAGAGGCGGTCGCCGACGTCGCCGCACGGATCTACGCGGGCATCGCGCCCGACGACCTGGTCACCGCCGGCCGCGTACTGACCCTGCTGACCGAGCACGCCAACGCCGAACTCGCCGCGGGGGCGTAGCGATCGGGGGAGACGGGCCTCACTCCCCCGTCGACACCGGCCGCTCGAAGAACGTCTCCAGCGACACCGTCGCCTGCGTGCCGCTGACGCCCTCGATCGCGTACAGCCGCCGCAGCACGTCCTGGAGCTGCTCGGTCGTCGCGGTCCTGACCTTCACCAGGACCGATGCGCTGCCCGCGATGACGTGGGCCTCCTGGAGCTCGGGGATCGCGGCGAAGCGCGCGCCCGAATCGCCCATCCAGGCGGTCGACTCGACCATGACGAAGGCCAGGACCCCGCCGCCGACCGCGGCGGGGTCCACGTCGACCGTCGTGCGGCGGATGACCCCCGCGTCGCGCAGCTTGCGCACCCTCTCGTGCGCCGCGCCCGCCGAGAGCCCGACGGCCTTGCCCAGCGCCGCGTACGCCTGCGCGGCGTCCTCCTGGAGGAGCTTCAACAGCTTCCGGTCCACCTCGTCCACGGGATGCCTCCACCAATCAACCTCATGCGATCACTTGCTTTCACCATACGACATCCTGCAATACTCACGTTCAACAGGATGCTGTTCGGAAGCAGACTGACGGATCCGTCGAAGGAGCACCCACATGGCCACCGGCCGCCCCGCGCTGTACGAGGTACTGGACGACAGGTTCCGTACGGAGAAGTGCGCCGTGGGAGATCTGCAACTGGAGACGCTGCACGTGGGCTCCCGCTGGGCGGAGGGCCCGCTCTACGTGCCCGCCTGGCGCCAGCTGATCTGGAGCGACATCCCCAACGACCGCATGCTGCGCTGGGACGAGGCGACCGGCGCCGTCAGCCTCTTCCGCTCGCCCGCCGGGCACTCCAACGGCAACACCCTGGACCACCAGGGCCGACTGATCAGTTGCGAGCAGGGCAACCGCCGGGTCACCCGCACCGAGCACGACGGCTCGATCACCGTGCTCGCCGACCGCTACCGGGGCAAGCGGCTCAACAGCCCCAACGACTCCACGGTGAAGTCGGACGGCTCGATCTGGTTCTCCGACCCGGACTTCGGGATCACCAGCGACTACGAGGGCGTGCGCGGCGAGAGCGAGATCGGCGCGAACAACGTGTACCGGATCGACCCCGGCAGCGGCGAGGTGCGGCTCGTCGCGGACGGCTTCGGCGCGCCCAACGGCCTCGTCTTCTCCCTGGACGAGAGCGAGCTGTACGTCTCCGACACCCGGGCCAACCAGATCCGCCGCTTCGAGGTGCGCCCGGACGGCACCCTCTGCGACGGCGAGGTGTTCGCCGAGGCGAAGGGCACCGACGGGCGCTTCGACAACATCCGCTTCGACGACCAGGGCCACCTCTGGGCCGCCGCCATGGACGACGGCGTGCACTGCTACGCCCCCGACGGCACCCTGCTCGGCCGGATCCTGGTGCCCAACACGGTCTCCAACATCCGCTTCGGAGGCCCTCGGCGCAACCGCCTCTTCATCACCGCGAACGACACCCTCTACTCGCTGGTGACGGGAGTGACGGCCGCGCCGAGGGCCCTGTGAGGTCGCGCCCCGTCACGAACCGAGGCCGGTTCCGGCACGCGCCCCGTACTTGGCGCCGCGCGAGCCGAGCTCCTTCACCCGCGCAGCGGTCCGGCCCGCGAGGTACCCGCCGCGCAGGGTGTCGTCGCGGTGGGTGAACTGCGCCACCGCCTCCTCCCGCCCGAGGGTGACGCCCCGCGCCACGTAGCGCATCGCGTACGGCTCGGGCGCACGCCCCTTCAGCAGCCGGGCCAGGTTGTTGACCGCGACGGCGCCCTGCGGCCCGGCCGACTGGCAGGCGAAACGGGTGCCGGGCACCGCGGCGCAGTCGCCCACGACGAAGATCCGGTCGTTGTCGACGCTGCGCAGGCAGTCGTCCACGACCGCGCGGCCCTGCGCGTCGACCGTGAGGCCGCTGCGCGCCGCGAGGTCGGGGACGCCCGACACGATGGCCCACAGGGTCAGGTCCGAGGAGAGCGCGGCGCCGGACGCCAGGCGCAGCACACCGCCGAACTCCCCTTCTCCCGGGTCCACTTCGACGACGCTCTCCTCCACGGTTTCGACGTTCAGCCGCGCCAGTCCGGCGAGCACCCGCCGCCGCGCCGCCCCGGAGAAGTCCGCGGCGACGGAGGACCCGACGAGCCGCACCCGGACGTCGGGCCGCGCGGCGGCGATCTCCGCCGCCGTCTCGATGCCCGTCGCGCCGCCGCCGATCACCGTGACGGCGCTGCCCCGGGCCAGCCCGGCCAGCGCGGCCCCGGCCCGCTCGGCGCCCTCCCACGTACCGACCGGGACCGTGCCAGGCAGGGGGCGCACCGTGCTGCCCACGGCGAGGAACAGGTAGTCGAAGTCCAGGCTCCCGCCGCCCTCCAGGGCGACGGAGTCCTCGCCGATCTTGTCGACCGCGCCGACGTGCAGCTCGACGCCCCCGCTCAGCATCGACGCGAGCGGCGCCACCGCGTCCGACGTCCCCGCGACCCGCTGGTGCAGGCGCACGCGCTCCACGAATTCGGGGCGCGGGTTGACCACCGTGACCCGGGCGCCCCTCACCTTCTTGGCGAGCCGGTTCGCCGCGAGCGTGCCCGCGTATCCGGCGCCCACCACTACGACCTTCATGTCGACCTCCTGCTGCGGTGTCAGTTGCGGTACCTGGTCGTACACAAGGCGCCGCAGCGCCCTCTGCTGTGACGGCCGGGCCGCGTGATCTGCGCCACAGGCGGCCGGTGGGCGTGCTTCCCGTGGCGTACCGGTGTCACAGAACGGCGGTGACCGGCGTCTGATGGGCGACGCACCGCGAGCGCGGGGAACGCGCGCGGGAACGCGCGCACGGAGCAGGAGAACAGGAGCCAGCCATGGCAGACCACCACGCCGCGGGGGCCGGCGGGGGCACGGGCACGCGTGCGGCCGGGGCCGGAGTACCCGACGCGGCGACCGCCGCGTTCCTCGCCCATCGCAACCTGCTCTTCACGGTCGCGTACGAGATGCTGGGCTCGGCGGCCGACGCGGAGGACGTCCTCCAGGAGACCTGGCTGCGCTGGGCCGCGGTCGACCTGGAGCCGGTGCGCGACCGGCGCGCGTATCTGATCAGGATCACCACGCGGCAGGCGCTCACCCGGATGCGCGTGCTCGGCAGGCGCAAGGAGTCGTACGTCGGCCCCTGGCTGCCCGAGCCGCTGCTCACCGTGCCGGACGTGGCCGAGGACGTCGTGCTCGCCGAGCACGTGTCGCTGGCGATGCTGCTGGTCCTCCAGACGCTGGCGCCGACCGAGCGCGCGGTGTTCGTCCTGCGCGAGGTGTTCGACCTCGGGTACGCGGAGATCGCGGACGCCGTCGACAAGAGCGCCGCCGCGGTCCGCCAGACAGCCCACCGGGCGCGGGCGCACGTCGCGGCGCGCCGCCCGCGCGGCGCCGTGTCCCCCGCCGAGACGCGCGCCGCGCTCGACGCCTTCCGGCGGGCCGTCGAGACGGGCGACCTCCAGGGCCTGCTGGACCTCCTCGCGCCGGACGTCGTCGCCCTGAGCGACGGGGGCGGGATCAAGCAGGCGCTGCCGCACCCCGTCGTGGGCGCGGCAAAGGTGGCCCGCGCCCTGACCGCGGGCCTGCCCGTGTTCCGCGCCATGTCGCCGACGCTGGAACCGGCGCACGTCAACGGCCTCCCCGCGCTGGTCATGCGGATCGGCGGCGAGATCGAGCTGGTGGTGGCGGTGGGGACGGACGAGGGCCGGATCACCGGCATCTACACCGTGCGCAACCCCGAGAAGCTGGCGCGTCTCGCGGAGGTGACGCCGGTCGGGTGGTGAGCGTTCCGCACGGGCAGGTCCTGAAAGCTCCGTACGGCCGCGGGGCCCGCCGGACCGGGAGACCGGTGCGGCGGGCCCCGCGGCCGCGTGCGGCAGGACTACCGCACAAGCTCCGCGGCCGTCTCCCGCCGGGGCTCGTCCTGCGACCCGGCGAGCTTGGTCAGGGCTGCTTCCCCGGGGCGCGCCGCCCTGAGGCCCAGCAGCGCGACGAGCACGACCAGCGCGAACGCGCCGCCCGCGATGGCGAAGCTCAGGGTGAACTGGCTCTCCTGGGGCAGTGCGGGCATGCCCTTCGGCAGGGCGATCGTCTTCGACGCGAGCAGCGAGGTGATCACGGCGCTGGCGATCGCGCTGCCGACCGAGCGGGAGATCGAGTTGATGCCGTTGGCGATGCCGGTCTGGTGCGCCGGGACACCGGCGACGATGAGGGCGGGCATCGAGGCGTAGCCGAAGCTGATCGCCAGACCGATGACCATACCGGCGCCGATCACCGAAGCGGTGGTGTCGTGCGCGGCGGTCAGCCAGGCGAAGCCGAGGACGCCGAAGCAGGCGCCCGCCGCCAGCGTGACGCGCGCGCCGACGCGGCGGACGAGCACGCCGCCCAGTTGCGCGCCGACGAGCGAGACGAGCGTGGTGGGCAGCAGGTAGACCACCGCCGCGTCCAGGACCGAGGCGCCGAAGCCGTAACCGGCGAGCGGCTCCGGCATCTGCACGAGGTAGGAGACGCCGATGAACTGCGCGAACATCGCGAAGCCCAGCAGCAGCCCGGCCACGTTGGTGAAGAGCACCGGGCGGTGCACGAACATCTCCATGTCCACCATCGGCTCGCGGACCCGGCGCTCGGTGGCCACCCACAGGGCCGCCATGACGACGGCGCCCGCGAAGGCCCCGAGCGTGCGCCCGGAGGTCCAGCCCCACTCGTGGCCCTGCGAGATGGGCAGGAGCAGCAGGACCAGGAGCAGCGCGAGGGTGAGCGCGCCGAGCCAGTCGGTGCGTCCGCCGGTCTTCGACCGGGACGCGGGCACCAGGAACACCACGCCGGCCAGGGCGACGACGGCGAGGACGACGGCGAGCCAGAACACCCGGTGGTAGTCGGGGTCCGAGCCCTGGGTGAGGAGTCCCGCGCCGACCAGCGCGAGTCCGCTGCCGAACGCGAGCGTGCCGCTGACCAGGGCCATGGCGCCGGGCAGCTTCGCGGGCTCGATCTCCTCGCGCAGCACGGAGAGCGCCAGCGGGAAGATCGCGGTGGCCGCTCCCTGCATCACGCGGCCGACGATGAGCCAGGTCAGCGAGGTCGTGGTGGCGGCGAGCACGGAGCCCGCGATCATCACGAGGAGCACGCCGACGAGGGTGGACTTCTTGCCGTGCTGGTCGCCGAAGCGGCCGAGCAGCGGGGTGAAGACCGCGGCGGACAGCAGCGTGGCCGTGGTCACCCAGCTGACGTTGGCGGTGGTGGCGTCCAGGTCCGCCTGGATGATGCTCAGGACCGGGACGACCAGGGTCTGCATCATCGAGACGACCATGGCGGCCAGGCCCAGGGCGAGGACGACCGAGGTCCGCCCGGGGGTTCCCGCGGACGCCCCGCGATGTGCTTGTGACACGGTAGTTCTCTCTCAATTACTTGACAACCTAGATGCTTGAGGATCTCAAGCAATGCCCTACGGTAAACATCGATATTTGAGATCGTCAACCTTCGGGAGGTAAAGTGCGTCCCATGACAGGAACTCCCCGCGTCGACACGGCCCGGCTCATGGAGACGCTCTCGTTGTCCCTCGGCGCCTACTACGGCGACTTCACGGTCGCCGCGGCGAGCGAGAACCTCACGGCGAGCCAGGGCAAGGCGCTGACCGTGCTGCGCCGGGGCCCCGCCGCGATGCGGGCCCTGGCCACCACCCTGACCTGCGACGCCTCCAACATGACCGGGATCGTCGACCGGCTGGAGAAGCGCGGCCTGGTCCGCCGCGAGGCCAGCCCGTCCGACCGGCGCGTCAAGAACGTCGTGCTCACCGACGAGGGCGAGCGGGTCGCCGACGGCATCCGCGCGAAGATGCGCCTCACGCAGGGCGGCCTGGACCGGCTCGACGACGCGGAGCGCGCCGCCCTGCACGAGCTGCTGGAGCGCGTCTTCCTCACGCCGCCCGCCGACTGACGGCCGCGGGCCTCCTCAGCGGCGGCTCCCCGGGGTGTACGGCGAGTGCCGCACACCCCGGGTGCGCACGGCACGGGAGCGGTAGACGACGTACGGGCGGGTCAGATAGCCGAGCGGCACGGCGAAGGCGTGCACGAGGCGGCTGAAGGGCCACAGCGCGAAGAGCGCCATGCCGAGCAGCGCGTGCAACTGGTACGCGAACGGCGCGGCGGACATCGCGGAGACGTCCGGGTCCAGGGCGAACAGCGAGCGGAACCAGACGGAGACGCCCAGCCGGTAGTCGTAGGGGTCGGGGACGGCGGTCGTCACGGTGGCCGCCATGCCCGCCAGCAGGGCGGCGGCCAGCAGCGGATGGACGAGCCGGTCGCTGCGGCTGGTGGCGGCGCGCACGGCCGGGACGCTGAGGCGCCGGTACAGCAGGACGCCCAGTCCCGCGAGAGTGGCGAGCCCGGCCGTCCCGCCCAGGAGCAGGGCGCTGTCGTGGTACAGCCACTCGTGGACGTGCACCCGCTCGGTGAAGGACTCCGGGACGAGGAGCCCCGCGAGGTGCCCGCCGATCACCATGAACAGGCCGAAGTGGAACAGCGGGCCGCCGATGCTCAGCAGGCGGTGCTCGTGGAGCTGGCTGGAGCGGGTGGTGAAGCCGAAGCGGTCGTAGCGGTGGCGCCAGGCGGACCCCGCCACGAAGACGGTCAGGACGAGGTACGGCAGGACGCCCCACAGGGCGGTGTGCAGGTGGCTCATCGAGGGGTCTCCTGGGGCGGCGGCGACTGCGGGGACCGGACGGCGGGGAACGGCAGCAGGCCCACGGACTCGGTGGGCGGTCCCGTGCGGGCCAGGCGCAGCGCCGCGGCACGGTCGGCGGGCGAGGCGCCGGGCAGGGTGCGGCAGACCCCTTCGAGCACGTCGGCGTAGGGGCTGCGGTGGCTGACGAGCGCGAGGCGGAGCAGTTCGACGGCGGCCCGGTCGTCCTGGAGGGCACGGCGGCCCGGGGCCGGACAGCGGGCGGCGAACTCCAGGGCCAGGGGCAGGAAGTCGGGCAGTTCGTCGGCGGGCGGCTGCCAGCCGTGGCGCAGGTAGAGGCGGCGCCGGGCGAGCAGGGCGGCGCCGCGCCTGCGGGTGTCGCCCTCGGTGTAGTAGCTGAGGTGGAGGGTGCGGCGGCGGCTGCGGTCGAAGGTGGCGACGTAGCGCGCGGACAGCTCCAGCTGCGGGATCCCGGCGACGGCTCCGCAGAACCGCAGCAGCGCGGCGGGCGCCTCGCCCGGCAGCCCCGCGAGCGCGGTGCGCACGAGGTTCAGGCGCTCCGGCCAGTCGTCGTCGGGGTGCTGGAGGAGCAGGGACGCCGCCTGGTGGACGGCGGTGCGGGCCCCGCCCATGTCAGCCCGCCTCCGGGCGGCTCGGGAAGAGTCCTTCAGGACGGCCCCTGCCGTTCCAGTCGAGGAGGTTGACGCGGCCGAGCAGCGACTCCCTGGCCCCCGGCGGCTCCGGGGCCCCCGAGGGGGCGGCGGCCGGGGAGGCGCCGAGCGGGGCGTGGAACGCGTCGGCGCCGTACATGCCGGGGCCGCCCTCGTGGTCGAGGCTGCACCCGTCCCCGTCGGAGCGCGCCTCGTCGGGGACGGCGGTACTGGTCGGGATGACGTACCGGTCCTCGTACTTGGCGAGGGCCAGCAGCCGGTACATCGCCTCGATGCCGGGTCCTTCCATGCCGACCGCGCGGGCGATCGCCGGGTCCCGCTCCTCGCCCAGGTTGACGCGCCGCATGTGGCTGCGCATCGCGGCGAGCCGGCACAGCGCGGCCTCCACCGGCCCGGGGTCCCCCGCCGTGAACAGCTCCGCGAGGTAGCCGACGGGGATGCGCAGCGAGTCGATCGCGGCGAACAGCTTGGCCGGGTCCTCGCCGTCGTGGCCCGTCGCGGTCAGCGACTCCACGACCGGGGAGAGCGGGGGCACGTACCAGACCATCGGCATCGTGCGGTACTCCGGGTGCAGCGGCAGCGCGACCCGGTAGGTGCTGATGAGGGCCCGGACGGGCGAGCGGCGGGCGGCGGTGACCCAGTCGTGCGGAATGCCGCAGCGCTCGGCCTCGGCGGCCACCTCGGGGTCGTCCGGATCGAGGAAGCAGCCGAGCTGCGCCTCGTACAGGTCCTTCTCGTCGGGCACGGACGCGGCCTCGCCCACCCTGTCGGCGTCGTAGAGGACCACGCCGAGGTAGCGCAGGCGGCCCACGCAGGTCTCGGAGCAGACGGTGGGCTGTCCGGCCTCGATGCGCGGGTAGCACAGGGTGCACTTCTCGGCCTTGCCGGTGGAGTGGTTGAAGTACACCTTCTTGTACGGGCAGCCGCTGACGCACATGCGCCAGCCCCGGCAGCGGTCCTGGTCGACGAGGACGACGCCGTCCTCGATGCGCTTGTAGAGGGCGCCCGAGGGGCAGACGGCGACGCACGACGGGTTGAGGCAGTGCTCGCAGATGCGCGGCAGGTAGAACATGAACGCCTCCTCGTACTCCAGGCGCACCCGCTCGTTCATCTTCTTCAGGACGGGGTCGTCCGCGAGGTGTTCGGGGCCGCCGCCGAGGTCGTCGTCCCAGTTGGGGCCCCAGGTGACGGCGGTGGGGCGGCCGTCGACCAGGGAGCGCGGCGGCGCGGTGGGCACGTCGTCGCCCAGCGGGGCGGCGATCAGGTTCTCGTAGTCGTACGTCCAGGGCTCGTAGTAGTCCTGGAGCGAGGGGAGTTCGGGGTTGGCGAAGAGGCAGGCGAGGCGGCGGGCCCGGCCGCCGCTGCGGGGCACGAGGCGGCCGCGCCTGAGCTGCCAGCCGCCGCGCCACTTCTCCTGGTCCTCGTGTCCCCTGGGGTAGCCAAGTCCCGGGCGGGTCTCGACGTTGTTGAACCAGACGTACTCGGTGCCCTGCCGGTTGGTCCAGGTCTGCTTGCAGGTGACCGAGCAGGTGTGGCAGCCGATGCACTTGTCGAGGTTCATGACCATGGCGATCTGTGCCATGACGCGCATGTCTGTACTCCTAGTACGTGACGTCCTGCGAGCGGCGCCGGATCACGGTCACCGCGTCGCGCTGGTTCCCCGTGGGGCCGTAGTAGTTGGGGGCGAAGCTCAGTTGGGCGTGGCCGCCGATCAGGTGGGTGGGTTTGATCAGCAGCCGGGTCAGCGAGTTGTGGACGCCGCCGCGCCGCCCCGTGGTCTGCGACTTGGGGACGTTCACCAGGCGTTCCTGCACGTGGTACATGAAGACGGTGCCGGTGGGCATGCGGTGCGAGACGACGGCGCGGGCGACGACGACGCCGTTGGCGTTGACCGCCTCGATCCAGTCGTTGTCGGCGACGCCGATGGCGTCCGCGTCGCCGGGGCTGAGCCAGATGACGGGACCGCCGCGCGCCAGGGCCTGCATGAGCAGGTTCTCCTGGTACTCCGAGTGGATGGACCACTTGGAGTGCGGGGTGAGGTAGCGGACGGTCACCGACAGCTGGCCCGACCCGTCGTCACGGGGCTGTTCGCCGAGCGCGGCGAGGTCCAACGGTGGCCTGTAGGCGGGGAGTTGTTCGCCGAACTCGCGGATCCACTCGTGGTCGAGGTAGAAGTGCTGGCGCCCGGTGAGGGTGTGCCAGGGCTTGCGGTGCTCGGTGTTGACGGTGAACGGGGAGTAGCGGCGGTCGGGGCCCTCCTTGCCGGACCACTCGAAGCTGGCGCCGACCTGGACGGGGCGGGCCTGAGTGTCGCCGAAGACGATGCGGCGCTCGGCGACGGAGGCCGCGAGCGCTTCGAAGTCGCTGTCCGTGCCGCAGCGTTCGGCGAGCCGCCGGAAGCCCTCGGCGGCGACGCGGCCGTTGGTGGTGCCGGAGAGCGCGAGGATCGCCTCGCAGAGTTTGACGTCGGTGTCCAGCAGGGGCCTGCCCCTGGCGGGACCCGTGGGAGCCGTGCCGCAGCGGGCGGCGAGCCAGCGGACCTCGGGCCCGGTGCGGACGGTGACCCCGCGCACCCGCATGCCGCGCTCGTCCAACAGGGGCCCGACGGCGGCGAGTTGGTCGGCCAGCGCGGTGTAGTCGCGGGTGACCAGCGCGTACTGGGGTTCGGTCGGCCCGTCCGGCGGGGCCTCGGCGGGCGTGTCGTGCTGGAGCGCGGTGGCGACCAGGTCGTGTGCAGTGCCCAGGCGGCCCTCGGCGAGGCGGCTCACCTCGCGGGCGAGGCCGTGGAAGATCTCGAAGTCGGTGCGGGCCTGCCAGGGCGGGCTGATCGCCGGGGAGAAGGCGTGCACGTAGGGGTGCATGTCGGTGCTGGAGAGGTCGTGCTTCTCGTACCAGGTTGCGGCGGGCAGCACCAGGTCGGCGAAGAGGGTGGTGGAGGTCATGCGGAAGTCGAGCGCGAGCAGCAGGTCGAGCTTGCCGCGCGGGGCCTCCTCGCGCCAGGTGACCTCGCGGGGCCGCAGTCCTTCGGGGGTCTCGGCGGCGCTGGCGCCGTCGTCGGCCCCGAGCAGGTGGCGCAGGAAGTACTCGTTGCCCTTGGCGGACGAGCCGATGAGGTTGGCCCGCCACACGGTCAGGACGCGCGGCCAGTTGGCCGGGTCGTCGGGGTCGTCGCAGGCGAACGAGAGGCGTCCCGCGTCGCGCTGTTCGGCGACCCAGCGGGCGGGGTCGACGCCCGACTCGTGGGCGCGGCGGCCCAGTTCGAGCGGGTTGGCGCCGAAGGTGGGGTACGAGGGCATCCAGCCGCGCCGCGCGGAGCGGGCGACCAGGTCGGCGGTGTGCGTGCGGTCGAAGGCGCCGGTGCCGGTCGGCGAGGCCAGCCGGCCCGCGGAGAAGGGGTCGTAGCGCCACTGGTCGGTGTGGACGTACCAGTAGGGCGTGCCGGCCATCTGGCGCGACGGCCCGGCCCAGTCGGCCGCCGTCGCCATCTGCTGCCAGCCCGCGTAGGGGCGGACCTTCTCCTGCCCGACGTAGTGCGCCCAGCCGCCGCCGTTGACGCCCTGGCAGCCGGTCAGCAGCAGGAGGGTGAGGAAGGAACGGTAGGTGGTGTCGGAGTGGAACCAGTGGTTGGTGCCCGCACCCATCACGATCATGCAGCGGCCGTCGGTCTGTTCGGCGGTGCGCGCGAACTCGCGGGCCGCGCGCACCGCCGCGTTGGCGGACACCGAGGTCACGGCCTCCTGCCAGGCCGGGGTGCAGGGGACCGAGGCGTCCTCGTAGGAGGTCGGCCAGTCGCCTTCGAGGCCGGGCCGCCCGACGCCGTACTGGGCGAGGAGCAGGTCGAAGACGGTGGTGACGAGCCGTCCCCCGACGCGCCGCACCGGGACCTCGCGGGTGAGGGTGTCCCCCTGACCGGCGCCGCCCTCCCCCCGGTCGACGCCGTCGAAGCGGGGCAGCAGCACGCGTGCCCGCACGTCCGTGGTGCCGTACAGCGAGAGCCGCGGTTCGACGTCGCCGAGGTCGAGGTTCCAGCGGCCCTCGCCGCCCTTGGCCCAGCGGTCCCCGAGGGTGCCGTTCGGCACGACGGGCCCGCCGGTCGCGGAGTCCAGCAGGACGGGCATCCAGCGGCGGGCCGCCTCCTCGGCGCCCTCCGCGAGCCCGAGGTCGGCGGCGGTCACGAAGCGCCCGGGGGTGTGCGCGTCGCCCCGCTCCGCCAGTTCGACCAGGAACGGCAGGTCGGTGAACCGGCGTACGTAGTCGGTGAAGTAGGGCACCCGCCGGTCGACGAAGCACTCCTTGAGTACCACGTGCCCCATCGCCATGGCGAGCGCCCCGTCGGTGCCGGGGTGCGGGTGCAGCCACTCGTCGGCGAACTTGGTGGCGTCGGCGTAGTCGGGCGAGACCACGACGACCTTCTGGCCCCGGTAACGGGCCTCGGCCATCCAGTGCGCGTCGGGGGTGCGGGTGACCGGGACGTTGGAGCCCCACAGCATCAGGTACGCCGCGTCCCACCAGTCGCCCGACTCCGGCACGTCGGTCTGGTCGCCGAAGACCTGCGGGGACGCGACGGGCAGGTCGGCGTACCAGTCGTAGAAGGAGAGCATCGGGGCGCCGATCAGCGCGTGGAAGCGGGCGCCGACCGCGTGCGAGGCCATCGACATGGCGGGGATGGGCGAGAAGCCCGCGATGCGGTCGGGGCCGTGCTCCTGGAGCGTGTGCACGTGCGCGGCGGCGGCGATCTCCAGGGCCTCCTGCCAGCCGATGCGCACGAGGCCGCCCTTGCCGCGCGCGGACTGGTAGCGCCTGCGCCGGTCGGGGTCGCCGGTCAGCTCCGCCCAGGCGGCCACCGGGTCGCCGCCGTGGCGCCGCTTGGCCTCCCGGTACATCTCGACGAGGACGCCGCGCGCGTGCGGGTGGCGCACGCGCGTCGGCGAGTAGGTGTACCAGGAGAAGGAGGCGCCCCTGGGGCAGCCGCGCGGTTCGTACTCGGGCCGGTCGGGGCCCGTGGTGGGGTAGTCGGTGGCCTGGGTCTCCCAGGTGATGAGCCCGTCCTTGACGTACACCTGCCAGGAACAGGAACCGGTGCAGTTCACTCCGTGCGTGGAGCGCACCACCTTGTCGTGTGCCCACCGCTCGCGGTACGGGGCGTCGTTGACGCCCTGGTCGCTCCTGAAGACGGCCCTGTTGTCGGGTGTGACGGCCGCCGTCCTGCGGAGCAGCTTCCCCGCTTCGAGCAGCCGCTCGGCCGCGTCGTCGGCGGCCCGCGCCGCCCTGCCCTTGATCCTGCCGCGCCCCACGGCCATCACGCTCCTTCGCGCCGCGCACGACCGGGCACGGCGTCACCGGAACTCCGGGACGCGCCCGGACCGCGTCACAGGCGCCACCTTCCTCCCTTCCTCCGGGGTAAGCGGAATCGTTTTCCGGCCACTTGGATGTACTGAGAATCCATTTTTACCGGGCGTTGGGGAAGGCGCGTGAAAGGGTTGACCTTCAGGCGTCTTGAGGCCCGTAGCGCGCCCTGTGCCACGCCACCTGTCCGGCGGTCATCGACGACGAGATCTTGTGGACGTCGCCGACGAGGCCCTTGCCGCGCCGCCCGGACGGGCCCCAGTCGCGGAAGGCCGTGACGGACACCTGGGAGGCGGGCTGCCAGTGCAGCGTGAAGGCCGGTTCGTTGGCGTCCGGCACGTCCTCCAGGCACACGCCGCGGTTCGCCAGCAGCCGCGCCAGCTTGTCGAAGCGCAGATGGCGGTCGAAGCGGCCGTAGCGCTCGCGGAGCGCCGCGTTGACGAGGCCGCCGCCTCCGTGCGCGAGCCGGTGCACCTGGAGGGAGAAGTGGTGCCCCACCCACGGGTGGTCGGGCGACTCCCGGAGCCAGAAGAACTCGACCAGCCCGTAGTCGCGCCACATGCTGAGGTCGTCGAGGGAGTTCTCGGCGAAGTCGGTGCCCAGGAGCGCGCTGACCCGGTCGGGGGTGTCGGTCGGCCGGGCGCCGAGCACCGTCGCGGACGTGACCACGTCCACGTAGAAGGCGAGGGAGTGCGGAGTCAGCGGTTCTCTCCTTGACTGGGGCGGCCGGGTCGGCGCGGACGTTCGCCGCACCCTACGCACCCGCGTGAGCGCGCGCATCCCCGATTTCCCCTGTCACCCGGTGTCAGCGCGGTGAGAGCGGCACGCGCCGCGATCTGACAGCGCCCCGCGCTGCAATGGGCACACCACCGCGGGGCCGCCGGGGCCCCTGCCGGACCGGTCGGCGTCCCGGTGGCACGGAAGGGAGCACCCCATGACCCACAAGCCCGAACTGGCCACGCTCGCGGACGAGATCCTGGAGCTGGAGTCGGAGACCTTCGAGATCGCCGACTACTCCGACGCGTCCGAGGTCGTCCTCGCGGGCTCGACGTCGTGCTCGTCGACCTCCACCTGCTCCGCCACCACCAGCACCACCTCCTGCAGCGCCTGACGGCGGGCGGCACCTCCGTCCGGCGGGCACCGCCCGGCACGACGGGCGGTGCCCGCCGCCGTCCGTCCCGATGACGCCGCCGTCCGTCCCGATGCCGTCGGCCGTCCCGGTGCCCGCCGCCCCGCTAGCGGCACTCCGGGCACAGTCCCCGGTACGTGACCTCCACCCCGGACACCGCGAAGCCGAACCGCTCCTCGACCGGCAGCCCGGCCAGCGGGTCGCCCGCCGGGTGCACGTCGCGGATCTCGCCGCACCCCGAGCAGACCAGGTGCTGGTGCGGGCGGTGCGCGTTCGGGTCGTAGCGCTTGGCACGGCCGTCGGTGGAGAGTTCCACGACCTCGCCGAGCGAGACCATCTCCCCCAGGGTGTTGTAGACGGTGGCCCGGGAGATCTCCGGCAGCCGCTCCGCCGCGCGGGCGTGCACCTCGTCGGCCGTCAGGTGCACGCAGTCGCCGTCGAGGACCTCGGCGACGACACGCCGCTGGCAGGTCACCCGCCAGCCGCGCCCCCGGAGCCGTTCCAACAGGTCGCTCATGTGGATTACCCATTCAGGCTCGTTGAAGTACCCGGATTTTAGCGGTAGTCGTATAGCTTCTGACTCGATTCGGAACAGGTGTGCTTCTTGACCTGGACTCCGTCGATCGTAGGATCGATCGCAGCGCAGGCCAAGGGAGCGGAAAGTCCGGTACGGCGGGAGACTGACGACATGACGGGACCACTGCGGACGTGACCAGCGGTGCTGTCCGGCGGACGGCCGACGCGCGGGGCGCGCGCCCCGGGACCGAGCGGGATGTCGGCCCTTTCGACATCGAGGCACCCACCCGCCTCCCCGGTGTGCGCGTTCGGACAACAAGCCGTTCCAGGATCGGCAATTTCCGTACCGACAACTCGTGTACCAACAGCACCTGTAGATACAGCTTCTGAACGATGCGACCCGCTCGGCCCGGAAGGAACCCTCATGTCTGAGAACCACGACGCGATCGTCACCGACCCGAAAACGGAGGAAGCAAGCGGTGGCTGCCCCGTCGCGCACGAGCGCGCGCCGCACCCCACGCAGGGCGGTGGAAACCGCCAGTGGTGGGCCGATCGCCTCAACCTGAAGATCCTCGCGAAGAACCCGGCCGTGGCGAACCCGCTCGGCGACGACTTCGACTACGCGGCGGCCTTCGAGGCCCTCGACCTGGCGGCCGTGAAGCGGGACGTCGCGGAGGTGCTCACCACCTCGCAGGACTGGTGGCCCGCCGACTTCGGCCACTACGGCCCGCTGATGATCCGCATGGCCTGGCACAGCGCCGGTACGTACCGCATCAGCGACGGCCGCGGCGGCGCGGGCGCCGGGCAGCAGCGCTTCGCCCCGCTCAACAGCTGGCCGGACAACGCCAACCTCGACAAGGCCCGCCGTCTGCTGTGGCCGGTCAAGAAGAAGTACGGCCAGTCGATCTCCTGGGCCGACCTGCTGATCCTCACCGGCAACGTCGCGCTGGAGTCGATGGGCTTCAAGACCTTCGGCTTCGCGGGCGGCCGCCCGGACGTGTGGGAGTCCGAGGAGGACGTCTACTGGGGCCCCGAGACCACCTGGCTCGGCGACGAGCGCTACACCGGCGACCGCGAGCTGGAGAGCCCGCTCGGCGCCGTCCAGATGGGCCTCATCTACGTCAACCCCGAGGGCCCCAACGGCAACCCCGACCCGGTCGCCGCCGCCCGTGACATCCGCGAGACGTTCCGCCGCATGGCGATGAACGACGAGGAGACCGTCGCCCTCATCGCGGGCGGCCACACCTTCGGCAAGACCCACGGCGCGGGCCCGGCCGACAACGTCGGCGCCGACCCCGAGGCCGCCCCCCTGGACGAGCAGGGCCTGGGCTGGTCGAGCACCTACCGGAGCGGCAAGGGCGCCGACGCGATCACCTCCGGCCTGGAGGTCACCTGGACCACCACGCCCGCCAAGTGGAGCCACGACTTCTTCAAGCACCTCTTCGAGTACGACTACGAGCTGACGAAGAGCCCGGCCGGGGCCCACCAGTGGGTCGCCAAGGACGCCGAGGCGATCGTGCCCGACGCGTACGACGCGTCGAAGAAGCACCGGCCCACGATGCTCACCACCGACCTGTCGCTCCGCTTCGACCCGGTCTACGAGCAGATCTCGCGGCGCTTCTACGAGGACCCCGACGCGTTCGCGGACGCGTTCGCCCGCGCGTGGTTCAAGCTGACCCACCGCGACATGGGCCCGGTCGTGCGCTACCTCGGCCCCGAGGTGCCCGCCGAGACGCTGCTGTGGCAGGACCCGCTGCCCGAGCGCACCCACGAGACGATCGACGCGGCGGACGCCGCCGCCCTCAAGGAGCAGGTCCTCGGTACGGACCTGACCGTCCCGCAGCTCGTGTCCGCCGCGTGGGCCTCGGCCTCGTCCTTCCGCGGCAGCGACCTGCGCGGCGGCGCCAACGGCGCCCGCGTGCGCCTGGAGCCGCAGCAGGGCTGGGAGGTCAACAACCCCGACGACCTGGCGGCCGTCCTGCGCGTCCTGGAGGGCGTCCAGGAGTCCTTCAACTCCGCGCAGACCGGGCAGAAGCGGGTCTCGCTGGCCGACCTGATCGTCCTCGCGGGCGGCGCGGCGGTCGAGCAGGCCGCCAAGGACGGCGGCCTCGACGTCGAGGTGCCGTTCACGCCGGGCCGCGTCGACGCCTCGCAGGAGCAGACCGACGTCGAGTCGTTCGCCGCCCTGGAGCCTGCCGCGGACGGGTTCCGCAACTACGTCGGCAAGGGCAGCCGGCTGCGCGCCGAGTACCTGCTGCTCGACAAGGCGAACCTGCTGAACCTGAGCGCGCCCGAGATGACCGTCCTCGTCGGCGGCCTGCGCGTGCTGGGCGCCAACCACCAGCAGTCCAAGCACGGCGTCCTCACCGACAGGCCGGGCACGCTCACCAACGACTTCTTCGTCAACCTGCTCGACCTGGGCACGACGTGGAAGTCGACCTCGCAGGCGCAGGACACCTTCGAGGGCCGCGACGACTCGGGCGCGGTCAAGTGGACCGGCACCCGGGCCGACCTGGTGTTCGGCTCGAACTCCGAGCTGCGGGCGCTCGCCGAGGTGTACGCGAGCGACGACGCGAAGGAGAAGTTCGTGCGCGACTTCGTCGCGGCGTGGACCAAGGTGATGGAACTGGACAGGTTCGACCTGGCCTGATCCGTCGGACGGGGAAGGGGCCCGGTCGGGGTGCGTCGCACTCCGGCCGGGCCCCTTCCCCGTCGCCCGCTACCCGATCTCGCGCAGCGCGTTCGTCGCGCAGTGCACCTCTCCGCCGCCCAGGTGGGCCCAGGAGAAGTTCTCCACCCAGTGCACCCGCACGCCGTTCGCCGCGAGCCGCCGCTCGGCCTCCGTGCGGAACAGGTCGCGCCCGGCGAGCCTGGGGCCGTGCGGCGCGGGGGCCGCGAAGTCGGCGGCCGTCAGCGAGAGGCCGTTGGCCAGGGCCGGGGAGAAGGCCACGTGGCCGCCCTTCGAGCCCGGCGTGTCGTCCACCCGGAAGTAGAGCACCGGCAGCCGTACCAGCTCCGCCGCCTTCAGCCCGGTCGCCCGCAGCAGCACCCGCACCTGCTCGTCCACGCGGCGCGCCGCGTCCTCGTTGTCGCCCCTGGCCTCCTCGTGGCGCAGGAACTGGTCGACGGTGGGCTTGTCCTCCGCATCGGTGTCGGCGAACAGCCGCTGCCCGCCCTCCCCCGCCCGCCGGGCCTTCTCCAGCAGTCCGATCGCGAGGCGGGGGTCGGAGACGGCGAGGGTCCAGCCGCGCGCGTTGTCGGCGCGCACGACGTGCACGGTCTCGTCGGCGTGCCCGACCAGCAGCCACGAGGTGTCGAGCACCACGGGCGGCTGCTCGCCCTGGTCGCGCAGCATCCGCACGAACGAGGGGTCGGGGCGGCGGTCCGCCGAACTCCCGTACACCACACGGCCCTTGGGATAGCCCGCGTACGGGGGCAGCGATTCGATGTTCCCGGTGTAGTTGAGCAGCTCGTCGACGTTCTCGCCCGCGCGGTCGGTCGTGTACTGCTGGACGACGCCCACGCCCGGTCCGCGCAGGTCCTTGAAGAGGAGCCGGCCCGCGCGCCGCAGGCTCGCGCTCCTGCCGTCGGGCGACTTCCAGTAGTTCGGCGAGCGCAGCAGGATCCGCATCGTCCGCGGCCCGCCGGGTCCCGGCCTGGTGACGTAGCCGGGCTCGGCGATGTCCTGCCGCCAGACGTCCTTCCACCACCGGGCGCCGCCCGGCTGGAAGGTCAGTGCGCGGTCCGGCAGCCCGGCCGCGCGGGTCGCGGCGCGCAGCGACCCGGCGAACTCCGCCCACCGGCCGGGCACCCGGGTGGCGATCGGCACTTCGGCGGGCTGCCCAGGCCCCTTTCCCGGGGCGGCGGCGAAGACGTGCCGGGCGCGCTGGAGGTCGTGCTGGAGGAGGACGGGGGCGACGCTCATGCCGAGCCGGGTGCTGCCGGTGCGGCCCCGGTCCGTGACGGCGAGGGTCAGGGTGACGCGGCCGTCCCAGCGGGCGCGGTCGCGGACGACGTCCCGCCCCTCGACGGCGAGGCTCACTCCGTGGCGCAGTTGGCGCGCGGTCAGCGTCCCGTCGGAGCCGAGCGGTACGTACCGGCTGCCGTCCCGGACGAAGATCCGTACGTACGGCCGCTGCGCGGCGGGCAGCGTGAGCCTGCCTTCGGCCCCGCGCCCCACCGCCATGGGCGGCACCCGCAGCGGCGTGAGGTCCTCGGCGTCCTCGGGGCCGTTGACGACGGCGTCCGCGGCGTCGTGGCAGGCGGCGAGGCGTTCGTCCACCTTCACGTCCAGCCGGTCGAGGTCTCCGGGGCGCAGCGTGCAGCGCCGTGAGTCGTCGTCGAGGTTGGGCAGGAACACCGTGCCGAGCGGTGCCCTGATGCCGGGTGCGGGGGTCGGGGCCGGGGTCGCGTCCGCCCCGGCCGGGGTCGGTGCGGTGGCCGCCACCGCGGCGCAGCAGATGCCGATGGCCATGGCGCGCAGCGCCGGGCGGCGGCCTGGGGGAAGTGCGGTGGAGAAGCGCATGGGAACCTTCCGGGGCGGTGCCGTCGGGAAACCTGGATCGCTCTCCACTGTTCCGGCCGCCGCGCCCGGTCGCGTCCTGCGCAGGGGCGAGCCGCGGGTAGATCCTTCGATGCAGTGGCCGACGGGCCGGAGGTCCCTCAGAAGGAACTGTCCTTCGGAAAAAGCGGAGCAAGGAGGAGTACGCACTCCTTTCCACTTTCAACTTATAGCTCACGGGGGGCCTTGCGGCAAGGCCCCCCGCGTGACGCAAAATCATCGGCCTGGGCCCGAACCCGTTCGGTTCGGGTCCCGGCTCAATCCAATTGACAGGGGCTTTGATGATTGACGTGATCGTGGTCGGCGGCGGACCCACCGGCGTGATGCTGGCCGCCGAATTGCGGCTGCGCGGCGTCCACGCACTCGTGCTGGACAAGGACGCGGCGCCGACCGGGGTCGTCCGCGCACTCGGCCTGCATGTGCGCAGCCTCGAACTGATGGACCAGCGCGGTCTGTTGGAGCGCTTCCTGGAGCTCGGCACGCGGTACGAGGTCGGCGGCTTCTTCGCCGGGATCGACAAGCCGTGGCCGACGCGGATGGACACCGCGCACGGTTACGTGCTCGGCATTCCGCAGACCGTCACCGAGCGCCTGCTCACCGAGTACGCCACCGGCCTCGGCGTCGAGATCCGGCGCGGCAGCGAGCTGGTCGGGCTGAGCCAGGACGCCGAGGGCGTGACCGCCGAGCTGGCGGACGGCACGCGGCTGCGCTCGCGCTACCTCGTCGGCAGCGACGGCGGCCGCAGCACGGTGCGCAAGCTGCTCGGCGTCGGCTTCCCCGGCGAGCCCACGCGGGTGGAGACGCTGCTGGGCGAGGTGCGGCTGACGGCGACCCAGGAGGAGCTGGCGGCGGTCACGGCCGAGGTCCGCAAGACCCAGAAGCGGTTCGGCGCCATGCCGCTGGGCGAGGGCTACTTCCGGGTCGTCGCGCCCGCCGACGGGGTGGCGGAGGACCGTACGGTCCCGCCGACCCTGGAGGAGTTGAAGCGGCAGCTGGTCGCCGTGTCGGGCACCGACTTCGGGGTGCACTCGCCGCGCTGGCTCTCCCGCTTCGGCGACGCCACCCGGCAGGCCGAGCGCTACCGCGTGGGGCGGGTGCTGCTGGCGGGAGACGCGGCGCACGTCCACCCGCCGACCGGTGGGCAGGGGCTCAACCTCGGCATCCAGGACGCGTTCAACCTCGGCTGGAAGCTGGCCGCCGAGGTGGCGGGCTGGGCGCCGGACGACCTGCTGGACAGCTACGAGGGCGAGCGGCACCCGGTGGCCGCCGACGTGCTGGACAACACGCGCGCGCAGATGCAGCTGATGTCCACCGAGCCGGGGCCGCAGTCCGTGCGCCGGCTGCTGACCGAGCTGATGGACTTCGAAGAGGTCAACCGGTACCTGATCGAGAAGATCACCGCGGTCGGGGTGCGCTACGACTTCGGCGGGGGCCACGAGCTGCTCGGCAGGCGGCTGCGGGACGTCCCCCTGAAGCGGGGACGGCTGTACGAGCTGATGCGCGGCGGGCGCGGGCTGCTGCTCGACCAGACGGGCCGTCTCTCGGTCGACGGCTGGGCCGACCGGGTCGACCACGTCGTGGACGTCAGCGAGGAGTTGGACGTACCGGCGGTGCTGCTGCGGCCCGACGGGCACGTGGCGTGGGTCGGCGAGGACCAGGCCGGGCTGACGGCCGTGCTGCCGCGCTGGTTCGGCGCGCGCGTCGGCTGATCGCGGGGCGGTCGCCCGGCGGGGCCCGTACGCGTGCGTACGGGCCCCGCCGGGTGCGCGCCTCCCGTGCGGGCCCGCCGGGTGTGTCCTGCTCCCGTACGGGTCCCGCGCGGTTCGCCGTCCGTCAGTCCGCCGTCCAGTGCCGCAGCTTCTCCGGGTTCCGTACGGCCCACAGGGTCTTGATCCGGTCGCCCGCGAAGTCGAACGCGAGCACCGACGTGGTGACGCCGTCCTCCTGGACGACCAGGCCCGGCTGGCCGTTGACCGTGCGCTCCAGGACCGTCTGGCCCGTCGCCGCGCTGGTGGCCGCGATCAGGTAGCGGGCGATCTGCTCGCCGCCGCCGATGGGGCGGAACGCCGCGTCGGCCACGCCGCCGCCGTCGGCGCGGCCCGTGGCGTCGGGGTCGAGCAGCCCGACGAGGGCATCGATGTCCTTGGCCTCCCAGGCCCGTTTGAACCCCCTGACGAGGTCGGCCCGCCGGGCCTTCGTGGTCGCGGGCCCGCGCGCCGCGCCGATGCGGCGGCGCGCCGACGAGGCCAGCTGACGGCAGGCCGCGGGCGACCGGCCGACGATCTCGGCGACTTCGGCGAAGGGGTAGCGGAAGACGTCGTGGAGGACGAATGCGACGCGTTCGGCCGGGGTCATCGCGTCCAGCACGACGAGGAACGCCATGCTGACCGACTCGTCGAGCGTGACCCGGTCGGCCGGGTCCGCCGTCGGCCCTTCGGACCGCCCGCCGCCCCACTCCGTACGGTCGGGCAGCGGCTCGGGTATCCACTCGCCCACGTAGCGCTCCCTTCTGGCGCGCGCCGAGCCGAGCTGGTCGAGGCAGATCCGGCCCGCGACCTTCGTGAGCCAGGCGCCGGGGGACGCGATGGCCCCCTGCTGCCGCGGTGACATGGCGTACCAGCGGGCGTACGTCTCCTGGACGGCGTCCTCGGCGTCGGCGAGCGAACCGAGGAGCCGGTAGGCGAGGTTGATCAGCTTGCGCCGCTCGCCGACGATCGCGCTCAGCCCGGCGTCGGGCCCGTCGCCCTCCCGCCCGTCCCGCTCGCCCCGTGCTTCCCGCCCGTCCCGCTCTGGCGTGGTCTTCATGGTGTCGCCGCTCCCTCGGCCGGTGCCTTCTCCATCCGTACGACGAGGCAGCCCCGCGGAATGTGAGGTCACCGTGCCGCCTCACGTTCCGCGGGGCTGCCTCGTCGTACTGCCGGGACGGCGAAACCGGTCCCGCGAACAGCCGTCACGAATGGAGAGCCCCATGGAACCCCGCTTCGACTTCCTGACCAACCCGGGCACGGCGAAGGTGCTGAAGCACCTCGTCGCGGCCGGCCGGGAGGCCGCCGGGTCGGCGCTGCCGCCCGCGACCCAGCAGTTGGTGGTGCTCCGCGCCAGCCAGGTCAACGGCTGCGGCTACTGCGTCGACATGCACACCAAGGACGCCGAGCACGCCGGGGAGAGCCCGCAGCGGCTCCACCTGGTGGCCGCCTGGCGCGAGGCCACCGTCTTCACCGACGCCGAGCGGGCCGCGCTGGAGCTCTCCGAGCAGGGCACCCGGATCGCCGACGCGGCGGGCGGCGTCCCCGACGAGGTCTGGGCGAACGCCGCCGAGCACTACGACGAGGAGCAGCTGGGCGCCCTGGTCTCGCTGGTCTCGGTCATCAACGCCCTCAACCGGCTGAACGTGATGACCCGGCGCCCGGCGGGCGACTACCGGCCGGGACAGTTCGGCTGACCGAGCGCCCGCCCCTCCCCACCTTTTCGTCTTTCTCGTCCTGAGGAGCATCCAGCCATGTCGACCACCATCGAACTCGGCGAACTGACCGGCGACTACGTCCTCGACACCGCCCGCACCCGCGTCGGGTTCGTCGCCCGGCACACGCTGGGTTCCCGGGTGCGCGGGCACTTCGAGGAGTTCGAGGGCGGCGCGCGCCTCGACGGCGACCGGCCCGCACGGTCCAGTGCCTGGCTCGTGATCCGGGCCGCGAGCATCAGGACCGGCAACCGGCAGCGCGACGAGCAGCTGTGCGGCACGTTCCTGGACGCGGCCGGCCATCCTTCGCTCACCTTCGCCTCGGCGGAGGTGACGCGATTGGACGGGTCCCGTTTCCGGGTCACCGGCGATCTGACCATCCGCGGCACGACCAGGCCGGTCACGTTCGACCTGGAGCTGACCGGGGCGGGGAGCGAGCCGCACGGCGGCCACCGGGTCGCGTTCCGGGGCGGCGTCACCGTCGATCGCGGGGAGTGGGGCGTGAACTGGAACGCCCTGACCTCGCTCCTGCTGAGCCCGAAGGTGACGCTGGAGTTCGACGTCACCGCGATCCGGCAGCCCTGACCCGGGACCGAGCGGCCGGGGTCGGTCCAGTGCCAGGACCGGGAGGGGGCGGGGGCGGGGGCGGGCGCGGAGGGCGAAGGTCATCCGTCCGTCCTCGCCCGAACGGACGCGTGGGGGCGTCCCTGACCGTCCACCGCTCACGAGGGGTGGCCCGGGGGCGCGTACGGCCAGGAATACCGGCCCTCTACACACGGACGGGCGATCGAGTGGGCTGTCCGCGAACAGAGCACAGAGCCGTTAACCGTCATCCATTTATGGCAATTATGTGATTTGTCAGATTTGTTCCCCCGAGAAGGGCTTCCCCCCACATGAAGCACCCACCCGGTCCAGGCCCGAGGCGCAGCTCGCGCTGGGCGGCGGCCGCCGCCCTCCTACTCGTCACTCCTTCCCTGGTCGGCGCCGCCCTGCCGAACGCTCCCGCCGCCAGGGCGGACGGCTCGGTCACCGTCACCGTCGTGCGCGACGTGGACTCCGACGGGAGCTGGACCCCGGCCCTGGAGGTCGGCGAGCGCGGCATTCCCGTCACCATCACCGACGCGTCGGGCAAGTCGGCCACCGTACCCACGGGGTCCGACGGCAAGGCCGTCTTCGACCCGGCGGCGCTGGGGCTGAGCGGTGGCCGCTACCGGGTCGAGGCCGCCATCCCGGCCGACCGGACCTACCTCCAGCCCGCGATGGCGGGCGGCCCCGCGCCGTCCCTGTCCTCGCTGGTGGAGTTCGTGGACGTCTCGGGCGGCCAGGACGCCGAGGTCCTGACGGGCGTGCACAACCCGGCCGACTACTGCGACGCCAACCCCGACCTGGCCACTCCCTGCTCCCGGCAGGACGCGGTGGGCACGGTCGGCACGAAGGCGCTGGTCTCGTGGCCGTACGACCGTACGGGCCAGGAGGAGAAGCCCAACGACGAGGCGACGTTCGAAAAGATCGGCTCCGCGTACGGCCTGGCGCACAAGCGGGACACCGACCAGCTGTTCGTCGGCGCGCTCACCAAGCGCCTCATCCCCTACGGCCCGGCCGGTCCCGGCGGCATCTACGTCGTGGACCGCAAGACCAAGCAGACGTCGCTGTTCACCACCGTCCCTGACGCCGGTGACGCCGTGCACGCCGCGGACCTGAAGCGCGACAGCATGGAGATCAACGACGCGGTGGGCAAGGAGGGCCTGGGCGACCTCGACATCTCCGAGGACGGCAAGACCCTGTACGCGGTCGGCCTCAAGGCCAAGTCCCTCTACGCGTACGACACCACCGCGGCCTCGCCCGCCCCGATCAAGCAGACCATCCCGATCCCCGACCCCGGCTGCCCCTCGGGCGCGGACGACTGGCGGCCCTACGGCCTGGGCATCCACGACGGCGCGATCTACGTCGGCGGCACGTGCAGCGCCGAGTCCACGCAGAAGCGCGAGGACCTGCGGGCGTACGTGCTGAAGCTGGAGGGCACCTCCTTCTCCACCGTGGTCAGCAACAACCTGGCCTACGAGCGCGGCATGGGCTACTCGTCGGTCAAGGGCGACACCCACTGGGAGCCCTGGCTCAAGACCTGGGACCCCTACGGCTGGTTCGTCCAGGCGAACTTCCCCGGACCGATGCTCTCCGACATCGTCTTCGACCGCGACGGGTCGATGGTGCTCGGCTTCCGCGACCGCCTCGGCGACCAGGCGGGCCACGAGGCCCTGGCACCCGAGGGCAGCACGGACACCGCCACCCGGTCGCTGTTCCCCGCGATGGGCGACATCACCCGCGTGTGCAAGACCGAAGGCGGCTGGGTGTGGGACAGCGAGTCCCCCGCGTGCCCGAGCCACTTCGTCAACGGCAGCCAGCCGCCCCAGCAGGACGACGTGCCGGAGTACTACCCCGCAGACTCCGTGATGGGCCAGCACGCCGAGTCCGTCATGGGCGGTCTCGCCTTCGCGCCGCGCTTCACCGACACCGCCGCGGTCATCGTGGACCCGCTGACGATCTTCAGCGGCGGCACCCGGAAGTTCAACAACCTCACGGGTGAGGGCTCGGGCGACTACGAGATCGACGGCGGCACCGGCTCGTTCGGCAAGGCCAACACGCTCGGCGACCTCACGCTCCTCTGCGACGAGGCGCCGATCCAGATCGGCAACCGCGTCTGGTACGACAGCGACAAGGACGGCGTCCAGGGCCCGGACGAGAAGCCCGTGCCGGGCGCGACGGTCAACCTCTACGACGAGAACGGCACCCTGGTCGCCACCACGACGACCACGGACCGCGGCGAGTACTACTTCGACAGCGTCAAGGACGGCCTGAAGCCGAACACGAAGTACGTCGTCAAGATCGACAACCCGGCGGACTACGCCGAGGGCGGCCCGCTCCACGAGTGGGTCGTCACCCAGAACGACGAGGGTGACAACGACTCCGTCGACAGCGACGGCAAGGTGCCGTCGGGCGGCACGTACCCCGAGCACTCCCTCACCACCGGCGCCGCCGGGCACAACGACCACACCTTCGACTTCGGGTTCATGCAGCCCGAGGGCGAGGTGCGGGTCCTGAAGACCGACGCGGACACCGGGGAGCCGCTGGCCGGCGCCGAGTTCCAGCTCTGGCGCGAGACCAACGGCACCGACGGCCTCCAGACCGACGGGGACACCCCGGACACGAAGGTCGGCGACGAGGTCACCAGCGGGGCCGACGGCCTGGCGAAGGTCGCCGAGCAGCCGCTGGGCTCGTACTACTGGCAGGAGACCAAGGCCCCCGCCGGATACACGCTGCCCGACCCCGCGGTCTTCGGGCCGCTGCAACTGACCGCGGACAACGCGGCCGACGGCGTGCAGATCACCGTCGAGGACCAGCCGGTGCCCGTCCCCGTGAAGGGCAGGGCGAGCGTGGTGAAGGTCGACGCCCAGACGAAGGAAACGCTGTCGGGCGCCGGCTTCCAGCTCTGGCACGAGACCAACGGCGAGGACGGCCTCCAGACCGAGGGCACGGCCGACACCGAGGTGGGCGCAGTCTGCACCACCGACAGCAAGGGCACCTGCACCCGCGACGACCTCGAACTGGGCACGTACTACTGGCAGGAGACCAAGGCCCCCGCCGGGTACACGCTGCCCGACCCCGCGGTCTTCGGCCCGCTGGAAGTGACCCGGGCGAACGCCGAGGCGGGCGTCACGGTCACCGTCGAGGACCAGCCGATGCCCCAGCAGGTGACCGGAAAGGCACGGGTCCTGAAGGTCGACGCCAAGACGGCGAAGGCGCTGCCCGGCGGCGTCTTCCAGCTCTGGCACGAGACCAACGGCAAGGACGGTCTCCAGACCTCGGGCACCCCGGACGCCAAGGTCGGCGCGGCCTGCACCACCGACAGCAAGGGCGTCTGCTCCCGCGACGGCCTGGTGCTCGGCACGTACTACTGGCAGGAGACCAAGGCCCCGGCCGGGTACGCGCTGCCCAAGCCGAACGTCTTCGGGCCGCTGGAGGTGACCCGGGCGAACGCCGAGGCGGGCGTCACGGTCACCGTCGCCAACCAGGCGGTCCCGCCGCGGCCGAAGCTCGGCAGGATCACCCTGGTCAAGAAGGACGCGAAGACGGGCAGGCCGCTGCCCGGCGCGGTCTTCGAGCTGTGGCAGGAGACCAACGGCCGCAAGGGCCTCCAGACCTCGGGCAGCAAGCCCGACCGTCGCACGGGGCCCGGTTGCGCGACCAACAGCCGGGGCACCTGCACGTACCAGAAGCTGCCGCTCGGCTCGTACTACCTGCGCGAGACCGGCGTGCCCGAGGGCTACGTGCTGCCGCGCAACCCGGTGAGCGGCCCGCACGCCGTGACCGCGAAGAACGCCGACCGCGGAGTGAAGGTCGTCCGCACCAACAAGAGGGGTGAGGAACCCAAGAAGAAGTAGCGAGAACCGCGACACGCGGAACGCGTCAAGCGGTCCGCGGCAGGCAAAAGGCCGGGGAGGTCCCAGTGGTACGGGGCCTCCCCGGCCCTTGCGCGTCCCGTGGACGTCAGTGCGCCGAGCCCGCCTTGAAGCCGCGCGGGACCAGGGCCACGACCAGCACCGTCACGACGGCGACGATGCCCACCGAGACGTACGCCGTCGTGGTGAGCGCGCCGTCGAAGGCGCCCCTGGCCCGGTCCATGAGCTGTTCGCCCCGGACTCCGCCGAGTTCCCCTGCCGCCTCGTGGGCGCCGCCGATCGAGTCGCGGGCGAGGTCGGGCGCGCCCGCCATGCGGCTCGCGTAGGCCGCGCCGTGGAGGGAGCCGAGCATGGCCACGCCCAGGCCGACGCCGAGTTCGTAGCTGGTCTCGGAGACCGCGCCCGCCTGGCCGGCGCGTTCGGCCGGGACGGCGGAGACCAGGGTGGCGGCGGACGCGGTGATGGCCAGCCCGTCGCCGAACCCGAGGGAGACGAGGACCACGGCCACGTACGGATAGCCGGTCGGCTCCGGGGACAGCGCGAGGACCAGGAAGCCCGTGAGCAGCCCGGTGAGTCCGAGCGCCATCACGGCGCGCACCCCGACGCGCTCCATCAGGCGCGGGGCGAGCAGCGATCCCGCGAGGGTGGCGAGCGCGGCGGGCAGGGTGCGCAGCCCCGCTTCGAAGGGCGAGTAGCCGTGCACGTACTGGAGCCACAGGGAGATCAGGAACAGGGCGGCGCCGATGGCGAGCATGGCCATGAGGGTCGACAGCGCGGCGGCGGTGAACGCGCGCTTCGCGAAGAGCCTGACGTCCAGGAGCGGATCGGGGAGGGCGAGCTGGCGCCGGGCGAAGAGGGCGAGCACGACGACGCCCAGGAGGAGGACCAGCACGTCGGACGCGGCGAGGCTGCCCTTGGCCACGTGCTTGATGCCCCAGGCGAGGGCCACGACGCCGACGACGGAGAGCACGGCGCTCGGCCAGTCCAGTGGGCCGTGTCCCGCGTCCTTGAACTCGGGGAGCATCCGGACGGCGGCGACGACCGTGACGAGGACGACGGGGACGTTGACCCAGAAGGCGGCCGACCAGCCGTGCGCCCCGACGAGCGCGCCGCCGACCAGCGGCCCGACCGCGGCGCCCGCCCCGGCGACCGCGGCCCAGATGCCGATGGCCAGGGTGCGTTCCCTCGGGTCCTCGAAGATGTTCCTGATGAGGGAGAGCGTGCTGGGCATCACCATGGCCCCGCCGATGCCCAGGAGCACCCGCCCGGCGATCAGCTGTCCCGGCGTCCCCGCGGTCGCGGCCACCACGGACGCGACGCCGAAGAGCAGGAAACCGGCCACGAACAGGCGCTTGCGCCCGTAGCGGTCGCTGACGGCGCCGGTCGCGACGAGCAGGCCGCCCAGGACGAGGCCGTAGACGTCGATGATCCAGAGCTGTGCCAGGGAGCTGGGGCGCATGTCGTCGATGAGGGACGGCAGGGCGACGTTGAGGATCGTGGCGTCCATGGCGACCAGCAGCAGGCTGGAGCAGAGCACGGCGAGCATCGCCCAGCGGCTGCCCCCGGCCGGGGAGGCACCGCCCGGGGCCGGGGCCGAAGGATGGATGTCGTGCGGCACGGAGCACCTCCGCCTGGTCGTATGGAGCTTTGTCGCCCATCTATCTACGACTGCGCGGCTTCGGCATGCGTACGGCGCATTCGGGTGACGCGGGACCGGCGCACCACTCCCCCAGAAGGGCTCTTTGTATACCAACAGAAGATCCGGGTGAATAATGGCTGCGAAAATTCCCCACTCGATCAAGTTTTGGTATACGACTCTAGGAGTCGTTCGAGAGCCCAGGAGGAGACCGCCCGCATGAACCGTCAGGACCCGTCGACACCCGCCGCGCCCCGCACCACCGTCTTCCGCCACGTCCGCCCCCTGGGCGGCGCTCCCGTCGACCTGGTCGTCGTCGACGGGGTGATCGCGCGCGATCCGGCCGCCGCGGCGCACGCGGCGGCCGACGTGGAGAGCGTGGACTGCGGGGGCAGGCTCGCGCTGCCCACCCTCGTGGACGCGCACATCCACCCCGACAAGACCTCCTGGGGCGAGGCCTGGCACTCGCGGCGGCCCGCGCCCGGCGGCATCGCCGATTACGTGGCGCAGGACGTCGAGCTGAACCGGAGCCTGCCGACCCCGGTCGCCGAGCGGGCCCTGCGGCTGCTCTCGCACGCGGCGGCGCTCGGCACGCGCGGTGTGCGCGCCCAGGTCGACGTGGCCCCCGCGTACGGCCTGGAGGGCCTGGAGGGCGTACGGGCCGCGGGCAAGAGCCTGGCGGGCGTGGCCGACGTCCAGGTCGTCGCCTTCCCGCAGCACGGCGTGCGGCGCGCGCCGGGCACGGCGGAGCTGCTGGAGGAGGCGGCGCGGACCGGGCTGATCGACTTCGTCGGCGGCATCGACCCGATGGGCTTCGACAGCGCGTCCGACGACCCGACGAGCCAGCTCGACACCGTCTTCGGCATCGCGGAGCGGCACCGGGTCGGCGTCGACGTCCACCTCCACGACCAGGGCGAGCGGGGGCTCGCGCCGCTCAGGGAGATCGTCGCGCGCACCCGGGCGCTGGACATGGGCGGCCGGGTGACGGTCAGCCACGCGTTCTGCGTGCCCGGCACCGAGGGCGCCGAATTCGACAGGATCGCCGACGAACTCGGGGAGGCCGGGGTGTCCCTGACGACGGTCGCGCCCGACACCACCCGCGTACTCCCCCTCGCGCGGCTGCGGCGGCACGGGGTGCGCGTCGGCATCGGCTCGGACGGCGTGCGCGACGCGTGGAGCCCGTACGGCAACGCCGACATGCTCCACCGCGCCCATCTGCTCGGCTTCTGCCTGAACGCCCGCCTCGACGAGGAGCTGGAGGACTGCTACCTGACGGCGGCCCACGACGGCGCGGCGCTGCTCGGTCTCCCGCCCGCCGACTTCTCCCCCGGCGCGCCCGCGGACTTCCTGCTGGTGGACGCCGAGTGCCTGGCCCAGGTCGTCGTCGACATGCCGCGGCGCGACCTGGTCGTACGGGCGGGTCGGGTCGTCGCGCGGGACGGGCGGCTCGTCGGCGCGTGACGGACGGTTCCCGGACGCGTGGCGGGCGGTTCTCTGACGCGTGACGGGCGGCTCTCGCACGCATGGCGGGCGGTTCTCTGGCGCGTGGCGGTGGAGCGGGGCGGGGTCCCGGCGGCGGCGCGGGTGCTAGTCGGTCCGCCGGGCCGCCAGCGACCGCAGCGCCGCCGCCCTGCTGTCCCGTACGTGGATCAGCGTCGCCGCGCCCGCCGTGTCCGCGTCGCCCGCCGCGACGTCGGCGTACATCCTGCGGTGCTGCTCGCGCATCTGCGCCGGCTCGGCGTTCAGCCCGAACAGCAGCCGCAGCTGCCAGTTGAGCTGGTCCATCGTGCGTGCCAGGAGCGGATTGCCGCCGAGGGCCACGACCTCGTCGTGGAACTCGGAGTTGGCGCTCGCCTCCGCCTCCGCGTCCCCCCGCGCGGCCGCCTCGTCGGCGCGCGCGAGCGCGGCCCGCAGCCGCGACAGGCCCTCGGGCTCGTCCGGCGCGCACGCCGCGACCCGGTCGGCCGCGAGCCGCGACGCCTGTACGGCGAGGGGTTCCCACACCTCGTACAGGTGCTCCACGTCGGCGCGCGCCAGGCGTCGCACCCGCGCGCCGCTGTGCGGCAGCATCTCCAGGAGGCCGTCGGCCGCGAGCGCGCGCAGCGCCTCGCGCACGGGCACGCGGGACATGGCCAGTTCCTCGGCGACCTCGCGCTCGATCAGCCGGGAGCCCTGCGGGTAGCGGCCGGTGGCGATGCGCTCGCGGACCGCGTCGCGCGCCCGCTCGCTCAGGGGCGTCCGGCCGGGGGTGTCCGTCACGTGTGCTGCTGCCTCTCGGGCCTGTGGTGCGGGTGCCCCGTCACGATACGTTCCCGGCGCGGCTCAGCCGAGCCACTCGCCGTCCCGCATGAGGTCGCGGCCCGTCAGCTCGTTCGCCTCCCGCCACGCCTGGACGCGCCGCGGGCGGATCCGGAAGTACTGGTAGCGCCCGCCGAGTTCACGCGGATCGAAGCCGGTCCTGGCCGCGAACGCGGCCGCGCCGTCGCCCAGTTGCCCCACGTCGACCGGCTCCGCGGTGCCGTCCACGAGGACGACGTCGCGCGTCGGCCCGAAGCTGAGGCGCACCCGGCCGTCCGCCAGCAGGTTGCGGCCGGTGATCGAGGTGCGGGGCGTCGAGACGAGGATCGTGGTCCCGTCCCAGAGGTAGGAGAGCGGGACGAGGTGCGCGCCTTCGGTGGCGCTCGACGTCGCGACCCAGAGGTCGACGTCGTTCTCCAGCCTCGCGCGGGTGTCCCGCAGTCGCTCCTCGATCCCGCGCGGCGGCGCGTCCGTCATGCTGTCTCCCCGGTTCGTCGTGCGGGCGCCCTGCTCGTGTGCTGACGCTCTGCTCGTGTGCGGATGCTCTGCTCGTGTGCGGATGCTCTGCTCGTGTGCGGTGTCCCAGGCGTGCGGAGCCCTCCTCCCCTGCGGAAGGGCTCCGTGAAGATCTCCGTGCGAGAACTCCGTGCGAGGACTCCGCGGGACGACGCGTCAGGCCGCGGCGGCCAGGGGCGCGGCCTCCCAGGCGAACCCGTCCGGGTCGGTGAAGGGCTCGGCGCCGCCGATCGTGATCCGGTGCGACCCGGTCCCCTCGGGCGGGACGCCCGCGTCCTTGGCGAGGGCGCGGCGCCGGTACAGCGCGAGCTTGACGGGGCCGTCCCCCGCCTCGAACTCCGTGTACACGCGGCCGAAGGTCTTCGCCACCTTCAGGCCCTGCCCGGTGTAGAACCGCCTGCTCGCGGCGACGTCCGCGACGCCCAGCAGGAGGACGACCGAGTCGATGGCGCGCGTGGCGGGCCCGGTGTCCTTCTTCGCCGAGGTGGCGATCTTCCAGATGGCCCCGTCCGGTGCCCGTACGACACCGCCGTAGCCCCACATGGACTTGGTGACGGGCTTCAGCGAGGTGGCGCCCGCTTCGAGCGCGGCGCCGACGAGCGCGTGCACGTCGGCGGGCTGGGCCACCGTGAGCGACAGCGTGTACCCGCGGAAGCCGGTCGACGGCTCCTGCGAGGCCCGCAGCCGCAGCTGTGCGGCGTCGAGCCCGAAGGCGGTGCTGTAGAACCGCTGGGCGGCCGCGGTGTCGGCCACGTCGAGGGTGATGGTCGCGGGGGCGTTGAACGCGTTGTTCTCCATGTCCCTCACGCTAGTTGGGCCCCGGTGACCAGCGCTTCTCCGAAACTGATCGGTGTCGTCGCCGGTACCGGACAGGCCCTGGCGGGCACGCGGCGGAGCGCCGGTCAGGGCGGTGAAGCGGGTGACGAAGATGCCCGGCGTCGGGCAGCCGACCGCGCGCCGGACCTCCTCCGTTCCGAGGTCGCCGCTGCGCAGCAGCGCGGCGGCGTGTTCGACGCGGCGCGCCGTCACGTAGGCGTACGGCGACTTGCCGTACGCGAGCCGGAACGCTCGGCTGAGGTGCCCGGGGGCCATGTTCGCGCCCCGGGCGAGTTCCTCCACGTCCAGCGGTCGCGCGTACTCGCGGTCGATCCGGTCGCGGACGCGGCGCAGTCCTGCGAGGTCGCTCAGGCGCTGGGCCTCGGCGCGGGCGCGCGCCCATCCGGGACGGCACATGACGAAATTCCCCCTCCTCGGCTCAACGGCCTCTCGGTTCAGCGGACTTCCTGGATGCGGACCATGTTCCCCGCCGGGTCGCGGAAGGCGCAGTCGCGGACCCCGTACGGCTGCTGCGTCGGTTCCTGGACGACTTCCGCCTCGGTGGCCTGGACCCGTTCGAAGACGCCGTCGAGGTCCGGGGTGGCCAGCAGGATCCATCCGTACGTGCCCTTGGCCATCATCTCGGCGATGGTGCGGCGCTCGTCCTCGGTGATGCCGGGGTCGGCTGCGGGCGGTGCGAGGAGGATGGAGGTGCCGGGCTGGCCGACGGGGCCGACCGTGATCCAGCGCATCCTGCCCTGGCCGACGTCGCTGCGGACCTCGAAGCCGAGCACGTCCCGGTAGAACACCAGCGACGCGTCCGGGTCGTCGTGGGGAAGGGCGCTCGTGTGAATGGTGATGTCCATGACGATCATGCTAGGTCCCGCGCGTCGGACCGCGCTTCTCGAATCCTGACCTGTCGCCGCCTGCCCCGTCGCCGCCTGCGCCCTGCCGTCCGGTCGCGGCTCTCCGTGCCGAACTGCGAGGATGGCTCCATGGCGCGCACGTTCGAAGAGCTGGTCACGGAGGCGGAGACCGTTCCGGTCGCGGGCTGGGACTTCTCCTGGCTGGCGGGGCGGGCCACCGAGCAGCGCCCCTCCTGGGGCTACCAGCGGCTGATGGGCGAGCGGCTGGCGCTGGCGTCGGCCGCGCTGGACGTGCAGACGGGCGGCGGCGAGGTGCTGGCCGGGGCGCCGAAGCTGCCCCCGCTGACCGTGGCGACGGAGTCGTGGCCGCCGAACGTCGCCAGGGCCACGCGGCTGCTGCACCCGCTGGGCACCGTGGTGGTCGCCGATCCCGACGAGCCGCCGCTGCCGTTCGGCGACGCGGCGTTCGACCTCGTGACCAGCCGCCATCCGGTGACGGTGTGGTGGGCGGAGATCGCCAGGGTGCTCCGGCCCGGCGGCACCTACCTCTCCCAACAGGTCGGCCCGGCCAGCGTCTTCGAGCTCGTCGAGTACTTCCTGGGCCCGCAGCCGGAGGAAGTGCGCCGCGCGCGGCACCCCGACGACGCCCGGCGCGCCGCCACCGAGGCCGGTCTCGACGTCGTCGACCTGCGCGCGGAGTCCCTGCGCACCGAGTTCTTCGACGTCGGCGCGGTGATCTACTTCCTGCGCAAGGTGATCTGGATGGTGCCGGGCTTCACCGTGGACGAGTACCGGGAGCGGCTGCGGGAGTTGCACGGGCGCATCGAACGCGAGGGGCCGTTCGTCGCACGGACGACGCGGTTCCTGATCGAGGCCCGCAAGCCGCTCTGAGCCCGGGGCGTCCGTGGGGACACCCGCATGGAGCAGCGCTCCGGGGTGTCGTCCGGCCGGGGACGGCCCGGGGGCAAGCATGATGGGCCGAAGTGCCGGAAGTCATGTGAAATCACCGAAAGGCTCGTGCTCCGCAATGATGCGTTCCCGTGTCGCCCTCGCCGCGCTCGCCCTCGCGGCGTGCGGCGCCCTCACCACCACCGTCCCGGCCGTCGCGGCCGAGGAGCCCACGCAGTGCGCGTGCGAGGCCGAGGCCGCGAAGTACCAGGCGCTCCGGGGCGAGCCGTACGCCGACCACCCGTCCTCGTACGCACCCAAGCGCGTGTACCACGTCGGGGACATGCTGACCACCGACCTCGTCCACGACCGCCTCAACATCGCGCTCGACGACCACGACCGCATCGAGCGCGCGAGCTGCGGCTGACCCGGGCGCGCGGGACGCCGGGCGGCCGGTACGACGCCGGGCGGGACGTACGGCACCGGGGGCCCGGCGGACCGTGAGGTCCACCGGGCCCCCGGGCCGGGTCACTTGCCCCAGTAGGCGTTGCGTATCGTCTGGCTGAGCGTGTTGCCCCGCTTGTCGACGAGGTCGGCGCGCAGCGAGAGCGCCCGCCCGGCCTTCGGGTTGACGACGTACACGGCGCCCTTCACCACGGGCGCGGGCAGCCAGGTCCTGTTGTCGTAACTCACGCGGACCCGGAGCGACTTGAGGTTGCCCCCGGCCGCCGTTCCCTTGACCTCGACCGGAATCCGGGCGACGGCGCCGGCCTTGGCCGTGCTGTCGAGGGCGAGCTTCGGCTCGAAGCGGACGACGGAGAAGGGCAGCCACTCGAACGCGGTACTGCCCGACGTGAAGCCCCAGGTGGCCGAGACCTCGGTGGGCCTGGTGGCGGACGCGGTGCGCGAGGTCTTCACGGCCAGCTCGAACTTCCCCTTCTCTGCGGGCACCTTGAAGCCGGTGAGGCAGTTCAGGAGTCCGCCGTCCGGCGGGACCGCGACGCCGTTCCTGGTCAGGGTCGTGGTGGTGAGGTCCGGCGCCGAATCGCCCCACATCAGGCTCCGGTTGCCCGCGCCGTCGAGGAGCAGGTCCGTGCAGGGCACGATCGTGTCGCCGCGGCGCGCGATCCCGTAGCCCTCGCCCGCGTCGGGGCCGTAGACCCCGATGCCCAGGTCGTGCCGGTAGGTCCCGCCCGCCCGGTAGCGGACCGACCGCTGCGCCTGGTGGCTGAGTTCGACGGGCTCGTCGGCCCCGTTCCGCTGGATCTCCTCCAGCCGCCACGGGGTGTTCGCGGTCAGGAACACCTTCGGTGCGGCGGGCAGGGGACGGGCGTCGGCGAAGGTGACGAGGGGGACGCCGCCACCGAGGTCGGCGTGGGCCAGGAGGCCGCCGGCCTTCCCCGGCAGCTGGGCCCCGAGCCGGACGTTCACCTCGGCGAAGTCGCCCCGCTCGGCACGCCGGACGAAGCCGGTCGCCAGGCGCTTGGTCACGCCGCCGTAGGCGTGGCGGTACTCCGTGCCGCCGTTGGTCTCGACCGCGTCGAACCCCTGGAACAGCGTGCCGGGGGACGAGAAGTCCGGGCCCAGCTGGGCGAACCGGATGTCGGCGTGGTTCGGGCCACCCGTGCTGACCATGAATCCGTCGCCGTCAGGCAAGGCCAGTTCCACGGTCGTGGAGCCGAACTCCGTCTTCGCCGCCGGATCGGGGCCCGTGATGTCGAGCGGCCTCGCCGTACGCGCGTCGAGGGTGATCGACGTGTCCCCCTTCACCTCGAAGTGCGGCGCGGCGACGTGGGCGCTCCGGTCGGCCGAGAAGATCAGCGATTCGACGAAGTAGAGGCCCTTGGGCACCCGCACGGTGTAGCTGCCGTCGGGGGCGTACGCCGCCCGGTTGCCGCCTCCCGCCTCCGCGAGCGCGCCCGTGCCCGGGTCCGGGTTCGTGCCCGGGTTCGTGCCCGTGTCCGGGTTCGTGCCCGTGCCCGGGTTCGCGCCCGTGCCGCCGAGCCGGTACACGCCCGGCCAGTAGTCCGGCGCGGGCTTGCCGTCCTCCCCGATGTGGTCGACCTTCAGGTCGTACAGCTCGGCCTCGCGCACCACCGCGGCGGCCGTGCGCACGGTGTGGCCGCCGCCGGTCGCGGTGACGAGCGCGCTGTGGGCGCCGAACACCGCGCCGCCGGGGCGGGTGTCCGCCGTCAGTTCGACGGCGGCCGTGCCGCCCGCGGGGACGGTGACCCGCTCGGCGGAGAGGGCGAACATGCCGACGGGCGCGGGCCCGCCGTCGGGGCCCGTGCCGGTCGCCCTCAGGTCGAGGGTGACCGGGGCGGTGCCCAGGTTGCGGTACGTGAGCTTCCTGGTCTCGGGCCTGTCGTCGTCGTGCGGATACGCCTGCGTCGCGAAGCCGATCGCCGTGGGCTCGGCGACGACCGTCTGCGTCAGCGCGGCGGCGACGTCGACCCGGCCGCCGCCGTCGGCGAACGCGCCCGCCCTGCCGGGCTCCGCGCTCGCGATCAGCGCCGCCTTGAGTTCCCGCCGCGTCCACGTCGGGTGCCGCTGCTTGAGCAGGGCCGCGGCGCCCGCGGCGTGCGGGGCCGCCATCGACGTGCCAGAGATGGAGAGGTAGCCGGGCGGGCCCTCGCCGAACTCCCTGGCGAGCACGCTGCCGGGCGCCGCGGAGGCCGCCGTGATGTCGACGCCGGGCGCCGTGAGATCGGGCTTCGGCGTGCCGCCGCCGACCCTCGGGCCCCGGCTGGAGAAGTCCGCGATCGCGTCGGCGCCGTCGACCGCGCCCACGGTGAGCGCGGCGTCCGCGCTGCCGGGCGAAGCGATGGCGCCTTGCCGCGCGCCCGAGTTTCCGGCGGACACCGCGAAGAGGATGCCGCGTTCGGCGGACAGCCGGTCGATGACCGCTTCGAGCGGGTCGGTGTCCGGGGTGTCGGGGGCGCCCAGGCTGAGGTTGACGATGTCGGCCCCCTGCTCGGCCGCCCACTCGATCCCGGCGAGTATCCCCGAGTCGGAGCCGACCCCGTTGTCGTTCAGGACCTTGCCGTCGAGGATGCGGGCGCCGGGCGCGACGCCCTTGTAGGTGCCCTTCGAGCCCTCGCCCGTACCGGCCACGATCGACGCCACGTGCGTGCCGTGGCCGTTGCGGTCCTGGAGGTCGGCGGCCGACGAGAAGTTCCGCTCCGCCTCCTGGCGCCCCTTCAGCTCGGGGTGGTTCTCCTCGACCCCCGTGTCGAGTACGGCGACGCGCACGCCCTTGCCGTCGAAGCCCTTCGCCCAGGCGGCCGGGGCGCCGATCTGCGGGACGCTCTTGTCGAGGCTGGCCCTGCGGACGCCGTCGAGCCAGACCCTGGCGAGCCCGGGGGCGGCCGAGCGCCCCGCGTCGCCGGTCGCGGGCGCCTTCGTCAGGGCCCTCCACACGGCGCCGACGGACGCGTCGGGGACCGTGACCGCCTCGGCTCCGATGCTCGGGAAGGCGTGGCGCACGGTGACGTCGCCGTCCGTCCGCAGTTCGCTCTTGAGCGCGGCGGTGGCGGGTGCGGAGGCGGCCCCGTACGCCACGATCAGCGGCAGCCCGCCACCGGTCTTCGCGCTCCGCGCCTGCCCCTGCTCCTGCCCCGGCCACTGCGCCTGTCGCCGTGTCTGTTCCTGCGCCCCGAGCAGCTCCGCGACGTCGAACAGCCTGCTGTCGACCCGGCCCGACCTGAGCAACTGCCGGGCGTCCCCGGGGACGACGAGGGTGCGACCGCCCTCGCGCTCCACGCGGAAGGGGATGTGTCCACGGCCCTCGCCCCGGACGATCCCGACGACCCTGCCCCGTGCGTCCACGCTCACCGCGTCACCGGTGAGCAGTCCGATCGTGTGCGCCGGCGCCCCGCCCGGCCCCGCCTGCCCCGCCCGCCCCGCGGTCGGCACGACGGTCCCTTCGGGGCCCGGCGCCCCGTACGCCGGCCAGGCGATCGCCGGGCCCGCGGCGAGCGCCAGCGCCGCCGCCGCGGCGAGCGCGCCGCGTCCTCTGCTTCTCTGGTGCAACTCTGCTCCTCTACGAGGTCGTTGTGCACACCTGGGAACCGACAGGTCCCACTGGGCAGACGAACCACACGGAGCGGAGCGTTTCCTACCGCGCCCGGATCGGGGCGAATGCGTCCTGAGTCGTACGGTGGGCGGCGCAAAGACGCCCTGCCGCCGCCGACCCGTTTCCCGGGGCGGCGCCCGCGCTCCCGGGCGCCCGGCTACGCCCCGCCCGCGCTCCGGTCCGCGAGCGCCCGCTCCAGCGCCGCGCGGCCCGCCGGGCCCCAGGTGACCTTGCCGCCCGGCAGGCCGCGTTCCCCGGCCAGTCCGATGCCGATGAGCCCGAGCGCGCGCAGCACCGCCCAGCCGCGTGCGCGCCGGACGGTGGCCGGGTCCACGGCCGCGCCCGTGGCCGCCGCGTACCCGGCGAAGAAGCGGTCGGCCGCTCCCGCAGGCAGGAGCAGCCAGGCCGCGGAGAGGTCCGTGGCGGGGTCGCCCGCGCACAGCTCCCCGAAGTCGAGGACGCCCGCGAGGGTGCCGTCGGCGGTGACCGCGTTCGCCGGGTGCAGGTCGCCGTGGAGCCACAGCGACGGTCCGTGCCACTCGGGCGCGGCGACGGCATCGGCCCAGGTCTTCCGGGCCCCGGCGGCGAGGCCGGTGCCTTCGAGGAGCTCGCTCTGCCTGCCGGGTCCGTCCGCGAACGCCCTCAGGGGGACGCCCCGGTCCGGATTGGCCGGAGCCCCGTCGGGAGCCGCGCGGTGGAGCGCTCCGAGGAAGCCCGCGAGGGCGTCGGCCGCGTGCTCGCCCCTGGTGACGGGGGCCCGGTCGGCGGGTTCGCCCGGGACCCAGACCGCGACCGTCCAGGTGCCGGGGAAGAGGGCGGACGGCTCACCGATCCGTACGGGAGTCGGGACGGGCAGCGGGAGGCGCGGGGCGAGGGCGGGCAGCCAGCGGAACTCCTTGCGCAGCAGCGCGGGCGCCCGTTCCGTGCGCGGCATGCGTACGGCCAGGTCGTCGCCCAGGCGCCAGAGCCTGTTGTCCCAGCCGCCGGCCACCTCGCGCAGGTCGAGCCCCGCCAGGTCGGGGTGCTGTTCGTGCAGCAGGGCGCGGACCAGTGCCCCGTCGATCGCGGTGTCGGTCACGCCCCGCCGTCCTGTCCGACGTGGGAGTCGTCCTGTCCGACGTGGGCACGGAGCGTCGCGGCGAAGTCCTCCGCGCGGGCCAGCTGGACGCGCAGCCGGTCCACCTGCTCGGCTGCGGCCCGCTCGTAGGTCCGTACGCGCTCCAGCAGCGCTTCGCGCTCGGCGGAGGCGAGCCGGGACCCGTCCGCCGCCCCTCTCCCGGCCGCCGCGTCGAGGCGGTCCGTGGCGTCGAGCAGGTCGCGCATCTGTTCCAGGGTGAACCCGAGCGGCTTCATGCGACGGATCACCATGAGCCGCTGGACGTCGGTCTCGGTGTAGAGGCGGAAGCCGCCCTGGGAGCGGGCGGAGGGGGCGACCAGGCCCGTCTCCTCGTAGTGCCGGATGGTGCGCAGGGACAGCTCGGTCCGCGCGGCGACCTCGCCGATCTGCATGTGCTTCTCGTTCACGCCCGTGTTCCCGGCCCTCTCGTAACTCCCGCACCGCTTCGATACCTACCCTAACGTCAGGGTAGAGTTGCCCGGTCGGGCCCGACGGCGTTCCCGCCCGCCCGGCGCGGTGCCCCCGCCCCGGGAGGCGCGCCCCACACCATCTGCCGTACGCCCCCGCCTGCCACCGGGGCGTGCCCGAGCACGACAGGTCTCCGCTCCCTTGTCTCCTTCCGTCTCCGCCGCGCGGCTGCGCGGCCTGAAGCCCGACTGGCTGTCCGACCCCCGGGTCTGGCGCACCGAGGTCCTGGCCGGGCTGGTCGTCGCGCTCGCCCTGATCCCCGAGGCGATCTCGTTCTCCGTGATCGCCGGGGTCGATCCGGCGGTCGGGCTGTTCTCCTCGTTCACGATGGCGGTCACGGTCGCTGTGTTCGGCGGCCGCAGGGCGATGATCTCGGCGGCGACCGGCGCCGTGGCCCTGGTCATCGCGCCCCTCAACCGCGAGCACGGCCTGGGGTACCTGGTCGCCGCCGTCGTCCTGGCCGGTGTCATACAGGTGGCCCTCGGGGTGCTCGGGGTGGCGCGGCTGATGCGGTTCATCCCGCGCAGCGTGATGGTCGGCTTCGTGAACTCGCTGTCCATCCTGGTCGTCGTGGGGCAGGTGCCGGAGCTCCGGAGCGTGCCGTGGGCGGTGTATCCGCTGGTCGCAGCGGGCGTCGCGCTCCTGATGCTGCTCCCGAGGGTCCTCCCGTCCGTCCCCGCCCCGCTGGTGTCGATCGTGCTCCTGACCGTGGTCACGGTCACGGCGGGGATCTCCGTGCCGACGGTCGGCGACAAGGGGGCGCTGCCCTCGTCGCTGCCCGTGCCGGGCCTGCCCGACGTGCCGTTCACCCTGGACACGCTGCGGATCATCGCCCCGTACGCCTTCGCGATGGCGCTGGTGGGGCTGATGGAGTCGCTGATGACGGCGAAGCTCGTCGACGACATCACCGACACCCGCTCCGACAAGACCCGGGAGTCGGTCGGCCAGGGCATCGCCAACGTGGTGACCGGGTTCTTCGGCGGCATGGGCGGCTGCGCCATGATCGGTCAGACGATGGTCAACGTGAAGGTGTCGGGGGCCAGGACGCGGCTGTCGACGTTCCTGGCCGGGGCCTTCCTGATGGTCCTGTGCATCGTGTTCGGGCCGCTGGTGTCCGAGATCCCGATGGCCGCGCTGGTGGCCGTGATGCTCGTGGTGTCGTTCACGACCTTCGACTGGCACGCCGTCGCGCCGAAGACGCTCAAGCGGATGCCGGTCGGGGAGACCACGGTCATGGTGATCACCGTGGTGGTCGTCGTGGCGACGCACAACCTCGCCATCGGGGTCGTGGTCGGCTGCGTCGCGGCGATGGTCGTCTTCGCCAGGCGCGTGGCGCACTTCGCGGACGTGACGGCCGCGCCGGGACCCGACGGCACGTCGGTGGTCTACCGGGTCACCGGAGAGCTGTTCTTCGCCTCGTCGAACGACCTCATCGGCCGGTTCGACTACGCGGGCGACCCGGAGAAGGTGGTCATCGACCTGTCGGCGACGCACATCTGGGACGCGTCGTCCGTCGCGACGCTGGACGCCGTCGAGAGCAAGTACCGGCAGCGCGGCAAGACCGTTGAGATCGTCGGTCTCAACGACCCCAGTTCGGCACTGCGCGACAGGCTCAGCGCACGCGACTGAGGCGGCGGACCCGCCCGGCCCGCACCCGCCCGCACCCGCCCGGCCCGCACCCGGCCGATCCTCACCCGCCCGTTCCTCACCCGCCCGGTGTCAGCGCTTCCTCCAGCGCTCGCGGCAGCGGATAGGGCCGCTCCGGGGGCAGCAGCCGCTGGGCCTTGGCGGCGCCTCCCGTCCGCATCAGCGCCGCCGCTCTGTGGACCTGGGGCGTGACGTCGGTGAGACCGGTGATCCACTCGTCGGTGAACGTACGGATCAGTCGGCGGCCGATGCCGACCTGGATGCTGTAGTGGTTCAGCGCGGCTCCGCGCGCGGAGCGCTCCGGGTCCCACTGGACGTGCACGTCGGCCCGCGCCAGCGCCGCCGGGTCCCCGGTCGTCAACACCGCGCGGGACAGCGCCTCCTCCCAGCCCTCCCGTGTGATCCGCACCGCCAGGACGCGCTCCTGACCCGGCTTGCGGGCCCAGTTGCTGCGGTGCATCAGCCACAGGTACGACGGCTTGATCCACGTCATGCGGTGGAACGAGAACGGCGCGACGAACCGGCCGGCGGCCAGTGCCGCGTCCGCGATGACGGGCGCGTACGCCTGGTAGACGACGATCGTACGGGCGTCGTGGTCGGCACGGATCCGGTACTGGGAGGACATGGCACGCCACCCTGCCACCGGGTCCGCCGCGCCCGCGAACCAATATCCGCGCCCCGCGTGGGGCAGGGTGGAGGCATGACCAACCCGCCCTCCGCACCCGGTCGCGACGAACTGATCGCGTCGCCGTACCCGGTGTACGAACAGCTCCGCGAGCACGCCCCGGTCCAGCGCATCCCCGGGCCCGACGGCAGACCGGCGTGGCTCTTCACCCGGTACGACGACGTGCGCGACGCCCTCGGCGACCCCCGGTACGCCCACGACAGGCAGCACGCCGCCCCCGGCGGCTACCACGGCATCCCCGTGCCGACCGCGCTCGACCGGCACCTCCTGCACATCGACGCGCCGGACCACACCCGCATCAGGCGCCTGGCGTCCAAGGCGTTCACGCCGCGCAGGATCGAGCAGTTGCGGCCCCGCGTCGAGCGCTCGGCACACCAACTCCTGGACGCCGTCGCCGATGCCGGCGGCGCCGACCTGATCACCGCGTACGCGCTGCCGCTGCCGATCATCGTCATCTGCGACCTCCTCGGGGTGCCCGAGGAGGACCGGAAGAACTTCCGGGGCTGGGCCGACGCGCTCATCGCCCCCGACCCGGCCCGGCCGCACCTCGTGACGGAGGCGGTGACCGAGATCCACGCGTTCCTCGTCCGGCTGATCTCGGACAAGCGCGCCACGCCCACCGACGACCTGCTGTGCGACCTGATCGCGGCGCGGGACGAGGGCGACGCGCTCAGCGAGGACGAGCTGCTCTCCTTCGCGTTCCTGCTGTTCCTGGCGGGCTTCGAGAACACCGTCCACCTCATCGGGAACTCCGTCCACAACCTCCTCACGCACCCCGAGCAGCTCGCCGCCCTGCGCGCGAACCCCGGCCTGCTCCCCCAGGCCGTCGAGGAACTGGCCCGCCACAACGGCTCCGTGCTCTTCGCCATCCGCCGCTTCCCGCGCCAGGACGTCACGCTCCACGGCGTCACGGTGCCCGCGGGCGAGACCGTCCTGCTCGGCATCGGCGCCGCCAACCGCGACCCGCGCCGCTTCCCCGACCCCGACCGCCTCGACCTGGCCAGGGACGCCTCGGCCCATCTGGCCCTGGGACGCGGGATCCACTACTGCCTGGGGGCGCCGCTGGCGCGGGTCGAGACAGCCATCGCACTCGGGACGCTGCTCGCGCGCTTCCCCGAACTGCGCCTCGCGGAGCCCGAGGACGCCCTCCAGTGGCGGCCCTCGATCAGGGCGCGCGGACTGCGGGCGCTGCCGGTCCGGTGGTGAACGCGTAGGACCCGGCTGGGAGGAGGGGGCGGAGGCGGGCGCCGACCGAGGGGCGGACACCAGCCGAGGGGGGCGGGCGCCAGCCGAGGGGGCAGGCGCTAGCCGACCTCCACTTCAAGACCCTCCCAGCCGCGCATCACGAAGTTCGGCCGCCGTGCCGCCTCCCCCACCGGCCGCAGCCCAGGCGCCCGGCGCAGCAACTCGCCCATCGAGGCGGTCAGTTCCAGCCGGGCCAGGGCGGCTCCGATGCAGTAGTGGACGCCCGCGCCGAACGAGATGTGCGGGTTTTCGCGCCTGGTCAGGTCGAGCCGGTCGGGCTCGGCGAACACCGCGCCGTCCCTGTTGGCCGAGCCGAACAGCAGCGCCACCTCCGCGCCGCGCGGAACGCGCACGCCCGCGATCTCGATGTCGTCGAGCACCCAGCGCTCGAAGAGCTGGAGCGGGGTGTCGTAGCGCAGCAGCTCGTCCACCGCCGTGGGCAGCAGGCCCTGCGGATCGGCGCGCAGAGCGGCGAGTTGGTCCGGGTGCGCGAACAGCGCGTGCCAGCCGTTCACGGTCGCGTTCACCGTCGCCTCGTGCCCCGCGTTCAGCAGCAGCACGCACGTGGAGACCAGCTCCTGCTCGGTGAGCGCGTCCCCGCCGTCGTGCGCCGCGATGAGCCCCGAGATCAGGTCGTCGCCCGGCGCCTTCCTGCGCGCCGCGACGAGCCCGCGCAGGTACTCGCTGAACTCCAGCGACGCCCGTACGGCCCGCTGCGCGGTCTCGCGCGACGGGTTCAGCTCGTACATGCCGCAGATGGCGGCCGACCAGGGCCGCAGCGGCGCCCGTTCGGACTCCGGGACGCCCAGCATCTGGGCGATGACCGCGACGGGCAGCGGCTCGGCGAGCGCCGTCAGCAGGTCGCCGCCGCCGTCCGCGACCAGGCCGTCCACCAGCTCGCCCGCCAACCGGTGGACGTAGGGCCGGAGTCGTTCGACGGTGCGCGGGGTGAACGCCTTCGAGACGAGACGGCGGATGCGGGTGTGGTCGGGCGGCTCAAGGTCCAGCATCCCGTGGTCGTTGAGGACGTGGAACGGCTCGTGCTCCGGCGGCGGCGCGGTCCGCCCGAACTCCTCGTGCGTGAACCTGTGCCGGTACGCGCGCCCCAGCCGCCGGTCGCGCAGGAGCGCCGACACGTCGGCGTGGTGCGGCACGAGCCACTGCCGCGTCGGCTCGAACCAGTGGACCCGGCCCCTGGCCCGCAACTCCGCGTAGACGGGGTACGGATCGGCCACGAAGCGGGGCGACCACGGGTCGAAGGGTGCGGGATCCACGAGTTCGGTGTCCATTCCCGGACGCTAGCCCACGCTCCTTGCCCGTGCGACGCCGCGTCCGGTTACGCTGCACACCGTGATCGATTCGAACGCGAGTGCCACGAGTGCAGAGAATCCCCAACTCCCCGACGACGCAGGGGTCGCGGTCGCCGCGGCCCGTACCGGCGCCGACGTCGTCAGGTCGCTCTACGGGCAGCGGCTCTCCCGCGTCGACAAGGGCGGCGGGGACTTCGCCACCGCCGCCGACGTGGCGGCCGAGGAGGCCGTCCTCGGCGTCGTGCGCGCCGCGCGCCCGGACGACGCGGTCCTCGGCGAGGAGGGCGGGCAGCGGGGCGAGGCGGGCGCGGCCCGGCAGTGGCTGGTGGATCCGCTGTGCGGCACCTTGAACTACGCCGCGGGAAACATGGCGGTCGCCGTCAACGTGGCGCTGCGCGACGGGGCTTCGGCGGTGGCCGACCCGTTCGCCGACGAGGTGTTCGGCACGGACGGCGTACGCGCCTGGGTGGACCGGGAGGGGACCAGGACGCCGCTGGAGCCCACGGCCGCCACGGGTCTGGTGGACGTGAACCTGGATCCGCCCTTCCCGAGCGCGCCGGACTTCCGGGCGGTGGACCTCCTGGCGCACCCCGGGTTCGTCGAGCGCTTCCGGCCGCGCGTCGTCTCCTCGACGCTGGCGCTGGCCTGGGTCGCGGCGGGCAGGCGCGCCGCGTACGTCACGGACGGCGGCGACCTCTCGCGGAGCGTGCACTTCGCGGCGGGCATCGCGCTGTGCCGCGCCGCCGGTTGCGTGGTCACCGGGATCGACGGCGCACCGCTCGGGGAGACGACGCGCGGGCTCCTGGTGGCGGCGGACGCCGGGACGCACGAAGCGCTGCTGTCGATGGTCCGCGACCGGTCCGCGTCACAGCACCCGGCACGGTCCGCGTCCGGCGCGCCCACCGGCCCCGCGGCCCCGGCCCCGCTCCCCTCCGGCACCAAGGTGCTGTCCATCGGGCTGCACCCGAGCACGCTCGACTACAGCAAGATGCCGGAGGGCGTCGACGAGGAGGTGTTCACCGCCCGCGTCACGGCCGCCAACGCGGTGCTGCGCGAATCGGGCTTCGACGTCGTCCCCTGTCTGATCGGCACGTCCCCCGACCTCGCCGAGGAGGCCGTGCGGGACCAGCTCCGGCAGCACGCCTTCGGCCTGGCGATGATCGGCGGCGGCGTACGGATGCTGCCCGAGAGCACCCTGCTGTTCGAGCGGCTGGTCAACGTCCTCACAGAGGCCGCACCCGGCATCCGGCTGGCCTTCAACTCCTCGCCGGAGACGACGGTCGACGCGCTGAAACGCTGGCTTCCGTGAGTCGGACGCGGGCACCGGGGAAGGGCGGGCGCTCGGGGCGGCGGGCGCTCAGAGAGTCAGCTTGAACCCGTCGTGGCTGGGCACGAAGCCCAGCCCCGCGTAGAACCGGTGCGCGGCCTCGCGGCGCTTGGCGCTGGTCAGTTGGACCAGTCGGCAGCCGCGTCCGCGCGCCCGTTCGATCGTGCGCCCCAGCAGGATCCGGCCCAGGCCGCCGCCCCGCCGGTCCACGCGGATGCGGACCGCCTCGATCAGTGCCCGCTCGGTCCCGCCCCGGCCGAGCCCGGGGATGTACGTCACCTGGAGGCAGCCCACCACCCCGGTGCTGTCGCCCCGGCCGCCCACGCCCTCGGCCAGGACCAGGACCTCGTTGCGCGGGTCCGCCACGATCTCCGCGAAGGCCCGCTCGTACGCCTCGTCGACCGTGACCGTCGCCGGGTCCACCACCCGGTCCTCGTCGGCGAGCAGGGCGAGTACGGCGGGCAGGTCGGCGCGCGTCGCGGGGCGCAGCGTGAGCGCGGGCACGAGCACGTACTCCGACGGGCCCGACGAGGTGTTGGGGTTCGGCGCGGCGCCGGGATCCGACACGGCGCTGGAATCCGACACGGCGCCGGGGTTCGACACGGCCCTTGGGTCCGGTGTGACGCGCGGGTTCGGCGTGGCACTTGGGTTTGGCATGGCACTGACCATAACCGGCGCGTCGGGCCGTTCCGTGCCCACCCGGTGAAGCTCCGCGCCGGCTGTGCGAAGAGGTGGGTTGGCGGGGGCCCGGCGGGGTACCCGGGTGCCGGTCGCGGCGGCCCCCGGGCCGTCCGGGCCGCCGCCGCGAAGAAGAGGAGAGCCCCTCGTGACGGTACACAAGACGGCCGTGCTCGAACTGGACTGCGCCGAGCCCGAGCCACTCGCGAAGTTCTACGCCGAGCTGCTCGGCGCCACCACCCGCCTCGGCCGGGACCCGGACTTCGTGGAGGTCGTCGGCCACGACGGCGTCCGCCTCGCCGTCCACCGCGACCACGGCCACGCGCCGTCGAGCTGGCCGCGCCCCGAGGCGTCGCTCCAGTCCCACCTGAGGATCCTCGTGCCCGCGAAGGACATGGACGAGGCCGAACGCGAGGCGGTCGGCCTCGGCGCCCGCCCGGTCGAGGCGAGGGAAGGCGGCGCGCACGACACCCGTACGTACACCGACCCCGCAGGGCACCCCTTCTCGCTCTCCGCGGACCGGTAGCGGAATCTTCACCGTTCGCCCGGCTTGGGCTCCCGTCGGCGGGGAACGCGGGCTCCCATGCACACCAACCACACCGACCTCAGCACCGCGATACCGTTCCGGCTGCACGTCAGCGAGATCGACCTGGTACTGGAGGCCGAGCTGACCCTCGCCTACACCACCCGCGATCCGTTCGCGGTCACGCTGCTCTTCCCGCCCGTCGAGCCCGAAGAGCCGCCGACCTCATGGGTCTTCGCCAGGGAGCTGCTCGCCTCGGGGCGGCACGAGCGCGTGGGCGAGGGCGATGTGGAGGTCAGGCCGACGGCCGACCGGCACGTGCTCGTCTCACTGGCGACGGAGGAGGGGCACGCCCGGGTCGAAGTGGCGTCGGCCGCGCTGGAGGCGTTCCTCTCGGGCACGTACAGCCTGCTGCCCGCCGGTGAGGAGCCCGGCGCGCTGGACCTGGACGCGCTGGTCGAGGCGCTGCTCACGGAGTGCTGACCGGGACGGGCGCGCCGGAACGGGCCGGAAGGCCGGACCGGCGCTCCACACGCCGGTCCGGCCTTCCCGTACCGCACGATCGCCGCGCGGTACTGCCGGTCAGTCCGTGCCGAACTCCATCGCGGCGCGGTCCAGCAGCTCGTCGTCAGGACAGCAGCCGCCCCGGGACGCGATGACCTCGGCGCCGCCCTCCGGCAGCTCCGGCATGGTGCCGATCAGACCCGTCGCGGCCGCCTGGGCCGCGCCGATGGCGGGGTTGATGGTGCCGATCAGACCGATCCCGGCGTACTGCTCCAGCTTGGCGCGCGAGTCGGCGATGTCGAGGTTGCGCATGGTGAGCTGGCCGATCCGGTCCACCGGGCCGAACGCCGAGTCCTCGGTGCGCTCCATGGAGAGCTTGTCCGGGTGGTAGCTGAACGCCGGGCCCGTGGTGTCGAGGATCGAGTAGTCCTCGCCGCGCCGCAGCCGCAGCGTGACCTCGCCGGTGACGGCCGCGCCGACCCAGCGCTGCAGCGACTCCCGCACCATCAGCGCCTGCGGGTCCAGCCAGCGGCCCTCGTACATGAGGCGGCCCAGGCGCCGTCCCTCGTTGTGGTACTGGGCGAGGGTGTCCTCGTTGTGGATCGCGTTGACGAGCCGCTCGTACGCCGCGTGCAGCAGCGCCATGCCGGGGGCCTCGTAGATGCCGCGGCTCTTGGCCTCGATGATCCGGTTCTCGATCTGGTCCGACATGCCCATGCCGTGGCGGCCGCCGATGGCGTTGGCCTCCATGACCAGGTCGACGGCCGAGCCGAACTCCTTGCCGTTGATCGTGACGGGACGGCCCTGCTCGAAGCCGATCGTGACGTCCTCGGCCTCGATCTCGACCGAGGGGTCCCAGAACCGCACGCCCATGATGGGCTCGACGGTCTCCACGCCGGTGTCCAGGTGCTCCAGCGTCTTGGCCTCGTGGGTGGCGCCCCAGATGTTGGCGTCGGTGGAGTACGCCTTCTCCGTGCTGTCCCGGTAGGGCAGGTCGTGGGCGACCAGCCACTCCGACATCTCCTTGCGGCCGCCGAGCTCGGTCACGAAGTCCGCGTCGAGCCACGGCTTGTAGATCCGCAGGTGCGGGTTGGCGAGCAGGCCGTAGCGGTAGAACCGCTCGATGTCGTTGCCCTTGAAGGTCGAGCCGTCGCCCCAGATCTGGACGTCGTCCTCCAGCATCGCCCGGACCAGGAGCGTGCCGGTGACGGCGCGGCCGAGCGGCGTGGTGTTGAAGTAGGCGCGCCCGCCGGTGCGGATGTGGAAGGCACCGCAGGTCAGCGCGGCCAGACCCTCCTCGACGAGCGCGGCGCGGCAGTCGACCAGACGGGCGATCTCGGCGCCGTAGGTCTTCGCACGGCCGGGGACGGAGCCGATGTTCGGCTCGTCGTACTGGCCGATGTCGGCCGTGTAGGTGCACGGGACGGCGCCCTTGTCGCGCATCCACGCGACGGCGACCGACGTGTCGAGACCGCCGGAGAAGGCGATGCCGACGCGCTCGCCGGCGGGAAGGGAGGTGAGGACCTTAGACATAGGGAGAGTATGCATCAGCTCGCATTGTTATGCAATACCGCTCGGTGGAGGTGCGCGACGCAGGTCTCATCCGGCGGCCGCGCGCCCGTCGGCCGCCCCATCCGTGCCACCGTGATGCCTGACAGACGGCGGCGGACCACGGGGGTGACGGTGACGGACGAGCGGGGCCCGGAGCACTCGGGCCCACGGACGCGGGGCGGGATCCACGACGGCACGGACCGGCAGGGGCACGGCACGGACCAGCGGGCGCACGGCACGGTCCACAACACGATCACCGACGGGGTCGTCCACGGGCCGGTGATCCAGGCGGGGGACATCACCGTACGGCTGCCCCGGCCGTCGCCCACCGCGCTCTCGGGCCTCCCGCCTGCCTGCGGAACCTTCACCGGCCGGGACGCGGAGGTCGCCGCCCTCCTCTCGGCCCTGGCGCCCGGCGCACCGCACCGCCCCGTCCTGGTCTCGGCGGTCGCCGGGCTCGGCGGGATCGGCAAGACGGAACTGGCCGTGCAGACCGCCACGCGCGCGCTGCGCCAGGACGGCTGGTTCCCCGGCGGGGTCCTCTACGTCGACATGCTCGGCTACGACCCCGAGCACCCGCTCGCCCCCGAGCAGGCCCTCGACCGCCTGCTGCGCGCCCTGGGCACCCACCACGAGGACGTACCGCCCGACCTCCAGGGGCGCTCCCTGCTGTTCCGCAGCGTCCTGTCCGCCCTCGCGGCGGACGGCCGTCGCGTCCTGCTCGTGATCGACAACGCGTCGGACGAGGGCCAGGTGCGGCCGCTGCTCCCCACCGACGGCGCCACCGCCACCCTGGTCACCTCCCGCGACACCCTGGACGTGGGTGCCCGGCTGTACGACCTGGACGGCCTCGCCGAGGACGCCGCCGTCGACCTGCTGGACCGGGCGCTCCGCGAGGCGCGGGGACCCGACGACACGCGGGTGTCGGACGCTCCGGGCGACGCCGCCGCCGTCGCCCGGCTCTGCGCAGGCCTGCCGCTCGCCCTGCGGATCACCGCCGCGCTGCTGGCCGACAGCCCCGCGCGGCCACTGGCCTCCCTGGCCGGGGCGCTGGCCGCCGAGCACTCCCGGCTGGACCGGCTCAGCCGCCGGGACCGCACGGTACGGGCCGCCTTCGACCTGTCCTACCGGCGCCTGGGCGCGGACCACGCCAGGCTGTTCCGGCTGCTGCCGCTCAACCCCGGCCCCGACGTCTCCACCGAGGCCGCCGCCCGGCTGGCGGACGTCACCGCGCCCGAGGCCGAGACCCTGCTCCAGGACCTCGCCCGCACCCACCTGGTCGAACCCGGCCCCGTCTGGGGCCGTTGGCGCCTGCACGACCTGGTGCACCTGTACGCCGTGGAGCAGGGCCGCGCCCTCGACGAGGGCTCCCACCGGCGCGCGGCCCTGGCACGGCTCCACCAGTACTACGGGGCCGTCTCCCGGGACGCGCGCACCGTCATGATCGGGGCGACGCGCCCGCCGCCCCGCCCGGTGTCCGCCCGCTTCGCCCACGCCCGCCTGGCCGAGGAGTGGTTCGCGGCCGAACGCCTCAACCTGATCAACACCATCACCGCCGCCCCGCCCCTCGGGAACCCGGCGGTGTCCGCGGTGCTCGCCGCACTGCTCGCCGACTACCTCAGCTGGGAACACCTCCTCGACGACCTCCACACCGTCACCGGGACCGTGCGCGGCCTCGCGGACAGCGGTCGGATCACCCCCGGCCTCGCCGCTCGCGCGCTCTTCCACCTCGGCCACGGGCACCGCAGGGCGGGGCGGCTCAACGGGGCGGTCCACACGCTGCTGGCCGCCGTGCCCCTGGCCCGTGAAGCGGACAACCTCCGCCTCCACCGCAGGATCCTGTACGAGATCCGCCACACCCTGCACAAACTCGCCGCCCCGCCGTGGAAGAACGCCTTCGCCCCCGCGGCCCGCGGGGCGGTCGAGGAGTTCGTCGCCGCGCACCCCCCGGATCCGGCCGTCACCCACACCGACGAAACGTTCCCCTGGGAGTGCGGCTGCCCCGCGTGCTGGCGCAAGCTCCTCGCGAAGGCCGGGAGCGGGGACGCCTGAAGGAACGGTCCGTGCCCCGCCCCCGGGTCGGCCCGGAGCACCGGGCCGACCCGGGGGCACGGGGTCAGTCCCGGAGCGTCGTGACCTTCAGGGCCGGGTCGCCCGCTATCTCCGCCGCCGTGAACCGCTCGGTGACCCACTGCTTGCGGGAGTACAGGCGGGTCTGGTCGGTGTAGTGGGGCGAGGCCGGGTTCGACGACTGGCCGTAGGTGAGCAGCGTCCGGGCCCGGGGGCCCTTCGGGGTCAGCTCCACGGACATCAGGAAGCTCGTTCCGAAGGCGCCCGACGGCGGGGTGCCGGTGCCCGAATCCGGGCCCGCCTCCAGGACGTTGAAGCAGCCCTTGTTGCCCTCGCAGCCCGACAGGGGTATGCCCGCCCACTTCTGTACGGCGCCCAGCTCGACGTCCACCGGCAGGCCCTCGGCCGCGAACGCCTGGACCGCGTCGGCCAGGGCCCGCTGCACCCGGACGTCGTCGCCGTTGATCCCGCGCGGCGTGGTGAGGGGCCGCGCCGGGTCGAAGGGGACGCGGCGCCAGGTCTCGGGCGGGCCCGCCCCCACGACGTGGTCGAAGAAGGTGTTCCAGAGCGCGGCGCCGCGACTGCCGGTGTCCGCGCGGGCGTCCCAGCGGGCGAGCGTCGCACACGCCTGCCGTACGTCCACGTCCTTGCCGTCCGACGCCTTCAGGACCGGCTTGGCCCGGCACAGCCCGACCAGGTCGTCACGGCCCGTCTCGGCCGACAGGACCCGGTTGCCGAGCATCGAAGCCCGCAGCGTGGGCGCGGTGAAGCCCGGGGCGCCGAGCCCGTCCGTGCCCGCCGCACGCTCCGCGATCATCCGCAGTCCCAGCTGGGCGCGCTGGCCGAGGCGGACACCGCCGTCGTACATACCGGGAAGACCGGTGAGCGGCGCGGCGGGATTGGTGTACATCGGGCCGTTGTTGGAGTTGGCGACGTAGTCGGTACGGCTGAGCCTCGGTTGGCGCGACGGCCCGAAGATCCCCGGCACGAGCGCGTCGGGGTCGCTGCCCCAGGCGCAGGCCGCCGTCGAACCGTCCAGCGCGTCGGGCACGTCCCTGCCGCCGGGCAGGAGGCAGCGCTTCAACTGGGCGTCGGTGAGGTGCGGGACGGCCGACGAGTCCGTGAAGTAGGTGCGCCCGCCCGTGTCGGCCGCGAGGGTGTAGGTCCAGGGAATGCCCTGGTAGGTGTCCTGGGCGGCGCGCAGTTGGCTGAGGTTCTCGGCCTTGCTCATGGCCAGCCAGGTGTTCATGGAACGGAGGTTGTCGACGTTGGCGTCGCGGACCGCGTAGGCGGTGGTGGCCGTCCAGCCCTCGGCGAGGACGGCACCGAAGCGGGAGTGGTACAGCGTCCGGTTCACGGTCGTCGGCTCGCCGTTCGCGCCGCGGACGGCGACCGGCACGGTCCGGCGCTCCATCCGCTCGGTCCTGCCGTCGACCACGTAGCTGGTCGGGTCGCCGGGAACGAGCTTCAGCGCGTACGTGGAGGAGTGCTGGGCGTTGCTCGCGGTGTGCGTCCAGGCGACGTTCCCGTTGTGGCCGATCAGCACCAGGGGCGCGCCGTAGAGACTGGCCCCCGACACGTCCAGGGTGCCGGGGATCGTCAACTGGACCTGGTAGAAGCGGAAGTTGCCACCGACCCAGGGGAGGTGCGGGTTGGCGAGGACCATCGCGTTCCCGCTGCGGGTGGCGTCCCGGCCGAGCGCCCAGCCGTTGCTGCCGAAGTCGGGGGAGGCCGGGCCCGCCCTGCCGGAGAGGGCGGCGAGCGCGGAGGCGGCGCGGGGAGCGGGGGCGAGGCGGCCCGGTGCGGCCCGGTGCGGCGCCGCGGCCGCAGGGGGGTTCGCCGAGCCGATCTCGGTCGCCAGCGTCGCCGCCCCGGTCGCGCTGTTCAGGTCGTACACCAGGCTCCACAGGTCGTGCGCGGTGATCGGCCGCACCCACGGCTTGCCCTTGCAGCGCGGGTCGGGCAGCCGGTCGACGCCCGTCTCCCGCACGTAGCGGTTGTACCCGGCGGCGTACCCCTGGACCATCCCGCGCAGTTCGGCCGTCGGCCCGACCGGCGCCCCGCGGTCCAGCAGCCGCCGCACGGTCCCCGCGCGCCGCTGTCCCCGGTAGTAGGTGTCGAGGGCGAGGTTGTGGCCCTCGCCCTCCCCGTCGGGGCCGAGGAATCTGGAGCGCTCGCCCCTCAGCGTCATGATCTGATCGGCCAGTTCGCAGGCGTTGTCCTGGGCGAACGCATAGCCGTAGCCGTAGCCGAGCCCGCGGAAGTCGCGCGCCGAGATGTGCGGGATGCCGTACTCGGTCCTGCTGATCCGTGCCGTGACCCCTTCCTCCGCCACGGTCCGGCCCCGCTCCCCCGCCGAGGCGGACGAGGACGCGGGGAGCAGGACCGCGGCCGTCGACGCGAGGCACAGCGCGGCGGCGACCGCGGCCGACCGCCCCCGCGCTAAGCCGCGCCGGTTCTTCCGTGTTTCCCTGGTTTCACCCATGCCCCCACTTTCGCGGGGGACGCCGCGCGGCAACATCGGGCCGTCGGTGGATTTCCGGGGCGGCGAGTAGACCTGGAGATGTACACCCTGGGGTGCGCGGGCGCGCTTCAGCGCCAGTAGCCGGTGAAGGTCACCGCGTCCTTGTCGAAGCCGCGTTCGCCCACGAGGTAGCGCCGCACCCCGGACGCGAGCCGCTGTCCGCCCGCCGCCCACGCGTATCCCGGCCCGTCCGGCAGCGACGCCGTGCGGAGCGCCGTGAGCGCGGCCTCGCCGTAAGGGGCGCCCTCGCCCCTGGTCACCCAGTGGACCGTGGTGCCGTCCCGGGGCTCGACGGGCTGTGCGTCGTCCACGTGCGGGATCTCGATGTACGCCTCGGTGCGGACGCCGTCGTCGGCCGAGCCGATGATGCCCGCGATGGCGGGCAGCGCGGTCTCGTCGCCGACCAGCAGCCGCCAGCCCGCGTCCCGCGGCGGCAGGAAGGTGATGCCCTCGTCGAAGATGCCGATCTCGTCGCCCGCGGCGGCGTCGCGCGCCCACGCCGCGGCCGGCCCCAGCTCGCCCTTCGCGTCCTCGTGCAGCACGAAGTCGACGTCGATCTCCGGGCCTTCGCCGTACGTCCCCTGCTCGCGATGGGCGCGCACCGTGTAGTTCCGGCCGATCGGCCGGGAGTCCTTCGACATCAGGAAGTACTCGGCGACCCACAGCCCGTTGGTCCGCTTCGGCAGGCGCAGCCCGCGCTCCGTCGGCAGGAAGAGCCGGAACCACTGGTCGTACCCCATCGGCCGGAAGCCGCTCAGCGCCGGGCCGCCGACGGTGACCCGGACGAAGTTCGGGCTAATCCGCTTGCGCCCCACCACCTGCGCGACGAGGAACTCCCGTTCCTCGGGCTTGCGGTACTTCCCGGTCTTCCCGGCCCTGGCCATGGCGCCCACCCCTCTCGACTGAACTTAGGTTAGGCAAACCTAACAGGATCTGATGGCCATCGGCACTCCCCGTCCCGTTAGGGTTCGGACGCATGACCGACCGCGTGCTGGAACTCCTGCGTGCCCGTCCCGACCTGGCCGATCTCGCAGCCTTCCCCTTCGACTTCGACGTGGACCGCGCCCGCCACGTCGAGGACGTGCACCTCGCGTCCGGGAAGCCGCTGGAGCCGATCGCCGGTGACGACACCGGCGGCACGTACTTCCTCTGCGACGGCGGCGCCGTGCTCTACGCGTCCTCCGAGGGCGACGCCGTGTTGATCGCCGAGAGCGTGCGCGAGGCCCTGGAGATGAGCGTCCGGCTGCCCGGCTGGTGCGAGGACCTCGCCCCCGGCCTCGACGAGGAGGGACTGCGTGCCGCGGTCCGCGCGGGCGACGACGAGGCGCGCGAGGAGTTCGCGCCTGAACTGGACGCACAACGCGCGGCACTGCTCGAAGGCCTCGGCCTCCCCGACCGGCCGCTGGCTGAGCTGTACGCCCTCGCCGAATCGGCGGCCGCCCGCACCGAACCCGACCACCTGCTGCTCAACTCCCGCGACCTCTGCGCCTACCGGCTCCACGCGTCCTACCGGCAGTCCCTGCGTGACGTGGCCCTGCGCCCCGGTCGAACGGTGCTGGAGCGGATCCGCTCCGGGGATGCCGGTGCCGGTGAGGAAGCCGCCGCCGATCCGGTGCTGCGCGAGGGCGTGCTGCGGGCCGCGCGGGAGGAGGGGCACGCCGACCACGACGGCGACCCGGCTCTCCTGCGCCCCCTGCTGGAGCGCGAGGCGGCCGCGCGGCACGGCCTCGGCCTGCCGGAGGAGGACGAGTTCACCTGGATCGAACTGGCCCACCGACAGGGCCTCGTCGAGCCCGTCCGGGTCGAACTGATCCGCATGCTGGACGACACGGGCCCGAACGCCGACCGGCTCCGGAGGCTGAGCCGCGCGCTGGAACGCCTCGGCGACCACGCGCAGGCGGCCCGCGCCCAGTACAACCTGGTCCCGCTCCAGGACACCGGTTTCGACCGCGCGGCGCAGGCGCACGTCCTGGCCCGTCTGGAACGGCTCAAGGGCGACCTCGCGGCAGCCGGGCGGGCACTGGCGCGGGCACGCGCCGCCGTCGGCGCCGGCGGCACCGCCCCGGACGAAACGGTGGCGCAGTGGCACCGCAAGGGGCTCGGCCGCCAGATCACCGAACAGCACCTGGAGCTGGTCCTCGCCGCGATCGACGCGGAAGACGCGGAACTCGCGCGCACGACGATGGCCCACGGCAAGGCGCTCCTCGACACGATCGGCAAGCAGTGGGCGAAGTCCCTCAGCCCGCTGTCCACCCGGGCGAAGTGGGCGGTGGCCGCGCTGCGGACGGGGCCCGCCGACGGGGCGTGAGCGGGCCGCGAGGGCACCCGTACACCGAGCCGTACGCGCCCTCAGCCCGCGTACGGCAGCAGCTCCCGTCGCAGGTCAGCCGCGCTCTGGAAGCCGATCGCGGGCTGCTCGGTCAGCGCCCGGTCGATGACCGAGGCCAGCGCCCGGGGCATGCCGGGGTCGCGTCGGCGGATCGGCACCGGGGCCGACTGGAGCACGACCTGCCACGGGTCCTTGGCGCGCGGGAAGTCGCGCGGGGTGTACCCGGTGACGTACTCGGCGACGACCCTCGGCACCCCGTCGATCGCGCGCACGTAGTGGCAGCCGCACACGTGCGGATGCAGTCCGAGCGACACCCAGGTCTCGGCCTCGGCGACGAACCGGTCGAGGAATCCCGGCGACGAAAGCAGCTCGGGGCGCGGGGACTTGACCGCCAGGTCGGTGCCCCACTGGAGGTGGCGAACCCGGTAGACGAGCCCCATTCCGCCGTGCTCGTGGATCCGCAGCACCTCGTAACGCCCGTCGACGACCTCACCGATCCGCCAACGCGGCGCGGCATTCGCCCGCCCGCCGGACACACTCACGTACACCCCCCGCGTTGACGCTCCCCGCAGCCTTGGAGCGGGGCCGGACCGTGCGGCGGGACCGGAGCGGCGATGAGACGCGCCCGCCCGCGCCCGGCTTCAAGGGTCGTAGCGCTGGACGGCTCCGCCGGCCGACAGGTCGACCAACTCCCGCGCCAGCGCACGCGCATGGGCCACCGTCTCCGCCAGGTCCACCTTCGTCGGACACCGGTCGCGCACCACCACCTCCCCGTCGACCAGGACCGTGATCACGTCGGACGCCCGGGTGGAGTACACCAGGGCGGCCATCGGATCGTGCACCGGCTGGTGGTGCGGGCCCGACAGGTCGACCAGGACCACGTCCGCGCGCAGCCCCGGCTCGATCGCCCCGGTCACCCCGGCGAGGCCTGCCGCCGCCGCCCCGCCCCGCGTCGCGAGCCGCAGGGTCTGTGAGAGCGTCATCCACTCGGCGTCCCCCTCCCGTTGCTTCTGGGTCAGTGCCAGCAGCCGCAGCGACTCCCAGACGTCGAGCGTGTTGTGCACGGCGGCGCCGTCCGTCCCCACCCCGACGGCGACGCCCGCCTCCCAAAGCGCCTTGACCGGGGTCGTCGGGCCCATCGCGAGCTTCAGATACACCTTGGGGCAGCACGCGACGGCCGTACTGGCCGAGTGCCGCGCCAGGAGCGGCAGATCGGCCTCCGTGATCCCGCATCCGTGGGCCACCAGCACGTCCTCGCCCAGCACCCCCGTCCGCTCCAGCACTTCGACGGGCGTCGCCCCGAGCCGCTCCACGGACGCGCGGGTCTGCTCCTCGGTCTCGGCGGCGTGCAGATGGATCCGGAAGCCCTCGTCGCCCGCGACGCGCACGGTCCTGGCGAGGTCGTCCTCGGTCACGGTGTACGTGGCGTGCGGCCCCAGCGAGGCCGTCACCCGGGGGTGTCCGTGCCCCCGCCCCGCACGGTCCGACTCCCGTACGGCACGTGCGGCGTCGAACGCCGCTTCCCTGCCCGCGTCGCCGGTGGACGAGAAGAAGGTCGGGGCGATGTCGGCCCGGATGCCGCACTCCAGTGCCGCGGCGGCGATCCTGTCGGCGTGGAAGTAGTGGTCCACGAAGGTCGTCGTCCCGCCCAGCAGCATCTCCGCGCAGGCGAGCCGCGCCCCCACCTGAACCCGCTCGGGCGTCAAATTGACCTCCATGGGCCAGATCCGCCGGTTGAACCAGTCGTCGATCGAGACGTCCTCCGCGGCGCCGCGCATCATCACCATCGGGCTGTGCGTATGGGCGTTGGTCAGCCCGGGGACGGCCAGCAGTCCCGTCGCGTCGATCACTTCCCAGGCCCCCGCTTCCACGTGCCCGGCCACCCCGGCGGCACCGGTCGCACCCTCGGCGCCGGTCCGAGCCGTACCCCCGGTCGGATCCGCGCCGCCGAGCGCCTCGGTCGTCGTGCCCGTCGGCACGACACCCGTGATCACCCCGTTCTCGATGAGGATGTCCTGGCGCTCGGCGACGCCGCACTCCCCCGCATCCGGCACCAGCAGCACTGAACAGTCCCGGATCATCACCCGCGCCATGGTCCCCTCCCACCTGTGACGACAACGGACTTCTGCCTCTAGTACACCGCCGGGCACCTGCGGGTTCCACTTCTCACGACCTCATTCGGGCCCGCCCCGGGTGTCGCACCGGCCAGTAAGGCTCCCCGGCGTGATGCGGTGTCTGCCATGCCGGATCACGAACAGCAGCCGCAGCGGCCCCAGAGACAGCATGAGAAGCCCGACCAGGACACGGTCCGCGACAGCCACCAGGACCGCGAGGACCACGAGCTCGCGCGGGCGCAGGCCGTCGACAGCAAGGGCGGGCCTGGCCACACCCTGCTGATGGCGGTGGTGCTCGCGGTGCCCTGTGTGAAGGTGGCCTACACGGTGGGCGGCGGCGCGAACGCCCGCGACGTGTTCGTGGGCATGGAGCCGTCGAACTGGCCCGACGTACTGCTCGGGATGGTACTGACCGAGCCCGCGCTGGGCTGCGTGCTCGGGGTCGTCGTCTCCCGGGTGGTGTTCGCGCTGTTCGCCGCGCGCGGCTCCGTGCCCAAGGGGAGCCGCCCGGCGGACCGGGCCCGGCGCGTGGCCCTGACCGTCGTCAATCCGGTCGCCGTGGGCGCCATCGCCACCTGTTTCTACGGGTTCTTGTGGGGGCTGGCCACCGGCCTCGCGGCCTTCGCGCTGCGCGAGGGCGTCGTCGTGGAGTACCGCACGGGTCGGCGCGGCAAGCGGCACCACGACTCCGGCTACCGCCCCGCGGGCTGGCTGCGCGGGGCGGCGGCGGCCGAACAGTGGGTCGCCGCCGCACTCACCGTCCTCGTACTGCCGCTGCTCGCGTTCGGCTACGCGCTCGACGGCAGGGCCTGGACGTCGGTCCTGGAGTGCCGGGTGCAGAACGGCACCGAGACCTCGGCCCAGCGGCTGATCGAGCTGGGGCGCAAGGGCAACGGCGTGGTCGGCTGGAACCTGGACACCGAGGAGGTGTCCAACGGCGCCGGTTGCGAGGACTCGGGGAGCATGCGGGTGCGGGCGGCCTGGTGGGACTGAGCGCCCCACCCCTGCGCGGAGCGTAGCTCCCGGCCGCACGCGGTTCGCGATCGGGCTCGGTTCGCGATCGGGCTCCGACCCGATTCCGACCCGGGCCCAATGGGTTGCCGCTCGAACTTGATCAACAGTATTGTCAGCCGGGTGACTACCGGGTCGGCCTTGGGCCATGCACGAGTTGGGTTCCCGGCCTCGGCGTGAGCCCGGGGCGGGCGCGGGCCCCGCCTTTTCCTCCGTTTCTTCAGCTTCCTCGGCGAATCCCAAGAATCGGAGATGTCTCACCCATGTCCAACACCCGTGAAACCGAACTGCCCACCACCGTCGCCCATCTCAACCACATCGCCGTCTACGCCAAGGACCGGCAGCTGTCGGCCGAGTTCATCGCCGCGGTCCTGGGGCTGAAGGTCGCCGCGCCGTTCGGGCCGTTCCTCCCCGTCGACCTCGGCAACGGCGTGACGCTCGACTACTACGAGCTGCGCGACGAACCGGTCCAGGCACAGCACTACGCCTTCCTGGTCCCCGACGCGCAGTTCGACACGATGATCGACCGCCTTGAAGCGGTCGGGGTCACCTACTTCGCCGACCCGAACCACACGGAACCCGGCCGGGTCAACACGCTCTTCGGCGGCCGCGGCGTGTACTTCGACGACCCCGACGGCCACAACATGGAGATCATGACCCGGCCGTACATCCGTCCCTAGCCGAACAGCCCGGCAGCCCGGCAGCCCGGCAGCCCGGCAGCCCGGCAGCCGATGGTCCGGGGCCGCCGGGCCGCTCGCCCTGGCGCATCACCGCGTGCGCGGTGCGTCCTCGGTCTTCGCCCACGGGCTGACCCCGAGCCTGCCCGTCGTCCCGAGGTCCAGCTCCGGCGTCACGATCACGGTCGGCGCGCCGGGCTTGGCGGTCACCCTGAGGTACGGGACGTTCACCGCGGCACCCGTCCCCGTGGTGTTGCGCCACGCCAGCGTGGCGGACGCCCGTTCGCCGGGCCGCAGGGTGATGGGCCGCGGCGGGCCGTCCTGGCCGACGCCCGTGGAGATCTCCCGGGTGCCGTCGAGTATCCGTATCCCGCTGACCGGTTTCCGCTGGTCGTCGAGGAGTTCGAGCCTGGGGTAGCCGTGCAGGCCAACGACGGCGGTACCGCAGTTGGCCAGGTGGAGGCCCACGACCCGCAGCCCCATGGCGGCGTCTCCCCGGTCGGCCGTGACGCGCATGCCGGAGGCCGGGCAGGGCCCGCTCTCGGCCGGCGCCTCGCCCGCCGGAACCGTGCGCACCTTCATGACTCCCACGTTCAGACGCTTCTCTCCGACCATTCCGCCGTCGGGCTCGACCGTCCGCCTGACGGTCTGTCCGGGCCGCACGGCCTCGACCGTCCGCGTCACGCTGTCCATGGCTCGGCCGAGGTCGTCCCGCAGCGAGAAGGTGACGGTGTACGTCAGCGGTTCCGCCGCCGTGTTGGTGACCTCGTACTCGGCGAGGGAGCCGGCGGGCGTGTCGCAGTCCCGCCCTAGCACGGTCACGCCGTCCCGCTTCAGGTCGCCCGCGTCGCCCACGGGCGGCGTCGTCACGCACTCCGCGGGTGACGCGGACCGGCCGCGGGAGCCGGATGCGGCGTCCTCCTCGGCGCATCCGGCGAGGAGGAGCGCGCTCGCGGCGGTGACGGACAGGGCGAGGAGGGCAGTGGGACGCATCCGCTCACCGCATCAGCAACCGATCGTTCGAGCTGTGGGCGGGGTCACATCCCCCGTCACGGTCCTGTCACAACGCCCCCGCAGCCGACCGGAATCGCGGGCCGGTCCATACGCGCGACCCCCAACTGGACGAGGACCCAGGACAGTTGCTCCGACGGCACGGTCGGTGACGTCAGCGGGCGCAGCCGCTCACCGTCACGTACCAGCAACGCCCTCTCGTCGAACGCGCCGTCATCCGCGCCGCCCGTTCCCATGGCGCGGCCTCCGCCGTAAATCCCGTCGCTTCCCGGTCCGGGCCCTTCTACTCTTCCCGCATGCCCCAAGCCAAGACCTCGTACGTGTGCCTGCCCTGCCGGGCCTCGTACAAGCAGCCCTACGACCGGGAGCGGGAGCGGTCCTGTCCGCGCTGCGCGGAGCCGCTCGTCCATGTGGGCTCGGCGTTCGCCGCGCCGAAGCGGCGGGACACCGCGGCCTGGCGGACGCTCTCGGTGCTGCTGCACGCGGGAGTGCGGTTCCACAAGAGCTGTTGCGGCGGCCCCGGGTTCCGGCCGCGCACTCCGCGCGAGGTGCGCGAGCGCATGGTGTACGCGCAGCGGACCGGGACGCCTTACGCCCGAGCGCTCGTGCGGTACGAGGTGCCGTAACGGCGGTACGAGGTCCTGCGTCGACAGGCCGACGTCCCGCACGCGACCGTTCGCGCGTCGCCCTCAGTGTGCCGCCCGCCGGGTGCGGAAGGCTCTGGAGAGGGCCAGGTGGACGCGTCCGCGAGCCGGGCGCTCCTGGACGACCGCCCGGAAGCGGCGGTAGTCGCGCAGCTCCCGGACGGTGCGGACGTCGCGCTCGCCGGGCGCCGGGGGCTGCGGGGTGCCGTGCTGGGCGGCGCGGTAGGAGTCGAGCAGGAACTGCTGGGTAATGCTCATGACAGATGGCCTCTGCTGTGGATCACGCTGAACGTGTGAGGGGGCGATGGTCGTACGAAGGGTCAAGGAGCACGGGAGCGAGGAGAAAGCCGTGGTCAGCGCCTTGTCCGGGCTCCGATGACTTCAGCGTGCGCTCCCTGACGCCCCCCTGTCGCGTCGATTGACACGAGGCGTCAATCGACGGTCGCTTCCCGCCCCGGGATCAGTTCCCCGCGAACGTCCACACCGCTCGCGCGCCCGGCCCCACCGTCAGCGTCGACCTGCCGATGCTCTCCACGCGCTTCCGCGGGACGGGCCGGTTCAGCGACATCCCGACCTTCTTCAGCCCCGCGTGCGCGCGCTCCACCGCGTCGATGCGGATCGTGGTGCCGCCGCCCCGCGCGACGATCCCGCCGTTCCCCACGGGCCTGATCGCGAACCCGCCCGCCCGCAGCAGCGGCACCGTGTTGGCCAGGTCGCGGGCCGTCACCGCGAGGTGGACAGAGGTGATGTCGCGCATCAGGCGCTTGCGGTAGTCGTCGTTGAGGTAGCGCTCCCTGCCGACGTCACCAGGGTGGTCGGCGGGCTCGGTCCTGCCGCGCGGATCCGCGAAGTACTCCGGGAGGTACTCCATTCCCCAGGCGCCGAAGGCGTCGTACTGCCCCGAGGTGAACACCGCGTCGAACCACGGCACCGGCACGCCGTCGCCGAAGTCGCGCGTCTGCCGGAACTCGACCGGGTCCGTGACACCCATGTCCCGCAGCCGCCGCTTCACCACCGCCAGGTCGCCGGCGCGCTCCACCGAGACGCCCATCCCGCCGGCCCCGAGGGTCCCGTCCGGCTCCGGCAGGTCACCCACCCCGAACAGTTCGAGGTAGGTCTCCCGGCCCATGAGATAGCGGCCGGTCCAGACGCTGCCGCCCGATCCGGTCGTCGTACGGACCTGGAAGTTGGCGAACTCCCGCAGGTAGTCCGAGTGCTCGATGGCGTCGGCGGTCTCGCGGTCGAGCACTCCGTAGGCATGGTTGTAGAAGAGCAGCTGCCGTTCGGCGGGCGGCCGCCCGCCCGGATCCGCCGCCGCGGCGGCGGTGCTCGCGCCGCCTTGGAGCACCGCTCCCAGAACGACCGCGAGGACCAGGACCATGCGTGAAACACCGCGGACCACCGTGCGGCGGTCGCCTTCTCGGGAATATCGCGTCACATCAACCGTCCCTTCAGGAATGGAACTTCACTCTCACGTGAACCTCGGGGCCCGATCAGCCCCTTCGCACAACCTCCGGCTCAACCTCCAGCCAGCGCTCGCGGTCGGCACGGCACTCCACCGTCGCCCAGCCCGCCTCGCGCAGGATCTCCACGCAGCGTTGCAGCGCCTCCTGCTGCTCGTACCGCACGCCGCTGCCGCGCGGCCCCCGCCAGTACACCCTCACCGGTCCCGTCGGCTCCCCTTCCGGGCCCGTCGCCCTGATCACGCAGTAGCCCGTGGCGCACGGCCGTCCCTCGGCGTCCACCGCCGACGGCGGCATCCCGCCCGCCTCCAGCGCCAGGGCCACCGCCCGCACCGGCTGACGAAGCTCCCACACCGCGGGCCCGTTCGCCGGGCCCCGCGCGTTCGTCAGCCGACGGATCTCCAGCAGGCCCTCGAACGCCGTCCGCACCTCCGCGGCCCGCCGCTTCCCGCTTCTCGGGCCCCAGCCGCCGTCCTCCTGCCGCTCGCCCCGCTCCGTGCCCGTGGCCGCGGCGAAACCGCCCGCCCCCGCGCCGCCGGCCCCCGCACCGTGCGCCTCCGCGCCCGTACCCGTCCCCATCGCCCGGCCTCCTCGTGCCCTCACTCCGTACGCCGTGTGCCGTACATCGCGTGCCCTGTGCCCCGTTCGGCTGTCGTCACCGCGCTGATCAGCGCCGTTCGGCCGCACGATGGTGCTGTGCGGGCACCGCCGCCAGTCCCACCACAGGACCGGCCGCCCCGCACCACCCGACCGGCACGGATCGGAGCGACCATGTCAGCAGCCTGGAACCCCCGCCCCTCCCACGACCCGTACGCCGCCGAATGGCTGCCCGTTCTGGACGTCCCCGCTCCCGGGCGCCAGCGCCGCTGGACCATCCTGCTGCGCTGGCTGCTCCTGCTTCCGCACTTCCTGGTCCTCATGGTCCTGTCGGTGGTGGCGTTCCTCGTGCTCGTCGTCGGCTGGTTCGCGGCCCTGGTGCTCGGACGGCTGCCCGATCCGGTCCACGCCTTCCTCGGCGGCTACCTCGCGTACCAGACCCGCGTCGGCGCGAGCGCGACGCTGCTCGTGGACCACTACCCGCCGTTCGCGTTCGCCGCCCCCGGCCATCCGGTCCAGATCGAGCTGCGCGCGACCCCGCTCAACCGGCTCGCCGTGCTGTTCCGGATCGTCCTCATGATCCCCGCCGCCATCGTCGCCGGTCTCCTCCTCTCGGGCTGGACCGCGCTCAGCTGGGTGTTCTGGCTGATCGCGCTCGTCCTGGGACGGCTTCCCGGGCCGGTCTACGGCTCGGTCGCCGCGGTGACGCGCTACCGGATGCGCTTCGGGGCGTACGCGATGATGCTCACGCCCGCGTATCCGAAGCGTCTGTTCGGCGACGACACGTCGGTGTCGGACGTGCCCGTGTCCGGCACGCGCCCGCTGGTGCTCAGCACGGGAGCGAAGGTCCTCGTGATCGTGTTCCTGCTGCTCGGGCTCGGCACGTCCACCACGACGTCCACCCAGTACGACGGGGATTTCGACAACGCGGCCCCTTCCCACAGCTTTGTCGTCGGTTCTGTTTCCGGCACTGACGAAGCTAACAAGGGCCACTGACAATCGCGGCCGTCCCACCACTCACCACCTCGCGCACCGCCGCCAGGAACTCCTCGGTGTGCGGATGCGTGGGATGGGCGGGGCGGGCCAGGTAGACCGTGGTGGGCGGGGCGTCGGCCACGCGTACGAAACGGACGCCCGGATGGTTGTGGCTCTCGGCCGTGGCCGCCGCTCCCACGCCGAACGCACCGCCCGTGGCGATGAGGTTCAGCCACTCGTCCACGTTGTGCACCTCGACGGTGCCGACCGGGCGGCGGGCCGGGGGCCACAGGCCGACGGACGCGGTGCCCGTGTCCGGCCACAGGGCCAGCGGCAGGGCGGGCAGCCCGGGTCCCGTGGCGGTCAGTTCGGCCAGCCGCACCTCGTCGCGGTCCGCGAGCGGATGGTCGTCGGGCAGGGCGGCGACGCGGTCCTCGGTGTACAGGGCCTCGGTACGGATGCGCGGCTCGTCCGGGACGGTGCGCAGGACCGCCACGTCGGCGTCGCCGGTCGCGAGGCCCGCCGTCCGGTCGTCCTTGCGGACGACTTCGAGCGGCGCGCGCGGATGGGCGCGGCGCCAGGAACGCAACAGCGGGACGGTCTGGTGGCCGAGCACCGCGCAGGTGTAGCCCACGCGCAGCGGCCGGGAGACCGTGCGGGTCTCGGCGAGCGCCGCGTCGAGGTGGGCGAGGATCGCGCGGCCGTGTCCGAGGAGGGTCCGGCCCTCGTCGGTGAGGACGAGGTGGCGGGAGGACCGGTCGACGAGCCGTACGCCGACGCGGGCTTCGAGCTGGGCGAGCGTACGGGAGAGCGCGGGTTGCGTCATGTGGAGGACGGCCGCCGCCGCCGTGACGGTCCCGGCGTCGGCGATCGCGGTCAGGGCCTTGAGGTGACGGAGTTCCACATCCATGCCTGCCGAGCATAGTCGCTGACCAAACGGCATTTCCGGGGGTCGGGCGAAGTGCGTAGCTTCGGATGCGCCGGAGGGTTCTCCCCGGTCGGACATCACCTGTGTCCGCACTTCCACCCTGAAGGGTTCTCATGAAGGTTCTGCTGATCGGAGCCGGCGGCACGCTGGGCAGCGCGGTGCGGGGCGCGCTGCTCGCGCGCGGGCACGAGGTGGTCGGCGTGGGCCGGTCGAGCGGCGACGTGATCGCCGACGTCACCGATCCCGAGGCGGTCGCGCGGATGTACGCGCAGGTGGGAGAGGTGGACGCGGTGGCGGTCGCGGCGGGTGAGGCGGTGTTCAAGCCGCTGGACCAGCTGACCGCGCAGGACTTCGCGGCGACGCTGCGGGGCAAGGCCCTGAGCCAGGTCGACGTGGTGCGCCAGGGCGTCCCGCACCTCACGTCGACCGGCTCCTTCACGCTGATCAGCGGCGTGCTGACGGATCAGCCGATCGTGGCGGGCGCGGCCGCCGCCACGGCGAACGGCGCGATCGAGGCGTTCGCGCGCGCCGCCGCGATCGAGCTTCCGCCGCAGCGGATCAACGTCGTGAGCCCCACGGTCTTCGAGGAGTCCCTGCCCTCCTACGGGTCGTTCTTCCCCGGGATGGAGGCGGTCCCCGTGGCGCGCGCGGCGACGGCGTACGTCCGCTCGATCGAGGGGGCGCAGACGGGACAGGTGTACCGCCTGCACTGACACCCGCGTGCACCGCCTGCACTGACGCCCGCGCGGGAGGGCCGGGGCTGCTGGCCGCGACTGCTAGCCGCGGCTCAGTGCCCTGTCGGCCGCCGCGAGGATGCTGCCGAAGCTGCGGCTCACGACCGGGCGCATCAGGAGCCTGGTGAGTACGGGGCCGAGCAGCGGGACGCGCATCTCGGCGCGGGTCGTCCAGCACACCCGCGTTCCGCCTTCGACCTCGGTGAACGTCATGCGTCCGAACTCGTGGCGGGCCGGCGGGAAGCTGCGCTCCACGACGTAGTCGGTGGCGTGCGGGGCGTCGTAACCGGTGATGCGCTCCCGGAACCAGCCGGTGGTCCAGAGGTGGAGGCGGACCGCGCCGACGCCGTAGGGCGCGCCTTCGCCGGGCCGGGCCAGGCGGCAGCGCAGCACCAGGGGTGACTTCGCGTAGTGGGTGGTCGTGGTGAGCCAGGCGAACACCGCGTCGATCGGGGCGTCGATCACACGTACGACGGTCACGGTTTCCACAGCGGGACTCCTCCTCGGTCGGGTCACCGCACCGCCTGCGCGGTGCGGCCTGTCCGGGTCTCGTACGGTGATGGGACTGTTGGCGACGGGAGACCGTGACAGGTCCCGGCTGTGACGCCCGTCACCACCCCTCGCGGGCGGCCCCCCGCCGGGCGGACCCGCCGTCCGGCCGAACTATTCGGTTGCGGACCGGGGTTCCGCCCCCGGACAGTGGCACCATGACCTCGATCGCGCCCACTCCCCTGCCGCCCGGCCGGACCGTGCGCCCCGCCACGCCCGCCGACGCGCTGGCGGTGTGCGTCCTGCTCAACGAGATCGACCTGCTGGAGATCGGCCGAGCGGACACCGAAGTCGCCGAGATCGAGGCCGACTTCAAGCATCCGGAGATCGATCTGGAGCACGACTCGTGGCTGCTCTTCGCGGGCGACCGGCTGGTCGGCTACGGCCTGCTCTGGGACGAGTCGGGCGGCGAGCGCATCGACATGGACCACTACGTGCTGCCGGACCAGCCGCAGGGCGCGCTGCACCTCTTCGACCTGATGGAGGCGCGCGCCGTCGAGCGCGCCGCCGCCAACGGCGCGGCGCGGGCCGTCGTGCACATGCACCTCAACATCGCGCCGACCATGGACCTGGCCGCGCTGCGCGGGCGCGGCTGGCGGACGGTCCGCCGCTACAACGTGCTGGCGCGCGACCTCTCCGGGGCCGACGCAGTCCCGGAGCCACCGGCCGGGGTGACGCTGCGCGCCTGCACGGCCGAGGCGGACCGCAGGCTCGCCCACGCGCTGCTCCAGGAGTCGTTCGCCGAGCACTTCGACTTCCAGCCGCGCACGTACGAGCAGTGGCTCGACGATCTCGACGCCGAGCGCGTCGACTGGACGCTGGTGTGGATCGCGCACGTCGACGGCGTCGGGTACGTGGCGGCGCTGCGCACGCACAACGACCGCGCGTCGATGGCCTGGATCGGGCACATCGGTGTGCTCGCCGCGGCCAGGAACCGCGGCCTGGCGAGCCATCTGCTGCGCCACGCCTTCGCGCACTACGCGGGGCTGGGCCGCGACCGCATCGGGCTGGGCGTCGACACCGACAACAGCAGCGGAGCGCTCGCCCTGTACGAGCGGCACGGCATGTCCCTCGACTTCGCCGTCGACACCTGGGAGCTGGTCCGCCCGGTCTGAGCGCCCCGGCCCGGACGTGTGATCCGGCCGGTGCTCGATCCGGCCGTGCGCGGCGGGCAGTTGTGGGGGCCGCGCTTCTTCGGGCTGCGCGGCGCGCCCCGGCGCGAAGCGGCGTGGGCCCGCCTCGCCGACCCCGAGGTCGCGGCGCGGCCGTGGGACGCGAGCCGCGAACTGACCGGCGTAGACGCCGCCGCACCCGGGCAGTGCACCCGGCCCGCGCACCTGCGGCTTCAGCCGATCTCGACCACCCGCGCCCAGTCGGGCGGGAGTTGGGGCTCGTAGTCCGGGTCGTCCTCGTACCCGCCCTCGGGATACGGACGGGGGAACAGACCGACCACGGTCCGGCACGAGGGGCGCGCGGAGGGCCACGGCGTCTGGCCGTCGGTCAGTGCCACGATGACGTCCGGCCGGTTCGGTGACCGCAGCGCCCGCTCGAAGCCCGCGCGCAGGTCCGTACCGCCGCCGCCCACCAGCGGGATGCCCTCCGCGCGGCACAGCGGGTGCACGACCCGCGCCGCCGCGTCGCACGGCAGCACGTTCACCAGGTCGCGGCGGCCGCCCACCGCCCGAGAGATCGCCGCGACCTCCAGCAGCGCGCTGCCCAGCTCGGCGTCGCTGACCGAGCCCGAGGTGTCGATCACCACCGAGACCCGGGGCGGTCTGCGCCGCAGGCTCGGCAGTACGGCGCCGGGCACGCTCGCGGAGCGCCGCGAGGGACGGCCGTACGAGTAGTCCCCGCCCGCTCCCACCGAGGCCGCCGCCGAGCGGACCGCCGCGCCCAGCAGGTCCCGCCACGGCTGCGGCGGGTGGAAGGCCTCCTCGGCCCACCGCTGCCACCCCTCGGGCGCGCTTCCCGGCCGCCCGGTGATGCCCTGTGCGACCCGGAACCTGACCGCGTCCCGCTGTTGCGCGGTGAGGCCGTCCGCGCCGCCGGGGCCCAGCTCCCACTCCCGCTCCCGCCCGTCGGCGCCGCTGCCGCAGTCCAGCCAGGCCAGCTCGTGCGTGCGCGTCCCGAGGCGGAACTGGCGCAGGTAGTCCTCCATCAGCTCGCCCGCCGGCAGCCCCAGGGTCCTGGGGTAGACGGCGTCGTCGGGGGCCACAAGACCCGCCCCGAAGGCGTCGTCGTTGATCTCGCAGTCCGCCGCGATGTTCATCCGCAGCCGCTCCCCCGGGCCCGTCAGTCCGCGCTGCCGGGCCACCCGGTCGCTGCGCCCGTGGTGGTCGCGCAGCAGGTGCGAGACCTCGTGCACCCAGACGCTGGCCAGTTCCTCGACGGGGGTCCTGGCCACGAAGGCGGGTGAGACGTAGCAGCGCCAGTGCCGGTCCACGGCCATCGTCGGCACGCTCCGCGACGCGACGGTGTGCAGGGCGAACAGCGCGGTCGCCAGGTAGGGGCGGACGCGGGCGGCGTGCAGCCGGGCCGCGAAGAGCTTGTCGCGGTCCAGCTCGGCGGGGCCCGTCCGGTACGGGGCGCGGGCGGGAGCGGCGCCGTCCGCGGGTACCGCCTCGTGCCCGCTCATCGGCGCGTCCGCGCGGCCGCCGCGTTCCTGGCCGCCGCGCGGCCCGCCGACTCGTCCGCGCGCTGCGACAGCGTGACCACGCCCGCCAGCCGCTCGATCGCCTCGGGCACGTCCCAGTCGTCCTGTCGCAGCGAGGCCAGCGTCGTCGCGGGGACGACGACCAGGTCCGGCGCACCGGTCTCCAGCGCCCGTACCAGCAGGTCCCACGCCGCGTCCCAGCGCGACCTGTCCGGCCTGTTCCTGACCGCGTCCACCACTCCGTCGAGCGTGGCCTGGCGCAGGTCACCGCGTTCGGGCAGCACCGCGCCCGCCGGGTCGGCGAGCAGCAGTTCGGGGTCAGGCAGGTCCATCCGGTCCAGGCCCGCCATCAGTTCGAGCCCGGGGCCGTCCCCGACCGTTCCCCTGACCAGCAGGGACAGCACTTCCCTGCTGGATCCGGCCGCCGTCGCGAAGGCGACCAGGCAGAGCGCCATCTCCCAGCTCCGGGGCGAGGGCCAGGCGCCGCCCCTGCGGGCCTCGGTGGTGGGCAGGCGGTGGACGAGCGCGGGCCGGGCCGCGAGGAGTCCGCACACCGCTCGGCGTGCGTGGTCCACGGCCGCGGGGAGCTTCACCGGGTCGAGCACGGGCAGCGTCGCCCTGGGCCAGGTGCCGCCGAGGCCGCGCACGACGACGTCGTGGTCGTGGGTCCACTGGAGGTGGACGAAGCGGTTGGCCAGCGGCGGGCTCAGCTCCCAGCCGTCGGCGGCGGACGAGCGCGGGTTGGCCGCGGCCACGATCCTCACGTCGGGCGGCAGTCGGAGCGCGCCGATCCGCCGTTCCAGGACGAGGCGGAGCAGCGCGGCCTGGACGGCGGGCGGCGCGGTGGACAGCTCGTCCAGGAACAGCAGCCCGCGCCCCGCGCGCACCAGGCGCACGGCCCAGTCCGGCGGGGCCATGGGAACGCCCTGCACGGCGGGGTCGTCGCCGACGACGGGCAGTCCGGAGAAGTCGGACGGCTCGTGGACGCTGGCGATCACGGTGGTCAGCGGAAGGTCGAGGGAAGCGGCGAGCTGGGTGAGCGCCGCGGTCTTGCCGATGCCCGGCTCGCCCCACAGGAGTACGGGGAGGTCGGCGGCGACGGCGAGGGTCAGCGCTTCCAGCTGGTCGTCGGGGCGGGGCTCGGTCGAGGCGTCACGGAGCATGGCCAGCAGCTCACCGGCGACGTCCAATTGGGCCGGGGCCGGGGCCGGGGCCGGGGAGACGGTCTCGGGTGCGACGAAGGGGGCGTACGAAGTCATGGGGCATCACCTTGAGGAAGTCGGTGGTGGATTCGGCGGTGGACTCGGTGGCGGGAGCAGGGCGCGGCCGGATCGCGGCTCCGCGGTCGCCGGAAGGTCGGCGATCAGAGGTCTGGGCTCGGCGGTCAGGGGTCGGCGGTCAGCGGGCGTACGTGTGCCGAGGGTGCGCACGGCGGTTTCGCGGGCGGTTCCGCCCCGGAAAGAGGCGCTCGGGCGCGGGGCCGATCAGCCCCGCCCGGTACAGCCCGTAGGTGACGCGCCGCCGTGCCGCCGCCTCCAGCTCGTCCCGCAACGGGCCGTCGCGCAGCGCCGCTTCGGGGCCGAGCAGCCCTTCGACCACGGCGAGCGCTCCGGCGACGTCGCCGTGGTCGAGGCGCTCGCGGACGCCGGTGAGGCAGTCGGGGCGGCGGTGCGCCTCGTCGATCGCCCGCAGGCAGGGCAGCGGGGTGCCGGTGAGGGCCACGAGCAGTTCCTCGCGCCGGAGTTCGTCCGGATGGTGGTCGAGCGGGGCCAGCACCCCGTCGACCAGTCCGATCCGGTGCGGTGCGCCCCGGCACTCCACGATGCGCGGCTCCCCGGCCGCGTACGGCGCCGGGGGCGGTGCGGTCGGGGCGTGGTCGGGTACGAGGGCCGAGGCGACCAATGGGTGCAGCTGACCGGCCCGGAGCGCGCCGGACCGCAGGAGTTCCAGGTCGGGCAGGGTCCAGGTGGCGGCGTCGGGCAGGACGGGCAGGGCGTACGGCACGGGGGCGGCCCGTGGCGGGGGCGGCGTGCCGCCGCCCCTGTCCTCGGTCACCTCCAGGGCGAGGCGCTGCCCGGCGGCGAGCCGTACGGACACGGTGCCGTGCGTCCGCCCTTCGGCGTGGAGCAGGATGCGCGCCTCGTCGGCCCAGCGGTCGACGGCACAGCGGCGCCCGTCGGCCACGAGGTCGCCGTCGAGTGCGGGACCGCCATAGGTCACGAGGTCGCCGTCGGGTGCGGGACCGGCCGCGGCCACGCGGCCGCCGCCCGGCTCCCGACTGCCGCCGCTCCCCGCCCTGTCACGGATTTCCCCGACCCTGTCCGCGTCCCACAGGTGCCGGTGCAGGTCCAGCCGGAAGCGCCGGTTGGGGTGCGGATGGGGGTGCCGCAGGGCGGCGGGTTCGTCGTGCGAGCCGTCCCACAGCGCGAGGCTGATCCGCTGGCCCGCGTCCGCCCAGGCGGGTGGCGTGCGGGCCACCAGGTGGACCGGTTCCGGGCTGCGGCGCCCCACCGTCCCGTAGCGGACCAGTGAGACGGTCAGCCCCGGGCGCAACAGTCCGTCGGGGGCGATCCGCGGCATGTGCCAGCGCAGCAGATCGGGCGTCAACGTGCGCAGATCCGCCCGGAGTCGGCTGACGAGTTCCCGTCCGTGCGTACGCGCGACAGTACGGAGGTCGAGGTCGACGTCGAAGTTCGCGGCGGCGCACGCGCCTGCCCAGTCACCGACGGCACGGCGAGCGGTCGCGGTTTCGATCATGGAGGGCGGCACGGCGAACTCGCGCACGCGCAGCCAGAAGGAGAGTCGGGAATCCCCGTTCGCGGTTCGAGTGAGCATCAGCACTCACCTTGCGCGGACGGGTCCCCCAATCTGTTCAGCGATTGAGTGGTCATCGCGGCGATCGTAGCCTTCGGGCGCAGAAAGGGGCCACCCCCTTTCCGCGCACCGGACTCTCCGCAGCGACCTGCGGACGGCCCGGTCCCGGCAGATGGACGTCATGTCCGCTTCGTCTCTAGGCTGCCGGCATGAACGAACTCCCCCTGCTGCCCCTGGCGGCCGAGCCGCCCCCGGTGGAGCGCGCCGACGCGGCCCGCAACCGGGCCCGGGTCCTCGCGGCCGCCGAACGGCTCTTCGTCGAGCGCGACCCCGCGACGGTGACGATGGACGACATCGCCAAGGCGGCCGGCATCGGACGGGGCACGCTCTACCGCCGCTACCCCGACCGGGCCTCGATCGCCCGCGCGCTCCTCGACCAGCACGAACGGGCGCTCCAGGAGCGGCTGATCCGGGGCGCGGCGCCACTCGGCCCCGGCGAGGACGCCTCCGGCGAAGGCACCTCCCGCGAAGGCAAGGGCAACCGCAACGGCGGGGTGACGGGTGCCGCCCCCGCCGAGCGCCTGGCCGCGTTCTACGCGGCGATGGTCGACCTCCTGGAGACCCATGTCCACCTGGTCCTGGGCGCGGAGACCGGGGAGGCGCGGTACGGGACCGGGGCGTACGCCTTCTGGCGGCTGCACGTCACCCACCTCGTGCGCGAGGCGGGCCTGGAGGATCCCGAGGCGCTGGCCGATCAGTTGCTGGCGCCGCTGGCCCCCGAGCTGTTCCGGCACCAGCGGGGGCGCGGGATCACCACCGAGCGCATCAAGCGGGGACTCGCCGCGCTGGCGCACGGCACGCTCGGCGCGCGCCCGCTGCCCTGAGGTCCCGTACCCGGACCGGAGAGGAACCGCGTCCGGGCCCGAGGAGCCGCGTCCGGGCCCGAGATCCCGCGCCCGGACCCGAGGGCCCGCGTCCGGACCTCAGCCGCCCGCCCTGCGGCGCACCAGCGCGCGCGTGATGCCGAGCCCCGCCGCCCCGCTCGCGATGCCCAGGACCGCACCGGCCGCGACGTCGCCCGGGTAGTGGACGCCCGTGTGGACCCGGGAGTAGCCCACCGCGCTCGCCAGCACTCCCAGCGGCAGCGCGGCGGGCGGCAGCGCCACGCCCACGGCCGTGGCGAAGGCGACGGCCGACGCCGTGTGCCCCGAGGGGAACGACGCCGACTCGGGCATGGGGACGTGCCGGTCCACCGTGACCCTGGCCGCCTCGCGGTCCGGGCGGCGCCTGCGGACCAGCCGCTTGCCGAGCAGGTTGGCGCTCGCCGACGCCACCGCGACCGCCGCGACGCCCGCGAACGCGGCCGTGCGCGCACGGGTGCCGCCCAGGGCGAGGAGCCCGGCGACGGAGAACGAGATCTTCGAGTGGTCGGCCGCCCGCGACAGCCGCCGCAGGCTCCGGTCCAGCGCCGGGGTGGGGGTGGCGGCCACCGCCGCGTAGAGCGCGCCGTCGACGGCCCGCAGGTCCGACACGACGGCGGTCAGGGAACTCCGGCGCTCCCGGCGGCGCACCGCCCGCGCGGCCTCCGCGGCCTCCTCCACGGGGAGCGCCGCCGCCTGTCCCGTCGCCTCGTCCGTCTCAGCCACGTCGGCCTCCAGCATCGTCACGGGTCAGGGCGAGCACGGTGATGCGCCGCCAGTCCAACGGGGTCCGGGGCGCGTCGACCCCCGGCCGGTCGCGCGGCACGAGGACGCGCAGGGCGCCGGGTCTGATCTCGCAGACGACCGGGGTGGGGAAGGTCAGGGCCTCGCCGTCGACGGCGACGGGGATCGTGTCGCTGTCGGCGGTGACCTCGACGCGCCGCGCGGTGAGGACGTTCAGGCCCGTCGCCTGGGCGCCCAGCACCGCCATCTCCGCGGCCTGTACCGCACTCTCCACGCGGACGCCGATCACGCCCAGTTCCCCGCCGTCGAGGCGGAGCCTGCGGCCCGCGTCGAACGGGTCGTCGGTGCCTGCGTACGGGTTGTTGCTGACGAGCACGGCCTGTTGCGCGGGCAGCGTCTCGCCGTCCGCGACGGCGTGGACGCTCCGCCCGTCCTCGCCCGACAGCAGGTCGGGCATGACGCCCAGCGCCGTTCCCGCTTTGGCGTCGCGGTACTCGGGCCGCTGGACGACGTCCGCGTACACCCCGAACGAGACGGTGTTGACGAAGGGCCGGTCCGCGACGGCTCCGAGGTCCACGCGGAGTTCGACCCCGTCGGTCAGGGCGTCGAGGCAGCGGGAGGGGTCGGTGCGGTCGAGGCCGAGGTCCATGGCGAAGTGGTTGCGGGTGCCGGCGGACACCACGAGGAACGGCAGGTCGTGCTCGGCGGCGACCGCCGCGACCAGGGCCTGTGTGCCGTCGCCCCCGGCGACGCCCAGCAGGTCGGCGCCGTCGGCGACGGCGTCGCGGGCCAGCGCCTCGACGTCGGTCTCGGCCTCGGGGTCCAGCAGGAGGACCCGCGCGCCCAGCCCCTCGGCGCGCTCCACGAGGCGGAAGCGCTCCACCTTCCCGCCGCCGGACTTCGGGTTCATGATGATCACGGGCCGCCGTGGCGCGGGGGACCTCTTCGGCTCTTCGGCCTCCTCCTTGCGCTTCTCCTTGCGCTCCGCGCGGCGTTCGGCCCTCAGCGCGGCACGGGCGCAGGCCAGGGATCCGGCCCACAGCGCGAGCGCCAGGAGGGCCGTGGCCCACAGTCCGTCCCGGATGAAGAGGGTGAGCACGGCGACCGGGGCGCCCACCGCCAGTACGGCGCCGAGCACCCGCAGCGCGCCGCGCCGCGCCAGCAGCCACCAGACCCCGACCGCGCAGACGGCCAGGCCCAGCAATCCGCTCACGATGACCAGCAGCCCGGCGACGCCGAGGGCGACGAACAGCACGAGGACGGCGAGCGCGGCCGCGGCCAGGGCGCAGCGGGCCAGGAGGCGCGCCTTGGCGACGGCCGATGCCACCGCGTCCACCGCGCCCGTCACATCCGTAACGCCCGTAACATCCGTCACGGACTTCGCCGGACGCTGCCCGTCGCTGTTCTCCACCAGTCTCTCCCCGCCTCCACGACAGCCCGGACGACCACGCCCGGGGTCCACGACCAGCCTCTTGCGCGTGCGCCCGTACGGCTCTTCGGCGGGGCCGTACGGGTGAACGTCCAGGCTGCGTACGGGCTCATTGGATCATGGAGGCGGGCGGCGCGCGCAGCGCGCGGCGAGGTACGCGGCGAAGTGCGCGGCGGCTACTGCCCGAGCGTGCACGCCGCCACGTCCGCGCTGCCCTCGGGCGCCGTCGCGGCGATCACTTCGTCCAGCTTGTCACGCGCGGTCAGCAGGCTCGCCACGGCGGCGTCGAGCCGGTCCCGTTCGCGGTTGAGGTCGGGCAGCATGCCCGAACAGCCGGGGGTCACGAGCTTTCCGTCCTCGACCATGCAGGGCAGCAGCTCGGCGATGGTGGCGGTGCCCAGACCCGCGCCGAGCAGGGTGCGGATGGCGTGGACGGCGACCTCGTCGGCCTCGGTGAACTCGCGGTAGCCGCTGGGCCTGCGCTCCGGAGCGAGCAGCCCCTGCTCCTCGTAGTAGCGCAGCAGCCGCTGGCTGACTCCGGTCCGACGGGAGAACTCCCCCATGCGCATGTGACGACCACCACGTCCGGTTGACTCTCACACCAGTGTGAGACCGCAGTCTAGGCCGCATGCCGAATCGACTGCCAACACCCTTGACCGACAAGCCCGTTGCCGATGTCACCGTCGTGGGGCTCGGCCCCATGGGCCTCGCCCTCGCCGGGGCCCTGCTGGAGCGCGGGCACTCCACCACCGTGTGGAACCGCACCGCCGCGCGGGCGGACGGCCTCGTCGCGCGGGGCGCCCGCAGCGCCCCGACCGTCGCGGAGGCCGTCGCCGCGAGCCCGGTCACGGTCGTGTGCCTGAAGGACTACGAGACGCTGTACGAGGTCCTCGGACCCGCGAGCGACGCCCTGGCCGGGCGCGTACTGGTGAACCTCGACTCCGGTACGCCGGGGGAGGCACGGGCCGCGGCCCGCTGGGCGGCCGAGCGGGGGCTCGACTACCTGGACGGCGCGATCATGGTGCCGCCGCCGCTCGTCGGGGACCCCGGTTCGGTGTTCCTGTACAGCGGCGCGCGCGAGGTCTTCGACGCGCACCGGCCGGTGCTGGCGGCGCTCGGCGACCCGCGCCACCTGGGTACCGACCCGGGTCTCGCCGTCCTCTACAACACCGCCCTGCTCGACCTGATGTACGCGGCCATGAACGGTTTCCTGCACGCCACCGCCCTGGTCGGCTCGACGGGCGTACCGGCCGCGGAGTTCGCCGACCTGGCGCTGGGCTGGTTCGTGCCCTCGGTGGTGGGCGCGACGCTCGCCGAGCAGGCGCCCGCTCTCGACGCGGGCCACTACCCCGGCGACATCGGCACCATGGAGATGAACCTCAACGCGCTCGACCACATCACCCGCACCTCCGTGGAGCAGGGCGTCCACGCCGGGCAGCCGCGCTTCATGAAGAGCGTCGTGGAGGAGGCGATCGCACGGGGGCACGGCGGCAAGAACTACCTGGCCGTCCACGAGGTCTTCAAACGGGCCGCCGCCCCGTCGGCCCCGTGAACCGAAGCATCCGAATCGGCTGAAACCGGAATGCCCACGACCCGGATAAACGTCCGGGCAATACCCCGAGGGTGGCTGGAAGGGGCCGGAGAGGGCCAGGGAAGTGCCCCGGTTTGGAAGAAATAGCGAAGCGTTAGCGGTACGTAAGCGGAACGCCAGGGTCAGGCGCTTGGCTGTGAACAGACAAGCTGCCCGACCATGGGCATCACCACCGCACCACCCCTCTGGAGCCCCCACATGCGTACCTCCACCCGTCGCCCCGCCGTCATCGCCGCGGCCGCCGTCGCCGCCCTCAGCCTGACCCTCACCGCCTGTGGCGGTGGCGGCGGCACGAAGGACGAGGGTGCGGCCAAGACGGAGAAGAGCGCGGCGGGCACCACCGGCTCCTCCGGCGAGGGCACCACCGGTTCCGGCACCTCCGGTTCGTCGGACTCCGGCACGACCGCATCGGGCACCGAGGGCTCCGGCACCAAGGGCGGCACGGATTCCGGTTCGGCCGGCACCACCGGCACCGCGTCGAACGCCTCGTCCACCAAGGTCAAGGCCCCGGCCTGCAAGGCCGACGACATCAAGATCTCCGCCGCCAAGCAGGCCGGCACCCCCACCACGCACATCTCGCTCACCGCGAAGAACGTGTCGGGCCGCGCCTGCACCCTGCTGAAGTACCCGCTGATCGCCTTCGGCGAGATCCAGACCGCCAAGGACGTCCCGGCCGTCGACAAGAGCAACCCGGGCACCCCCGTCGTGCTCGGCCCCGGCGCCCCGGCCTTCGCCGCCGTGCGCATCGCCGAGGGCGGCGCGCACGAGAACAACCGCGTCGTGAACTCCTTCAACGTGAACCTCTTCGCCGCCGACGGCCCGGCCGAGGGCAGCAAGGTCGTCTCCGCGCCCGGCGGCGGCATCGCGGTCAACGACTCGGTCGCCAAGACGGGCTACTGGACGCCGGAGCTGCGCAACGGCGCCGACGAGTTCTGAGCCGTCACGGCGGTTCGCCGCGCGTCGCGGCACGCGGGGCACGCACGGCGTGCGGGGCGGTGCCCCCGGTCCTGGAATTCGCCCTGGACCGGGGGCACCGCCCTTTCCGTCCGCCCTTTCCGTCCGCGCGGTCGTTGATCACGCGTTGAGCACGCGTTGAACGCCCGGCCCCGACCCGGGCCCTCACGCGGCCCCCGACCCGGCCCCGGGCCCGCCCGCCGTCAGGTCCAGCGGTACCGCGCCGCCGCCGGCCGCGACGCGGTGAACAGCGCGCCGACCGCCCGCACCTCGATGCGGGTCTCCGCCTCGCCGCCCGACCGGACGAGGTCGGGTACGTACAGCGCGCTCGCGCACGTGCCCCCGAGGAAGCGGCGACCGCCGCCGGGCAGGAGCTGGTGCACCTCGTGGTGGCGCGTCCCCGCGCCCTTGCCTGGCCGCCACGTCAGCCGCAGCTCGGCCCGGCCCCCGCCCGTCTCCCGGGACGCGGCGACCCGCAGTCCGCGCGGCTCCCCCGGGGGCGTCGCCCGCGGGTCGCGGTCGCGCACGGCGAGCGCGCCGAGTCGCAGCCTGGCCCCCGGGGCGCGGGCCGTCAGGCGCACGGCGACGGTGTGGACCGTACGGCCCGGCACCGCGTCGAGCCGGATCCGGCTGGTCGTCCAACCGTCGCCCGCACGGACGGTGCCGACCGGGACGCGGTGGAAGACCGGCGCCCGACCGGCCGCGGGCTCGGCGGTGGCGACGGCCAGTTCGAGCACGACGTCCGGGGACCCGGGCTCCAGCCGGTGCGTCAGGTCGACGGTCGCGGCGGCGCGCAGCGGCAGCTCGCACTGGTACAGCTCGACGGTCGCGGGCGCCGTGTCCGCCGCCTCGATCAGCAGGCTGCTGCCGCCGCGCCAGGCCGCGCCGAAGTCGAAGCCCGCCGCGGGCCGCGCGCCTTCCGTGTGGATCGCCCAGCGGCGGCCCGGCAGCACGTCCTGGAGGCCGAGGTGGTTCCAGGGCGTGTCGGCGGTGGGCACGCCGTTCTCGTACCAGGCCCTGCCGTGTCCGGTGTTGAAGGTCGTCGCGAAGGGCAGCGCGGTCACGGTGGTGCGGTCCGGCACGTGCCGGGCGGCAGGTCGCCACCGTCCAGGTCCCTCGGGGCGGGCCGGGTCGGTGTGGCCGCCGCTCCAGAACGCGTCGTCGCGCGCGTGGAACGCCTCCGGGGTGCGGCCGCCTCCGGTGCCGCCCAGCGAGTGGAAGGTCCACTCGGGGCGGTAGAGGCCGTACGAGACGACGTGGTCGCCGCCTTCGGGCGCGATGCGGTCCCAGGCCACGGCGCGGTTCCAGCCGTTCGCCTCGACGTCGACGCCCGCCCACAGCTCGTACGGGTCGCGGCCGAGCCGTCTCGCGTACGCCGCCGAATCGCTCAGCGCCCGCTCGTCACCGGCCCAGCGGAAGTCCACGAACAGCGTGTCGGCCTGCCGCCCGCCGTCCCGTTGGAAGAACATCGCGTTCTGCTCGTTGAGCCGGCCCTGCCAGCCGACGTCACCGTCCGCGTCGAAGGCGTCGTACCAGGTGATCCGCAGGTCGGGGGCGCCCGTGCGCAGGGCGTGCACGAAGTCGGCGAACCTCCGGGCGGTCTCCGGTTCCTTGGGCGCGCCGTCGGCGAGCTGGGTCTCGCCGTTGAGGAACCAGCCGTCGAAGCCGTAGGCCCTGGCCACCTGGATCAGCTTCTCGGCGACCGGGAAGCGGCCCGAGGCGTCGCGCCTGACCAGTTCCTCGGTCCACACGCGCTGCCCGCCGTGCTCCAGTTGCGGGAGGAAGACGTTGCCGAGGACGCGCACGCCGTGCCGGTGGGCGGCGTCCACGACGGGCGCGTTCGGCGCGAGGATCAGCCCCTCGCCCGACGAGCCGCCCCAGAAGACCAGTTCGTCGATGTACGCCCAGTTGCTCAGCGCGTAGAAGTCGGCGGCCTGCGGCCCCCTGGCCCCTTGGGAGGGGTTGCGGGCGGTCGGCCCGAACGACACGAGCGCGGAGATCCCGCCCTGGCCCGGCCTGGCGTGCCGGTTGGGCGCGGGCGGGGTGTGGCGGCGGGCGAGCGGGACGGTGGCCTTGTTGTACGGCAGGTCGGGGTCGTCCTGGGGCCGCCAGCCCTTGAGCCCGCGCCGCACCACGCCCGGGTCGGCGGGGGTGTCGGGGACGCTGTCGGGATACCAGTAGGAGGCGTACGGCTGGAGCGTCGCGGGCGCGGGGGCGTCCGCGGGGACGCGGGCGGCCGCCGGGTTCGCGGCGAACGCCCGGGTCGCGGACAGCAGCGGGAGGACCGCGGCGCCCGCGACGACGCTGCGGCGGGCCGGGGCGGACGCACCGCCGGAGCGGCGGGCCTGGGCACCCGCACCGCCGGGGCGGACGCCTACGCCGGGGCGGACGCCTTCGCCGGTGCCCGTGCCGCTTTCGGGGGCCGCGACGCCCGTGGGTTCAGCTCGGTTCTGCACTGCACGCTCCTTCGGATGCGGTGGTCGGTTACCTCGGATACCCGGGTTGGCCGTGCGCGTGACAACGTTGTCTGGAGCGGCTAGCTTCGTCAATGGCTAATGCGGTTTAGTTCGACGTCCGCACTGGTCCGCCTGCCCCTGCCCGCCCCCAGCCCACCCAGGAGCGTGCGCCGCCCATGGACACCGGCGTCTCGGTCACCGCCCTCACCCCGACCTGCCTGTTCACCGGCCCCGAGGAAGATCCCGCCCAGGTGGTGCGGGTCGGGGTGCGCCGCACCCGCCCCGCGGGCCCCCTCGTCGTGCGCGTCGAGGGACCGGCGGTGACCACGCCCGTGCCGCGCCTGCTGCGGGCCGATGCCGCCGAGGCGTACGCGGTGGTGGACGGCGAGGCCGACGCCACCGGGGGGACCCCGGGCTCCGGCGCCCGCCCGGAGCTGGCGGACACCGTCGAGGTGTCGGTCGCGCTGCTGCCCGGCGCCGACGCCACCCCGGGCGCACGGCACCCCGTGACCGCCCGGGTCGGCACCCCGTACGGCCTCGAACTCGCCTCGCTGGAGGGTGAGCTGCTGGTCGCCGAACCGGGCTGGACGCTGCGCCTCGTCCCGCACTTCCACTACGACCCCATGTGGTGGAACACCCAGGCCGCCTACACCGCGCGCTGGGACGTGCCGCCCGGCCCCGGGGAGACCGAGAAGGGCTGGGAGTACACGGGCGTGCCCGCGTTCACCCTCGTCCCGCTGCACCTCCAGGCGGCCCGTGACGATCCCGCGTACCGCTTCGTGCTCTCCGAGATCGACTACCTCAAGCCGTTCTGGGACAGTCACCCCCAATACCGCGACGAGTTGCGGCAGTTGATCCGCACGGGGCGGCTGGAGATCGTCGGCGGCACCTACAACGAGCCCTCCACCAACCTCACCGGCGCCGAGACGACGGTACGCAGCGCACTGCACGGGCTCGCCTTCCACGAGGGCGTGCTGGGCGCCCGGCCGCGCACCGCCTGGCAGTTGGACGTGTTCGGGCACGATCCGTCGTTCCCCGCCCTGATGGCGGGCGCCGGGCTGGACTCGGCGGTGCTGGCGCGCGGTCCGCACCACCAGTGGGGTCCGATGATGGACACCTGGGGTCCCGCCGCGCGCCCGCCGGACGCGATGCAGCTTCCCGCCGAGTACGAGTGGCTCTCCCCCGGCGGCGAAGGACTCCTGCTGCACTACCTGCCCGCGCACTACTCGGCGGGCTGGTTCTCGCACCTGGCGGCGGGCCGCGAGGAGGCCGCCGAGCAGATCGTCGAGCTGTACGGGCTGCTGCGACGGGCCGCCGCGACGAAGAACGTGCTGGTCCCGATGGGCACCGACTTCTCCTGGCCGCACGAGTGGGGCACGGAGGTCCAGCACCTCCTCGCCCGCCGCTACACCTGGCCGCGCGTCCTGCACACCGGGCCCGCCGAGCATTTCGCCGCCGTACGGGCCGAGTTGACGGCCCGGGTCGAGCGACCGCTGCCCGTGACGCGGGAGATGGGGCCCGTGTACTCCGGCAAGGACGTGTCGTACGCCGACGTGAAGCAGGCGCAGCGGGCGGCGGAGAACGCGCTCCAGCAGGCCGAGACGTTCACGGCGCTGGCGCGGAGCGCGGCCGGGCACGCGGTGCCGCGGGACGCGCTGGACAAGGCGTGGCGCCATCTGCTGCACGCCGCGCACCACGACGGCGTCACCGGCACGTTCTCCGACCAGGTGTACCTGGATCTGCTGCCGACCTGGCGCGAGGCGTACGAGCTGGCCGTCCGGGTCCGGGAGGGCGCGCTGCGGGCGTTGGCGGGGCGGATCGACACGAGGGTGCCGGGGGCCGGGGGCGGAGCGGAGGATGTCGAAACGGCGGCTGCCGAGACGGCAGATGCTGAAACGGCGGAACCGCGGGAGCGGGCCCTCGCGGTGCCGACGCTCGCCGTCACCGTCTTCAACCCGCTCTCCTGGGAGCGGACCGATCTGGTGCGCGTCCAGGTCGAGTTGGCCCCGCTCGGCGTGCGCGACGCCCGGCTGATCGGGCTCCGGGACGCCGCCGGGCGCCTCTCTCCCGTGCACGTCGAGGCCGCCGAAGCCGAGCGCGCCACGGTCTCGTTCGTGGCGCGGGACGTGCCCGCGCTCGGCCATCGCACGTGGTGGCTGACCGGGTGCGGGACACCGCTGTCCGGCGGGTGGAAGGCCCAGGACCCCGCGGAGCCGTACGCGATCGGCAACGCGCACTACCGGGTGACCGCCGATCCCCTGCGCGGCGGCGGTCCCGCGTCCGTCGTGGAGCTGCGCTCCGGGCGGGAGCTGCTGACCGGGGGCGGGGTGTGCGAGCTGGTGGTCCAGGACGAGTACGCCGCCCACCCCTACTTCGGCGAGGGCCCCTGGCACCTGCTGCCCAAGGGGCCGGGCACGGGGTCGGGCGCGGCGCCCGCGGACGACGTACGGGTGGAGCGCGGCCCGCTGGGGTCGCGGATCGTCGCCCGAGGGCGCACCGGCGAGGTGCGCTGGCGGCTCACCAGCACCCTGTGGAACGACCTCGACCGGCTCGAACTGACCACGGACGTGGAGGAGTTCACCGGAAGCGATCAGCTACTGCGGCTGCGCGTCCCGGCCGACGTGCCGGGCGCGCTGCCGGTCGGCGGGACCGCGGCCGCCGTGGTGGGGCGGGGCTTCGCCTTCCCCGACGCGGACGCGGGCGCGGACCACACGCGGGCACCGTGGACGCTGGACACGCCGTGTCTCGACTTCTTCGCGCTGTCGTCGGTGTGCCGCGCCGAGCTGAGCGCCCCGGACGGCTCGGCCGCGGGGGTGCGCGCGTTCGGCGCCGCCGAGATCGTGCTGCCGGACGCCGGACTGCCGGGGTACGGGCGACCGCAGGAGAAGGAGCAGGCGCAGGAGGCGGGGGCCGACGGTCTGCGGGCGCTCGTGACCGCTCTCGGGCGGGCGGGGGCGACCAGCGCGCCGACCCGGGCCACAGGCCCTCGCTGGGGCGACATCGCGGTGGACAGCAGCCTGCCCGACCTGCGGATCGCCGTGGGCGGGCCGGAGGAGAACGCTTTCACGGCGCAGGTGCTGGCGTCGGCGCACCCTGCGTACGCGGAGGCGGTCGCCGGTGCGGTGAAGGGGTGCGACGGGCCGTACGCCCTGGTGTGGGTGCCCGCGCGGCAGGCGCTGCGGGCGGCATGGACGCCGGGCCTCGATCTGACCGGGGCCCGCGACCTCTGTGTCGCGGTGCTGCTCGCACCGGACGACGACGCGATGGCGGCACTGTCCGCGCTGGCCTCGGATCTCGCGAGGGACGGCCGGATCAGGGCCGTTCATCCCGTTCCGGACGAAAGGGCGGATGAGCACGGGGAGTTCGAGGACCGGACCGTGGGAGTCCTGGTGCGTGGCACTCCCGGCTTCGCCGTCGACACGGGCGGTCGGCTGCACAGTTCACTGCTGCGCTCCAGCACCGGACGGCCGAGCGGTGCGTGGATGGACCCGCCCCGCCGTACGGCCCCCGACGGCTCGTCCTTCCAGCTTCAGCACTGGACGCACCGCTTCGAGCACGCGCTGGTGGCGGGCGACGGAGACTGGCGCCGGGTCGATCTGGTCCGCAGGGGGCGGGAGTTCAACAGTCCGCTGACCGCCTTCGCCGCGTCCCCCGCCGAAGGCGGGCTGCGCGACGGGCAGTCGTTGCTGACGGTGGAGCCCGCCGAACGGCTGCTCGTGGAGAGCGTGAAGGTCGGCGGCCCGGGGCAGGACTCGCTGGTCGTACGGCTCCACGAGACGCACGGCGCCCCCGCGCGGCCGGTGTTCTCCGGGCCCGTCGCGCGCGGTACGGCCCGCATGTCGGATCTGCGCGAGCGGCCCGTGGACGGACCGGTGCGGGACGTCAACGGGCACGCCACCGCCACCGTGCTCTTCCCGCTGCCTGCCGGGCCGGGCGCCGAGTCGGCGCACGAGGCGCACGAGGTGCACCAGCCCGTGTTCAGCCGCTACTGGCTGCACAACACCGGTACGGCACCGCTCGGCGACGCGCCCCTTTCCATCACCGTCACTCCCGACGAACTCCCCTGCGCAGGCGCACCGTTGAACGTCCAGGTCACCGTCAGCGCGAACCGCGCACCGGGCGGAGCACCGGTCACCGCCGCGCTCCGGGTGTCGGCGCCGGACGGCTGGCAGGTCTCCTGGGAAGAGTGCGAGGTGTCCCTGGCTTCGGACGGTCACGTCTCTTGTCCGCTGCGGATCGAGGTCCCGCGGTCCGCGCGGCCCGGCACCCACCTGGTCCGGGTCGAGGCGCGCGCGTCGGCGGGCGCTCCCGCGTCCGCATCCGTGCCCGCGTCACCCGCGTCCGTGGAGGACTGCCTGCGGGTCACGGTCGCGGACCCGGACGGAAACGGTGTCCCCGCAGCGGCGCTCACCCTCGTGAACACGACGGAGCACATCGACGTCGCGCCGGGCGGGCGGACCGCACTCCGTTTCAGGTTGGGCAATCCGCTGCGCAGCGGCGTGCGCGGCGAGATCCTTGCCCTCTCGCCCTACGGCGCTTGGGAGTTGACGTCATCCAGGTCCGTCCCCGTGACGGTCGGACCGGACAGCGACGAGGAGGTCACGCTGACCGTACGGCCACCGCTGGACACTCCGCCCGGCACGTACTGGGTGGCCGCGAAGGCCGCCTGTGACGGTCTCGTCGCGTACAGCCCTGCCGTACGGGTCCGGGTCGCCCCGCTGTCGTAGTTCCCGGCCGGGCCCCGGGGCCCGGCCCACCCAGAACCCGCATCCGAACCGAGAAGGACACCGCCCATGGACCGCCTGGTCAACGTCGTCCGCCCCTACGCCTGGGGGTCGACCACCGCCCTGCCCGAGTTGCTGGGCGTCGCGCCGACCGGTGAGCCGCAGGCCGAGATGTGGCTCGGCGCCCACCCCGGCGCACCGTCGCGCACGCCGCGCGGCCCGCTGGACGAGGTGATCGCGGCGGCCCCTGAGGGCGAGCTGGGTGCGGCGACGGTCGGCCGGTTCGGCCCCCGACTCCCGTTCCTGCTGAAGCTGTTGGCGGCCGGCGCGCCGCTCTCCCTCCAGGTCCATCCCGATCTGGCGCGGGCCCGGCAGGGGTACGCCGACGAGGAGCGGCGCGGCGTCCCGCTCGACGCCGCCGAGCGGAACTACAAGGACGCCAACCACAAGCCCGAGTTGATCTGCGCGCTCACCCCGTTCGAGGGCCTGTGCGGCTTCCGCGAACCGCGCGGGACGGCGCTGCTGCTGGAGTCGCTGGGCGTCGACGCGTTGAAGCCGTACGTGGACCTGTTGCGCGCCGGGCCGGTGGAGGCGGCGCTCCGGGAGACCCTGACCGCTGTGCTGGGCGCCGACCGGGCCTCGACGGACGAGACGGTGAGCGCGGTGGCCGCCGCGTGCGCACGGCTGGCCGGGGACGCGACGGCGGCCGGTGAGGTGCGGGCCGCCTGCGCCGCGTACGCCTCGATCGCGCGCCACTGCCCCGGGGACCCCGGTGTCCTCGCGGCGATGCTCCTCGACCACGTACGGCTGGAGCCGGGCGAGGCGCTGTTCCTGGGCGCGGGTGTGCCGCACGCGTACCTCTCCGGTCTCGGCGTCGAGATCATGGCCAACTCCGACAACGTGCTGCGCTGCGGGCTCACGCCCAAGCACGTCGACGTCCCGGAGCTGCTGCGGGTCGTCCGTTTCGAGGCGACGGGCCCGGGGGTGCTGCGTCCGGCGCGGGCCGTGGGCGGCGAGGAGGTCTACGCGACGCCCGTCGACGAGTTCCGGCTCTCGCGCTTCGTACGGGCGAAGGGTGCGGGATCCCGTTCCGCTCACGATCTGACGACCGCCACCGCGCAGATCCTGCTGTGCACCGGGGGCGAGCTGTACGCGGACGCGGACGGCGGCGCGGAACGGCTCGCGCCGGGGCAGGCCGTCTTCGTCCCGGCGGGGGAGCGGATCGCGGTGTCCGGTGCGGGGACGTTCTTCCAGGCGACGGTGGCGGCGGTCGAAACGGAGTTCGCCGTCGGCAGCTGAATGCTCTTCGCGGGTGTCGGGGCCCATGGCGTGGAGGTCGTGGAGCGGGGCGCGGGTGGCGCCCGAGGGCGGCTGCTCGGCTGCGGGCGAGGGCTGCTGGCGAGGAGAGCCGGACCGCCCCGCGGCCCCTCAGAGCGCGTGCTGTTCGACGTCGGCGATCAGCGCGGCGTGGAGCCAGTCGTGGGCGACTCCCGGCGTGGGCGCGGGGCCGCCCGAATCCGGGGCGGTCAGTTCGGCGGTGAGCTGCCAGTAGCGGTCGATGCGAGGGTCCGCCGCGAGCTGGGCGCCCAGGCCGCGCCGGAAGGCAGCCGTGTCGGGCGTGCCGCGCGCGCCGAACGAGCGCGCGTAGGCGGACACGAAGCAGTCGAGCGCCTCGCCGCCGTGCGGCGCCCGCCCCGCGCGCAGCCCTGCGGCGGCCAGTGCGTACGCCTCGGTCAGACCCTCGTACAGCACGGCGGGACGCCAGCCGTCAGCGGGGCGGTGCGCCGCCGGCTGGTTGCGGGCCGAGCCGGGCCCGTCGGGGCACGGGCCGGTGACGAAGGCGTGCAGCCGGGCGAAGGCGAGCACCTGGTCGGGCGTCGGGTCGGCGGGCGGCTCGGGCACGGCCTGTTCCAGGACTGCCGACGCGACGCGGGCCGGGAGCCTCGGCGGCAGCCAGTGCCGCCAGAAGCGGGCCAACGGGGCGGTGCTCGGCGGGGACCCCACGGCGCCGAGCAGCCCCAGCCGGTCGGCGCGCTCCTCGGGCGTGACGTCCTGGAGGAGGAGCAGGGCGGCCTCCCGCCAGCGCAGTGCGGCGAGTTGCGAACCGAGGGCGCTGAGCTGCCTGGACACCGCGTCTTCGAGCACGGGTCCCAGCCCGTCGCCGCCCGCCTCTTCCTCCTCGTCCAGGATCCGGGCCACCTCGGGGACGGGGAGCCCGAGCGAGCGCAGCGAGCGGATCAGCCGGAGCCGGTCGAGCGCCCGGTGGCCGTACCTCCGGTGGCCCCCGGCGCTGCGGGGCGCCTCGGGGAGCAGGCCGCGGTCGGAGTAGAAGCGGACGGTCTTGACGGTGACGCCCGCGCGCCCGGCCAGCTCGCCGATGCTCCAGGCGGGGTCGAGGGGCGCGGTGTGCACGGAGTTGACCTCCCTCTGCGGGGACCGGGGCGTCGGCGGGGCGGTCGTCGCCCGTCACGGGTTGAACCTCCCCCTGGGGGAGTTCCTACCGTACCGGCGAGCGCGGGCCGGGCCTTCGGGGCGGCTCGCTGGGCGACACACGTACAAGGAGCGGTCGATGACGGCGTTCATCCTGGTGCCCGGCACCTTCACCGGCGGTTGGATCTGGCAGGACACGGCCGAGCGGCTGCGGGCCGCCGGGGCGTCCGCCCATCCCGTGACGCTCTCCGTGCCGGGCGGGCGGCAGCGAACCGGCGCTCCCGGCGCCGACTTGGAAACCCACGTACGGGAGGTCGTGGCGCTGATCGACAGCTTGGCCGACGAGTCCGACCTCGTGCTCGTCGGCCACGACTACGGCGTCCATCCGATGGTCGGCGCCGCCGACCGGCGCCCCTCTCGCGTCGCCCGTCTCGTCCATCTGGACACGGGGCTCGTGCGGGACGGCGATCCCGCGCTGGCGCTGGTGCCCGACCGGGAGCTGCGGGAGCGGCTGTCGGGGGCGCGGGGCGACGTGGCCCCGCCGTCCGCCGACGGCTGGCGGCTGTGGGGCAGCACGGCGGGCGTCCCGGACGGCGCGCTGGCGCGGCTCGTCGAACGGGCGGCGCCGCAACCGGTCCGTACGCTCACCGAACCGCTCCGCCTGTCGGGCGCGGCCGACGCGCTCCCCGTCAGCGGGGTGCTGTGCACCGCCAACGGTTCGAGCATCGCGGGCATCGAGAACCTGGTCCGCCTCGGCGACCCCCGCCTGCTCGCGCTCGCGGAGCCCCGGGTGTCGTTCCTCGAACTCGACACCGGCCACTGGCCGATGCTCTCCCGCCCCGCCGAACTCGCCGCCCTCCTGCTGCGCGCCGCCGCGGGCGAGGGCCGTCGCGTCGACGCGAAGCCCTCCGAGGAGCCCGCGCACCTGCGGCCGTTCCTGCTGGACGTGCCGGACGTCCGCCGCGAGCGCGTCGGCCGCGTCGACCTCCATCTGCCCGACGGTCCGGGCGGGCCATCGCCCGCCGTGGTGTTCGTCCACGGCGGTCCCGTCCCCGCCGAGCTGCGGCCCACTCCGCGCGACTGGCCGACGTACGCCGGGTACGGCTCGTACGTCGCGGGGCTCGGCGCGGTCGGGGTGACCGTGGACCACCGGCTGCACGACCTCTCCGACTACGGGCGCGCCGCCGATGACGTCTCGGCCGCGGTCGACCTGGTCAGGGCCGACCCCAGGGTCGACGCCGACCGCGTCGCGCTGTGGTTCGTGTCGGGGGGCGGGCTGCTGTCGGCGGACTGGCTCGCCGCCCCGCCCCCGTGGCTGCGGTGCGTCGCGGCGACGTACCCGGTCCTCGCGCCGCTCCCGAACTGGGGGCTCTCCTCGTCCCGGTTCCGGCCCGCGGCGGCCCTGCCGAAGGCGGGCGGACTGCCGATCGTGCTGACGCGGGTCGGCCTGGAGTCGCCGGAGATCGCGGCGACGGTCGAGGAGTTCGTCACGGCCGCCACGGCCTGCGACGCGCGCCTGGAGATCGTCGACGTGCCGAACGCCCACCACGGGTTCGAGGCGGTCGACCACACCGACGAGGCGCGGCACGCCGTACGGGACGCGGTACGGCGCGTCCTGGCCCACCTGACGTCCTGAGCCCGTACCCCCTGGTGGGCCCGTCGGCCTCCGCACCCGTGCGCCGACGTGCGCTGATACACGGTCGACACACATCCGCGCGCCAGTGGATGCGCCGTCCTGACCGGCTGGATGCGCCGCTCGCCCAGCCTTGGCGGTGTACACGGCGGGAAGCCGCGTACACCGGGTCGTGGAGAGGTGGTCAACGATGGATTCTCAGCGCGTACGGACGCGAATGGGGTTGCGGGGGCGCGGGGGCGGGCGCGGCGGTCTGCTGTACGGCTCTGCCGCGCTGGTCGTCCTCGTCGGCGTCGGCGGCTGGCAGGGCCTCGCGGGCCCCGCCGACAGCGGCAGCATGGCCGCGCCCGTCCGGGCGGGCGGCTTCCAGGGGGCCGCCCCGTTCGCCGACCGGCTGAGCCTGCCGTGGCCGAAGGACGGCCAGTCGAGCGTCGAGGCCGTGGGGCTCGGCGGCCTGGGCCGCACGGACGGGCAGCGGCCGGTGCCGATCGCCAGTGTCACCAAGGTGATGACCGCGTACGTGATCCTCAAGGGCCACCCGCTGCGCGCGGACGAGCAGGGCCCCGACATCACGGTCGACGCGACGGCGGCCAACGAGTCGTTCTCGGGCAGCGAGTCCACCGTCCCGCTCATCGAGGGGCGCCGCTTCAGCCAGCGCAGGCTGCTGGAACTGCTGCTGCTCCCGTCGGGCAACAACGTCGCCCGGCTGCTGGCGCGCTGGGACGCAGGCAGCGAGCAGGCGTTCGTCGCGAAGATGAACCGCGCCGCCGCCGAGCTGGGGATGGACCGGACCACGTACACCGGCGCGAGCGGCATCGAGCCGACCACCAGGAGCACGGCGGACGACCAGCTCAAGCTCGCCCGCCGGGCCATGGAGCAGCCCGCGCTGCGCTCGGTGGTCGCGCTGCGCAGCACGACCGTGCCCGGTGTGCCCGGCACGGTCGTCAACACCAACCGGCTGCTGGAGAAGCCGGGTGTGATCGGCCTCAAGACCGGTTCGAGCACGCCCGCGGGCGGGAACCTGATGTGGGCCGTGGAGGTGAAGGCCGGGGCGAAGCGGCAGCTGGTGCTCGGTGTCGTGCTGGGCCAGCGCGCCAACACCTCGCCCGCCGAGGGCATGGCGGCGGCCCTGGACAGGAGCGGTGAGCTGATCGAGGCCGTACAGCGCCAGCTGCCCGCCGCGCTCGGCCGCCCCGCGCAGGTGCGGACGTGACGGCGCTGCTCGACCGCGCGGACGGGGCCGAGGACCTGGCCGGACGCGGGGACGTCGGGAACGGGCCGGACGCGGGCCGGAAGCCGGGACCCTGGCGGCGCGGGCGGCTGCTCGCCGCGGCCGCCGGGCTCTGCGCGCTCCTCATGCTCGGGCACTCCCTCGTGCCGAACGGCTTCGGGAACCCGGGCAGTCTGCTGGAGACCTTCCTGCCCTGGCTGGGCGTGGGCGTTCCCGTGCTCCTGGCCCTCGCCGCGCTCAGGAGGTCCGCCACGGCGGCCGTCGCCGTCCTGGTCCCGGCCGTCGTCTGGTGCTCCCTGTTCGGCGGCATGCTGCTGGACAAGCGGGCGGGCGGCACGGCGGACGTGACCGTGGTCAGCCACAACGTCCACGACGCGAACCCGTCGCCCGAGCGCACCGCGCGCTCCCTCGCCGCCTCGGGCGCCGAGGTGATCGCGCTGGAGGAGCTGTCGCCGAAGACGGCCCCCTTGTACGAGCGGGCGCTGGCCGCCACCCACCGCTACCACTCCGTGCAGGGCACGGTGGGGCTGTGGAGCACGTATCCGCTGCGCGACGTGGAACCGCTCGCGATCATGCCGTGGACGCGGGCCCTGCGGGCCACCGTCGACACCCCGAAGGGCCCGCTGGCGGTGTACGTCGCCCACCTGGCGTCGGTGCGCGTCCTGCCGAGCAGCGGCTTCGCCACCGCGCGGCGCGACGAGGCGGCGGCGAACCTCACCACGGCGCTGCGGGCCGAACGGCTGTCGCGGGTCGTGCTGGTCGGCGACTTCAACGGCACGACGGACGACACGGCGCTGCACCCGCTGACGCGCTCATCGGGGCTGCGTTCGGCGCAGGAGGAGGCGGGCGACGGCTTCGGGTTCAGCTGGCCCGCCTCGTTCCCGGTGGCCAGGATCGACCAGGTCCTGGTGAAGGGCGCCACGCCCCTCTCCTCGTGGACGCTGCCGCGCACGGGGAGCGACCACCTGCCCGTAGCGGCGTCCCTGCGGATGTGAAACCCGGCCAGGAGATACGGTCTGACCAGGAACGATCAGCACGAAACAAGATCAGTACGAAACCAGCCGACATACGGCGCGACTCCCGGGTGATGTGATGCGACAGACCACCGACGGCCCGGCAGGACGGAACGGGGAACCTCCCGTACGCATCCTGCTGGTCGAGGACGACGAGACGATCCGCAAGTCCGTCGGCATGGCCCTGGAGCGCTACGGCTACGCGGTGTCGGCCGCGCCCGACGGCCTCTCGGGGCTCGAAGCGTTCCGGGACGCGGACGCGGAGCCCGACCTGCTGATCCTGGACGTGATGCTGCCCCACCTCGACGGCATCGGGCTGTGCCGCAGGATCCGCGAGACGAGCCAGGCGCCCGTCCTGATGATGTCGGCGCGCGGCGACTCGCTCGACGTGGTGGCCGGTCTGGAGGCCGGCGCCGACGACTACGTCGTCAAGCCGGTCGACACCACGGTCCTGCTGGCCCGCATCCGGACCCTGCTGCGCCGTGCCACGTTCGCCGCCGGCCTCGCCGCCGCACCGCACGCCGCCGACGCGGGGGCCGACTCCCCCGCCGACGGCGACGTGCTCGTCTTCCGCGACCTCAGCGTCGACACCCGGGGCCTGGAGGTGCGCGCGGGCGGCAGGCCCGTCCCGCTGACCCCGACCGAGCTGCGCGTGCTCCTGGAGTTCGTGGCCGCGCCCGGCATCGTCCTGGAGCGGCAGACGCTCCTGCGCAAGGTGTGGGACTACGGCTGGGACGGCGACAGCCGGGTCGTGGACCTCACGGTGCAGCGGCTGCGGAAGAAGATCGGGGCCGATCACATCGAGACGGTCCGCGGTTTCGGCTACAAGTTCCGGCGATGAGCGTGCTGGACACGTTGCGGCGGCTCGCCGACCCGAGGTCCCTGCGCTGGCGGATCGCCGCCGTGGTGGCGGCGGCCGCCTGTGTGACGGCCCTGGGCATAGGGATGCTCGTGCACACCAGGACCGAGGAGCGCAACCTGTTCCTCGGGGAGGGCGCGGCGACGCGCGCGCTGGAACAGGCCCTGGTCGAGTACCGCACCCCCCAGAAGGTGCCGGACCACGACCCCGCGCGCCCCGGTTACCTGACCGGCGACCAGGTCCCCGACGCGCTGATCGCCCGGCTCGGCCCCGACGGGTCCGTCGAAACCTGGTACGACACGAGCAAGCCGCTCCAGGGGCCGACGATGTGGGCGGGGACCCGGGTCGAGGGGAACGTGGTCGCGGTCAGCCACAACATGTACGGCGAGCAGCTCAGCCTCGAAGCGCTCGACCGGCACATGCGGTACGCGGCGATGGCGGTGCTCGCCGTGGTCGTGCCGCTCACGCTGCTCGGCGCCGAGCTGGTGCTGCGCAGGCTGCGCCGCGTCGCGCACACCGCGCGCAGCATCCGGCACGGCGACCTCGACGCGCGGACCAGGGGGCGGTGGCGCGACGAGATCGGGGAGATCTCCTCGGCCGTGGACCACATGGCGGACGCGCTCCAGGAGCGGCTGCACAGCGAGCAGCGGTTCACCGCCGACGTCGCCCACGAACTGCGCACGCCGCTGGCCGGGCTGGTCACCTCGGCCTCGCTGCTCCCCGAGGACGAGGCGACCGATCTCGTACGGGACCGGGTGCGGGTGCTGCACGCCCTGGTGGACGACCTGCTGGAGATCTCCCGGCTCGACGCGGGCGCCGAGCGGGCGAACGCCCAGCCGGTTCCGCTGGGCGAGGCCGTGACGGAGTCCGTACGGCGCACTGGCCTCGACACGCGGATCGAGGTCACCGGGAATCCGGTGGCGTCGACCGATCCGCGCCGCCTGGACCGGATCGTCACGAACCTCGTGGTCAACGCCCACCGGCACGGCGGCGCCCCGGTCCTGGTCGGCGTGGCCGGCACGACGGTCACCGTGCGGGACCACGGGCCCGGCTTCCCGCAGGACCTCATCGCGCACGGGCCGCAGCGGTTCAAAACAGGAGCGGCCGAACGCGGCACCGGGCACGGCCTGGGCCTCACCATCGCGTTCGGCCAGGCCCAGGTGATCGGCGCCCGCCTCAGCCTGTCGAACGCCCGGCCCCACGGCGCCGTCGCCGTCCTCGAACTGCCCGCGGGCGAGGCGCCGACGGAGTCCCGGCCCGGTCTGCCCGAAGCCCGCTGAGCCGGAGCCCCGGCCCTGCCCGTCCAGCGTCAGCCCGCGGCGCGCCCGCCCCTCACCGGACCGGATGTCCGGTGAGGGGCGGGCGCGGAAGGGCCTAGCCCTTCTTGTCCGGCGGCGGGACGGCTCCGGCCCGCACGCCCGGCGCGCTTCCCGCTTCCGTGCCCGTGGCCGGACCGGCCACGGCGGGCGACATGCTTCCCGCCACCACCGCGGTGACGAGCGTGGGAGCCCACACCCTTCTGCGCATTTCTTTCCCTCTCTGAAGTCCTGGCCCCAAAACGGGTCGCAGGCGAAATCAATTCATTTCGGACCGACCCCCGTCCCGTGCAGGGAAAAGGTTCCACGGAGGGGGGCATTTCTAATCCCCCCGCACCGGACAATCGAGAGGTTTTTACCGTGGCCGCCGACCCCAGATGCGCACCTTGTCGTTCTTGCGCAGGATTTTCCAGAGCTTCACCGAGTCGTCGTACCTGAGGTTGACGCATCCATAGGACGCGGGATTCCTGAGGAGGTTGCTGTAGATTCCGTGGAAAGCCTGCCCACCCGAGAAGAACTGGGAGTAAGGCATGGGGGAGTGATAGGCCGTGGACCAGTGGGCCTTGTGCCGCCAGTAGACGCGGAACCATCCCGTGCGGGTTTCGTGCCCGGGTCTCCCGCTACGGATCGGCACGGGCCCGAAGAGGACCTTCCCCCGCTTCTTGACCCAGAGGATCTGGTGCGAGAGGTCCACGCAGACGATCCTCTTCCGGCTCGCCGGGCAACCCTTGAGCCGGCCCGGACGGGCCGACGCCCACCGTGCGTACAGCGTGGTGTACGTGATGGCCCCGGCCGCTCCGTTCGCGGGCTCGACCCCGTACTTCCGCTGGAACGCGCGGATCGCCCGGCAGTCCGCGGCCGACTGCTTCCCGTCCGCCTTGAGGCCCAGCAGCGATTCCACCTTCCGCTGGTAGCGGCTCCGCGGGGCCGTGCACCTGCCCGGCGGCACGCTCCTTGTCCCCGCTCGGTCCCCGCTGTCGCCCTCGAACCGGCCGCGCGGCGGAACGGGACCCTCCTCCCCCACGGACGCGGAAGTGTCCGGGAAGTACTCCCAGCTCTGGTCCGGGGTGACGTCTTCGGCCGCATCGCCGTACGGTGCGGCGCCGCCCGAGGTCCCCATTTCCCAAAACGCCTGGTTTCCCTGTTCGGAAACCAGCGGGGTCGACGACGCTTCGAGAGTTCCCGCGCCCAGCATCAGCACGGCGAGGAACACTGCACCGATTCCCCTCCGGATGGTTCTCCAGGAATTCAGGACGCCCGTCTTCCAGGAAGTTTTCCGCACCCAGAACCCTTACCCGTCGAATTCAGAAGAAGCCGGACCCGAGCCGTGGAAAATCCTCGCCAGGGGGAGCTCCAGAATTGGTCGCACTCCGGCATCGTGCCGCAGCGGCCAAGACCGCCGCCAGCACGGTGCGGCCAATCGGGTCCCCGGCCCCGGAAGCGGCCACGACGCGCTGGTCGCGGCGAGCAGGACCACCGCTTCCCACGCCGTGCACCCGATCGGGTGATGGTGGCGAATCGGCCTATTCCTCTCTGCATATGATCCGTGCTCGTGACACAGCGACAGGGCCGTGCGAAGGCTCATGCCACGGCCGACGTGGTCATCGTCGGAGCGGGTCCGGCGGGACTCGTCCTCGGAAACGTCCTGCACAGCGGCGGCGTCGACTGCGTGATCCTGGAGCGCGCCGCGGAGGAGCACGTCACGACCCGGGCGCGCGCCGGATTCCTCGCCGCGCACACCGTGCGGGTCCTTGAGCGCAACGGCCTCGCCGAGGGGCTGCGCCGGCGTGGACAGCGGCACGGCGTCTGTGAGTTCCGTACCGAGGACGACCGATTCCGCCTGGACTACGGCCGGTTCGGCAGGGGCGAACACCACACCGTCTACCAGCAGCACGAGTTGCTCGCCGACCTCCTTGAGCGGTTCCGGGGCTCGGGCGGACGGATCCTCTTCGAAACCGAGGCGACGGTCGTGCGCGACGCCGACACCACGCGGCCCTCCGTGGCGGTACGGGAGCCGGACGGCCGCCCCGGCACGTGGCGGACGAGGTACGTCGCGGGCTGCGACGGACGACACGGGGCGGCGCGGCGGGCGCTCAAGCCCGGTTCGGTCCGTCACCACCGTGACCACGGGGTGTCCTGGCTGGGTCTGCTCGCCGAAGCGCCGCCGAGCCTCGACGCGGTGGGGTACGCGCTGCACCGCCGGGGCTTCGCCGGGCACATGGCACGCTCGTCCGCGACCACCCGCTACTACCTCCAGTGCGCGCGCGGCACCACCCCCGAGACCTGGTCGGAGGAGCGGATCTGGGACGAACTCGCCCTGCGGATGCGTGCGGCGGACTACGGCCCCCTGCGCCGCGGTCGGATCCTCCAGCGCACCGTCGTCGCCCTGGAGTCCGACGTGCTCGAACCGCTGCGCCACGGCTCGCTCTTCCTGGCGGGTGACGCCGCGAGCCTGGTCGCCCCGTCCGCCGCGAAGGGCGCGAACCTCGCCGTGCTGGAAGCGGAGATCCTCGGCCGCGCCCTGATCGACGACCTCGTGCACGCCGACCCCGAACCCCTCGACCGCTACTCGGCACGGTGCCTACAGCACATCTGGCGCGCACAGGCGTTCTCGCACTGGATGGTCGAACTGCTGCACGGCGCGACCGACCCGAACGGCGACTGCCGGTTCCAGGACGGCTTACGCCACTCCCGCATCGAGGCGCTGCGCACCTCGCGCACCCAGCAGGACTGGTTCGCCGAGAACTACGTCGGCGTATGAGGACCGGGCAAGGAGCAGAAGGACGGGCGGGGACCCGCGCGGCGAGTGCCGTCCTGCTCCCCGCCGACCTCCCCGCCGACGATCTCACCCGCTTGAGCGCGGCGGCCGAGTACGTCAGGGTCCGGGAGTCCGACGCGCTGCTCCCCCTCCTGCTACCGGGCCTCGACGGCCCGGAGTTACGAACACTGACGGAACGCTGCCGCTTCGAGCACGCCGCGCTCGTCGTCTTCCCGCCCGACCCCCGGGCACTGCGCGCGGACCTGGCCGCGTGCGGCCTGACAGCGGCCGCGCCGCCCCGGCCGAGCGTCGTGGTCCGCGAGCGGCTGGCACTGCGCCACCGGCGCGACGCGAAGGACCTCGACGTGCGGATCCTGCGCCCTGGCGCGTACGGCCCCGACGGGAGCAGGCGGGTGGTCGAGGTGTTCACGCTCGTCGTCCCACCGGGCTCCGCGCTCACCGCGATCGCCGCGCACGAACGCGTCCACGAGCACGAGGCGCATCTGGCCTTCGAAGTGGACCGCCCCGACGGGCCGGCGCTGCGCGGCCTGTGCGCGAGCTTCGTCCGCCACGGGGCGGTCGCCGACGGGGGCGGCTACAACCCCCACGAGAACGGCACGGTGCTGTACTTCACCGCCCCGGCCGCCGCGAACGCCGGATACCGGCGCGTGGAGCTCCACGCGGACGGCGACCACCGGGACGTTCTCGCCGCGCACCTGGACGGACACCGGGCGCGGCGGCCCGCGACGAACGACCGCGGGCCCCGGCGGCAGCGCGGCTCTCCGTGACGGGTGCGTCGCGGCCCCGGCCCGCCGCCGACGGACCGCCGCTAGTCCGGGACCCCGGCCCCGGCCTGCGCGAAGCGGAGGTAGCGCTCGACGGACCGGGCCAGCACCTCGTTCGCCCGGGAGGTGACGACCCTGTTCCACCACGCGCCGTACAGCCGCTCGAACCGGTATCCGGCGAGCAGGTCCGCCGCCGCGCGGACCGCCTGCGGACGCTCCGGGATGTGGTTGGCGTAGCTGTACATGAGGGTCACCCAGCGGGCGTCCGGGCAGACGTTGACCACGTCGCCCGTGAACAGCGCCCCGTCGCCCGCGCTCCAGTGCAGCACCGCACTGCCCGGAAAGTGCACGCCCGGGTTGATCAGGGTCACCTCGTCGGTGAGGCGGAGCGTGCGCCCGCTCCAGAACCGCACGGCCGGGTCCGGGCGGCCCACCCACTGGCGGTCGGCTTCGTGCAGGTGGACCGGCGCGTCGAAGGCGTGCGCCCACTCCACCATCGAGGAGTAGAAGTGCGGGTGGCTGATGGCGATGTGGTCGATGCCGCCGAGCTCCTCGACGGCCCGCACCATCGTGTCGTCGAGGTAGGGCACGCAGTCCCACAGCACGTTCCCCGCGGCGGTGCGCAGCAGCAGGGCCCGCTGGCCGATGGCGAACTGCGGGGTGACGCCGATGCCGAGCACGTCGGGCCCCTGCTCCTCGAAGTGGCCGCTGTGGCCCTCCTCGCGCAATCCGGCCAGCGTCGTCCACTGCTGGCCGTCCCGGCCCACGTACTGCCGCTCGTCCAGACAGACCGGGCAGTCCTGACGCGCGGCGGCGTACTGGGTGCCGCAGGTGCGGCAGATCGGAAGCCCCGGAAGGGTGGTGTCAGCCACGGTTGCCTCCGGCGAGGTCGGTGCGGTCGGTGAGGTCAGCGAGGTCGGTGAGGACGTACGGACGGCTCGGCCGCCAGCCCAGTTCCTCGACGGCGCGGCGTCCCGACACCACCTGGTCGAGCGCGAGCGCCTCGGCGAACGGCTCCCCCAGCACCTCGGCCGCCTCGGCCCGCGGCCACGGCTCGGCCCGGCCGGTGCCGCCCGCGGCGACGTCGGCGGCCGCCGCGACCGCGGCCGCCGGGACGGACTCCCACGCCACGCCGTGCAGCAGGGCACCCGCGTGCGCCTTGGTCAGCGCGAGGACGTACAGCTCGGCGAGGTCGTCGACGTGGACCATCGGCCAGCGGGTCGCGACCTGCCCCACGTAGCGGCCCGTGCCGTGCTCCCTGGCCCAGCCGGTCATCAGGCCGGGAATGCCGCCGCCCCGGCCGTACACGATCCCCGGGCGTATCACCACGGCCCGCACGTCGTCACCCGCGGCGGCCAGCACCCGCTGCTCGATCCGCGGCCGGTAGCCGACGATCGCGATCGGGTCGGTGTCGGCGTCCTCGGCCAGCGGGACGTCCCCGGTGGCGCCGAGCACCCACACGCCGCTGGTGTAGACGTACGCGCGTCCCGTGCCGCGCAGGGGCGCGACCAGCGCCTCCAGGGCGGCGGCGTCCACCGCCTCGTCACCGGTCGGGGTGGCCAGGTTCACCACCGCGTCCACGTCCTCCGTCACCGCCGCGCGCAGCGACTGCGGGTCGGTCAGGTCGCCGACCCGCACCGGCGCGTCCGGGCTCGCCGCGGCCGCGTTCTTGACCAGGGGCACCACCTCGTGGCCCTCCCGCGTCAGCCGTGACACCACCGCGGATCCGATGTAGCCGGTGGCACCGAGTACCAGGACCTTCATGAACTCTCCCCAGTTGACTTGTCCGAGAACGGAAGAACAGTAGGGACACCGCCCCGACCCGCGGATCCGTCGAATGACCTGGGTGCCGTGCCGGGGTGTGGGCACACGTCAGCCCAGGTCGAGCGCTCCTAGGGCGGCCCGCGACGTCACGCCGAGCTTCGGGTAGGCGTTGGACAGGTGGTAGCCGACCGTGCGCGGGCTCAGGAACAGGCGCGCCCCGATGTCCCGGTTACTCAGGCCCGTCGCCGCGAGCCGGGCCACCCGCAGCTCCTGTGCGGTCAGCCGGCCCACGAGGTCCGCGCCCGCCGCCGGGGCGGCCGGGGTGGCACCGGCGGCCCGCAGCTCCGTGCGGGCCCGGTCCGCCCACGCCGCCGCAGGCATCCGCTCGAACGACTCCAGCGCCGCGGTCAGTGCCTCCCGGGCGGCGGCCCTGCGCTTCGCCCGGCGCAGCCACTCCCCGTACAGCAGCCGGGTGCGCGCCTCCTCGAAGGGGCGGCCGTCGCCCTCGTGGGCCGCGAGTGCACGCTCGTAGTACTCCTGCGCCCCCGTGGCGTCGGCGGCGAGCAGGGCGCGGCAGCGCAGTTCCACCGCCGCCGCCCAGGCGGTTCCGGTGGCCCCGGCCCAGTGCGCGAAACGTTCGGCCGCCCGTCCTGCGTCGGCGGCCCGATCGATCCGGACGGCGGCCTCCACCTGGTCGGGCAGGCTGTGCACGGAGACCATGAGGTGCCGGTGCGGGCCGCCGGTCAGGTCCGCGAAGCGGTGCAGCGCCCGGTCGTAGCGGCCGAGGCACAGGTCGAACAGGCCCTGCGCCCTGGCCAGCCAGATCGGGATCGGCGCGACGTCCGGGTACGGGTCCGGGCCCGGCCGCCCTGCGGACCGCCGCCCGCCGTCCGGCCGACCGCCGACGTCCGGCCCGTCGGCCCCGGCCGGACCGGGCAGACCAGGCGGACCGGCCGGACCGGGCGGTTCCTCCCCTTCGAGCGCGGCCAGCACCGCGAGGACGCCGCTGAGCATCGTGGCGAGATGGCGCTGGCCGGTGTCGCAGGCGATCTCCAGGCCCTCGACCGCCGTCGTGTACGCGTCCCGGTGCCTGCCCAGGAACAGCCGCAGCCGCGCCAGTCGCAGCAGCACCCGCGGCAGCACCCCGACGGCTCCCTCCGCCCGGCACTCCCGCTCCAGGGCGACCGCCTCGTCGTGCACCGTGCGGTACTCGCCGAGCAGCATGTCCCAGCCGTGCAGGCGCACCTGTTCGGTCAGGCTCCGCTCGTGCCGGGTCCGTACGACGTACGCGGCGAACTCCCGTACCGCCGCCGCCCCGCCCTCCGGATCGCCCGCCAGAGTGTCGAGCACCCCGGCCGCGCCCCGGTGCACGGGATGCCCGCCGAAGTCCAGACCGGCCGTCCGTTCCCGGGTGTCCCGAGCCGCCGCGACCGGGTCCGGCGCGTCCCAGGCCATCGCCGCCGATTCGAACAGCAGCCACGCCCCCGTGGCCGGACGGTCCGCGGTCACCTCGGACACCGCGTCGACGAGCAGCAGACGCGCCGACTCCGCGCGGCCCTGCCCGTGTTCGAGCGCCGCCCGGACGCTGGCGAGCCGGGCGACCGCCGACGGACCGCCCATCGGCGCCGCCTCGTCGGCGAGCGTCCCCGCGAGCTCCACCTGTCCGGCCTCGGCCGCGGCGGCCGCGGCGGCGGTCAGCCGCACCGAGCGCGCTTCCTGGTCCTCGGTGAGCCGTGCGGACCGCCGGTAGGCGGCGGCGACCGCCGCCCGGCCGCCCCGAGAACGGAACAGCTCGGCGCTGCGCTCCAGTTCGGCGGCGACCTCCTCGTCGTAGCCGACGGTCGCCGCGGCCAGGTGCCAGGCCCGGCGGCCCATGTCCCCCGCGACCGGCGCCGCTTCGGCGAGCGCCCGGTGCGCGGCGGTCCGCTCGACCAGCACCGCCCCCTGGTAGGCGGCGGCCCGCGCCAGCGGATGCCGGAACAGCAGCCGCCGCCCCGACACGCTCACCAGGCCCGCCGCCTCCGCCGGGCCGAGGTCCCCGGCGGCCGCGCCCACCCGTTCGCCCGCCGCCACCACCAGCGCCACGTCACCGGTGTCGTCCGCGGCGGCGACCGTCAGCAGCAGCCGCGTCGGCGCGGGCAGCGCGCGGATCCGCTCGTCGAAGATCCGCCGCACCCGCCACGAGGCCGGCAGGACGGCGATCTCCCGTGCGTCGAGCTGCTCGCTCCCGCTCCGCTGGGCCGCCGTCAGGGCCTCCACGAGTTCGACGAGGGCGAGCGGATTGCCCCGCCCCAGCCCCAGGACCCGGCTGCTCACGGAGGAATGCAGGTCGGGCGCCCGTGCGGCCAGCAGCGCCGTTCCCTCCGCGTCGGTCAGCGGACCGAGGCGGAGCGTCGGCAGGCCAGGGGCGCCGTCGAAGGCCGCCGAGTCCTCCTGCGCGGCGAACACGACGGCCACCCGCCCCACGCCGAGGCGACGGGCCGCGAACAGCAGCGCGTCCACGGTCTCCAGGTCCAGCCAGTGCGCGTCGTCGACCAGGGCCACGACCGGGCGTTCCTCGGCCAGTTCGTCGAGCAGGCCCAGCGTCGCGGCCCCGACCCGGAAGCGGTCCCCGGCGGGCGCGTCGTCGGGCGCTATCGCCCCGCGCAGCGCCAGCGACTGGCGCTCCGGCAGGCTCCTGACCCGGTCCAGGGTGCCCCGCAGGAGCACCTGAAGACCGGCGTACGGCAGCGCCGCCTCCGACTGGACGCCCGTGCACCGCAACAGCAGGGCGTCGTCAGCGGCCGCCGAGGCGCACCGGTCGAGCAGCGCCGTCTTTCCCGAGCCGGCCTCGCCGAGGAGCACCACGGCGCCGCCCCTGCCCTCCCGCGCCCCCGCCAGGAGTCCGTCCAGGACGTCCCGTTCGTGGTCCCGGCCACTGAGACCGGCGGGCCGCCGGTCGACGGCGCCCGCCCAGACCGCGTCGGTCATCAGCACTTTCCCCCTCCTTCGAGACGCCCCACCCTATTAGTGATCATGACCGCGCACGCGGGCCGGTGACCGTGCGCCGGACGCCCGGGGCTTCCTATGATCACGGGGTGAGGATCTGGACGGAGCACCCCGCCAAGACCGACGTCGAAGCGCTCGTCGGCCGCTACTTCGGCCTGCTCCGAGCGGGCAGGACCCGCGAGGCCGAGCGGCTCGTCGAGCACACGTCGCTCCGGCACGTGCTCAGGGCGCTGTGGACCGGCTCGGTCGGAGCGGGCGCCGATGACGACCGGGCGGGGCGCGGCCCTGCTCCCGCCCCGTGGGAGCAGGACCTTTCGTGGCTCCGCGAGCTGGGTCTCGGGGAATTCAGCTGGGGCGAGAGCGGCGACGGCTTCTACGTCAAGGTGGTCCACCGCGAGCGGACGATCGAGGTGGCGTTGGGCTTCTGGATCAAGCAGACCGACGCCGGTTGGGTCCTCTCGGGACCGTCCACCCTCTGGTAGGACGGAGGCCGGCAAAGAGGATGCCGAACGCCCTCCCCCGCGGCTTCAGTTGTTCGGGCCGTTGAGGATCCAGGAGAGGTTGAAGCGGCGCCAGACGACGGAGCGGTACGAGTCCTTGCCCGTACCGTCGTTGAAGAAGTCGGACTCCACGAGGGCGCCGATCTTGTAGTCGGCGGTCTTCGTCATGCTGGAGTAGCCGCCCTCGTGCCCCGCCCCGCTGACCGGCGCGTCGCTCAGGGCGCGGCCGTAGGTGAAGGTGCGGGCGTCGGCGTCGTAGCTGATCCGCACCCGCATCGCCCTGCGGCTGTCGGTGGACGCGGAGTTCATGAAGAGGGTGCGGGCGGGCGCGTCGAGGTTGTACGAGAGGACCGAGCCCTCGCACCGGGGGTCGGGCAGGCCCGTGTCCTTGCTGAACGCGCCGAAGCCGTCGAGCGTGCCGCGCGCCACCTTGCGGTGGGTGTCGCTGCCGGAGGGCCGGTCGTTGCGGTAGAGGTTGCCGTCGGGCGTCTGGGCGATGGTGCCCTCGCTGCCCGCGCCGCTCAAAGCCTGATAGGTCCAGGTGCGGTTGCCCGCGGGACCCCGTCCGACGATGTTGCGCCCCTGGGCGGGCACGACGAGTTCGCCCGAGCGCAGCACGATGCCGTTGCCTGGGCCGACCGCGTCCCACGCCTGCCCTGCCGGGGTGAGCCGATCGGTCATGTCCTTGGGCGTGGTCCAGGTGGCGCCGTCGTCGGTGCTGGTGGTCAGGAACAGGCGGCGACGGCCCTGTTCGGTGGAGTCGACCTTCTTGGTGACGGTGCCGTCGGGGAGGGTGTCGCCGCCGTTTTGGCTGCGGTCGCCCGCGTTCCACGACAGGAACAGGTAGACGGTGTCGCCGTCGACGACCGGGGTCGGGTTGCCCCAGGTGCCGTTGCCCGAGCCGACGACCTCCTTCAGGGACTCCCAGTCCGCCGGGTCGGCGCCGTGGTCGGTCGTGGTGCGGGTGCGCTTGTAGACGAGGTTGATGTCGCCGTAGTCGCGGTTGTCGTGCCGCCGCCCCTCGGCGAAGGCCAGGATCCGGCCGCTGGCGGTCTTGACCACGGCGGGGATGCGGAAGGAGTGGAAGCCGACCCCGGAGGCGAGGCGGTCGGGGGACGCCATGTTGGCGCTGCGGAACAGCGCGAACTCGCGGTGGTACTGGGCCGCGGACTTCGCGGGGTCGACCACCGCCGCGACGGCCGTGCCGTTCGGCACGGCGAGGGTGGTGAGGGCCGCGGTCAGGGCGGTTGCCGCGGCGACGGCCAGGCGAGTGGAACTCAACTTCGACGCTCCTCGGGCCCTTGGGCGGGCCGTTCGACGATCTCGTGCACGGACGCGTACCAAGGCATCAGACGCTTCCGGCCGCCGCACCCAACTCCGTGCGAACCGGACGTGAAGATATCGAACCCGCGTGCCCCGTCGCTGGTCACCCCCGGTGCCGCGGCCCTTCGCCCCGCCCGCCCCGTGCGGCGGCCGCCGCACGGGGCCGGAACTTCTCCCTACTCGGGGGTAGGCCGACCCCGGGCCCTTGTTATACGGTCCGTCTAACAAGGAGCCGGGACACGCGCCGCACTCCGGCCTCCCCCGCCCCGCAGACCTCCGTGCCCGCACGCCCCGTCACGCGCGAATCGAGGAGCCGCACCATGGCAAGCACCGCCGCCCAGCCAAGCGCCCCGCACCAGCCCCGGGACGAAGTCGCCGAGCGGCTGCTCGCATCCGCGGCGACGCTCTCGTACGACCCCGCCACCGAGGTCGACTGGCAGACCCCGCTCGACGAGGACTTCCACGGCGCGAGCCCCGAGTGGAGCACGCTGTACGGCACGGCCTACTGGAGCGAACTGACCGACGCCCAGCGCAAGGAGCTGACGCGGCAGGAGGCGGCGTCCGTCGCCAGCACCGGCATCTGGTTCGAGATGATCCTCCAGCAGCTGGTGCTGCGGGACATCTACGCCAAGGACCCGACCACCGCCACGTTCCAGTGGGCGCTCACCGAGATAGCCGAGGAGTGCCGGCACTCCATCATGTTCGCGCGCGGCGCGAAGAAGCTGGGCGCTCCCGCGTACCGGCCGCGCAGGCTCGCGGTCGAACTCGGCCGCTTCTTCAAGACCGTCGGGTTCGGCGAGTCCGCGTACGCCTCGATCCTCGTCGCCGAGGAGGTGCTCGACGTCATGCAGCGCGACTGGATGCGCGACGAGCGGGTCGTGCCGTTCGTCCGCACGATCAACAACATCCACGTCGTGGAGGAGTCGCGGCACATGAAGTTCGCGCGCGACGAGACGCGCAAGCGCATGGCGAAGGCCGGCTGGGCGCGCCGCCAGACCAGCGCGCTCCTCATCGCGGTCGCCTCGTACTTCATCGTCACCAGCATGGTGAACAAGGAGGTGTACGCGAACGCGGGCCTCGACCGGGAGCGGGCGCTGCGCGAGGCCGCCGCCAATGAGCACCACAAGTCCATGATGCGCTCCAGCTGTTCGGGCCTGATGGACTTCCTGGCCTCGGCCGGACTGCTCACCAGGCCCGCCCTCGCGTTCTACAAGCGCGCCCACCTGATCTGAGCGGACCGGACGACGCCATGCCCTACGCCATCACCCAGAACTGCTGCAGCGACGCCACCTGCGTCGCCGTCTGCCCGGTCAACTGCATCCACCCGACGCCCGAGGAACGCGCCTTCGGCAGCACCGAGATGCTCCACGTCGACCCGAAGACCTGCATCGACTGCGGCGCCTGCGCGGACGCCTGCCCCGTCGACGCGATCTTCCCGGTCGACCGGCTCCTGCCCTCCCAGCGGGAGTACGCCTCGATCAACGCCGCGTACTTCGAGGGCGTCGACGTGGAGGGCGTCGGCTTCGAGGGCGTCGAGCCCGCGCCCGTCGAGGACGGCCCCAACTTCCACGCCTGGGGCGCCCCGACGTTCGAGCGCACCCTGCCGTCCGACTTCGCGCCGCTCAGGGTCGCCGTCGTCGGCACGGGCCCCGCCGGGATGTACGCGGCCCAGGACCTGCTGCTGCACACCCCCGCCGAGGTCACCTTGATCGACCGGCTGCCGGTCGCGGGCGGCCTGCTGCGGTACGGAGTGGCGCCCGACCACCCCGCGACGAGGAAGGCCCAGGACTCCTTCGCCCGCTTCCACACCCACCCCCGGGTGCGCACGCACCTCGGGATCGAGGTCGGCCGTGACGTCACCGCCGACGAACTGGCCGCGCACCACGACGCGGTGATCTACGCGGTGGGCGCCTCCACCGACCGCCGTCTGGGGATCCCCGGCGAGGACCTGGCGGGCAGCGCCGCCGCGACGGCGTTCGTCGCCTGGTACAACGGCCATCCCGAGGTCCCCGCCGACGCGGTCGAGCTGTCGGGCGAGCGCGTCGTCGTCGTCGGCAACGGCAACGTCGCCCTCGACGTCGCCCGCATCCTCGTCTCCGATCCGGACGCCCTCGCCGCCACCGAGATCGCGCCGCACGCGCTGGCGGCGCTGCGCGCGAGCACGGTGCGCGAAGTGGTGGTGCTCGGCAGGCGCGGGCCCCGGGACGCCGCGTACAGCCGCTCCGAACTGCTCGCGCTGCGGCACCTGCCGGGCGTGGAACTGGTCGTGGACGACTCCGACCCGCGCACCGGCCGGGCGATCGAAGCGGCGGCGCCCGGCGACAGGGCGGCCGTCCTGCGCGACGTGCCGCGCCGCGCGGTCGACTGGTCGCTGCCGCCCGCCGGAGGGCGGCGCATCGTCCTGCGCTTCCACTCCGCGCCCGTGGCGGCGGTGGGGGACGGCGCCGTACGTGCCGTGCGGGTCACGGACGACGGCGCCGAGGACGGTGTGGAGGTCCCGACGGGGCTGCTGCTGCGGGCGATCGGCTACCGGGGGGTGCCCGTCCCCGGGCTGCCCTTCGAGGAGTCCACCGGAACCGTGCCGCACGAGCGCGGGCGCGTGCGCGGGCTGCCCGGCACGTACGTGGTGGGCTGGATCAAGCGCGGCCCGTCCGGCGGCATCGGCGCGAACCGGGGCTGCGCGGCGGAGACGGTGGGTACGCTGCTGGCCGACGCCGTGGCGGGCGCGCTGACCGCGCCCACGGGGAGGCCCAGGGCGTTCCGGCGGCTGGTCAAGCGCCGGCGCTGACCGCCGCGCCGCCCCGGAATTCCCCGCACGCCGTTCGCACCGCGAACCGGAAGGAGACCACGCATGGCCGACCACGACCTCTCGGGGTTCGAGCGGAGCACCTTCGCGCACGGGGGCACCGCCCACGACGTCCTGCGGCGCGGCACGGGGCCCGCCGTCGTCGTGATCGCGGAGGTTCCCGGCATCACGCCCAAGGTGCTGGAGTTCGCCGAGCGGGTCGCGGACGCGGGGTGCACGGCGGTGCTGCCCGTGCTGTTCGGCAGACCCGGAGTGGACCCCCACCCCAAGGCCCACGGCAGGCTGGCGACCGCGCGCTACGGGGCCTCCACCCTGCTGAAGGTCTGTGTGAGCCGCGAGTTCACGGTCCTGGCCACCGGTCGCACCTCGCCCGTCGTGGACTGGCTGCGCGCGCTCGCCGCCGCCGAGCACGAGCGGTGCGGCGGCCCCGGCGTCGGCGCGGTCGGCATGTGCCTCACCGGTGGGTTCGCGCTGGCGATGGCAACCGACGAGCGGCTGCTCGCGCCCGTGCTCGCACAGCCCTCGCTGCCGCTGGCGATCACCACGGGCAGGGCCCGCACCATCGACATCTCGCCCGAGGACCTGGCCGTGGTCAAGGGCCGCTGCGAGCGCGACGGGCTCAAGGTGCTCGGACTGCGCTTCCGGAGCGACACGTTCGTGCCCGACGGCCGCTTCGGCTTCCTGCGCGCGCAGTTGGGGGACGCCTTCGTCGCGGTCGAGCTGGACGACGCGGACGCGAACCCCGAGGCCCTGCTCAAACCCCACTCGGTCCTCACCGAGCACCTGGTCGACGCACCGGGGCAGCCGACCAGGGCGGCGCTGGACGAGGTCCTGGACCTGTTCCGCACGCGGCTGCTGGGCGAGGGCGCCGGCGTACCCGCCGCGGAGCCCGACGGCGGGCAGGGCGCGTCCGACGAGAAGTCCGGTGAGCCCGCGACTCCGTAGATCACCCCGAGCACCCATTTTCGAGGGGGCGCCCGAACGGACGCGCCGTCGCTCCCGTGCGCCCGGCGCGGACCGGAACCGCGTGTACCGCCCCATTATCCGCGCCCCTCCCGCGCGCCTACCCTGCTGTGTCAGGGCCGCTGGATTTTCGTGTACGGCGGCGAGGGCCACGGCACGGGAGCAGGTCTCCATGGGATTCGGCTTCGGACAGCGGCGCGGCGGTCAACTCCCCGTCGAACCGACCAGTTTCGTCGGCAGGACCGAGGACCTGACGCGGGTGCGCGAGGCGTACGACTCGTCGCGCCTCGTCACCCTCGTGGGGCCCGGCGGCGTCGGCAAGAGCCGCACGGCGCTGCGCGGCGCGGGCGGGCTCGGGAAGAGGTTCCCCGACGGGGTGTGGCTGGCCGAACTGTCCGCGCTGCACGATCCCGAACTGGTGCCCGCGACGCTCGCCTCGGTGCTGGAGCTGCCCGAACAGCCGGGCATGCAGCCGCTGGACGCCGTCGTCTCGCACCTCCAGGGCCGCCGTCTGCTGATCCTGCTCGACACCTGCGAGCACCTGATCGACGCGTGCGCGATGCTCTGCGACACGCTGCTGCGCGAGGCGGCCGACGTGTGCGTGCTGGCCACCAGCAGGCAGCCGCTCGACGTGCCGGGCGAGCGCTGTGTGCAACTCGCGCCGCTGGCCTCTGGCGACGCGCTGGAACTCTTCGTGCAGCGGGCGTCCGCCGCCGTGCCGGGATTCTGCGCCACCGACGCCAACAGGGCCCAACTGCGCACGCTGGTCGACCGGTTGGACGGTATCCCGCTGGCGCTCGAACTGGCGGCGGTGCGGCTGCGCGCGGTGCCGCTCGCCCAGCTCGTGGCCCGGCTCGACCAGCGCTTCGGGGTGCTGACCGGCGGGCGGCGCACCGCACTGGGACGGCACCAGGCGCTGCGTACGGCGGTCGACTGGTCGTACGAGCTGTGCACCCCGGCCGAGCGGCTGCTGTGGGCGCGGCTTTCGGTGTTCGCGGGCTCCTTCGAACTTCCCAGGGCTGAGTGGGTGTGCGCGGGCGGCGACCTGCCGTCGGACGCCGTGCTGGAGGCGCTGGTCGGGCTGGTCGACAAGTCGGTGGTGCAGCGCGTCGGCGCGGACGGCGAGCAGTACCGGCTCCTCGACACGATCCGGGACTACGGCGCCGAGCGGCTGGCCGGGACGGAGGGCTCGACGGCGGTGCGCGAGCGGCACTTCGCGTACTACCGGGAGCTGGGCAGACGGCTCTGGGACGACCTGCTGACGCCTTCGCAGGTGGAGCTGTACCGGCAGGGCCGTGCCCAGGTCGCCGATCTGCGCGCCGCGCTCCAGTACGCCTACGCCCTGGACGGCCGCGCGCCCGAGGGGCTGTGGCTGGCGGCGCAGCTCGCGCCGTTCTGGCGGGCGCTCGGGACGCTGTCCGAGGGGCGGTACTGGATCGACAAGGGTCTCGACCTGGTGCCCGAGGAGTGCGCCGAGCGGGCCTGGGGGCTGCTCATGACGGGGGTGCTCGCGGTGTGGACGGGCGACCTGCTGTCGGCGCCCGAACGGTTCGCGCAGGCCCGGGACGCGGCCGTGCGGTGCGGCGAGGAACGGGTGGAGATGTTCACCGAGCCGTACCTGGGCGCGATGCGGGCGCTGTGCGGCGAGGAGGAGGAAGGGCTCGTCGAGCTGGAGCGGGGGCGCCTGCGGATCGTGGCGGCGCAGGACCCGCTGGGCATGGGCGTCGTGCACTACGAGGCGGCACTGCTGCGGGCCGTGCTCGGGGACGTCGAGGGGGCGCTGGGGCTGTGCGAGGTGGGCCTGGACTTCCTGCGGGAGACCGGCGACCGGCAGCTCTACGCGTCCACGCTGATGGTGCAGGGCATGGTCCTGTGGCTGGCGGGCCGGCACGAGGAGAGCGCGCCGCCGCTGCGGCAGGCGCTGGAAGCGGTGAGCGAGGTCGGTGACGTGCTGGTCGCGGCGCTGTGCTGTCTGGGCCTGGCCTGGCACTGCGCCCGCAGCGGGCGGCACACGCGGGCGGCGTGGCTGCTGGGGTACGCGGAGAGCGCGCGCCGCCTGACCGGTGACCCGGTCTCGATGCTGCCCTCGCTCCTGGAGGAGCAGGAGGCGGTGCAGCGGGACGTCAGGGACGCGCTCGGCCCCGCCGCGTACGAACGCTGGTACGGGCTCGGGGCCCGGCTGTCGGGAACGGACGTGCTGGAGGCCGTACGGGCGGACGTCGACGTGCCGCCCGCGCTGCGCAGCGTGCCCGGAGCGCGCCGGGAGTCCACCGAGGCGGCGCCGCTCACGCCCCGGGAGCGGGAGGTGGCGGTGCTGGTGGCGCAGGGGCTGTCCAACCGGGAGGTCGCGGAACGGCTGGTCATCTCCAAACGGACCGCCGACACCCACGTCGAGCGGATCCTCGCCAAACTCGGCATCACCTCGCGGGGCGACATCACCCGGATCCTGGAGGAGTGACGGGATGCGGTTCGCATGGGTATACGTACGCCGGTAAGGACGTCGGGGCCCGCGGCCCGCCGCGCTCCCCGCACACCTAGGCATACCGATCTGTGCGGAGTACGGATGCCGGGACGTCGGTGCTCGTTGAATGCTGTTCCTGTCGCCCGGAGCTCACAAGGAGCAGCGGGCCCGGACGCGGGCAATGTCAGTCATCCCCACGGCTCGCATGGCTACAGGCGTCCGGTACCGCGGCTCATCGGGGCGGCGCGCGAGGTGTGCGGCTGCCCTCGTCGGCGGGACAGCCGCACGCCTCTTCGCCCTGTGCCTCTGCCGTGCGCGCCACGCCCGGCCCTTCTCCCGCCCGGCGGTCCGGTCAGGGCGCGCCCGAGACCCCGGCGTGCACCGGAAGGACGACCACCGTGCGCGGCAGCGGTACGGGGAAGGCGCGCGGCGAGCCCTGGACCCCGGCCTCGATGTCCGCGATCAGCCGACGCAGCGCCGCCGAGCTGTGCGGCGCGGGCACGCTGTCGTCCAGTGCGGCGAGCGTCCGCCGCGCCCGGCTCCGGGCCCGTCCGCCGCGCCCTTCCAGGTGGTCGACGAGCGCCTTGGCGTAGCGGGCGATGACGCAGGCCCAGGCGTCGTTCCTGAGGCCGGGCCCGGTCAGTGCGCGATGGGCGGCGCGGCGGGCGGCCGCGGGCGCGAAGAACGCCTGGGCGACGGCGAGGGCGGCGAGTCCCACGGCCTGGGAGGGGCCGCCGGGCGCCAGTTCGGGGATGGTGTCCACGGCTTCCGCGAAGTGCTCGGCGGCGGTGCGCGGGTCGCCCTCGTACAGGGCGATGGTGCCCAGCACGAGGGCGATCCTGCCGATCGTGGCGTCGTCGCCCGCGATGACCGCCGCGGGCCAGGCGCGGCCGAGCAGCGCGCGGGCCGCGCGGGGGTCGTTGCCCGCGCTGAGCCAGGCCATGAGCCAGCGGCCGCGCATCACCTGCGGGCTCTCGGCCGGGCACATCGGGAGCAGGTGCAGGAGGTAGCCGCGGCCCTCCTCGGCGGCGTCGTGCACCGCCCACCAGAACCACAGGTTGACGACGGTGTCGAGGGCCACGGCCGCGTGCTCGGGGTGGCCGAGGGCGTACCGGAGCATGGCCCTGATGTCGTCCTCCTCCTCGCGGAAGAGCTGCACGGCCTGCGCCTGGCTGCCGGTGCCCCACAGGTTCTCGGCGACGGCCGCGATCTGCCAGCAGTGGACCATGCGGCGTTGCAGCGCGACCTCGTATTCCCCCGCGTCGCGCAGCCGCTCGGTGCCGAAGTCCCGTGCGGCGCGCGTCATCCGGTAGCGGGGTTCGCGCAGCCCGCCGGGGTCGCGGAGCGCCTCCAGGACGCCGATGCGCGTCAACTGGGCGATGCAGCCGAGCACTTCGTGGGGTTCCACGGTGCCGCCCGCGCACAGCAGTACGGCTGCCGACTCGTTGAAGGCCCCGACGAAGACGCTGGCCCTGCTCCACACGGTCCGTACGGACGGTCCGCACAGCACGTAGCCCGCGCCGAGGGCGTCGCGCAGCGAGCGGTGCCTGCCCAGGTGCGGACGGGGGTCGTCGAGCCAGCACTGGTGGCGCTCCAGCAGGTCCGCCAGGTCGTCCAGGCCGTAGCGGGCGAGCTGCCGCGCGGCCAGTTCGACGGCGAGCGGGAAGCCTTCCAGCGAGCGGCAGACGGCCGCGACCGTGCGCAGGGCGGCGGCGTCGGGGCAGAAGCCGTCGACGGCGCTCCGCGCCCTGGCCAGGAAGAGTTCCACGGCTGGCGCGTGCCCGCCGCCCGTCCCGGGCGGGCGCGTGCTGAGCGGCGCGAGCCGGTACGCGTGCTCGTCGCCGAGCCCCAGGGAGCGGCGCGACGTCACCAGGACGCGCAGTTTCGGCACGGCCATCAGCAGGCTCTGGACGACGCCCAGGCACTCCAGGTGGAACGGGTCGACGTCGTCGAGGAGCAGCAGGACGTCGGTGCCCGGCTGGGCGGCCACCAGTTCGCGGAGCTCGTCGAGCCGGGCGCGGCCCGCGGTCTTGGGGAGCGGGACCATGCCGGTGAACGCCTGCCGTACGGCGGCGGCGAGCGTGCCGGGCGCGCCGGGGCCGCTGCTCTGGGCGCGGACCCGGACGACGCGCCGCCACGGCATGTCCGCCGCGTTCCGTACGGCCGCGTCGGCGAGTCGGCTCTTTCCGACGCCCGCTCCGCCCGTCACCGTCACCAGGCGGTGCTCGGCGAGGAGCGCGCGGAGGTCGGCGACTTCCCGTTTCCGGCCGACGAGGGCGCCGTGCGGCGCCTCGTCGGCTCCTCTTTCGTCGTACGCGGACGGCGCTCCGGGCCTGCCGACACACTTCCACACTGTTCCGGTTCCTCCACCTGGATAGGGCTTCGCCGAGCGGTGGCACCGCTGCTAGGAGGTCGGCAACCCCATGCGCAGAATCGTCACTTCTGCTGCCGTGCCACACGCTTCCAACGCGGTGTCGGCCCCAAGGTGTCGTCGCTGGTCACGGGTTCACACAGCGCGACGAACCTTCGAACTTCCGTGCCAGCTACTGACAGCCGATTCTGTGTTCGGCGGAGCTCGGATCCCGGTGTAGGGGCGGGCGGACGGTTCGGCGACGGGCTTCGGGCCCGTGGCCGGACCGCCCGCCGTGCGGGTCGATGCGCCTAGCGCGCCCGGGGGACCTTGAGCTTGTCCCAGCTGAGCCTGCCCGGTACGCCGTCCGCGTCCTCGCCGGTGAAACCGAGCTTCTTCTGCCACGCCGCGTACGACCTGCGGTCCGCCTCCGACCAGACCGGCCCCGGGCCCTCGGCATAGCGTCCGCAGCCCTCGGCGACCAGGCGGCGGCCCATCGCCGTGATCACGGCGTGCCGCTGCCCCGGGCGGAACAGGGCCGCGCCGGGGAAGGGTTCGTAGCCCGCGGGCCTGGACGGGGGCCTCGGGGCCGGGGCCGGGTCCGGCCTGTCGCGCAGCCTGGCGGCGATGCGCGCCCGCATCGAGTCCATGGAGAAGCCGCGCGGGTCGACCTTGCCCGGCTGCCACTCCTTGTGGCCGATCACCGAGCGCTCGCTCCAGCCGTGCGCCCGGCAGATCGCGGCGGCGGCCTTCTCGATCGCCTCCAGCTGCACGGCGGGCCACGGGTCGTCGCCGTTGCCGAGGTTGACGCACTCGAAGCCGTAGAAGTGCCGGTTGCCGTCGGTGTCGGCCTCGTTGTCCGGCGGCAGCTCCCGCTCGTCGATCACCGCCCGCAGCACGTCCCCGTCGCCGAGCCCCGCGTGGTTGGCGCGGCCGTTGCCGACGAGGTGCACCTCGCCCTTCTTGTCGATGACGCCGTGGCACAGCGGTCCCGGCAGGCTGGAGTGGCCGTCGTAGCAGAGCGCCACCGAGCTCGCGGTGCCCGAGGTGACGGTGTGGTGGATCATCACGCCGTGCGTCGGGCCCCAGGGCCCTTTGGAGTTGCGGTTGTGGGTGCGCCACTCGCGCACCTCGTGGACGGTCAGTCCCTCGGCGCGGAGCGCCGCGAGGAGCTTGGCCGCGGTCAGCGGTGTGGCCATCGGATTTCCCCCTAGGTGTTCTCGGTGGCCCGGTGGTCATCGGGGCCGGATTCGGTACGCGCACCAGGGCACCGGGGGCCTGTGCGGTACGTATTCCGGGGCCGCTACGGGCCTGTGCGGTACGCGTACCGGGCGGCGCCGGGCGGCCACCGCGCCCGCCGCCCGTGCACCGGTTCTCGGTACGCCGACCGTCCGTATACCTACGCGGGCACCGAAACGCCGTGGCCGCGGGCGCCGGGCGGCCGAGGACCGGCGGCTCCGCTTCCCCTCGAAACCCGTCCGGTTGGCCGTTTCGACACCCGCCCGGTTGACCGTCCGGGCCGTGCGGTGCGCTTGCGACTCCTGATGCTTGAGTGTTCAACGCAGCTTGCTGGAAAGGGAGTTGAGGAACAAGAGGTGTGCCGACTACCTCAAGGGAAGGTCCTGTGAAGACCGTTTGCCACACGGGTTGCCACGCGAGTTTCGATGAGCGAGTACGGGTTCGGCTCCGGCAGCGGGGCCACCGAGACGACCTCCAGGCCCGCCCGCGCGCAGACCGCGTCGAAGTCCGCGCGGGTGCGCTCCCTGCCGCCCACGTTCACCAGCATGTTCAGGTCGGTCAGATACGCCGTCCCGACCTGCCCGACCTGCCCGACCGGCACGGTCCGCGGCAGCACCTGCTCGACGATCAGCACGCGCCCCCGCGGAGCAAGGGCGGTGGCGCAGTGGCCCAGGATCGTCACCACCTGCTCGTCGTTCCAGTCGTGGACGATGCTCTTGAGCAGGTAGAGGTCGAGACCCTCGGGAACCGACCGGAAGAAGTCCCCCGCGACCAGGGAGCACCGCTCCCCGAGGCCGCTTCGCGCCAGCGTGCCGGGCGCCTGGGCGAGCCCTTCCGCACTGTCGTAGACGACACCGCACAGTTGGGGGTGCGCGTTCAGGACGGCCGCCAGCAGCGTGCCGTCGCCGCCCCCGATGTCGGCGACCGTGCCGTAGCGGCCGAAGTCGAAGAGGCCGGGGAGCAGGGCCGCGGTCTCCCGGGTGCCCTGGCTCATCGCCGTGTTGAACTCCGCCGAGAGCTCGGGGTGTTCCTTGAGGTGGGCGAAGAATCCCTTGCCGAAGAGCGGGTCGAAGGACGTGCCGCCCGTCCGTACGCTCACGTCGAGGTGTTCCCAGGCCCGCAGCATCATCGGCTCGGTGAACATCGTGACCAGCGAGGTGACCGATTCGGGGTGCGCGGGATCGAGCAACGCGCCCGTCGGCGCGACGGAGAAGGCTCCGGGCCCGGTCCCGCCCTCCCGCAGGACGCCGAGGCCCGCCAGGGCGCGCAGCAGGCGGAGCGTGGCCTGGGGCTGGGTGCCGGCCGCCTCGGCGACCTCGGCCGCGGTCCGTTCGCCGTCGCCGATCAGCTCCACCACCCGCAGCCCGACCGCGGCGCGCAGGGTCTGGGCCGCCATGCTCCCGAAGAGCAGCCGCACCAGCGGCCCCCGCTCGGCAGACCCTGACGGACGGTCGCCTTCACTGCCCACAGCCATCTCCGCACCCCTTCCCGTTCCCACGGGCGATCCGCATCACCGAATGAGGCCAACTAGGCTACTGAACAAGGAGGTTGAAAGCTCGCGGCGCGGGCGGGCGCGCCTTTCACCCGGACGGGCGGGACGCCGGGAAGCGGCGCACGGGGCGTCCGTGCGGTGGCTAGCCTGGCGCGCATGTGGCTGGCCGTCTTCGTGCTGCTCGAAGGTCTTCTGGTGTTCTGCTGCGGGGCGCTGGGCGATCGTCACCTCAACCGCAACGTCCGCAGATCGGGCCTGCTCGCGGGGACGATGGGGCTGACTGCGGAGAACGCACGGGACCTGCCGCTGCCATGGATCCACCCGACCGCCGTCGCCCTGGCGACGGCGGGCTTCTGCGCCTTCGGCATGCGGTTCGTGTGGACCGGCCTCAGGCAGGGCCGGGACCCCGGCCTCGATCCGGCCAAGGCCGCCGAGGACTATCTGGCCGGCCGCGCGAACCTGAGCCGCTTCGACCGCGCCGGTGACGTCGGAGCCCTCGACGCGAGCGTCGACAAGCTGCGGTCCGCGGTCCGATCCAGCCGGGGCGAGCGGGCCAGGACGGAGTACGCCGCGAACCTCGTCATGGCGCTGCGCGGCCGGTACGAACGCCTGCGCGATGCCGACGACCTGGACGAGGCCGTGACGACCGGCCGGGAGGTCGCGGGGTCCGCGTCGGCCCGCGCGCCGCGCCGCGGCGTCCTGCTGTCCCAGACGAGCTGCGCGCTGCGGCTGCGCCACGACCACTTCGGGGACGCGGCCGACCTCGCGGAGGCCCTGGCGGTGAGCCGGGAGGCGGTGGCCGCCGCGCGCCACTCCGAGGACCGCGTCAGCTGCCTCGGCGAGCTCTCCGCCGTGCTGCGCAGCCGCTTCGAGCGCGAGCGCCGCGCCGACGACCTGGACGAGGCGATCGAGACCCTGGAGCTCGCGGTGCGCACCACGCGCTCGCGCGACCGGCCCTTCGTGCGCGTGGTCCATCTGACGACCCTGTGCCGACTGCTCGTGGAGCGGTACGGACGGTCGGGCCGGTGGGCCGACCTCGACCGGGCGCTGACGGTCGGACGGCAGGCCGCCCAGCGCATGCCCCCCGAGTACCGCCTGTACGACACCTGCCTGAACAATCTCGCGCTCGCCCTGCGCGTCCGTTACGAGCACACGCCCGACGCGGCCGAGCTGGACGAGGCGGTCGCCCTGGCACGGGAGGCGGCGAAGAACGCGCCCGCCGACGACCCGGCCCGCGCGGGGCACCAGCTGAACCTCGCGCTCGCGCTGCACAGCCGCCACCGCGCGGACGGCAGGGCCGAAGGGGCGAGGGCCGCGGACCTGAAGGACGCGGTGCCGCCCGCCAGGTCCGCGGCGACCAGCCCGGTGGCGGACGTTCCCGCGCGGGTGGCGGCCGGGGTCGTCTGGGGCGACATCGCGGCGACGGCGGGAGAGTACGCCGAGGCGGTCACCGCCCTGGAGGGGGTGATCGAGCTGCTGCCCCGCCTCGCCGCGCGCGAGCTGCACCGCCCCGACCAGGAGCACCGGCTCGGCCAGGGCGCGGGCATCGCGGCGAACGCGGCGGCCTGCGCCCTGGCCGCAGGGCAGCCGGAGAAGGCCGTGGCGCTGCTGGAGCAGGGCCGCGGAGTGCTGCTGGGCCGGGTCCTGGACGACCGTGCGGACCTGACGGCGCTGCGGCACCACCATCCGTCGCTCGCCGACCAGTTCACGAAATTACGGGACACTCGGGATACTTTGGACGGCGTGCCAGCGCCTGAATCTCCGCTGGGCACGGAGCCGGTGGAGCCTGACGGACCGGACGGCCCGGATGATCTGGACGGCCCGGATGATCTGGATGACTCCGATGGCCCGAATGCCGCGATTCATCCGAATCATTCGGATCATCCAGACAGCGAGTCTCACCCTGAACCTGAGGGTGAGGGTGAAGTCAGTGGGATTCCGGAAGGGCGGAGTGCCGGGGCCCTGGCCCCCGTGTCCCGTCAGGTCCTCGAACGGGAGAACGGCCGCAAGGCCCGCCGCGCCCTCGCCTCCCAGTGGGACGCCCTGCTGGCGGACATCCGGTCGCGGCCCGGCTTCGAAGGCTTCGCCCGCGGCCCCGACGTCGCGGCGCTGCGCGCGACGGCCGCCGACGGGCCGATCGTCTTCCTGAACGTCAGCCCCTACCGGTCGGACGCGATCGTGCTGGAGGCCGACGGCGTACGGACCGTACCGCTGCCCGGCGTCACGCTCGACGCCGTCGACGAACAGGTCCGTACGACCGTCGACGCCGTGCGGCCGGAGCATCTGCTGGACCCTGCGGCCCAGGCGCGCTTCGCCGGGGTGCTGGCCTGGCTGTGGGACGCGGTGGCCGCGCCGGTGGCAGAGGCGCTGGACCTGCGGCCCCCGCCGCCGGGCGCGGACCCCGCGCGCGTGTGGTGGGTGCCCACCGGACCGCTGACCCTGCTGCCCGTGCATTCGGCGGGGCGCCACGGCAGCAAGGGCGGAGCGGTCGGCGGCGGCGGCAAGGGCGGGGCGGTTCCGGCGAACCTGCTGGACCGGGCGGTCTCCTCGTACGTACCGACTGTCCGTACGCTGCGTGCGGCTCGCGCCCGGCAGCCCGAGAGGTCGGTGCCCCGGCCGCTGGTCGTGGCGCTGCGCGACACTCCGGGCGCCGCGCCGCTGAACGGCGCGCCCGCCGAGGCCGACGCCGTACGGGCCGCGTTCCCCCGGGCCCGGGTGCTGTCCGACGGCGAGGCGGACGCGCGGCACGTCCTGGCCGAACTGTCGCGGCGCTCCTGGGCGCACTTCGCGTGCCACGCGGTGACGGAGCCGGACGCGCCGTCGCGCGGCCGTCTGCTGCTCCACGACCACGAGCGCAGGTCGTTCTCGGTCGCCGACATCTCCCGGCTACGGCTCAGGAACGCCGAACTGGCCTACCTCTCGTCGTGCTCGACGGCCCGCCCCGGGCACCGGCTCTACGACGAGGCGATCCACCTCGCGTCCTCGTTCCAGCTCGCCGGGTTCCGGCAGGTGATCGCCACGCTCTGGCTGCTCGACGACCACGTGGGGGCGGAGTTCGCGACACAGGTGTACGAGCAGTTGGCGGCCGCGCCGCAGGGCGCGGGGCGGGCGGTGGACGGTGCCGCGGCGGTGCACCGCGCGACGCTCACCGCGCGGGAGCGGTACCCGAACTTCCCCGCGCTGTGGGCCGGACACATCCATGTGGGGCCGTAGCGCCCGTAGCGCATGCGGGACCGTAGCGCCTGTAGCGCATGCGCGGTCGGAGCGCCCGTCCCTTGGGGAGAGGTCCGCGAAGAGCCCGCCGGGGGCGCAGGCGCCTCACTCTTCGGGCGGTGCGGACGGTGCTGGATTCGCGGGTGCCGTACGGTCGGGCGCCGCCGTCCTCGACGGGGCCGCCGGTCCCGGGCCGCCGGGCTCCTGGAGCGCCGCCTGCGGTGAGGCCCCCGCGGGACCCGCGGGACCCTCGTCGGGTTCGGTGGCGCCGTCGCGGGGCGTGTAGCCCCGCACCTCGCGGGACCTGGCGAGCAGTCGCAACTCATGCGGGGTCAGTTCGGGCACTGCGGTCCTCCGGTGGGGTGGCGGGTTCCGCCCGCGTCGGGTGGATCAGCTCGACGAGGTCCGCGTCGGCGGCGCGGACGTGCAGACCGGCGCTGTTCTCGACACGGCCCGCGAAACCGCCGTCGGGACGCATCCGCCAGACCGACTCCAGGAACAGCTCGGGCGGCTCGGGATAGGAGGTCGCGTACGACCCCGATCCGTACCAGCCGCCCGCCCAGGTACCGTCCTTGAGCCGGACCCGTACGAAGCACGAGCCCCGGTGCCGGAACATGTGGTCCCACGCGCTCGGTGTGGCCCGGTAGCGCGCGGGCAGGCGGCGGCGCTGCCACATCGAGACGCCGACGGCCGCGACGGCGGGCACGAGGACGAAGAGGACCAGCGCCAGCAGCCCGGCCTGGCGCGGCTGGCGCACCACGCCGTCCCAGCGCGCCGCGGCGCCCCCGCGGACCACGCGCACCAGCAGCGGGCCGAGGGCGATCGCGTACACCGAGTCCAGCACGACGGACGCGGTCACGGCCCGCAGGATCCGCTCCCCGAGCTTGCTCTCCCGCACGACGGGGCCGCGCAGCCGCTCCCTGACGAACTGGTAGCTGATTCCCGGCAGCACGAAGAGCACCAGGAGGAACAGCTGGACCGGGGTGGAGGGGGCCTGTCCCACTGTTCAGAATCCCGACAGGTCGTGCGGGTCGTACCGGACCGCGGTGCGCTGCCGCTCACCGCGCACGGCCAGTGCGCCCATGAGTACGGCGCCCACCGCGCACCCCACTTCGAGCTGGAGCCGTACCGAGTCCGCCCAGGCCGCCATCTCGTCCCGGTACCAGATGATGCCGACGAATCCCACGACGCCGCTGACGCACCAGGCGAGCGCGACGAGCGGGTTCTCACGGCTGGTGGCGATCTCGCCGAGGAAGAGCAGCCCGGAGGCGAGCAGGATCAGGGCGTTCAGCAACAGCATGCCCTCGGCGCCGCTGAGCAGGACGGCCTCACCGGCCGCCAGGCAGACCACGCTGATCGCGGACTTCAGCACGACGTGCCCGCTCCGGGGCGACAGGAGCACGGCGAACACCTGGATTCCCATGACGAACGACGACCACGACCACTGCACGCCCCACCCGCCTCACCCGTGTCCGCAACCGTGTCCTCACCTGCGGCCGCACCCGTGCGGAAAGCACCCGCGCCGCTCGCGGTAAGGCATCCATCGTGGCGCAACAGCGCGGCGGCCCGAGGCCTTTCGAAGACATCCGGACCCAGGCCCCCCACGTGCACCCCGTGTGCACCCCGTGTGCACCGGCGCACCGGTGCGTCCGCCTCGCCGGTTCAGCGGACGGGGAAGCCCAGCACCATCAGCGGCGCGCCGGTCGGCCGCGGCGAGCCGCCCGCCGGTTCGACGGTGATGCCCATCCCCTTGGCGCTTCCCACCCCGCCCTCCAGGAGCACCGCGCCCGTGGGCCTGTCCGGATCCAGCAGCCCGGCGGGTCGCATACCGTCGCCGTCGTCGTACCAGAGCTGGTAGACCCTGCCGGGCGGTGGGCCCGGCAGGCGGGAGGCCGCGAACACGGCGCGGTCCAGGTCCCTGGAGACCACGACCGTCCCCGACCCGCCGCCGGGCAGTCGGCCGGTGCGGGCCGTCGCGTCGTCCGCGGCCAGCACGCCCGCAACGGTCACCAGGCGGCTCCGGTCGGCCTGCGCCTGCCGCTGGGCCTCCTCGGCGCGTTGGTGCTGCTGCCAGGCCACCGTGCCGCCCAGGGCCGCGGCCGCCGCGAGGCACGCGGCGAGGGCCCATCGCGGGGTCACGCGCCGTCGGGGCGGGGCGGGAACCCGTGCGGGTACGGGCAGCGGTCCTGTCCACGCGGCCCGGTGACCGGCGACGACCGGGCCGTCCTGGCGCACGTGCGCGATGCGGCGCAGCACCTCGGGCTTCAGCCGCGCGGGCGGCCTCTCGGCGGTGGCGAGACCGAGCCGACCCGCCGTCGCCGACAGTTCCCGGGCCTCCTGCGCGCACCCCTCGCAGCCCGTCAGATGGCGCTCGAAAGCGGCGCGTTCCCCGTCGGACAGCGCGCCGAGCGCGTACGCGCCGCTGAGCGTGTGCGGATCACCGCGCGGGTACGGGTCGGCGGGGTTCACACGATCACTCCCAGGCAGTCGCGCAACCGGATCAGTCCGTCGCGCATCCGGGTCTTGACCGTCCCGAGCGGGAGGGCGAGGAGTTCGGCGACCTCACGGTAGGTCAGGCCCCGGTAGTAGGCGAGGGTCACGGACTGCCGCTGCGTCTCGGTGAGCCCGCCGAGGCACCGGCGCACCTGTTCGCGCTCCAGACGCCGCTCCACCTGTTCGCTGGTCTGGTCGAACGCGGGGGTCAGGTCGAGCAGCGCGGCCTTCCGGTCCCTGGCCGTCGACGCCTGTTCGGAGCGCACCCGGTCCACCGCCCTGCGGTGCGCGAGGGTCAGCACCCAGCTCATGACGGAGCCGCGCGCGGACTCGTAGCGCGTGGCCGTCTGCCAGACCTCGACCATCACCTCCTGGGCCACCTCCTCCGACTGCGCCGGATCGCGCAGCACGCTGCGCACCAGGCCGAGCACCGGCCCCGCGACGGCGTCGTACAGCTCGGAGAACGCGTCCTGGTCCCCGCGCGCGACGCGACGCATCAGCACCGCCAGGGGTGGCGGCGCCGCTGTCGACGGCCCGCCGAACCGCATGGTGTCCCTCACGCCCCGCCCCTCCACCCGTTGTCGGTAGCGAGAGGTATTCGCAGCGGAGGGCCGACCGGATTGGTGTCCGGCTCAGGAGGTGCGCGCCGCCCGCCACTCGGACGCGAGCACCGACCAGATCTCCTCGTCGTGCCGCTCGCCCCGGTACAGGTAGCTGGCGCGCAGCACGCCGTCCCTGGTCATGCCCAGTCGGCGGGCGATGGCGATGCTGGGCCCGTTCGAGGACGACACCCACCACTCGACGCGCTGGATGCCCCGCTCCTCGACCGCCCAGTCGATGAGCACGCGCACGGCCCGGGTCACCAGTCCCTTGCCCACCCCCGCGGGTTCGAGCCAGCAGCCCGCTTCCGCGTTGCCCTGTGCGACGTCCATCGTCCGCAGGATGACCGCTCCGACGAGCGTGCCGTCCGCCCAGATGCCGCAGATCCGCCCGGTGTCGGACGCCGCCTTCTCCGCGTACGCCTGGAGGAAGGCCCTGCTCGACTCCAGGTCGGTCACGACGTCCGGGAGGCCGTTGCGCTCCCCGATGAACTCCCGGCCCCGGTCGATGTGGTGCAGGAACTCCTCGGCCTGCCACGGCTCCAGCGGGCGCAACTGCGCCCCGTCGTCGCCCAGCGATATCGCGTACATCGTCACCCTCCGCGCCTTCCGCGCCCGGTGCGCGGCCCTGCCGACAGCGAGTCGATCTTCTCACGCGGCGAGGGATCCACCCACTTGCCCACCCAGGGTGGTCACACCTAGGGTGACGCCATGGAGTTCAGTGAGGGACTAGAGATCAACACCTTCCAGGGCAATTGGCTGGTACGGATGTGGTGGCCGCCGGGCGCGGTGGCCGGCGGCCCGCAGAAGATCGTCGTCGAAGCCGCGCCCGACGCCCCGCCCGCCGAGGCGGCGCGCGGCATCTCCACCACCGTGCTGCGCCGACTGGACATCTCCGAGGCCGTCCGGCGGGCGCAGCGACTCGCACCGGAGACCGAGCCCTGGCGCGTCGAGACCGAGCGCCTGGAGCGGGAGGCCGGGCGCACCGCACGGCTGCTGGGCGACACGGGGGTCTCGGAGCCCTATCTGGCCCGACTGTGCGAGCTGTACCTGGATCTGGCGCGCAAGGGCGTCCCCGCTCCGGTGCCGTGGCTCGCCGAACGCCTGGAGCGCAGTCCCCAGACCGTCCGGGACCACCTGAAGGCGGCGCGGCGGGAGGGCTACATGACCGCCCTGACCGGAAAGGCCGGCGGCGAGCTGACCGCCAAGGCACTGGCCGTGCTCGGCGAGGGGGGCACGGCGGGCGCGGCCGAGTGATCACCGTCACGTCATTCCCGTACGTTCCGTGTCAACCGGATGCGCCCCGCCAGGCGTATGCGAGGTGAGACCGGATAGATCCAGGAGTGGCCGTTGACCGTCGAGGAGTTCGAAGAGTTCTACGCGCGATCGGCCGCACGGCTCACCGGGCAGCTGTACGTGATGCTGGGCGATCTGCACGAGGCCCAGGACGTCGTGCAGGAAGCGTTCGTCAAGGGCTGGAGCCGTCGGCGCCAGCTGGACCGTGACGGACAGCCCGAGGCGTGGATCCGCACGGTCGCCTGGCGCTTGGCGGCGAGCCGCTGGCGCGGGCGGCGGCGGACGGCCGAGGCGTGGACCCAGGCGGGACCCCCGCCGCACGTCGAGGGCCCAGGGCCCGATTCCGTGGCGCTCGTGGAGGCGCTGCGGGAGCTGCCGCCCAAACAACGCCGGACGCTGACCCTGCACTACGTGTGCGACCTGAGCGTCGAGCAGATCGCGGGAGAGACCGGTCTGTCCGCCAGCACCGTCAAGACGCATCTCGTCAGGGGGCGGGCCGCACTGTCGCACCGCCTCCAGGACCCGCGCACCGAGGAGGCCCCGGATGTCTGATCAGCACAGCCCCCAGGACCCGTTGAACGCCTTGTTCAAGGACGCCGCGACGGGCGGCGGATCGCGGTCCAGGCCCGTACCCGTCACGGTCATCGCACAGCGGGGGCGCCGGGCCCACCGGCGCCGCATCGTCGCACTGGCCGCCGGGACGTGCCTGTTCCTCGCCGGCGCGGGCGCGGTCACCGGCGCGCTGCTGCCCGGCGGGGGCGGCACCACGCTGCCCGCCGACTCGCCCTCCCCTTCCCCCGCGCCGTCCCCGCCGCCCTCGCCGTCACCCGGTGCGACGGAAGGGAGCCCCGGGCCCGACGTGTCGCAGATGCCGACCCACCCGCCCGACGGAAGTCCCTCGGGCGTACCCTCCAGCACGTCCTCACACGGCCGGAGTGAGCCCGACCCCACGCCCTCGAACACGCCCACCGGTACACCGAGCCGTTCCATGCCGCCGCCGGACGGCAGAACCGCACCACCGAGCTGACCGCGCCACCGAGCAGGTCGCCCCGGCGGACCGCCCGGTCCGCCGGGCCGCCCGGCGCACGGGACGGTCCGCCGGGCACCGGCCCGTCCGGCACGCACGACGCGCGCCGGACGGGCCGCGTACGTACCGCCCGCTCCCCCGCGTTCCGACGCGGCCCGCGCACTCCGCCCCACCCGCCCTCCTGACAGGAGCCCCACCCCGTGACCGCGCCGGCCCCACCCCTGCCCGGGGAAAGCCACCCCCTCACCGCCATACCCTCGGCCGGGGTCCCGCAGGTCCGTGCGGGCCGTCGCAGACGGTTCGTCCTCTCCCCTGCCGACCGCGAGGTGCTGTGGCTGTACCTGCTGGTGCGCCTCTCGCTCTGGACCACGGCCTACTGCGCGCGCTGGGTCTTCCCCCCGCGCGACACCCGCCGCCCCGCGTCGGTGCTGTCCTCCTGGCAGCAGTGGGACTGGTACCACTACCGCGACATAGCCCGCCAGGGCTACTTCCCCGACGGTGCCGGGCCCTGGCTGGAGCACTGGGACAACAGGGAGGCGTTCTTCCCCGGGTTCCCGCTCGCCGCGCGCACCGTCCACCTGGTCGTACCGAGCTGGACGGCGGCGGGTCTGCTCGTCTCGTTCGTCGCCGGTGCCGTCGCCGTACTGGCCCTGGCCCGCATCACCCGGCTGCACCTGCCCGACCGGCAGGCACCGCAGCGGGCCGTGCTGTTCTTCCTCCTCTCCCCCTGTGCGGTGTTCCTGGCCGCCGGGTACACCGAGGCCCTGTTCCTCGCGTTCGCCCTCCCCGCCTGGCTCGCCGCGCAGCGCCAACGGTGGCCCCAGGCAGCCGCCCTGGCCTGTCTTGCCACGTCGGTGCGGGTCAGCGGGCTGTTCCTCGCCGCCGCCCTGCTCGTGCACTTCGTCAGCTCCTGGAGCGAGCGCCCGCACCGGCTGCGCCCGCTGCCCTGGCTCGTCCTGCCCGTCCTGCCCGCCGCGCTCTACAGCTGGTACCTCCACTGGTACACGGGCGACTGGATGGCCTGGAAGCACGCCCAGGAGCGCGGCTGGTACCGCGACTTCCACGCCCCCTGGGAGGCGTGGAGCAACACCTGGCGCGCCGCCTTCAGCGCGGAACAGCACACCGGTTACGCCTTCATGTGCCGCGCGGAACTCCTCGCCATGGTCGTCGGTCTCGCGCTGCTCGCCCTGCTGCTGCGTCAACGGCGCTGGCCCGAGGCCGTGTACCTGTCCCTCACGCTCTGGGCGCTCGGCACCTCGTACTGGTTCACCTCCGTGCCGCGCTCGACGCTCCTGTGGTGGCCGCTGTGGATCGCGCTCGCCGCGTGGAGCGTGCGCAGACCGCGCTTCGCCCCGGTGTACCTCCTGCTGACCGTGCCGTTCACGGCCGCGTTCGCCCTGGCCTTCCTGACCGGCCGCTGGACCGGCTGAACGGATCCCCGGCAGGGCCCCGACCAGCGCCCCTCCGGACGAACCTCCCCTTCGGCGGGAAACGCACCGTGCGAAAATGCGTCTCTCATGACGTCGTAGGAACAACGGGGGAGACGCGTGAGCGATTCGATCTATGCCGAGAGCTCTTGGAACCCGCTCGCCAGGACCGTGGAGCTGGCCGAGTACACGCTCCGGGTCGGCAGCAGGACCACGCCGCTGCGCGAGCTGAACCTCGCCGCGATGGCCGATGCCTACCTGCGGGGCCGCTGGCTCGGCGGCGGTGGCGTAGAGCGCGACCTGGGCGACCTGTCCGACGGGCCGGGGCGGGTGCCCGTCACCCGCGTCACCGGCACGACGCACCCGGTGAAGGTGCGCAGGGCCGCCGAGTTCGCACGGCACCTCGGAGAGCTGACGGTCCGGCAGTGCGGCGGCCCCGAACAGGTGGCGGCGTTCGCCGCGCGGGCCCTGGCGGAGGGCGTGCCGCTGTGGATGGCACGGCGGTACGCCCCCGGGCCCGCGGGCGACATAGCCGTCGCCGTCGACCGGCGTCTGATCCGGGTGGACGTGTGGGGCCCCGCGGCGCCCGTCGTACGGATCCGCGCGCCGTACGGCCTGTACGCCGCCGACAGGTCACCGGCCCGCGGGCTGGTCGTGACCGTGGGCGCCGATACGGCCTCGCTGACCCTCACCAAGGTCTGGCGCAAGTCCCGCAGTTCCGTGACCCTCAGGACGTCGCAGGGCCAGTGGGAGCTGCACCGCGAGGGCGTCATGTCCTCGCGGCTCGTGCGCGACGGGCGGCGGGTCGCGCTGCTCGCCCGGCCCGGCCGCCGTCCCAGGCCCGAGGACGGGGCGGTGCTGATGCCGCTCGCACGGATCGGTCACGACACGTCGGATCCGCTCGACGCGGTCCTCGCACACGCCTTCGCCGTCACGTTCGGCCTGGGCGACACCACGGGCACGTACCGCTTCCGGGCACTGCCCCCGCAGCGGCCCTGGCAGTCCGAGCCGCTGCTCAGCGACTGGGGCGAGCCCTGGTACAGCAACCTCGGCTCCGGCAGCGACGACAACGAGTCGGGTGGCGGAGACGGCTGGGGCTCGGACGGCGGGGACGGCGGCAGCGGGGACGGCGGCGGCGGTGGAGACGGCGGTGGCGGAGGGGACGGCGGCGGAGGCGGAGGCGGCGACTGACCGGGCGGGGTACGGGTCAGACCGAATCCGTCGCCCCCGCTCCGATCAGTTCGCCCAGCGGGCGCCCCGCCGGGGACCGCTCGGTGCGCATGGCGTGCCGGGCCAGCTCCACCAGCTCCAGCGGGGTCAGTTCGGCGAGCGTGTCGCGGAAGTGCGCGAGGAGTCCGGAAGCGGCCGACAGGAGCGCCGCGTCGCCGTTGGGGCGCGGCGCGATCCCGTCCCCGGTCAGGAGCAGGGCCCGCACCAAGGCGTAGAGCTGGGCGGTACCGGCCTCCCGTACGGTCAGCGACAGGTGCGCCGACGCGGTGCCGCCGGTCGCGACGGCCGCGTGCGCGAAACCTCTCGGCACGTACAGGACCTCGCCCTCCCTCAGTTCCGTCTCCAGGAGCACGTCCCCCGGGTCGCCGTCCACCCGCTCGGGCTGCCAGTTCCCGTCGGGCGGTCCGCCGTACACCCGCCAGCGCTTGGTCCCGTGGATCTGGACGGCCAGCACGTCGGCGTCGTCGCGGTGCACGGGGCGTCCCCGGGCGCCGGGCGGGGTGAGGAAGTAGAACGCCTCGACCTGCCGCCCGAACCGTTCGGCCAGCCCGTCGGTGAGTTCGCGCACCCCGGCGTGCCACTGGTCGACGTAGCGCAGCAGCAGGGTGGCCCGCTCCTCTTCGACCAGGCGGCGCACCGCCCCCGCGTCCACGTAGGGTTCGACGATCTCGCCGAGCACGACGCGCGGCGCACAGAACCGGGCGGCGGCGACGAGGCCGTCTTCGTGGGCGAGCTGTACGTATGGACTCTCCTTGTCCCCGGCTGCTCCGGGGGAACCGGGCGCGACGATCGCCGCGGCCGGGATTCGACGACGGCCCCGAGTCCGGGGCTGTGATCGATGTTTGCCGCACGGACCTGCCCGGAGACAGGCCGCATACGTGTTCCATACGCCACCGTCCGCCCTTCTTGACGCCGTACTTGCGCTGCCCGGGTGGCGCGGAGCTATCGCGCGGGCTTCTCCCAGACGGAGACGTGCTGGTCGCTCTCGGCGGTGAAGGGATCCCCCTTCCAGTTCTCCCAGCGGTCGCGCAGCCGCAGCCCGGCGAGCCTGGCCATCAGGTCCAGCTCGGATGGCCACACGTACCGGAACGGAATGGAGCGGTGTTCGGCGCGGCCGTCGGCGATCGTGACGTAGTTGGAGCTCATCGCCTGGGTCACGACGTCATAGGTGTCGAACGCCCACTGCGCCGGGCCGATGCCGAACGGCACCGCGCTCTGCCCCGGCGGGAGCCTGCGCAGGGCGGGCACGCCGACCTCGACGACGAAGCAGCCGCCGGGCGCAAGGTGCTCGGCCGCGTTGCGGAAGCAGTCCACCTGGGCGTCCTGCGTGGTGAGGTTGTTGATCGTGTTGAAGACCAGATAGGCGACGCCGAAGGTGCCGGGCACCCGCGTCGTGGCGAAGTCCCCTACGGTCACGGCGACGGCGTCGCCGCCCGGCTTGGTACGCAGCCGCGCCACCATGGCCCGGGACATGTCGATGCCGTGCACCGGGACGCCCCGGCCGGACAGCGGCAGCGCGATCCGGCCCGTGCCGACGCCGAATTCGAGCGCCCCGCCGTCCCCGGCGAGCCCGGCCAGCACGTCGACGGCGGGGGCCACCTCCTCGGGCCTGAACCTCTCGGCGGACGACTCGTCGTAGGTGGCCGCGATCTCTTCGCCGAAGTAACCGTCCTCGTCAGCAGTCATGCCGGGACCGTACCGGCACCCCTCCCTTCGAATCGCCCCGTTTTCCCTGCGGACGGCGCTGCTTGACGGCGCGTCACGGGGCATCGCCCTGCCACTGCCAGCGCGTTCCGTCTCCCGGCGCCGGTCCGTACCACGTTCTGCCGCCCGGCCCGAAGCTGCCGATCTCGGTGAGCAGCGCGGCGCCCTCGGCCCGTTCGCCGGGGCTCCTCGCCGTGACGTCGAGGAGCAGTCCGTCCAGGGGGCCGCCGACCAGTTCCACGTAGTCGCGCCCCTGCCGGGGCCCGGGGTCGGGGTCGTCGTGGTCGGTGCCGTAGACCCGTACGCGCATCCATTCGTCCATCACCGCAGCGTGTCACCCGCCACTGACAATCGGCCCGGGGCCGGGACCGCCGCGGCGCCCGCGGTCATCCCAGCAGTTCGCCGGCGTACAGCGCGTACACCTCGGCGCAGCGGCGCAGCGCGGCCTCGTCGACGTACTCGTCGGGGCCGTGTGAGACGTCCAGGCGGCCTGCGCCGTAGCCGAAGGCGGGGATGCCCAGTTGGGCGTACCAGCGGGTCTCCAGGATGCCCGCGCACATCTCGAAGCGGGGCCTGGCTCCCTGGACCACGGACGCGACGCGGGCGAGCGCGGCGGCGGCCGGATGCCCCGAGCTGGTCGCGGCCGGCGGCTGGAGCTGGGTGATCTCGACGGACGCGTCGGCGCCGATCTCCCGGGCCGCGCCGTCGATGAGCGCGGTGAGGCGCTTGGCCTCGGCTTCCAGGTCCTCCTCCGGGTTGTACCTGCCGTCGACGGTGAAGTACGCGGAGCCCGGCACGACGTTGAAGTTCGAGCCGCCGCCCGAAAGGCCGCCGACCACGACCATGGTGCCAGGGGCGTCCTCGGGGGCCATCGGGAAGGCCGTGTGGCGTTCGGCCATCGCGGTGGCGTACCGCTCGACGGGACGCGCGATGTGCAGCATGTGCTGGAAGGCGTTCACGCCGCGGTCGGCCTGTCCGACGTGGGCCTCCTTGCCGCGCACGTCGACGCGCAGGGAGAGCGCCCCGCGGGCCGCGTTCCAGATGCTGCCTCCGCTGGGTTCGCCCGTCACCATGGCGAGCGCGGCGGGGTCGATCAGTTCGGCGCCGCGCAGGTGTCCGGCGCCGACGACGCTGCCGGTCTCCTCGTCGCACACCAGGTGCAGGACGACGCGTCCGGAGCCGAGGAGGCCGAGTTCCTGGGCGGCGGCCGCCCCGTACAGCATGCTGACGATGCCGCCCTTCATGTCGGCGGTGCCCCGGCCGATGATCCGCCCGTCCCTGCGCACCGCCGTGAACTGCCCGCGGTCCTGTACGGGGACGACGTCGAAGTGGCCGTGGAAGTAGACCAGTCCCTCACCGTCCGGAGTGCCCGCCGTGCCGCGTACGACGCACGGCTCTTCGAGTCCCGAAGGGGTGGTGGGGTCGGTCGCGGCAGGAGCCGCGGTGACGGGCAGGATCTCGGGGGACAGCCAGAGCCGGTCCATCGCGTCCCTCAGCACGCGCGCACAGTGCCCCAGTTCGCGTCCTGGAGGGTTCTCCGATTCGACGGCGACCAGGAGCGTCAGCAACTCGGCCATCTCTTCCGACCGTGCGTCGAGCCACTCCCTGACCCGTGCCGCGGTGTCCGTCGCGGGCTTCGTGGTGGTCGGCTTCATGGGCGGCGTGGTCATGAGCGTTCTCCCCCTCCGGTCGTGCGCGTACGGTGTACCGGCTCGCTCTCCGAGCCGGTACACCGTACGGGGCCCCGCGGGGGCCGTAACAGGGTTACGGCAGCCAGTGGTTGCCGGTGACGGCGATCATGGCCTGGAGCTGGATGCTGGAGCCGTAGTAGCTGCTGGGGTCCAGCGGGACGGAGTTCATCTTCTTCCAGAGCGCGTCCAGCCAGGTGCGGCTGCCCGCGTCGGTGGAGGCGGCCACCGCGAAGGGCGCGATGAAGGCGACCGATGAGCCGGACTCGGCGACCGAGCCGTCGAGCCGGTAGCCCTGGGCGATCTTGTTCGGGTCACCGCCCGTGGCCTGCTTGATCCAGGTGTTCATCTTCTTCACGGAGGCGAGGGACTTGGCGTCGCCCGTGGTCAGCGCGTCCACGCCGAGGCGCCAGGGGTCGCGGCAGGCGTTCCAGGAGTACGCGCCGTCCAGCTCCGACTCCAGGACCTCGCCCGGTGCGGGCTTGGGGTCCGAGGTGTTGGTGTTGACCACGAAGTCGGGGAGCAGTCCGGTGCGGGACGCGTACTTCGACTGGAGGTGGCCGATGACGTTCTGGTGCGCGGCGAGGATGCCGTCCCAGGCCGAGTCGCCGGTCGCCTTGCGGAACGCCTTGAAGTGGCCGGGCAGCCAGTCGGAGCTGCGGCTGATGGTGTTCTTGCTGCCCGACGACCAGTCGCCCAGGTTGGTCAGCTTGGTGCCGGAGACGATCTCGCTCGCCTTGATGGCGTTGATCCGCTTCACGGCGAGGCGCTTGTAGTCGTACGTCCCGGCACTGCCCCACTGCTTGTCGGCGAGGAGCAGCGCGTACGCGATCTCCAGGTCGCCGTCGGTCGCGGAGTCGCCGCCGCTGACGCTCTTGCAGTTCTCGTCCTGTTCGGCGGCGTGCAGGTCGGAGTTGATGACCGAGGGGTGGTCCAGGACGTACTTCAGGACCCGGTCGAAGGAGGTGCGCGCGTCCGGGTCGGCGCCCGCCATGGTGGCGAGGATGGTGAGCCCGTAGCCCTGGCCCTCGGCGACGTACGGGTGGTCGGCGTCGGTCGAGGAGATCGCGGACCAGCCGTTGCCGCAGCGGGAGGTGACGAAGGCGGACTTCCACTTCTTGTAGTAGGCCACCACCTTCGCGTCGTTGGCCGCCTGGTCCCCGGAGACCGTGATGGAGCCGGAGGCGTACGGGAACTTGTGGCTGCCGAAGGGCACGTTGACCCCGCCGGCCGGCGGCTCGCCGGAGCCGCTGCCGTACGCCGCCACCTCGAACAGCGAGTAGCCGTACGCGGTGGCGCGCTGCGTGCCGAAGACGCGCAGGTAGCGCCCGGTGCCGCTGACCGTGAGGTCGTCGGTGCCGCCGTCGCCGGCGGTCGTGGCGGCGATCTGGCGCCAGTTCGTGCCGTCGTCGGAGATCTCGACGCGGTACGCCTTGGCGTACGCGTCCTCCCAGTTGAGGACGACCCGGCTCAGCGCGGTGCCGGCGCCGAGGTCGACGCGGATCCACTGGTTGTCCACGCCCTCCTTGCTGGCCCAGCGGGTGCCGGGGTCGCCGTCTACGGCGAGTGCGCCGCCCAGGGCGCTCGTCTCGTTGGACGAGGTGGTGACCGGGCGGTTGAGGGCGAGGTTGTCGGCGGCCTTGACGGTCCCGGCGGGCGAGGGTCCCGGGTTCCCGAGGGGCGCGGTGGACGCGTTCGCCGATGCGGGGCCGGTCAGGCCGGCGAGGAGCCCTGCGGCGGCCGCGGCCGCGCACAGCGCGACCCGAGTCCTGTTTTGTGTAGGGGGCATGGCACTGGATGGTGGCGGGCGGGACGAGCGGGGGTCAAGACGTAAGTTAGGAAACTTTACTGTTCGTCTTTGGTTCGTTCCCGGTTCGGTTCCGGTTCGGGTCTCCCCCGCCCTTTCTTCAGCCCTCGGTCGCGCATCCTTCATGCGTCAGCGCCGCCAGCACGTCCTGTTCGAGCCCCAGCTCGAACGCCGAGTCGTACACGACGTCGCCGACCGCGTCACGTGCGGCCCGCTCGCACTCCGCGCGCAGCTGCCGCAACTCGGGCATGCCCTGCTGGGCGTGGCCGACGGCGCTCCAGTACGCCTGGCTGACCCCGGCCACGAGTGCGGCCGTCTCCCCGCGCCCGTCGGACGCGGCGGCGGACGCGAGCAGTTCGAGGCCCATCGCGATGCCGTACTTGTCGCCCAGCAGCCGTTTGGCGTCCAGCATCGACCTGGCGTGCACCCTCGCCTCTTCGGGCCTGTCGGCCATCAGCGCCAGCAGCGCCAGCTGGTAGTCGGCGTAGGACCGCGTCCAGTACTCGCCGCGCGCGAAGCAGCGCTCACGCAGCTCGCCCGCCAGTTCCACCGCCTCGTCCGTCAGCCCGAGCGCGGTGAGCGCGAAGACCCTCAGGAGGAGACAGCGCAGAAGAGCGGCCGACTCGAAGGGCGAGCCGCCCGACCGTGCCAGGGCACTGTCCGCGGCCGCGGCGGCGGCCAGCGGGCGGCCGGACAGGAGGTGGGTGATGCCCAGCAGATAGGCGGCGGACAACCGCCCCTCCGTGTCGCGGGCCCGGGACGCCTCCAGTTCGCACCGCCTGGCGAGCTCCCCGGCGCGCTCGTGCTCGCCCTGGAGGAGCGCCGCCAGACCCAGCACCCACAGGGCGCGCGTGCGGTCCGCGCCCGGTGCGTGCGGTCGGGCGAGCGCCTGTTCGATGTAGGAGCGGGCCGCTCGCAGATGGCCGCAGCAGTTCCAGAAGAACGCGACCCGCCCGGACAGTTCGAGGGCGAGCTGCGGCTCGCGCGGCAGGAAGTGGTCGAGCGCGGTGCACAGGTCGGTGTGCGCCGCGGCGACCGTGCGGTACCAAGTGGCCTGTCCCGGACCGAGCCAACCCTGGTCGGCCTTGCGGGCCAGTTCGAGGAAGTACCGGGCGTGCCGGTCGGCCACGGCGCCGGTCTCCCCCAGCTCGCGCAGCCACATCGCGCCGTACCGCCGCACGGAACCCAGCATGCGGTAGCGGCCCTGCGCGTCCTTCTCCACCACGGAGCCCGCCACCAGCCGGGCCAGCGCCTCCGTCGCGCCCGCCTCGGTGAGCGGCCCTCCCGCGCACACCTCCCGCACCGCCCTCTCGTCGAAGCGGTCGCGGAAGACCGAGAGCCGCGCCCACAGCAGCCGCTCACGGGGAGCGGACAGTTCGTGGCTCCAGCCGATGGCCGTCCGCAGGCTGTGGTGGTGGACGGGTCTGGACGGTTCGGTCGGTCCCGAGGAGTCCAGCAGGTCGGGCGGCGGCGACTCGACCAGTTCGGCGAGCACCTCCAGAGACAGGTGCACGGCCCGCGCCGCGGCGAGTTCGAGCGCGAGGGGCACGCCTTCGAGTCGTCGGCAGATGCGCAGCGCCGCCGTACTGTCCCGCACCTCCGAGACGGTGAGACCCGGCGACGCGGCAGCGGCCCGTTCGGCGAACAGGGTGAGCGCGTCTCCCTCGCACGGCAGGGGCGCGAGCGGCAGCAGCTGCTCTCCCGCCACGCCCAACGGCTGCCTGCTGGTGGCGAGCACGGTGACGCGCGGCGCCGCCTCCAGCAGACGGCCCACCAGATCCCGGCAGGCCGCGACGAGATGGTCGCAGGTGTCCAGGACGATCAGCATCTCCTTGTCCGCGAGGTACGCCAGGAGCGGGTCCAGCGGCACGCCCGTCGTGTGATCGGCGAGGCCGACGGCCGCTCCGATCGTCGCCACGAACCGCCCCTCGTCCGGAAGCGGCGAGAGGTCGGCCCAACAGATCGCGGGTACGGGCGACTTGTCGTCGCCGGTCGCCGCGTGCAGGGCGAGTCGGGACTTCCCGACACCTGCCGGGCCGGTAAGCGTGGTGAGCCGGTTCCGGACGAGCGACTGTTCAAGGCGCTCCAGTTCGGTACCGCGCCCCACGAAGCTGGTGGTCACGTCTGACAAGCTCCCGGGCTTCAAGGCCAGTATGTCCGCGCCGCTCCGGTCCGCGCGCGCGTGGGGCGATGATGCCATGCGGACGGGGCGGGACTTGCTCAACAATGCGGACGGGCCCCGCGGATCCACGGCCGGACGGTACCCTTCGGGACCGCACAGGAGTGCGGAAGTCCACGTGCGGCCCACGGCCGTGTTCCCGGCCCGGCGCGTGCTTCCGCGCGGGGTGCCGGAAGCGGTGCGGCACGGATATCGCGGTGCGGCCCGCACGTCGCGCGTCTAGTGTCGACCGGCATGAGAACGGAAGGCGGCACTGCGGCGGTCCCGGACGACGAACAGGACGAACAGCAGGACGAACAGTACGGGCGGCTGCTCAACGTGGTCGACGTGGAGGCGACCTGTTGGGCGGGGCAGCCACCGCCGGGCCAGGTGCACGAGATCATCGAAATCGGCCTCTGCGTGGTCGACTTGGCCGCGGGTGAGCGCCTGGCCAGGCACCGGATCCTGGTGCGCCCGGCCCGGTCGGCCGTGAGCGGGTTCTGTACGGAGCTGACCGGGCTGACGCAGTCCGAGGTGGACACCGGTGTGTCCTTCGCCGAGGCGTGCGCGATCCTGGCGCGGGAGCACCGCGCGGGCCGGTGGCCCTGGGCGAGTTGGGGCGACTACGACCGCAAGCAGTTCACCGCGCAGTGCGGCCGCGGCGGCCCCCCTTACCCGTTCTCCGGACGGCACACCAACGCCAAGGCGGCCTTCACCGAGTCGTACGGGCTGCGGAAACGGCCGGGCATGGCGCAGGCGCTCCGGGTCGCCGGGCTACCGCTGGAGGGACGGCATCACAGCGGTGTCGACGACGCGTGGAACATCGGCGCGCTGGTACTGGACGTCCTGGGCAGGGAGGGATGGCCGCACCACTAGGGAGCCGGGCCGCACGGTTGCCTGGTGTCCGTCCGGTCGCGCGACCGGACGGACACCAGGCAATCACAGGTACGTCACCGGGCGAATGCCCCACCGGGTAAATGCCTCACCGGAGCGGCGCCACTCCCTCTCCCTCGTCCCACAGTTCGGCGCTCCGGCTCGCCACCAGCGCGCCGATCCGGGCGAGCACGTCATCGGCCGGCGCCGGGGCGATCCTGCGTCCGTCGCGCAGCCGCAGGGCAACCCGTCCGCCCGCCGCCTCCCGTGATCCGACGACCGTCTGGTAGGGCACGAAGCGCGCCTGCCTGATGCGGGCACCGAGGGTGCCCTGCTCGGGCGCCGCCAGTTCGGCGCGCAGCCCCTGTTCGACACAGCGGCGCACCAGCGCGGCGGCGTGCGGGAGTTCGGCGTCGGAGACCGGCAGGACGACCAGTTGGGTGGGGGCGATCCAGGCCGGGAACGCGCCGCCGTGCTGTTCGACGAGGAAGGCGACCGCCCGTTCCACGCTGCCGATGACGCTGCGGTGGACCATGACCGGGCGGTGCTTGGCGCCGTCCGCGCCGATGTAGTGGAGGTCGAACCGTTCGGGCTGGTGGAAGTCGATCTGGACGGTGGAGAGGGTGGATTCGCGCCCCGCACTGTCGGTCACCTGGACGTCGATCTTGGGGCCGTAGAACGCCGCTTCGCCCTCGGCCCTTTCGTAGGGAAGTCCCGAACCGTCCAGCACGTCGGACAGCAGGGCGGTGGAGCGGCGCCACAGTTCCGGATCGGCCACGTACTTGCCGCCGGGTCCGGGAAGGGAGAGGCGGTGGCGGACGCGGGTGATGCCCAGGACCCGGTACGCCTCGCGGATCATCGACAGGGCGGCGGCCGCCTCTTCGGCGGCCTGTTCCAGGGTGCAGAAGATGTGGGCGTCGTTGAGGTGGATCGCCCGCACCCGGTTGAGGCCGCCCAGGACGCCCGAGAGTTCGGAGCGGTACATCCCGCCCAGTTCCGCCATCCGCAGGGGCAGTTCGCGGTAACTGTGCGGGCGGGAGCGGTAGATGAGGGCGTGGTGCGGACAGAGGCTCGGTCGCAGGACGACCTGCTCCGCACCCAGGTCCATGGGCGGGAACATGTCGTCGCTGTAGTGCGACCAGTGCCCGGAGATCTCGTACAGCTCCCGTTTGCCGAGTACGGGAGAGTGGACGTGGCGGTAGCCGGCCAGGCGCTCCGCCTCCCTGACGTACTCCTCCAGGGCGTGCCGCACGGTCGCGCCGTCGGGCAGCCAGTACGGCAGGCCCGCCCCCATCAGGGGATCGGTGTCGAACAGGTCCAGCTCGCGGCCGAGCTTGCGGTGGTCGTACACGGTGGTCTCCTCGCGTGGAAGTCAACGGGCGAGTGACCACAGTCGAAAGCCCCGGGGCACTCGCCCCGGGGCTTTCGACTCAGACAGCTGTCAGCGCGCCGGGACACTCTCCGGCGTCGTCGTCTCCACGATCATGGCAGCGCGCTTCATGCGGCGGACGGTAGCAGAGCGACACTCAGGGGCGCGCGGCAATTACCGCGCGCCCCCTGAGGGCGGCACAGGTGCGCTCGTACACCGTCGCGCGCCCCCGGAATGCACACCGTCGTGCGCCCCCTGGGACGCGCGGCGCCGTCCGTGCCCGCACCGGCCCGCGCCCGTGTCAGCCCGCGGTCTCGTTCGCGGCCGCCTCGATCAGATCGGTGACCGCGACCGGCTGCGAGGCCAGTGAGGCGTGCCCCGCGTCCAGCTCGACGGTCTTGCGGGGGTCCATCCGCTGCGCCATGCGGCGCTCGTTGTCGGGGTGGATCATGCGGTCCTGGGCGGACACCTGGTACCAGGAGGGCTTGGCCCGCCAGGCGGGAGCGGTCACGGTGTCGCCGAAGGTCGAACCCAGCGGAGCCTTCTGCGTGACCGCCATGACCAGCGCCTCGTCCGCGTCCAGGTCCTGCGCGAAGCTCTCGTGGAACTTGTCCTGCGCGATCCACAGATAGCCGTCGGAGTCGGGGGCGATGTTCGCGAACGCGGCGGGCGGCATCTCCTGGCTGAGCTGCCCCGGGCTCTCCCCCGCGTCGGGCGCGAAGGCCGCGACGTAGACGAGGCCGACGACGTTGGGCAGGTCGCCCGCCTCGGTGATGACGGCGCCGCCGTAGGAGTGCCCGACGAGGAGCACGGGCCCGTCGACCTGCTTGACCATCTTCCGGGTCCGCTCGGCGTCGTCGGCCAGTGAGGTGAGCGGGTTCTCCACCGCACGCAGTGAGGTGAAACCCCTTCTGTGCAGTTCGACGACGACCTTCGACCAGTGGGCGGCTCCGCCCCAGAAGCCGTGGACGAGAACAACAGTGGGTTTGTCTGACATGGCTGTGCACCGTTCGCCGGTTGTGTCGTCGGCCCCCGGGAAAACGGTAGGCCCAGGGGTACCGGGCCGCCATCGCTGGAGGCCGCGACCGTCGAACGCGTCTTCGACAGTCACGGCCCGGCGGCGCCCCGACCTCCCCCCGGGGCGCGCCCCGCCGCCCCGCTCACAGCCAACGCTGCACGCAGCGGAAGCCGAGGTGGCAGGCCGTGGTGTCCTCGGCCCTGACCCGCCTCGCCGCCGGGCGGCATCCGTGGCAGCTCGCCTCGTCGCACAGGTGCGAGCCGCCCTTGACGATGCGCCCCGCAAGACCGTCCGGGCCCTCGGGCGCACTCTCCGAGGTCCACTCCCAGACGTTGCCCACCATGTCGTACAGGCCGTAACCGTTGGGGTCGTACGAGCCGACCGGACTGGTGCCCGACGGCGCGTCCCGCCGCCACGGGAACGCACCGTGCCAGGTGTTGGCCATGCGCCTGCCGTACGGGGTGAAGTCGTCGCCCCACGGGTAGACGGCGGACTCCAGGCCGCCGCGCGCCGCGTACTCCCACTCCGCCTCGGTCGGCAGGTCCTTGTCCGCCCAGCGCGCGTACGCGGTAGCGTCCTCGTACGCGACGTGCGTGACAGGGTGGTCGGCGAGGTTCTCCAGGGTGGACGAAGGCCCTTGCGGATGCTTCCAGCTGGCGCCCGGAACGTGCTCCCACAGACCTGAGGGCTCCGCGGACGGTCCGGACGGCGCAGCGGGCGGCACCACGGGCAGCCCCGCGGGTGACACCGCCGACAGGCCGGGGAGCGCCGTCCCCTCCGGCACCCGGAAGAGCAGTGAGCCGGGGTGCGCCGACGCCGTGCCGCCGGGTCGCGGAGCCGGGTCCAGGGGGCGCTCGGCGACGGTGACGTATCCCGTCGCTCGTACGAAGGCGGCGTATTCGGCCACCGTCACCGGGCGGATGTCCATGTAAAACCCGCCCACGGTCACCGCCCGAACGGGGCGCTCCTCCGGACGGAAGTCCTCACTGCCCATCCGAAACGTTCCGCCGGCGAGCCGGACCATGCCCATCGGCACCGCCTGCACTCCGTCGGTTTCCTGCTCTGATCCCAGCCCCTCAGTCATGGGCACACGCTAGCCCCCAAACGGGCATTGCAGTCATATCGCCCGAATTGCGGGCGTGTTATCGGGGCGGCGACACCAGCAGCGCCAATCGAGCGCCATAATGCCGTCACTTTGAGCCATTATGACACACAATAGCGCCACAGCGGATTGCGTTAGCGCCAGCATAGTGTCACTCTGGCGCCAATACCGCACATCACCTCTCCAGGAGGAGATCCATGCCGCACGAGCCGTCGGCTCAGCCGGTCGCCATGCCCACCGAACGCCGCGCGGGCTGCCCCTTCGACCCCGCGCACGAACTGGCCACGATCCAGGAACGGCAGCCCCTCGCCCGCCTCTCCTTCCCCGACGGGCACACCGGCTGGCTGGCCACCGGCCACTCCGCGGTCCGCGCGCTGCTCGCCGACCCGCGCATCAGCGTCCGGTACGAACTGCTGCACTACCCCTATCCCGACGGACCCGAGTTCCCGCTCCCACCGGCTCCGGTCGGCGACATGCTCGGCCTGGACGCACCTCAGCACACCAGGTTCAGGCGCAAGCTCATGGGGAAGTTCACGGTGCGCCGGATGCGCCAACTGTCCGAACGGGTGGCCGAGATCACCGAGGAACACCTGGACGCCCTGGAACGCTCGGGCCCCGGCACGGACCTGGTGGAGGCGTACGCCCGGCCCATCCCGGCACTGATGATCTGCGAACTGCTCGGCGTCCCGTACGCCGACCGCGACGCCTTCCAGGGCAACGTCACGACGATGTTCACCTCTGACGCGCCGATGGAGGCGCGGACGGCCGCCATGCAGGGGATCGACGAGTTCATCAGGGGGCTGGTCCGCGAAAAGCGCTCCGCGCCCGCCGACGACCTGCTCAGCGACCTCACCCAGGACCCCGATCTCAGCGAGGACGAACTCACCGGGCTGGGCGGACTGTTGCTCGCGGCCGGGCTCGACACCACCGCCAACATGATCGCCCACGGCGCCTTCGCCCTGCTGTCCCATCCGAAGCAGGCCGAACTGCTTCGCACCGAGCCCGACCTGGCGGACCGGGCCGTCGAGGAGCTGATGCGCTACCTGACCGTCGCCGGCACGACCATACGCTCGGCCCTGGCGGACATCGAGATCGACGGACAGGTGATCCGCGCGGGCGAGACGGTCGTGCTCTCCCTCGACGCGGCCAACCGCGACCCCGCGAAGTTCGCGGACCCCGACTCCCTCGACCTGCGTCGCGAAACGGCCGGCCAGCTGGGCTTCGGGCACGGCGCCCACCAGTGCCTGGGACAGCAACTTGCGCGGGTGGAACTGAAGATCGCCATGCCCGCGCTGTTCACCAGGTTCCCCACGCTGCGGCTGGCCGTCGCCCCCGAAGCGGTGCGGCTGCGCACGAACATGAACATCTACGGCGTGGTGAACCTGCCGGTCGCCTGGGACGAGGAGTAACACCCGTGGAACTCTCCACCGATCCCGACCGCTGCGTGGGCGCCGGACTGTGCGCGCTGCGGGTGCCCGAGGTGTTCGACCAGTCCCCCGACGACGGCCTGGTCATGCTGCTGACCGAGCACCCTCCGCAGCGCTACCACAGCGCTGTCCGCACAGCTGCGGGCACCTGCCCGGCGGCAGCCATCGCCGTAACCGAGGGCGACGCCTGACCGGCGCCGACCCGTTCGGCCTGGCCACCACCGATCCGTTCGGACAGGTCGGGGCCGATCCCTCCGTCCGACAGGTCGGGGCCGATCCCTCCGTCGGACCTGCGGCGCTTCACATCGGCAGGTCCAGCAGCCTCAGTTGTCCCTGCGGCCACCGGGCGCCGTCGTGGAGCGGACGCAGCATCGTGTGCAGCGGCATCACCACCGTGCGGTTCTCGGGCTGCGGGACGAGCACGTCACCCGCCGCCGCGTCGACCGGGCGCCATCCGAGGCGTTCGTACAGTGCGACGAGCGGCGGGCGGCAGAACAGGAGCGCGTACTCGGGGCCCATCGTGCGGGCGTGCTCCAGGGCCACCGCGACGACCCGCCGCGCCAGCCCCCGGCCCCGTACGTCGGGGGCGACGGCGACACCGCCGATCCCTATCACCTCGGTCGCGACGCCGCCCACCTCGACCGGCAGGCGCAGCAGGCCGGTGTGGGCCACGAGCCGGTCGCCCCACCGGATGCCGAAGTGCTCCTTCTTGGGCTGCCAGGTGAGTCCGACGTCAGCGACGCCGAAGGGATCGGTGACGCCGCCGAAGATCTCGTCGTGCTCGTCCTGCGCGTAGACGGCCAGACGCGTCTCCACGAAATCGGGCTCCGGGGACACCAGGTGTTCCCCTGAAGCGCCCCGTGCCGTCTGCTCGGTGTGTTCGGTCATCCCTCCATCATCAACTGGCGCCGAAGCGCAGCGCGACGGTGTCCCCCACTCCGACGGTCCGGCCCCGGTCCGCCGCCGTGAACGTCGAACCGTCCACGCTCGCCAACCAGCTCGACCCCCCGCTGTTGGACGTGGAATTGAGGGAGGTGACCACGCCCGTACCGGACGCCGGGGCGACCGATGTCACACAGCCCGCGGGCGCCGCCGCGGTGGTCGCGGCGCTCAGCACGTCGCCGAGCGTCGTCGTCGGGCCCGTCGGGGTGAGGGTCACCGCGCAGACCTTCGGAATGCCCGTGCCGTCGTCGACGGTCAGCGCCAGCTTGGTCGCCGTACCCGCGGTGAAGGCGCTCTGGCCGACCCACTTCGGCGCACCCGGCGTCACCGGGGCGGGCGGGGCGGCGGTGAAGCCGCCGCCCGCGACGGCGCGCAGGCCGTCGATGGAGGCGTACGCGGACGGCACGGTGTCCGACGGCAGGTACTTGAACCCGCCGCCCGGGTTGAACTGCTGTGCGATCAGGAAGTCCACCGGGGTCTTGCCGGGCGGCGTCAGGAAGTCACCGGTCTGCGGGTTAATGCCGCAGGCGTTGAGGCCCGAGACCGCCCAGCCGTTGGAGTCGGTGTTCACGCCGAACATCGCGTTGAACGCGCCCGTCGAGGGGACGAGCTTGCTCTTGAGGAACGCCTTGGCCTGGAGGACGTCCGGGTCCGTCTTCGGCACTCCGGACACGCAGAGCGCGGCCATGGAAGCGCCGGTCATGTCGATGTCGCTCGCGGCGCCGAGCTGGCCCGGGTCGCCCTCGGCCTTGCCGTAGTTCCAGCCGCCGTCGTTGTGCTGGTTGGCCCGGATGCGGGCGACGATCCGGTCGAGCAGGGCCTGCGGGACGCGCTGCGCGCCGGTCTGCGTCCTGGCCCCGGCGAGCGCGAGGGCCGCGAAGACGGTGCCGTTGTAGTTGGCGGACGAGCCGAAGTAGCCGGGCTCGGCGTTCTGCCAGTGGCCGTAGACGTCGGCGATGAGGTTGCGCGACGCCGAGACGCGCGCCGGGTCGATGCCCGCCGCGTACGCGTTGAGCGCCCCGCGCTCGTAGTCGGTGACGACGGGGCTCGCGGAGGGCCAGCCCGGCGTGGCGAGCAGGTTGCGGTACACGGTGCGGGCGTTCTTGGACGCGTCGCCGCCGGGCGCGACGTCGACGGCCGCGGTCCCGGCCGCCGCGAAGGCGCTGAAAGCCCACTCGTTGGAGAGTCCGGAGCCGGCGTACGAACCGTCGGCGGCCTGGAGGGACTTGAGGTAGGCGACGCCGTTCGTTTTGGAGGTGGCGATCTGTGCGGGGGTGGCGGTGGCGGACGCCGGGACCGTCGAGAGGACGAGGGCGCCGAGCGCGAGGGGGACGGTCAGCGCGGCGTACGCGGCCGGGCCGCCGCGTCTGGAGGTACGGGCGCGGAACCGGGAAGACCCAGCTGTGGCGGCACGGGTACGGAACGTGGAGACGCGGGACGTACGGGTCATGGTCTGCTCCTGGGCACGGGAACGCCGACCGTCCCGCTCCCGCGAAGAACACCCGCGCCGAACGCACGGCACCGCCCCGCGGCAGAGCGGTGTGGCCGCCGTCCAATCGCGTGGATTCGGCTTCCGGCAACTGCCTTCACCGCTTGGGCATTCGGGCTCGGCACGGCCCCCGCCGTCCCACACCGCTGCGCGTCAGCCCCGGATTCCCACCGGGTTCCCCCACTCGGCAGCCCTGGACGCTACCCCAGCGCCGTACGGTGCGCCAGCGCCCCCGAAAGACGCGCCGTACGGTCGGTGACGGCGGGTCCGTACGGTGCCCCGGTCGCCTTGACGGCCTCTTGGTACGCGTGTTCCAATCCGGCTGATACACGCTCAGTTCCAGGGGAAGCCGGTCGAATTCCGGCGCTGACCCGCAACCGTAGGCCCGGCGACGCCGGGCGAGCCGGACTGCCCGGGGCCGAGTCGATTCTCAGCACGAGACGCCGTCGCGGACTACGGCGTGGTCTGACCCCGCCCCCCCCCGGCATGCCCAGGCATGTGTCCGGCAGGGCCCGTCGCCACGCGTTTTCCCGCCCGGCGCGGACAGCCGACACGAGGGGTCGCGGTGGGGACCGGAACACGAACAGGCCGGTGGGCAGGGACTGGTGGGCTTCTCCCGCCGATCACGGCAGCACTGCTCGTGCTCGCGGCGAGCGTGGTGTTCGTCACGGGCCCCGGTACGGCTCCCGCGGCGGCGGAACCGGTGAAGAAGTGCACGGCCACCAAGGGCGCGGTCGTCGCGGTCGACTTCGGTCCGTGGGGCGGCAAGGTCGTACGGGGCTGTGACACCACCCCGACCAGCGGCTACGAACTGCTGCACACCGCGGGGTTCAGCACGGCCGGCACGCAGCACGACGGCCCCGGGTTCATCTGCCGCATCGGGCACAAGGACTTCAAGGCCGGGAAGCAGTACCCCACTCCTGACCGGGAGAAGTGCCGCCTCACGCCGCAGGCCACGGCCTACTGGTCGTACTGGATCGCCCCGCCCGGCCAGGACCACTGGTCGTACAGCCAGCTCGGCGCCATGGACCGCAGGCCGAAGGCGGGCGACGTCGAGGCGTGGGTCTACGGCGGCACCGACGTCGGCGGCACCAAGGGCCGTCCCGCCTTCTCCCCCGACGACGTGCGCCCCGAAGGCCACACCGCGCCGCCCGACCCCGAAGTGCCCGACGTCCCGCACGCCGACGTGGACGTCGCGGCGGCCTCGCGCTGGATCGCCGCCTCCCTCAAGGACGGCGAACGCGTCGTGGGGCAGGACGAGGAGGGCGCGGAGAAGAACGACCACTTCCGCACCACTGAGGCCGCCTTCGGGCTCGCCGCCGCGTACGGGCAGCGCCCCGCCCTCGACAAGACGCTCACCAGGGTGGTCGATTTCCTCGCCAGGCCCGCCGAGAGCACCGCGTACGCCTATCCGCACGGCACGGACAAGGCGCCCGACGGGGCGGCTGTAGCCCGCCTCGCGCTGGTCGCCGAGGTCACCGGGCGCGACCCGCGCGCCTTCGGCGGGTACGACCTGCTCGGTGAACTGGTCTCGCACCGCTGTGCGTCCGGCCCCGGGCCGGACGGATCCAACCCCGGCTGTACGGCCAAGGGCGACTTCCGGGGCGCGGGCTACGCCGAAGGGCAGGCGCTCGGCGTGCTCGCGCTGCTGCGCGGCGGGGTGCGGCCCCCGGCCGACACCGTGGCGCGCCTGGCGGGACTCCAGTGCCCGGACGGCGGTTTCACGAGCATTCTCGTGGGGCCCGGCGAGCACTGCGGCAGCGAAGCCGCGTCGACCGGCCTGATCGCGCTCGTCCTGCGCAAGGCGGGCGGCCACGACGCGGCTCTCGCCAAAGCCCGCACCTGGCTGCGCAAGGCACAGCTGCCGACCGGCGGCTTCCCCGGCTACGAAGGGGCGACGGTCGGCGCCGTGCAGTCCACCGCGTTCGCCGCACAGGCGCTGCGGACCCTCGGGGACGGCAGGCGCGCGGACGCCGGGATCTCCTGGACGTCCGGGCAGCAGCAGTTGAACGGATCGTTCGCGTACGAGGAGGGCGGCACGGAGCCGCTGCTGTTCGCCACGGCGCCCGCCGCGCTCGCGGGCGCGGGCAAGGACCTGGTGACGCTGTCCACCAAGAGGACCGGCCCCACGGCCCCGGGGCCCGACCTCGCCAAGGGCGTGACGTTCCTCACCGGCAAGAACCGGCTCAAGCTGGGGCGCTACTACGAGTCGGGCCCCGGCAGCGGCTTCGCCGACTACGGCCTCACCATCGACACGGCCTACGCCCTGGCGGCCACGGACCGAAACAGGGCCACCCTCCGCGACATTGTGGACTTCCTCGACAAGGGCGGCAGGGACGGCACGGGACGCTCCATTCACAACTGGACGGGCGTGGGAGACGCCAAGCACCTGTCGAGCGGCTCCCTGGGCAAGACGGCGCTGCTCGCGCAGGTCGTCGGCCGCGACCCGCGCGCCTTCGGCGGGAAGGACCTCATCGAGGGACTCTCCTCGGCGGTGTGCGCGGCCCCGAGCTCCGGCAAGGACCGGAGCTGCGCCGCCAAGGGCGCGTACCGCAACGTCCTGTCGGTCTTCTCCCAGTCGCTGGGCATCATGGCGCAGTACCGCGCGGGCGAGGGCGAGGCGGCGCGGGAGCCCGTCGCCTACCTGGAGGGCCTGCAGCATCCGTCCGGCGCGTGGCCGAGCCTGATCCCCACCACCGGGGACTCCGAGGTGGACTCCACCGCCATGGCCGCGATGGCGCTCGACCTCGTTCCCGGCGAGCGGTCACGGGCGGCGGTCGACAGGGCGCTCGCCTGGATCGCGGGCCGCCAGCTCGCCGACGGCGGCTTCCCCGGGGCCTCGGGCAACTCCGTCAACTCCGCCGCGCTCGCGATCCAGGGGCTGTCCCTGGACGCGGAGAAGTACGCGGACCGGATCGCCAAGGCGCGCGCGTTCCTCGTGACGCAGCAGAACGCCGACGGCGGGTTCAACATCGCCGTGGACGGACAGCGCGGCTCCGACGTGCGCGCGTCGGCCCAGGCGGTCAGCGGGGCGACCGGGACCTCGTTCGGACGGCTCACCGGCAGCCTGGCCGGCACCAAGGAGCATCCGCTGCCCGGTTCCACGCCCCCGGGCAAGACCCCCTCGATCGTCACGCCGGGCGAGGACGGTTCGGGCGGGGACGGTTCGGGCCCCGGATCCGGCACCGGAATCGTCACCACGGGCAACAGCGGTCCCGGCACGGGCGGGCAGCTCGCGTCCACCGGTACCCAGGCCGGACGGCTCGCGCCGACGGCCGCCGCGCTGCTGGCGTGCGGCGCGCTTCTGACGGTGGTGGCGCGCAAACGCCGTACCCCGGCCGAAAGGGGCAGGCGGTGACGCGGATCCTCACGCGTGTGCCGGTCGCCTTCGCGCTGGTGGCCGCCGTCGCCGTGCCCGCCGCTGCCGCACCGCAGCCCATGGGGCGCTGCACGACCGGTTCGGGCGCGGTGCTCGCGGTCGACTTCAGCAAGTGGGGCGGCCCGGTCTACCGCTCCTGCGGCACCACCCCGACCACCGGCTACGAACTGTTGAACCAGGGCGGCTGGCAGACCTCCGGCACGGGCCACGACGGTCCCGCGTTCATCTGCCGCATCGGGTACAGCGGCTTCCGGGGCGGCAAGCAGTTCCCGCCGCCCTCGCAGGAGAACTGCGTGCTCACTCCGCCCGCGTCCGCCTACTGGTCGTACTGGCACGCCGATCCCGGCTCCGACACCTGGCAGTACAGCCAGCTCGGCGCGATGCTCTACAAGCCGAAGCCCGGCAGCGTCGACCTGTGGATCTTCGGCGGTACGAACATCGAGGGCACCGAGGGGCGTCCCACCGTCACCCCCGACCAGCTGCGCGCCCACAACGTCCGGCCCGTCGGCGGCGGCCCTGCCGTACCGGAGGAGACCCGGACCGCGGACCCGGTGCCGCCAGGCACGGACACGGGCCCCGCACCGGTCGCACCGCCGCGCCCGGTCGCAACGGACAGGCCGCCGACCGAGAGCCCTGCCGCGAAGCAGTCCGCGACGCCCTACCCTTCCGCGTCCCCGACACCGTCGCCGTCCACGGCGCCCTCCTCCACGGCCCGGGGCCCCGTCGCCGCCGCGTCGCCGCGCCCCAAGGTCGTCGACGCGGTCCCGGCCGCCGACGCCGAGCACGACACGGGCTCGTTCGTGCCCGCCGCCGTGACCGCCGCGCTGGTCGCCCTCATCGCGGCGGCAGCGCTCTACGCGGCGAGACGCCGACGCCGTACGGAGTAGTGACGTGTCGCGCACCGAATCGACAGCGGTGCGGCCGCCGGTGTCCGGGGACCTCCCGGACACCGGCGGCCGCCGTCTGCCCCGCACCCTGCACCCCGTCGCCTGGTGGCTCTGGGCGCTGGCGCTCGCGACCGCCGTGAGCCGCACCAACAACCCGCTGCTGCTGTTCCTGGTGCTGGCCGTCCTCGGCCACGTCATCAGCATGCGCCGCACCGAGGCGCCGTGGGCACGCGGCTTCAAGTACTACCTGTACCTGGCGCTCACCGTGGTGGCGCTGCGCGTCGTCTTCCGGGCGGTGTTCGCCACCGGCATCACGCCGCGCGACCACTTCCTCTTCTCGCTGCCCCGGATCCCGACGCCCGACTGGTACGCGGGCATCGAACTGGGCGGCCCCGTCTCCCTGGAGGCGCTGCTGTCGGCGGCGACGGACGGGCTGCGCCTGGCGTGCATGCTGTGCTGCATCGGCGCGGCCAACACCCTCGCCAACCCCAAGCGGGCGCTGCGGGTGCTGCCCGGCGCACTGTACGAACTGGGCGTCGCCGTCACGGTCTCGCTCAGCGTCGCGCCCCAACTCGTGCAGAGCGTCCAGCGCGTGCACCGCGCCCGCAGGCTGCGGGCCGGACGCACCAAGGGGGTCCGGGCGCTGCGCGGCATCGCGGTGCCCGTGCTGGAGGACGCCCTGGAGCGCTCGCTGCGGCTGGCGGCCGCCATGGACTCGCGCGGCTACGGAAGGGCCGGGTCCGCGACGAAGCGCTCGCGCAGGCTGACGGGCGCGCTGATGCTGCTCGGCATGTGCGGGCTGTGCACGGGGGCGTACGGGCTCCTCGACGCGACCGCGCCGAAGCTGATCGGGCTGCCCGCGCTGGCGTTCGGCGGGGTGTTGTGCGTTGCGGGGCTGCGGCTCGGCGGGCGACGCGTGACCCGTACGACCTACCGGCCCGACCCGTGGCGGTTCGAGGAGTGGGCGGTCGCGGGGTGCGGGGTGCTCTCCGCCGTGCTGCTCTTCGCCGGCGTCGGCTTCGACGCCGCCGAACTCAATCCGTCCATCTATCCGCTCAGTTGGCCGACGCTGCCGATGGTCCCGGCCGCCGCGGTGCTGCTCGCGGGCGCCGCGGGCTTCCTGGCGCCACCGCCGCGTCCCGCAGGGGGAATCCGTTGATCACCTTCGACCAGGTCTCCGTCCACTACGACGACGCTGCCGGGCCCGCGCTGCGTGACGTCGACCTGACCGTGGAGGAGGGCGAGCTGTGCCTCGTCGTCGGCCACACCGGGGTCGGCAAGTCCACCCTCCTCGGCACGGTCAACGGTCTCGTGCCGCACTTCACCGGCGGCACGCTGCACGGCTCGGTGACGGTGGACGGCCGCGACACCGCCCACCACCCGCCCCGCGAACTCGCCGACGTGGTGGGCTTCGTGGGCCAGGATCCGCTGGACGGCTTCGTGACCGACACGGTCGAGGAGGAACTGGCGTACGCGATGGAGCAGCTGGCCGTCCCGCCCTCGACCATGCGCAAGCGCGTCGAGGAGACGCTGGACCTGCTGGGCCTCGCCGATCTGCGCCACCGCGCGTTGTACGAACTGTCCGGCGGCCAGCAGCAGCGCGTCGCGATCGGTTCCGTGCTCACCGCGCACCCCCGGGTGCTGGTGCTCGACGAGCCGACGTCCGCGCTCGACCCGACCGCGGCCGACGAGGTGCTGGCCGCCGTCACGCGGCTCGTCCACGACCTGGGCGTGACCGTGCTGCTGGCCGAACACCGTCTTGAACGGGTCGTGCAGTACGCGGACCGCGTGCTGCACCTGCCGGGTGACGGGCGCGTGGCGGCGGGGCCGCCCACGGAGGTGTTCCGGACCTCGTCCGTCGCGCCGCCCGTCGTGGAACTGGGGCGCCGCGCGGGCTGGGATCCGCTGCCGCTCTCCGTACGGGACGCGCGGCGCGCGGCCGCCCCGCTGCGGGCACGACTCGTGGACAGGCCGGTCCCGCCGGTACGGCCCCCTGCGGGCGGGAAACGGGCGAGGGTGCTCGACGCGCGCGGGGTGACGGTCGCGTACCGGGACGTGGCCGCCGTCCGCGAGGTCGACCTGGAGCTGCGGTCCGGTGAGGTGACCGCGCTGATGGGGCGCAACGGGTCGGGCAAGTCGTCGCTGCTGTGGGCGTTGCAGGGGTCGGGTCCGCGCAGGGCGGGCACGGTGCGGGTGACGCCGCTCGGCGGGGGCGCAGCGGCGGACCCCAAGGAGCTGCCCGCGGCGGGGGCGCGGCGGCTGGTGGGGCTCGTCCCGCAGACGCCGACGGACCTGTTGTACCTGGAGTCGGTGAAGCAGGAACTGGCCCAGGCCGACGCGGAGTCGACGGCCGGGACGGTACCGGCCGCGAGCGAGGGCGGCGCGCCCCGCGCACGGGACGTCCTGGACCGTCTCGCCCCCGGCATCGACGACGCGACCCATCCGCGCGACCTTTCCGAGGGTCAGAAGCTCGCGCTGGTGCTGGCCATCCAACTGTCCGCCGCGCCCGGGGTGCTGCTGCTCGACGAGCCGACCCGGGGGCTGGACTACCGGGCCAAGTCCCGGCTGGTCGAGATCGTGGACGCGCTCGCGGCGGAGGGCAGGGCCGTGGTGGTCTCCACGCACGACGTGGAGTTCGCGGCGCGCGCGGCCGACCGGGTGGTGGTGATGGCCGAGGGCGACGTGGTGGCGGACGGGCCGACCGACGAGGTCATCGTCGCTTCCCCGGTCTTCGCGCCCCAGGCGGCGAAGGTCCTGGCGCCGCTCCCCTATCTCACGCCCGGCCAGGTGGACGCGGCGCTGCGGGCCGAAGGCGGGGGCGGCACGGACGCCGGAGGGGGCGGCACGGACCCCGAAAAGGACACTACGGACGCCGGAGGGGACAGTACGGACGCCGGAGGGGAGCGCTCGTGAGGGAGCCCGCCCAGAAGTCCCCCGGTGCCGTCTCCGCGATCCGTGTCACCCCACGTGCCTCCCTGGTCATCGCGATGGCCGCGTTCCTCGGCGTCGTGGCGTTCTTCTGGCCGTTCGTCGTCGCCCCGGGCAAGCTGGGGGCCTCCTACGCCCCGCCGTTGATCTTCGGTGTGCTGCTGGCGCTCGTCCTGTGCGTGGTGATCTCCGAGATCGCCGAGGGCGGCATCAGCTCCAAGGCCCTGGCGATGCTGGGTGTGTTGTCCGCGGTCAACGCCGCACTGCGGCCGCTCGGGGCGGGCACCGCGGGAATCGAGACGGTCTTCTTCGTACTCGTCCTGGCGGGGCGGGTGTTCGGCCCCGGCTTCGGCTTCACCCTGGGCTGTACGTCGCTGTTCGCGTCGGCACTGATCACGGGCGGGGTCGGACCCTGGATGCCGTACCAGATGTTCGGCTGTGCGTTCGTGGGGATGCTGGCCGGGCTGCTGCCGAGGGCGAGCGGGCGCGTCGAGGTGCTGATGCTCGCCGTCTACGGCTCGCTGTCCGGCTATCTCTTCGGGTTCCTCCTCAATCTCTCCTTCTGGCCGTTCTCGCTCGACCCGAACAGCTCGATCGCCTATCTGCCGGGGCTGCCGTTCACCGAACAGTGGCACCGCTACGTCGCGTTCGACGTGGCGACGTCGCTCGGCTGGGACACGGGCAGGGCGGTGACCAACTTCGTGTGCATCACGCTGGCGGGCCCCGCCGTCCTCACGGTGTTCCGCCGCGCGGCCCGCAAGGCCCGCTTCCAGGCGCCGGTCCGGTTCAGCAAGGAGTGAACGTCCCCTTCGGGGAGCATCGGGCAGTGCGGCGCAACCCGGCGGGCCACCACTGGTGGCTGTTCGGGCAGTTCGTGTGTACGGATGGGCAGTGATGGGCGGCCTCCGAACCCACAGCCGATGGCCGGCGATCCGGCGGGCGGCGGGTGCGCCGAAGCACCCTTTGTGCGCAGGTCGAACGCACCGCACGGCAAGGGCCACGCACTCCACGGAGAGTGCATGGCCCTTGCATGTTCAACCACCCATACCTGACTGTCGTTCACAGACCAGACGGAAGTGGTGTATCGGCCATTCATACGGCTGATCCTGGCTGAAGTCGTGGTCTAGACCATACTGTCGAGTAGTGGTTACTGTCACCCCCCGGAAGGCACGACCGGCCTTCCCGAACCGACCGTTCCACCCACACCCCCAACCCCGCTTCCGCAGCTCAGCGCTGGGCAACGCCGCCCAGTGCCGGGCCGCGCAGCTCCGCCATGCCCACCGATAGGAACTGCCTGTGATCGACCTCGTGGTGGTACTCAGGGCCGAAGACGCCGTCCTCGACTTCCTCTCCGTGCTCGCCTCGCCGACTTCCCCGGGATCCGAACGGCCCACCGAGACCCACGTCCTGCTCTGCGACACCGGCGAGCGGCTGGTCCTGCCGCCCGGCGCGGACCCTGCGGAGCGCCTGGGCCTGCTCGCCCGGCACGTCCGGCCGGCCGACGACAGTGCCGCGTCCCCCGGTGTCACCCGCCTCACCGACTGGCTGGGCGACGCGGTGCGCGACCGCACGGCCCGCATCTGGACCCACTCGCCCGCCGACAACCGGCGCAGCCGGGGCCGTACGGGGCTGGACGCGGCCGAGGCCGCCGACGCCCTCGGGCTGCCGGTGCTGCACGCCGTCGGCTACTCCCCCTTCCTCCAGTTCATCAGCGATCGCGACCACCCCCTCGACCGGACGTCCGTCGCCGCCAAACTGAACTTCACCAACCAGTCCTGCGCCCATCTGCTGGACAGCGAGTCCCCCGACCACATGCTCTACACCGGCCGGGTGCCCGCGACCGAACGCTTCTTCGCCTCGGGGGCCGATGAGCGGCTGCGGCTCTACGCCCTGCTCGCCAGCCTCGACGACGAGGCGGCCGCAGTGCCCGACCCGTGGGAGTTCGCCTCCTCCCCGTACGAGAGCGAGCGGCTGGACACCACCACCGCCTGGATCGCCCACTGGTGCGAGCCCGACGCGGGGCCGCTCGTGGAGGTCGGCGCCTGCGAGGGCGCGCTCACCGGCCGCCTCGCCGACAAGGGCTTCCGCGTCGAGGCGACCGAGCCCAACCCGGCCTTCCGGCGCAGGCTCGTCGAGCGCGTCGCGCACGAACGGCTGACCGTCCACAACGACGACCTGGAGGCTCTGGCCGTCCCGGCGCGACAGCTGGCGGGCTCCGCGTACCTCCTGATCGAAATGCTGTACTACGGCCAGGACCTGGCGCTCCTCGACTCGCTCCCCACCGACCTGGTCTTCGTCGCCCTGGAACCTGAGGCCCTCGACACCCGGCTGCGGCCCTGGCTGGCCGAGACCCAGCGGTGGCGGCAGGCCGACGAGACGGTCCTGGTCGAGCCCGCCCTCGAAACCGTCTGCGGCGGACGCGCCTACCTGCGCAAACGCGGCAGCACCGGCATCCTCCTGCGCCGCGTCCCGGGCATCATCGGCTCCGTCGACGCCCCGGCGGCCCCCGCTTCCGACTCCGCCCAGCACTGACACCGCGAGGTCATCCGTCCGTGAGCACTGCCGCGACATCCATAGCCCCACTGGTCAACGCCTGCCTCCTGCCCGCCTACGAAGGCCGCACCCCGCCCGACTGGGTGCACCGCGCCCTCGACGCCGGACTCGCGGGCGTCGGGATCTTCGGCACCAACCTGGCGCCGGGATCGATCCGCGCCGACATCGTGGAACCACTGCGCGCCACTCGCCCCGACGCGCTCATCGCGCTGGACGAGGAGGGCGGCGACGTCACACGCCTCGACTACCACCGGGGCAGCGTCTACCCCGGCAACCACGCGCTGGGCACCGTCGACGACCCCGAGCTGACCCGCAAGGTGGCCGGCGCGATCGGCGCCGACCTGGTCGCCACCGGCATCAACCTCTGCTTCGGGCCCTGCGCCGACGTCAACTCCCAGCCGGACAACCCCATCATCGGCGTGCGTTCCTTCGGCGCCGACCCCGTCCTCGTCGCCCGGCACACCCGGGCCTTCGTCGAGGGCCTCCAGGAACACGGCGTCGCCGCCGCGCTCAAGCACTTCCCCGGCCACGGCGACACCGGCACCGACTCGCACGACGCGCTGCCCGACATCGACCGCTCCCTGGACGCCCTGCGCGCCCTGGACCTGCCCCCGTTCGCCGCGGGCGCCGCGGCCGGCGCCAAGGCCGTGATGACCGGCCACATCCGGCTGCCGCACCTCGCCGAACTGCCCGCGACCCTCAGCCACCGGGTCGTCACGGGGCTGCTGCGCGAAGAACTCGGCTTCGACGGGGTCGTCATCAGCGACGCCCTGGAGATGGCGCCGATCCTCGACCGCTGGGGCTTCGGCGGGGCCGCCGTGCTCGCCTGGGCCGCGGGGGTCGACCTGGTCCTGCTCGGCGCGAGCGGCGGCGAGCACGTCCTGCCCGAGGTGTACGACGCGGTCGCGCGCGCCGTCGACAAGGGCGAACTGTCCCTGGAGCGGCTGGAGGAGGCCGCCGAGCGGGTCGCGGCGCTGCGCGCCTGGTCCGCGCCCGGCGGCGCGGGCGTCGGGGTCGGCCTCCTCGCCGCGCGCCGCGCCCTGGCCGTCACGGGCCCGCTGCCCGCCCCCGTCGAAGGGCCCGTGCACACCGTACGGCTCGCGGGCGAGGCCAACATGGCGGTGGGGATCGCCCCCTGGGGCCTCGCCAGGCCGCTCGAACGCCTCGGTGCCCTCGCGTCCGCGACCGACGTGGAGCCCGGCACGGACCCGTCGGCGATCCCCGTCCCGGAGAGCGGCCCGCTGGCCGTCGTGGTCCGCGACGCGGCCCGCGACCCGTGGCAGCGCGCCACCCTGCGCGCGCTGCGTGAACGCCGCCCCGACCTGGTGACCGTGGAGATGGGCCTCGACACGGCCGGATCCACGGGGGACGGACCCGCAGGGGACGGCATCGTGCTGCGCACCAGGGGCGCCGGACTCGCCAACGCGGTCGCCGCCGCCGAACGCCTCACCGGACGGACCTGGTCGGGGCCGCTGCGCGAGTGACGCGACGGCCGGGTGCGGATTCCCGTTCGCGGGCCGGAGGGGGGCCGGCCGCACCCGCGCGGCGAGGGCCGCGAGCCGTACCAGACCCCGCGCCCTTCACCGGGCGCAGAACCCCACGGAGCACCACGTGAACCACGTGTACGACACCTGTGTCGGTCTCGGCTACCACTGTGAATCCACGTACCAGATCCGCCGGTTCACCGGCATCGAGCGGGCCGCCTTCTTCGACTGGCTCGACCTCGAACTCCCCTCCGTCGTCACCGCGCTCACCACCGGCTTCCAGGGCGTCCTGCGCCCCGGCCTGAGCGTGCCCGACAGCGACGGGGCCTGCGTCCACGACAAGGGCTCGGGAATCCGCTTCTTCCACGACTTCCACGCACCCGAGGGGCAGCCGCTCACCACCGCGCTGATCGACGAACAGCTCCCCGCGGTACGCGCCAAATTCGCCTACCTCGCGGACCGCTGGCGGACGACGGCCTCCTCCACCGCGCGGGTCCTCTACGTCCACCACGACGCCTTCGACGAGGCGTCGGCGGCCGATGTCCGGCGACTGCACGCCACCCTCGCCGCACAGCACGCCGAGCACCGCTTCGGGCTGCTCTGGCTGCGCCGCACACCGCCGTCCGACGCCCACGGCCTGCCGCCCGGCGTCTCCTGGGACACCGTGCCGCTCGTCGAGGGCCGCTGGGAGGGCGACGACGCCTCCTGGGACCGCGTGCTGACCCGCTTCCCGCTCGCGGCCCACGCCCACACACCGAACTGACCGAGGACTCCACATGGCTCCATTGGCTCCCTTCGACCGTACGGTCGTCCTGTCCCCGCACTTCGACGACGCCGCGCTCTCCCTGGCCGGCCTGCTGCCGGAACTGCCGGGCCCCGTCACCGTCGTGACCGTCTTCGGCGGCGCGCCCGACGCCGACGCGCCCGTCTCCTGGTGGGACCGCACCTGCGGGTTCTCAACGGCCGCCGAGGCGTACCGCACCCGGCTCGCCGAGGACGCCGCGGCCTGCGCCCTGATGGGCGCCGAGCAGATCGTGCTCGACCATCCCGACGGCCCCTACGCCGCGCCCGGCGCCGAACTCCACGCACTGGACGACTTCCTGAAGAACCTCGGTCCCGGCGCCCTGGTGCTCGCACCGCTCGGCAGCAACCAGCCGGACCACGAGGCGGTGCGCCACCGCGCCGTGTCCGTACTGGGCGCGATCGGCGCCCCGCTGCCCCGGGTGTACGCCGATCTGCCGTACACCGGGCACGTCCCCGGCTGGGGCGAGCCGGGCGCGGTGGACACGCTGGCCGTCAACTCCTACTGCGGCCTGGCCTATCAGGCGCTGTCGCGCGCGTACGACACCACCGTCAAGCACGAACTGCGGCTGTCCGACGAACAGTGGGCCGCCAAACGCGCCGCCGTACTGTGCCACGGTTCACAGCACGCCGCGATCGCCACGGACCACGGCGCGTTCCTCTCCCGTACGGGACCGCTCAGCGCCGAACTCATCTGGTCGCTGGCGCCCCTCGGCTCCGCGTCCCCGATCGAACCCGGCGAGGCCACACCGTGCGACTGACCGAAGACACTTCCGGGCCCGAAGAGCACGGCGGGCCCGACGCCGCCGACAGGCCCGTCGTCCTGGACGCGCGCGGCCTGGTCAAGGAGTACCGCAGGGGCCGCGCCGTGGACGGCGTGAGCCTCACCGTCCACGCGGGCGAGCGCCTCGGGCTGCTCGGCCCGAACGGCGCGGGCAAGACCACCACCCTCCTGATGTGCCTCGGCGCGGTCGAACCGGACGGCGGGGAGGTCGAGATCCTGGGCCGCACCCTTCCTGCACGACGGGCCGACGCCATGCAGGGCATCGGGTTCGTCGCGGGCTACCTGCCGCTGCCCGACCGCGTGCGGGTCCGCGAGTACCTGCGCCTGTACGCCGACCTGTACGGACTGCGCGAACCGGCTGCCGCCGTGGAGGCCGCGCTCGCCCGGTTCGGCATCGAGCACCTCGCGCACGCCATAGGCACCGAACTCTCCAGCGGGCAGCGCACCCTGGTGGGCATCGCCAAGGCGGCCCTGCACCAGCCCCGGCTGATGATCCTCGACGAGCCCACCGCGTCCCTGGACCCGGACATCGCGCTGCGGGTGCGCACGGCCCTGCTGAAGCTCTCCGCCGAACAGGGCACCGCGCTCCTGGTCACCAGCCACGACATGGTGGAGGTCGAACGGCTCTGCGAACGGGTCGTCTTCCTGCACGGCGGCCGCATCGCCGCCGACGGCACGCCCGAGGACGTGGCGCGCCGGTTCGGCCGCCAGGACCTGGAGGGCGTGTTCCTGCACCTCGCCGAGGAGCGCGACCGCGAGCGCGAGAAGGCGGTGGGCCGATGACGACGACCGCGCCCCTGCCGGGGCCCGCCCTGCGCACGCCCGCCTCCGCGTCCGCGCACCGGGTGCTGGCGGTCGCCCGTCGGCACTGGCTGGTGCTCAAGCGCAGCCCGCACCGCTTCTTCGACGTCCTGGTGTGGCCGCTCGTGGACACCCTGCTGTACGGCTCCATCGGGCTGTTCGCCGCACAGGCCGCGGAGAAGGCGGGCGGCAACCCGAGCACCACCGCCGCGGTGACGGTGTACCTGCTGAGCGGCACCGTCCTGTGGCACCTCGTCCACCAGACGCAGATCTCCCTGGCGACCGGCTTTCTGGAGGAGACCTGGTCCCGCAACGTCCTCGGGCTCCTCGCCACCCCCATGCGGGACTGGGAGTACCTGGCCGGGGTGGGACTGTTCGCCCTGGTCCGCACGGCGGCCAGTACGACGGCCGTCGCGACGCTCGCCTTCGCCGCGTACGCCTTCGACGTCACCGAACTGGGCATCGGGCTGATCCCCGTCGCCGCGCTGCTGCTGGCCTGCGGCTGGTCGGTCGCGCTGCTGGTGGTCGGTCTGGTGCTGCGGTACGGCAGTGGCGCCGAGGCACTGGTGTGGGGCGCGCTGTCGGTGGTGATGCCGCTGTCCGGCGTCTTCTACCCGGTGTCCACGCTGCCCGCCGCGCTGCGGCCGATCGCCGAAGTGCTGCCGACCACGCACGTGTTCGCCGCGGGCCGGGAACTCGCGGCGGGCAAGGACATGCCGTGGCGGGAGCTGCTGCTCGCGGCGGGCGGCACGTGCGTACTGATCCTGTTCAGCCTGTACGCGCTGAGCCGGATGCTGCGCACGTTCCGCAGGAGGGGGCTGGTCACCCGCTATTCCTGATCCCCCGGTTCTCGACCCCGGCTCCCTGAAGAGACGGCGTGCCATGATCGGCGGATGCTGAGCATCGGATCTGTCGTTCTGGGTGTGTCGGACGTGTCGCGCGCGACGGCGTTCTGGACCGCCGCGCTGGGATACGTACCGCGTGAGGAGCCGTCGGACGACTGGGTGGTGCTGGTCCCCGGGGAGAAGGCGGGCCCCGGGGTCCAGCTGGCCCTCGGGTTGAGCGAGTCGCCCATGCAGGAGAGGCCGAGGGTCCACCTGGACCTGTACGTGGACGACGCGGCGGAGCAGGCCGCGGAGATCGACCGGCTGGTGTCGCTGGGCGCGCACCGCGTCGACTGGGACCTGTACCCGCAGGACCCGGACTTCGTGGTGCTCGCCGACCCTGACGGCAACCGCTTCTGCGTGATCGACGCGACGCACGGGTCGGATTCCGTGTGAACCGACGCGCCGCACAGGTCTGTATCCGTGTGATCGGGGGCGCCGCACAGGTCCGTGTCCGCGTGACCGGGGGCGCCGGACAGTTCCGTGCGGGCCCGGTCGGGGACTGCTGAGGGCCAACGGCCCCTATCGCGGGCGTCCCCCGCCGTCCAAGGTGGACTCCACGACACGAAGCGAGGAGCAACCATGGACCTGCTCGACGACGCCCGCGCCCTCCAGGACGACCTGGTCAGGCTGCGCCGCACCCTGCACGCCGCGCCCGAGACCGGGCTCGAACTGCCCCGCACCCAGGAGACCGTGCTCGGCGCGCTCGACGGGCTCGGCCTCGACGTCACCACGGGCAAGGGCCTGTCATCGGTGACCGCCGTACTGCGCGGCGCCCGGCCGGGGCCGACGGTGCTGTTGCGCGGCGACATGGACGCCCTGCCCGTCGACGAGCGCACCGGCCTGGACTACGCGTCCGCCAACGGCTCCATGCACGCCTGCGGCCACGACCTGCACACCACCATGCTCGCGGGTGCCGCACGGCTGCTCGCCGCGCACCGGGACCGGCTCGCGGGCGACGTGGTGTTCATGTTCCAGCCGGGCGAGGAGGGCTTCGACGGGGCGCGGCACATGGTCGAGCAGGGCGTGCTCGACGCGTCGGGCCGGCGGGCCGACGCCGCGTACGCCATCCACGTCCTGTCGGCGGGGTTCGCGCACGGGCAGTTCGCTGTGCGGCCCGGCCCCGCGCTCGCCGCGTCCAACGGCCTCCACGTGACCGTGCGCGGCGCGGGCGGGCACGGCTCGATGCCGCACCGCGCGAAGGACCCGGTGCAGGCGGCGTGCGAGATGGTGACCTCGCTCCAGGCGTGGATCACCCGGACGTTCGACATCTTCGACCCGGTGGTGCTGACGGTGGGCGTGTTCCAGGCGGGCACGCAGTCGAACGTCATTCCCGACACGGCGTCGTTCCGGGCGACGGTGCGATGTTTCTCCGAGCGCTCCCTCGCGCTGCTGCGCGAGGGCACCGTGCGCGTGTGCCGGGGAATCGCCGACGCGTACGGCGTCGAGGTGGACGCGGAGTTCGTCGAGGTGTACCCGGTGACCGTCAACGACGCCGCCGAAGCGGCGTTCGTCTCCCGGACGGTGGCCGAACTGTTCGGCGGCGAGCGGTCGCTGGCGATGCCGCAGCCCCTGTCGGGTTCCGAGGACTTCTCGCGTGTCCTGGACGAGGTGCCGGGCGCGATGCTGTTCCTCGGCGCCACGCCGCCGGACGCCGACCACGACACGGCGCCGAACAACCACTCCCCGCTCGCGGTCTTCGACGACGCGGTCCTCGCGGACGGAACGGCGCTGTACGCGCGCCTGGCAGCGGACAGGCTGGCCAGGTAGGCCGTACGGGGCGCCGGGAGCCCGGTCGGGCCGGACAGGGCGCCGGGAGCCGTCGGTCGGCCGGTCCGGTCCCCCCGCATAGGATCCCTGGTCCAGGGGAGCTGGGGCCTGGGGCCGGGGGTCCGAGCCTCGGAGGCCGTGGAGAGGCGAGGGGCGCAGAGTGGCGAGGAAGGCGGCGCGGGGCGGACGGTACGAGGAGCCCAGGCGCAGGAAGCGGGACGACGAGGAAGGGTGCTGCACAGGAGCGCTCGACACCTACATCGGATGCGGCCGCTGCTGCCCCGCCCTCGCCCTGTCCTCCCTCGCTCTCCCCGTCTTTTCCTCCCTCTCCGGCCTCGTCCGCCCGGCTGGTGCGACGCGCGAAGAGGAGGACCCGGTCGCGCCCCGCCCGGCGGGCCGGACGGCCGCCGCGCTGTACGCAGGGGTGCGGCGCTACCGCGTCGCGGTGAGCCCCGGCCGGGCACCCTGCTGTCCGTACACCCCGAGCTGTTCGACGTACGCGATACGGGCACTGCACCGGCACGGGGCGGCGCGCGGCGGGCTACTGATTCTGCGGCGCCTGGCGCGGTGCCGTCCGGGCGCCGCACGGAGGCGCGGTTTCAGCGATCCGGTACCGGACTGACCCGGACTGACCGGGCCTCGGGGAGAGCGCGAACCGCACCTCCCTCCGGTCAGGCGAACACCTCCCTGTTCCGCGCCGCCCACGCCGCGAAGCTGCCGGGCGCCCGGCCAAGCACCCGCTCCGTGTCGGGGCTCACCCGCCGCTCCGCTTCCGACGGCTCGCCGAGCACGGACAGCGTGCCCTCCACCACCACGTCCGGCATGAAGCGCGACAGCACCGCCCGCGCCTCGTCACGGGTCAGCTGGGCGAACCGCACCGGCTCGCCCAGCGCCTCTCCGATGGCCCGTGCCTGTTCGCGCGGCGTGACGGGCGCGGGCCCGGTCAGTTCGTACGTGCGGCCCGTGTGTCCCGCCCCGCGCAGCACCCGGGCCGCGACAGCCGCGATGTCGGCGGGGTCGACGACCGGCAGTCCGACGTCCCCGAACGGCGCGGCGACCGTGCGCTGTTCGCGCACGCCCGGCACCCAGGCGAAGGCGTTCGTGGCGAAACCCGCGGGCCGCAGCACGGTCCACTCGGCCCCCGACTCCCGTACGGCCGCCTCGAACTCCCGCAGGTGGTCGTGGGACGCGGACCGCGGGCGGGTTCCGGCGAGTTGCGAGGACTGGAGCACGACCCGCCGTACGCCCGCCCTCTTGGCCGCGTCGAGGATCGCGCCCGGGTCCGTCCCGTCGCCCGCCCCTGCGACGAGGAGGTAGAGCGCGTCGGCCCCTTCGAGGGCGGGCAGCAGGCTCTCGGGCGCGGTGAGATCGGCGGAGTGGTGACGTACGCCCGGCTGTCGCGGCGCGTCCGAAGGGCGGCGCGACACGGCCGTCACCCGCTCGCCCGCCGCTGCGAGTTCCGCCACGAGGGTCCTGCCGACGTTTCCGGTGGCTCCCGTTACGACGATCATGTGGTGCTCCGTTCTGAGGTGGGTCGTCCGTTGTTGGCTGTCACCACTCTCACGGCCAAACAGGCCACCTTCTGGCCACTTTTCGCAGAAGAATGTCCGTCATGAAAGCTGACCGTCTGGTGGCGACGCTGCTGTTCCTGCAAGAGCGCGGGCGGGTGACCGTGGCCGAGGTCGCCGCGGAACTGGAGGTGTCGGTCCGCACCGCCCGCCGTGACCTGGAGGCACTCGCCCTGGCGGGCGTGCCCGTCTACTCGCAGCGCGGCCGGGGCGGCGGCTGGTCGCTCGTCGGCGGCGCGCGCACCAACCTGACCGGGCTGACCGCCGACGAGATCCGCTCCCTGTTCCTGCTGGCGGGCCCCTCGTCCACGACTCCGGCGTCGCGGACGGCGCTGCGCAAACTGGTGCGCGCGCTGCCGGCTCCACTGCGCGACGACGCCAAGGCGGCGTCCGAGGCGGGCGTGGTGGACGGCCTGGACTGGTCGCGCACGGCGGTCTCGGCCGACGAGCCGTGGCTCGGTGCGGTCCAGCGGGCGGTGGTGACCGGGGTGCGGATCAGGCTCGGGTACGCCCGGCCGGGCAGACCCGCACGCGAGCGGACCGTCCATCCGCTCGGCCTCGCCTCGAAGGCGGGCGCGTGGTACCTGGTCGCAGGGACGGACGAGGCCAACGACGACGGGACGGACGGCGGAGCCGCCGCGGGAACGGACGAGGGGGCAGCCGGGAGGGGCAAGGGGACAGCCGCCGAGGCGGGTGAGGGGGCAGCCGCCGGGTTGCGGACGTACCGCCTCAGCCGCGTGACGTCGGTCGCCGCGACGGGCGAGCCGGTGGTGCGGCCGGAGGGCTTCGACCTCGCAACGGCGTGGCGGGCGCTGGCGGCGCGGATGGAGGAGCGGATGGCGGCGGTCACGGTCCGTGCGGTCGCCGACGCGGACGCGGAACCGCTGCTGAGGCGGCTGTTCGGCGGCCGCCTGCGCATCGCCCCGCGCGAACCCGCCGCGCCGGACGACCGGATCCGGATCGAGCTGGACGGTCCTTCGCCCGAGGTCGTGGCCGCCCAGCTCGCCGGTCTCGGTGCCCGGGTGGAGGTCCTGCACCCGCCGGGAGCACGCGCCGCCCTCGCGGAGACCGCCGCCGCGCTGACCGCTCTCTACGGCCCCGTCCCCGAGCCGCGTAAACCAGCTTGACCCGCGCTTTATGGTTCGTCCATGAGCAGCACGACACTCCGCCTGGAGCCGATCACCCCGGCCAACCTCGACACCGCGACCGCCATCGAGGTCCGCCCCGACCAGGAACACCTGGTCGATCCGGTCGTGCGGTCCCTCGCCGAGGCGTACGCACACGGCGACGTCGCCTGGCCGCGCCTCATCGTCGACGGGGACCGCGCGGTCGGCTTCGTGATGGCGTTCCTCGACATCGACTTCGCGGGCGACGGCACCGGCACCGACATCCGCTCCGGCGTGTGGCGGCTGAACATCGCGGCGGGCGAACAGGGCCGGGGGTACGGCCGCTTCGCGGTCCAGGAGGTCATCGAGGAGGTCCGCCGCAGGGGCGGCGACCGGGTCACCGTCACCTGGGAGCCGGGCGACGAGGGCCCCGAGGGCTTCTACCTGGGCCTGGGTTTCCGCCCGACCGGCGAGACGAGCGGCGACGAGACGGTCGGGGAGCTCCGTATCGACGGCGGTGCCGACAGCGCGTGAGGGCTCGGCGGGAGCCGCCGCTCCCGCCCCTCTCCGGCTCGCGCCCCGTCACGGATCCCGCCGCGCAAATCCCTTTGACCGCCGCGGGAACCGTACGGATCATGGGCGCGTGTCCGCGCCCCGAAGGAGGCCCCGATGTCCGTGTCGAAGACGCCGCCCCTCGGAGGAGTCACACTGATCCGCGACGAACGGCTCACCCAGCACGTGGAGTACGCCTACGCCGCCACCGCCGACACTCCCCTCCGCACCGTCTGGACGGCGGGCGCCTGCCCCTTGGACACCGAGGGCAACACGGTCGCGATCGGCGACTACGCGGGCCAGACCCACCAGGTGATGCGCAACCTGATCTCCGCACTGGACGCCGCGGGCGCCGCGCTCACCGACGTCGTCAGGACCACGGTGTACGTGGCCTCGTCGGACCGGGCCGACCTGGCTGCGGCGTGGCAGGTGTACCGCTCGTACATGGGCGCGCACGACGCCCCCAGCACCCTGCTCGGCGTGACCGTGCTCGGCTACGACGGGCAGCTCGTCGAGGTCGAGGCGGCCGCCGTACTGCCCGACCCGGCCCGGTCCCCCGCCGCCTCCCCCGAAAGCCCCGCACCCTCCGACAACTGAAGGGCCCACCGTGCTGCTGCTCTCCACCGACCGTCTCACCCTGCGCCCGTTCCGCCAGGAGGACGCGGACGACCTGTACGCGTACCAGAGCCTGCCCGAGGTCGCGAAGTACCTCTATCGCCCGCCCTACACGCCCGAGCGCTGCGCGGAGGTCATCGAGGAGCGCGTGACGGCGAACGGGACGTGGCAGACCGACGGCGAGGTGCTGGTCCTCGCGGTGTGCCCGCGGGACGAGCCGGGCGTGGTCGGCGAGGTGGTGCTGAAGCTGGCGAGCGCCCGCGCCCGCCAGGTGGAGATCGGCTGGGTCTTCAACCCCGTGTACGCCGGGCGGGGGTACGCGACCGAGGCGGCCCGCGCCTTGGCCGTCGCCGCCTTCGACGAGCTGCACGCACATCGTGTCTTCGCCCGGCTAGACGCCGAGAACACCGCGTCGGCGCGGATCTGCGAGCGCCTGGGCATGCGCCTCGAAGCCCGCTTCGTGGAGAACGACCTGGACGGCGACCGCTGGGGCACCGAGTGCGTGTACGCGGCGCTCGCCGCCGACCTCAAGCGATGAGCACGGCATCGGCTCCGGAAGCGCGGGGCACGGGGCGGGATCCGGAGCGGTATGCGGACCGGCCGGAAGAGGATCCGGTGCGGCACGCGAACCGGCCCGGAGAGGATCCGGTGCGGCACGTCGATCGGGCCGGACGGGACGCCGAACAGACCGGGCGCGTCGTACGCGTCGTCGAGGGGGCACTGGGTCCCGCCGTCATCGGCATGTACCGGCACGGCTCGGCGACCTTCGGCGGACTGCGGCCGCACAGCGACATCGACGTGCTCGTGGCCGTACGGCGGCGCATCACGGACGCCGAGCGCGCGGCGCTCACGACGGGCCTGCTCGCGGTCTCCAGCACCTCGCCCGACGGCCCGCGCCCCGTCGAGCTGTGCGTGGTGGCCCAGCACGACGTACGGCCGTGGCGTTCCGCGCCGCACTGCGACTTCCTGTACGGGGAGTGGCTGCGCGAGGAGTTCGAGCGCGGCGGGGCCGCGGCGCCGGGGCCGAGCGACGACCTGGCGCCGCTGATCACGATGGTGCTGCGGGGCGACAGCCCGCTGACCGGACCGCCGCCCGGCGAGGTGTTCGCCCCGGTCCCGCCCGACGAACTGCGCCGGGCGATCGTTGCGGGGGTGCCTGAGCTGCTGGCGGAGCTGGAGTGGGACACCCGCAACGTGCTGCTGACGCTGGCCCGTGTCTGGTCGACCTTGGTGACCGGCGGGATCAGGTCCAAGGACGCGGCGGCTGACTGGGCCCTGGAACGGCTCCCCGACGAGCACCGCGCGGTACTGGTCCACGCGCGCGACGTCTACCGGGGAGAGGCGCTGGAGTCCTGGGAACGGCTCGCTCCCGCGGTGCTGCCGCACGCCGAGCACGTGGTCGCGGAGATCCGCGAGGCGACGAAGCACCCCTGAGGCGGCTACCGCTCCTCGGGGACCGCTTCTCCGAATACTCCGGGCTCTCCGGGTTCCCCTGGAGCCAGCTCGGCCGCCTTCGTCTCCTGCTCGACCGGCAGCCCCAGCCGTACACGGATCTCCCGCGCGGCCAGTGCGCACGCCTCGGCGCGCTCCGTCCGCCCCAGCCCCGTGAGGGCCCGGCCGAGCGCACCGAGCGCCATCGCCTGAAGCGGCTCGTGGCCGAGGATGCGCGCGCCCGCCAGGCTCCGTTCGAGGTGCGCCGCCGCCTCCGCGTACCCGCCCAGCTCGCACTCGGTGATGCCGGTGCGCAGCTCGACCATCAGTTCCAGGAACTCCGAACCGATCGCCCGGCAGCCCTCCAGCGCCTCGGTGTAGCTCTCCAGCGCCTCCTCGTGGCGGCCGAGCGCGCCGAGGGTGCGGGCGTGGCCCTGCTGGAGGTAGACGCGCACGACGGTCCAGCCGAGGGGTTCCGCCCGCCGGAGGGCGTCCGCCAGCAGGGCCAGTGCCTCGTCGCCCCGCCCGAGCTCCCGCAGGGGGCCCGCCGTGTTGTTCAGTGACTCCAGCTCGCCCCAGAGGTTGCCCCGCCTGATGTGGACCGCGGTGCTCTCGCGCAGCAGCGCGAGGGCGAGCGCCGGATCGTCGTACTCCAGCAGCGCCCGTACGTTGAGGAGTTGCCCCAGCACCGCCTCGTCGCCCGTGGCGCGGCTCAGCTCCAGCGCGGTGCGGACCTCGGCCGCGCCGTCCTCGACGCGGCCGACCTGCCAGAGCCCGCCCGCCAGCATGTAGCGGGCCCGGATCTGGGCCGGGCTGTCGCTGCGTTCGACGGCCGCCTGCGCGATGGCGGCCGCGGGGCCGTTGAGCCGGGGCCACAGGAAGTCGCTCTCGCCGAACGGGTCGAGGGCCAGCAGCAGGTCGGCGGCGGGGCCGATCGGCATGCCCGGCCGTTCGGCGGCCCGGCGGAGCACGGAGAGCACGGCGTCGAACTCCTCGCGCACCCACTCCTGTCCGGCCGCGGCACTGCTGAAGGGGGTACCGGCGGCCTTGGTACGGGCCAGGGCGTGCGGTACGGCGCAGCCGGGGCGGGCCAGTCGGTAGGCGCCGCTGACGGTGGCGAGGCTGTAGTCGACCAGCCGGCCGAGCGCCGCGTCCAGTTCGGCGGGCGTCTCGGTCTGCGCGGAGCGCGCCCGTGCGAAGAGCCGCAGCAGGTCGTGGCAGCGGTAGTGGCGGGCGCCGTGCGATTCCAGCAGGCCCGCGTCGACGAGCTGTTCCAGCATGTCGAGGGTCTCGTGCTCGGCGCGGTCCAGCACGGCGGCGGCCTTCTCGACGGAGACCAGCGGTCCCTCGGGGACGGCCAGCAGCCGGAAGACCCGGGCGAGTTCGGGCGTCAGCTGGTCGTAGCTGAGTTGAAACGACGCCTCGACGGCCAGGTCACCCACTTTCAGCTGGTCGAGCCTGCGTCGCTCGTCGGCGAGGCGGCCCGCGAGGTCGGCGATGGTCCAGCCGGGCCGCTGGGCGAGGCGGGCGCCCACGATCCGTACCGCGAGCGGGAGGTGACCGCAGGCCGCGATCAGTTCGGCCGCGGCGTCCGGCTCGGCCTCGACGCGCTCCTGGCCGATCATGCGGCCGAGCAGTTCCAGGGCCTCGGCCTGGGTGAACACATCGAGTTCGATGCTGCGCACGGGCAGCGAAAGGAGCTTGGTGCGGCTGGTCACCAGGGCCGCGCAGCCGGGTGTGGACGGCAGCAGCGGGGCGACCTGCCGTTCGTCGGCGGCGTTGTCGAGCACGACGAGGACGCGGCGTCCGGCGAGCGCGGAGCGGTACAGCGCGGCCCGCTCCTCCAGGCCCTCCGGTACGGGGCCCGCGCCGAGCGCGCGCAGGAACCTCGCCAGGACCTCGGAGGGTTCGGCGGGAGCCGCCGAAGCGCCGAGCAGGTCGGCGTGCAGCTGTCCGTCGGGGTAGCGGCCGCGCACCTGGTGTCCGGTGTGCAGGGCGAGAGCGGTCTTGCCGACGCCGCCGATGCCGGACACGGCGGAGAGGACGACGTGGGGCGCGTCGCCGTCGAGGGCCGCGAGCAGTCGGGTGCTGCTCTCGTCGCGGCCGGTGAAGTCGGCGGGCGGTGCGGGAAGTTGGGCGGGGACGGGCAGCCTGCCCGGCTCGCCGGTGAGCCAGGCGCCGGTGTTCCGCCCCTGGCCGGGTCCGGCGGCGCGCGGGGCGGGGGCGCGTGCCGCGTCGTGGCCGAGCACCGGGTCGGCGTGCAGGACGCGCAGGTGCAGCTCGGTGAGGGCGGGGCCCGGCTCGACGCCGAGCTCGTCGGCGAGCAGCCGCCGTACGTCGGCGTAGACGGCGAGGGCTTCGGCCTGCCGCCCGCTGCGGTACAGGGCCAGCATGAGGTGGGCCTGGAGCCCTTCGCGCAGCGGGTGCTCGGCGACGAGGACGCTCAGTCCGGGAACGGCCTCGGCGTGCGCGCCGAGCGCCAGGTCCAGGCCGAAGCGGGTCTCCAGGGCGGCGAGCCTGCTCTCGGCGAGCGTGGCGCGCAGTCCTTCCGCGTACGGCCCTGGGACGCCCGCGAGCGGCTGTCCGTGCCAGAGGCCGAGTGCTTCGTCGAGCTGTCGGCGCGCGGCGCGCGGGTCGCCGTCGGCGGCACTGCGGTCGGCGCGCGCCACCAGTTCCTCGTGGAGCGCGACGTCGAAGGAGCCGTCGGCGGGCTTGAGCAGATAGCCACCGTGCTCGGAGCGCAGGACGCGGGCCGGGGTGCGCGGCGGGCGGTCCGGCTCCAGTTTGCGGCGCAGTTCGCCGATCTGGGTCTGGAGCGTGGAAAGGGCGCGCCGGGGGGCGGCCGCGCCCCATATCCCGTCGACGAGTTCCCCGGTGGAGACGGGCCGGCCGCGTCGGCCGAGGAGCATGGCGAGGACGGCCTGCTGCTGGGGGCTGAGCGGGACGCTCGCGTCGCCGCGCAGGACCCGTACCGGCCCCAGCAGGGTGTAGCCAAGGTCAGTTGCGTGCATGTCTCCCGCGCTCTCCGCTGTCCCCGTCCACATGTCCCCTGTCGGCCCCCGCGCCGATGTCTGCCCTGTTGGCCCTTGCATCGGCCTGGCACATTGTATGGATGGGCAAGCCGATGGTGTTCGTTCGGGCAGAGCCGCCCACTTGACACCAAGCAGATTGGCTGATTAGTTCCGCCGTCGTCACGGCGGCGCGCCGGTCAGGGGTCCGTCGCGGCGGCCGGAGCCGTACTCGCCGCTGGCCGAGTGGCGCCCACGGAGCGCGAGTTACGGGCGGTACGCGCCCCAGGGCCGGGCGCGCGGGCGGCTCGGCGGGGCGCCCCCGGACGCGAACTGCGGGTAAAGCCCAGACCAAGGACGGTCGGCGTTCCCCCCACGGGCGTACGAGGACCGCGCTTCGAAGGCCTCCGCGATCCGCTCCAGCGGCGACAGGTGAGTGATGAAGATCTCCAGCTGTTCCGGCACCGGCGGTGCGGCCGGCCCCGAGTACTCCGGCCGTGTCGTCCGCGCCGCGCCCGCCGACGGCTTCGAGGGGATCAGGAGCTCGCCAGGCCGCCTGCGGTCTCGCCGCCGTCGATCACGAACGAGTGGCCGGTGACGAAGGCACCCGCGGGCGAGGCGAGGTAGGCGACGGCCGAGGCGATCTCGGCGGGGTCGGCGAGCCGTCGCAGCGGGACCTTTGCCGCGCACTCCGCCAGCGCCGCCTCGGCGTACTCGGCACGCTGCAACGGCGTCAGTACGTAGCCGGGGCAGACGGCGTTGACCCGGACCGCAGGAGCCAGTTCCAGCGCCATGGTCTTGGTGAGTTCGATGACGGCGGCCTTGCTGACGTTGTGGCCCGCGTAGTTCGGGATGCCGACGAGCCCGCCCACGGACGCGATGTTGACGATCGCGCCGCCGTTGCCGCGCACCATGCGCCGGGCCGCCTGCTGGGCGACCAGGAAGGTTCCGGTGAGGTTCACCTCCAGGGTTTCGCGCCAGGCCTCGGGCGTGGCGTCGAGGAACGCCTGGCGGACACTGACGTCCGCGCTGTTGCACAGCACGTCGATGCCGCCCCACACGTCGTCGAGCGCGTCGAAGGCCCGCGCCACCTGCCCGGCGTCCGACACGTCGCCCGGCAGCAGGAGGTGGGGCGCGAGGTCCAGCTTCGCGGCCCGTTCGAGGCCGACCCGGTCCCGGTCGAGTACGGCGACCCGGGCGCCGTCCTGCCGGAAGCGGTGTGCGACCGCCGCGCCGATGCCCGACGCGCCACCCGTGACCAGCACTCTCGGGGCCCGCCCCCCGTCGGGCGTGCCCGGTGTGTTCGGAGTCCGCGCCACGGCTCAGCCCGAGCTGTTCGGATCGTTCCCGCGCGAGGATTTCGGGATCTCCGCACGGGGATTCGGGATCTCCGCAGGGGAAACCGGTTTCGCATTGATTCCGGCAGCTCGCGTGCTCTCTTCGGCAGAAATAGCTACCCCCCGTTGATGCGCACCCTGCGACTGGCGTGGCGCATCGCATACAGAACGTATACGGCAGCAGCCTCTGCCGCTCCGCGCATCCTCAGCAAGGCGCCTTTGAGTCACCTTCCATCATCTTCCATCGTCTGATTTCCGGTGCGCACGACCCACTTGCCGACCTCTTGGTACTGGGAGTCGTAAACCGCCTCACCCGTACCGGGCTTCAGATCGTAATGACCCAGGTTTCCACCCCAGTAGCGAAGGATCCTTCCCAATTCGGCGGCGGGTTCGGCAGCCAGGGCCGTACCGTCCATCTCGATTTCCAGCACGAACTTCATCCCTATCCGTCCTTCGCTTCCGTTTCCGCTGCCGAGAAATTCCCGACCTTCGGAAAGCAGGAAGGACCCACCAGGCCCTCCGCGCATTCCCTGGCCTCAATCGTCTCATTGAACCGTGCAGTGAAGGTTTTCCACTGGAAACCCCAGAGTTTCAGGGCAGTGACCCCTGACAGGTCTCAAACGGGCCGTCGCCCACCCCGCCCCGCCCTCACGTTTCCCGCTCGCCGAATGCGCCGTGTCGCCCCGCCCCCGCAGCGAACCTCGCCGCGCCCGCCACCGTTTCGGTCGTCAACGACACCGCGCCGTGCTCGAACTCGTTGGCCAGCGCGGCCTCCTCCGTCATGCCCTCCTGCTCCAGCACCGACAGCCGGTCCTCCCGCAGGCAGCGCTGCGGGAACCCGGCGATCTCCGCCGCGAGCTCCCGCGCCGCCGCCAGGGCCCGGCCGGTGGGCACCACCCTGTTGGCGAGACCGATGCGCAGCGCCTCCGCCGCGTCGACCGGCCTCCCGGTGAGGATCATGTCCATGGCCACGCTGGTGCCGATCAGCCGGGGCAGCCGCACCGTGCCGCCATCGATGAGCGGGACGCCCCACCGGCGGCAGAACACTCCGAAGACCGCGCTCTCGTCGGCCACCCTCAGGTCCGCCCAGAGCGCCAGCTCAAGCCCGCCCGCCACGGCGTGCCCGCTCACCGCCGCGACGACCGGCTTGGTGAGGCGCATCCTCGTCACCCCCATCGGACCGTCGCCCTCCCGGTCCACCCGGTTGCCCCGGCCCTCGCTGATCGCCTTGAGATCGGCGCCCGCGCAGAACGCGCCGCCCGCACCGTGCAGCACCGCGACCGCCGCCCCGTCGTCGGCGTCGAACGCCCGGAACGCCTCGGCCAGCGCCGCCGCCGTCTCGCGGTCCACGGCGTTGCGGACCTCGGGCCTGTGCAGTTCCACCGTGGTGACCGCACCCTCGCGGCTCACCCGTACCGTCTCGGTTCCCATGGCGCCCGATGCTAGGGCGTGGCACCACGCGCCCGTGGTCGTTCCGCGGGAGCGAGCTGTGCGGTTCAGCGGGTCCGGTAGTGGGCGTAGATCAGCCCGCCGGCGAAGGCGCGCTGGTCGACCAGTTCGAGGTCGAGGCGCACACCGTCGGGGAAGAAGCGCTTGCCGCCGCCGACCAAGCTCGTGGTGATGAACAGGTGGTACTCGTCCACCAGACCGGCCCTGATCGCCTGGGCCGCGAGGTTCGGACCGTCGACGGTGAGGTCGCGCTCCGCCTCGGCCTTGAGCTCGCGCACCGCGTCCGGATCGAAGGTCCGCTCGATCCTGGTCCTCCGCCCCGGTACCGAGGTCGCCCTCCGCCGCCTCGGCACAGCCGTCGAGCGAGGTGAACATCGAGTAGATGAGCTTGACCATGGGTCTCCTCGGATACGACCGCACCGGTCCGCCGACCGCCGACGGTTCCGCGGATGGTGACCTCCGTACGCGCCGGAACTCATCGGCCGACCGGCCGGACACGCTCCAGCGCACCGAATCGGCACCATCACCCTTTTGGGTGCCCACCGTTCCAATACGCCCCGCACACCTTCCCGTTCGGTCAGGATCGCGACCATGCCGATCTCTGAGAGCACCCAGGAAGCCGCCCAGGACACCCTCGACCAGCGCCGAGCCGAGCTCCAGGCGAAGAAGGCGCTCAAGGCCCAGCGGCGCGCGGAGAACGAACGCAACGCCGCGGCCAACGCCGAGCGCCGCCGCCGTCTCGCGCTGCCGCCCCAGGAGCGGCTGATGGCCTCCGCGGCGATCGAGAAGATCGAGGCCCGCTGGACGGTTCCGGAGCCCGAGGTGCCGCTGGAGGAAGTGATGGCGGCCCAGCGGGCCGCGATGACCCGGGTCGAAGTCGTCGAGGTGATCCGGGAGATCACGGTGGAGGTGACCGCCCCGCCGCTGCCCCCGGGGTCGTACACCGAGTGCGAGGTGTGCGTCGGGCGCGGAATGCGGGACCGGTACGGCCAGGTCCCCGCGGCCGCACACCACATGCTCCTCACGGACTCCGCCGGGGAACGGGTCGCCGTGATCGAGACGTGCCCCACCCATGTGCCCTACGTCCAGGCGACGGCCAAGCGGCGAGGCTTCAAGGCGACGAGCCAGAACTGAACCACGGGGCCCCTCCCCCCTCCCCCTCCCTCCCCGCCCTCCCCGCCCCCTCCGCCCCCGCCGCCACCCCGTGCTCAAATCCCCATGGACGATGATCCACTCCGCGCCGTAGCGTCGGACTCCATGACTGGATCCCCGTCCTCGCCCCCGCCCCCGTCCTTGCCCCTGTCCCCGCAGCCGCCCCCGCCCGTGGCGCTGTCGGTTTCGGAGCCCGACGCGACTGCCGTCCGGCCCTTTCGCATCGCGGTCCCCCAGTGCGACCTGGACGATCTCAACGATCGTCTCGACCGCACCCGCTGGCCCGACGAGCTGCCCGGCGTCGGCTGGTCTTACGGCGTTCCGCTCGGCTACCTCCAAGAGCTCGTGCACCACTGGCGGCACGAGTACGACTGGCGCGCCGCCGAAGCCGCGCTGAACGAATGGCCGCAGTTCACCACCACGATCGACGGCGCGAACGTGCACTTCGCGCACATCCGCTCGCCCGAACCGGACGCGACCCCGCTCCTCATGACGCACGGCTGGCCCGGCTCGTTCGCGGAGTTCGCCCACGTGGTGGGACCGCTCACCGACCCCAGGGGCCACGGCGGCGACCCCTCCCAGGCGTTCCATCTGGTGCTCCCGAGCATTCCCGGCTTCGGTCTCTCCGGTCCCACCCGGGAGACGGGCTGGGAGTTCAAACGGGTGTCGAAGGCGTTCGCCGAGCTGATGCGGCGCCTTGGGTACGAGCGGTACGGCGTGCAGGGCGGCGACTGGGGCGCGGCGATCTCCCGCGAACTGGGTCGTGCCCTGCCCGATCGTGTCATCGGCGTTCACCTCAATCTGCTTCCCGGAGCGGGCGCGGTACAGGAGCCCACCGCCGAGGAGCTGGCAGGTCTGAGTCCTGCGGAGCGGGACCGTACGGTCGCGTCGTGGGAGCGGATGCGCCAGTGGCAGCGTGACAAGCAGGGGTACGCGGACCTTCAGTCCACCCGCCCGCAGACCCTCGCCTACGGCCTGACCGACTCCCCGGTCGGTCAGCTCGCCTGGATCGCCGAGAAGTTCAAGGAGTGGACGGACTCGACCGAGCGGCCCGAGGACGCCGTCGACCGCGACCACCTGCTCACCAACGTGATGCTGTACTGGCTGACCGGCACGGCCGGGTCGTCCGCCCGCATCTACTACGAGCGGGCCCACGCGGACTACTGGGGCGAGCCGCCCGAGCCTTCCCGGACGCCGACCGCGCTCGCCGACTTCCCCCGCGACAACTTCATCCCCCTGCGGCACATCGCCGAACGGACCAACAACATCGTCCGGTGGACGCGGTACGAGCGGGGCGGACACTTCGCGGCGATGGAGCAACCCGAAGCTCTGGTCTCCGACATCCGTACGTTCTTCGCCGAACTGCCCACCGCCCCTCCCTATCCCTACGCGAGCCTCGGAGGCTGACGCGGGCCTGCGGATATCCGGCCGGGCGGATCCCGCTTCCCTTTCGGCTCTTTCGGCGTTCTGCCCGTCACCAGCTCCAGCCCTGCCCCGGTGTCGCTTCCCGGCCCGTGGTCCTGCCCTGCGCCCTGCCGACCGCTGGACCACGGCTCCCGTTTCGAAGGCCGCCCCGGCCCCTGCCGCTCACCTCGCGTCCCTGGGATGCCTCCCGTCCTCGGCTCGTGCTCCTCGTCCGGTGTCCGTCCCGGTGACTCGTCGTCCCGCCCTCAGGTCCGGTCCCTGGCCCGGTGTCGTTCCGTCCGGGTCCTTCGGGGGCATTGCCCGCGGCGCGCCGGGCGGAGATCACCGAGGCGCGCTTGGCTCCTCGCCTGAGCCGGCCGAGTCCCAGCCGGGCCAGCAGGCTCAACTGCCCGTGTCCCCGTCCGCCCGCGGGACGTTGCGCCACGGGATTCTTCACCCGCGCCTCGGCCAGGGCCTGCGCGAAGTTGAGGCGTTGCCACAGGACTTCGTCCGGGTCGTGCGCCCGGACGAGCTGTTCCACGACGTCCTGTGCGGCCAGTGACTCGGGGCGGACCTGGGCCAGGGAGGGGCGCAGCCGGTGCAGCAGGCTCCTCTCGTGCGGATCCGGTACGGCCTCCTGGACCGCTTCGGGCTTCAGGACGGCCCCAATGATCGCCGCGCGCTCCCAGGGGTCGTCGGTCTGGCCGAGCAGTCGGCCGACCCTGCGTCCCCGCCAGTTGCGCGCCCGCCAGTCACCGCCCTGGGCGAGCACCTTGCGCATCTCCTCCGGGGCCCGGCCCGTCAGAAGGTCGGGTTCGCGGGCGGCGAAGTCCTTCAGCTCCTCGGCCAGATAGAGCCAGACGACGGCTCGGTACCTGTTCAGATAGAAGCGGACCGGTGTGAAGTATCCGGCCCTGGCCAGCCGGGTGAAGCGGTCCGGGCCGACTCCGATGAGTCGGGCCCCGTCCGTCGTTCCCACCGTCCTCACGCGCCGGCGGAGGGCTTCGGGGAAGCCCGGGTCCGCGCGCAGCCGCTCCACTTCCTCGCACGGCACGCGGCGTTTGGTCCCGCGCCCGGCCACGGCCGCGGTGCGGATGTGTCCCAGCTGAACGGCGAGCTCGAATTCGCCGCGCTTCAATGCAAGTTCCGCGGCGGCGCGGCCCTGCGCCAGGGTACGGCTGTTGTCCGATTCGGTCATGACGGTCTCCCCCGTGCGTCACGAATACGCTGTGTGAAGACCGTAGCCCGCCGGGGCGAATCCCGCTCAAGCCTGTGGATAACCTTGTTCCCGACAGGGAAATCCCAGTTCAGAGGCCTTGTCGGAATGTTTCCGGGCCGCGCTGGACCGTGCTCAGAATCCGTTGACGGAGGCGTTGCTGCCCGGGTTCCGAGCGGCGACGCCGAGGTGTTCGCCGACGCGGTTGACGAGCAGAGTCATCTCGTACGCGACCTGGCCGACGTCGGCCTCGGCCGCACTCAACACACAGAGGCAACTGCCGTCGCCCGCCGCGGTGACGAAGAGCATCGCGTCGTCGAACTCCACCATCGTCTGCCGCGCCCGGCCGGCGTGGAAGTGACGTCCCGATCCCCGGGCGAGGCTGTGCAGTCCTGACGAGACCGCCGCGAGGTGCTCCGCGTCCTCGCGTGCCAGCCCCGTGCTCGCCCCGGTCACCAAGCCGTCGTTGGACAGCACGATCGCGTGCCGTATGTGTTCGACCCTCCTGGTCAGGTCGTCCAGGAGCCAGTCGAGTCCTTTGTCCAGAGCCACGTGCCGTCCTCCCCGCTTCATACGTTCCCCGCACCCCGCGTAACGGCCACCCTTCCTTACTGTCCGCGTACGGGCAACCCGTCCTCCGCTTCGGGGAGTCGCGCCGTGGCCAGGGCATCGGCGGCGGATGATGGGCGCATGGCGAAGAAAATGACGCATGACGAGTGGCGGGCCTTCCTCTCGGAGGGCACGCGCACGGGCAAGCTGGCGACGGTGAAGGCCGACGGAAGCCCGCACGTGGCGCCGATCTGGTTCGTGCTGGACGGCGACGACCTGGTGTTCAACACCGGCAAGGAGACCGTGAAGGGCCGCAACCTCCTGCGGGACGGCCGGGTGGCGCTCTGTGTGGACGACGACCGGCCGCCGTTCTCCTTCGTGGTGGTGCACGGGCGCGTCGAGATCAGTGAGGACCCTGCCGAGCTGGTGCGGTGGGCGGCGCGGATCGGCGGACGGTACATGGGCGAGGACCGGGCGGAGGAGTTCGGGAAGCGCAACGGTGTGCCCGGCGAGCTGCTGGTGCGCGTCCGCGTCGAGAAGGTCCTGGCCATGGCCGACGTGGCCGACTAGTCGTTGTCGGGGTCTTCGAAGGTGTCGAGGAGCCGGGCGGTGTGTATCCGTCCGGCGTACTCGACGAGCCTGATGAGTACTTCCTTTCCCGAATCGCGGTCCCGTGCGTCGCACAGCACGACGGGGGTCCCCTGGTCGAGGTCCAGGGCCCGTGAGACTTCCTGGGTGCCGTAAGTGCGCACGCCGGGGAAGCAGTTGACGGCGACCACGAACGGAATCCGCCGGTGCTCGAAGTAGTCGACCGCCGGGAAGCAGTCGCCGAGGCGGCGGGTGTCCGCGAGGACGACCGCGCCGAGCGCGCCCTGGGCCAGTTCGTCCCACAGGAACCAGAAGCGGTCCTGTCCCGGTGTGCCGAAGAGGTAGAGGGAGAGGCCCGACCGGATGGTGATCCGGCCGAAGTCCATGGCGACCGTGGTCGTGGTCTTCTGGTCGACTCCCCCGGTGTCGTCGACGCGCTCTCCGGCCTCGCTGAGCAGTTCCTCGGTGCGCAGCGGACGGATCTCGCTGACCGATCCGACCAGGGTGGTCTTGCCGACGCCGAACCCTCCGGCGACGAGTATCTTCAGCGCGAGCGGGGTGCTGTCCACGTCCGTGCCCTCTGCTCGTTCGGAACTCATCGATCACTTCTTCCTGTCGGCGACTGATCGGATCGTGTCGGCTCGGGTCGTGTCAGCTCGGATCGCGTCGGCATGGCACCGGTATCGGGTACTGCGTGGCAAGGGGGTCACCGTTCGGTGTGTCCGAAACTTCTCTGCGGCGCCCTGGCGGTTACAGCGCCCGCAGTCCTGCTATCACTTCTCGCAGGATCCTCACGTCGGGCAGTGCGGCTGGTGGTACGGGGCGGTTGACGGTGACGTACCGCGCTTCCGACAGATCCCCGAGAAGGACCCGTACGACTCCCACCGGCAGGTCCGCGTCGGCGGCGAGTTCGGCGACGGAACGCGTCTCCGCCCTGCACAGTGCCAGTAGGGTGCGGTGCTCGGGGCCGAGCAGTGACTCCTCCGCGCGTCCCCGCGACTGGGACAGGTCGGGGGAGACGAGCGCGATCAGGTCGAACCGCGTTTGTCCCGGCCCCGCTCCGGTGCGGCCGCCCGTCATGGCGTACGGGCGGACCAGCGGGCCCGCGTCCGCGTCGTACCAGCGGGTGCCTTCCGTACCGTTCCCGCCTGCCGTTCCGTCCGTGGGGACGGTCATGCGCCCGGCCGTCTGGGCGCGGTGTACAGATGCTCGCCCACCCGTTTGACGAGGCGTGCCATCTCGTACGCGACCAGGCCGATGTCGGCGGCGATCGTGGTCAGTACCGCCAGGCAGGACCCGTCTCCCGCGGCGGCGACGAACAGGAGGCCGTCGTCCATCTCCACCAGCGTCTGCCGTACGTCGCCCGCGTCGAAGTGTCGTCCCGCCCCTTTGGCGAGGCTGTGGAAGCCGGACGCGACGGCCGCCAGGTGTTCGGCGTTCTCGCGGCCCAGTCCCGCGGAGGCTCCGACGGCCAGCCCGTCGTTGGAGAGCACGACCGCGTGCCGGACTTCCGTGGCACGTGCCACTAGGTCGTCCAGGAGCCAGTCGAGGTCGCCTGGGCGCTGGGCGGTGGTGGTCCTCGGGTGGTCGGTCATGTCCGGTCTCCTTCATCGGCCGCGTCGGCGTCGCCGCCCGGACCGTCGGCGCTGCGGGGAGGTGGCGCGAGGGCGGCGCCCCGGAGCCAGCCCGCGCGGTAGGCCGTCATGCGGTCCCTGGCCTGCTCCGGGGTGCGTGCCGGTGGGCCGCCCTGGGCGTACGGGCCCGGGGACGCCGTTTGGCCGGCAGGGGCCTGTTTCGTTGGTGCGACGCGCAGTTGGGGAGCGAGGCTGGCCTGTCGTACGCGGCGCGGAAGCGGGTCGCCGAGGTCCGGGGCCGGGCCGTCGTCGGGCGGGACGAGGCCGCGTGGAGCGGGATCGCGCGGCACAGGGCCGTGCGGATACGGGGCGCGGGGGCTCGGGACGTGCGGGGCGGCGGCACGGAGGGGCGGGAGGGGAGGAACGGTCCCTCTATCGGAAGCTTCGGCAATCGGAGCCGTACCGTTCGGATCCGTGCCGTTCGAGGCGGTGTCGTTCGAAGCGATGCCATTCGAAGCGATGCTGTTCAAGGCCGTCCCGTCCTCGGCCGCACCGTTCGGGCTTGCGCTCTTCAAAGAGGCCGTGCCGTGCGCGAGGGCAGTCGGCGGTGTGGCGGTCGCGGCGGGCGGTGCGCGGTGTTGTCCGGTCGGGGCGGGCTCGCTCTGCAACAGCCCGGTGGGGATCAGTACGACAGCGGTCGTGCCGCCGTACGGCGACGGGTGCAGCTGGACCTTGACACCGTGGCGCGCGGCCAGCCTGCTGACCACGAACAGTCCGAGCTGGTCGCTTTCGAACAGGTCGAGCTCGTCGGAGTGCGCGATCCGGTGGTTGGCCGCGGCCCTGGCCTCTTCGCCCATGCCGAGCCCTCGGTCCTCGACCTCCAGGGCGTAGCCGTGGCCGACGGGTTCGCCGACGACGCGGACCTTGGTGTGGGGTGGGGAGAACTGGGTGGCGTTCTCGATGAGTTCGGCGAGGAGGTGGGTGAGGTCGGCGACGGCCGTACCGACGAGTGCGCTCTCCGGAAGCGGGCGCACCTCCACGCGCGTGTAGTCCTCGATTTCGGAGACGGCCGCCCGTACGACGTTGGTGAGGGACACCGGCAGGCGCCAGGCTCGGCCCGGTGCGGCGCCGGACAGGATGATCAGGCTCTCGGCGTGGCGCCGCATGCGGGTGGTGAGGTGGTCGAGGCGGAAGAGGTCGCCGAGTTCGTTCGGGTCCTCCGTGCGGCGCTCCATGGAGTCGAGGAGGCTGAGCTGGCGGTGGACGAGTACCTGGCTGCGGCGGGCTAGGTTGACGAAGACGCCCGCGACGCCGTCGGCCAGTTCGGCTCGCTCCGCCGCGGCGGTCAGCGCCGCGCGGTGGACGGTGGTCAGTGCCTCGCCGACCTGTCCGACCTCGTCCTGGGCCGGGGGCCCCGTCGGGGCCTCCGCGTCGATGTCCAGGGAGTTTCCGCCGCGCAGCCCGGCCATGGCGCGGGGGAGCTTGCGGCGGGCGATCTCCAGGGCACTGTTGCGCAGCTCGACCAGTTCGACGACGAGGGTGCGACCGATGCTCACCGAGATCACGAGCGAGGCCAGGACGGCCGCGAGGCCCAGCAGCACGGCGGCTCCGGAGGGGGCGAGGACGGCCTCCTTCAGCGGATCGGTCGAGGGGCGGGCAGCGCGGGACTCGATCGCGCGCATGCCGTCCCGTACCGCTGCCACGGAGGTGTTCCACCGGGCAGGCGGTACGGCGCGTGCCGCGCGGGTGCCGGCGGGCGCGGCGAGGATCTTGTCCTCTGCCGTCAACAGCCGTGTCTGGGCGTCCTGTCCCGCCAGGCGCCGCCAGTCGGCGCGGGCCTGGCCCGGCAGGTCGGGCGCTGTGGCCTCGATCAGGGTCCGGCGGGCTTCCACGGCTCCGGTGAAGTCACGCAGCCGCTGTCCGTCCAGCGTTCCGGTGAGGGCTGCCGCGCACAGCAGGGCGTCCTCCCGGGAGAGGAGTTCGGCCGCTCTGCCGAAGTCGACGAGCACGCGCGCGTGGGCACCGCGTTCCGTGGCGAGGGATCCGGTCACCGCGAAGGCCGCTGTGACGGCGGCGGTGTACTGGCCGTAGGTGTCGTCGGGCGACGGACCGCCGCGCTGTGGGGAGTCGTCGTCCTGTTGCTCTGTACTGGAGGGCTGCTCCGCACGGGAGGGGCGCTCCGTGCGGAACGGTTGCTCCGTACGGGACGGGCTGGATTCGTCATCGCGAGACTTCAGTCGCTTCAGCTCGCCGCGCAGGGCGCGCAGCCCTTCCGTACGGGCCAGGAAGTCGTCGAGCCGCTCTGCGGTGTCCTTGGGGAGGGGGCTGGAGTCGGCGACCGTGTGGGTGGGGTCGAGCATCAGTCGGGCCAGTGCTTCGTCGGTGCGTGCGGTGTGTTGGGCGAGTGCGGCGGCGTTCGACGCGCCGGGGGCAGCCGACTGGCGCACGGCGGCGCGGCGTTCGGCCTGGAGGGCGGTGACGGCTGCCGCCACGGGGGCTCGAACGGTCTCGTCGGTGCGTTGCAGCCGGTTGAGACGGGTGAGGTCCTGTGCGGTGGTGACCGTGGCGAAGCCCCAGAGTGCGATCAGGGAGACGACGGGCACCGTGAGCAGCGAAATGATCTTGGCTCGTACGGTGCGGGGTCGCAGCCTGCCCCGTCTGCGGGGCGCCCCCTGGTCAGGGAGGGCAGTGGGTTCGTGTGCGCGCGGACCGGCGTGTGCGCGGCGGCCGCGTGCCGGGGTTTCCGGAGGGGACGGTGGTTCGGCGTCCGGAGGGAAGTGGGTTATCGGCATGGGCCTCTGCGATCTACGGAGTGGTGGCCGGTCCGGTGGCCGGCTGTCCGGCCCGTCGGACTCGTTCGGTCTGCTGGGCCCGTTCGGACGGTGCGGGCTGTTCGGACGGTGCGGGCTGTTCGGTGCGGTCGTCCTGTCCGGCTCGTGCGTACGCGGCGCGCTCGCGCGCGGTCGGCGACAGTGCGACGAACGCCGCTGTCAGGAAGAGGTAGGAGCCGAGACCGACGGCGAGGGGAAAGATGAACTGCATCGCCGTGGCCCCGGCCGGCGGGCTGCCCGAAGGGGTGACGCGCACTCCGACGGCGAGCATGCCGGTGTAGTGCATGCTGCTCACCGCCGCGCCCATGACGAGGGAGGCACCGACGACGGCGAAGGGTGCCTCGATGTTGAGCGCCGCCCATAGGGCCGCGGTCGCTGCCACCACCGCGATGACGACGGAGAGCGCGACGAGCAGGGCGTCGTACTCGACCTGTCCGTGCAGGCGCAGCGCGGCCATGCCCAGGTAGTGCATGCTGGCGACGCCCAGTCCCGTGGTGAGTCCGCCGAGGCACAGCGCCAGGGTGCGCCCCTGCCCGTATCCGACGGCGAAGACGCCCGCGCCGACGACGAGCATGGCGACGAGCAGGCTCAGTAACGTCAGTGGGACGTCGTAGCGGATCTCGGTGCCGCCGACGGCGAAGCCGAGCATGGCGACGAAGTGCATGGTCCAGATGCCCGTGCCGATCGCTGACGCCGCCGTGATCAGCCAGTTGCGGCGGGAGCGGCCCTGGGCGGCGAGCGCCCGCACCGTGCAGCGCAGCCCGAGGGCCGCTCCGACGGCAGCCATGCCGTAGGACAGGACGGGGGTGAGCCAGCCGTAGGCGGCGTGGTCCAGGTGACCCAGGGAATCGAGGTGTCGCATGGCGTACTGCGTGGCGTGCTCCATGGCCCAGGGACGCTAGTGCGCCGGGGGGCGCGCGACGGGGGCGCAGTTCGAAAGCGGATGGAACATGACAGAGATACGGCCCAGGACGACCGCGCCGAGGCCTAACGTGCCCGCCGGTGGATCCGAATGCGGGTGCGTACGGGTGTGTACGGGTGCGGATACGGGCCGGGGCGGGCGGAGCGCGGACGCGGGGCCGTCGGACCCGTCGGGGCCGTATCCGTGGTCCCCTCGGTGGGGGAAGATCACGCCATGAGCGATGACCCCACACAGGTACAGGAGTTCTTCGGCACCAGGGCGGCCACCTGGGACAGCCGTTTCCCCGACGACGGCCCGGCGTACACGGCGGCGGTCGGCGCCCTCGGTCTGCGCCCCGGGGACTCGGTGCTCGACGCGGGTTGCGGCACGGGCCGCGCGCTGCCCGCCCTGCGCGCCGCGGTCGGCCCGCAGGGCACGGTGATCGGCGCGGACCTGACGCCGGAGATGCTGGCGGAGGCGGTACGTGCGGGGCGGCACCTGAGCGGCCGGCTGCTCCTGGCCGACGTGAGCGGGCTGCCGCTGCGCTCGGGGGTGCTGGACGCGGTGTTCGGGGCCGGACTGATCTCGCACCTGCCCGAGCCCGAGGAGAACCTGCGGGAGCTGGCGCGCGTGGTGCGGCCCGGCGGGCTGCTGGCGCTCTTCCACCCCATCGGCAGGGCCGCTCTCGCGGCGCGGCACGGCCGTCGGATCACCCCGGACGATCTGCGCGCCGAGGACCGTCTGGGGCCGCTGCTCGCCGCCTCCGGCTGGCGGATGACCTCGTACGTCGACGAGGACGACCGTTTCCTGGTGCTGGCCGTCCACGACGGCTGAGCTCCAATCCGGCCCCGCGGGTGCAGACTTGGAAGATCGGCAGCCGCGCCGCCCAGCATCGCCCCGTCAGAAGAGCCAGGAAGAGGTGATCCGTGTGTTAGCCAGAATCCAGCGGTGGAGGGAATCGGCCAAGGCGCGCGCCGCGAGTCGGGATCCGCATCCGCAGCACAACCTCTTCGAGGCGGCGTCCGCCTACGTGGTGGCCTGCATCGAGGACGACGAGGACCGGATGGAGGAGGCGACGGGATGGGTGGATCCCAACGCGATGGTCTTCGGCATCAATGAACTGGCCTGTCGTGCGGTCATCTCCCTGGCCCGCGAGCGGAACGAGTCGCCGCAGAAGGTGGCCAGGGACCTGCTGGGACTGCCCGCCGTCTGACCCTCGACGCCGGTGTTACCCACTGGTTAGGGTGCGCCGACAGACGATCGAAGGGGAGGGCGCCGTGACCGGGACGGACGAGGCGGACGAGAACGACGCGCTCTATGTGCTGACCGCCGTGCTGCTCACGCCCGCGCAGTTCCCGAGCGTGCTCGGTGACGACTATCCGCAGGCGTGCGCGGCGCTCGGCCTCGAACCGTACGCCGACGGCTACGGCCTCGTCATCGGCCAGGACGGGGCGGGCGCGCGCTGGACCGTGGTCGTCGACGACGTCTCGTTGGTCGCGGTCGCCATCGCGGCCTGGGACTGCGGGATGGAGCACGAGCTGTCCCCGCCCGACCGTACGGTGGTCGCCGCGCTGCCGGGCTGGCCCCTGGCGGTGGCGGTCTCGGCGCCCGGTGTGCCCGCCCCGCACGATCCCGCCCCCGAGCCGGAGAGCGGCGGACGGGCGCCTCTGGTGCCGCCTGACACGGAGGCCTGGGGTCCAGCCCAGCGGCGGCTCGGCGCCGACGAGATCGCCCTGGAATGGTCGGCGTGGCGCGAACAGCTCGGCGACGACGCGTTCGACGTGCCGGACGGAACAGTCGGCGCGGGTGCTGCGGCCGAGGAGAGCGCGGCGGACGGCCGGAGCCCGGCGAACGAGTCGGACGCCGCGGACGAGGAACCGGCGGACGCGGCGCCGGAGGGATCCGGGGCCCGGCAGGGGATCCGGCGCGTCCTGGCCGAGGCGCACGCCTATGTGGACGTGCCTCCTCCGCCCGGTCGGGTCCGCTCCAGCTTCGCGCCCGGCGGGGCGCGGACGCTGCGCGCCGACGGACCTGGCTGGTCGATGGTGGCCAGGACCGACGACATCGCGTTCGTCCTGTTGGACGAGGAGCCGGGCCAGGTGCTTCCCGTGGGGCGCGGCGCCGAACTGCCGGGCCTGCTGGAGGGCCTGGACAGGATCGCCGTGCGCCCCGCCTGAGGGGCTCGCGGCAGGGGCGCACTGACCACATGGCGGGGGTCCGTTCCGTGTGGGTCGGCCCCATGGCCGCGACGGGAGGGCGGCAGCACGATGGGCCGCCGACCGCCCTTCCCCGCAGTTCCCCGGAGGCCCCGTATGCGTCTGTCGTCAGGCGTTCCGATTCTCACCGCGCTCTTGATGGGGGTGACGCTCGTCGGCCCCGCGGACGCCCGGACGCCCACCGGTCCGTACGACGACGGGCCGTGCGGTCGCCACACCCGGTTGGACGTTCCGGGGGCTGAGCACCAGCGGTCGGCCTGTCTCGGTGATCTGACGACCGCGGGGCTGGCGGGCACTCCGTACACCGACATGGCCGATCAGGCGGGCCTTTCGGCCAAGGGCACGCGGAATCCGTCCGGTGTGCCGGGAGTGCAGATCGACGGCTACTTTCCCGACTCTTCGCGCCTCAACGCCACGCACGGCTGGCAGCACGACGCACAGTTCGTGATCCGGCTGCCGGAGCGGTGGAACGGCGGGCTGGTGGTGACCGGCGCGCCGGGGACCCGCAAGCAGTACTCCACGGACACGCTCATCTCCGACCAGGTGCTGGCGCAGGGGTACGCGTACGCGTCGACCGACAAGGGCAATACGGGCCCCGATTTCTTCACCGACGGTGCCCGGCCCGGGGACGCGGTCGTCGAGTGGCACTCCCGGGTGACCGAGCTGACGCGCGCCGCGAAGAAGGTGGTGCGCCAGCGGTACGGGACGGCGCCGCGCCGGACCTATATGACGGGCATTTCCAATGGCGGCTATCTGACCCGCTGGCAGTTGGAGAACCGTCCCGAACTCTATGACGGCGGGGTGGACTGGGAGGGCACCCTCTGGACCGCCCGGGGGCCCAGTCCGCTCACGGTGCTGCCCGTGACGGTGGCGCGTTCGCTCGGTGCGGCGGGTGACGCGGATCTGGTCGCGGCGGGGTTCGCGGCGGACTCGACGTTCCTGTGGCCTTACCACGAGAGCGTCTACTGGGGGCTCACGCAGAAGATCTTCCGCGCGGAGTTGGACCCTTCGTACGACCCGAAGTGCCCCGGAGTGTCGGCCGGTTCCACTCCCGCCGAGATCTTCACGGCGTGCCCTTCGGACGCGGCGTACGACTACCGTTCGCGTCCCGCATCCGTCCGGCGAGCGGTGGCGAAGATCGCGCTGACGGGCCGCATCGGCAAGCCGCTGATCACGCTGCACGGCGATCTGGACGCGCTGCTGCCGATCCGTACCGACTCCGACGTGTACGCCAGGATGATCGACGGCCAAGGGCGCGGACGGCTGCACCGCTACTACACCGTCGAGGGCGGCACTCATGCCGACGGGCTGTACGACGCCTTTCCTGACCGGCTCCGGCCGATCCTGCCGTGCTACCGGTCCGCGTTCACGGCGCTGACGCGCTGGGTGGAGCGGGACCGTACGCCGCCCTCGGACCGGACGGTGCCCAGGCCCAGGAATGGTGACGTGGTCAACTCCTGCTCCCTGACCGCTCCGGCAGTTCCCGCGGCTCCTGCGTTCTGACCGTCGGGGTGTCCGGTCCGGCAGCCCGGCCGGGCTGCCGGACCGGACGGTGGCGCAGCAACGTCAGGCACGTTCCAGCGGGCCGTGCGGTTCCGCGGGCGGCTCGTCGCCCAGCGGTGCTCAGCGGCCCAGCTCCCGCTTGCTGACCCTGCGCAGCCTGCGGCGCTGGGACGGGTCCAGCATCAGATAGGCCGCCGTCGGGATACCGATCACCACCAGCAGCGACAGCCAGAATCCGATCAGTGGCATCAGGAGGAGCCCTACGGCCACTCCGCCCACTGCGATCTTCGCCCTGTTCGACATCTTCGACGCCTCCTTCGCGGCCCGTGCCGCTCCCTGCTGGGAGAACGCATGCGCGAGCCGCCCGGTTCCGCGCAGCGACAGCGAGCTTCCAGCGGGCAGTGACACAGGTCACGCTACGGCGACGCCTGGAACGGCGCCTCTTGAGTTATCCTCGGCCGCTCCGGTTCGAGTAGTCAAGTTTGAGGAATCACCATCTCCGTGCACAGGTTCCCGCCCGCCGGCCTCGCCGAGATCGCCGAACTCTCCCGCTGTTCCGCTGTTTTCCTGCCGTCCGACCCGCCCCGCGCCGGTCAGATCGCCTTCTGGCACCCCGACGGCACCGAACCCCCCGTCGGCCCCGGCACCGTCGAGGAACTGACGGTCGTCTCGGCCGACGCCACGACCACCACCGTCCGGGCCCTGATGGTCCCCGCTCCCGACGCCCTGCCCGTCCTGACGCGGGCCCGCGCCGCGCGGGGCTCCTCCCCCGCGACCGCCTTCTGGGGCGCGGCCTCCGTCCTCGCCCTGCAGTTCGCCGCGCGCGGGCTGTTCCTGCCGGGGCTCACGGCGACGGACCACGACGCCTGGCGGTTCGGGCCGCTCTCGGCCGACGACCTGGACCGGATCCGCACCCTCGCGGCGTCCATGCCGCCCTCGGCGCACGCCGTGCCGCTCGGCGCGGACGGCCTGGGCGGTCCCGCCGGACAGGACGGGCCCGTGCTCCTGCCCGAACAGGTGGAGCTGCTGCGCGCCTTCCTGGACGCCGTGGCCGACGGCCTGCCCCGTACGCCCGCCGCGCCGCTCGCGACCGGATCCCCCGCCTTCGCCGCCACCCCGCCCCAGCACCTGCCCGAGCAGCGGGCCTGGGCCGCCGACGTGGCCGCGGGCCACGACGCCGGGGTACGCCTGTCCCTGCGCATGGAAATCCCCGGTCTCTTCGCATCGGACAGCGGCGCGGAGGGTGGGGTGGAAGCGGATGCGTACGGCGCGGTGCCCGGCTTCCGTGCCGTACTCCAGATCCACAGCGTCAGCGACGCGACCCTCGTGGCCGACGCGGCCGAAGTGTGGGGCGGAGCGCAGGGGTTCGGTCCGCGCGCCCGGCTGGACGCACTGCTCGCGCTGCGGCGCGCCGCCCGCGCCTGGGCCCCGTTGGCCCCGCTGCTGTCGGCCGCCGTTCCGGACGCCCTGGAACTGGCGGACGAGGAGGTCACCGAACTCCTCGGCAGCGCGTCCCGCGCCCTGGCCGCGACGGGTGTGCAGGTGCACTGGCCCAAGGGGCTGGCGCGCAGCCTCACCGCGCACGCCGTGATCGGCCCGCCCGGCGGCGAACCCGACCTCATGCGGGACGGCGACGGGGACGGCACCGGCCGGTTCAGGCAGGCCGAGTCCGGCCTGCCCTCCTTCCTGTCGGCAAACGCCCTGCTGGCCTTCAACTGGCGCTTCGCGCTGGGCGACCAGCAGCTCACCCGCGCGGAGCTGGACCGGCTCGCCGAGTCGAGCCGCCCCGTGGTGCGCCTGCGCGACCAGTGGGTGCTGATCGACCCCGAGGAGGCGCGGCGCGCCCGCGAGGACCAGGACCGCAAGGTCACGCCGATCGACGCGCTCTCGGCCGTCCTGACGGGCACGACAGAGGTGGACGGACGGCAGGTCGCCGTCGCGCCCACCGGATGGCTGGCGCGGCTGCGGGACATGCTGGCCGATCCCGAGGGCGGGCCGCAGTCCGTGAACCAGCCCGCCGCGCTCGCCGCGACGCTGCGCGACTACCAACTGCGGGGGCTGAACTGGCTCAACACGATGACCTCGCTGGGGCTCGGCGGCTGCCTCGCCGACGACATGGGGCTCGGCAAGACCATCACGCTCATCTCGCTGCACCTGCACCGGCAGACCGTGCCGTCCGCCGCGGGTCCCACACTGGTCGTCTGTCCGACGTCCCTGATGGGCAACTGGCAGCGGGAGGTGGAGAAGTTCGCGCCCGGCACGCCCGTGCGGCGCTTCCACGGCCCTTCGCGCGGCCTGACGGACCTGGCGGACGGGGAGTTCGTCCTCACCACGTACGGCACGATGCGGCTGGACGCCGAGCGGCTGGCCGAGGTCCCCTGGGGAATGGTCGTCACCGACGAGGCGCAGCACATCAAGAACCCGTACTCCGCGACCGCCAAGCAGCTGCGCACCATCGGGGCCCGCGCCCGGGTGGCCCTGACCGGCACTCCGGTGGAGAACAACCTCTCCGAGCTGTGGGCGATCCTCGACTGGACCACTCCCGGTCTGCTCGGCAAGCTGTCCGCGTTCCGCACGCGCTACGCGCAGGCGGTGGAGGGCGGCGCGGATCCGGCCGCGGCCGCCCGGCTGGCCTCCCTGGTCGGGCCGTTCCTGCTGCGCAGGCGCAAGTCCGACCCGGGCATCGCGCCCGAGCTGCCGCCCAAGACGGAGACCGACCGCGCCGTCTCGCTGACCAAGGAACAGGCGGGACTGTACGAGGCGGTGGTGCGCGAGACGCTCGCCGAGATCGCGGAGTCGGACGGTTTCGCCCGGCGCGGCCTGGTGGTGAAGCTGCTGACCGCGCTGAAGCAGATCTGCAACCACCCGGCGCAGTACCTCAAGGAGGAGCAGCCGAGGATCCCCGACCGGTCGGGGAAGCTGGAGCTGTTGGACGAGCTGCTGGACACCATCCTGGCCGAGGGGTCGAGCGTGCTGGTCTTCACCCAGTACGTGGGCATGGCGCGGATCCTGGAGCGGCATCTGGCGGTGCGCGGCGTTCCGACACAGTTCCTGCACGGCGGCACGCCGGTCGCCGAGCGCGAGGCCATGGTGCGGCGCTTCCAGGACGGCGAGGCGCCGGTGTTCCTGCTCTCGTTGAAGGCGGCGGGCACGGGGCTGAACCTGACCAGGGCCGAGCACGTCGTGCATTACGACCGGTGGTGGAACCCCGCCGTCGAGGCGCAGGCCACCGACCGGGCGTACCGCATCGGGCAGACCCAGCCGGTCCAGGTGCACCGGCTGATCGCCGAGGGCACGATCGAGGACCGCATCGCGGACATGCTGGCGCGCAAGCGCGAGCTGGCCGAAGCCGTACTGGGCGGTGGGGAGACCGCGCTGACCGAACTGACCGACGCCGAACTGGCGGAACTGGTGGAGCTGCGAGGGGGCGCCCGATGAGCGAGGGTTTCGAGAACGGGATGGAGCGGGTGTTTCCCGCGCTGCCGCCCGCACAGGGGCGCGGTTTCGCCCAGACCTGGTGGGGACAGGCGTGGCTGAAGGCGCTGGAGGACACGGCGCTTGAGGGCGACCAGCTCAAGAAGGGCCGGAGGTTCGCCCGCGAGGGCAGGGTGGGTGCGGTGTCGGTCAGGCCTGGCCGGGTCACGGCCGTGGTGCGGGACAGGGACGGTTCGTCGCAGCGCGGCGACGTACTGCTCCAGCAGTTGAGCGACGAGGAGTGGGACCGCTTCCTGGACATGGCGGTGGAGCGGGCCGGGCACATCGCGGCGCTCCTCGACCGCGAGATGCCGCCGCACCTGGTGGAGGACGCACTGGCCGCGGGCGTGGAACTGCTGCCCGGGATAGGCGACCTCGAACCGGAGTGCGACTGCGACGCCTGGGACCTGTGTCCGCACACCGCGGCGCTCTGCTACCAGGTGGCGCGTCTGCTGGACCAGGATCCCTTCGTGCTGCTGCTCATGCGGGGCAGGAGTGAGCGCGCGCTGCTGGACGACCTCCAGGAGCGCAGCGCGGCCCGGGGCGCACGGTCCGGCGCGGACGGCGCCGAGGGCCCGGAGGCGGGCGGCGAGCCCGTGGGCGGGGCCTCGCGGGTCCCCGCGGGGGTGCGGGCCGACGAGGCGTTCGCCGCGCGGGACATCCTTCCGCCGCTGCCCGACGCGCCGCCGCTGCCCGACAGTGCGGGGCAGCCGCCCTCGCTGGACACGGAGACCGAGCCCGCACCCGGAGTGGAGGCGGACGCACTGGAGTTCCTGGCCGGTGGCGCGGCGGTGCTGGCGCGGCGCCTGCTGGCGGAGGCCCTGGCGCCCGGTCACGACCGCCGGCCCGTCGAGGAGGAGCTGACGGTCGCGCAGGACGCGGTGCGGCTGGCCGCTTCCGGTGCGGACGCACGTGCCGCGGGGCGCCTCGCGGAAGGTACGGGGCGTCAGCGCGGCGACCTCGACCTGGCGGTGCGCGCCTGGCGGTACGGCGGGGCGGTTTCGCTCGGTGTGCTGGAGGAGGAGTGGACGCCCGACGAGGAGACCCTGGCGCGGGCGCGGGCCCGCATCGCCGGGGCCGTCGAGTCCTGGGAGGCCGACGAGCGTCCTGAGCTGAAGGGCGTCAAGAACCGTTGGACGGTCGCGGACGGCCGGGCGCAGGTGCGGTTCGGAAGGGACGGGCGTTGGTGGCCGTACCGCAAGGAGCGCGGGCGCTGGGTTCCCGCGGGTCCCTCGGACCCTGACGCGGCGGCAGCGCTGGCGAGCGTGCTGAACGACGCCGACGGCTGACGGCCGCCCCTCCCCGCGGCGACGGCGCCCGCAGGGGCGCCCTCGCCGCGTACCGGGGCGTCTGCGGCGCGTACGGGCCACTTCCGCGCCACCGCTCCCACCCCTACCGTTCGACGCACGCGGTACGACAGCGGGGGGACGGACACAGTCGGTGCAACGCGGACGTGCCGGTGCCCGCGCTCCAGCTGCTCCCGTTCGGCTTCACCACCGCGGGCGCCCTGCACCAGGAGTGGCCGTCCTGTCCGGGCGGCCCGCACCGGCACCTGAGGGAGACGGCCCGGAGCAGCCTCGGCCAGGGGGCCTCCTACGGCTCGCGTTACGAATCGTCGGCACCTCATGAGGAGGCGTTCCATGGAGTCCGCACAACGCGTGGTGCACCGTAGCGGACTGTTCTCGCGCCTCCTGCTGGCGCTCGTCGTCCTGGCCCTGCTGTTCTTCGCCTACACGGTCGTCCGCGAGAACCTCTCCGCCCGTACGGTGCGCGACTGGCCGTGGCGGTTCCGGCTGATGGACCTCCAGAGTGCGACGGCGGCGCTGATAGCGACGTCGGGCGCGGCGCTGGCACGGGCCCAGTACGCCAGGACCGTCCGCCCCGTGCTCGGCCACTTCGGCCGCACGGTGGCGGACGTGGCTCCGGAGGGGCGGCTCGCCTGGGCGTGCCACCTGTTCAACGGGGCGCAGGACGTGGCGACGGTCACCGACATGGGGTACTGGGTGGTCTTCACGTCCTCGGCCCGCGCACAGGGGGCCGAGGACGCCTCGCGCTGGCTCTCCAGCCAGGAGACCGATCAACTGATCGTCAGGCGCGGTCTGGTGGCCCGCGAGGACTTCTGGCTGGACTTCATCGGAACGGGCCGCCCGATTCCGGGACAGGGGCTGATGTTCCTGGGGTGGTTCACCGAGCCCGCGCTGCGGGAGGTCGAGACGGTCTACGTCAGGGTCCGGGTGATTGACCGGGTGGGCGACACCCACGAGCGGACGATCGACCTCCTGAAGGGCGTCAACAGGACGCCCCGTTACCCGGACGCGCCCCCGTTCTGAACGCCCGCCCCTCCGGAACCGTCCGCTCCTCCGGAGCCGCCCACCCCTCCGGAACCGCCTGCTCCTCGAAGAGCCGGGCGGTGAGGGCGCGCGCCGTCAGTGCGGGATCGAGTCGATCAACTCCCGTGCCCCTTGGCGCAGCAGCGCCACCGCCACCGAGGTCCCCAGGGTCGCGGGGTCGAGCCGCCCCGCCCACTCGTGGGCGTTGAGCACGGTCTTGCCGTCCGGCGTGAACACCTTGGCGCGCAGCGAGAGGTCACCGCCGCGCTCCGAGTGCGCGTATCCCGCGATGGGGCTGTTGCAGTGGCCCTGGAGCACGTGCAGGAACATCCGTTCGGCGGTGGCCTCGCGCCACGTCGCGGGGTCGCCGAGGCCGCTGACCGCGTCGATGGTGTCCGTGTCGTCCTGGCGGCACTGGAGGGCGAGGATCCCGGCTCCGATGGGCGGGCACATCGCCTCCACCGACAGCACCTCGCTGATGGCGTCGGTGCGACCGATCCGCTCAAGCCCCGAGGCGGCGAGCAGCAGCGCGTCCGCTTCGCCCGCGGTGAGCTTCTCCAGGCGGCGGTTGGCGTTGCCGCGCATCGGTACGCACTCCAGGTGCGGGTGCGAAGCGGCGAGTTGGGCGATGCGGCGCACCGCGCTGGTGCCGATGCGGGTGCCCGCAGGCAGCTCGTCGAGGCCGAGGCCACCGGGGTGGATCAGGGCGTCGCGGATGTCGTCGCGCTTGAGGAACGCGGCGAAGACCGTCCCCGCGGGCAGCGGGCGGTCGGCGGGCACGTCCTTCACGCAGTGCACGGCGAGGTCGGCCTCTCCGGCGAGGAGCGCGGCGTCGACCTCCTTGGTGAAGGCGCCCTTGCCCTCGACCTGGGAGAGGTCGCCCATCCACTTGTCGCCGGTGGTCTTGACCGGGACGACGGTGGTGGCGACGCCGGGGTGCAGGGCGGCCAGCTCGGCGCGGACACGCTCGACCTGGGCCAGGGCCATGGGCGAGTCGCGGGAGACGATGCGGATCAACTCGGGGACGGACATGGCCCCCACGATAGTGCGCCCGCGGCGGGCGTCCGTCCCATCGACACCCTTTCGGACGCGGAGCATCATGGTCACGCCCGTCACCCACCGCTCGTGCGCAGCCCTGTTCCTCCCCCCACTCAGGAGTGCCCATGAACCGCAGAAGGCTCCTCAAGGGCGCCGCGGCCGGCCTCGCGGCGACCGCCACGGCGGGCTTCGCGGCCCCGTCCGCCCTCGCCGCGGCGCCTGTGCGCCCCGGTCCCTTCCCGCACCCGCCCCAGGCCGTGAGGGCGGCCCGCAGCGGCGCGTCGACGCTCGCCGTCGACTACCCCGACGCGCACTGGACCCCGGCCGCGACCGGCAACTTCACGGTGTCCAGCCGCCCTTCCGCGTATCCGGTGCGGTACGTGGTCGTCCACGTCACCCAGGAGACGTTCCCCGACACGATCGGGATCTTCCAGAACCCCGCGAGGAAGGTCTCCGCCCACTACGTGGTCCGCTCGTCGGACGGCTACGTCGCACAGTGCGTGCGCGAGAAGGACATCGCCTGGCACGCCGGGAACTGGGACTACAACACGCGCAGCATCGGCATCGAGCACGAGGGCTGGGTGGACCGGCCCTCGTACTTCACCCACGCGATGTACGAGCGGTCCGCGGCTCTCACCGCGTCCGTCTGCGACCGGTACGGCATTCCGAAGGACCGGGCGCACATCATCGGGCACCACGAGGTGCCCGGTTCGGACCACACCGATCCCGGGCCGTCCTGGGACTGGACGCGGTACATCCGGCTCGTCAACTTCGCCTGACGGTCGCCGCTCGCGCCCCGGGCGGTCGCCCCCGTCGGCCCTCGTCGGCGCCCGTCGGCGCCCGTCGGCGTTCTTGCCGGGCCGCCCGCCCGGGGTCACGATGTCCGGGACCCTGGAGGGCGAAGTGAGCGAAGCGTGGGTGGCCCTGGAGGCCGGTGCCGATCCGGTGCGCAGATGCGGCGAACTGTTGCGCGCGCACGAGGCGTTCACCGCGTCCGGCCGTGTGGAGCGGCCCGTGCGGCCGGTGGTCGCCGCGTCCTGGCGGCGCTCCGCGCGGGCCCTGGTCTGCCCGGACGGCACGGCGCAGGTGGAGCTGGACGAGGACGACATCGGGCGGTACCGCGACGAGCACCCGTTGGCGCGGGTCATGCCGGTCATACGGGAACTCACCGCTCCGTACGCCATGGACGGCCGTCATCTGCTGGCCGTCTGTGACGCGCGGGCGCGGCTCCTGTGGGTGGAGGGGCACCCTGAAACCCTGCGCAGGGCCGGGCGGATGAACTTCGTCGCGGGTGCCCGCTGGTCGGAGTCGGCAGCCGGGACCAACGCGCCGGGGACCGCGGTCGCCGTCGACCGGCCCGTACAGGTTTTCGCTGCCGAGCACTTCAGGCGCCCCGTGCAGGCGTGGACGTGCGCCGCCGCCCCGGTCCACGACCCGGGCACGGGGCGGCTGATCGGCGCGGTGGACATCACGGGCGGCGATCCGCTGGCGCATCCGCACTCGCTGGCGTTCGTCCAGGCGGTGGCGCGCGCCGCCGAGTCCCAGTTGGCGCTCCTCGCGCCGCGCCCGGACGTCGGGGGCGTACGGCTGCACGCGCTCGGCGGGGACGAGGCGCTGCTGCTGTGCGAGGGCCGCAAGGTGCGGCTGAGCCGTCGGCACAGCGAGATCGTGGTGCTGCTGGCCCACCGTCCGGACGGGCTGGGCGGGGACGAGCTGCTGTCGGAGCTGTACGAGGACGAGGCGGCGCACCCGGTGACCCTGCGCGCCGAACTGTCGCGGCTGCGCGCCCTGCTGGGCCCGGAGCTGCTGCGCTCCCGTCCGTACCGGTTCACGGTCCCCGTGGACGCGGACTTCGCGACGGTGACGCGGCGACTGGCCTCCGGTGCGGTCGCGGCCGCAGCCGGGGCGTACGCGGGTCCGTTGCTGCCCGCGTCGAGGGCGCCGGGTGTCGTACGGCTGCGGCGGCGGGTGGAGGAGCAGTTGCGGGCGGCGGTGATAGCGCGGGGCGACCCGGGGCTGTTGGGCGACTGGGCGCACAGCCCGTGGGGCGAGGACGACCTGCCCGTGTGGCGGGCGCTCGCCGCGGTGGCGGGTGCGGGACAGCGGGCACCCGCGCTGGCCCGGGTCCGGGAGCTGGACGCCGAACTGTCCGCGGGGTGGGGCGGGTCCGAAGGGTCGGGTGCCGCGGTTCGCGTACGGAGGGCCGCAACGGTGTCGCAACGTCCGCGCCACTAGCCTCGCGCCCGAGCGCCGTCCAACGGCGGGCGGCGGCCGAGGGAGGGCACGGAGATGACCCGTTACGCAGCGCCGGGCACCGAGGGCGCCATCGTCAACTTCCAGGCCAGGTACGACCACTGGATCGGCGGCGACTACGTCGCCCCGGCCAGGGGGCAGTACTTCGAGAACCCGAGCCCGGTCAACGGCCGCCCGTTCACCGAGATCGCCCGGGGCACCGCCGAGGACGTGGAGCGCGCGCTCGACGCGGCGCACGCGGCCGCGCCCGCCTGGGGGCGCACGGGGCCCGACGCGCGCGCCGCGATCCTCAACCGCATCGCCGACCGCATGGAGGCGAAGCTGGAGGAGCTGGCGGTCGCGGAGAGCTGGGAGAACGGCAAGCCGGTGCGGGAGACGCTGGCCGCCGACATCCCGCTGGCCATCGACCACTTCCGGTACTTCGCGGGGGCGCTCCGCGCGCAGGAGGGGTCGCTCAGCGAGCTGGACGACGACACGGTCGCGTACCACTTCCACGAGCCGCTCGGCGTGGTCGCCCAGATCATTCCGTGGAACTTCCCGATCCTGATGGCGGCCTGGAAGCTGGCGCCGGCGCTGGCCGCGGGCAACGCGGTGGTCCTCAAGCCGGCCGAGCAGACCCCTGCGTCGATCCACTACTGGCTGAGCCTGGTCGCCGACCTGCTGCCGCCCGGTGTCCTGAACATCGTCAACGGCTTCGGCGCCGAGGCGGGCAAGCCGCTGGCCTCCAGTCCGCGCGTGGCCAAGGTCGCCTTCACCGGCGAGACCACGACGGGGCGGCTGATCATGCAGTACGCCTCCGAGAACATCAAGCCGGTCACCCTGGAGCTCGGCGGCAAGTCGCCCAACATCTTCTTCGACGACGTCTGGTCGGCCAACGACGACTTCCGCGACAAGGCGCTCGAAGGCTTCACCATGTTCGCCCTCAACCAGGGCGAGGTGTGTACCTGTCCCTCGCGGGCGCTGATCCAGCGCGGTCACTACAGCGAGTTCCTGGAGGCGGGGATCGCCCGCACCGAGCAGATAGTGGCCGGTCACCCCCTGGACACCGACACCATGATCGGCGCGCAGGCGTCCAACGACCAGCTCCAGAAGATCCTCTCCTACCTCGACATAGGCCAGCAGGAGGGCGCGAAGATCCTGACGGGCGGTCAGCAGGTCGAGTACGACGGCGAGATGGCGGGCGGCTACTACGTCCAGCCGACGATCTTCGAGGGCGACAACCGGATGCGCATCTTCCAGGAGGAGATCTTCGGTCCGGTCGTCGCCGTCACGTCCTTCACGGACTTCGACGACGCGATCCGCACGGCCAACGACACGCTGTACGGCCTGGGCGCGGGCGTCTGGACCCGCGACATCAACACCGCGTACCGCGCGGGCCGCGCGATCCAGGCGGGCCGCGTCTGGACGAACTGCTACCACGCCTACCCCGCGCACGCCGCCTTCGGCGGCTACAAGCAGTCGGGAATCGGGCGCGAGAACCACCGGATGATGCTGGAGCACTACCAGCAGACGAAGAACCTGCTGGTCAGCTACTCGCCGAAGAAGCTCGGCTTCTTCTAGAGCACCAAGTCGATCTCCCGGGAGGGCAATTGCCCTCCCGGGAGCAGCCACGGAGCCCCTCAGTCGCGCCTCCCGGACCGGTCACGGACCGGATTCCCGCCCGGAGTGAGGCAGGCGGCCACCCTCTGACACGCGTGGTGGCACGACTGGCATGACGGCTCGACTCCGCAGAGCGCCGCGGGCGCGGGCACAGGCCCTTTGTGCCCCACCGCTTGCATCACCGCAGAGTTGGAAAAGGCTCCCTACGTTGTTCTGCGGGACGCGGTGAGCCCCTCGCTCCCGCGAAGACCTGGTCACAGTGGGGCCGGACCTCACTCGTGCGGGTCCGCGGCCAGTCCCGCAGGCGAGCCTCCGCCGCCGCGCCGACCTGCTACAAACCCGGCCACCGCTCCAGAGTGACCTAGACCGGCCCCGCCGGGACGAAGGTCGGCGCGACGGACGCGAGAGCTTCTCCTGGCACGACTACCGCGCCCCGCTGATCGCCACCAGCGGCTCGGCAGCCCGATCGTGCTCTTCCGGGACAGCCCTCGACGCCCACAAAGCCTCCGGCCCGCGCGAGTTCGCCGAAGCCCGGGACCGGCTCACCCTCTCCTCAGCGTCTCGGCGCCCATCCCGAGATCACCGGCGACCGACTTGACCGTCGCTCCCGGCCTCGACCGATACGCGACCGAGTGCCGGCTGAAACATTTCCGACGGACGACGGCGGCTTTCGCAGACGAGTCTTTGTCCCGCAGCGGCGCAGGAGGACACACCTCCTGCCGACTGTCCGGTTCGGCCCCCTCCCGGGCGCCGTCGCCACGAGGCGCCCGCCGGACCGCATCCGTACCACCACGTCGCCGTTTCCCACCGAAGAGGTGCAGATCATCTTGCGGTATTTGACCGTCCCATCGATTGCATCCGGAATCAGCGTTGCCGCCTCGCTGATCACCCTGTCAGCCGTTCCCGCCGATGCGGCGTCCACCCCGGCCCCGGAAGGCGTGCGGTGGGAGCTCTGCCGGGATGCGGTGTCGGACTGGAATCGCAACGACAACCGCAGCGAATGCACACTCATCCCTGTCCCGGTGGACTACTCCAAGCCCGAGGGCAGGAAGATAGATATCGCGGTGAGCAGGGTCAAGGCCACCGGAAAGCGCACCGGCGCTCTCTTCGGCAACCCCGGAGGCCCCGGTCTGGCCGGCACCCCGTCCGCCCATGAACTCCTCAGCAGCCGTCTGGGGCCCATGAACGAGACATTGGACTTCATCGGCATCGACACCCGCGGGACCGGCTACAGCGCCCAGATCTCCTGCGATGAGCCTGAATTCCAGGGGAGTGAAACAGAAAAAGAGATGTTCGAGATGCGGGCGGATGCGAAGCGCGCCTGCATCGCCAAGGACCCGGCACTGGCACTCTCCATCAGCATGGAGAATGCCTCCCGGGACATGGACCGCATCCGGCAGGTGCTGGGCTTCAACAAGATAAACTTCTACGGAAATTCCGGCGGGACGGCGCTGGGCGCGGTCTATCGCTCCATGTTCGACAAGCGCGTCGACCGCATGTGGCTGGACTCGGTCATGTCCCCGGTCGGTCAGAATGCAGGGATCGAAGCGGAAGTAGCCGCAAACGACGCCGGATACCGGCGATTCTTCAAGTGGCTGGCCGGAAAGGACTCCACCTACGGGTTCGGATCCTCGCCCAAGAAGGTCGAATCCGCATTGAAGGAGCTGCAGAAGAAGGTCGGACGGGAAGGATTCGCCGCCCTCCTGGATACCAACCTGGAAGCCATACCGGATCGGTGGGAGCGATCAGCCGCAAAGTTGATGGAGGTCCGGGACAGCGGAGCAGGGGTGACCTCCACGCAGCGGAATGCGGACCGGAAGCCTTTCGGCTTCGGAGAGATGGGGCGTAATTACGGCTTCACCCACGACGCCTTCATGTGCAACGCCAGCCCCGACGGCCGGACGTATGCCGATCTCGTCCGAATAAGGAAGGAACGGCAGGCGAAGTACCCATTCTCCACTGACTTCAACAACGAGCGCATCGCGAACTGCGGCGGCTGGCCCGCGGGCAAGCCGTGGAACTTGAAGCCCGGAAAGAGCCGGCTGCAGCTGTCCGGCCACAAGTTCGAAACCATCACGCCTTACGTATGGGCCAAGATGATGCACGAGAAGATCGGCGGATCGCTGCTGACCGTCATGGACGCGGAGCACTCCACCATGAAGTCCAAGGACCTCGCGTGCGGCTCCAAGGTGCTCGACTTCTTCCGGGACGGCACACCCGCGAAGGGCAGCTGCGCCGGTTTCCCCGCCGACCGGACGGGCCCCCCGGGACCGGCCGGCAACATGGCGGGAACCGTGAAACTCCCGTACTGCTCCGCTTCGCTGGTCCGCCCCCGCACCGCCCGTGACGAGGACAAGGCGCTCCTCCTCACGAACGGGCACTGCCACCCCGCGGGACGGCCGAAGCCGGGTGAAGTGATCACCGGCAAGAACGCCCCCGTCGAAGGCACCGTCATGAGCCCGGCAGGCCGCGAACTCGGCCCGGTGACCGGGCGGGTCCTCTACGCCACGATGACCGGAACCGACATCACGGTGGCACAACTGGACTCCACGTACGCGGAGATCAAGCAGAAGTACAAGGTTGAGGCGTTCCCGCTGGCCTCGTCCTCGCCCGTACCCGGGCAGAAGATCAAGGTGGCGTCCAGCTTCCTGGAGAGCGTCTGGTCGTGCCAGGCCGAGGCCGTGGTCCCGACCCTCAAGGAGGGCGACTACACATCGACCCGTGCCATCCGCTACGCGAAGGAATGCGACACCCGGCCCGGAAGCTCCGGCTCGCCCGTCATCGACGCCGAGACCCGGGAGCTCGTCGCCGTGAACAGCACCAGCAACCGCGACGGCAAGGAGTGCGAACTGAACAACCCCTGCGAGGTCGACGGGACGGTCACCACCGTCCACCAGGGACGCGGGTACGCCACCCAGACCGCGGCGATCGCCGCGTGCATCGGAGACGACAACACCCTGGATCTCAAGCGCCAGGAGTGCACCCTGCCCAGGCCCTGACCTGAGCCCGCCTCACCTCACCCCCTCCCCTTCCGCCCCTCTGCCCACGGTCCCCTCCCGAAGGGAGCCCGGGGCGGAGGGGCGGACCCCGTGCGTGCACGGTCCTCGGTCATCCTTCGCCGGTCCGCGCCCGAACCGTGAGGCGGCCGACTCGGGCCGCCTGCTCGGCGTCGTGACGGGTCCTCGCCTCGTCGAGCGCGTCGCCCATGCGCTGGTACAGCGCCTCCCTGCGTCCGGCCGCGAGGGACCGTGCGGCGTCGAGGCGTTCGAGACTGCCCTGGAAGTGCGGGGCGACCTGCTGCGCGAACAGTTCGTAGTGTCGCCGGGTGGCGTCCGGCCTCGCCCATTCGTGCGCCATCATGAGGTAGCAGCCGAAGCCGTGGGACTGCTGCTGGAGTTGGCGGATGTGCCGGATCGCGTCGTCCGGTGTGCCGATGACGCCGACACCGGACTCGTTGATCCAGTCGATGCGTTCCTTCAGCGTCGAGCCGCCGGGCTCGAAGTGCGGCACCGCGGCTTCGTACTGCAGATAGCGGCACCAGTCGTCGAGCCCGTACGCGACGTCCGCGTACGCCTGTTCCTTCGTTTCGGCGAGGTGCACGGGCCCGACCAGTCGCCATGCGGCGCGGTCGGGGGTGGTGCCGAACTGCTGGGCCCGTTCTTCCATCACGTCCCAGTGCGCGGCGAGCAGGTCCAGGTCACCCGTCATGGTCGCGCCGATGGACAGCAGCGCCAGCCCGTGCTTGCCCGCGATCCGGGGGCCGGAGGGCGAGGCGATCGCCGCGACGCCGACTTCGAAGCAGGGCCTGGAGTAGGGGCGTAACTGACATCTGGCTTCTACGAGTTGGTAGCGGTCGGTCTTCTTGGTGACGGGCTCGTCCCCGGTGAGCAGCTGGATGAGGACGTCGGTGTCCTCTTCCAGCGCGGCCCGCTGCGAGACCGGGTCGATGCCGATCATCGCCGCGTCCGTCGGGAGGGAGCCGGGGCCGAGGCCGAGCATGAACCGGCCCCGGGTGAGGTGATCGAGCAGGATCGCGCGGTCCGCCACCCAGAGCGGGTTGTGGTACGGGAGGGAGAGCACGCCGGTCCCCAGCTTGATGTGCGTGGTCCGGGCCGCGACGTGCGCGATGAAGATCTCAGGGCTGGCGATCAACTCCGATCCGCCGGAGTGGTGTTCACCGATCCAGGCTTCGTCGTAACCGAGCTCGTCGAGCTGCTGGATGGTGGCCACGTCCCGCGCGAGGGCGGTCACGGGATTCTGGCCTTGAGCAGTGTGGAACGGCGCCATGAAGACTCCGAAACGCATCTCAAATCCTTCCGTCACATCAGAGACCGGACCGGCGCCGTACCAGTGGAGGGCGCCCTTGCGTACGGTTCGCCCTTCGGGCGGTACGGGGCCGCCCCGCCCGGTGCCGCGACGGCTGAACCGACGTGTCCCCGGAGCCGGGACGTGACACCACGGCGTCGCAGGCCAGGTGAGGAGCGGTCACCGTGATCGAGGCTAGCAAGCAGCGTGCGGCCCACGGGCCGGAACACCGGGAAGGCGGCGGGGAGTTCCGCGCGGCGAGCCGGGTACGCGTACGAGTTGTTGGTTCAGGCGGCGGCCGGTGAACCGGCCGACCGACCCGCCGTACGGGGACGGCCCGTGCGGCCTCGATCCGGTGTCGGCACTCGGGCAGCCAACCGCTCGCCCCGTCCGATCCCGATCGCACCCAGTCCCTGCCGCCGCAGCCCCTCTACGGGCCGGGCAGGCACCAGCCTGGCCAAGATCCGGACCATTCCCCGACCCGGCTCTTCGCCCGTCAGGTGCCTTCCTCCCGCAGCCCCGCCCGGTCGTGGAGGCGGCGCAGCGGGCCGGGGGCCCACCAGTTGGCGCGGCCCGCCAGGCGCATGAACGCGGGGACCAGTACGGCGCGGACCAGTGTCGCGTCCAGGACCACCGCCAGGGCGAGGCCGACGCCGAGCAGCTTCAGCAGCGTCACCCCGCTGACCGCGAAGACGAACAGGACCACGGCCACCAGGACCGCGGCGGCGGTGATGATCCGGCCGGTGTGCTGGAGGCCGAAGGCCACCGACTCCTCGTTGTCGCCGGTGAGCAGGTACCTCTCCCGGATCCGGGACAGCAGGAACACCTCGTAGTCCATGGAGAGCCCGAAGGCCACGCAGAAGGTCAGGATCGGGATGGTCGCGTCCAGGGTGCCGGTGTGCAGCGGGCTGCCCACCAGGAACGACAGGTGGCCCTCCTGGAAGACGAAGACCATCGCCCCGAACGTGGCGCTGAGGCTGAGGGTGTTGAGCACCAGGGCCTTCAGCGGCATCAGCACGCTTCCGGTGAACAGGAACAGCAGCACCAGGGAGAGGCCCACCACGATGCCGATCGCCGCCGGGGTGGCCCGGACGATGGCCGCGGTGCTGTCCTTGACCTCGGCGGCCCGGCCGCCCACCCACACCCCGTCGGATCCGTCGGGCGGGGCCACCTTCCGCACGTGGCCGACGAGTTCGGTGCCGTCGGGCGAGTCCTGCTCCACCGTCGACACCACGGACAGCAGCGTGAAGTCGCCGTCCACGAGGGCGGATGCCGCCGGGCCCGGCTCCTGGACCCGGCGGCCCGCCGCGTAGGAGCCGGTGGACGCGGTCACCTCGCGGACGCCCCGCACCGTGGACAGTGCGCGCGCGTAGGGGTCCACGGCGGGTCCGGTGGCGCCTTGGACCACCACGGGTACGGTGCCCAGCGCGCCGTCGTCGAACTGGTCGCGCAGCAGTTGCGTGGCGCGGTGCACCTGGGAGTCGGCGGGCAGCGAGCGGTCGTCGAAGAGGCCGGACGAGACCCGTGTGAACGGTGACGCCAGGAGGAGCAGCAGGACGACCACGGCGCCGCCGTAGAGGCCGGGGCGGCGCATCACGGCCCTCGCGAACCGGTACCAGCGCCCCTCTTCGGGGGCGTCGGGTGGCGCGGCGCCGCGCCACCGGGCGAAGACGTCGTAGCGGTTGACCCGGTGGCCCAGGACGGCCAGCAGCGCGGGCAGCACGAAGACCGCACCCGCGGCGGCGGTGAGGACCACCACGATCCCGCCGTAGGCGAAGGACCGCAGGAAGAACTGGGGGAAGACCAGGAGCGCGACGAGGGACAGGGCCACGGTGAGCGCGGAGAACGCGACGGTCCGCCCGGCCTTGCGCACCGTGGGCACCAGGGCCTCCCGCACCGTGGCGCCGCCGCGCAGTTCCTCGCGGAAGCGGGCGAGGACGAACAGGCTGTAGTCGATGGCGAGTCCGAGGCCGAGCGCCGTGGTGGAGTTCATCGAGTACACCGAGATCGGCACCGCGCCCGCCAGCGCGTTGAGCACCGCCCGGCTCACCAGGATCGACAGCAGGGCGATGACCAGCGGCAGGGCGGCGGCCACGGCGCTGCCGAAGACCAGCAGCAGCAGGACGAGGGTGATCGGCGTCGCGATCGCCTCCGCGAGCAGCAGGTCGTGCGCGGTCTGCTTGCCGACCTCCGACTGCACCTGGGCGGAGCCCGCCGCCAGCACCGTCAGCCCCTGTGCGTGCCGCCGGACGTCCGGCACCAGCCGTTCGGCGGTCTTCGCCCGGTCGTCCTCGTCACCGCGCAGCGAGAGGGTGAGGAGCCCGGTGGAACCGTCCCGGGAGCGCAGCGAGGGCACGTGCCCGGCTGTCCAGTACGAGGTGGCCGCCCGTACGCCGGGGGCCCGTTCCGCGCGCCGGGTCAGGTCCGTGCCCACCGAGGTCATCCGCGCCGAGTCGACCGGTCCCGCGCCGCGCAGCAGCAGGACCAGGTCGCCGTCGGCGGTGGGGAAGTGCTCGGCCACCAGGCGCTCGGCGCGGGAGGACTGCGCCCCGGGGTCCGAGAACCCGCCGTGGACCAGCCGGTTCTCCACTCCCAGGCCGCCGATGGCGGCCGTCACGACGACGGCGGCGCTCGCCCACAGCACGACCGCGCGCCGCCCGTACAGCGTCGCGCTGACGCGGTGGAACATGGGACCCTCCGATCGTCGGCCGGGCGTGACTCCGGGGTACCGCACGGACCGGCGTCCTGTCAGCGGCACAACCCGGCCACCTTTCGGGGCCGTTCGGTTGATGGCCCGGGGCGGCCTGGCGATACTGGCTGTCGCACGGCGACGCCGAGGTGAGTGGAGCCCATGGATCCCGAACGCGCACTCCTCGACCTGCTCGGCCTGCTCGATCTGGAGCGCGTACCGGACCGGGGTGGGGGCGAGCACTTCCGCGGGCCGGCGCCGCTGGAGCGCTCCTCCCCCGTGTACGGCGGTCATCTGGCGGGCCAGGCGCTGGCCGCCGCGGGCCGTACGGTCTCCGACGGGCTGGCCGTGCACTCGGTGCACGCTTCGTTCCACCAGCCCGCCGTACCGGACGCGTCCTTCGAGCACCGGGTCGAGTCGGTGAAGGACAGCACGGCCTTCGCCGCCCGGCGGGTGCGTACGGGCCAACGCGGCCGGGAGGTGTTCTCGCTGACCGCCTCGTTCCACCGGCCCGAGCCGGGGCTGGCCCACCAGGACCCCATGCCACCGGTGCCGGCCCCGGACGGCCTGCCCTCCTACGAGGAGCGGCTGAGCAGCGCGTTCGGCGCGCAGGTGGCACCCCTGGGCAAGCCCTACGACCAGCGGTTCGTCGGGCCGTTGAGCTTCGACGTGGAGAAGGACCCGTCGCTCGCGTCCGCCCGGACGCAGGTGTGGCTGCGCACCAAGGGCGAGCTGCCCCCGGGGACGGGCGGGGACCGCGAACAGCTGCTCCACGCCTGTCTGCTGGTCTACATGTGCGACGTCACCATGCTGGAGACGGTGCTGGTGCGGCACGGCGTCTCGTGGTTCCACGCCAGCGGCCGCAGCATCGACTACACGGTGTGGATCCACCGGCCCTTCCGTGCGGACGACTGGCTGCTCTGCGCGCACGAGACGCCCGTGGCCGCCGGGGGACGGGGGCTCGTCCTCGGCCGGGTCTTCACCCGTGACGGTACCCTGGCCGCCACCCTCGCCCAGGAAGGACTCCTGCGCGTGAGCGGCGGCCGGGAGGCGCGCGGCTGAGCCGCCTCGTTCCTCGCCTTCGCCCGCGTACGGCGCCTATACGACCAGTCCGCCGGACACCTCGATGGCCTGCCCGGTGATGTAGCGGGCCCGGTCGGAGGCGAGGAAGCACACCAGGTGCGCCACGTCGTCCGGGGAGCCGAAGGCGTGGCCGGGGATGAGGGACTTGAGGAACTCGGTCCTGTCCGGCGGTATCACGGCCGTCATGTCGGTCTCGATGAGGCCGGGGGCGACGGCGTTGACGGTGACGCCCCGGGCTCCGATCTCCTTGGCGAGGGCCTTGGTGAAGCCGATCACCCCGGCCTTGGCCGCGGAGTAGGCCGTCTGGCCCGGGATGCCGTGCAGTCCCGAGGAGGACGCGATGTTGACGATGGCGCCGCCGCGCTGTTTGACCAGCGGCATCAACAGGGGTCTGGTGATGGCGTACATGCTGTCCAGGTTGGTGCCGATGACCTCGTGCCACTGCTGCGGGGTCATGCGGGCGAACGCGGTGTCCCGGGTCACTCCCGCGTTGTTGACCAGGACGTCGAAGCGGTCCAGGTGGCCGAGCGCCGCGATGGCGAAGCGCTCGGCCTCCTCGGTGTCGGCGACCTGGGCGTACAGCGGGACGCAGCGCTGGTCGGGATGGGCGGCGCCCAGGTCGTCGGCGAGGGCGCGGGCACGGTCCTTGTCGCTGTGGTAGCCGAAGACGACGTCGGCGCCCTGCGCCAGTGCGAGGCGCACCACCGCGGCGCCGATGCCGCGCGACCCGCCGGTGACGACGCAGCCGCGCCCCGCCAGGGGGAGAGCGTCCGTCACTGTCCGCTCCGGGCCCCGGCCGCCGGCCGGGCGGACTCCTTCTTGCGCCGCGCCGCCTCCTCGCGCAGTTCGCGGTAGCGGTCCTCGGCGAGCAGGGCCGAGAACATCGGCGCGTAGAAGGGGCCGTCGCCGGTCAGCGTGATCCGCTCCGGTGTGATCCGTGCGTATCCGCGCTCGGCCAGGGCGTCCCAGACGGTGGCGAACTTCTCGTAGACGTCGAGACCGAAAGCGGCGGCGTACTGGGTCCGTTCGATCTCCGTGCTGATGAGGCTGCGGAAGAGCAGCATCATCAGCCAGTCGTCCGAGGTGTGCCGGAAGCCGCGTTCGACGGGGAACCTGCCGTTGTCGACGGCCGCCTTGTACTGGGCCAGGTTGCGTTGGTTGATGAACGACCAGGAGCGGCCCGAGGCGAGCGCGGGGTTCCCGAAGAAGGTGATCGCCGCGTAGCCGAGCCCCAGGGTGTCCAGGTGGTCGAAGCGGGTGGTGTAGCCCTCCCGGAAGTCGTGGGCCGCGGGATCGCCTGGGCGGCGGAAGTTGTACGTGGAGAGCTGCTCGTAGCCGCGGTCGAGCAGGAAGTCCCGCCCCGCCCGGTACATCTCCAGGTTGGCCAGGGTGCTGGGCAGCTCGTGGAAGCGGTTGAGCGCGAAGTCGGTCGGTCCGCCGACGTTCAGCTCGTAGTGGGTGATGTCGTAGACGTCCCAGGAGACCAGGGTCTCCAGGTCCTCCAGCATCGTGTCGACGGTCTGCTGCGGCCAGCCGAAGATCAGGTCGACGTTGGCGGACAGGCCCAGCTCGCGGGCCCACTCCAGGCTCTGGATGACGTGCTTGGTGGTCTGTTTGCGGCCGCTGAAGCTGTTGAGGCGTTCGTTGACCTGCTGCACGCCCATGCTGATGCGGTTCATCCCCGAGTCGTGGATGGCTTGCATCTTCTCCCGGGAGAACAGCTGGGGAATGCCTTCCAGGGTGAGGTCGGCCTGCTCCGAGATCTCCGGGAAGAGGCGGCGCACCATGTCCATCAGCCGGTGGTAGACGGGGCCCTTGTAGAGGTTGGACGTGCCCCCGCCGAAGTACGCTCCGGCGAGGACGGAGCCCTGCATCTGCTCCCGGTACATCTCCGCTTCCCGCTCCACGTACCCGTAGTAGTTCTCCAGTGCGGCGTTCCCCTGGAACTCCTCCACGGGGAAGAGGCAGTACCCGCACTTTCCGGGGTCGGTCTGTATGCAGTACGGGACGCCGACGTACAGGAACACCGGTGACGTGCCGTGCGCTTCCCGCAGGCGGATCCGGTCCTCGGCTATCTCGTCGAGGGGCACGGACAGTTCGTTCCAGAAGCGCGGCGAAGGAAAGCCGTGCTGGATCTTGTTGACCTGGCGTTCGCCCAGGTGGCTGTCGAGGTAGTTGTTGACGAAGTCGGGGCTCAACACGGTACTGGCACTTCCCCTCTGGTGGGATCTGCCGGATGTGTGGTCTGCCGGATGTGGGTCTGCCGGTCGTGACGGGGACCGGGCTCAGGGGTGCGTCGGAGCGTCGGCGCCGTCCGGGTCCGCGAGGACCACCTGGTGGAGGAGGTACTCCGCCAGTTCGTCGATGCTCTGGTACTCCAGGGCCTCCATGGCCTTGAAGCGGAAGTCGAGCTTCTCCTGGATGCGGCGCTGGAGTTCGGTGATGGTCAGCGAGTCGAGGCCGATCTCCAGCAGGGCCAGGGAGGGGTCGAGATCGGTCATGTCGATCTCCAGTTCCGCCGACATCCGGCCCAGGGTGTCGACGATCTCGACCATGAGCCAGTCGATGACCGCCTGTCGGCGCTCGTCGGCGTCGAGCGGCTCGACGCGTTCGCGCAGTTCGCGCCGTGACTCGCCGCTCTCGCGGGAGTGGGTGCCCAGGGGCCCGGCGGGGACCGCCGAGGGGTCGGCCAGCGAGCCCACGCGCCGGAACTCGACGGCGTCGAGGTCGGCCAGCAGGCTCCCGGTGTCGTCCAGGACGCGCAGTCGTGCCGTGAACGCGGTGTCGGTGGCGTCGGCCCGCAGCTGGACGTGGCCCCAGACCTGGTCGGGCAGGAGCCGGTGCAGGACCATCCGGCCGATTCCCACCGGGAGGTAGGTGCCCTTGGCGGCGCCGTCGCGCGCGGCGGCCGCGGCCAGGTGCAGACAGCCGTCGAGCATGGTCGCGAGGCGGTGGGAGTGCCCGGCCCGCGCCGCGCCGTCGGGAGCGGCGGTGATCCGGCCCAGCGCCTGCCCGCCCGCTTCGTCGGTCCACAGTTCGCGGACGGTGGAGAAGCTCGCGCCGTACTCCAGGCCGTCCTCGCGCAGCAGTCCGTAGAGCCGTCCGGGGGCGAGCTCCGTGGACATCTGTGCGCGCAGGTCGTCGAGGCGTTCGACGAAGCTGTCGGATCGCTCTCCGAGGGGTCCGACCGTCCCGTGGCAGTACCGGGGCGCGTCGTCGCCGTCTCCCCCCGCCACGGTGAACCGGAAGCGGCCGTCCGCCGGGGCGCCCTCTCCCGCCAGGTCCACCCGTACGCTGTTGGACCCGGTGGGGGTCAGGACGAGCGGCCGGACGAAGCTGACGTCGGTGAGTTCGACGGGTGCGGGGCCGTAGCCGTCGGCCGCGGCGCGGGCGTCCACGGCCAGTTCCAGGTAGCCGGTGGCGGGGAAGACGGTGGCGCCGAGGATGCGGTGGTCCACCCAGGGCGTGCCGGGCGGCACGTCCTGCCGGTGGACGCGGTGCACGGCGGGTCGCGGCTCGGGTGCCGCCGCGGGAGGCGCCTGCCGTCGCGGAGCCGCGGGTGCCGTCGCCGTGCGGTCGGCGCGGTCGGCGCGGTCGGTGCGGTCGGTGCGGTCGGCGTCGTCGGGCGTCACCCAGTACCGGTCCCCGCGGAATGGGTACTGCGGGGCGGTGGAGGTACGGCGGTGGTTCGGGCCCCGGTAGAGCGCGGGCAGGTCGACGGCGGCACCCGCCGTGAACAGGGCGCCCGCGGCGGCGAGGAGGTTGCGCACGTCCCGGCCGTCGCGCTGGAGGGTGGGGATCACGGTCACGTCGGACGTCCCGAACGCCTCCGACACGTACGTCCGCAGCGCGGGGTGGGGGCCGATCTCGACGACCACCGTGCAGCCGCGGGCGGCCACCGTGCGCAGGGCGTCGTGGAACCGGACGGGGCGGCGGGCCTGCTGGCTCCAGTACTCGGGCCCTTCCGCGCCGGTCAGCGCGTCGCCGGTGGCGCCGGAGAGCACCGTGAGGACCGGGGCGGCCGGACGGAGCGTGGCGGCTGCCTTGCCCAACTCGGGCAGGACCGGGTCCATCAGGGGCGAGTGGAACGCGTGGGAGGTCCGCAGCCGGGTGGTGCGCACGCCCTGCGCTCCGGCGAGGCGTGCCACTTCGTCGACGGCTTCGGCCCGGCCGGAGACGACCGAGGCGCGCGGCCCGTTGACCGCGGCCAGGGAGACGTCGGCTTCGAGCCCGGACAGCCAGCCCTCGACGGTGCCGGGGTCGGTGGCGACGGCGAGCATCACTCCGTCGCGCGGCAGTTCGCCCATGAGGCGGCCGCGTACCGCGCTGAAGTGGGCGGCGTCCTCCACCGTGAGCAGGCCGCCGACGCACGCGGCGACGACTTCGCCGATGCTGTGCCCCAGCACCGCGTCCGGAACCACTCCCCAGGAACGCAGGAGGGAGGCGAGCGCGTACTCGACGGCGAACAGCGCCGGTTGTGCCAGGGTCGTGTCGTCGAGGGCCTGCGGTGTCCCCTCCTCGAAGAGGAGCTGCCGCAGCGGTACGGGTAGCTCTCCGTCGAGCACCTCGGCGCACCGGTCGATCGCCGCGGCGAACTCGGGCTCGTGGCCGTACAGTTCGCGGGCCATGCCGGAGTACTGGACGCCCTGTCCGGTGAAGACGAAGGCCGTCTTGGCGGGCTTGACCGGGCGGCCGCCGGTGACCGAAGGGGGCGTGCGCCGGGTGCGCCACAGCCGCAGGTCGTTGGCGATCTCCAGGCCGCTGCGTCCGGTCACCGCGAGGCGGTGGCGGTGCGTGGCCCGCCCGGCGGCCGCGGTGTAGACGGCGGCCGGCAGGCCGTCCCGCCCGTTCCGCGCGAGGTGGTGCGCCCAGCGGTCGGCCAGCGCGTCCAGGCTGGTCGACGACTTGGCGGACAGCACGAGCAGTTCGGCGGGGCGCGGGTTCCCCGCGTCGGTGTGCCGTTGCGGTAGCGGGGCTTCGCGCAGCAGCACGTGGGCGTTGGTGCCGCTGTAGCCGAAGGAGTTGACGGCGGCCAGGCGCGGTGCGTCCCCGCGCGGCCAGGGCACCGGCTCGGTGGGTATCTCGACCGGGGCGCCGTCGAGGTCGATCTTGGGATTCAGCCGGTCGAGGTGGACGCTGGGGTAGATGGTCTCGCGGTGCAGGGACAGGGCGGCCTTGACGACGCCGAGGAGTCCGGCGGCGGCTTCGGTGTGTCCGAAGTTGCTCTTCGCCGAGCCGACGTACAGCGGCCGTCCCGCGGTGCGCGTCCGTCCGTAGGCGTTGGCGATGGCGCCCATCTCGATGGGGTCGCCGACCGGGGTCCCGGTGCCGTGCGCCTCGATGTAGTCGACCTGCGCGGGGGCGGTGCCGCTGCGGGCGAGGACGGCGCTCATCACCTCTTCCTGGGTCCGCCCGTTGGGGGCGGTCAGTGCGGGGGTGCGTCCGTCGTGGTTGATCGCGGTGCCGATGATGTGGGCCAGGGCGGGATCGCCCCGCTTCTCCGCGAGCGACTGCCGGCGCAGCAGCGCGGCCACGCAGCCCTCGCTGCGGACGTACCCGTCGGCCTTCGCGTCGAAGGACCGGCACTGTCCGCTGGGCGAGAACAGGCCGAGTTTGCAGAACGCGATGTGGACCTGCGGGTTGAGGATCAGGTTGACCCCGGCGACGATGGCCGAGTCGCACTCGCCGGTGAGGATGGACTGCCGGGCCAGGTGCATGGCGACCAGGGAGCCGGAACAGGCGGTGTCCACCGTGAGACACGGGCCCTTGAGGTCGAGGAAGTGGGCGACGCGACCGGCGCTGATGCTCATCGAGTCGCTCATCGAGTCGTAGGCCGTGATGCCGTGGAGGCCCACGGCCTCGTGCTTGAGGATGAAGTAGCTGTTGCTGTTCATGAGGGCCAGGAAGACACCGGTGTTGCTGCCCCTGATCTCGTCGGCGTTCTGCCCGGCGTGCTCCAGCGCGTGCCACACGGTCTGGAGGAGCAGGCGCTGCTGCGGGTCCATGCGGGCGGCCTCGGCGTCCGAGATGCCGAAGAACGTCGCGTCGAAGAGGTCGACGTCGTCGACGAAGCCGCCGTGGCGGGTGTAGGTCTTGCCGGGGGCCAGGGGGTCGGGATCGTAGAATTCCTCCACGTCCCAGCGGCTGGACGGTATTTCTTCGACGCAGTCCCGTCCCTCCCACAGGACGGTGTGCATGTCGTCCAGCCCGTGGACTTTACCTGGCAGTGTGCATCCGATCCCTACTAAGGCAATGGGCTCGGCATCCATGCCGATCTCCTTCGGCTGCGGTGAGGGCGCTGTCGTGGCGGGGCCCACATGGGGTGGCGGCCCGGAACGACCACAAGTTGTGTGGTGCCTAAGCACGTTCACTTGTCGGCATCCAGGGCTTCGGCGAACTGCCGGTCCGCATACGACTCAGCCGAAATGCCCCTTAGCGCACTTTTGCAAGGCTAGTTGTGGGACACATCCGGGGTCAAGGACGCCCACAACGGGTGGTACGGCGCGTTCGGTATATACCGCGACGTGTTGGTGCGGCCAGGGGTGTCGGCGTTCAATTCGGCGTTCGTGCAATTGCGTTGGACGAGCGTGGTGGGCGAATTCCCGCGGGGCGCGGCAGGCGTCCGGGGCGGGAGCGACCGGGCCGCGGCCTCACACGGTCGTCGAGCGCCCGCCGGGGCCGGTGGTCCCTTCTTCCCCGGGAGGAGAAGGGCTGCGCCACGAGCTCCCGCGTTCGCCCTGGCGCCGCTCGCGGTGACGCGCCACCGCGTCGTTGTTGGCGCAGCGCACGGAGCAGTAGGCGCGTCGGCCGTTGCGGGAGGTGTCGACGAACGCCAGGCCGCAGCCGCGGCGCGCGCAGCGCCCCAGCCGTTCGGCGCCGGCCGAGCACACGACGTAGGCGAGTCCGGCCGCGGTGACGGCTCGGACGTGCGCGGCCACGTCCGAGCCGGTGGCGCTGTAGTGCAGGTGGGGCTGCCCGTCGTGCAGGGAGATCCGGGGGCTGCTGGAGGCGTCGGCGAGGAGCGCGTTGACCGCACCGCACCGTTCTTCGAGGTCCTGCGGCCCGAAGCACACGGCCAGACGGCGGCTCCACGTCCAGACCGTCCCGGCCTGCGCGGCGGTGAGCGTGCGGCGCACCACGCCGTGCGCGGCGAGCAGGGGTTCCAGGTGTTCGGGGAGTGGCGGCGCGGTGAGGTTGACCAGGTCGGCGGCCAGCCGGGCGGCTTCCCCGCCGTAATGGTTGAAATGCATAAATCGACGTGCGGTCCTTCGGAGTGCTGCTCGCGCTGAGCCCCGCCGTGGCGGCGGGGATCGGCTTCCTCTCGCTGCACGAGCGGCTCACCGCACGTCAACTGTGCGCCGTCGCGCTGGTGGTCCTGGCGGGCGCCTGGTCGGTGCGCCGTGCCGCTCCCGGTTCGCCCTGAGCGGCAAATCGAGGGGAATTCAAGGGGGCGAATCGAGAGGGTGAATTCAATTCCGCATTCGCTTCGCGCTGGCCAGGGTGCCCAGAATCATTACCGCGAAGACGACCGCTCCCTTGTATCCGGAATCCCTGGGAACAACGTCGGATTGGATCAGGGCCAGCAACAGCACGATGCCGACACCGCACCAGAGCGCTGCCCACAGCAGCAGCCTCAGGTAGAAGCGGAGCACGGATGGACCTCGCATTCGTGAATCGTGCGAGGGGTACGGTTCCCCGGTTACCGCACCCCTGCGTTCCGGGTGGTCGGGGCTGCCGCCGGGAGGCTTGGACGGGTGCGGCGATGATCAAGGTGGAGTCTGGGCGATCGTGACCGGACCGTCCATACGGGCTGCCACCCATCTTTTTTCGCCTACCGGGAAGGGCGCGGACGGCCGGACCCGGCTGGGCGGATCGATCACTTCCGCCCTGGTCCCGGCAGTGCAGTAAGGTGCCTCATCAGTCGTGGTGACAGACGACGATCATGAGGTACCCGCAGGTGGTGGGGGTGGCCGAGCGGGGCGCAACCAAGCCCGGCGGCGTCCCCCGGTCCGTCGGCGGGCCGCTGCGCCGGGCCTGTACCTTCTTCCTCGCATGTCACCTGTTGGCACATGTGTCGACGTTCCGTGTGTCCGGATTTCGATGGTTCAAAGGGGTGAGGGCTGCGTGAAGCGGCGTCGCATATGGGGAACGGCCGCCACCGCGGTCGCGGCTCTGGCCGGAGTGCTGGTGTTCCAGGGCGTGACGGACAGCGGCGACACCCCTGCCGGGACGGACGGCGCGGCGGGGCCGGTCAGCACCCGGGAACGCACCGCGCCGCTGGGAACGAGCGCCGACGGGCGCAGCGCGTCGCTCGCGCGGAGGGGGACCGAGCCGTTCAGCATGCTGGGCGTGACCTGGACGGACCCCGGTGCACGCGTCAGCGGCACGGTCGAGGTCCGCACCAGGGCCGCGGGCTCGGGAGAGTGGTCCGGCTGGCTGCCGCTTGAGGGCGACAGCGGGCAGGGCGAGAGCGGAGCCGCCCGCGGCGGGACCGAGCCCGCGTGGGTGGGGCCGTCCGACGGCGTCGAGGCCCGGGTGACCTCGGGCGGCAAGGCGTCGGCCGGGCTTCCCGCCGGGCTGCGCCTGGACATGGTCGACCCCGGCAAGGGCACCGTCAGGGGCATGGCGCCCGCGGCCTTCGCCGTCGACGGGGCCGAGGAGCCCGCTCCTTCGGCCACCGAGCCCGCCGAGCCCACCGACCCCGCACCGGACGCGACCGCGTCGCCGGAACCCTCCCGGAGCGCCGAGCCGTCCGACGGACCGACCGCGAGCCAGTCGCCGTCCGGGCCGCCGCTGCCGACGCCGACGCCCGCACCGACCTCGGCGCCCTCCTCGTCCGGTTCTCCTTCCGCGACCGCGAGCCCGTCGCCGTCCGCGACGGCCACCCTGCCCCCGGCTCCGCCGTCGACGGCGCCGCGTCCGCCGATCACCTCGCGGGCCGACTGGAGCGCGGACGAGTCGATCAGCCCGGAGGCCCCCGGCTACCTGTCCGGCGGGAAGGTCAAGGCGGTCGTCGTGCACCACACGGCCGAGTCCAACGCCTACACGTGCGCCGACGCCCCGAAGGTGGTCCGCGGGATCTACGCGTACCACGTCAAGCAGCTGGGCTGGAAGGACATCGGCTACAACTTCCTGGTGGACAAGTGCGGCACGGTGTACGAGGGCCGCAAGGGCGGTGTCGACCGGCCCGTCCAGGGCGCGCACGCCTACGGCTTCAACGCCGAGACCACCGGCGTCTCGGTGCTGGGCACCTACACCGACGCGGCCCCTTCGCAGGCGGCGATGACCTCGGTCGCCCGGATCGCCGCGTGGAAGCTGGGCCAGTACGGAGTCGACCCGGCCGGCACGACCACGCTGACCGCGGGTGACAAGGGGACCAACTACTTCGGGAAGTCCTGGGCCAAGGGCGCCCAGCTGTCGTTCCCCGTCATCCACGGCCACCGGGACGGCTACAACACCCAGTGCCCCGGCAACGCCTTCCACCAGCAGCTGGCCGCCCTCCGCACCATGGCCGCCGGGTCCGTCACCGGGCTGGCCGTCAAGTCGATCGCGGGCGCGAGCCCGTCCGGCACGACGTACTACACCAAGGCCGCCATCACCGTGAACTGGGCTGCCGCCACTCCGAGTTCACTGATCAAGCAGTACGAACTGCTCGTCGGCGGAAAGCCGGTGGCCACCGTCGCGGGCACCGCGACCTCGGCCAGGGCCACCCTCGCGCTCGGCACCCACGCCGTGGCCGTACGGGCCACGCACATCTCCGGCAAGCAGACCACCAGCGCGGCGGCGACCGTGGTCGCGGAGACCACCGCGCCCGCCTTCACCGCCAAGCCCGCCCTGGCCCTGCGCACCGGGACCGTGAACACCACCGCCGTCCCGGTCACCTTGAGCTGGAAGGCCACCGACCGGGCAGCGCTGAAGGAAGTGCGCCTGACCGCGCCGGTCGCCAAGACCTACGGGCCCACCCTCACCAGCGCCGCCCACACCGCCCGGTCCGGGGCGGCGACGGCGTGGCAGCTGACCGCCCACGACCACGCGGGCAACACCGCGGCCGCGACGGTGTCGGCCACTCCGCTGATCCTCCAGGAGACCGCGGCCGCCAGGACCGGCACGTGGACGGCCAAGTCGTCCGCCGCCTACCTCGGCGGCAAGTCCTTCACCAGCTCGGCGAAGAACGCCTCCCTGACGTGGACGTTCACCGGTCGCTCCGCGGCCTGGGTCGTGTCCCGGGCCGCCACCTCCGGTCAGGCGCACGTCTACGTCGACGGCGTGAAGGCCGCGACGGTCGACTTGAAGTCGTCCGCCACCAAGTACCGCGACGCGATCTGGACCAAGACCTGGGCCACCAGCGCCAAGCACACCGTGAAGATCGTCGTGGTCGGCACCAGCGGCCGTCCCGCCGTCACCACCGACGGTCTCGTCTACCTCAAGTAGGGGAGCTCCACTCTGATGTGGAGGCCCCCCGCGGGGCGGGGGGCGAGGGTGAGGGCACCGTCGTGGGCCCGGGTGATGGTGTCGACGATCACCAGGCCGAGGCCGACGCCCGCGTGGTCGGCGTGGACGCGTTCCGTGCCCCGGCGGAACGGTTCGGTGAGCGTGGCGACCAGTTGGGGCGTGAGGTGCTCGCCGGTGTTCTCGACCGTGAGCACCGCGCTGTGGGGGCGCGCTTCGGTGCGGACCCGTACGGTGCCCTGTTCGGGCAGGTTGTGGACGATCGCGTTGTGCACGAGGTTCATGGCCAGTTGCAGCAGGAGCGTCGGGGATCCGGTGGTCGCCGCGATGCCGCCGTCGGTCTCCAGGGTCACGCCGTGTTTCTCCGCGAGCGGGAGCAGGGTCTCGGTGGCCTCTTCCGCCAGGAGGGACAGGTCGACGGGCTCGCGGCTGAAGGAGCGCTGATCGGCGCGGCTGAGCAGGAGCAGTGCCTCGGTGAGGTCGATGGCCCGGGTGTTGACGGTGTGGAGGCGGTCGATGAGCCGGCCCGTGTCGTGGTGCGGATCGGTGCGGGCCACGTCGAGCAGCGCCATCGAGATCGCCAGCGGGGTGCGCAGTTCGTGCGAGGCGTTGGCGGCGAACCTCCGCTGCTGCGCGACGTGCGCTTCGAGCCGGGCGAGCATCGCGTCGAAGGCGTCGGCGAGTTCGCGGAACTCGTCCCCCCGGCCCGGCAGGCGGATCCGGTGGGAGAGCGATCCGTGCGTGGCCGCGCGGGTGGCGTGGGTGATGCGGGTCAGCGGGGCGAGCATGCGGCCCGCGAGGAACCATCCGCCCACGAGGCCGAAGATCAGCAGGAACACCACCACGGTGGCCGCCGCGGGGGCGAAGGTGCCCAGGAGGAGCTGGCGGTTGGGGTTCTGGTGGAGCAGCCTGCGGTCCCAGTCGTCGGGGACGTACTCCAGGAGGAACAGCCACACGGCGGCGAGCAGCAAGGCACCGGAGAGCATGACTAACCCGGCGTAGCTGACGGTGAGTTTGAGGCGGACGCTCATGCCGGGCCGCCTAGCCATCCCGGCCCTCGCCGTGACCGCCCGGGGGCGGTGTGTCGATGCGGTAGCCGACGCCCGGCGCGGTGGCGATGATCCACGGTTCGCCGAGCCGTTTGCGCAGGGCCGAGACGGTGATGCGGACGGCGTTGGTGAACGGGTCGGCGTTCTCGTCCCACGCGCGCTCCAGGAGTTGTTCCGCGCTGACGACACCGCCGTCGGCGGCGACGAGGACTTCGAGCACGGCGAACTGCTTCCTGGTCAGCGCGACGTAGCGGCCGTCCCGGTACACCTCGCGGCGGAACGGGTCGAGCCGCAGCCCCGCGATCTCACGCACGGGCGGCCTGTTGTGGGCGCGTCTGCGGTCCAGCGCCCTGAGCCTGAGGACGAGTTCCTGGAGTTCGAAGGGCTTGGTGAGGTAGTCGTCGGCGCCGAGCCCGAACCCGGACACCTTGTCGTCCAGGCGGTCGGCCGCGGTGAGCATGAGGATCGGCATGCCGCTGCCGGAGGCGACGATGTGCGCGGCGATCTCGTCGCCGGACGGTCCCGGGACGTCGCGGTCCAGGACGGCGATGTCGTAGGCGTTGACGCCCAGCATTTCCAGGGCGGTGCCGCCGTCGCCCGCTATGTCGGCGGCGATCGCTTCCAGACGTAGTCCGTCGCGGATGGCCTCCGCCATAAAGGGTTCGTCCTCGACGATCAGCACGCGCATGTCCCCGATGCTACGAGTCGGCGCATATCGTCGGCGTATCGAAATTCCCATACGGGTCGGCAACACCGCGCGGCGTTGGCTGGCGGTATGAATCGAACTCCCCTGTCGGCGCGCACAGCGACGGACACGAGGACGCGGCAGGCCCTGCGGGAGGCCCCGGACGTCGCTCGAAACACCGGCCTGGACACCGGGCCGGACCCGGGCACGGGCACGGACCCGGGCGCGGACCTCGGCGCAGGGCCGGGCCTCGGCGCGGGCCCGGACCCGGGCGCGGGCACGGGCACGGGCGCGGGCACGGGCACGGGCACGGGCGCGGGGCCGGGCACGGGCGCGGGGCCGGGCACCGGCTCTGACGGCCTGCCCGCGGGCGGTCGCGGGCCGGGGCCCTGGAGGCGCGGCGCGGTGCTCGCGGTGCTGGCCCTGCTGCTCGGCCTGCTCCTGCTGCTGCACGCGCGGATCACGGACCGAGGTGGCGTCGGCAGCCTCGTGGAGACCTTCCTGCCGTGGTTCGGCCTGTTCGTCCCGGTGCTGCTGGCCGGGGCGCTGTGGCGCCGCTCCGCATCCGCCGCGGTCGCGCTGCTGCTGCCGGTCGCGATCTGGCTGAGCCTCTTCGGCGGGCTGCTCGTCGACAAGTCCCGCTCGGGCGGCGACCTCACCGTGGTCAGCCACAACGTCGGCGCCGACAACCACGACCCCGTCGGCACCGCCCGCGACCTGGTGGCCTCCGGTGCGGACGTGCTGGCCCTCCAGGAGATCACCCCGCAGGCGAAGCCGCTGTACGGGAAGGAGTTGGCGCGGGCGTACCCGTACCGCGTGGTGCTGGGCACGGTCGGGCTGTGGAGCAGGCTGCCCCTGTCCGACACCCGGCCGGTCGACATCGCGCAGGACGTCGGGCCGTTGGGGGACGCCAAGCCGGCCGGAGTGAAGCTGGCCGGCAGCCGGGCGCTGCGCGCCACGGTGGCCACGGACCAGGGGCCGCTGGCGGTGTACGTGGCCCACCTGGGGTCCGTACGGGTGTTCCCCGGGAACGGCTTCTGGACGGACAGCAGGGACAGGAACGCGCGGGCGCTCGCCGTGGCCGTCGCCGCCGAGCCGAACGAACGGGTGGTGCTGCTCGGCGATCTGAACGGCACGACGGACGACCGTGCGTTCGCCGGGATCACCTCGCGGCTGCGTTCCGCCCAGGAGGAGGCCGGCGACGGCTTCGGCTTCAGCTGGCCCGCACGGTTCCCGGTGGCGCGGATCGACCAGGTGCTGGTGCGGGGCGTGGAGCCGGAGAGCTCGTGGGTGCTGCCCGCCACGGGCAGCGATCACCGGCCGGTGGCGGCCGGGATCAGCTGGTGAGGCGGGGGCGCCGGGCCGCGCGTCCAGCGGGCGTCCCGGCCGGGGCGCCCGGGTCGGGGTGCCCCGGTCCGGGCGTCCCGGTCGGGGTGTCCCGGTCCCTCAACGGTCGCGTTCGGCGGAGGCCCTGAGGTGCGCGATGCCCAGGTCGACCGCGGCCTCCAGATGGGCGGTGCCGCCCGTGGTCATGAGGATCAGCACGCCGCCCTGGATCCCGGCCAGCAGGGCCGCCGCCTCCCGGTCGGCGTCCAGCCCGGGGGCGATCTGGCCGCTGCCCTGCATGTGGCGGATTCCGGCGGCGAGTTGCCGCTGCCACCGGCCGACCAGTTCACCGGCCACGGTCCGGGAGGCGTCGGTGGCGCCGCCCAGGTGGGCGAGGGCCGCGTGGAGGGGGCAGTCGCTGCCCTGCGCGCGGTAGCGGGCGACGACCTTGTCGCGCCACCGTTGCCAGGCCTCCCAGGAGGTGAGGGCCCCCAGCTCCGGCTGCTGTTCTTCGATCACCAGGGACGCCTCGTGCCGTGCCACGGCGAGGAGCAGTTCGTCCTTCCCTTCGGGAAAGTAGTGGAAGAGTTGGCTCTTGCTGGTTCTCGTGCGGGCCATGACGTCCTCCAACCGCACCGCGAACACGCCCTGTTCGCGGATCTGGTCGGCGGCGCCCTCGATGATGCGCTGCCTGGTCGCGACGCCCTTGCGGGTCAATGCCATGGGTCCTCCTCGTACGAGCCGCTGTGCACCGCTGCCGACCGCCGCGTTCCGGTCGGCCGACGCGCCCGGCCGGGCGCGCCCCTGTCAGGCCCGTCCCGGTCGTCAGGCGCGCCCCTGTCCAGGGAGCAGCAGCAGTTTGCCGGTGGTGCGCCGCGACTCCAGGTCCGCATGGGCGCGGGCCGCCTCCGCGAGCGGGTAGCGGCCGGTGACGCGCGGGGCGAGCCGTCCCGCCAGGATCATGTCGAACACCTCACCGGTGCGCCGCAGCAGGGCTTCGCGGGTGGGGACGTGGTGGTGCACCACCGGGTAGGTCAGCAGGATGCTGTTGGGCAGGTCGGTGGGGCGCAGCGTCGGGACGCCCATGAAGGGGCCGTAGTAGGCGTGCACGCCGTGCGGGCGCAGGGCCAGTTGGGAGGAGCGGAACGTCCCGGAGCCGCCTCCGTCGTACACGACGTCGGCGCCCCGCCCTTCGGTGAGTTCCCTGATCCGGTCCTCGAAGCCGCCGCCCGAGTGGACCAGTACGTGGTCGGCGCCCGCCTCCTTCGCGACGGCCGCCTTCTCCTCGCGGGAGACCAGTGCGACCACCCGGCCGCCGCGCGCCTTGACCATCTGGGTGAGCAACCGGCCCACGCCGCCCGCGGCGGCGTGCACCACGGCGGTGTCGTCCGGCCCGACCGGGTAGGTCTCGGTACTCAGGTGACTCGCGGTGAGGCCCTGCATCATCACGGCTGCGGCGGTCTCGTCGTCGATGCCGTCGGGCACCTTCACGAGCGAGTCGGCGGGTACGGCCAGCAGTTCGGCGTAGCTGCCCGGGTGGTAGAACCAGGCCACCCTGTCGCCGACGGTCAGGTCCTCCACCCCTTCGCCCACGGCGACGACGCGGCCCGCTCCTTCGACGCCGAGGACCGCGGGCGCGGCCCAGCCGGGGCCGCCCTCGGCGCGGGCGCCGACGTCCATGTAGTTCACTCCTGCGGCGACGAGCCCCACCAGCACCTCTCCCGGGGCCGGTGAGGGGTCGGGCAGTTCGGTCCAGCGCATGACCTCGGGACCGCCGTGTTGCTCGATTCGGATCGCGTGCACGGGTGCCTCATCTCTGCTGTTGCGCGCGTACGGACGCGTTCTGTTCCGCACGTACGGGCTGCCGTACGGCTGGGCGTACGGTCGGGTGTGGTCGGGAACGGCAGCACCGTAGGTCGGCGAAAATGGACCAGCAAGTCCAGAACCGTTCCTGGACAGGGGCGTTGAGGACGCCGTCGTGTCACAGAACGTCGACAGCGCCAACCGAACGGACGCGCGGACCTCTCTGGTAGAGCGGCCCGACACCGCGGCCGTACGCGCCCACCGAGGAGACACCCGCCATGCCAGAGAAGACTCCCGTGAGGAAGCCGTCCGACTCCGCGCCCCTGCGTCCGCGCGGCCGGACCGCGGGGCTCGTCGCGGCGGGAACGGCCCTCTCGCTCGCCGTGCCCGTGGCGGCCTACGCCGCGGCCGCACCGGCCGCACCGGCGGACCCGGCCTCCGCCCTGACCTACACCCCCGCCGAACGCGCGGACGCCCTCGCCTACTGGACGCCCGCCCGCATCAAGTCGGTCGGGAGGTCCGTCGACCTCGGCCCGACGGGTCCCAGGGCCCACCCGTGGCGGGGCAGCGCCCTCAAGACGGTGGGGCGCCTCTTCTTCGTCAACTCCCGGGGCGCCGACACCTGGTGCACGGCCACCGCCGTGACGGGCTCCAACCGTTCCGCGGTGATGACCGCGGCGCACTGCGTGCGCCGCGGCTCCTCTCCGTACAACACCAACAGCACGATGGTGTTCGTGCCCGGCTACAGCAAGGGCGTCCAGCCGTACGGGGCGTTCGCGGTGCGCACGGCGGTGACTCCGCGCAGTTGGGAGACCGACTCCGTCAACGACATGGCCGCGCTGGCCGTCGACGCGCGCGTGGACGGGCGCAGGCTCACCGACGTCGTGGGCGGCCAGGCCGTCGCCTTCGGCCGTCCCGTCGGCGGCTCCGTCTCCTCCTTCGGCTACTCGGCCACCCGTCCGCAGCTCGGCGAGGAGTTGCTGCGCTGCGTCGGCACGGCGAAGGCGAAGGACGGGGCGCAGGCCGTCCCCTGCGACATGACCGGCGGCGCCAGCGGCGGCCCGTGGTTCGCCGACTTCGACGTCCGGACCGGCAGGGGCGTCCTGATCTCGGTGAACAGCGCGCTGGACGCCCTCACGCCCACCGAGATGCAGGGCGAGGTGTGGGGCGCCACGGCACGGCAGGTGTACGAGCGGGCCCAGCGCGCCTGAGCGCACAGCGCCGCGCCCGACCTGGACGCGCGCGGTTCAACACGCCCTCCGGTCCTGGACGCGCGCGGTTCAGCACATCCTCCGGTACGGAACGTCCGGCAGGTACTCGCGCCACTCGTCCCGCGTCAGCCCGCCTCCCGCGCGCCCGCACACCGCCGCCGTCAGGCGGTCCGGGTCCACGGAGACGGAGCGGATGCCGCTGTGTTCGCCCGCGCTGCGCACGGTGCGGCCGTCGGGGCTGAAGGAGACCGCGACGATGCCGTCGCCCGGGGTCGGCAGGGGGGAGCCCAGGGGCTGGCCCGTCGGCACGTCCCAGAGCTGGAGCGTGCCGCCGTCGCCCGCGACGGCCAGGGTGGCGCCGTCGGGCGAGAAGGCCAGTGCGGTGACGGCCTCGACGGTGCCCCTGCGGGCGGCGTTCTGGGTTCCCACGAGGGAGCCGCGCCTGCGGGTGACGTCGCCGTCCCAGAGGGCCACTCCGCCCGCGCTGTCGCCGACCGCCAGGCGCGTTCCGTCCGGGCTGAAGGCGAGCACTCCCGCCGCGTCCAGGTTGAGCCTGCGCGGTCCGCCGCGGCCCGCGGGCAGGGCGAAGCCGTACCTGGGGGTGACGAGCAGCCGCCCGTTGGGGCGCACTTGGGGCGCGCTGATGCGCTGGGCGACCGAGAGGGACGCCTCGAACACCGTGAAGTGGCCGCGGGACTGGTCGGCGGGGCGGGTCCGCCTCCCGCTGGCCACGTCCCAGGTGTCGACGGTGTCCATGCCGAAGCGGGTGACGAGCAGGGAGCGGCCGTCCCCGGTGAAGGCGAGCCCGGTCATGGGCAGCCGCGCCGCGTAGGGCGGGCGGGGGTCGCTCGGCACGGGGGCGGGTCTGTCGGCCGGTACGTCCCACAGGGTCAGGCGCCGGTACGCGGCCCGCTCGTCGTCGCCCGACACGCTGGTCCTGCCGTGGGCGAGGGTGCGGCCGTCGGGGCTGAGCGCGAGCAGGGTGCGGCACTCCTCGTCGGTCCGGGGCGGGCTGCCCTCCGAGCAGGTGACGTCCGGGGTGCGGGCCGTGCGGCGGCCGTCGGGGACGCGGTACGCCTCGGCGTACGAGGTGTTCCCCCGGTGGCGGCCGACCGCGAGCGTCCGGCCGTCCTTGCTGAACGCGCCCCGCAGAGCGGGGTCGCGGTTCCAGTCGGCGGACATCGCGGAGCCGTAGGAGACCGAGCGCACGACGGTGTCCAGGCTGTGGCGCGCCGTCACGTAGCGGATCACCCCCGCGTCCTGGTCGATCCTGAGCTGGGTGGCGACCTCGTTGGCCAGCGGAAAGCGGAAGACCGGCTCCTGGGGCGAGGAGAGCCGCCAGAGCAGGATCTCGCGGCTGTCGGAGGCGACGACGAACCTTCCGTCGGCGCTCGTCGTCGCGTCGGTCAGGCCCGCGTGGCGGATCGCGGTGCGTTCCCGTCCGGTGGCCGGGTCGTGGAAGCGCAGCCCCGTCCCGTCCCGGACCATGAGGGACCCGCCGTCCCTGGTGAACGCGGCGGACGGGGCGGCGCAGGCCTCGGGCGGCAGCGTGGAGACCAGGCGGCGGCGCGCGACGTCCCAGACTTCGAGGGGGGCGTCCTGCCGTCGCCCGCTCCTCTTCGCGCCGTCCTTCGTCCCTTCGGCGCACAGCGCAAGGAGGCGGCCGTCGGGGCTCATGGACCAGGTCGGGCTGTATCCGGTGGGCCGTTCGAGCAGGAGCCGGTCGCTGCGCGCGTCCCTGACCGCGAGGCTGCCGCGCATCTCCTCGTCGAGGCGCATCTCCACGGCTGCGCGGCCGTCCGCGGCGTATCCGTAGACCGTGCCCCGCACGGGCCGGGGCGGACCGGCCGGCCGGCCCGTCGCCAGGTTCCAGGCGCGGACGGCGGGCCGCGACCCGTCGCGCCGTTCGTTCAGGGACTCCAGGGCGACCGTGCGCCCGCCGGGGGCGATCGCGGTCACCCAGGTGTTCATCGGGAGCGGGACGGGCGGCCCGACCGCCTTGTGCGTGGCCACGTCCCAGGCCCGTACGCCCGACTCGGTGCTGGTGACGACCGTGCGGCCGTCCAGGCTGAGGTGGACGGGCGCCAGGTCTGAGACCGACGTCGGGTCGCGGCCGTCGGGCACGTCGTACGTGTCCTGTTCGGGCTGGGCGAACGCGCCGAGCAGCGCCGAGCGGGTCTCCGTCGTGCGGGTGAGGGCCCATGCGGCGAGGCTCAGCCGCATCGACAGGGCCGGGTCGGTCGCGCGCGTGCCCTGGGCGAGCGAGGCCATGCGCCGGGCCGCGGTCTCCTCGCGCTGCTGCCGGTTCTCCTCGCGCTGCTGGCGGGTGGTGCGGCCCTGCTCCCAGGCGGCAGCGGCGGCCACCGTGGCGAGGACGACGAGCAGGGCCACCGCGGAGGTGACCGCGCGGCGGGTCCAGCGGGAGCGGGTGCGGGCCGCCGTACTGGCCCGTAGGAACTCCCGCTCGTGCGAGGTCAGCTCCCGCTGGTCCCGGGAGCCGCCGAAGGTCGTCTCGGCCTCGGCCAGTTCGCCGCCGCGCAACAGTGCCCCGCTGTCGCGGTGCCTGGCCCGCCAGTGGTGGGCCGCCTGGGTCAGGCGGCGTCTGCGGCGCAGCCGTTCGCGGCCCTCGTCGATCCAGCCGCGCAGTCTCGGCCACGCGGTGATCAGTGCCTCGTGGGTGAGGTCCACGGTGTCCCGGTCCAGGGTGACGAGCCGGGCGCGGGCCAGCCGGTCCAGGACCGTGTCCGCGTCCGCCGCTCCCGCGTGGAGCACCTCGGCGCGGTCGGCGGGACGGCGGGTGTCGGGGGCGCCGTCGCCCGGGGTGATCAGGGTCAGCAGGATGCGGCGGGCCGCGTCGGCCTGGCCTGGCGTGAGGTCCGCGTACAGTTCCTCGGCGGTCTGGGCGATCGCGCCGTGCAGTCCGCTCGCCGCGTGGTAGCCCTCCAGGGTCAGGGTGCGGCTCCTGCGGCGGCGCCAGGTCTCCAGGAGTGCGTGGGAGAGCAGGGGCAGGCTGCCGGGCTCGTTGGCCACCTCCTCCACCAGGCGGGCGGTCAGGGCCCGTTCGACGAGGAGCCCGGAGGCCGCGGCGGGTTTCACGATCGCCTCGCGCAGCTCGGCGGCGGTCAGCGGGCCCACGGGCAGGGCGGATTCCTTGACGGCCGCGGCCAGCTCGGGGTGGGCGAGGCAGTGGGCGTAGAAGTCGGCGCGGACGCCGAGCACCACCCGCAGCCCGCTGTCGGCGCGGCGGGCGGCCAGCAGGGCGGCGAGGAACTCTTCTCGTTCTTCGGCGTCGGAGCAGAGGGTGAAGAGTTCTTCGAACTGGTCCACGATCAGCCAGGTGTCGCCCTCCCCCTCCGCCGGGACGAACAGTTCCCCGCGGGAGCGCAGCGGCTTTCGGCCCGGGGTGAGGATCCGCAGGGCGGCGGGGCGGGGCAGCGGGGACGGCGTGCGGCGCAGCCGGGGTATGAGACCGGCCCGCAGGAGGGAGGACTTGCCGCTCCCCGAGGGTCCGAAGACGGCGGTGAAGCGGTGGGCCGCGACCAGTTCGGTCAGTTCGTCGGTGAGCTGGCCGCGTCCGAAGAAGAGCGCTTCGTCCTCCGGTTCGAAGCGGGCGAGGCCGCGGTAGGGCGGGCCGCCGGTGGCACAGGTCCCGGAGGCGGGGGTGGGGACGGGGGCGGCGAGGTGCGCCGCGTCGGCCTCGTGCCAGCGCTCCTCCCACTCCCCCGGGTCGCCCCCGCAGGCGGCGACGTACGCCAGCAGGACGGGCAGGGTCGGCAGTTTCGTGCCCGCGGCGGCCTGGGAGAGCGCGGTGACGGAGTATCCGGCGCGCCCGGCCATCTCCCGGTACGAGATCCCCCCGGCCTCCCGGCGCAGCGCGCGCAGTTCGTGGGCGAGGCGGGGCACGGGACCCGCTTCCGGAACGAGTTCCTTCTCCGGTCTTCCCACACCGCTCCCGTTCAAGTGATCAAGGTCCCCCCCCCACGCTAGGAACGTACCTCCTGTCGTCACAAGGGCCCCATCGGCCACATGCGAAACAGTTGTTCAGCCGTCCGGATCGGGCTGCTGAACAACTCCCGGGCCGGTGGACTGCTGGTCGCAGGCACCGTGGCGACGCCCAGGAAGCGTCGGGGCCCGACAGGGCCCGGGGGCACGGGCAGGCAACCCCCCTCATCCAGGAGAAGAGTTGTACAGATCCATGCGCACATCCCGACGCCGTGCCGGGGCCCTGGCCCTCGCCACGGCCGTCGCGGCCCTCGCCACCGGGCTCGTCGCCCCCGCCGGGGCGACGCCCTCGGGACCGGACGACATCGGGCCGGGGCGGTCCGCCGCGTCCTTCGACGGCGCGGCGCCCCTCAAGGACGTCACGCTGATCACCGGCGACCGGGTCGTCCTCGACGGCAAGGGCAAGCCCGTCCGCGTCGTGCCCGGCAAGGGCCGGGAACACATTCCCGTACGGATACGGAACCTGGGCGACCGCACCCTGGTGGTGCCCGCCGACGCGGAGCGTCTGATCGCCGCGGGCAAGGTCGACCGGCGGCTGTTCGACCTGACCGAGCTGACGCGCCCCGGCACCGTCGCCGCGCAGCGCGGCGGCGTCAAGGTGATCGTGCAGTACGCCGGTACGGCTGCCGCCTCGGCCCGCTCCGAGGTGCGCGGAGCGGGGGCGGGCACGGTCCGCAGGACGTTCAGGGCGATGAACGCGGAAGTCGTCCAGGCGTCCCGCGCGGACGCGGGGGCGCTGTGGTCGGCGCTCACCGACTCGGGGCGCGCGGCGGCCGCCGACGCGAACGCCGTCACCACGACCACCGCCACCGCGCCCGGCATCGGCCGCGTCTGGCTCGACGGCGGGCGCAGGGCGAGCCTGGACAAGAGCGTGTCGCAGATCGGCGCGCCGAAGGCGTGGGCCGGCGGGTACGACGGCAAGGGCGTCAAGATCGCCGTGCTGGACACCGGCGTGGACTCCGCGCACCCGGACCTGAAGGGCCAGGTGGTCGCCGAGCAGAACTTCTCGTCGGCCGCCGACGCCAAGGACCGCAACGGGCACGGCACGCACGTCGCGTCGACCGCCGCCGGTACGGGCGCGAAGTCCCAGGGCGCCTACAAGGGCGTGGCGCCGGGCGCCCGGCTGCTGAACGGCAAGGTGCTCGACGACTTCGGCCAGGGCAGCGACTCCGAGATCCTGGCCGGCATCGAGTGGGCGGTCGCCCAGGGCGCCGACATCGTCAACATGAGCCTCGGCGGCCCCGACTCGCCCGAGCTGGACCCGCTGGAGGCGGCCGTCAACAAGCTGACGGCCGAGAAGGGCGTGCTCTTCGCCGTCGCGGCCGGCAACTCGGGGCCCCGCCCGTCCACGGTGGAGTCCCCGGGCAGCGCGGACGCCGCGCTCACCGTCGGCGCGGTCGACGACGCCGACGCGCTGGCCAACTTCTCCAGCCGGGGCCCGCGCGTGGGCGACGGCGGCTTCAAGCCGGACGTCACGGCGCCCGGGGTGGAGATCACCGCGGCCGCGGCGGCGGGCAGCATGCTGGCCGAGAAGCTCGGCCAGAACCCCGACGGCTACCTGACGCTCGACGGTACGTCGATGGCGACCCCGCACGTCGCGGGCGCCGCCGCGATCCTCAAGCAGCGGCACCCGCAGTGGACGCCCGCCGAGATCAAGGGCGCCCTCACCGGCTCCGCCAAGCAGGGCGCGTACAGCCCCTTCCAGGGCGGGACGGGCCGCATCCAGGTCGACGCGGCGCTGGAGCAGACGGTGTTCGCCGAGCCCTCGGGCGTGAGCTTCGGCGTGGCCCAGTGGCCGCACGCGGACGACCCGGTGCAGACGAAGAAGGCCTCCTTCCGCAACTCCGGCGACCAGCCGGTCACCCTCGCGCTGACGCTCGACGCGCGCGACCCGCAGGGCAGGCCCGCCCCCGAGGGGTTCTTCGCCCTCGGCGCGACGACGGTGACCGTGCCCGCGCGCGGCACCGCCTCCGTGGACGTGACCGTTGACACCCGGATCGGCGGTGCGGTCGACGGCCAGTACAGCGCCCAGCTCCTGGCCGCGGGCAACGGGCAGAGCGTGCGCGTCCCCGTGGTCGTGGACCGCGAGGTCGAGTCGTACGAGGTGACGTTCGAGCACCTCAACGCCGACGGGAAGCCCGCGGCGGCGTTCTACACCTCGCTCCTCGACCTGTCGGGCGACACGATCAAGGACGCCGCGAGCTTCTCGCAGGAGTCGGGCCCGGCCAGGGCGCGGCTGGCGAAGGGCTCGTACTACCTGGACTCCAACATCGGCGGGGAGGCCGAGCAGGGCGGCTGGCTGGTCCAGCCCCGGCTGGAGGTCACGGGCCCGCGGACGGTGACGCTCGACGCGCGCCTGGCGAAGCCCACCGACATCACCGTGCCGGACCGTGACGCGAAGCTGGAGAGCGCGTACATGTCGTTCGACTACACGCCGGGCAAGACGGGCGTGTCGGCCTTCATGCCGATCGGCGACTTCGCGAGCGTGCGCACCGCGCACCTCGGCCCCGCGGTCACCGCCGGGCTCTCCCAGCTGTGGTCGGCGTCGTGGAGCAACGGCACGAAGGACTACCACGTGACGCTGGGCGGCTTCGCCGACCGGTTCGCCACCGGGTACACCCGCCACCTCACCGCGGCCGACCTGGCCACCGTACGGGTGGGCCTCGGCGCCTCCGTTCCCGGCAAGACCGGCAACCTGTTCCCCACGGGCACGCTCCCGGGCGTCCCCGAGCCGTTCGCCAGCCTCCCCCGGCCCTCCCACCAGCTCCCCGCCGAGCGGACGCTCCACCTGTCGACGGTCGACAAGGTCCGCTGGACCACGGGCTTCCAGCAGTCGGGCGAGAGCGGGGGCGGCCGGACCACGGACGCCGCGTTCCCGCCGGCCGAGCCCAAGGAGTACCAGGCGGGCAAGACCTACCGCGAGGTGTTCAACACGGCCGTGTTCGGCCCGCGGATCGACTCCCGGTACGGGCTCTTCCGCACCGGCGACCGGATCTCCGGTGACGTGCCGCTGCTCTCCGACGGCTTCGGGCACGCGGGCCGTTCGCTCCTGAAGTCCGCGAAGACCACGCTGTACCGCGACGGGGTGCTGATCGGCGAGAACGACGACCCGCTGTACGGCGCCCCCTTCACGGTGCCCGCGGGCGACGCCAAGTACCGCCTGTCGACGTCGATCACGCGTGACCCCGCCGCGGCGGCCACCTCCACGCGGATCGACGCGAGCTGGGAGTTCCGCTCCAAGGAGACCGCGGCGGGGACCCGGCTGCCCGCCTCCACGGTCCGCTTCGGCGCCGACGTCGCGCTCGACGGCACCGCCCCCGCGGGGCGCACCCAGCTCGTGCCGCTGACGGTGCAGGGCGCCGCCGCGAACGGGAACCTCAAGTCCCTCGCCGTCTACGCCTCGTACGACGAGGGCAGGACGTGGAAGGCGCTCACGGTGGCGCTCGGCAAGGCCGTGGTGACCAACCCCGACAAGGGCAAGGGCGTCTCGCTGCGCGCCCTGGTCGTGGACAAGCAGGGCAACCGCTCGACGCTGGACGTCCACAACGCGTACTACGGGAAGTGACGGCCTGACGGTTCGTCATCAAGGGGCGGTGCGACCGGGCCTGACGGCTCGGGCGCACCGCCCCCGCGCTTTCCGCCGGGCCGGGCGCCCCCAATCCGCGGAAAGCGGTACGGGCGCGGCGCCCCGGCGCGATAGGAAAGCACGGCGAAGCCCGTCCTCCCTGCGGAAGGTGCCCGATGAAGCGGTATCTGCGGCGCGTACAGATGGTCGAGTCTCCGGTGTCGTCCGCCGAGCAGGAGCTGTTCGGCGGGCCGCTGCGGTACGACATGGGCTGGTCCCAACACGACCACGCACAGGTCGAGTTGACGATGCTCTCCGCCATCCGCGCGATGCCGCGCCTGGTGGGCGGCACCCTGCGCAGGGCCTGGTCGGCCGACCGGCCCGCGCTGGTCGCCGTCGGGATCAGCGAGATCGGCCAGGGCGTGGCGGCAGCCGCCGGGCTGCTCGCGGTCAACTCCGTCATGCACGCCCTGCTGGGCGGCGGCACGCCCGCCGACCGGCTCCACGAGGCACTGCCCGCGCTGATCGTCGGGGCGTGCGTCGCCGTGGTGAACGCGGGGCTCGCCGGGTGGTCGACGTCGCGGGCGGGGCGGCTCGAACCGCTGGTCGAGCGGATCGCGACGACCGAGTACCTGGCCGCCGCCAGCTCGGTGGAGCTGGAGGCGATCGAGGACCCCGCGTTCCGCCGGCTGATCGACGTCGCCCAGTACGGGGCGGCGTCCGCGCGCCGCATGATCAGTGCCTGCGTGGCCGCGGTGAACGGCACGATCTCGCTGATCGCCACGGCGGGGGTGCTGGCGGTCCTGCACCCCGCGCTGCTGCCGATGCTGCTGCTGATCGCGGCGCCGCGCGGCTGGGGCGCGATGCGGGTGGCCCAGGAGCGCTACGTGTCGGTGATGAACTGGATCGAGCACGTGCGCGCCAGCCGCCTCATCGGCAACCTGCTCACCGAGCGGAGCGCGGCCCAGGAGGTGCGGATCCACGCGGTCGGGCCCTTCCTGCTCGACAAGTACGAGGACATGGCGCGCAGCGCCGAGGAGGAGCAGAAGCGGCTCGCCAACGGCAAGGCGGTCACCGAGCTGGTCGCGGCGGCGCTTTCGGGGGTGGCGATGGCCGCGACGTACGGGGTGATGTTCTGGCTGATCTTGGCCGGGCACATGGGGCTCGCGGTGGCCGGCACGGCCGTGGTCGCGGTGCGGTCGGGTTCGGCGAGCCTGGGGGCGCTGGTGATGAACGTCAACCAGCTCCACGAGGAGTCGCTGTACGTCAAGGACCACGCCGAGTTCCTCGCGGAGGCCGAGCGGCGCGCGATCCCCGTCGGCGGTGACGACCTGCCCCGCCGGGTCGGGCAGGTGGACCTGGTCGAGGTCACCTACCGCTACCCCGACCGCGAGACGCCCGCCCTGGACGGGGTGTCGCTGACGCTGCCGATGGGGTCGGTGACGGCGGTGGTGGGTGAGAACGGGTCGGGCAAGAGCACCCTGATGAAGGTCCTGGCGGGCCTGTTGCTGCCGCAGAGCGGTTCGGTGCGGTGGGGCGGGGGCGACGACGGCGCCGACGTCACCGCGCTGGACCGGGCGCGGGTCTTCGGCCGGGTGGCCCTGCTGACCCAGGACTTCCAGCGCTGGCCGGTGACCGCGGCCATGAACATCCGCATCGGCCGCCCCGAGCGGCAGGCGGCGCCCGAGGCGCTGGAGCCCTCGATCGAGTACGCGGGGGCCGGGCCGGTCGTCGCGAAGCTCCCCGACGGCCTGCGGAGCCTGCTGGCACGGATGTTCCGCGGCGCGACCGAGCTCTCCGGGGGCGAGTGGCAGAAGATCGGCCTGGCCCGCACCCACTGGCGCAGTTCCACCTCGGGCGCGGACGGCGTCCTGATCGTCGACGAGCCGACGTCCGCGCTGGACCCCGAGGCGGAGATCGCCGCGTTCGACCGCATCCGCAGGCTCGCCGGTCCCCACCGGGCCGTGGTCCTGGTCACGCACCGCATGTCGGGCGTCCGCCACGCGGACACCATCCACGTCCTGAACCGGGGCCGCCTGGTGGAGTCCGGCAGCCACGACGAACTGCTCGCGGCGGGCGGCCGCTACGCCACGATGTTCCGCACCCAGGCGTCCCAGTACGCCGCCAACGGCAGCGCCCCGCTCCCCCACCGGAACACACCGCGGACGGCACCCTGACCGGGCCGCGCCGGGCCGCGCCGGGTCACAGGTGGTGGAGAGGCACGGCCGCGACCGCCGGAGCACCGCCGCGGCCACGGGTTCTCCCGCCCGGAACGGGGGGGGGAGTTCAGGCCGTGTGCGCCGCCAGGGCGTCGATCAGGAGGGGCCAGAGTTCGCGGGGGCGGTCGTGGCCCATGTCGGGGACCAGGAGGAGTTCGGCTCCCGGCACCAGTTCCGCGGTGCGGCGGCCGCCGCTGGGGTCGGTCAGGGTGTCGTCCAGGCCGTGGATCACCAGCGTCGGGACGCGGAGCTTTCGGAGCGCGTCCGCGCGGGAGCCGCTGAGGACCATCGCGGCGAGCTGGCGGCCCTCGCCCCCGGGGCGGTGGGCGCGGTCGTAGCTGCGGGCGGCCAGGTCCCGCAGGACCTCGGCGTCGCCGTAGCGCTTGGAGGCCCACAGCAGTGCGCGGTCCGCCGCCGCGACGTACCCCTCGCGGTCGGCCGGCCCGGGGGCGGCGAGCGCCGCCTGCGCCTCGGGGGTGGCCCTGCCGTACTCGCTCTCGCCGGTCGAGGACATCATCGACGTCAGGGTCAGCAGCCGGTCCGGGTGCTCGATCGCCATCGTCTGGGCGATCATTCCGCCCATCGACGACCCGACCACGTGGGCCCGTTCGATGCCGAGCGCGGTGAGCAGGTCCAGGCCGTCGCGCGCCATGTCCGACAGCCGGTAGGGGGCCATCGCGAGGGCGGCGGCGACGTCTCCCGAACCGGCCGCCGCCATGAACCGGGCCACGTCGACGGGGTGGTCGTCGAACCGGGTGGACAGCCCGCTGTCGCGGTTGTCGTAGCGGATCACGTACCGGCCGCGGTCCGCGAGGGCCCGGCAGAAGTCCTCGTGCCAGGAGAGCAGCTGCGCACCGAAGCCCGTGACGAGCAGGACGGGGGCGTCGCCGGGGTCGCCGAAGGCCTCGTAGGCGAGGGACACGTCCGGGGATACGTCGATGAGCGGCATACGGGAATCATGCCAGGGCCGTCGGCCCGGCCGCGCCCCCGGGCCCGGCCCGCACGGGGCCGGGCCCGGGGGCCGCCGTCACTTCGCCGTCACTTCCCCGCGTGCGTCCGCGGCAGCCGCGTCGCCCCCGCCGCCGCCAGCAGGCAGAAGCCCACCACCCACCAGAAGGTGTCGGCGAAGGCCTGCGACACGTCCGCGCCCCGCACGTCGAGGCGGCTCTGCAGGACCACGGCCAGCGTCGCCGTGCCGACCGAACCGCCCACCGTGTTCAGCAGGTTGAGCGCCCCGGCCGCGCGCGGCAGCTGGGCGGGCTCGATGCGGCTGTAGACGATGTTCATGACCGGCGCGCCGATCATCGCCATCCCGACGCCCCGCACCGCGAGCGCGGCGACGACCGCCGCGTCCGGGAGGTCGTGGCCGAGCTGGGTGAAGGGGACCGTGCCCAGCAGGATCAGCCCGATGCCGGTCACCACCAGGGTCCTCGGCGCGACCTTGTCGATGGTCCGGTTGACCAGGACCGATCCGGCCGCGGCGCCCAGGCCCTGCGGCGCGAGCATCAGTCCGGCCTCCAGGGCCGAGAGGTCGCGGCCCGTCTGGAAGTACAGCGGCAGCAGGAACATCGTGCCGAACACCGAAGCGCCCAGGACGAGCAGCGCGAGCGCCGCCGCCCCGAAGGGCGGCCTGGTGAACAGGCGCGGGTCCACCAGCGGCGTACCGCTGGTGCGCAGGCCGTGCACGGTGAACCCGACCAGCATCGCCGCTCCCGCCGTGATGCCGATCGCCGCCGGGAGCATCCGGTCGTGGGCGACCTCGGTCAGGCCGTACACCAGCACCGCGAGGCCCGGCGAGAGGAGCAGGGCGCCGCGCAGGTCGAACGCCGTCTTCTGGGAGGCGGGCGGCACCACGGGGACGTGGCGGCGCGCCAGGAGGATCGCGGCGGCGCCGATCGGCAGGTTCACCAGGAACAGCCACGGCCAGGGCGCCACGCCCAGGATGGTGCCGCCGACCAGCGGGCCGAGCACCGGTGAGAGCAGCGGCACGACCGAGACGATGCTGATGACGCGGCCGGTGCGCTCCTTGCCCGCGATCCGGGCGAGCAGCGCCTGTCCGGTCGCGGGGAGCATGCCGCCGCCGAGGCCCTGGACCACCCGGAACACGATCAGGCTGGTCGCCGACCAGGCCAGTGCGCACAGCACCGAACCCAGCAGGAACACGCCCACGGCCACGAGCCAGGTGCGGCGTCCGCCGAAGCGGCCGGCGAGCCAGCCGGACGCGGGCACGGCGGCCACCACCGCCAGGAGGTAGGCGGTGGAGACCCACTGGATCTCGGCGACGGTCGCGCCGAACTCCTCGGTCAGGGTGTCGATGCCGACGCTGACGATCGTCGCGTCCACGGTGGCCATGAAGGTGCCGAGGACGAGGATGAACGCGATCCGCAGCAGCGCGGGGTCGACCTTGGCGGGGGGCGGGGCGGGCGTCTCGGCCCGCGCCCCCGTCGGCTTCTCGCTCATCGGCGCTCCACCAGGTCCAGTACGGCCTCGTCCATGCGGTCGCCCAGCGTGCGCAGCAGGTCGAGGAGTTCGGCGGCGAGCCCGGTGGTGTCCACGCCCGCGCGGTGGGCGAGCACGCCCGTCCAGCCGTCGCCCTCCGGCATGACCGTGAGGGTCACCGGGTGGTGGGTGGACTCGCGGAACCTGGTCCCCACGACCGTGAGGCCGGGGGCGGGTTCGCGCAGCCGGTCCGGGTCGACGGGGTAGTTCTCGAACACCACGAGGCTGTCGAAGAGCCTGCGCCGTCCGGTCAGCCGCTCCAGGTCGGGCAGGGCCACGTGCTGCTGCTCGACCAGGGCGCGCTGGCGCGCCTGGAGGTCGGTCAGCGTCTCGGCGAGGGTGCCGGCGAGCCTGGCCCGTACGGGAACGGTGTTGGCGAGCAGACCGATGATCTCCTCGACGCCCTCCACCTCCGGCGGGCGGCAGGCGACCATGGCGCCGAAGCAGACGTCCGCGCGGCCGGAGCGGCGCGCGAGGAGCACCGACCAGGCGCCCTGCACCAGGGTGTTGAGGGTCAGGCCGCGCCGGGCGGCGAGGCGCGTGAGGTCGGCGACGACGGCCGCGTCGAACTTGATGAGTTCGGGCCGCTGCCAGGCCTCTCCGGGGGCGGCGCCCTCGGGCAGGCCGCCCAGCAGGTGGTCGCCCTCGGCCAGGCCGTCCAGTTCGGCCGCCCACTGGCCCAGGTCGGGCTCGTGGTCGGTGCGCCAGCTCAGGTAGTGAGCGAACGGCACGGGGGCGGGCAGGCCGGGCGCTCCGCCGGTGAGCCGGGCGGTGTAGAGGGCGAACAGCTCGGTGAGGATGCGCGGGGCGGACCAGCCGTCGGACAGGACGTGGTGGGTGGTCAGGACCAGGTCGGCCAGGTCGGGGCCGCGACGGATCACGGTCAGGCGCACCAGCGGGCCCTCCGCGAGGTCGAACGGCTCCGCCAGGTCGGCCGCGAGGGCGTCCTCGGCGGCGCTTCCCTCGGCGGCCGCTCCCGGGGCGCCTCCCGACGCGTCGGGAGCGTCGACCACCCGGAAGTCCGGCCGGGGCGACTCGGGGATCACGCCGAGGTCGCCCGGGAACACCGCACCCAGGTTCGGGTGCCGCTCCAGCAGGTCGCCGCCCGCCGCGCGCAGGGCGTCGGTGTCGAGGGCGCCCGCGAGGGAGAACGTCGACTGGACGGTGTACGGGTCGGGGTGCTCGGTCCGCGAGTGCCGCAGCATCACTTCCTGGAGCGGGGTGAGCGGCTGGACCTCGGCGACCTTCCGGTCCCCGCCGAGCGCGTGGATCTCCGGCGCGGCGGCGACGGCGAGGGCCGCGGCCTTCAGGTGCCCGGCCAGTTCCTCGATCTCGGCGGTGGTGCACAGCGCGGACGGCCAGGTGATGCGGACGCCGAGGGTGTCGTCGCGCACCAGGGCGTTGACCATCAGGCCGTGCGGCAGCGGGAGTTCGGCGGAGCCGCCGGAGCCGAGCGGGTCGGCGTCCGGGGGCGTCTGCCAGACCGTCTCGGCGGCGGGGGCGCCGGGGAACTGGCCCAGGTAGTTCCAGGCCACCTCGGGCTCGACCGGGTCCAGCAGGCCCGCGGAGGTGAGGATGCCGTAGCCGAGGCCGTCGCCCTGGGCGCGCAGCCGCTCGCGGACGGCCCGCACGTCGTCGTCCGCGTGCAGCCGTACGGGGTGGACGGCGGTGAACCAGCCGACGGTCTGGGAGAGGTCGACCTCGGTGGGCCGGCCGTGGCTCTCCAGCGCGACGAGCAGTTCGTCGGCGCCTCGCCAGTCGCGCACCGCGCGGGCGAGCGCGCCGAGCAGCACGGCGTCGGGGGTGGTGCGGTGGGCCGCGGGCAGGGTCGTGACCAGGGCGCGGGTGGCTTCGGCGTCGAGCCACAGCTCGTGGTGCGCGGCGGTGGCCACGGTGTCGCGGGCGGGGTCGAGCGGGCCCAGGAGCGCGGCCGCCGTCTCCCGCGCACCGGCGGTCGTGCGCTGCCAGTGCTCCAGTTCGTCCCGTCGGTCGGCGGCGCGCAGCGAGCGGGCCCAGCCGACGAACGACTGTCCGTGCCGGGCGAGTTCGCCGCCCGAGTGGGCGTGCTCGACGTCGTCGAGCAGGACGCGCCAGGACACGCCGTCGGCCACCAGGTGGTGGGCGATCAGGACGAGCCTGCCGGGCCGCTCGGGTCCCGCGTCCACCCACAGGGCGCGCAGCAGCGGGCCGGTGCGCGGGTCCATCGTGTCGCGTACGGACGCGGTCCAGGCGTCGACCGCGGCGCGGACGTCGTCCGTGGCGGGGACGCGGGTCAGGACGTCGGCCCCGGTGACGGCGCCGGTCTCGGGGACCCGCAGGGCGTCGTCCACCAGGTGGGCGCGGAGCACGTCGTGCCGGGCCAGGAGCGCGTCGAGCACGGTCCGCCAGGCGGTTTCGGAGCCGCCCGCGGGGACGCTGATCTCCACCCACTGGCAGAAGCCGTCGGCGCCGTTCCCGGCGCGGCGCAGCAGGTCGCGCATGATCGGGGTGAGCGGCGCGTCGCCCACGGCGGGCGCGACGGCACCGCCCAGGGTGCGGGCGCGGGCCGCGATCCCGGCGACCGTCTCGCCCTCGAAGACGTCCCGTGCGGTGAGGCCCAGGCCCTGGCGCCGGGCGCGCGAGACGACCTGGAGCGAGACGATGCTGTCGCCGCCGATGGTGAAGAAGTCGTCGTCGGGGCCGATCTCGTCGGTGCCCAGCACGTCCCGGAAGACGCCGAGCAGGACGGCCTCCGCCTCGGTGGCGGGTGCGCGGCGTGCGGCCGCCGCCGTCTCGGGGGCGGGCAGCGCGGAGGCGTCGAGCTTGCCGCTGGGGCTCAGCGGCAGCCGGTCGAGCTCCACGTACGCGGTGGGCACCATGTGGTCGGGCAGTTCGCCCGCCAGGTGGGCGCGCACGGCCGCGGTGTCCAGGGCGGCGCCGTCGGTCGGGATGACGTAGGCGACGAGGCGGTCCTCGCGGACGATCACCGCGCAGGCCCGTACGTCGGGGTGGCGGGTGAGCGTGGACTCGATCTCGCCCAGCTCGACGCGGAAGCCGCGCACCTTCACCTGGTGGTCGACGCGGCCGAGGAACACGATCTGTCCGTCGGGGCGCCAGCGCACCAGGTCGCCGGTGCGGTACATGCGCTCGCCGGGCGCGGCGAACGGGTCGGCGACGAAGCGCTCCGAGGTCAGTCCCGGGCGGCCGAGGTAGCCGCGGGCCACGCTGGGTCCGCCGAGGTACAGCTCGCCGGTGACGCCGGTGCCCACGGGCTGGAGTCCGCCGTCGAGGACGTAGGCGCGGACGTTCGGGTCGGGGCGGCCGATGGGCAGGGGGCCCTCGTCGTCCGGGTCGTAGTGCCAGGTCACGGAGTTGATGGTGACCTCGGTGGGGCCGTAGGCGTTGAAGAGCGCCTTGCGGCCGGTGCCCCAGCGGCGGGCCAGTTCGGGGTCGAGGCGTTCGGCGCCGACGACGAAGAACACGTCGGGGGCGACCGTGCGGTCGTCGGGCATCGCGGCCAGGAAGGAGGGCAGCAGGTTCACGCCGGTGACGCGGTGCTCGACGATGTAGTCGAGGAGTTCGTCGCCGGGGACGCGCACCTCTTCGGGGGCGATGACGGACGTGCCGCCGGACAGCAGCGGCACCATGGTCTGCCAGAACGCCACGTCGAAGCTGGTCGACGCGAAGTGCAGGTAGCGGTCGTGCTCGGTGACCCCGACGACCTCCTCCTGGAGCGCGATCAGGTCGGGCACGCCCCGGTGGGTGACGCCGACGCCCTTGGGGCGGCCGGTGGTTCCCGAGGTGTAGATGACGTACGCGAGGGCGTCGTCGGTCAGCCCGGCGCGCGCGTCGGCCGGGTCGGTGTCGGGTACGGAGGCCAGGGTGGCCGGGTCGTCGAGCCGCAGGACCGGGACGTCCCGTTCGGAGGGCACGTCGGCGCCGGTCGTCAGGGCGGCGGCCGGGACGATGTCGTCGATCATGAACGCCAGGCGCTCGGTCGGGTAGGCCGGGTCGAGCGGCACGTACACCGCGCCCGCCTTGGCCACGCCGAACAGGGCGACGGTCATCTCGACGTCGCGGCCGAGCAGGACCGCGACCGGGTCCTGGGGCCGTACGCCGCTGCGGATCAGCGCGTGGGCGACCTTGTTGGCCTCCCGGTCCAGCTCCGCGTAGCTGAGGCTGCGGTCGCGGCAGACCAGGGCCTCGGCGTCGGGCTTCCTCTCCACCTGGGCGGCGAACTCGGCGAGCCAGTGGCCGCGTTCCTTCTTCGGGACGATCTCGGTGCCGGTGCGCAGCATCCGCGCGCGCTCGTCGGCGTCGAGGGAGGGCAGCCGCAGCGCGGGGCGCGCCGGGTCGGCGACGATCTCGCGCAGGATGTTGTGCAGCCAGCGGCCGTAGTCCCGGACGGTCGCGTCCGCGAAGGCGCGCGGCTGGTAGCCGAGGCCGATCGTGATCTCGTCGTCGGGGATGACGATCACGGTCAGCGCGTAGTGCGTGGCGTCCGTGATGTCGACGCCCGCGAGGTCGAGGCCGGGAGCGAGGGGGGTGCGCTTCCTGCTGGAGAGCGGGAAGTTCTCCATCACGAGCATGGTGTCGAAGAGTTCGCCGACGCCGACGGCCCGCTGGATGTCGGGCAGGCCGACGTGGTGGTGGTCGGCGAGTGCGACGCTCTCGGCGTGCACGTGCGCCATCAGGTCCCGCGCGGTCTGGTCCTGGGTGTGCCGGACGCGGACGGGGATGGTGGTGCCGAGCTGGCCGATCATCGCCTCGACGCCGTCGACCTCGGCGGGCCGCCCGGAGACGGGGCCGCCGAACACGACGTCGCGGCGGCCGGTGAGCCTGCCGAGCAGCAGGCCCCAGGCGGTCTGGAGGACGGTGGTGAGGGTGATGCCCTCGTCGCGGGCGAAGGCCCGCAGCCGGTCGCTGAACTCCCGGCCGAGCCCGACGCTGACGCGGCCGGGCCGCTCGACGCCGGTGCCGGTGCTCGCGGGGGCCAGGCGCGTGGCGTCGTCGACGCCCGCGAGCGCGTCGCGCCACGCGGCGAGGGACGCCTGGTGGTCGCGGCCCGCCAGCCAGCGGAAGTACTCCTGGAGCGGCGGGGCGACGGGCGCGGCGGGGCCGCCGCCCAGCTCGGCGTAGATGGCCAGGAGGGTGCGGCCGACGATCGGCATGGACCAGCCGTCGAGCAGGGCGTGGTGGTTGGTGATGACCAGCTTGTGCTCGTCGGGGCCGACGCGGGACAGCAGGAAGCGGATCAGCGGCGGCCTGACGGGGTCGAAGGGCCGTGCCAGCTCGGTGCGCACGGCCTGTTCGAAGTCGTCGTCCTGGCGCCAGTCCAGGCAGACGTCGGCGGGGATGACCTGGACGACGTCGTCCCCGGCGTGGGCGAGGCAGACGCGCAGGGCCGGGTGGCGGTGCAGGAGTTCGCGCGCGGCCTCGGCCATGCGGCCCGGGTCGAGCGCGCCGACGAGGGTCGTGACGGCCTGGACGACGTACACGTCGGTGTCCTGGTCGTCGCGGACCATGGTGTGGAAGGAGAGGCCGACCTGGAGCGGGGTGGCGGGCAGGACGTCGGCGATGCGGCCGGTGTCGCCGGTGGCTTCGAGGGCGTCGATGGCGGCCTGGTCGAGGTCGACCAGCGGCAGGTCGGAGGGGGTGAGTCCGCCGGTGGTGTGGCGGGAGTGCTCCGTCAGGTCCGCCAGGGCGCGCTCCCAGGCGTGCTGGAGGGCGGCGACGGCGTCGGCGCCGAGGACCTCGGTCGCGGCGGTCCACTCGACGGCGAGCCGCGGCGCGCCCTCCTCGTGGACGAAGCAGTTGAGCGCGAGGACCTGTTCCAGGGCCTTGTCACCGGGCTCGGTCACGGCGAAGGCGTCGCGCTCGGGCAGGCGCCAGCCGGTGCCGGGCAGGGCGGCGAACCGGCCGAGGTAGTTGAGCAGGACGTCCGGCGGCGGGGCGGTGGTGAACGCGGCGTCGACCGCCGGGTCCAGGGTGCGCAGGACGCCGTAGCCGATGCCGCCGTCGGGGACGGAGCGCCTGGCTTCCTTGGCGGCGCGCAGGACGCGCCCGACGTCGCCGCGCGCGGGGACGCGGACCGGGTACTCGCTGGTGAACCAGCCAACCGTACGGGCCAGGTCGAGGTGTTCGCGGCCGTGGCCCTCCATGGTGACGGTCAGCGCGTCGCCGCTCGCGCCCCATTCGCGCAGGGCCAGGACGAGCGCGGCGAGCAGCACCTCGTCGACGCCCGCGCGGTAGGCGCCCGGCAGCGTGGTGAGCAGGGCCTCGGTGGTCTCGGGCGAGGCGACGGTGACCGAGCGGTGTGCCGTGGCGACCGTGTCCTGCTTCTGGTCGAGCGGTCGGTCGCCGAGGCGGAACGCGGAGCCGAGTGCGGTGCGCCAGTGGTCGAGTTCGCCCTGTCGGGCGCCGGACGCGCCCTGTTCGGCGAGGACCGCGGCGTGCTTGCGCCAGGAGGTGCCGACGGGTTCGAGGGCGCCGCCCGTGCAGGCGGTGTGCAGGTCGGGCAGCAGGACGCGCCAGGAGACGCCGTCCATGGCGAGGTGGTGCACGACGACGACGAGTCTGTCGGGAGTGCCGTCGGGGGCGCCGTCGGCGGTGCGCAGCAGGGCGGTGCGCAGCAGGTCGCCGGTGCGCGGGTCCAGTTCGTCGGCGAGGCGCTGGGCGAGCGCGGTGACGTCCTCGCCGCGCACCTCGGTGACGACGGGCCTGACGGCACCCTCGGGCAGGACTTCGAGTCCGGCTCCGGTGGCCTTCAGGCGCAGCGCGTCGTGGTGGTCGAGGACCGTGCGCACGCCCCGGACGAGGTCGTCGTGGGCGAGTTCGTCGATGCTCAGGGCGGTCCACTGGGCGTATCCGGCGACCGTGTCGACGTCCGGGTGCGGGTCGAGGAGGCCGCGGACGATCGGCGGCGCGGGCACGGGCCCCGTCGGCTCGTCCAGTTCCTCCGGTACGTCCTCCAGCAGGGTCGCGGACGCGGCGAGCGCGGCGAAGCTGCGGCGGGCGAGCAGGTCGCGGGGGCGCAGTTCCAGGCCCTTGGCGCGGAGCCTGCTGCTGACGGCGATGGCGCTGATGCTGTCGCCGCCGAGGGTGAAGAAGTCGTCGTCCACGCCGACCTGTTCGACGTCGAAGACGTCGGCGAGCACGGCGCAGAGCAGGTGTTCGCGCGCGGTGCCCGGGGCGCGTCCGCCGCCGGTGGACGCGGGCGCGGGCAGGGCGGCCCGGTCGAGCTTGCCGTTGGGCGTGACGGGGAGTTCGTCCAGGACGACGACGGCGGCGGGCACCATGTGCTCGGGCAGCCGCTCGGCGAGGTGGGCGCGGACGGCGTCGCCGGTGGCCGTGCCGGACACGACGTAGCCGACGAGGCGGGAGGAGCGTACGGCCGCGGCTGCGGCGGTGACGCCGGGGACGGCGCCGAGCGCGGCCTCGACCTCGCCGATCTCCACGCGGTGGCCGCGGATCTTGATCTGGCCGTCGCCCCGGCCCAGGTATTCCAGGCCGCGTCCCGGCACCCAGCGGCCGCGGTCCCCGGTGCGGTACATCCGCTCGCCGGGCGCGCCGAAGGGGTCGGCGACGAAGCGTTCGGCGCTCGCTCCCGGCCTGCCGAGGTAGCCGCGGGCCAGGTGCGGTCCCGCGAGGTAGAGCTCTCCCTCGGTGCCGTGCGGCACGGGCTGGAGGGCGCTGTCGAGGAGGTGGATGCGGGTGCCCGCGAGGGGGTGGCCGATGGTCACGGTGTCGCCCGCGATGGGCGCGGCGGTGCTGGTGACGGTCGCCTCGGTGGGGCCGTACATGTTGCGTCCGGTGGTCCCGGACGCGGCGATGCGCTGCCACAGGGCGGGCGGTGCGGCCTCGCCGCCGAGGACGAGCAGGGTGGGGCCGAGGTCGAGGAGGCCGCCGTCGATCAGGGGCGCGGCCATCGACGGGGTGGTGTCGACGATGTCGATGCCGTCGCGGGCGTAGGCGGCGAGCAGTTCGTCGGCGTCGCGGGTGGTCTCGGCGTCGTACACGTGGAGTTCGTGGCCGCACAGCAGCCACATCAGGTGCTCGAACGCGGAGTCGAAGGCGAAGGAGTAGGTGTGGGCGGCGCGCAGCCGCCTGCCCGCGCTCCGCTCGGCCTGCGCGACGACGGTCTCGCGCTGGTGGTGCAGGAGGGCGGCGAGGCCGCCGACCCGGCCGAGCACGCCCTTGGGGCGGCCGGTGGAGCCGGAGGTGTGGATGACGTAGGCGAGGTGCTCGGGGTGGCGGGGCGCGGCCAGTTCGGCGGCTTCCAGCGGGGTGCCGGGGTGCGCGGCCGCCTCGTCCTCCAGGGCGGCCCAGGGCAGTCCGTCGAGCGTGCCGTCGGTGAGGACGAGCGCGGGGCGCGTGTCGGCGACGAGTTCGCGCAGCCGCTCGACGGGGTGGGCGGCGTCCAGGGGCAGGAAGGCGGCGCCCGCGTCCATGACGGCGAGCAGGGCGACCACCGTGTCGGCGGAGCGCGGCAGGGCGAGGGCGACGACGTCGTCGGGGCCGATGCCGCGGGCGCGCAGCGCACGGGCGGTGCGGTGGACGCGCTCGGCGAGGGCGGCGGCGGACAGCCGGACGTCGCCGCACACCAGGGCGGTGTGCCCGGGACCGGCCGCGGCCATCGCGTCGAGGGCGGTGGGGACGTCGGCCGGGGTGCCGGGCAGGGCGGCCGGCGCCCAGTCCGCGAGGAGCGCGGCGACGTCGTCGGTGAGGGGGACGCGGCCGACGGCCCGGCCCGCGGTGAGGCCGGTGAGCAGGGCGCGCAGTCCGGCGAGCTTGGCGTCGACCGCGCTCTGGTCGGTGCCGCGCGCGTCGACCTCGAAGCCGAGGAGCAGTCCGCCGTCGCGGGTGGGCAGGACGCTGAGGCCCATGTCCTCGGGCGGGCCGCCCGCGACGTTGCGCATGACGCCCTTGGCCCCGGCGAAGTCCAGCGTCAGGTCGAAGGCCTTGAGGTTGATGCCGCGCCCGTGCAGCAGTGCGCCCGCGCCGGGCACGCCGATGTCCCTGGGCAGGTCCTCGCCCCGGTAGCGCTGGTGGTCGCGCATCTCCTTCATGGCGGCGGCGACGCGCTTGCCCAGGTCGCCGAGCCGGTCGCCGCCGCGCACGGTCACCCGCAGCGGCAGCACGTTGACCGCCATGGAGGGGGTGCGCAGTTCGGTGGAGCCGGTGCGGCACATCAGGGGCAGCGCGAACACCACGTCGGTGCGGCCGAGCACGCGGTGCAGGAACGCGGCGTACGCGGCGATCAGCGCCTCGCCCCAGGTGACGCCCTCGCGGTCGGCGGCCTCGCGGAGCGCGGCCATCTCCTCGGAGGTGACGACCGTGCGGGCGGTCAGGGTCCGCTCGGGCGGGCCCGCGGCCGAGTCGGCGTCACCGAGGTCGGGCAGCGGGGTGAAGCGCTCGACCCAGTAGGCGCGGTCGTCGGCGGCCTTCTCGCTCGCCCGGTAGGCGAGGTCGGAGGCGACGAGGTCGGCGAAGGAGCCGAAGGTCGAGCGCGCGGGCTCGGTGCCGCGCACCAGGGCGGTGTAGCGGGCCGCGGTGCGGCGGGCGAGCATCGCGGCGGTGTAGCCGTCGAAGATCAGGTGGTGGCCGAGCTGGGTGTACCAGACCTCGGTGTCGGAGAGCCTGATGACGGTACGGGAGTAGAGCGGGCGGTCCACCATGCCGCGGCACGCCTCGCCCGTCCGCGCCCGCTCGGCTTCGACCAGGGCCTCGGCGGCCGCGGCCGGGTCGGCCTCGCCCCTGAGGTCGACCACGCGGGGCGGCTCGACCGGCTCGTCGCCGACCCGCTGGCGCGGTCCTTCGGGGGTGTCGTACACCCGCAGCCGCAGGGTCTCGGCCTCTTCGGTGGTCGCCCTGACGGCCTCCACCAGCGCGTCCACGTCGACCGGTGCGCCGCCGGATATCTCCACGACGTCGCCGACCACGTAGTACGGCGAGTCCGGTTCGAGGCGCTGCGCGTTCCAGATGCCCAGCTGGGCTCCGGTCAGTGCGAGCGGTCCTTCCGTGGACACGATGGTGCTCAACTCACTCTCCTTGCAGTGTGGGGACGACCATCGGCGTGTCCGTCACCGGGTCAGGGATGATGACGTTCGGCAGGTCGAAGACGTCCTTGATCAGCGCGGCGTCCACGATGTCCGTGGGAACGCCCTCGGCGATCACGCGGCCGTCCTTCATGGCCACCAGGTGGTCGGCGTACCGGCACGCCTGGTTGATGTCGTGCAGCACGGCGATGACCGTGCGGCCCTGGTCGCGGAGTTTCGCCAGCAGACCCAGGAGCTGGTACTGGTGCGTGATGTCCAGGAACGACGTCGGCTCGTCGAGCAGCAGGTACGGCGTCTCCTGGGCGAGGACCATGGCCATCCAGACGCGCTGGCGCTGTCCGCCGGACAGCTCCTGGACCTGCCTCTCGGCGAGGTCCTCGACGCCCGCGGCGACCATCGCCTCGACGACGGCCTCCTCGTCGTGCCTCGACCACAGGGCGAGCAGCGACTGGTGGGGGAAGCGGCCCCGCCCCACGAGCTGCTTGACCTTGATGTCCTCGGGGGCCTGCGGGTCCTGGGGCAGGAAGCCGAGCTGCTTGGCGAGGGCCTTGGCGGGGTAGTCCGAGACCTCCCGGCCGTCGAGTTCGACCTTGCCCTCGTGGGGGCGCAGCAGTCGCACGAGGGCGCGCAGCAGGGTCGACTTGCCACAGCCGTTGGGCCCCACGATGGCGGTGAACGCGCCGTCGGGGACGTCGAGGCTCAGCCGGGTGGACACCACCCGGTCTCCGTAGCGCAGGGTGATGTCCCGCGCGGTCAGGCGTGCGCTCACGCGCGCCTCACCTCCTTGGTCAGCAGCCAGATCAAGTAGCAACCGCCGATCGCGGTGCTCACCACGCCGACGGGCAGCGCGACGGGTGCGAGCAGCATCTGGGCGATCAGGTCGGCGCCCATCAGCAGGACGGCTCCGGTCAGTGCGGCGGGCAGCAGCGGCACGCCCGCCGCGCCCGCGAGCCTGCGGCCGATCTGCGGCGCCGCGAGGGCGATGAACACGATCGGTCCCGCCACCGCGGTCACGGTGGCCGTGCAGCCGACGCCGACCAGCACCATCAGCAGGCGCAGCCGGTCGAGCCCGACGCCCGTGGTGACGGCGACCGCGTCGCCGAGCGCCGCCTGGTGCATGGCGTGCGCGCGGGTGGCCATCAGGGCGAGCAGGACTCCGATCACCGCGAAGGGGATGTTCAGGTCCTCCCAGCCGACTCCGTTGAGGGAGCCCGCGCTCCAGCCGACGGCGGCGATCGCCACCTCCAGTTCGGCGCGGAGCACGATCCAGGAGTTGAACGCGGTCACCATCGCGTTGACGGCGATGCCGATCACGACGAGCCGCAGTCCGGAGAAGCCCCGGTCGAAGGAGAGCAGGTAGATCGCGGCGGCGACGACCAGTCCGCCGATCACCGAGCCGACGGCCAGCTGTGCGGACGTGCCGGACAGGACGGTGATGGCGATCAGGGCGCCGCTGTAGGCGCCCGCGTCGAGGCCGATCACGTCGGGGCTGCCCATGGGGTTGCGGGTGAGGTTCTGGAAGAGGGCTCCGGCGACGCCGAGCGCGGCGCCGAAGACCAGTCCCGCCAGGACCCGCGGCAGGCGCCAGTCGGAGATCACCACGGAGCGTTCGGCGCCGCTGAGGACGGCGAACACCCTGCCGGGCGTGGACCAGGAGGCCCCGTAGCAGAGTCCGAGGAGGCCGAGGCCCAGGATGAGGACGGTCATGACGGCGACGAGCACCACGGTGCGGCGCTGGACCGTCAGGCCGAGGCCCTCGCGGGCGGCCCGCCCGGTCTTCCGGCCGTCCGCCGGGCCCTTGGCGGGGCCGGACTTCGTGTCGATGGCGTTCACAGTGACCCCGCCCCGTAGCGACGGACGACCCAGATCAGCATGGGGCCGCCGAGGAATGCGGTGACGATGGCCACCGGCACCTCGCCGGTGGGCAGCAGCACGCGCGAGCCGATGTCGGCGATCAGCAGGAGGATCGGGCCGAGGACCATGCTGTAGCCGAGGGTCCAGGGCACCGAGCCCGCCGCGGGCCTGCGCACCAGGTGCGGCACGATCAGCCCGACGAACAGGATCGGTCCCGCGACGGCCGTGGCGGCGCCGCTGAGCACGGTGACCAGGACGAGTGCGACGGCGCGCACCCGGCCCACGCCCGCGCCCAGCGTCTGGGCCACGTTCTCGCCGAGCGCCAGGGCGTTGAGGGACTTGCCGAGCACCAGCGCGCCTGCGAGGGCCAGGCCGATGGCGGTCAGCGGCAGGGCGAGCGGCGCCTGTTCGCGGGCGGCGAGCGAGCCGACCGACCAGAACCGGTAGACGTCGAAGACGTCCGGCTTCATCAGCCGCATGCCGAGCGCGACACCGGTCAGTACGGCGGTCAGGGCGACGCCCGCCAGGACGAGGCGCAGCGGCGACTGGCGCCCGACGGCGGCGACCATCAGGGTGGCGACCACCGAGCCGAGCACCGCCCAGCCGAACTGGCCGGCCTGTCCCGCGGCCAGGCCGAGGCCCGAGCCGAGAGTGATGGCGAACCCGGCGCCCGCGGTGACTCCGAGGATGCCGGGCTCGGCCAGCGGGTTGCGGGCGATCGTCTGGATGAGCGCGCCGGCCACCGCGAGTGCGGCACCGACGGCGACCGCGAGCAGGGCGCGGGGCGCCCTGATGTCGCGGACGATGACCTGCTCGTCGGTGCCCGTGTAGTCGAGCAGGGCGCGCACGACGTCGGCGGGCGGGATCGAGCGGGCACCGATGCCCACGCTGATCACGGCGACGACGGCCAGGAGGACGAGTCCGCCGACGAGCAGGGCGGTCTGCGGCGCGGCCCGCCCTGCTCCCGTCGCTTCGGACGTGCGGCCTGCGGTGGTCACGGCTTCAGCAGCGGCGCGAACGCCTTGTCGATCGCGTCGAGGGTCTGCATGCCCTGGCCGTAGGTCGCGGCCTCGGTGTAGCGGATCGGGATGGTCTTGCCGGCCTTGACGGCGGGCAGGTTCTTCCAGAGCTTGGAGTCCATGGCGTACTTCACCGACTCGGGCAGGGAGCCGTCGGCCTTGACGGAGTAGGTGATGACGTCGGCCTCGCGGAAGGAGGCGGGCAGTTCCTCGATGGAGGGGTACTCGCTGACGCCCTTGGAGCCGGGGCCGGGGTTCTTGACCTTGCCGTAGTACACGGCGCCCGCGTCCTCGGCGATGTTGGTGCCCCAGGAGCCGCTGAACTCGCGCTGGAAGGTGCCCTTGGCGGACTCGCCGTACGAGCCGAGGTGGCCGAACTTCAGCTTCGGCAGGACGCCCTTGTACTTCTCCTTCAGCGCGGCGGCCTTGGTCTCGTACTGGGTCTTGACGGCGTCGAACTGCTTGAGCGAACCGGCGGCGTCGGCCTGCTGGTGCGAGAGGGTGCGCCAGGCGGACGGCTTGGTCGGGCCGATGGCGACGACGGGGGCGATGCCCTCCAGGCGCTTCACGTCGATGTCGCCGAGCACCGGGGCGGGCACGCCGATGACGATCAGGTCGGGCTCGGCCTCGGCGATCGCGTCGTAGTTGGTCTCCGTCGCCAGCTCGCCCGCGACCTTGGGGAGCTTCTTGTACGTGGCGAGGGTCTTCGCGTCCATCATCGGCTCGCCGCGCTTCCACGACGAGATGCCGACGAGCGGGGCGTCCGCCTCGATGAGGGCGGGCACGGCGTAGCCGGTGGCGACGACGCGCTTCGGCTTCTCCGGGATGGTGATCTTGCCGTTGTCCGCGGCGAACACCCGGGTCTTGCCCTTGCCCTCGGCGTCCGACTTGCCGTCCGACGAGCTGCACCCGGTCACGACCAGGGCCAGCGCGAGGGCGCCCACCAGGCCGGACGTTCTGCGTATGGACATGTGATGCTCCTTGTTCAGTGTGCTTCGGGGGAAGCGGGTCAGGCGCGCCCGGTCGGGCGGCCTTCGGTCGGACGCGAGGTCAAACAGGGCCGGACGGGGTGGAACGGGGTCGGACACGGACGGTTCGGCGGCCGTCCGGTACGGGGTTCGTACGGCCGGGGCCCGCGGGCCCCGGGCGCGTACGGCTCAGTGGTCGTCGTCGAAGTCGGCGACGCCGCGCTTCCAGTAGCCGGTGATGTCGTGGTCGGCCTTGTCCAGCTTCAGCTCGTCGCGGGCCCAGCGGCGCAGCGGCTTGATCTGCCCCGCCTCGCCCGCGGCCCACAGGTACAGCCGCTCGCCCTCGGGGACGGTGACCGCCGTGGCGGCCCGCGCCAGGGCGTCGCCGGTGCCCGCGGGGCGCTCGCCGAGGTGCAGCCAGTGCACCTCGAAGCCCTCGGGCGCGTCGAGTTCGATCTCCTCGGCGGGGCCCGCGACCTCGATGAACGCCCAGCCCTTGGCGGCCTCGGGCAGTTCCTCCAGCCAGCGCGCGATCGCGGGGAGCGCGGTGATGTCGCCCGCGAGCAGGTAGCGGTCGTACGTGTGGGGGACGATCAGTCCGCCGGGCGGGCCCGCGACGTGCACCGGGGTGCCGGGCTCGACCGCGCGCGCCCAGTCGGAGGCGAGTCCGCCGTCGTGCAGGGCGAAGTCGATGTCGATCTCGGCGGCGGCCGGGTCGTAGCGGCGCACGGTGTACTCGCGCGACGTGGGCGCGGGGCGGGGCCACTTGAGCATCAGACCGTTGGTCTCGGGCAGCCGCAGGGTGCCGTCGGGCTCGGGGAAGAGCAGCTTGACGTGCTCGTCGGGCGAGTGGGCCTCGAACTCCTTGGCGCCGGGACCGCCGAGGGTGACGCGCAGCAGGCCCGCGCCGACCATGGCGGTGCGCACGACCTCGGTCTCGCGGACGCGGATCGGGTAGCCGACCTTCTCGGCGTGGCGGCCCTCGCGGACCTCGGCGATCCGCTCCAGGTACCGGTGCCTGTGGTCTTCCCTGGTCATGCGGCACCGCCCGTCAGGAGCGCGGTCCAGTGGGCCAGTTCGGGGCGCTCCGCCAGGTCGGGGAACTCCACCTCGGTGGCGCCCGCGGTGCGCCAGCGCTCGATGAGCGTCATGATGCGCACGGAGTCCAGGCCGTGGTCCATGAGGTTGTCCTCGGGGTCGATCTCGGCGGGATCGCAGCCGAGCAGGTCCGCGACGTCGGCGCGGATCTTCTCGGGCGACAGGGTCTGGCTCATCGGACTGCTCCTGCGGGGGTCGGCACCGACGGCGCGGGCGGCGCGTCGGCGGGGGTGGTGGTCGTGGCGCCGCGCTGTACGGTACGGGGCGCGCGACGGCGCGTCATGCGGCGCCCTCCATGCCCAGGGCGCGCAGCAGCGTGCCGAACTTCGCGGTGGTCTCGGCCAGTTCGGCCTCGGGGACCGAGTCGGCGACGATCCCGGCGCCCGCGAAGAGCCGTACCGTGCGGTCGCAGACCTCGGCGCTGCGTATCGTCACGGCCCATTCGCCGTCGCCGTCCGCGCCGTTCCAGCCGACCATGCCCGCGTAGTAGCCGCGGTCCTCGGGCTCCAGGTCCGCGATGGCCGCGAACGCCCCGGCGCCCGGCACGCCGCACACGGCGGGCGTCGGGTGCAGGGCTTCGGCGAGTCCGAGCGAGGAGCAGACGGGGTCGGTGGGGTCCGCGAGGCGTCCGGCGATGCGGGTGGACAGGTGCCACATCGTCGGGGTGCCGATGACCTCGGGCCGCTCGGGCACCTGGAGGTCGACGCAGAACCTGCCGAGCACGTCGGCGACTTGGGCCGCGGTGTGCGCGTGCTCGCCGAGGTCCTTGACCGAGGCGCGCAGCCGTGCGACGCGCTCGCGGTCCACGGCCTCGTCGCCGGACCTGGGCGCGGAGCCCGCCAGCGGGTTGGCCACGACGGTGTCGCCGCGCCGGGAGACCAGGAGTTCGGGGCTGGCTCCGACGAGGGTGCGCGGGGCCGGGTCGCCGAGGGCGGTGACGTCGGCGGCGAAGGCGTACGCCGCCGGGTTCGCGCGCACCAGCCGGGCCAGCAGCGCGGGCACCCGCACCGGGGCGTCGGCGGTCAGTTCGAGGGAGCGGGCCAGGACGACCTTGCTCAGTTCGCCGCGGCCGATGCGTTCGACGGCCCGGCGGACGCCGTCCGCGTAGTGCGCGGGCTCGGGGCGCGGGGTGACCGACCAGCCGGTGCCCGCCTCGGTGTTGGGGGCGCCCAGGTCTTCGGGGGCGTCCGCGCGGCGCACCACGCAGGGCACCACGAGGGCGGCCCGCGCCAGCGGGCTGAAGCCGACGGCCCCCGCGACCACGGGCTCGGGGAGCCCGGCGGCCGCGGCCGCTTCCAGCGCGTCGGCCGCCGCCTTGGCGTACGTCCCGCTGCCCGCCGCGACCCGGGTGTGCACGCCGTCGGCGAGCAGGGCGCCCCGGGGCGAGGAGAAGTAGAACGAACCGGGCAGGTACGCGGCCAGGAGGTCGGCCGCCCGGTGCACGGGACTGGGGCGCACCAGCGCGGACATCGGCACGTCGGGTTCCTTTCTCTGGCACGCGGGTTCGCGTCCCGTCGGGTGACGGGCGCTGCGGGGTCGGGCGGGACGTTCACCGCGGAGGCGGCGGGGCGTTCACTGCGGAGGCGGTGGGGCGTTCACCGGGAGGTCGGTGGGTCGTTCGGCGCCGGGGAGCGTCGTGGTGTCGTGACGTCGGGGCGCGAACGGGCCGGGCGCGGTCCGCAAGTCCCGTACGGGACCTGCCGCTCCCACGTTCCGAACCATCGCATTTCCCCCTTGTCGACCCCCCTGTTCGCCCAGGCAAGGCTAACCTAACTTTCCGTGTCGACTGTACGCAAGTGATCACCTTTCCCGACCCGGCGGATCGCGTCGTTCGGCGGGCGGTCCCGACCTGTTCCCGCGCGGTCCCCGGGCCGCCGCGGCGGGCGGGGACTGCGGCGGGAGGGCGAAGCCGACCTCCGCGCCGCCGCCCTCCGCGCCCGTGGCGAAGACCGTGCCCCCCTCCGCCGCGACGATGTCGTGCACGATCGCCAGACCCAGGCCCGAGCCGGGGGTGGCCTGGGTGCGCGGGCCCCGGTGGAAGCGGCCGAAGACCGCCTCGCGTTCGGCGGGCTCGATGCCGGGGCCCCGGTCGCGCACCGACAGCCGGGTGCCTTCGACGTGGACGGTGACCGGGGTGCCGTCGGGGCTGAACTTCACCGCGTTGCTCAGGAGGTTGTCGACGCACCGGTGGAGCGCGCGGGGCCGGGCCAGGACGGGCCGGGGCGCGTCGGCCGTGACGGTGATCGTGCGGCCGGTCCTGGCCCGGTGGCGCAGCGCGGCGTCCTCGGCGAGGACCGGCAGGTCGACGGCGACCGGGTCCTCGTCCGTGTAGCGGTCGGTGGCCAGGTCGACCAGTTCCCGCACGAGGTCGTCCAGGGCGGCCGTCTCGGTGACCAGGGTGGTGAGGATCTGCTCCTCGTCCTCGGGGGCGAGCCTGCCCCGGGCCCGTTGCAGGAGTTCGGCACTGCCGCGCACCGAGGTCAGCGGGGTGCGCAGCTCGTGGCTCGCGTCCTGGACCAGCTGCTGCTGCTGTGCGCGGGAGCGGCGCAGCGCCGTGAGCATCGAGTCGAAGCTGCGGGTGAGCCGGCCGATCTCGTCGGCCCCGGCGGGCGGCAGCTCGACGGAGAGGTTGCGGGTGGTGGTGATGTGCTCTGTGGTGCGGGCCAGTTGGCGCACGGGCCGCAGGATCCGCCCCAGGACCAGCCAGCTCAGCAGCGCCGAAAGGGCGACGGCCGCCGCGGTCGTGAGGGAGATCCGCCACAGGAACGCGTCGTCGACGCGCGCGGCGCCCCCGTAGTCCTGCCCGACCATGACCGCTCCCCCGCCGGGCAGCGGCCTGGTCAGGACGCCGTACTCGGTGCCGGAGACGACGACGTCCTCACGGCTCTCCCCCGTCCCCGTCCCGGCCACCCGCAGGGCAGCCACGGGGACCGGCAGCCGCACGCCGCCGGGGGCCAGTTGCCGTACGACGCCGTCGGCGGACACCACCTGTTCGACCATGCCCTCCCGGGGCGGCGGGGTCAGGCCCGCGTCGATGAGGGCGACGACGGCGTCCGTACGGTCGTCGAGGCCGCGCTCCAGTTCGTCGCCGACCAGGTCGCTGACGCCCCGGTAGGACATGACGGCGGCCAGCGCCATGGCGAGCGCGGCCGCCGCCACCACCACTGCGGTGATCTTCGTACGGAGCATCAGGCGGCCCGGACGGTGTAGCCGACGCTGCGCACGGTGTGGATCAGCCGGGGCTCGCCGCCCTGCTCGGTCTTCTGGCGGAGGTAGCCGATGTAGACGTCCAGCGAGCGGGAGGTGGTGTCGAAGTCGAAGCCCCAGATCCGCTCGTACATCTGCGACCTGGTCAACACCGTGCCCGGGTGGCACATCAGCAGTTCGAGGACGTCGAACTCGGTCTTCGTCAGGTCGAGTCCGCGCTCCCCGCGGAACGCCTGCCGCGCCTCGGGGTCCAGCGTGAGGTCGCCGACCGCGAGCGCGCCCGTGCCCCCGGCCGCTTCGGTGCGGCGCAGCAGGGCCCGTATGCGGGCGAAGAGTTCCTCGGTGGCGAACGGCTTCGCCAGGTAGTCGTCGGCGCCCGCGTCGAGCCCCGCCACCCGGTCGCCGACCTCGTGTCTGGCCGTCAGGACCAGGATCGGCGTGCGGTCGCCGCGCCTGCGCAGCATCCGGCACAGGCCGAGCCCGTCGAGGTTCGGCATGACCACGTCCACCACCGCCAGGTCGGGCCGCTCCCGCTCGAAGTGGCCCAGCGCCTCCAGGCCGTCGGCGGCCGTGAGCACCCGGTAGCCCTCGAAGCGCAGCAGCTGGTCCAGGGTGCTGCGCACGCCCGGGTCGTCCTCGGCGACCAGCACCGTCCTGCGGTGTCCCGTTCCCTCAGTCATGTGATCATCTTCGTCGGTGGCGGACGTGGTCACGGCACCGGCCCGTCAGCCGCGCACGGGGGCGACGGTGATCGGCGGGAGGGCGTTCAGACAGGACGTGTCGCCCGTGCGGCCGGTGCGGACGAAGTGCGACGAGACTCCGGTGACGCAGCGGCTCATCTCCAGCTCGGGCACGTGTCCGAGGTTGCGGACCGAGAGGAACCGGCTGTCGCGGAACTGGCGGGCCGCCTTCTTCCCGCTCGCGTCGGGCGTGTTGGCGTCGAGGTCGCCGGAGAGGACGAGGACCGGGACGTCCGGCAGCTTCGGACCGACGGGCTGCGGGTCGGGGGTGTTCTCGCGCGGCCAGCCGATGCACACGTCACCCGCGTCCGTGGTCCCCTCGGTGAAGCCCTTGGCGCTGAACGCCCCGTGCTCTGCGGGGCGCACGGCCGCGAGCGCGGCGTTGTGCTGGCGCCAGCGCACCGACAGCGGGGCCTTCTTCGACCAGGACTTGCGGTAGTCGTTGCAGACGACCGCGATGTACGGCGCCTGGTCGACCGTGCTGCCCGACGCGCCCTCCTCCTGGACCAGTGCGCGCAGCGGTGCCGCGTCGCCCGCGACGAACCGGTTCAGGGCGCGGGGCAGCCGGCCGAGCAGCGAGGGGTCGGCGGGCGCGAGCCCCACTCCGCTGCTCGCCGCCTCGAAGAGCAGGTTGGCGAGCTTGTCCTCGCCGAACCGCTTCTGGTACACGCCGTGTTCGGTGGTGATCGGCACGGTGAGGGGCTTGGCCCGCAGCCGGGCGGCCGTGGTGGCCAGGTCCTTCACCGCCCGCTCGCCGTCGCACGCGGCGGCGCTGCGCGCGCACAGGCGCCGCAGGGTCAGCGAGACCGCCTGTGCGCTGGGGCGCGCCATGGGGTCGAGCGCGAGGGGGTAGGCGCCCGACAGCACGATGTTGCGCACGTGCCCGGGGTGGCGGGAGGCGTAGACCGGCATCAGGTAGGTCCCGTAGGACAGCCCGTACAGGCTCAGCCGGTCCACCTTGATGCGGGCGCGCACGGCGTCGATGTCGTCGGCGGTGGCGGCGGAGGTGAAGCCCGCGGCCCTGGCGCCGAGGTTCTTGCCGCACTTCACGACCGCGGCCCGCTGCTGGGCCCGCGTGCCGAAGCGGTACTCCGCGTCGGTGACGCCGCACGGCACGCGCTGGGACGCGCCGGTGCCGCGCGGGTCGACGAGGAGCACGTCGCGGTCCTTCAGCAGGCCCTCCATGAACCAGGCGACCTCACCGGCCTTGTCGATCAGGGTCTCGCCGGGACCGCCCGGGTTGAGGGCCACCGTGCCCTTCGCGGCGCCCGGCGCCCGGTGCCGAAGGACCGCGTAGCTCACCTTGACCCTGCCCAGCTCCGGCTTCCCGACGACGAGCGGACGGTCGACCGTGCCGCAGTCGACCCGGTGCCCCGCCACCGTCGGACACCACTGCGGGGCCGCGGGTCCCGTCGTCCCCGGCGCGGCGGCGGCCGCCGTGGGCAGGGCCGACGCCAGCAGCGCCATCATGCTGACGGCCAGTCCCGCGCGCCGCGCCGTCTTCTTCTCGTGCGTCATGTCCGCTCCCGGTCTCTCCAGTGATCGGCCCCTCGGCTTTGCTCCCCCGGGGGCGAGTACGACCTTGCCGGGCCCGTTTCACAGCCCCGGCAGAGCAGCCGCAAAGGAACGTAAGAATCGCCCGGCCCGTACGACGGCACTTGTTGTTCGAACGACTTGCTCGGACGACTGAGTCGCTATGATTCGGCCATGGCACACGTGACCGCGGCCGAACGCCGCCCCCAGCTGATCGAAGCGGCCATCGCCCTGATGACCAGGGAGGGCGTGGCCGCGGGCAGCACCCGCGCCATCGCGGCGGAGCTCGGCGTCGCCCAGGCGACGGTGCACTACACGTTCGGTACGAAGGAGGACCTGTACCGGGCCGTCATGGAGCGGCTGACCGGCGACCTGGTCGCACACGTGAAGGAGTCGGCGCCCGGCGACGCCGGTTTCGCGGAGAGCATCGCCGCCATGACCGCCGCCCTCTGGCGCACGGTGCGCGAGCAGCCCGAGTCCCACCAGCTCCTGACCGAGCTGAGCATGCTCGCGCTGCGCACGCCCAATCTCCGCGAGGTCCTGGAGACCCACAACCGCGAGGTGACGGCCGTGACGGCGCGGCTGGTGGCCGAGGCTGCCGAGCGGACGGGGCAGCGGCTCGCGGCGCCCGCGACGGCCGTCGCGAACCACTTCCTCGCCTCCTTCGACGGGCTGACGCTCCAGCACCTGGCCCTGCCCGACGAGGAGGCCGAGAGGATCGGCCTCCAGACCCTGGTGTCCAGCGTCGTGGCGCTGGCGGACGGCACGCTGAAGCCCGTGACGCTGCCGGAGGCCTGAGCTTCCGACGGCGTCACGGGCCGCGTCACGGGCGCACGGGCCGGGTCCCGGGCCCGCGCGGGTCAGCCGGCCCAGACGTCCTCGACGTACGTGCCCGACTCGACCAGGGCGTCCAGCCAGGCGGCCGACTCCGCGTCGTCCGCGCCCGTGTGCTCGCGGTAGACGGCCCTGAAGGCCTCCCGCACCGCCGGGGCCATGCGCCGCCCGTCGCCGCAGACGCGCACCCGGCCGCCCGCCTCCAGCACGGCCCACACCTCGGCGCTCTCCCGGGCGATCCGGTCCTGGACGTACCGCACCCCGTCCTCGGGGGCCCGCGAGAAGGCGGGGCGCATGCGCACGGCGCCCGCGGCCTCGGCCCGCTCGAACTCCTCGCGGTGCAGGTAGTCGACGTCCGGGTGGTCGCAGCCGAAGTAGCAGAGCAGGGTGCCGGTGGCCCCGGCGTGCAGCCGGTCGAGCACGGCCCCCCTGAAGGGCGCGAGGCCGGTGCCCGCGCTCACCAGGATCGCCGGGGCCGCGCCGTCCCCGGGCAGCCGGAACGCCTCGGCGCACGGCAGGACCCTGGCCTGGACGGTGTCCCCCGCGCGGAGGGTCTGGACGTACGTGGAGGCGGTGCCGTCGAACGAGCCTTCGCCCGAGCGGTGGGGCGCGGTCAGCAGCGACACCATCAGCTCCGCCTCGCCGGGCACGGCCCGCGCGGAGGACGAGACCGAGTAGTGCCGGGGGCGCAGCACGGGCAGCGTCTCCAGGAAGCGTTCGAACGGAAGCTCGCAGGCGCGGTACCGCTCCAGCAGGTCCAGGACGCTCAGCCCGGCGGCCGTGACACGGGCGTGGAACTCCTCGGGTCCGGCCTCCGCCAGCGCGGCCAGCGGGCGCCGCTCGGGCGGGCAGGCGGTGTGCTCGGCGAGGAGGGCCACGTGCTCGGGGGCGGCCGGGTGCTGGAGCTCCACGAAGTCGGTGAGCAGGCGGCGCACGGTCAGCGGGCGGTCGACGGGGAGCGCGCCCCGGCTGCGGCGGCGGGCGCTCAGCCGGATCGTGCGGTCGGGGTCGAGGCCGAAGCGGTCGGTGACCCGCTGGACGAGCGCTTCGGGGTTGCGCGGCAGGAGGGCGATGTGGTCGCCGGTCCGGTAGCCGACGCCGTCCGGGAGGCGCAGTCGGAGGTAGCGCTTGGAGCGGCCCAGCTCGTGGTCCGTGTCGACCAGTTCGCGGGCTTCGAGGACCTCCATGGGCCGGACGCCGTGCCGGGCGGCGAGTTCGCCGGTGACGGACGCGGTGGCGTCCGCGATCTCGTACAGGCCCCGCTCCCCGCTCGGGCGCTCCCCGCGCTCCGCCGCGTCCGCGTCGCCGTACCGGTCGAGGAGGGCCGTCCACAGGTCGGCGCTCCAGCGGTCCACGGTGCCCGCGAAGTCCCCCGAGGCGTCGGCCGCCCCGCGCTCCAGCAGCGGGAGGGCCCCGGCGGCGCGCAGCCGCTCGTCGACCAGCGTCGGTACGTGCTGGTAGGTGGCGGCCCAGTTGCGGTCGCCGACGCCCAGGACGGCGTACCTGAGCCCGTCGAGCGAGCCGGGCTCCAGCGTGCGCAGCCAGTCGACGAAGCGGGTGGCGTCGTCGGTGGGGCGGCCGTTGTAGGAGGCGGCGACGATCACGACGGGGCCCGCGGCGGGGTCGAGCCCGTCCGCGAGGTCGTCCAGCGGGGCGACGGAGGCGGTGAAGCCGTACGCGTCGCCCTCGGCGGACAGGTCGCGGGCGATGCCTGCGCAGGTGCCGAGGTTGGAGCCGTGCAGCAGCGTCAGCGCGGTGGCCTTCGCGGTGGTGCGGCGCTCCGGGGCCCCGTCCGCACGCGGGCCGGTGGCGTCGGGCGTGCGGGGCGTGCGGCGCTCGTCGGCCGTGCGGCGGGCCAGTTCGAGGGTGAACGCGTCGGGCTTGATGGTGAGCGACTGCTGGATCTTGAGCTGGTAGTCGGCGTGGTCGATCAGCCGGTAGCGGTGCACCAGCAGGCCGAGGAGCAGGGTGGCCTCGTGGAGCGCGAACTGCCGTCCGATGCAGGCGCGTTCGCCGCTGCCGAAGGGCTTGAAGAGGTGGACGGGGCGGGCCGCCTCGCGCTCGGGCGTGAACCGCTCGGGGTCGAACAGCTCGACGTTCTCGCCCCAGGCCGGGTCGCGGTGCAGCGCGGGCGTGAGCACCAGCAGCGTCTCGCCCGCGCGGACCGCGTGCGTGCCGCCGATGACGATGTCCTCGATCGGCTCCACGGCGAACGCGGGCGCGGTCGGCCACAGCCGCAGGCTCTCGTTGAGCACCTGGCGGACGTACGTGAGCCTGCCGACGTCCGCGTACGAGGGGTCGGGCGCGTCCGCGTCGCCCCACAGCGCGTCGACCTCCGCCTGGGCGCGGGCCAGCACCTCGGGGTGCTTGGTCAGGTAGTGCAGGGCGAACGAGAGGGCTCCGCTGGTGGTTTCGTGGCCCGCGATGAGGAACGTGATCACCTGGTTGCGGATGTTCACGTCGTCCAGCGGTTCGCCGGTGACCGTGTCGCGGGTGTGCAGCATCCGGCCCAGCAGGTCGTCGGTGCGGGTGTCGCCGGACGCCCTGCGACGCCGTATCACCTCGTCCACCAGTTCCGTCATGAGCGCGGCGTCCGCGCGGAACCGCTCGGCCTGGCGCCACTTGAACAGCTCGGCGCCGGGCAGCGACTCGCTCTTGGCCTGGGTGAAGGCCAGCGCCCTGCCCATCGCGCCGACGAAGGGGTGCTGCTCGTCGCGCTCGAACGACTCGAAGTCGTAGTCGAATCCGCAGAGTCCGATGGTGTCGAAGGTCAGCCGGGTCATGTCCTCGGGCACGTCCACCGGGCCGCTGCCCGCGGCCAGGTCCCACTTGGCGATCAGCGAGCGGGCGACCTTGAGCATGGTCGCGTGGTAGCCGCGCATGGCGCCGAGCGAGAACGCGGGCATCAGGATGTCGTGCGCCTTGCGCCAGTTGGGCTCGTGGTGGAAGGCGGTGAAGAGGCCGTCCCCGGCGATCTGCCGGATCTCGACCAGGTCGGAGTGCACGTTCTTGCGGAACCTGCTCTCGTCCGACAGCTCGGCGACCAGGTCGAGTCCGCCCACGACCACGGCGTCGTCACCGAAGGCGCGGACCCGGAACACCGGGCCCAGCTCCTTGACCTCCTTCATCAGGTGGAGGAGCCCGTCGGCGCCCCTGGGGATGTCGAGGGCGTGCCCGAGGAAGGGGAGCGCGGGGCGCTCGGGGATCGCGGTGGTCGTCGTCGCGTGGGTCATGGGCCCGCCTTTCGTGCCGCACCGGCTGTCGCTTGACGCAAACGTTATCGTGCGACTTTGTCAGGTGACAATGTCAGACGATTGTGTTGCTCGGCACAGGGGTTCGGCACAACCGAAGGGGTGCCGGACGCGTCCGGCACCCCTTCGACTTCGGTTCTTCGCCCCGCGGCGCGCTACCAGGTGTGCGCCACGTCCACGATCAGCTTGTCGCCCGACTGCAGGACCCGGAACGGCAGCCGGGCGCGGACGCCGACGCCGACCTGCGTCTGCCCCTCGTAACTCGCGCCGAACTTGGTGTCCTTGAAGGTCCGGTAGCCCTTGACGTCCACACCGGGCAGCGGCTTGCCCGCCCGGCCGGGGTAGACGGGCTTCGCGGTCGCCGGGTCGTAGCTCGGCGCGTTGACGACGACCTGGAGCACGGCTCCGCCTGCGACCGGTATCGGGGTGCCGGAGCCGTCCTGGCGGAACTTGGTGACGTACGAGACGTGGTACCCGGTCCTGCCCGCCGGGCCGGTCACGTCGAACACCATGCGGTCGTAGCAGGTGTTGCGGCCGGTCCTGATGTTCTTCAACGGCTTGCCGGTCGAGTCGGGGACCGTCTTCAGCCCGCTGCCCCACCGCGCCGAGCAGCTCGTGGCCGCGGGCGCGGCGCCCGCCGTGCCCGCCGTGCCGACGAGTCCCGTACCGGCTACCGCGAGCGCCACCGCCGCAGTCGTCGTCCGTCGCATGATGTGCCTCCCACATGTGCTGTTCACGTGCCGTACCGCTGCTGTCCAGAGGTGCACCACGTTGGACAGCTGACCGGGGGGACCCGGTTGCCCCGCACGCGTGTTTCAGCCGGATTCGAGACGACTTTGTCGTGAACGCGGGAGTGTGGGCGACAGAGACGCCGCGGAGACCGGCCCGCGCTGGACGGACGCCGCTCCCGCCGTCCAGCGTACGCCCGGCTTCCGGGAGTGGCCGTTCCACGGATCGCGCGCGCCGGCCGTCGCACGTCCTAGCGGCGGCTGCGGATCAGCAGGTAGAGGAAGTACGGCGTGCCGATCACCGCGGTCATCAGGCCGGCGCCGAGCTGGGCCGGGGCGATGACGGTGCGGCCCACCAGGTCGGCGGTGCACACGAGGATCGCGCCGAGCAGCACGGAGACCGGCACCACCCGGGCGTGCTGCCGGCCCACGAGGGCCCGCGCGGCGTGCGGGGCGACCAGTCCGACGAAGCCGATCGTGCCCGCGGCGGCCACGGCGGTGGCGCTCAGCAGGACGCCGAGCACCAGGAAGCCGAGTCGGCCCCGGCTCAGGTTCAGCCCCAGCAGCCTCGGGGTGTCCTCGTCGAGGGAGACCAGGTCGAGTTCGGTGCGCCGCAGGACCGCGACGGTCACGCCCACGGCGAGCACCCCGGCCAGCGGCAGCACGTCGGGCACGGTCCGCCCGTAGGTGGAGCCCGACAGCCAGGTGAGCGCCTTCGTCGCGTTGAACGGGTCGGTGAGGATGATCAGGAGGCTGATCACCGCGGACGCGCCCGTGGCCACGCCGAAGCCGACGAGGACGAGCCGGTTCTGCTGGAACCCGCCCCGCGCGGCCAGTCCGAAGACGAGGACCGAGCTGAGCGCGGCGCCCGCGAACGCCCCGGCGGCCACGCTCCAGGTGCCGGCCAGGGGCACCGTCGTGACGAGCACGACGGCGCCCACCGCCGCGCCGTTGGTGACGCCGAGGATGCCGGGGTCGGCCAGCGGGTTGCGGGTCACGGCCTGGATGAGGGTGCCGGCCAGGGCGAGCGCCGCGCCCGCGAGGAGCGCGGCCAGCACGCGGGGCACCCGCGTGTCGAGGACGAAGGCAGTGGTCTGCCCCGCCTTCCCCTGGGCCCAGTTGACCACGTCGCCCAGCAGGAGCTTGGCGTCGCCGAGCAGGACGGCGGCGACGACGACGGCGAGGAGGACGACCACCAGGACGGCCGTGGTGGTGAGGAAGACGGCCCTGCTGCGCAGCCGCAGCCGGTCGACGGCGGCGGCTCCCGCGGTGTCCTTCACCCGGGCCGCCATGACGATCAGGAACACCGCGCCGACGAAGCTGGTGACGACGCCGGTGGGCACGGCGACCGCGGTGTCGGCGGGCACGAGGGCGCGCAGCAGCACGTCGGAGCCGAGCACCAGGGCCGCGCCGGTGAGTCCCGCGGTCGGCAGGTGCAGGCGCGAGCGGTTGAAGGGGCGGAACCTGCGGCCGAGGCCGCGCACGAGGGCGGGTGCGCACAGGCCGACGAAGCCGATGGGCCCGGCGAGGGTGACGGCGGCGGTGGACAGCAGGGCGGCGAGCACGACGGCGGTGACGCGCGTGCCGCGCACGGGCACGCCGACCCCGCGCGCCGCGTCGTCGCCGAGCGCCAGGGCGTCGACCCTGCGGGAGATGAGGATCAGGCCCACGAGGCCGACGGCGGCGACGGGCGCCATCTGCAGGACGCCGTCGAAGCCGTTCTGCGCGATGCTGCCCTGGTTCCACTTGTAGAGGCCCTCGGTCTGCTGCGGGAACAGCAGGAGCAGGCCCTCGGTGACGGCGGTGAGGCCGAGGGTGAGGGCGCTGCCCGCGAGGACGAGCCGGACGGTGCCCGCGCCGAGGCCGGACAGTCCGAGGACGACGGCCGCGGCGACGAGGCCGCCGATGAAGGCGACGCCGGACGAGGCCAGCAGCGGCAGCGAGACGCCCGACGCGGCGAACAGGCCGAGCGCGAAGTAGGAACCGGCGTTGACGGCGAGGGTGTCGGGCGAGGCGAGCACGTTGCGGCTGACCGACTGGAGGGCGGCGCCCGCCATGCCGAGTACGGCGCCGATGAGCAGCCCCGCGGTCATCCTGGGCAGCCGGGAGGACACGACGACCGACGCGTCGGACGCGTCGGCCTGCCCGGTGAGCGCCTTCCAGACCTCGGACGGGCCCACGGCCGCGGTGCCCTGGGTGATGTCCACGACCGCGAGCGCGGTGACGAGGACGACGAGTGCGGCCGTCACCGCGGCCGCGCCCGTCCGGGACGCGACGGCCGACGGACGGGTGGCGGGGGTGGTTGCGGTGACGGCCATGGTGCTACTTCTTCGTCAGGGCGGTGACGACGGAGTCGACGTAGCTGTTCATGGACTCGGTGGCGCCGAACATCCAGATGCCGTCGGGCAGTCGGTGCACGTTGCCCTTCTTGACGAACGGCAGGTTCGTCCACACCTTGTCCTTGGCCAGGACGCCGGTGAACGGGTTGCTGGTCTTGTCGCCGTCGTTGCCGATGTAGGCGAAGTGCGTGCCGGGGCTCAGCTTGGTCAGGCCCTCGACGTCGGTGGTGCCGAGGCCGTAGTCCTTGTCGCCCTTGACGGTCCAGGCGTTCTTCAGGCCGAGCTTCTCGTTGACGGCGCCGATCAGGGAGCCGCTGGTGTAGGGCCTGATCGAGGTCTGGTTGGAGGCGACGTAGCCGTCGGCGAAGGCGTACTCGGCGCCGGCCAGCTTGGCGTCGGCCAGCTTCTGCCTGCCGTCGGCGAGCTTCGCCTCGAAGTCCTTCTTGAGCTTCTCGGCCTTGTCGGTGGTGCCGGTCGCCTTGGCGATCAGGTCGAGGTTCTTGGTCATCTGCCCGATCGGGTCGGCCGCGTCGGCGGGCCGGAGCGTCATGACCGTGCCGACCTTGCGCAGCTGCTTGATCGCGGCGGCGGGCAGGTCGGTGGTGGCGAGGATCAGGTCGGGCTTGAGGGCCGCGACGGCGTCCATGCTCGGCTCGCCGCGCGTGCCGATGTCCTTGGGGTCGTTCTTCAGCGGGACGGCGCTGTCCCAGGTCTTGTAGCCCTTGACGTCGGAGACGCCGGCCGGGTCGACGCCCAGGGATATCAGGCTCTCGACGGTGTTCCACTCGGTGCCGACGACCTTCTTGGCCGGGCCGTTCAGCTTGACCTCGGCGCCCGTGGCGTCGGTGAGGGTGATGGTCTCGGCGGAGGGCTTCTTCGCCTCGTCGGCGGCAGGCTCGGTGGTGCCGCAGGCGGCCAGGGCGAGGGCCGCGGCGGTGGCGGCCGCCGCGGTGAGGAAGTGGCGCTTCATGAGGTGGTGCTGAGCCTTTCGCTTCGCGAGTGGTGGCGGCCTATGGCGCGGGTGCGCAGCCGTCCGGTGAGCGGGTCGGTGTCGACCTCGATGCGGATGCCGTACGTGTCGGTGAGCCGCTCCGGCGTCAGCACGTCGGCGGGGTCGCCGTCCGCGACGACCCGGCCTTCGGCGAGCAGGACGATCCGGTCGGCGACGGCGGCCGCCTGGTCGAGGTCGTGCAGGACGGCGCCGACGGCGATGCCGTGGTCGTCCGCCAGGTCGCGCATGAGGTCGAGGAGTTCGACCTGGTAGCGCAGGTCCAGGTGGTTGGTGGGCTCGTCGAGCAGGAGCACGCCCGTCTCCTGGGCGAGGCAGCCCGCGAGCCAGACGCGCTGGAGCTGCCCTCCGGAGAGGTGTTCGGCGCCGCGCCCGGCGAGGTCGGCGACGCCCGTCATGGCGAGCGCGCGGTCCACGGCGGCCCGTCCGCCGGGGTCGGCCTTGCCCCAGCGGCTGCGGTACGGGTAGCGGCCGAATTCGACCACGTCCCGCACGGTCAGGCCGCTGGGCGTGGGCCGTCCCTGGGTGAGGAGGGCGACGTGGCGCGAGAACTCGCGCGAGGTCAGGGCGAGCCCGTCGGTCGCGCCGTCGATGAGCAGCGTGGCCGCCCTGGGCCGCTGGAGGCGCGCGAGCGTGCGCAGCAGGGTGGACTTGCCGCTGCCGTTGGGGCCCACCAGGACCGTCACTTCGCCCGGTCGCAGCGTCATGGCGGCGTCGTGGACGACGTCGACGCCTTCGTACGCCACGGTGACGCCCGTGGCCGAGAGTTCATGACCGGGGGGACGCGGGGCCGCGGCGGTCTCTTCACCTACATGCACGAAGGGGAGGTTAGCCTACCCTTATTGAACTTGGAAACAGGGGTTCGGTTTTCTGCCGCAAGAGGGAAACCGGCCAACCCGCGCCGCGTCAGCGGTCGGCCCCGCCGACCGCACCCGACCTCGGCGACGGCAGGGGCGGCGGCAGCGGCAGCGCCACGCGAGCCAGCCCGCGGCCCGTCTGGTGGCGCAGGTCGTGCCAGGCGCTGCCCGTCGCCCGAGCCAGGGAACCGAGGGTGGCGCGCTGCTCGTCGGTCCAGTGGCCGGCCAGCGGGCGGTGCACCGAGATCACGCCGAGCCGGACGCCGCCCGGGGCGGCCACCGGCACCGAGGCAACGCCGCCGACCCCGGCCTCCCGCAGGACGTCCAGGGCCGGGGTGCCGAGGAAGACCGGCGAGGCCGCCACCTCTTCGACGAAGACCCCGCTCTGGTCCTGAAGGGCCACGCCGCACGCCGACTCACGGTCCTGCACGGTCTCGAAGTAGCTCAGGAAGGGCTGGTGGAAGCCCCGTTGGGCGACGATCCGCAGCGCGCCCGCCTCCGGGTCGTACAGCTGCGCGTTGCCCATCGGCGCCCCCGTGATCCGCAGCGCCAGGGCGAGCGCGTCCCGCAGCAGGTCGCGGGCGTAGGCGTGCTCGTCGCGGTGGCCGTTCGGCGCGGGCGCGCGCAGGCCGCTGGGCACGCGGCACAGCCGCATGGTGTGCGCCACCGCGCTGTGGGCCCTGCGGACGGTGAGGCTGGCTCCCGCGGCAGCCGCCCTGCGGTGCGCGCTCACCAGCAGCTCCACGCCCGCCAGGGAGCAGAACGTGACGCGGCTCAGGTCCAGTTCGACCCGTCCGGTGGGGGTCTCCAGGCCGTGCAGCGCGTGTTCCAGGGCGGGCACGGCCAAGGTGTCGAGCTCACCGGCGACGTGCAGGACCGTGTGGTCGTCGGCGCGGGACACGGCCAGCCTCAGCCGGGGCGCGGGGGCGGACCAGACCATGGCCATTCCTCACGACTGGAAGAAGTCGGGTGCTGTCAGTGTAGGCCCGTCGCACCGCGTGCGTGAGTGTCCCCGACGGGCCGTTCGGGCAGGTCCCGAAGGTGGTCGGGGCTTCTCCATCCGTCTTTCACACCAAGGTCGTTGCATTTGCGCCGTGCATCTGCCGCGCGCGGCGCGGGAAGGTCTTCTCGGCACACCCGCGCGGTGACAGACTCTGCGCAGGGCTGCACACTGGCAGGGGAACGGGCGGAGGCGGGGCCATGTCCGCGGTACCGGAGAAGGTTCTGCTGGTCGACGACCACGCGGACAACTTGTACGCGCTGGAGAGCGCTCTCGTTCCGCTCGGCTACCCCCTCGCCAGGGCCACCGACGGCGACAGCGCGCTCAAGGAGCTCTTACGCGGCTCGGTGGCGGTCGCCGTCCTGGACGTGATGATGCCGAGGGTCAGCGGCCTCGACGTCCTGCGTTACGTGCGCCACATCGAGCAGACCCGTGACATTCCGGTCGTCCTGATCACCGCGATGGGCCGGGAGAGCAACGTCGCCGACGCCGCGCTGCGGCTGGGCGCGGCCGATCTGCTGCTCAAGCCCGTCGACCCCTGGGCGCTGCGCATCAAGGTCAAGTACCTCTACGAGACCCGGCGGGCCCAGTACGAACTGCGCACCCAGCTGCGCAGCATGCGCCAGCACCCGGGCGAGGAGCTCACGTCGGAGCCGACCGTCAGGACCCCGCACCAGCGGACGGGGAACAGCACGCGCCTGCCGGACGGTGCCCGCGGCCCGCTGTGACGATCCCCCCTGCCCCGGGCGCTCGCACGCCGGGACAGGGGGGATCGGACGGGGGTCCTCACGCGGCGGCCGGGCCGACCAGCTCCCCCAGGACGTCCTCCATCGTCACGTACCCGAGCACCGTGCCCGCCTCGCCGACCACCGCCGCGAGGTGGCTGCCGGCCGCGCGCAGGGCGGTCAGCGTGTCGTCCAGCGGGGTGTCGATGCGGACCCGGGTCACCGCGTGGAGCGCGGTGCGCGGGAAGGGCGCGTCCCGGTCGGTGACGCCCAGGGTGTCCTTGATGTGCAGGTAGCCCAGGACGGCTCCGGCGGGTCCCGTGACCGGGAAGCGGGAGTACCCGGCCTCGGCCGCCGTGCGCTCCAGCCGCGCCGGGGTGGTCCGGTGGTCGACCGTCACCATCCGTCCGGCGGGCACGAGGATCTCCCCGACCGGCCGGGTGCCCAGCTCCAGGGCGTCGCGCAGCCGCTCGCCGTCGGTGGGGGTCAGCAGCCCCGCCTCACTGGTGTCGCGGACCATGCGGGCCAGCTCGTCGTCGGTGAACACCGACCCGACCTCGTCCTTGGGCTCGACCTTCAGCAGCCGCAGCAGCGCGTTGGCGAAGGCGTTGATGCCGAAGATCACCGGGCGCAGGGCGCGGGTGAGGCCCACCAGCAGCGGGCCGAGCAGCAGCGCGGTGCGCGCCGGGGCGGCCAGCGCGATGTTCTTCGGCACCATCTCGCCGAAGAGCATGTGGGCGTAGGTCGCCGCGGCCAGCGCGATCACGAAGGAGATCGGGTGGACGAGGGCGCCCGGCACGCTCGCGGCCCCGAAGACCGGCTCCAGGAGGTGGGCGATGGCCGGTTCGGCGACCGCGCCGAGCACCAGCGAGGAGACGGTGATGCCGAGCTGGGCCGTGGCCATCAGCGCGGAGATGTGCTCCAGGCCCCACAGGGTGAGCCGGGCCCGCCGGTCGCCCTCGCGGGCCGCGGGCTCGATCTGGCTGCGGCGCACGGAGATCAGCGAGAACTCCGCGCCCACGAAGAACGCGTTGGTCAGCAGCGTGAGGGCGCCGATCAGCAGTTGCAGGGCGGTCATCGCGCGTCCTCCAGCTGTCCGTGTCCTTCGGCTCCGTCGGTGCTGCGGGCCGGTTCGGTGATGTGGACGCGGTCGGCGCGGTGGTGCTCGACGTCCAGGACGTCGATGCGCCAGCCCTCCAGCTCGACCGTGTCGCCCTGGGCCGGGATGCGGGCCAGCCGGGTGGCGACGAGACCCGCGACCGTCTCGTAGGGGCCGTCGGGCGCGAGGAGCCCTATCCGGGCCAGCTCGTCTATGCGCACGCCGCCGTCCGCCTCCCAGGTCGCGCGGCCGTCGCAGGTGGGCGGGGCGGGCAGCAGGTCGGGGGCCTCGGCCGGGTCGTGCTCGTCGCGGACCTCGCCGACGACCTCCTCGACGATGTCCTCCATGGTCGCGACGCCCGCGGTGCCGCCGTATTCGTCGATCACGAGCGCCATGGTGCGGTGGGCCCGCAGCCGCTCCAGGAGCCGGTCGGCGGGGAGCGAGTCGGGGACCAGCAGCGGCGCGGTGGTCAGTTCGGTCACCGGGGTGGTGGCCCGGCGCTCCGCGTCCAGGGCGAGGACGTCGCGGATGTGGACGGTGCCGACGACCTCGTCGAGGGTGCCCCGGTAGACGGGGAAGCGGGAGAGGCCGGTGGCGTACGTGAGGTTGGCGGCGTCGGCCGCGGTGGCGCGGGCGTCCAGGGCCCGTACGTCCACGCGCGGCGTCATCACGTTCTCGGCCGTCAGCTGCCCCAGGTGCAGGGTGCGCACGAACAGCTCGGCCGAGTCGGCCTCGATGGCGCCCTCTGCCGCGGAGTGCCGGACCAGCGAGGCCAGTTCGGCGGGGGTGCGTACGGTCTCCAGCTCCTCGGCGGGCTCCAGGCCGAAGCGGCGCACGAAGCGGTTGGCGGTGTTGTTGAGGTGCCGGATGAACGGCGCGAAGGCCGCGGTGAAGCCGCGCTGCGGAGCGGCGACCACCTTGGCGACGGCCAGCGGCCGGGAGATCGCCCAGTTCTTCGGCACCAGTTCGCCGATCACCATCAGGACGACCGTGGAGACGACGACGCCCAGGAGCGTGGCGACCGTGGGGGCCGCGCCGCCGAGTCCGGCCGCTTCGAGGGGGCCGCGCAGCAGGGCGGCGAGCGAGGGCTCGGCGAGCATGCCGATGATCAGTGAGGTGACCGTGATGCCGAGCTGGGCGCCGGAGAGCTGGAAGGTCAGCTTGCGCACGGCGGCCAGGGCGCCGTCGGCGCCGCGCTCACCCGCGGCGGCGGCGCGTTCGAGGTCGCCGCGCTCGACGGTGGTGAGGGAGAACTCGGCCGCGACGAACACCGCGCACGCCAGGGTGAGGGCGAGGGCCAGGAGCAGCAGCAGGAGTTCCGTCACCGTGCCACCCCCGTCCGCAGGCTCGGTCTGTGCGGGTGGGATGCGGCACGGCTGGTACTGGGAGGCTCACCCATTGCGGGTTCGATGCTCCTTCTTGGGTAGTTCGGGGGTTCTGCGGGGCCACGGCCCGTGACCCCATGTTTCTACATGTGTGTAGAGAACGCGAGTGCCTCCGCCTGTGTTCCCGCTCCCACCGGCTTTCGCGCGCGACCGCCGTATCCGCGCCGTCACTACATCTGTGTCGCCGCGTGCAGGATGAAGAAGAGGGTGACGGCGGAGTTCGCCGAGGACAGCGCGGCCGCCGTCGTGCCCGCGGCCGCGCCCCACGCGGCCAGGCCCACCGCCGTGGAGGCCGGCGGCCACACCCGCCCCGCCGGGGCCGGGCCCAGCAGGGCGGCGACCCGGCGCGGCACGGGGCCCGCTGCGGCGAAGTGCGCGAGCGTCGCGACGGGGGCGCCGCGCGAGATCAGCGCGGCCTTGCCGATCGCCCGCGCGACCGTGCGCCGGCTGCCGATGTGCGCCGCGGCCTCCTCGTCGGCCCACCGTTCGGCGGTGTAGCGGACGGCGGTGCGCAGCGGCCGCAGGAACGGGTTGGCCCGCGCGGCCAGCTCGACCACGAGCAGCGCCTTGTGGTGCCCGGCGGCCAGATGGGCCCGCTCGTGGGCGAACAGGGCCCGCCGCTCCCCCGGTTCGAGCCCGGCCAGCATGCCCCTGCTCACCACGACGCGGTCCCGGGCGCCGGGCAGCGCGTAGGCGTACGGCAGGGCGTCGGGGAGCACCGCGACGGACGTCGCGGGCAGTCCGCGCAGGGCGCGCCCGGCCGCGCGGCGCACCCGCCGGTGGCGCCGCACGGTGCGCAGGCCCGACACGAGCACGGCGAGCAGCGCGGGAATGGCGAGGGGGCCCGCCACCTCGTCGTACGGGACGGCGGCGCGCACCTCGGGGTCCGACCAGCCGTCGGGCAGCGGGTTGCCGGGGAGCTGGGCGGTGCCGACCACCATCAGCAGGGCCAGGCACAGGGTGCTGCACACCGCGAAGACGGCCGCGACGACGGTGAGCAGACGCGTCGCCGTCCTGGGGTGCAGCCGGTGTTCGCCGAGGCGGGCGATGGGCCAGGCGGTGAGGGGCAGTACCAGCGGAAGGAAGACGAAGACTCCCACGGCGGCTAGCGCTCCTTCTCTTGTGGCTCTTCCGGCTCTTCCGGGTGCGGGGAAAGCAGGCCGCGCAGCAGTTCCTCGTCGCCGGGCGACAGCGCGGTCAGGAAGCTCGCCAGGACGGCGCCGCGGTCGCTCTCGCCCTCCAGGACCCGGCGCATCCGCAGCGCGGCGAGCCCCGCCCCGTCGGCCGTCGCCGTCCATTCGAAGGAGCGGCCCACCCGTTCCCTGGACACCGCGCCCTTGGCGTGCAGCCTGGTCAGGATGGTCATGACCGTGGTGTACGCGAGGTCGCCGCCGAGCCGCTCCTGCACCCAGCCCGCCGTCACCGCGCCCGGCGCCCGGCTCAGCGCCGCGAGCACCTGGGCCTCCAGCTCGCCCTGGCCCCTGCGGCGCGCGGGCTCGTCGGTGCCGTCTCCGTTGCGGTACGTCATGACACCGTCCTCCCGCCTGCCGTGTGCCGGCCGTTCGCCTGCCGGTCGCTCCCGTGCGCACGGGAGCGGTTCATCGTACAGAGACGCGGGGGCGCGGGGGCGCGGGTGCCCGAAGGATCGGGGCGCGGTCAGGCCGAGTGGTCCAGGTGCCGCTTCACGAACGCGCCCGGCGTCTGCCCGAAGTACCTGCGGAAGGCCAGGATGTAGCCGTTGGTGCTGACGAAGCCCACCCGGGCGGCCACCGCGCCCACCAACTGCCCCTGTTCCAGCAGGCCCAGCGAGTGGTTGAGGCGCAGCCTGGTGCGCCACTCCGAGAAGGCCATGCCCGTCTCGGCGCGGAACGCCCGGCGCAGGCTGGTCGAGCTGGTGTAGAGCTCGGCCGCCCACTCGGTGGCGGTGCGCGCGTCGCTCGGCGTACGGGCCAGCTCCTGCGCCACGAGCGCGGCCGTGCGACTGGTGGGCCGGGGCAGGGGCAGCGCGGCGGGGTGCTCGGTCCGCAGGGCGGCGAAGACCTCCGGGTCGTTCTCGGCGGCACCGGTGGAGCGCATCCGGGCCAGCAGCAGCCGCCGCTGCGCGCCGGTGACGTTCAGGGCGGCGGCGTCGGAGTGCGGGAGCGCGAAGAGGTCGGCGTCGAAGTTCTCCACCACGATCAGCGACTCGCTGTCGAAACGGGCGCTGTGCGGCAGACCCGCCGGGATCCACAGGGCGACGGACGCGGAGAGTTCGTGGTCGCGCCCCCGCGCCGAGACCACGATCCGGCCCACCGGGACGTAGAGGAACTGGTGGAAGTCGTGGACGTGCGGCGGATGGCCGCCCTCGGCGATGAAGTCCTCGTCGGCGAGCGGCACGGCGAACGCCCGCGCCCCCGCGTCGGCGAGGAGCCCGCCGGGCACCCCCGCCCTGTCGTCGCGCACTGGGCGCAGCGCTGTTTCGGCCACGGAATCCTCCCCCGGAGCCGGCCCGGTCGGCTGACCCCTGATTGTGAACGGTTCGCCTCCGGCCTTGGACCGGCCCCGTCGAGGTAAGGCTAGCCTAACTTGTGCGCTTGCCCAGGTGAGGAGCCCCGGAACACTCATGACACAGACCGCCCTGCCCGCCGCGCCGCCGACGGCACCCGCCAGGACGAAGTCCTCGCGCGGGGTGCCCGTCGCGGTGCTCGCGGGCCTGACCCTGACCGCCCTGGTGGTCGCCAGCATCGGACTCGGTGCCCGCGACATCTCACCGGCACAGGTCCTCGACATCCTGCTGCGTCCCCACGGGGGCGGCTACGACAGCGACGTGCTGTGGAGCGAACGCATCCCCCGCACGCTGCTGGGCGTCGCCGTCGGCGCCTCGCTCGGGGCGTCGGGACTCGTGATGCAGGCCCTGACCGTCAACCCGCTCGCCGACCCGGGCATCCTCGGGATCGAACAGGGTGCGGCGCTCTTCGTCGTGCTGGGCATCCTGTTCCTCGACTTCTCGGGCGTCGGCGGCTACTTCTGGGCGGCCTTCGCCGGGTCGGGCGTCACCTTCCTGGTCGTGTACCTCATCGGCACCCGCAGGGGGGCGGGCTCTCCGGCCGTCGGCCTCGTCCTGGCCGGGGTCGCCGTCGCCGCCGTGATGTCCTCGGTCATCACGCTGCTCGTGGTGCGCGACGAGGCCGCCTTCTCGCACCTGCGGTTCTGGTCGGTGGGCCAGCTGACGGGACGGGCCGGATTCCTCGCGGAGGCCGCCCCGTTCATGCTGGCGGGCCTGCTGCTCGTGCTGCCGCTCGGCCGCACGCTCAACGTGCTGAGCCTGGGCGACGAGACGGCGCTCGGCCTCGGGGTGCGCGTCGGCCGCGCCCGGCTGCTGTGCGCGTCCGTCGCCGTCCTGCTGTGCGCCGCCGCGACCGCGGCCGTCGGCCCCGTCGCCTTCGTCGGCCTGGTCGCCGCGCACTGCGCGCGGCTGCTCGTGGGCGCCGACCACCGCTGGTCGCTGCCGCTGTCCATGGTGTGCGGCGCCGCGCTGCTCGTCGGCGCGGACACCGCGGGCCGCCTGGTCGTGGACCACGGCGAGATCCAGGTCTCGGTGATGACCGCGCTCGTGGGCACGCCGTTCTTCCTGTGGCTGGCCCGCCGCGGCGACTCGGTACGGGTGTGAGGCACATGACCCTCCTGCCCACCGAGGGGCCCACCACGAGGCCCGCCGCGAGGCCCGCCACCGCGCCCGAGCCGACACGCGGCCGCGAAGCCGTCGCCGCCGGGCTGCGCCGCACCCACCGCGTCCGGGGCCGACGCGCCCTGGTCACCGCCCTCGTCCTGGTCCTGGCCCTGGCCGGACTGCTCGCGGCGTCGCTGCTCCTGGAGCTGAACAGCCGGATTCCGGGCGGGGACGTGCTGCCCGCCGCGTTCGGCCTGCGCGAGGGGCTCGCGGACTACGTGATCCACCGCATCCGGCTGCCCAGGGCGCTGACCGCGCTGCTCGCCGGTGGCCTCTTCGGCCTGTCGGGGGCGCTCTACCAGCGCCTGATCCGCAACCCGCTCGCCACGCCCGACATCATCGGCATCTCGGCGGGCGCCGGTGCGGGCGCCTGCACCGTCCTGCTGTTCGCCCCGGCCTTCGTCCAGGGCCCGCAGGCCGCCGCGCTCGCCGGGTCCTTCGGGCTCGTGGCGCTGCTGCTCGTGCTCAGCCGCAGGAACGGCGCCGTCGACACGTACCGGCTGGTGCTGGTCGGCATCGGCATGAGCGGCATCTGTGTGGCGTACGTGAACTACCTGTTCACCGTCGCCGGGACGCAGGGCGTCGCCCAGATGCTGCGCTGGCTCGTCGGCAGCACCAACGACGCGTCCTGGGACGGCGTCCGGACCCTCGCGGTCTCGCTCGCCGTCTGCGGCGGCTGCGCCGCGCTGCTCGGCCGGCCCCTGGGCGGCCTGGCGCTCGGCGACCAGCTCGCCGCCGGGCTCGGGACGCGGGTGGCCGCGACCCGCACGGCGACCCTGCTGCTCGGCGCGGCCGCGGCCGCGCTCGCCACCAGCGTCACGGGACCCATCGGCTTCGTCTCGCTGATCAGCGGCCCCATCGCCGTGCGGCTCGTGGGCGCCGACCGGGCCGTGGCGCTCGCGGTGCCGACGGGCGCGGTGATCGTGCTCGGCGCCGACGTGCTCGCACAGCACGCCCCGCTGGTCAGCCCCGTGCCGACCGGAGTGCTCACCGCGCTCATCGGCGCCCCCTACTTCGTCCTGCTGCTCCTGCGCCGCCGTTCCCCGGGAGCCCCGTCGTGAGAACCCCCGCCCCGAGGAAACCCGCCATGGAGCCCGCCGTGTCCACCGATCGCACTGATTCCACCGATTCCACTGACTTCGTCGATTCCGCCGCGTCCGGCACCTGCCTCGAAGCCCGGGACATCACCGCGGGCTACGGCGCTCGCCCCGTCGTCCAGGGGCTGTCACTCGCCGTGGAGAGCGGCCGGATCACCGCGCTGGTGGGCCCCAACGCCTGCGGCAAGTCGACGCTGCTGAAGTCCGTCGCCCGGCTGCTGCCCGTCGCCGCGGGCACGGTCCTGCTCGACGGCCGGGACATCCACCGCCTGCCCACCCGGGAGGTGGCCCGCCGTCTCGGCATCCTGCCGCAGACGCCCGTCGCACCCGAGGGAATCACCGTGGGCGACCTGGTCTGGCGGGGCCGCCATCCGCACCGGCAGTTCGGCAGGCGCCGCACCGGGGCCGACGACGCGTTGATCGCGGACGCCCTGCTGGCCACCGGGACGGCCGAGCTGGCCGACCGGCCCGTCGACGAGCTGTCGGGCGGCCAGCGCCAGCGCGTCTGGATCGCCCTGGCGCTGGCCCAGGACACTCCCGTCCTGCTGCTCGACGAGCCCACCACCTACCTCGACGTGGCCCATCAGATCGAGGTCATGGACCTGCTGGCCGACCTCAACGAACAGACCGGCAAGACGATCGTGCTGGTCTCGCACGACCTCAACCAGGCCGCGCTGTACGCCTCGACGATCGTCGCGATGCGCGACGGGCGCATCGTGCGCCAGGGGCCGCCCGAGGACGTGCTCACCGTGGAGACCGTCTCCGAGGTGTTCGGCCTCGACTGCCTCGTCGTCCCCCATCCCCGTTCCGACCGGCCCCAGGTCTTCCCCCTGGGCCGCCGCAACCCCGCGTAGGAGAAACACCGTGCCGACCACCCCCGCACGCCCCACCACCACACGCACCACCACCGCCGCCGCACGCCGCCGTCCGGCCCGCGCCCTCGCCGCCGCCGCCGCGCTCAGCACCTGCCTCGGCCTGCTCACCGCCTGCGGCACGGCCGACGACGGGGCCAAGTCGCCCGCGGGCGCCGTCGGCGACCGCACCGCGGGCTTCCCCGTCTCCCTCACCAACGCCTGGGGAAAGACCGAGATCCCCACCAGGCCCCTGCGCGTGGCGACCACGTCGGACGGGGACACCGCGATCGCCCTCGCGCTCGGCATCGTGCCGGTGATCACCCCCGACATCGAGGACGGCGACCCGGTCGCCGAGTTCAAGCAGCGCGCCATCGACAAGCTCGGTGCGGGCAAGCTCAAGACGTACGACGACACCGACGGCACCGCCTACGAGGAGATAGCCGCCGAGGACCCCGACGTCATCCTCGGCATGAACTCCTGGTCGATGCAGGCGGACTACACCAAGCTCACGCCCATCGCGCCCGTGGTCACCTTCACCGACAAGAAGCACGCGGACACCCTGACCTGGCAGGAGCGGCTGCGCACGGCCGCCAAGGCGCTCGGCCGCACCGCCGAGGCCGAGAAGGTCATCGCGGCGAACGCCCGCACCACGGCGCGCGCGGCGGCGGCGCACCCCGAGTTCAAGGGCAAGAAGTACACGTACGCGGTCGTGCACCCGGAGCAGATCAGCTTCATGTCGTACGCCGCCCAGGACCCCGGCGTCTTCGAGAGCCTGGGGCTCGCCAAGACCGACAAGGCCCGCGACTACGGCCCCGACAAGAACGCCGTGAGCCTGGAGAACCTCGACCAGCTCGACGCCGACGTGCTGCTGCTCACCTACCCGTTCGGCGACAAGGGCGTGCTGAGCCCGGCGGAGCTGGAGGGCAACAAGCTCTTCAAGTCGCTGAACGCGGTGAAGAACAAGCACTTCGCCGTGGTGCCGTCCGAGAACTCCCTGGCGACGGCCATGGCCTACCCGGACGCGCTGAGCGCTCCGTGGGTGACCGAGGAGCTCACGCCGATCCTGGCGAAGGCCGTGGCGGGCGGGTAGCCGCCCCGGGGCGGGCGCCGGGCCCGCGCACCTGCCCGCCGGAGTGCGTCACCACGTGTCCTTCGAGACCGTGACGCGCCCGGCGGGCATCGTCAGCTTCCGGTGCCCGCGCGCGATGGTGTCGGCCCGGTGCGCGATGACGACCAGCGCGCGGTCCGCGGCCGCCGCCGACAGCGCCTCCTCGATCCTGGCCGCCGTCGCGCGGTCCACTCCGGCCGTCGCCTCGTCCAGGATCAGCACGGCCGGGTCGGTGAGCGCGGCGCGCGCGATGGCCGCCAGCTGCCGCTCCCCCGCCGACAGGGTGCGCGGACCGACCCGGGTGTCCAGGCCGTCGGGCAGCGACGCGACCCACCGGGCGAGACCCAGCCGGTCGAGCGTCCGCTCGATGCGGGCCCGGTCGGGGCGGCTCCCGGTCAGGGCGAGGTTCTCCGCGAGGGTCCCCCGCACCAGCGCCACCTCCTGCGGAACGAGCACGATCCGGGCGCGCAGCCGGGCCTCGTCCAGCGCGGCGAGGTCGTGTCCCGCGTAGCTGACGGTGCCCCGGTCGGGCCGGTACAGCCCGGCCAGCAGCTTGCCGAGCGTGGACTTGCCCGACCCCGTCCCGCCCACGACGACCAGCCGGTCGCCGCGCCGCACGGTCAGCGAGAGGCCGGACAGGACCTGCTGCCCCTGGCGGTACGCGAAGTCGACGCCGTCCAGCACGAGTTCGCCCCGCTCGGGCAGCGGGTCCCGTTCGGCGGATCCGGCCGGTCCGTGCGGCGCCGTCGCCCGTACGAGGTCGAGCAGCCGGGCCAGGCGCACGTGCGCCTCGCGGGCGTCGCCGATCGAACCCGCCAAGTCCTCGAAGCGGTGCAGGACGTCCCGCGTGGCCAGCACGAACACCACGGCCGTACCCACGGTCAGCAGCCCGCGCCCGACCAGCGCCGCGCCCGCCACCAGCAGGAGCGCCACGCATCCCGCCTGGAGCAGCGCGAGCTGATTGAGCCTCAGCTCGGCGCGCACCTGACGCTCGCGGGCCCGCAGCAGCCGCTCGTTGTCGCCTTCGAACCGTTCGAGCCAGCGCGGCACCCCGCCGGAGGTGCGCAACTCCTCCTGTGCGGGCAGGGATTCGCCGAACCGCGCCGCGACCGCCGACTCCGCGGCGGCGACGGACGCGTACGCGGGCCCGGCGCCCGCGTGGAACCTCCGCACGATCGCGTACGCCGCCGGGGCGAAGGCGAAGAGCAGCATCAGCGTCAACTGCCAGGAGTACGCGGTCAGTACGACCGCCGTGAGTCCGAGCACGGTCACCGAGGTGACCAGGTCGGGCAGCGTGCCGCCGACGAAGGAGGCGAGCCCCGCGACCTCGCCGGTCAGCCTGCGCACCAGGTCGCCGCTGCGGTGGGCCTCGACGAACCGCAGGGGCGCGGCGCCGACCGCCGCGACGGCCCGCTCCCTGAGCCGGGCCAGGACGTGTTCGCCGGTGCGGACCAGGAAGTAGCGCGAGGCCCAGGCGGTCGCCCCGCTCGTCACGACGCACAGCAGCAGGACCAGCGCCCAGCGGACCAGGCCGTCCCGGTCGCCGCCGCCCGCCGCGTCCACGGCGCGCCCGATGCAGGCGGTGACGCCGACGGCCAGGGCGGCCGCGGCGAGGTTGAGGGCGACGGTGAGCGCGAGGGCCGCGCGGTGCCCGGCGACGAAGGGCAGTGCGCGACGGAACACGGCCTTCTGGTCGGGGAGTTCGGCGAGTACGGGCTCAGACATGGCGCACGGTCTCCAGGGGGTCGCGGGGGTCGCTCTCGTCGTCCGGCGCCGCGATGCCGACGACGATCTCGCGGTCGGCCAGGGCGCGGACCGCGGGTGAGTGGGAGGCGATGAGGACGACCCGGTCCGCGGTGGCCGCGCGCAACCGGGCCAGGACCTCGGCCTCGGTCGCGGCGTCCAGCGCCGAGGTGAAGTCGTCGAGCAGCAGGACCGGGCTGCCCCGCAGCAACGTCCGCGCGAGTGCGACGAGTTGGCGCTGCCCGCCGGAGAGCGCGCCGCCGTGCTCGCCGACCGGCGCGGCCGTGCCGCCCACGACGCCCGCCAGGGCGATGTCGAGCCCGGCGACCGCGGTGGCCTTCGCGAGTTCGGCCGCCGGTCGGTCCCCGCCGAGCAGCAGGTTGTCGGTGACGGTGCCGTCGAGCAGCAGCGGGCGTTCGGGCACGTAACCCAGCGTCTCGTACAGCCGGTCGGGGTGGACGTCCGCGAGGTCGCGCCCGGCGAAGCGGACCGTGCCGTCGGCCGGTACGAGCCGGGCGACGGCCCGCAGCAGGGTGCTCTTGCCACCGCCGGTCGGCCCGGTGAGCACGATCCACTCGCCGGGCCCGGCCGTCAGGTCGAGCGGCCCCACCGGCGCCCGCCGCTCGCGCCGCACGACCAGCCCGGCGATCTCCAGGATGCCGCGCGGCGCCAGTGCGGCCGCCGGGTCGCCGCCCGGTGCGGGCAGTTCCAGCACCTCGCTGATGCGCGCCGCGGCGACCAGGGCCTCGGCCCGGTCCCCCAGGCGGTCGACGGCCACGTTGACGGCGACCGACACCGTGCCCATCCACAGTGCGAACGCCGTCAGTTGGCCGACCGTGATCCGGCCGTCCGCGGCGGCGGCCCCGCCCGCCAGCAGTCCGCCGACCACGGCGAGCAGCGGCACCACGAAGGCGACCGCCTCCCAGGCCGCGCCGACCCCGGCGAGCCCCAGCGTGCGGTGCGTGATCCGTGCGCTGTGCCGGTGGTGGCGCTCGACCATCAGCCGGTCGGCGCCCACTCCGCGCAGCGACAGGAGCCCGGCGAGGAGTTCCTCGACGGTGCTGCCGCGCCTGCCGTGGGCCCGCGACAGCTTCTCGGCGCGGCGGGCGAACAGCGGCGGGAAGAAGCGGTTCACGACCAGGAGGACCGGCACGGTGGCGGCCGCGACGAGCAGCAGCAGCGGGTCGAGGCCGAAGAGGGCGGGGCACAGGAGCAGCGCGGTGAGCCCGATGACCACCCAGGCGGTCAGCCCGTGCACCCAGGCGAGCACCGCGTCCACGTCGCGTCCCGCGCGCACCGCGAGGTCGCCGGTGCGGTCGGCGTCGCCGCGGAGGGTCTCGGTGTCCACGGCGAGCACGGCGCCGAGCATCCGGGTGCGCAGCCGGGCCCCGGTGCGGGCCTCCGCGAGGTTGCTCCACAGCTGCCAGCCGCGCATGCCGGCGTACTCGGCGGTGGCGGCGAGCAGGAAGACGGCGGCCCAGGCCGCGGTGGCGGTGGTGTCGCCGCCGCGCACGCCGCTGTCGACGGCGCGGCCGAGCAGCCAGGGCAGGGAGAGGAAGGCGAGCTGGCGCAGCACCGCCCAGCCGACGGAGCGCAGGAGCTCGGGGCGGGCGTGGAGCAGGCACTGGCGCAGGAGCCGGGAGGCCGGGGATCGGGAGGACACCGTGGTGACCGTAGGCGCGGGCGGCGGGTCCCGGTCGAAACGGGCGGGCCGGTTCGTCGAACGCGGCGCCCGACTCCACTCGCGGCCCCGTCGGCGGTGGGTCGCGCGGTGGGCTCGGTCCGGTCCTTCGCTTGGATGCGGCGGCGCCGTGCGCGCCTAGCCTGACCGGGCCCGGCCGACCGCCCCGAAGGAGCCTCGAAGATGCCCAGCCGCAGTCCCCGTACCGTCGTCACGTTCCCCATCGTGCTGAGGGAGCTGACCGTGCTGCGCGTCGCGGACGTCACGCCCGGCATGCGGCGGGTGACGCTCGGCGGCCCGCAGCTTCGGGCCTTCCGCAAGGACGGCCTGGACCTGCCGCCGCTGCGCACCGAGGGCTTCGACGACCACGTCAAGTTCTTCTTCGCCGAGGAGGGCGCGGAGCCCGTGCTGCCCCGGCAGAACGTGAGCAGCCTGGACTGGCCGGCCGACGGGCGCCCGCTGGCCAAGGACTACACGCCGGTGCGGTTCGACCCGGAGGCCGGCGAGATCGACTTCGACTTCGTGCGCCACCCGGGCGGGGTCGCCTCGTCGTGGGCACAGCGCGTGGAGCCGGGTGACGTCACCTGGATCGCCGGGCCGAAGATGTCGCACAGCCTGCCCGTCGGCACCGACTGGCTGCTGCTGGTCGGTGACGAGACCGCGCTCCCGGCCGTCGCGCGGTGCCTCGCGGAACTGCCCGCGGGCACCAGGGTGCGGGCGTTCGTCGAGGTCGGCGAGGAGAGCCACCGCCAGGAGCTGCCGACGGCGGCGGACGCCGAGGTCACCTGGCTGGTACGGGCCGGTGCCCCGGCCGGGACCACGGACCTGCTGGAGCGGGCCGTACGGGACATGGAGTGGCTGCCCGGCACGGTCTTCGCCTGGGTCGCGGGCGAGGCGACGGCCCTCAAGGGGATCCGGCGCCACCTCTCGGTGGACCGCGGGGTGCCGCGCGAGCACACGGACATCACCGGTTACTGGCGTCGCACCGGGGCGGCGGCCGTCGCGTCCCCGGGCCACGCGTCCCCGGACGGCGCGGCGGACGGGGCCGTGTCCCCGGACGGGGCGCAGGACGCCCACGAGCGGCTGCACGAGCTGACGGACCTCGCGCCAGGCCTGGCGATCCGCGCCGCCGTCACGCTCGGTCTGATCGGCCTCGTCCACGAAGGCGTGGGCGACGCGGCGGAGTTGGCCCGCCGCGTGGGCACCGGCCCCCGCACGGTCCGCGCGCTCCTCGACTACCTCACGGACCTGGACGTCTGCGCGCGCGATGCGGGCGGGTACCGGCTGGCTCCGGTGGGCGAGGAACTCGTCGAGGACGGCCACTCCCTCCAGGAGTACGACCTGCGCGGCGCCGACGCGGCGTTGGAGCTGGCGCTCGCGGGGCTCGCGGACACGGTGCTCACCGGCGGGTCCCGGGTGCGGACGCCCTCGGGCGAGCCGCTGGCCGACGCGCTGCGCACCGACGCGGCGCTCGGCGGTTCGGCCCGCCGCACCGTGGAGGAGGAGGCGCGGTGGATCGCGCCCGGCACGGTGGGGGCGTACGACTGGTCGTCCGTGCCGCGGCTGACCGCCGCCGGGCAGGGCGCGGGGACCGTGGTGAACGCCCTGGTGAAGGCGTTCCCCGCGCTGCGGGTGCGGATCGGCGCGCTGCCCTCGGAGCTGGACGTGCTCGGCGGGCAGGTGCTCGACGCGGACGTGCTGCCGCGGGTCGAACTCGTCCCGCACACCGAGCCCGTGCCGCCGGGCGCGGAGACCCTGCTGCTCTGCCGCTTCCTGGAGCGGCTGCCCGCCGATGACGCGGTGTTCACGCTGCGCGAGGCGGCGCTCTCCCTCCCAGTCGGCGCCGAACTGGTGCTGGTGGAAAGGGTGGTGGCGGCCGACCCCGACGACCTGGACGACGCGCTGCACCACCTGCGCCTGACGGCGGCCTTCGGCTCGGGGCTGCGCACCGAGGAGGAGCTGACCGCCCTCGCCGTGCGGGCGGGGCTGCGGGTGACCGCGTGCCGCGACATCGGCTGGGACCACCGGCTGTGGGTGCTCACCACGGCCCGGTGACCACGGCGTCGGGGCGGCGGGCCCGGCGTGGAGGCAGTGGGCCCGGCGTCGGGGGCGGTGGGCCCGGCGGCCAACCATGTGTACGCTGAATTTCGGACGTTCAGCCGCTCGCGGGCCCTGTGGGCGCCGCGCCCGTGACGGGGTGCAGCTCCGGATGGGCGTCCCACCACTCCCGGTGGAAGGCGTTGTTGGCGACGTTGGCGAGGTAGGCGCGGGCCGCCGCCTCGTACAGCAGCTCCGCCTGGCCCGCCGAGACCGAGGAGCGGTGCCAGGCGAGCCGGATGCGCCCGGTGATCGGGTCGCCCGCGATCGGGCGGACGACGGTGCCCTCCGCCTTCGGCGCCGTGGGCTGGCTCAGGGCGATCGCCCGGCCCGCCGCGATCAGGTTGTAGTGCATCTTGCGGTCCGCGATGCGGTAGCGCAGCGAGGGGGCGAACCCGGCCCTGGCGCAGGCGTCGTGGAGCGCCTCGGGCCCGCCGTCGTCGTCCTCGACCAGGGTCATCCAGGCCTCGCCCGCGAGGTCGGCCAGGTCGATCCGCTCCCGGCCCGCGAGCGGGTGCTGGGCCGACATGCGGATGGCGAACGGCTCCTTGAGGACCAGGGTCCTGGCCATCGCCCCTTCGGGCAGCGGGACTTCGTGGTCGTTCACCTCGCCGTACACGATGGCGTCATAGCGTCCGGCGCCGAGCATCCTGGTCAGCGCGGTCACCGAGTGCTCCAGGTCGACGGTGATCTCCTGGCCCGACATCGACTTGTCGGTCTGCTCCAGCAGGTCGTCCAGGAGCACGAGCAGGATGCAGCCGAGCCGCAGCGGCGTGTCGGCCGCGATGGCCCGCGCCTCGGAGCCGAGCGCGTCCATCTCGCTGAGCACCCGCCGGGCCCTGGCCAGCACGAACTGCCCCAGCACCGTGGGCTCCATGCCCTTGCGCGTCCGCACGAACAGCTCGCCGCCCGTGACCCGCTCGATCCTGCGCAGCTGAGCGGAGAGCGAGGGTTGGGACACCCCCAGCCGACGAGCCGCGCGACCCAGACTGCCGGCCTCCGCTATGCGGCAGACCGCCTGTAGATGTCTCAACTCCAGCTGCATTTTGCTCAGCGTACGCAGCTCGACACCGGCGCACCATAACTCCCGCCCTATGCCCGGATGAGATGTACCTGACTAGTCATGTCCACGCTCATACTGCGCGATGAACCAATCCCCCACGATCGGAGTGGACCTTGCGCCCCCTCAGATTCTCGGCCGCGGTGGCAGCGATGGCGCTGACCGCCGGCCTCACCGGCACCTTCGCCGGTGCGGCCACGGCCGTACAACAGCCCGACCAGTCACAGAACAAGCAACAGACCCCGCTGGCACGTGCGGTGGCCGCCGCCGACCTGGCCGTCCGCAGTGGCTTCGACACCCTCGTCAACTCCGCGTCCGAGCAGTACGAGCGGCGTCAGGTCACCCCCTGGGTGAAGGACCTGTACTCCGTGGCGTACGAGCGCAGCTACCGCGGCCTGCCGGTCGTCGGCGGCGACGCGGTGGTCCTCGCCGACGGCGACGGTGACGTACGTGCCGTGCAGTCCGCTTCCTCCGTGCAGATCGACGTGGCCACCACCCCCGAGGTGACCGCGAAGGCGGCCGAGACCAGGTCGCGCGCGAAACTGGCCAAGGTCGACAAGGTCGTCGAGAGCCGCCTCGTGGTGCGGCTCAAGGACGACAAGCCGGTCCTCGCCTGGGAGACCGTGCTCACCGGGCGCACCAAGTCCGCTCCCAGCAAGATGCACGTCTTCGTCGACGCGCGCACCGGCAAGGTCGTCGACTCCTACGACGACGTGGCCGCGGGCACGATCAACAGCAAGTGGAACGGCCCGCCCACGCTCTCCATCGACACCACCAACTCCAACGGCACCTACTCGCTGCGCGACCCGAACCGCACCGGCCTCAGCTGCGCCGACTACAGCGGCGGCCAGGTCTTCAGCAAGTCCACCGACTCCTGGGGCAACGGCAACCCCACCTCCAAGGAGACCGGCTGCGCGGACCTGATGTTCGCCGCGCAGAAGCAGTGGGACATGCTCAAGAACTGGCTGGGGCGCAACGGCGTCAACGGCAGCGGCCGCACCTTCCCCGCCAAGGTCGGGCTCAACGAGCTCAACGCCTACTGGGACGGCAGCTCGGTCACGATCGGCCGCAACAACGCCAACGAGTGGATCGCGGGCGTCGACGTGGTGGCCCACGAGTACGGCCACGCCATCGACTCCAACACCCCCGGCGGCACCAGCGGCCAGGAGTCGGGCCTCGGCGAGGCCACCGGTGACATCTTCGGCGCGCTGACCGAGGCGTACATCAACCAGCCCTCGCCGTACGACACCCCCGACTACACCGTCGGCGAGATGATCAACCTCCAGGGCCGCGGCCCGATCCGCAACATGTACAACCCGCCGCTGGTCAACAACGACCCGGCCTGCTACAGCTCCTCGATCCCCGGCACCGAGACCCACAAGGCCGCGGGCCCGATGAACCACTGGTTCTACCTGCTGGCCGAGGGCACCAACCCGGGCGGCGGCAAGCCGACCAGCCCCACCTGCAACCAGTCCACGCTGACCGGTGTGGGCGTGCAGAACGCCGGAAAGATCTTCTACGGCGCCATGCTGCTCAAGACCAGCAGCATGTCGTACAAGAAGTACCGCACGGCGACGCTGAGTTCGGCCAAGGCGCTGGACCCGGCCACTTGCAACCTGTTCACCAAGACGAAGGCCGCGTGGGACGCGATCAGCCTGCCCGCCCAGCCCGGCGACCCGACCTGTACGCCCACCGGGCAGCAGGACGACTTCTCGATCGGCCTGAACCCGGCATCGGGCACGATCCAGCAGGGCGGCTCGGTCACCACGACCGTGTCCACCAACACCACGCAGGGCAACGCGCAGTCGGTGACGCTCAGCGCGTCCAACCTGCCCTCCGGCGTGAGCGCGACCTTCGACCCGGCGACCGTCCAGTCCGGACAGTCCTCGGTGCTGAAGCTCACCGCCACCAACAACGCGGCCCCCGGTCCGTCCACGATCACGGTCAAGGGCCAGGGCACCACGCTTTCGCACACCGCTGACTACGCGCTGACCGTGAACGGCGGCACGCCCGGCACCGACCCGCCGGACATCAGCGTCGACAACGTGCGCGCGCACCTGACCCAGTTCGGCACCATCGCCTCGCAGAACGGCGGCAACCGCCGTGCGGGCAGCGCCGGTTACACCGCGTCGCTGAACTACGTGAAGGGCAAGCTCCAGGCGGCCGGCTACACGGTCACCGAGCAGGCCTGCACCAGCTGCACCTACCCGTCGAACAACCTGATAGCCGACTGGCCCGGCGGCCCCGCCGACCAGGTCGTCATGTTCGGCGCGCACCTCGACGGCGTCTCCGCCGGCCCCGGCATCAACGACAACGCGTCGGGCTCCGCGACCCTGCTGGAGAACGCGCTCGTCCTGGCCCAGAAGAACCCGACCCTCACCAAGCACGTGCGGTTCGCCTGGTGGACGGACGAGGAGCAGGGCCTGAACGGCTCGGAGTTCTACGTCGGCAGGCTCTCCGCCACGGAGCGCGCGGCCATCAAGGCGTACTACAACTTCGACATGGTGGGCTCCACCAACGGCGGCTACTTCATCAACAACGTCAACGCCACCCAGTCCACGCACCTCAAGGCGTACTGGGACTCGCTGAACCTGTCCCCCGAGGAGAACGTCGAGGGCCAGGGCCGCAGTGACGACGCGTCCTTCAAGGCCGTCGGCATCCCCACCTCCGGCTACGCGGCCGGTGCCAGCGCCCGCAAGACCTCGGCGCAGGCCCAGAAGTGGGGCGGCACGGCGAACGCCGCGTACGACTCCTGCTACCACAGCGCCTGTGACACCACCAGCAACATCAGCCCCACGGTGCTGGACCGCAGCGCCGACGGCGTCGCGTACGCCCTGTGGAAGAGCGCCGTCGGCGGCACCCCGGCACGGGACTTCTCCATCTCCACCAACCCCGCGTCCGGTTCCGCCAAGCCCGGTGAGTCCCTCACCGCGCAGGTGAACACCACCACCGTCAGCGGCGACCCGCAGACCGTCACGCTCTCGGTCTCCGGCGCCCCCGCGGGCGTCACGGCGACGGTCAGCCCGTCGTCGGTCACCTCGGGCAACTCCGCCACGCTGACCGTCGAGGTCGGGGCGAACGCCCAGCCCGGCCCGTACACCCTGACCGTCACCGGCCAGGGCACCGCCACCCACAGCACCACGTACTCGCTGACCGTGGGCGGCACCGGCACCTGCACCCCGCGCCAGGTCGTCGCCAACGGCGACTTCGAGGCGGCGGGCGCCTCGTGGACCCAGTCGTCCACGATCATCACCAACCAGGCGGGCCAGACCCCGCACGGCGGCCGCTACATCGCGTGGCTGAACGGCTGGGGCTCGACGCACACCGACACCCTGACCCAGTCCCTGGCCATCCCGGCCGGGTGCGCCAGCTACAAGCTGTCGTTCTACCAGCACATCGACACGGCCGAGTACGAGAACGTCGCCTACGACAAGTTCACCGTGTCGATCGGCAACCAGACCCTCGACTCGTTCGACAACACGGACGCCAACTCCGGCTACGTCCTCAAGACCTACGACGTGGCGCAGTTCGCGGGCCAGACCGTGACGCTGAGGTTCAACGGCGTCGAGGACCAGTCGCTCCAGACGTCGTACGTGGTTGACGACGTCACGCTCAACGTGAGCTGACCCCTTCTCGCCCAAGGCGCCCGGCACGGGGCTTCCCGTGCCGGGCGCACTGGTGTGTGCTGCTGTGGACCGCACGCGACGGCACCTTGCCCCGAGAGGAGCGCCACAGATGGCGAAGACCCCCGACCCCGTCGAACTGACACCGGCAGCAGAGGAGTTGCTCCGCAAGCTGCGCGCGGACCACGGACCGCTGATGTTCCACCAGTCGGGCGGCTGCTGCGACGGCAGCGCCCCGATGTGCTATCAGGAAGGCGAGTTCCGCACGGGCGAATCGGACGTGCTGCTGGCGTCGCTCAAGGTCGAGGGGATGACCGAACCGGTCCCCTTCTGGATGTCCAGGAGCCAGCACGAGGTGTGGTCGCACACCCGGCTGATCGTGGACGTGGTGGAGGGCAGGGGCAGCGGCTTCTCGCTCGAAGCCCCCGAGGGCGTGCGTTTCCTCATCCGTTCCCGGCTGGTCTCCCCCTAGCTTCCCGGGTCTGGCCAACTCGACTGTGACTTGGGAGAGTTGACCGGACTCTTGGGGGGCTTGTGGACCGCTTTCGGTTACGTGCGCCGTGTGCCGCTCTGGTCGTCTGGTGCGCCCTGCTGGGGCTCGGCGCGACGCCGTCCGCCGGGGCCGTCGGCCGGGTGCGGGTCGCGCCCGGCGTGGAGTACCGGGTGTACGACGTGGCCGCGTCGCGCGGCGCCGCCCGGGTCCACGTGCTCTCCGTCGACCTGCGCGATCCCCGCGTACGGGTCGGGCTGCTGCACCCTGGGGCGGTGGCCGCCCGCGCGCCGGTTTCCGCCCTCGTCGTCGGCGGCGGTGCGGTGGCGGGCGTCAACGGGGACTTCTTCAACATCACGGAGACCCAGCACCCGGGGGTCCAGGCGACCGGCGCGCCGGTGGGCCCGGCGATCGCCGAGGGCCGGGCGCTGAAGGCGGCGGTGCCCGACGGGCAGCGGTTCGGGCCCGCGCTGCCGCCGACGACCTCGACGCGGGACGTCTTCGGCGTGGGCTACGACCGCAGGGCGCGGCAGGGCAGCCTCGCCCTGGAGGGGACGGTCACCACGCCGTCGGGACGGCTGCCGCTGGGCGGCCTCAACCAGTACGCGCTGCCGGTCGGCTCCGTGGGGGCGTTCACCGCGGACTGGGGCGCGGTGTCCCGGCAGCGCGCGGTGTGCGGCACGGACACGGACCGGGCGGCGCCGTGCACGGACGAGGCGTTCGAGGTGACGGTGCGGCGGGGGCGGGTCGTCTCGACGTCGAACGCGCCGGGCGCTGGCCCGATCGCCCGGGACACGACGGTCCTGGTGGGCCGGGAGGCGGGCGCGGCGCGGCTGCGGGGCCTGGCGGTGGGCGAGCGGGTCTCGGTCGGGCACCGTCTCGTGCCGTCCGCCCCGGGACCGCGGTTCCGCTTCGCGGTGGGCGGGTATCCGCTGCTGCGCGCGGGCGTCCCGCTGCCGGGGCTCGACGCGCGGACGGCCGCGGTGCGGTCGGCGGTCGGCAGTGCGGAGGGCGGGCGGCGGTTGCTGCTGCTGGTTCTCGACGGGGCCCCCGAGTTCCGCACCGGGCTGACGATCGCCGAAGTGGCCGACGAGTTCGTGAAGCTGGGCGCGGACGAGGGGTTCAGCCTGGACGGCGGGGGGTCGTCGACGCTGGTCGCCCCCGGGGCGGACGGGGGCGGGCCCCAGGTGCTGAACCATCCGAGCGGCGGCTCGGAACGACCCGTTCCGAACGGGATCGGGGTGTTCTGAGGGTGCCGTTGCCCCCGGGGGCGCCGTCTTTTCGCCTGCGGCGGGCCGGTCCCCTACCCGCCCCTTCCCGAAATCCTGCCGGTGGCTGGGTGGGGTGCGGGGTGGCGAGCCCGCTCGGGGTGGGTGGGTTGGTGCGGCGTGTGCCCCACCCTCGCGCAGTTCCCCGCGCCCCTTACGGGGCGCGTCCGTACCGAACGGGGTCGTTCGGCGCAGGGCCCCGATATGGGCGCGGGGAACTGCGCGATCAGCTCGCCGCCGGCCCCCTCCTCAGCTCCGCGTGCGCCGCGGCCAGGCGGCCGCCCGTTTCCGCCGTGCTGATCAGGACCGCCATGTTCGCCTGGGACGTCCTGCCGCCCGTCGTCCTGTCGATCGCCCGCATCAGGTACTTGGTGATCGCGTTGCCCGTCACCCCGTCCCGTTCCGCCGCCTTCAGCGCCTCGCCCAGCGCCGCCTCCGCGACCGCGCTGTCCACCGCGTCCTCGGGGCGGGGCGGGGTCGTGATGACCACGCCGCTGTTCGCGCCCGTCGCCCAGTGCGCCTCGACCACGCGCGCCACGACCTGCGGGTCGTCGATACGGTGCGGGCTGCGGAAGCCGCTCGACTCGCAGTAGAACGCGGGGAAGTCGTCCGAGCGGTAGGAGAGCAGCGGCACGCACTGCGTCTCCAGGTACTCCAGCGTCAACCCCAGGTCCAGGATGTTCTTCGCGCCCGCGCAGACCACCGCCACCTTCGAGCGGGTGAACTGCACCAGGTCCGACGAGACGTCCATGCTCGTCTCGGCGCCCCGGTGCACCCCGCCGATCCCGGCCGACGCGAAGAACGGGATGCCCGCCAGCTCCGCCGCCACGAGCGAGGAGGCGACCGTCGTCGCGCCCTTGCCTCCCCTGGCGAGGACCACCGGCAGGTCGCGGCTGCTCACCTTGGGGATGCCGGGCGTCGAGGCGAAGCGCTCGATGTCCTCGTCGGACAGGCCGATCAGCAGCCGGCCCCCGTCGACGCCGATCGTCGCGGGGACGGCGCCGCCCGCCCGCACGGCCGCCTCGACCTTGCGGGCGGTCGCCGCGTTGTCCGGGTAGGGCAGGCCGTGCGTGATGACGTTGGACTCCAGCGCCACCACGGGATCGCCCGCGTGCAGCGCGTCGGCCACCTCGTCGGAGTAGACCAGGGGAATCCCGGATTGCGTACTCATGTGGTGATTCCTCGTCACTTCTGTTCGTAGTCGGGAAACTTGAGGAGGCTCGCGGCCCTCTCCTCGATCTCCGGCGCGTAGACCGCCTCGTGCCAGTCGTCCGGGGCCACGGCCTCCAGGGCGATCGACACGGCGCCCTTCGAGGTGCCGAACCGGCCCGCGATCAGCGCGGTCAGCTCGTCGGCCAGGTCGCGCTCCTGGTCCGGGGTGAAGTCCTTGGGGAAGTGCTTGATGGTGACGTGCGGCACGGTGGTCCCTTCTCAGTCCGTACGGGTACTGGTGCGGATCGCCTTCGCCAGCTCCGCCACTCCCGACTCCTTGAGCACTTCGTAGTGGTCGCCCGCCAGGTCGACCACCAGCGGCGGGGTCGCCGCGTAGCCCGAGCTGCCGTCGATGAACGAGTAGTCGTCGCCGCTCGCCCGGAACACCGTCACCGGCGCCTCGATGCGCCGCTGCGCGAGCTCGCGGAAGGTGTAGTCGAACTCGTAGGTGGAACCGACCAGTTGGACGATGCGGTGGATCAGCTCCGGGTCCAGCTCGGGGACCAGGCCGTGCACGAAGCCGGTGAAGCCCGCCTCGTCCCGCACCTCCCGCAGGCAGCGCTCCAGGTCGGGCCCGCTGATCGCGCCCCGGAAGACCGAGTAGAGGATCGTGACGTACGCCGGGTTGGTGAACGCCGCCGTGCGGCCGTGCTCGGCCGCGTCCGCGCCGCGCACCTCGGGGTTGCCCGGGCAGATCAGCAGCAGCTGCGCCACCTCCTCGCCCGCCTGCTCCAGCTGCCAGGCCGTCTCGAAGGCGACCCGCGCCCCGAAGGAGTAGCCCCACAGGGTGTACGGGCCGTGCGGCCGCACCCGGCGGATCTCGGAGACGTCCGCGGCGGCCGTCTCGCGGATCGTGGCGTACGGCACCTCCCCCGCGTTCAGGCCGTGCGCCTGCACGCCGTAGAAGGCGCGGCCCTCCGACGCCTCCCGCGCCAGGTGGCGCAGGTTCATCGGGTAGCCGCCGAGGCCCGGCCAGCAGAACACCGGGGCGGCGTCGTCGCCGCGCTCCAGCGGCACCAGCCGGGAGCCCGTGCCCTGCCCCGCGCCGTCCACCCGGGCCGCCAGGTCGCCCAGGCGCGGGCACTCGAACAGCACCTGGAACGGCAGCCCGGTGCCGTACGCGCGGTTGATCCGGTTCACCAGCGCCACCGCGCTCAGCGAGTTGCCGCCGCTGGCGAAGAACTCGTCGGTGACCGAGACCCGCTCGTAGCGCAGCACCTTCCCCCACACCTCGGCGAGCCAGCGTTCCGTGGGCGTCCGCGGCGCCACGAACGGCCCGTCGGGCGCCGCAGAGCGCACCTCGTCCGACGCCGCGAGCGCCCGCGCGTCGATCTTGCCGTTGGCGGTGAGCGGCAGCCGGTCCAGGAGCAGGACGCGGCCGGGCACCATGTAGTCGGGCAGCAGGCGGCCCAGTTCCTCCTTGATGAGTTCGGTGGGGCCCTTCATGTGGACGGTGTCCTCGTACATGCCCTCGCTGCGCGCCTGCTCCTCGCTGATCCGGCCGCCCACGAAGAAGTACGAGGCGTCGACGGGCGCCTCGCCCGCGTCCGCCAGGACCGCGTCCAGGCGCCGCGCGGCGGGCAGCGGGTGCCCGCTCCTGGAGCTGTAGCCCGAGGACATCAGGCCGATGGCCGGGCTCCGGCGCTGGAGGCGGTGGAGCGTGGCGCCCAGGGTGACGTAGTCGAGCCAGCGCGGCCCGCCCCTGCTGACCGCGCTGATCCCGAACGACGCCCGGTCGTAGACCTGCTGGTTGATGGCGATGACGTGCTTGCGCAGGACGAGACCGTCGGAGATCCGCTCCAGCGCGCCGTGCGTGGCGCCCGAGCGGTCCGGGCGGTAGCGGTACTGTCCCGGCGCGAGGCCCGCGATGCGGTCCGGATGGACCTGGACGTACAGCTCGGCCGCGTGCGGGTCCCAGGAGGGCAGGCTCCAGGAGACGACGCCGGGCTCCGGCCGGGTGATCGCGAACGTGCCCACGAAGTGGTCGTCGCCCGCGGCGTCCAGCCGCGCCGCGGTCGCCGGATCGCGCTCCACCGGGCGCATCTCCAGGCCGTGTTCGGGCAGCACCTCCTGGAACACGCCGAGCATGTGCCCGGTCTCGAACTCCACGACCTCGTCGATGTTGTCGCGGTACACCGGCTCGATCGCGGAGCGGCGCCCGTTGAAGTGCACGAGCGGGTCGTCGGCCGCGCTCAGCGCGCTCGGCCCGATGCGCACCAGGGCGTGCTCGACGGGGTGGTGGTAGTAGACGCCGGGGGCCAGGCTCTCGATGCTCCCGCCCGTCTCCAGGTACAGCTGCGTCGCGTACAGGGCGCCCGGCGAGGCGTACGCGTACTTCGGCAGCAGCCGCTGCGCGCTGTGGAACTGGCCGAACCAGCGCAGGATCCCGCCCAGGCGTGCCAGGTCCAGCGTGCCGTCGGCGCCGGGCCGCGCCGCGCGCCGCGCGGGCGCGAGCAGTTCCAGCAGGTCGTCGGCGCCCACCTCGCCGCCCTCGTAGAAGCGGTAGGTCTTGCGCGCGAAGGCCGCGTCCCGCTGGTGCGCGGTCGCCTCCGCGCCCGGCAGCGGCACGCTCGCGCGGCCGGCCAGCTCCGCGCCCGTGCGCACGCCCGCGTCCGACAGCTGGGCCCTGACCTGGAGCCTGCCCGCCTTGGACCGGTGGTGGCCCGCGTCGTGGCCCTGGTCCATCAGGGCCGCCTCCTTGGGGTCGAGCTCCACGCAGGCGACCATCTGCTGGTGTCCGGTGCGCGCGTCGTCCACGACCACGGCGGCCGCCCTGCGCACCCACGCGTGCTGCTCGATCGCGGTGGCGACCTCGTCCAGCTCGATGCGGTGGCCGCGCAGTTTGACCTGGTTGTCGGCGCGGCCCGCGAACTGGATGGTGCCGTCCTCGTTCCAGTGCGCGAGGTCGCCCGTGCGGTAGAGGCGCTGGGTGGGGATGAACGGCGAGGGGATGAACTTCTCGCGGGTCTGCTCGGGCCGGTGCAGATAGCCCCGGGCGAGCTGGGCGCCGCCGATGTACAGCTCGCCCCTCTCGCCGATGTCCACCGGGGCGAGGTTCTCGTCCAGGATGAAGCACGGCGTGTTGTCCACGGGCGTGCCGATGGGCAGGGTGCCGGCCCCCTCGGGGATCGCGCCCGGGTCGACCGCGTGGGCGGTGGCGTTGATGGTGGCCTCGGTCGGACCGTACAGGTTGATCAGCGACACGCCGGGCAGCTCGGCGAAGAAGGCGCGGGCGAGCCGCCTGGTGAGCGCTTCGCCGCCGGAGAACACCTTGGTGAGGGTGGTGCACAGGCGCAGTTCCTCGGTGTCGATGAGCGCCTGGAGGAGGGTGGGCACGCACTGGAGCGTGGTGACCTCGTGGGCGACGACGGCCGAGAGCAGCGCCTGGGGGTCGCGGTGACTGCCGGGCAGGGCTGCGACGGTGCGGCCGCCGAGCGCGGGCGCCAGGATCTCCCACTGGGCGGCGTCGAAGCTCATCGGGGTCTTCTGGAGCACGGCGGTGCCCTCGCCGAGGTGGCCGTGGGTGTGCATCCAGCGCAGCTGCGAGACGACGGCCCGGTGCTCGACCATGACGCCCTTGGGGCGGCCGGTGCTGCCCGAGGTGTAGATGACGTAGGCGAGGGAGTCGGGCCGCCAGGCGGCGGGCGTCACCTCGTCGGTCGGCGGGGCCTCGGCGAAGGTGACGACGAGGGTGCCGGGCGGGGCCAGCCTCGCGAGGTCGTCGGCGAGGTGGTCCTGGGCGACGACGACCCGGGTGCGGCTGTCTTCGAGCATGTAGCGCAGCCGGTCGTCGGGGTACTCCGGGGAGAGCGGCAGGTAGGCGCCGCCCGCGAAGAGGACGCCCCAGACGCCCGCGATCAGGTCGGCCGACGGTTCGGCGTACAGGCCGACCGTGTCGTCGGGCCCGATGCCCAGGCGCCGCAGCCTGGCGGCGAGCCCGGAGGCCGAGCGGACCAGCTCGCGGTACGTCAGTCCGCGGCCGCGTCCGCTGACGGCGACGGCGTCGGGGCGGGACTTGGCCCGGTCGAGCAGCAGGTCGGGCAGGCAGGCGGCGGCCCCGGTGCGGACGGGGGCGCGGAGCGCGGCGGGCGTGCCCACCGGGGCGGGTGCCTGGGCAGGGGCGGGGGCGGCCTGGGCGGGTGCCTGGGCGACCGCCCGGGTGGCGGCCGCCTCCTCGTAGACGGTGCTCATCGGATGGCCCCCGCGTCCGTCGTGCCGAAGTAGCGGTCCCCGAAGTCCCCGATGCCGGGGATCATGAAGGCGTGCTCGTTCAGCCGTTCCTCGACCGCCGAGGTGACGATGCGCACCAGCGGATGGGCGGCGTGGACGGCGGCGATGCCCTCGGGGGCAGCGATGAAGTCGACGAGGACGATGCGGTCCTCCCGTACGCCCGCGTCCAGGAGCACCCGGATCGCGGCGTTGGCCGAGCCGCCGGTGGCGAGCATCGGTTCGAGCAGCAGGACGTGGCGCCCGGCGATGTCGGCGGGGAGGTGGGAGTAGAGGAGGTGCGGCAGTTTGGTGGTCTTGTCGCGCTGGATGAGGATCTTGCCGATGCGGATCGAGCGGTGCAGCTCGCGCAGTTCGGCCTCCATGCTCTCGCCGGCCCTGATGACCGGGACGGCGCACACCTTCTCGGTGAACCGCCATCCCGCGTAGGTGCCGCCGGAGGGGGTCGTGACCTCGTGCTCCTCGAACGGCAGCTGATCCAGGGCGTGTTCGAGGAGGAGCCGGATGATCCGGCGGGAGTGGTGGACGAAGTCCTCGCGGCGGGCGTCGCGGTCGCGCACGACGGTGTGCAGGGCGCGCAGCTGGCGGGTCTGGGGCAGCAGGTGGACCTGGCCGCCGACCGCCTCCGGGGTCAGGACGGCGGTCGGTGCTATCGGGCGTGACATGTGAGGGGGCTCTCCTGTGGCCGTGCGGGGCCGATCGGGCCCGGCCTTCTCGGGCGGGGCCCGGCCGGGCCTAGTCGACGGGTGGCTCTTCGAAGGTGGGCGGGAGGGCGGGCGTCGCGGTGAACTGCGCGGCGGCCACGCGGTACACCGAGCGGCGCCCGCTGCGCTCCCACACCTGGCGCAGGACGTGGACGAGCTTGGGGTTGTGCTCCTCCGCCTCCAGCGCCGCGCGGGCCGCGGTCTGCCGCCAGTCCTGTTCGAGGGAGGTGTCCGGGCCCGTGTCGCGGGCGTCGGCGAACAGGTCGTGCAGGGCGGCGAGCTTGTCCCGCTCGGGGAAGTCGGCGCCGGAGAAGACGGTGCCGAGCAGTCCGGTCCAGAAACAGCGGACGGCGAACTGCCGCTGGTCCGCCGGGAGTCGCTTCGCGATGTGCTCGACGGCGTGCAGCGAGGTGATCAGGTGGAGCAGGATGAAGTCGCCGGGCCTGGCGAGGTAGAGCAGCGTCGCCGCGTAGAACAGCTGCTCCCAGTCGACGGGGGCCTCGTCGTCGCGGGACCAGGCTTCGCCTGGCTGGATCAGCGGGTGGCCCGCGTCCAGGGTGCGTGCGATGCGGAACTGGAGCCCGGAGCGCAGGAGTTCGGGGTGGATGCGGCCGTCGTCGACGGGGCTGGTGTCGGCCAGCAGCTCGCCGACCCAGTGCTTCAGCGCGTCGCGGTCCGCGTCCCAGGCCCCCGCGGTGCGCAGCAGCGAGTCGACGGGCGTCGTCTCGTCGTACCGCTCCGCGATCCGCTCGGGGTGACAGTCGACGTAGGTGAAGGCCATGTACGCCAGGCCTTCGACCGCCATCCAGCGGCTGCCGTACTCCAGTGCCCAGCCGAGGTGGATGGTGGCGTGGGTGAAGGCGCCGGCCCAGCCGGGCAGCAGGACGGGGACGTAGCGGCGCAGCACCTCGTCCAGGCCGAGCTCCTCGATCCTGGCGTCGAAGAAGTCGCAGTACGACCAGAAGCTCGTGCGGCGGCCCCGGTGCTCCAGCCAGTTGTCCTCGGTGATGGTGTACCGGTCGGGCTTGGGAGCCTCCAGTCCGTAGCCGTAGGTGGTGAGCTTGGCGTAGTTCTCGTAGTACGCCTTGATGCGGTCGGCGGGCACGCCGAGCCCGGCGAGGGCGACGACGGCGTGCTTGGAGTGGTTGGTGAGGTGACCGTTGAACTCGATGTGGTAGGTGCGGTCGTCGAGGAGCTCTTCGATCAGTTCTCGGTCAGACATTCTTCGGATCCTTGTCCCGGCTGTGGTCGATGGGGGCCTCGGTGCGGCCCTCGGTGCGGCTCTCGATGCGGGCCTTGAGCCGGGGCAGTACGAGGCCCAGGAGGACGAGTGCGACGCCCAGCAGCCTGAGCGCGGAGGGCAGCGACCGCTGTTCGGCGCAGTCGTACGCGACGGCGGAGAGCACCTGTCCGCTGATGACCAGCAGCGAGGCGTTCATCGCACCGAGGCGCGGGAAGACGTGGCTGTTGACGGCGACGAAGAGCGCGCCGAACACCCCGCCCAGGTAGGCGGCGACCGGCACGTCGCCCAGGCCCGGCCAGCGCTGGAAGGCGAACAGGACGACGGTCAGGAAGCCGAACCCGACCAGGTGGTTCCAGACCGAGGCCCTGAACGCCCCGATCCTGGTCGCGAGTTGGCCGTTCACGGCCCGGCTGGTGCCGATGAGCACGCCGTTGAGCAGGGCGAGCAGTACGTAGAGGATCACGGCTCAGGCTCCGACCACGATCAGTACGCTGCCCGCGAGGACGCAGCCGGCCACCGTCAGGTCCAGGGCGGTGATGCGGCGCCTGGGGATGCGCAGCAGCCCCCAGCGGTCCGACGCGATCCCGAACAGGACCTGTCCCGTGAGCATCAGCGCCACGGTCCCGGCCAGTTCGAGGCCGCTGTTGACGGCGATCGCGGAGAGCATCACCACGAAGGCGCCCGGGATGCCGCCGAGGCGGAACCACAGGGGCGTCCTCTCCGGGGGCGCCGCGTCCCGGACGGCGTCCGACCGCTTCGCGTTCGCGCGGTGCGCGGCGCGGGCCGTCAGGGCGACCAGGGCGAGGGCCACCAGCGCCCCGAGCGCGTGCGCCGTCCAGGAGGCGAACACGGGCGTGGTGTGGTGCGCCAGTTCGCCGTTGAACTGGGTCATCAGGGTGAGCAGTACGCCGCCGGCGACGGCCAGGAGCCAGTCGGTGGCGCGGCCCGTCATGCTGCGGTCCCCTCCTCGGCGGCGAAGGCCACGATGTGGGCCACCACGTCGTCGAAGGTGTCGGCGGTCCAGGTCGGCCCGGCGGTGGCCAGCTCGGCCCTGTCGTGGATGCCGTAGGTGACCGCGATGGAGCGCAGGCCCGCGGCGTGCGCCATCTTCAGGTCGTGCGTGGTGTCGCCGACCATGAGGGCGCGCTCCGCGGGGAAGTCGAGGGTGTCGAGGATGAGGGTGCCGGACTCCGGGTGGGGCTTGGGGTTGGCGACGTCGTCGGCGCCGACCACCTGGGCGAACAGCTCGCGCAGCCCCGCGGCGCGCAGCAGGGCCTCCGCGCTGGCGTGGAACTTGCTGGTCGCGACGGCGAGGGTGACGCCCTGTTCGCGGAGCTTGGCGAGGCCGTCGGTGACGCCCGGGTAGAGCAGTTCGGCGGCGCGCGGCAGGATCAGCTCCTTGAAGTGGACCTGGTACTGCTCCACGCCCCTGCGGACGTACGGGTCGGCCGGGTCGCGCCCCAGCAGGGCGCCGAAGGCCCGTTCCAGGGGGAGCCCGATGGTGGCGCGCACGGCGTCGGGGTCGGGCGTGGACTCGTCGAGCGAGGCGAAGGCCGCGGTGAAGGTTTCGACGATCGCGCGGGGCGTGTCGACGAGGGTTCCGTCGAGGTCGAATACGGCCAGGTGGCCCATGGGGGTCCTTTCGGCGTTGCGGGTGGTGCGTACACCGGGTGCTCTATGCGTTTCGGTCGAAATCATCTGCCGGATCGTCGTTGGCCGGAAGTGGCCGCCCGCTCCGTGATCGACCGTACGGAGCTATTGCTGAGGCTCTGCTGCGGATTCGTGAACGCCGTGTGGCACGGCGGGCGGGGGCGCGGAGGGCGGTTGACCGGGGGTGCGCCTCGGTGCTCAACTTGCGGCCATGTCAACCGACTTCGGTCGGGAGTGGTCGACTTCCTGTCGGCCCTGAGGCGGCAGGCGCGTCAGCCGCCGCACAGGGCGGCACCCCACCCCGCCCCTTCCCGAAACCCCGCCGGGGCTGGGTTCTCACCTGCGACCCGGTGGTCGGCCGGTCTCGCGGTTCCCCGCGCCCCAGGGCGGTCCGGCACGTCCGGCACGGGCGCCCCGACAGGGGCGCGGGGAACCGCGCGGGAGCGGGGCAGACGCCGCACGTACCCACTCGGCGCGAGCGGGCTCGCCACAGGTACCCCACCCCCGGTTCCCGCCCCCTCAACCTCCGTACACACGAAAGGCCCGCACCCCCATGCCCGTGGAATTCCTCGGCATCGCCTACACCAACGACAGCTCTGAGACGACCCCCCGCTCCGGCGCCTCCTTCGACAAGCAGTACACGCTCAAGCTGGCCCGTGCCCACGAGGACCACGGGTGGGACCGCGTCCTGTTCGCGTACGGGTCCAACACCCCGATCCCCACCCCCGCCGCGGGCTGGCTCGCCGCCAAGGTGGACAGCCTCCAAATCCTCCTCGCGCACCGGCCCAACGTCTCGTACCCCACCTACGCCGCGCGTTCCTTCGCGACGCTCGACCAGATCAGCGACGGGCGCCTGACGATCCACTTCATCACCGGCGGCAACGACCGCGAGCAGCGCCGCGAGGGCGACACGCTCACCAAGGACGAGCGGTACGCCCGCACCCGGGAGTACATCCAGATCGTCAAGAAGGTGTGGACGCGGACCGAGGCGTTCGACCACGAGGGCGAGCACTACCGGTTCCACGACTTCGTCAGCGACGTGTGGCCCGTCCAGCAGCCGCACCCCGGCGTCTCGTTCGGCGGCTCGTCCCCCGCGGCGTACGCGGCGGGCGGCGCCGAGGCCGACGTCTACTGCCTCTGGGGCGAGCCGCTCGCGCAGACCGCCGAGCAGATCGAGTCCGTCTGGGCGGCGGCGAAGGCGGCGGGCCGCACCGACCGGCCCCGCATCCAGGCGGCGTTCCGCCCGATCCTCGCGCCGACCGAGGAGCTGGCCAGGCAGAAGGCGCGGCGCACGGTGGAGGCGATCCGCGCGGTGGGCCGCGAGGCGCCGCGCGGGCACCAGAAGGTGCGCCCCGAGAACACCGGCGCCCAGCGGCTGATCGCGATCGCCGAGCGCGGCGAGTGGTTCGACCGGGCGCTGTGGACGCCCACCTCGGCGGCGACGGGCGGCGAGGGCAACTCCAACTCGCTGGTCGGCACGCCGGAGACCGTCGCGCGCGCCCTGCTCGACTACTACGACCTGGGCGTGGACGTGCTGTCCGCGCGCGGTTACGACCTGGTGGGCGACGCGATCGACTTCGGCCGCCACGTCATCCCGCTGGTCCGCGAGGAGGTCGCCAAGCGCGACGCGCAGGGCGCCGAGCGCGGCCCGCACCTGCTCCCCGTGATCCTGGAGCGGATCGCGGCGGAGACCGGCACCGAATCCCGTACGGACGAAACGGCGGCAGCACGATGAAGCGTTCCACCCTGACCGGAGCCGCCGTCACCACCGCCGCCGCGCTGCTCGCGCTGACCGCGTGCGGCGACCCGGACGAGGACGGCGGAAGCGGCACCCAGCCCGCCGGCGCCCGTGCCGGGGTCACCAAGACCGACGTGGTCGGCCAGATCGAGAAGGACGAGGCGGCGGCGGCCCTGCTGCCGGACGAGGTCCGCACGTCGGGCACGGTCCGGCTGGCGACGGCCATCAGCGCCCCGCCGACCGCGTACTTCCCCGACGCCAAGGGCTCCGAGCCGGTCGGTCTCGACATCGACCTCGCGGACGCGGTGGGCCGGGTCCTGGGGGTGAAGGTGGACCGTCAACAGGCGACGTTCGACGCGATCCTGCCCGCCCTGGAGAGCGGGAAGTACGACGCGGGGACCGCCAACTTCGGGGTGACGAAGGAGCGGTTGAAGACGATCGACTTCGTCACGTACATCAACGACGGGCAGGGCTTCGTCGCCCGCGCCGACAACGACGCGCTGAAGCAGGTCACCGAGCTGGACCAGCTGTGCGGCAAGTCGGTGGGCGCGACCGCGGGCACCACCTTCGAGGGGATACTCAACGACAACAAGAAGGTGTGCACCGACAAGGGCGAGAAGCCGTACGACGTGAAGGTGTACGCGGACGCCGGTGCCGGGCTCATCAGCCTCCAGCAGGGCCGGGTCGACGTGATCATGGCGGCGGTGAACGGACTGCGCTACCAGGCGGCGCAGCCCGCGGCGAAGGTGAAGTTCCTCGGCCAGTACCACCGCATCCACGTCGGTTTCGCGCTCAAGAAGGGCTCGCCGCTGGCCAAGCCCTTCCAGGCGGCGGTCAACAAGCTGATCGCGGACGGCACGTACCAGCGGATCCTGAAGAAGTGGGACGCGGACGGGTCGGCGGTGAAGGAGTCGCGGATCAGCCCGCAGCCGATACCGAAGGGCTGAGGCCGGGCCGAAGGGCCACCGGCCCCCGGGAGGCGTTCCCCGGGGGCCGGTGTCCGAACGGACGTCACGTCAGTTGGAGTTCACCAGCTCGTGCGGGGGAACGGTGACCGTGCGGGCGCCCTTCGTGCCGCCGATGATCACCTTGCGCAGCGCGCTGTTGTTGGTGAGGTTGGTCTCCTTCAGGCGCTTCTCCGGGTTGGCCAGCACCTGGATGTAGTAGGTGCCGTTCGGCAGGTTGGTGATGTCGAACGACTGGCCGGGGAGGTCCTGGGTGTAGGTGTCACCGGAGCCGACGTCCAGCACCTCGCGCACGGAGATGGAGTTCTCCTGGCCGCACGCGGTGGACAGGTCGGTGTTGGACGGGTGCCAGTTGGCGTTCTTCACCGTGTAGTCGACCGCGTCGGTGTTGGCGAGGCAGAACGCCTCCTTGCCGCTGCGGACCTGCTCCTTCTTGTCGGCCTTCAGCAGCCGGTAGCTGGCGAAGTCCGTGAAGTGCCAGTGCTCGTGTCCGGGGCGCGGGTCCCACTCCATGGTGCCGGTCGGGGTGTAGCCGACCTGCTTGCCCTTGGCGTCGTAGAAGTACTGGTAGGCGTCCATCAGCTCGGCGCCGGGCTTGCGGAAGCCGTCCACGACGAGCTTCGCGGGGCCCGCGTTCCACACGTTGGCGCTGAAGGCGAGGTAGTCCTTGCCGGGCACGTCCTGGCCGCCGTCGCTGATCTGGATGCCGTAGGCGGGCAGCGAACGCAGGTCGGGCTTGGGCACGTTCGGCACGGACGCCTTGCCCGTCGGGGGCTTGGCGGCGGGCTTCACGGCGGGCGCCCTGCGGGAGCCGTCGGTCTGGCCGGGGGCGTCGCCGACCGAGGCGGCGCGCAGTCCGGCCGCCTTCTTGACCGCCCAGGGGAGGGCGGGCGGCGCCGGGACGAGCGGGCCGTGGCCCACGTTGTACGAGGGGCCCGCGCCGCTCGTCGGGGCGGCGGGCGCGGCCGGGCGCGCCGAGCCGTGGCCGGGCATGGTGTGGCCGGGCATGGTGTGGCCCGACATGTCGTGGCCGCTGTGGCCCGACGCGGCGGCGGTGCGCCCTGCCGGGTCCTCCCAGCTGCGCTCGCGGACGGTGACCTTGACCTTCTGGGGCTTGTCCGCGATGCCGAACAGGTCGCGGTAGCGCTTGGTCACGGAGATCGTGGCGGTGTACTTGCCCACGGGCAGGGCGACCGGGCCCGACTCGTAACCGGCGTAGGTGTTGGCGGCCCAGCCCTTCTCGATGCCCCAGATCGAACCGAGGGTGAAGGCGTTGTTGGGGCAGCTCTCGGGGTACTTCGAGTTCGCCGGGGCGTCGGGGCGGACGCGGCCGGACGCGTTGTTCGGGCAGAACGACTCGGACTTGCTGAGCACCGTCTTGCCGGTCGCGTCGGTGATCTTGATCTGGGCGAAGTCGGGGAACCCGTTGAAGCCCTTCACCAGTCCCTTGGGGAGCGCCTTGGTCCGCGTCCTGGTCCCCTCGCGGATGATCTGCTCGGCGACGACCGGGTCCTTGTAGGACTTGCGGGTCACCTTGATCTCCAGCGGGGAGCCCTCGGCGGTGAGGTAGGTGCCGAGGTCGAGGTAGACGCCGGGCTCCTCCTTCCACGAGTCGAGGGTGACCGACGTGGAAGCGGCGATCAGGCTGAACTTGGGAGTGGACTGGGCCTTCTTGGCGTCGGGTGCCGCGGCAACGACACCCGCGGTCACGGCGATCGCCGCCGCGGCGGCGATCGCCGAGCGGGTCAGCCGCTTCTGGTGAGGTCTGGTCATCGTTCCTCTTCCGGTCTTCCAAGGACGTGCTGGGAGGTGCCTCCCGCAGGGGAGAGGCGGTGACGACCCTGTGGGTTGTCTGTGGATCCGGAGCACGCCAAGGGTTGGCCGAAAAAGACCCGCGACTGGGGGGTTCCGGTCGAATTGCGGTGAACCGTCCCTGCGGACCGATCAGTTGCGGTAGAAGAACACGTTCCGTACGCGGCCTCCCGTACGGCGCTACGCGCGCTCGCGCCCGCGCAGGAACGCTTCGAGACCCGCGAGGTCGTCCGTGTTGACGTGGTCGACCCCGGCGGCCAGCAGCTCCGTCCAGACCGCGTCCCGCTGGGGTCCCGCCAGGTCGGGCGTGGCCCAGAAGCGGACGCGCTGGCGGCGGCCGTGCGCGGTGGCGACGATCGCGTGCAGCTTCTCGCGCTCGGCCGCGGGGAAGGGCCCGGCGCCGAGCCATCGGAAGCTCTGCGTCCAGTTCGAGGAGATCAGCGGGGCGAACGCGGCCGGGGTGGGCGTCGCCAGGTCGTCCAGGCGCCCGTCGTAGAAGGCGTACCGCACCCGCTGGGCCTCCATCGGGACGCGGGCCGCGCGGTCCCCCGAGACGACGGGGACGACGGCGCCGTGGGTGACCTTGCCGTGGGCGTAGCGGCTGAGGATCCGCCGGTAGTCGCGCAGTTGGCGGTCCAGCTCCAGGTAGCAGGCGGCCCCGTCGGTCTTGATGTCGATCAGCAGCTGCACGGGCCGGTCGTGACCGCGGTACACCGAGCCGTGGTTGGCCCGGACGCGGGCGAGCAGCGGGTCGAGGTAGAGGGAGCGCAGGGTGCGGGCGGGATCGAGGTCGGCGGGCTCGTGGGCGACGAGGAGGTCGCCGTTCACGAGGAAGACGTCGGCCTCGACGCTGGTGAAGCCGTGGGAGAGCGCGTCGTGCAGGGGCCTGGTGTGCAGGTAGTCGTTGTGCGCGTGCGCGCGGCGCAGCGGGCGCGGCCTACCGACCGCGGTGTGCTCGGTGGCCGCCGCGGTCGAGAGCGGGACGACGGCCGTCGCCGCCGCCGTGGCGAGGGCGGTCGTGACGACTCTGCGGCGGGTGGGGTTCGCCTGGGCCATGGGGTTCTCCCGGAGTGCGTGGGGTCGGGCGGACGGTCGCGACCGAGTATGCGGCCGGGGCCGGTGAACGGGCAGGCCCCCGCCGAGAGTTGCCCGGTTCTTCGACCGTCCGTCGACTGTTGTTACCGGTCGTGGCGGGGCCGGTCCCGTCGTGCGCTGACGGACCGCGGCCGGTGACCGGCTCCCCGCGCCTACCCGGCGTGGGCCGCGACCCCGAGGTCCCGCGCCAGCGTCAGGCCGGCCGCCACGTCCACCACCGCGTCGATGTCCTCCTCCTCCTCGTCCTCGCGCAGGACCGGCGGGTAGAGCGCGTCCGCCAGCGCCCCGACCGCCGCCCCGTCCACCGTGCGCTCCCGGACGCGGCCGAGGAACCGTAGGACCTCGTCGGCCGGGTCGTCGTCGGGGTGGATCAGCGAGGCCAGCCGCTCGATCGTCTTCCGCACGCCCGCCCCGCCCGGCGCCGCCCACGGCACCGACATCCCCAGGCCGTCGTCGGACAGGCCGTCCGGGTAGGCCGCGCGGGCCCAGGCCCCGTCCTGCCACCAGTACGCGTAGCCCAGGAGGCGGTCCGCCGCGTCCGCGCGCAGCCGCTCCCACGGCAGCCAGGGCGGCCCGCCGTCCAGCAGGTCCACCGGCGTCCGCCCGAGATGGGTGTGGCTGCCGTCGGAGTCCTGTCCGGTCAGCAGGGCCCGGTCGCCGTCGAATCGTTCGAGGCGCCACCAGTACGCGCCACCGCTGTTCCAGCAGTGCACGGACGTCCGCCCCTTGAAGGTGTACTCGTCGCCGTCGCCGACCGCCGTCGTCGCCAGTGCGAGCGTCACCGCGCGGTCCCACAGCTCCCCCGCGTCCGCGAGGTCTTCGGGCACGCCAGGTCGCCGCATCTCGTTCTCCCCGTTCCGGCCGCCGCACGCGGCCGCCTCCCATGGTCCCGCCGAGGCTACCGGCCCGCGCCGCGGCCGTGGCCCCCGCTCAGGCCCCGCCCGTCAGCGCCGCCCACTGCACCGTACGGTCGCACCACCGCTCCAGCAGCACCCGGTCGTGCCCGACCGCCAGCACTCCGGCGCCCGACTCCGCCCGGTACGCCTCCACCACCGCGACCAGCGCCGCCGTGGTCGACGCGTCCAGCATCGCGGTCATCTCGTCGCAGACCAGCCAGCGCGGCCGCAGCACCAGCGCGCGGGCCAGGCACGCCCGTTGCAGCTGTCCGTCGCTCACCTCGTGCGGGCGGCGGGCCAGCAGGTCGCCGGTGAGCCCGACCGCTTCGGCCAGCTCCGCGACCCGGGCCTCCGCCTCGCCGCGCCGTCCCGTCGCGCGCAGCGGCTCGGCGACGACGTCGCGCAGCCGCAGCCTGGGGTCGGCGGAGAGCCTGGGCTGCTGGAAGACGACGCCGACGGCGGTGCGCAGTTCGCGCGGCGCGCGGTGCCGCCAGCCGCGCACCCGCGTGCCGTCGAGCGTCAGCGTGCCCGCGTCGGGCCGGTGCAGCAGCGCCGCGACCCGCGCCAGCGTGGACTTGCCGCAGCCGCTGGGGCCGAGCAGCCCGACCGCCTCGCCGGGCGCGACGGTGAGGCTGACGTCGCGGAAGACGGGCCTCCTGGGCTCGTACCCCGCGGTGACGGCGGTGAGTTCAAGCACGGGCGGGCTCCTCGACGTGGTGGCAGGCGACCTCGCCGTCGAACGCGGGGCGCGCGGCGCACAGCCCGGTCGCCCGGGGGCAGCGCGCCGCGAACGCGCAGCCCTCAGGGAGCGCGCCCAGCTCGGGCGGCATTCCGGGGATCGGGGTGAAGTCGCGCTCGGGCAGGGCGGCGAGCAGTCCGCGCGCGTACGGATGGCGGGGGCCGCGGCCCCGGAAGAAGCGGCCCGCGTCGGCCAGCTCCACGATGCGGCCCGCGTACATCACGGCGATCCGGTCGGCGATCCGCTCGGCCGCCGCGAGGTCGTGCGTGATCATCAGCAGCGCGCGGCCCTCGTCGGCCTGGCGGCGCAGTTCGTCGGCGGTGCGGTCCACCAGCTCGCGGTCGAGCCCGGTGGTCGGCTCGTCGGCGAGCAGCAGGGGCGCGTCGCCGATGAGCGCGAGCGCGGTGGCGGCGCGCTGGGCGAGGCCGCCGGACAGCTCGTGCGGATAGCGGTCGAGGTGGTCGACGGGGAACGCGGCGCGCTCGGCCGCGGCCACGGCGGCCTCGCGCCGCTCGCGCCTGGGCGTGTCCACCAGCTCCCGCAGCGTCTCCTCGATCTGTGCGCGGACGGTGCGCACGGGCGTGAGGTGCGCGGCCGGTGACTGCGGTACGAGCCCGACGCGCCTGCCCCGTACCGTACGGGCGAGCGTGCGTTCGTCGGCGGTGAGCAGGTCGAGGCCGCCGAGGACGGCGGACCCGGCGGTCTCGGCGTTGCCCGGCAGCAGGCCGAGCAGCGCCGAGGCCAGGACGGACTTGCCGCAGCCGCTCTCGCCGACGAGGGCCAGGCACTCCCCCGCCGCGAGGTCGAAGGAGGCGTCGCTGACGGCGGCGACGTGCCGTCCGCCGCGCATCGTGAAGCGCACGGAGAGCCCGCGCACGGACAGCACCGTCTCGGGCGGGTCGCTCTCCTCGCGCTCGGCGGCGACCGCGGCCAGGGCCCGTACGACCCTGGCGTCGGCGCCTGCGGGCACCGCGCGCGTGCTTTCGGGGCCCGTGGTCACAGCGTCAGCTCCGATCGTCTGCGCGGGTTCAGGCGGTCGCGCCAGGCGCCCGCGAGGCCCGCGAAGGCCAGGGTCGGAATGATCAGGAACAGTCCGGGGAACAGCGTCGGCCACCAGTCGCCCGCCAGCAGGGAGCTGCGCGCGCCCTGCACGAGGTTGCCGAGGCTCGCCTGGTGCGCGGGCAGGCCGAGGCCGAGGAAGGAGAGGGCCGACTCGTGCCACATGGCGTGCGGCACCATCAGCACCGCCGCGAGACCGGCCTGCGGCAGCACGGCGGGCAGCAGGTGCCGCACCGTGACGCGCCGGCGCGACGCGCCGCCCGAGATCGCCGCCTCCACGAAGGGCCGCGCCCGCAGCGACAGCACCTCGGACCGCACGATCCGGGCGGTGGAGAGCCAGTGCGTCAGACCGACCGACACGACCACCGGCCAGACGCCGGGTCGGAACATGGCGACGATGAAGATGCCGAGCAGCAGGTGCGGCACGGAGGAGAAGGTGTCGACGAGCCGCATCACCACGCGGTCGGTCCACCCGCCGAACGCGGCGGCCGCCGCGCCGACGGCGGTGCCGATGACGGTCGCGGCGAGCGCCGCGACCAGGCCGACGAGGAGCGAGACCCGCAGCCCGTACACACAGCGCAGCAGGAGGTCGCGGCCGACGTCGTCGGTCCCGAAGGGGTGTGCCCACGAGGGCGGCTGGAGCTTGAGCGCGAGGTCGACGGCCTGCTGGTCGAGCTGGACGACGGGCGGCACGATCAGCACGGCGAGGACCACGGCGGCCACGACGGTGCCCGAGGTCCAGATCCGGACGGCGCGGGTGGAGCGGCGGGTGCGTCCCCGCGCGCGCCACTGGAGGGTCTCAGCCATCGAAGCCCACCCTCGGGTCGGCCAGTCCGTACAGCAGGTCGGAGAGCAGGTTGCCGAGCAGCACGGCGGCCGTGGCGAGCACGGTCAGCGCGGCGAGCAGCGCGAAGTCCACCGAGGTCGCGGCCTGGACGGTGGCCGCGGCGATGCCGGGCCAGCTGAACACGGTCTCGACGAGGAGCGCGCCGGTGATCAGCTCGGGCACGCGGGAGCCGATGAGCGTGAGCATCGGGAGCATGCCGGAGCGCAGGGCGTGGCCGATGAGCACGGTCCGTTCGTTCAGGCCGCGGGCGCGGGCGCCGCGCACGGGGTCCTCCTCCAGGGCGTCGGCTACGCCCTGGCGCACGTACAGGAAGAACCACGGCAGCTGGGAGACGCCGAGCACCAGCGCGGGGAGCACCAGGTGCGTGGCGACCTGGTCGAAGGTGACGACCTCGCTCTCGGTGTCGGTGAGCCCGCCGGCGGGCAGGACGTCGAGCTTGAGGGCGAAGAACCAGATGGCGAGCAGCCCGAGCCAGAAGGCGGGGGCGGCTTCCAGGGTGTACGCGGCGGAGCTGACGCAGCGGTCGAGCCAGCCGCCCTGGCGGCGGGCGGCGAGGACGCCGAGCGCGGTGCCCAGCACGATCGCCACGAGGAAGGCCGTGGCGGCGAGCAGCGCGGACCAGCCGATGCGTTCGGTGACGACGTCGGCGACGGGCTGGCGCAGCACGGTGGAGTCGCCGAGGTCGCCGGTGAGTGCGGCGGTGAGCCAGTTCCACCAGCGGGTGACCAGCGGCTGGTCGACGCCGAGGTTGGCGCGGATCTGGTCGAGGTTCTCCTGCGAGGCGGTGAGCCCGGCCGTCCCGGTGTACGCCTTGACGGGGTCGAAGGGCGAGGCCGCGGCGACGGCGAAGACGCCGAACGTCACGACCAGCAGGACGGGGACGGCGAAGAGGATCCGCCGTCCCGTCATCCTGGCCATCGCCCCCCAGGGGAGGCGGCGGCTCACTTCTCGGTCTTCCTCAGGTTCTTCGGGATCCACTTCTCGACGTTCCACCAGGGGCCGGAGGCCAGGCCGTGGTCGTGCGGCTCGACCTGGGTGGTGAGGCCGTCCCAGTCGTCGTCGACGACGTAGAGGTGGTCGATGTGGGTGAGGAAGGTGTAGCCCGGGTTCTTGACCAGTTCGCGCTGGACGGTGTCGTAGGCGGCCTTGCGCTTGGCCTTGTCGTTGGTCTCGCGGGCGTCGTCCAGGGCCTTGTCGACGGCCTTGTTGTCGTACCAAGCCATGTTGTTGAAGCCGTCGCCGCCCAGGGCCGACTGGAGCAGCAGGTACTGGTCGAAGTCGGGGTCGCCGGGCGAGCCGCCGCCCGCGAGGACGGCGTCGGTCTTCATCCGCGGCTCGATGACCTCCCAGGTCCCGGCCTCGGTCTTGATGCTGATGCCGGCCTTCTTGGCGTCGGAGGCGTAGGCCAGGGCGTGGTCCTGGCGGAGCTTGTCGCCGGAGAGGTACCAGAGCGGGAACTCGGCCTTGACGCCGTCCTTCTCGCGGATGCCGCCCTTGCCTGCCTTCCAGCCGGCGGCGTCCAGGATCTGCTTGGCCTTCTCCAGGTCGTGGGTGCGCTCGGTGCCCTTGGCGAACCACTCGCTGTCGGTGGGGACCGGCCCGTAGGCGGGCTTGCCCGCGCCTTCGAGGATCTTGTCGACCATGGCCCGGCGGTCGACGGCGACGTCGAGGGCCCGGCGGATCGCGGTGTCGCCCGCGACCTTGTTGTGGGTCGGCAGGGTGACGTTGCGGTAGTCGTAGGTCTTGGCCGCGTACGTCTTCTTGTGCTTGTCGCCCTTGAAGCCCTCGGCGAGGTTGGGCGGCAGGATCGCGCCGTCGAGGTCGCCGGAGCGCAGCCGGGTGGCGCGGGTGTCGTCGTCCTTGATGATCGCCATGGTGAACTTCTTCACCCGCGGCGGTCCGCCCCAGTAGTTCTCGTTGGCCTTGAAGGTGAGCTTCTCGCCCTTGGACCAGTTGGTGAGGGTGTAGGGGCCGGTGCCGATCGGCTCGGTGGAGAAGGCGCCGGTGTTCGGGTCCTGCTTGCCCGCGACGTGCTCGGGCGCGATGGGGAGCACGGTGCGCTGGGCGAAGGGGGCGTAGGGGTACTTCAGGGTGAAGACGACCGTGTCGGGTCCGGTGGCCTTGACCTCCTTGACCGCGTCCAGCTCGGTCTTGGAGGCGTTGTTGGTCTTCGGGTCGAGGATCGTCCTGTAGGTGTAGACGACGTCCTTCGCCCCGAAGGGCTGCCCGTCGCTGAACTTCACGCCCCGGCGGATCTCGTACGTGTAGGTCAGGCCGTCCGCGCTGATCTTCGGCAGCTCCGCGGCGAGCGCGGGCTGGAGCTTCATGTCCGCGTCGAAGGCGAGCAGCCCGTCGAAGATCTTGGAGTTGCCGTCCTTGCCGTAGCCCAGGAGCGGGCTCAGCGTCTCCGGCTCGTAGGCGATGCCGACGACCGCGGATTCCTTGGGGCCCTTGGAACCGCCCGACCCCTCGGTGCTGCCGGGGTTCGAGCAGGCCGCCGCGGTCAGGGCCAGGGATCCGGCCAGGGCCACGGCGGCCGTGCCGCGTATCGAACGGGCGGTCATGGAGGCCACTCCCCTACTAAAGATCAACTGTTATTGCGAGCGATTCGCAATTAAACAGTACGTAAGGGAGATCCTCGCAGGCGGCCCCTTACTCCGGAGCGGGGAGTTCCGCCAGCTCCGCGACGGTCTCGCGGTGGCGGCCCGGGGTTCCGTAGGCGATCTCGTCGGCCTTGGCCCGCTTGAGGTAGAGGTGCGCGGGGTGCTCCCAGGTCATGCCGAGCCCGCCGTGCAGTTGGACGCACTCCTCGGCGGCGCGGACCGCGACGGGCGCGGCGTGCGCCTGGGCGAGCGCGAGGGCGAGGGGCGCTTCGGCGCTCCCCGTGGCGAGCGCGTCGGCGGCGTTGCGGGCGGCGGCCCTGGTGCCCGCGACCTCCAGCCAGAGCTGGGCCATGCGGTGCTTGAGCGCCTGGAAGGAGCCGACGGGCCGGTTGAACTGGTGCCGGGTCTTCGTGTACGCGACGGTGGTCTCCAGGCACCACTCGGCGATCCCCAGCTGCTCGGACGCGAGGAGCCCGGCGCCCGCCGCGAGGCCGCGGCGGACGGCGTCGCGGCCGGTCCGCGGGTCGGCGAGGAGGGCGGTGCGCGCGGTGTCCCGGGCGACGGTGACCTCGGCGAGCGGGCGGGTGAGGTCGAGCGGGGTGAGCGGGGAGACGGTGACGCCGGGGCCGTGCGCGTCCACGGCGTGCAGTCCGTCCGGGGCGAGGACGAGGAGCACGTCGGCGGCAGCGGCGTCCGCGACGGAGGTGGCGGTCGGGGCGTGCGCGCCGTCCCGGACGTGCGGTCCGTCTGGGGCGGTGCCCAGTGGGAGGGCGAGCACCGCGACCGTGCCGCCCGCCGCCAGGTCCGCGAGGAGCCCGGACACCGCGTCCGTCGCCGTGTCGCAGCCCAGCAGGACCTGCGTCGCCACGACCGAGCAGGTCAGGAAGGGTACGGGCGCCACGGCCCTGCCCAGTTCCTCCAGGACGACCGCCGCCTCGCGGTGCGTCGCGCCCTGGCCGCCGAACTTCTCGGGGACGAGGAGCCCGGGGAGTCCCGTGTCCGCCATCGCGCTCCACAGTGCCCGGTCGTGGGCGTCCCCGCCCTCGATCCAGGACAGCACGCGCGCCGCGTCGCAGTGGTCGGCGAGCAGGGAGCGCACGGCGGCCCGCAGGTCCTCCTCGGTCTGCGAGTAGAGCAGGTCGTTCATCGCGTCAGGTCCTTCCAGGCGACGTCCTTGTCGTCGCGGGGCTCGGCGGGCAGTCCGAGCACGCGTTCGGCGACGATGTTGAGCAGCACCTCGCTGGTGCCCCCCTCGATGCTGTTGCCCTTGGAGCGCAGGTAGCGGTAGCCGGGGTCACGGCCCGTGAAGTCGACCAGGTCGGGGCGGCGCATGGTCCAGTCGCCGTACAACAGCCCCTCGTCGCCCATGAGTTCCACTTCGAGGGAGCTGATCTCCTGGTTGAGGCGGGCGAACAGGAGCTTCGTGCCGGAGCCCTCGGGGCCCGGCTGGCCCGCCGCGAGGCCCTGGCGCAGCCGTTCGCCGGTGAGCCGGGCGACCTCGGCCTGGACCCACAGCGTCAGCAGCCGCCGGTGCAGGTCGTGGGTGCGCAGGTCGGGGCGGGCGCGCCAGGTGGCGGCGACGGGGCCGATCATGCCGCCCTCGCGCGGGAGGCGGGCGCCGCCGATGGAGACCCGCTCGTTCATCAGGGTGGTCCGCGCGACCCGCCAGCCCTCGCCGACCTCGCCGAGCCGGTACGCGTCGGGGATCCGCACGCCGCTGAGGAACACCTCGTTGAACTCCGCCTCGCCGGTGATCTGGCGCAGCGGGCGCACCTCGACGCCGGGGTCGGTCATGTCGCAGACGAAGTAGGTGATGCCCCGGTGCTTGGGGGCCTCGGGGTCGGTGCGGGCGATGAGGATGGCGAACCCTGCGACGTGGGCGCTGGACGTCCAGACCTTCTGTCCGTCGACCACCCACGCGTCGCCGTCGCGGACGGCCCTGGTGCCGAGGGCGGCGAGGTCGGATCCGGCGCCGGGCTCGCTGAAGAGCTGGCACCACACTTCCTCGCCGGTCCACAGGGGGCGCAGGAAGCGGCGCTTCAGCTCTTCGGAGCCGTACGCGAGGATCGTCGGGGCGGCCATGCCCAGGCCGATGCCGATCTTGCGCGGGTCGTTGTCGGGGGCGCCCGCCGCGGCGAGTCCGGCGTCGACGACGGCCTGGAGGGAGCGCGGCGCGGCGAGTCCGCCGAGGCCGACGGGGTAGTGGACCCAGGCGAGCCCGGCGTCGAAGCGGGCCCTGAGGAAGTCGGTGCGGTCGGTGGTGGCCGGCGGGTGGGCGGCGAGCAGTTCGGCGGTACGGGCGCGCAGTTCGGCGGCGTCGGTCATCGGCCGCCCTCCCCGGGGACGACCGCGACGCGGCCCGTGGTCGCGCCGTCCGCGACGCGCTGCACGGCGTCGGCCGCGCCGGGCAGCGGGACGCGCTCGCTGACCAGCGGCTTGACGACGCCCCGCGCCGCGAGCCCGGTCAGCTCCTCGTGGCAGGCGCGGACGGCGGCGGGGTCGTGCTGGTTGTACAGGCCCCAGTGCAGGCCGACGATCGAATAGTTCTTGACCAGCGCGTGGTTGAGGGCGGGCGTGGGGATCGCGCCGCTCGCGAAGCCGACGACGAGGATGCGCCCCTCGAAGGCGACGCACTTCGCCGACTGGGCGTACGCGGCGCCGCCCACGGGGTCGTAGACCACGTCGGCGCCCCGGCCGCCGGTCGCCTCCTTGACCCGCGCGACGACGTCGTCGACGCGCCGGTCGATCACCGCGTCGCAGCCCGACTCGCGCGCGACGGCGGCCTTCTCGGCGCCGCCGACCACTCCGATGACCGTCGCGCCCGCCGCCTTGCCGAGCTGGACGGCGGCGCTGCCCACGCCCCCGGCCGCGGCGTGCACCAACAGGGTCTCGCCCGGCTGGAGGCGGGCCCTGCGGTGCAGCCCGAACCAGCCGGTCTGGTAGCCGACGTGCAGTGCGGCGGCCTCGGCGTCGTCCAGCGCGTCGGGCGCGGGGAGCAGGGCGGCGGCGTCGGCCACGGCCCACTCGGCGAAACCGCCGTGCGGCAGCGCCGGGTTGGCGATGACGCGGCGGCCGTCCTCGGTCTCGCCGCAGATCTCCACGCCGGGCGTGAAGGGCAGCGGCGGGGTGAGCTGGTACTGGCCCCGGCACAGCAGCGCGTCGGGGAAGTTGACGTTCGCGGCGCGCACCCTGAGCAGGACCTGCCCCTCTCCCGGTGCGGGGCGCGCCGCCTCTTCGAGGCGCATCGCCTCGCGGGGCTCGCCGTTCCGGTGCACTCGCCATGCCTGCATGAGGGGCCTCCACAAACCATCGGCTCTGCCGCTACCAGGCCGCATACTAAGCAGTCGCTTGGAGTCTTGGGAACAGTGCGCCCCGGGAAACGGCGCGGCCGGGCCCCGCGGCGCGGGACCCGGCGGTCAGGAGCGCGGCCCGTGCCGCGCGGCTCAGCGGCCGAACAGCTCGAACGCCACGGCGGGCCGCCCGCCGAAGCGCGGCGCCGCCGCCATCGCGTTGCCCGTCAGGAACGTCCGGCAGTACTTCTCCGGGTCCTCGTCCGTCAGCGCCTCGATGTACGCGCGGTGTTCGAGCAGCGAGAGCACCGAGCGCTCCAGGCCCGGCGTCGCGTCCACCGCGTGCGTCGGCGTCGCGGAGCCCGCGACGGCCACCCAGCGCACCCCGTTCCAGGGGTCGAGCCCCTGCCCGGTCAGCTCGGGGAAGATCCAGCGGTTGCCCGCGTCCGCCGCCGCGTCCAGCGTCGCCCGGCCGACCGCCCGGTGGTCGGGCGTGTTCCAGGGGGCGCCTGGGCCGCCGCCCCAGGTGTCGCGGTGGTTGAGCGTGATCACCAGCTCGGGGCGGTGGCGGCGGACCGCGGCGGCGATGTCGCGGCGCAGCCCGAGCCCGTACTCGATGGTCCCGTCGCGGTGGTCGAGGAACTCCACCGCGTCCACGCCGACGACGGCGGCGCTCGCCCGCTGTTCGCGCTCGCGCAGCGGCCCGCACGCGTCGGGGGCGATGCCGTCGATGCCCGCCTCGCCCCGGGTCGCCAGCAGGTACGTCACTTCCTTGCCCCGGTCGGTCCAGGCGGCGATGGCCGCCGAGCAGCCGTACTCCAGGTCGTCGGGGTGGGCGACGACGGCGAGCGCGCGCTGCCAGTCTTCGGGCATGGGGGCAAACTGCTGTTCGGTCATGGGGCACACCCTAGTGACCGCCGCACCGCGCATCGCGACCTGCGCGGTTCCCGTGTCTCCACGGACAGTTCAGCATCTCGTGCGGCCCCTTCCCCGCGCTCCTACCGTGGAGTCGTGATCCGGTTCGAGCAGGTCTCCAAGGTGTACGCGGACGGCACCACCGCCGTCGACGCCCTGTCCTTCGACGTCGCCGAGGGCGAGCTGGTGACCCTGGTGGGGCCTTCCGGCTGCGGCAAGACGACGACCATGATGATGGTCAACCGGCTGATCGAGCCGACGTCCGGGCGGATCCTGGTGGACGGCGAGGACATCGCGCGGGTCGACCCGGTGCGGCTGCGCCGCCGGATCGGCTACGTGATCCAGCAGGTCGGCCTCTTCCCGCACCGCACGGTCCTCGACAACACCGCGACCGTGCCCGCCCTGGTCGGCTGGAAGAAGGCGAAGGCCCGCGCCCGCGCCGCCGAACTCCTCGACCTGGTGGGCCTGGACCCCGGGACGTACGGCTCCCGCTATCCGGCGCAGCTCTCGGGCGGTCAGCGCCAGCGCGTCGGGGTCGCCCGCGCGCTCGCCGCCGATCCGCCCGTCCTGCTGATGGACGAGCCGTTCGGCGCGGTGGACCCGGTCGTGCGCGAGCGGCTGCAGAACGAGTTCCTGAACCTCCAGGCGACGGTCCGCAAGACGGTCCTGATGGTCACGCACGACATCGAGGAGGCCGTCCGGATGGGCGACCGGATCGCGGTGTACGGCGCGGGGCGCATCGAGCAGTACGACACCCCGACCACGGTCCTCGGCACGCCCGCCAACGCCTACGTCGCCCGGTTCGTCGGCGCCGACCGGGGGCTCAAGCGGCTCTCGGTCACTCCGGTGGAGGCCGCCGACCTGGAGCAGCCGCCGCTCGCGCGGTTCGAGGACCCGGCCCGCTCGGCCGCCGCGGCGCTGCGCGCCGAAGGGGCGCGCTGGGCGGTGGTGCTGAACGCGTCGGGCGAACTGCACGGCTGGGTGTCGGCCGACAGCCTGGCCATCGCGGGCGGGCAGGGCACGGTGGGCGAGCTGGCGCGGCGGATGGAGGCGTGGGTGCCGCTGGGAGCCCCGCTGAAGCAGGCGTTCGGCGAGATGCTCCAGCACGACGCGGGCTGGGTGGCGGTGCTGGACGGGACGCGGTTCGCGGGCGTGCTGACCCCGGCGAAGCTGCACGAGGCGCTGCGCCGCTCGGTGGACGCGGAGGCTCAGGGCATCGCGCGCGAGGACGTGGAGTTCGACTCGGTGGCGGACGCTTAGGGGCGCGGGGCAAGGGCGGCGGGGGCGGCGGGCGCCGCGCCGGAGGACTGGGGAACGGCCGCGGGCGCGGCGGGGGCCGCCGCCCGCTCCGGGGGTCCGTACAGCCAGGCCGCGACCGCCACCCCCAGCGCCCAGCCCGTCAGCTGCGCCGCGACGTAGCCCGGCACGGAACCGGGGGCGATGCCGGTGAACGAGTCGCCCAGCGCGCGGCCCGCCGTCCCCGCCGGATTGGCGAACGAGCCGGACGAGCTCCACCAGATCGCGGCGGCGAGGTAGCCGCCGACGGCCAGGGGCGTCCAGCGCGCCCGCCCGGTGCGCCTGAGGCCCGTGATGAGCACGACGAGCCCCGCGGTCGCCGCGGCCTCGGCCAGCAGCAGGTGCGGTTCGGACCGCTCCCGCACCGACCAGTGCGCGGGCTCCCTGCCGTACGTGAGCCCGGCGAACTGGCTGCCCGCGACCGCCCCCGCGAGCTGCGCCCCGATGTAGAGCGCGGCATCGCGCCCCGGCGGTCCTTCGCCGCCGCGTCTGCGCTCCGACCAGGCGAGGAGCGTGACGACGGGGTTGAGGTGGCCGCCCGAGACCGGGCCGAGGAGGGTGAGCAGCAGAGTGAGGGCCAGCGCACTGGCCAGCGAGTTCGCCAGGAGCTGGACGCCGGGGTCGCGGCTCAGCCCGACCGCCTTGGCGCCGGAGCCGATGACGACGGCCACCAGCGCCGCCGTCCCCGCGCACTCCGTCACGACCCGGCGCGACAGCGTCTTCCCCGCCCTCACGGCGCCCTCCCCAGAACGTCCCTGAACCGTCCCGGGCCGCGCCCGGGATCCATTCACCGGAAACTATATTCCGAATCACGGAATCAGTCGATCAGGCCCTTCTCGGTCAGGTACGCCTTCGCCACGTCCTGCGGGAGCCTGCGCCAGCTGTCCACGCGCTCGTTGAGCGCGGCCAGGTCCGCGGTGGTCAGCACGGTGTTGAGGCGGGCCAGCGCCGCGGTGATCCCGGTGCTCCCGGCGCGCGCCCGGTTGACGACGGGGACGATGAAGTCGGCGTTCTGGAGGCGCTTGTCGTCGGCGAGCAGGACGAGGCCGAACGCGTCGAGGGTGGCGTCCGTCGTGGTCGTCAGCACCATCTGGTCCCGGCCGCTCTGCACGGCCTGTTTGGCCTGGGTGGTGCCGACGCCCTTGGGGTCGACCGCCGTGACGTCGATGCCGTACACCCTGCGCAGCCCGGGGGCGCAGTACGGGCGCTGGACGCACTCGTCGCCCGCCGCGAGCCGCACCGGCAGCTTCGCCGCCCCGAGGTCGCTGAGCGTCCTCAGCCGGTGCTCCTTCGCGTACGCGGCGGTGACGGCGAACGCGTTCTGGTCGACGGCCCTGCCGGGGTCCAGGACGGCGAGGCCGCGCGGGGCGGCCAGCGCGCGCAGCGCCTTCATGGTGGCGGCGAGGTCGGGCGAGCCCACGGTGGGGGCGTCGGGGCCGTTCGTCTTGGCGTTCAGCCAGTCCGCGAAGGTCGCCGCGTACTCCGGCACGACGTCGATCTGGCCGCTCTCCAGCGCGGGCTCGTAGAGCTCCCGGTTGGTGACGGAGAGGATCTTGGTGCGGTATCCGGCGCGCTCCAGGAGCAGCGCGTACATCTGGGCGAGGAGGTCGCTCTCGGTGAAGCCCGCCGAGCCGACGGTCAGGTTGCGGCTGTCGCCGGGCGGTGCGGTGACCTCGCCGCGGTTCTCCAGGGCGGGGCCCGTCGCGCAGGCGGTGAGGACGGCGGCGAGCAGCGGTCCGGCCAGCAGGGCCCGCAGCCGGGGCCGGGGCCAAAGCCGGGGCGCCCGCCGGGAACCGCGCCGTCGTGGCGTCCCGCGCGGCGCCGTCATCCGCCCGTCCCGTCGCGCACCCACTGCGGCGCGAGGCGCTGCCCCAGCTCGAACAGTCCCTCGACGACCAGCGCGAAGACCGCGACCAGCACGGCGCCCGCGACGACCTGCGGGGTCGACGCGAGGTTGAAGCCCGCGGTGATGATCCGGCCGAGCCCGCCGCCCCCGGCGAGTGCCGCGAGCGTGGCCGTGGCGACGAGCTGGACGGCCGCGATCCGCACGCCGGTCAGGATCAGCGGCAGCGCGAGGGGGAGTTCCACGTGGAACAGCAGCTGCCGCCCGGTCATGCCCATGCCCCGCGCCGCGCGCACCACGTCCCGGTCCACCTCGCGCATCCCGACGTACGCGTTGGTGAGCAGCGGCGGCACGGCGAACAGCACCAGCGCGATGATCGTGGGCCACTGCCCGTGCGTGCCCAGCGGGGTGAGGAGGAGCAGCACGAGGACGGCGAAGGTGGGCACGGCCCGCCCGACGTTGGAGAGGTTGACGGCGAGCGCGCCGCCCTTGCCGATGTGGCCCAGGAGCAGGGCGACGGGGAGTGCGATCAGGGAGCTGAGCAGCAGGCACACGGCGGTGAGGAAGAGGTGTTCGCCGAGCCGGTCCCAGACGCCGCCCTCCCCCGACCAGTGGGCCGAGGTGGTGAGCCAGGACCAGGCCGCTTCCAGGGTGTTCACGCGGGCACCGCCCTGGTCCAGGGGGTGAGCAGCCGCTGGACGCCCAGGAGCAGCAGGTCGGCGGCGACGGCGATGACGACGCACAGCACGGACGCCGTCAGGACCTGCGCCTTGAAGTACGAGTTCATGCCCGTGTAGATGAGGTTGCCCAGGCCCCCGTAACCGACGATCGCGCCGACCGTCACCAGCGAGACGGCGGAGACGGTGGCGATGCGCAGCCCCGCCATGGCGGCCGGCAGGGCCAGCGGCAGTTCGACCGCGAGCAGCAGCCTGACCGGCCCGTACCCCATGCCGCGCGCGGCCTGCCTGGTCTCTTCCGGCACGGCGCGCAGCCCGGCGAGGATGTTGCGGACGAGCAGGGTGAGCGAGTAGAGGACCAGGCCCGCCACCACGAGGGAGGCGGAGAGCCCGTACACCGGCAGCAGCAGCGAGAACATCGCCAGCGAGGGGATCGTGTAGAGCACGGTCGTCAGGCCGAGCACGGGGCCGGAGGCCCAGCGCCAGCGGCGCGCGAGCACCGCGAGCGGCAGGGCGATCAGCAGGCCGAGCGCGACGGAGGCCGCGGTGAGCTGGAGGTGCTGGAGCACCGCGTCCCAGAGGATCTCGCGGCGGCTGGAGAGGTAGGCGCCGCAGATCCACTCGTTGCGCGCGAGGCAGTCGTCGGGGGGCGCGGTCACCCGTCCATTGCAGCCCGGAACGCCGCTCCCCCGCACGGCCGGCTGGGCCGTACGGGGGGGGTGGGGGTGGCCCGGCGGGCCGTTCGAGGTCCGCCGGGCCGGGGGTCCTACCGGGTCACTTGCCCCAGTAGGCGTTCTCGATGGTCTGGCTGAAGGTGTTGCCCTGCTTGTCGACGAGCTTGGCGCGCAGCGAGATCGCCTTGCCCGCCTTCGGGTTGAGCACGGTCACCGAGCCCTTGACGACCGGGGTCGGGAGCCAGGTCCTGCCGTCGAGGCTGAACTCGACCTTCAGCGACTTGACGCCCGCCGTGGCCGCCGCGCCCTGGACGATCACCGGCACGCGGGCGGGGACGCCCGCACGGGCGGTGGTGTCGGAGGCGAGCTTCGGCGCGAAGCGGACCACGGAGAACGGCACCATCGCGGCGGAGTCCGTACGGCCCGAGGTGAAGGTCCAGTTCGCGGAGACCTTCGTGGGCCGGGTCGCGGGGGTGGTGCGGTCGGCGGTCACCGCCAGCTCGTAGCGGCCTTCGGCGGCGGGCACCTTGTAGCCGGTGTAGCAGAAGTCGTTGTACAGGGGTGCCGGCACCGCCACGCCGTCGCGAGTCAGGGTCGTGCTGCCCGGGTCCTCCTCAAGTCCGGGGGCGCTCCAGTGGCCGCCGGCGTCCCGCATGACGTCCGCGCACACCTTGAGCAGGTCGCCCTCGCGGGTGATGCCCTGCCCGCCGCCGACGTTGGCGCCGTAGACGCCGACGCCCATGTCGCGCCGGTAGGTCTTGCCCGCCTCGTAGGACTCGTAGGAACGGCCGTGCCTGAGCTCGACGGACTCCTCCGTCTCACCGAGCTGGAGGAGCCGGGGGCTCCACTGGGCGTCGGGGCTGTCCGAGGCGAGGAAGAGCCTCAGGTTCCTGGGCAGCGGACGGGGAGGGCCGAAGTGCGGGAAGATCGAGACCCATCGCCCGCCGAGTATCGGTTCGATGCCGAAGGTCCCCTGCTTTCCGGGCCGTTGCGCACCGAGGCGCAGGTCGAGCGCGGCGAAGTCGCCCGCCTTGGCACGCCGTTCGAGACCGGTGGCCAGCTTGGTGACGGCTCCGCCGTAGAGGTACTGGTACTCCCTGTCGCCGTTCTCGGCGACGGAATGGAACAGCTGGGTGAGCGTGCCTCCCGAGGAGTAGTCGGGTCCGTACTGGGCGAACCGCACCCCGTCGAAGCCGGGGCTGTTCGCCCCCACGGTGAAGCCGATGCTCTCGACGGGGTGGCTCAGTTCGATGGACGTGCTGGCGAACCGGGACTTCGCGGCCGGATCGGGGCCCTTGATGGAGACCGGCCGCGCCGTGCGCGCGTCCAGCGTCACCTCGGTGTCCCCGTTCACTTCGAGGTGGGGCGCCGCGATCTGGCTGTACTTGCCCGTGCTCAAGCCGAGGAACGCCGTGAGGAAGTAGACGCCCTTGGGCACGCGCAACGTGACGTCGGCGCCGCCGTCCATCGGGGAGCCGCCCGTTCCTGCCCATTCTCCGGCCAGCGGATTCAGGTACGTGTCGTGGTCGGGCTCGGCCTGTCCCTCCAGACCGACATGACGGACCGTCAGGCTGTAATGCTCGCCCTCGCGGTCCACGGCGGCGTTCGTGCGCAGCGTCTGGCCGCCGCCGGTCGCGGTGACCGTCCCGGCGTAGACGCCGTTCAGGGTGCCGCCGAGCCTGGTGTCGGCGGTCAGCCGAACGACGGCGGTGTCGCCTGCGGGGACGGTGACCCGCTGCTCGGAGAGCGTGAACATGCCCTCCGGGGCCGGCTTCCCTCCGGGCCCCCTGCCGCTCGCCTTCAGGTCGAGGGTGACCGGGGCGTCGCCGAGGTTGCGGTAACTGATCTTCTTGGTCGTGGGCTCGTCGTCCTCGTGCGGGAACGACTGCTTGTCGAAGGAGAGCGACGCGGGCTCGGACACGACGCCGTTCTCCAGGGCGGCGGAGACGTCGACGCGTCCGCTGCCCTCGGCGAACAGATCGTGGCCGCCCGACTTGGCGGACCCCATCAGGACCGCCTTGAGCTGCTCGCCGGTCCACGTCGGGTGCCGCTGCTTCAGCAGGGCCGCGGCGCCCGCGACGTGCGGCGTGGCCATCGAGGTGCCCGAGATGGTGACGTAGCCGGCCGGGTTCTCGCCGACCTTCTGCGCGATGGTGCTGCCGGGCGCGGAGGCCGCGGTGACGGCCACGCCGGGCGCCGTCACGTCGGGCTTGAGACCTCCCTTGTCGGCGCTCGGGCCCCAGCTGGACCTCGCGTACATGGCGTCTTTCTTGTCGACGCCGCCCACGGTGAGGGCCTTCTCGGCGCTGCCGGGCGACTCGACGGTCCCCGCGCCCGGCCCCGAGTTCCCGGCCGCGACGACGAAGAGGATGCCGCGTTCGGCCGAGAGCCGGTTGACGGTCTCCTCCAGCGGATCGGTCCACGGGCCGTTGCGGGCGCCGAGGCTGAGGTTGACGACGTCGGCGTTCTGCTCGGCGGCCCACTCCATGCCGGCGACGACCTCCGAGTCGGAGCCGGCGCCCTCGTCGTTCAGGACCTTGCCGTCCAGGATCTCGGCGCCGGACGCGACGCCGCGGTACTTGCCCGCCGAGCCCTGGCCGGTGCCGGCGGCGATGGAGGCGACGTGGGTGCCGTGGCCGTGCCGGTCCTTCGCGTCGGGGGAGTCGGAGAAGTTCCGCTCCGCCGCCTGGCGGCCCTTCAGTTCGGGGTGGGTCTCGTCGACCCCGCTGTCCAGGACCGCGATCCGCACGCCCTTGCCGTCGAGGCCCTTGGACCAGGCCGCGGGGGCGCCGATCTGCGTGGTGCTCGTGTCCAGGCTGGCCGTGCGGACGCCGTCCAGCCAGACCCTCGCGAGGCCGGGGGCGGCAGTGACCCCGGAGCGGCCTGCGGCCGGGGCGGCGGTGAGGGTGTCCCAGACGGTGCGGACGGCCGCGTCGGAGACGGTGACCGCTTCCGCGTTCAGCCGGGGGAGGGCGCGGCGCACCCGGACGCCGCCGTCCTCGCGCAGTTCGCCCTTGAGCGCCTCGGCGGACGCGGTGGGGGCCGGGGCCGCGGCCTTGGCCGCCTTCGCCCCCTCGTACCCGATGATCAGGGGGAGGCCGCCGCCGGTTCCCGAACCCCCGGCGGCCTTCGCGCCCTTGGCGCTCTTCGCGGCCTTGGCGCCCTTCGCGTGCTGCCGCGCCCGGAGCAGTTCGACCGTGTCGAAGAGCCTCGGGTCGAGCCTGCCCGCGCTGACCAGTTTCCCGGCGTCGGACGGGAGGACGCGGGTGCTGCCGTGGACGCGCTCGGTGCGTACGGGGATGTGCTCGCGCCCCTTGGCCAGGGCCACCCGCACCACCGCGCCCCGCGCGTCCACGCTCACCTCGTCGCCCGTGATGAGCGTGAGGGTGTGGGCGACGGGCCCCGGTGCCGATCCCTGCTTCGGCTTCTGCTGCGGCCCTTCCTGCGGTCCCTGCCGCGCCGATGGAGCGGCGGTTCCCGGCGCGCCGTGGGCCGGGAGGGCCAGCACGGTCCCGGTGACGAGCGCCAGCACCGCCGTCGCGGCGGTCGTGGCGAGCCCGCTGGATCTTATGTGCAACTCTGCTCCTCAGTGCGGTGGTTGAGCGTGCGCGTCGAACCGAGGCGCCCAAGTGGCCGCGTGGCCACGTGAGTCGTGTGTTCCCTGTGGTTCTGTCTCTTCGACGCCCCGGTCCCCCCGGGATGTTTCACCGCGGGACGCGTGGGTTTCGGGCGCGGCCCGCGAGCGGCCCGTATGCGACTGAAGTCGTACGCCCGGCCGCCAGAAGGCGACCCCTGGTCTGACGCGCCGCCCGTCCGCCCCGTCTAGCGTCGTCGCCATGCCCACACCGAACGGGTCCTCAAGGACCGCGGCGCTCGGCTGCGCCCTCGCACTGCTCCTGCCCCTGACGCTCGCGGCGACGGCGAGCGCGTACCCCTCGGCGCCCCCGGACGCCACCACGTCCGCCGCCCGCCCCGAACGTCCCGCGACCGGCCCGCGCCTCCCCGCGCCCACCGGCCCCCACGCCGTGGGGAGTTCGACCCTGCACCTGGTCGACCGCTCGCGGCCCGACCCGTGGGTGCCGGACGCCGACGGGCGCGAACTGATGGTGACCATGTACTACCCGGCCGCCGAGCCCGGCGGCGGCAGGCCCGCCCCGTACGCCACCACGGCCGAGGTCGAGCTGATGATGAAGGGCTTCGGGATGACCGGGGTCGAGCCCGCCGAGGTGAGCGGGTTGCGCACCAACAGCCGCGTCGACGCCCGGCCCGCCAAGGGGCGTCACCCGCTCGTGGTGCTCTCCCCCGGATTCGGCGCCTCGCGCTACACCCTCACGCACATCGCGGAGGACCTGGCGAGCCGGGGGTACGTGGTGGCCTCCGTCGACCACGCCTACGAGTCGCTCGGCACCGCGATGCCCGACGGCCGCATGCTGACCTGCGTGGCGTGCGTGGCCGTCGACGAGAACGGGGTGGACCCCGGCGTGCTCACGGCCGCGCGCGCCGCGGACGTCTCGTTCCTGCTGGACCGGCTGACCCGCCCGCACCCCGGCTGGCGGTACTCCGACGTCATCGACCGCCGCCGCGTAGGCATGGCGGGGCACTCCATCGGCGGCGCGAGCGCGGCCACCGCGATGGTGGGCGACCGCAGGGTGCGGGCCGGGATCAACATGGACGGGGCGTTCTGGGACGCGCTGCCGCCGCAGGGGCTCGACGGGCGGCCGTTCATGATGCTGGGCACCGAGACGGACCACCTCCCCGGCGGCCCCGACAAGACGTGGGACACGACGTGGCCCGGCCTCGGCGGCTGGAAGCGCTGGCTGACCGTGGCGGGCTCGGAACACTTCACGTTCTCCGACAAGCCCGTCTACGACGACCGGTTCGGCCTGCCGCACTCCCCGCTGCCCCCGGAGCGCGCGGTCGCCCTCACCCGTGACTACGTCGCGGCCTTCTTCGACCGGCACCTGCGCGGACGGCCGCAGCCGCTGCTGGACGGGCCGAGCGCGAGCAACCCGGAGGTGAGATTCCACCGCCCGCAATCCTGAGTGACCGTCAGAAACGGTACGTCGTACGGTAGTCGGGCACGATCACCCTGCTGTACGGGCTCGCCGCGCGCACGTCGCGTGCGAACCGGTCCAGGTCCACGCCCTCGTCGCGCACGGGCCCGTCGGCGAGCGGCAGTTCGAAGTTGTCCCAGTGCACGGGGACGACCGTGCCGGGGTGGTCGAGCGCGGCCATGAGGCGGGCCGTGTAGCGGTACGTGGACGAGCTGCCGGGCGGCGGGACGAGGGCGGCGTCAGGGCGCAGCCCGGTCAGCTCGCGGGCGCTGAAGTCGCTGGCGCCCATCATGAACACCGAAGGGCCGTCGCCCACGGTGAGCTGGAAGGCGAGCGTGTCGCCCTCGGGCAGGTCGCCGATGGTGCGCGGGGTCTCGGCGGGCGGGGCGGTGAGGGTGCCGGGCAGCAGGTAGGCGTGCGCCTTGTTGCGGCTGTGCCGCGAGGACACCGCCTCGACCACGTACCCGTCGAAGTCCAGCACCTCGCCGCCGCGCACGACGATCAGCTGCGCGGCGGGCACGCCCATGGCGCGCAGCAGGTGGTACGTGGTCTCGGTGCCGATCACCTTGGCGCCGGTGGAGCGCGCGATGAACGGCACGTCGTTGACGTGGTCCCAGTGGCTGTGGCTCACCATGATCAGCTCGGGGCTTCCGGTGTGCCGCGCGACCAGGGCCTCGTCGGTGCGCAGCGCCGTGGCGGGGTCGAAGCGGCCGCTGAACACCCCGGTGTCGAAGCGGGTGACGTACGGGTCGAAGAGGACCGTGCGGCCCGCGAAGTCGACGCGCCAGCCGGTGGTGCCGAGCCAGCGGTAGGAGGCGGCGCCGGCCTTGGCCCGCTTCCCGGCGGGGGCGGCGGAAGCGGCCGTCGCCGCACCCGCGCCGAGGGCGGGGGCGGCGACGCCGACGGCGGCGGTGCGCATGAGGAGACGGCGGCTGGGAGGGGTGGTGCGGTGGTTGCTCATGGGCCGTACGAGATCAGGCTCCGGGCGCCCGCGTCCAAGGCCCGTCCCCGCAAGATACCCATGACGACGAGGGCATCACAGCAGGTCAGGGCAGGTTCCAGGGCACCGCGTCCGGCCGCTCCGCAGTGCGTCGTCCCTCAGCTCGTCGTCCCTCAGCTCGTCATCCTTCAGCGCGCGCCCCTCAGCGCGTCGACAGCCGCTCTCGCCGCCCTGCCGATCGTCGCGTCCACGGCCGGGCGGTCGGCGCGGGCCGAGGCGGCGGAGGCCGTGGCGGCCCTGTCCATGGCGGCGGTGTCCCTGGCGGCGGAGTCCGTGGCAGCCGCGTCCGTGGCGGCGAACACCGCGAGCGCGTACCGGCCGCCGTCCGGATGGGTCACCACCCCGACCTCCATGTGCAGTCCGGGCAGCGTGCCGGTCTTGGCGGCGATCCGGACGCCGTCGGGGAAGCCGGAGACGATGCGGTGCCGGAACACCTGGCGCTCCATCAGCTCCCGCACCCACGCACAGGCGGCGGGGGAACCGGCGCGGTCCTGCCAGATGAGCCGCAGCAGCCGCGTCATGTCGCGGGCGGTGCCGCGCGTGGTGCGGTCCGCGTCGAGGACGCGCAGGGTGCGCAGCTTCTCGGGGCCGAGGGTGGGGTAGAGCCGCGCGAACTCCGCCTCGTCGCGCGCGCCGACGTCCTGGAGCATCGACGCGAGCAGCTCGCGCGGGCCGCCGACGACGCGGGTGCGGTCGAGGCCCAGCTCGGCGGCGAGCATCCGCACCGTGTCGAGCCCGACGTGCCGCAGCAGGGCGTCGGCGGCCGAGTTGTCGCTCACCGACATGGTGAAGAACGCGAGGTCGCGCAGGGACATCTCGACGTCGTCCAGGCACCCGGCGGTGCCCCAGCCGCCGAGGCGGTCGGCCCTGCCCACGGTGACGCGGTGGCGCGGGTCGAGCTGTCCGGCGTCGGCCTGCCGGGCGAACTCCAGCACCAGCAGGACCTTGAACACGGAGGCGAGGACGACGGGCTCGTCGGCCCCGACGGCGATCTCGCGCCCGCTGTCGAGGTCGAGGGCGTGCAGCCGGACGCGCGCGCCGACGGCCTCGAACATCGCGCCGATCCGGTGCGCCACGGCCTCCGGGTCCGCCCCGCTTCCCGCTCCCCTCTCGTCCGCCGTCGCCTCCAGGCCCCGTACCGACTGGTCCACGCCGCCCCTTCGCCCTCTTCGTCGTGCGTCCGGGCGATCGCGTAGGGTCGCCCGGTGGATCTCATACGCCACTTGCGCCTCTTCATTGTCGTCGCCGACGAACTGCACTTCGGCCGGGCCGCCGAGCTGCTCGGTGTCGCCCAGCCGCAGCTCAGCCGTGCCGTGCGCCGTCTGGAGCGGGAGCTGGGCGCCGAGCTGTTCGACCGGTCGCGGCGCGCGGTGCGGCTCACCGCGGCGGGGACGCTGCTCCGCGAGGAGGCGCGCGACCTGATCGGCCGCGAGGAGCGGCTGCGCCGTCTCGTACAGCTCGCGGACTCCGGCGCGCTCGGCGAACTGCGGGCGGGCGTGCCGCCGCAGACTCCGGCCCGCACCCTGCACGCGCTCCTCGCCACCGCCGCCGAGCGTCACCCCGGGCTGCGGCTCGACCTCCAGGAGCTGGACTCCGCCGAGCAGGTGCGGCTGCTGACCACCGGCCAGCTCGACGTGGGGCTCGTGCACCAGCCGTGCGACGCGCCCGAACTGCACGTCGGCCCCGCGTCGCCCGTCGCGCTCGGGGTCCTGCTCGCGCGCACGTCACCGTTGGCCCGCCGCGCGGAGGTGGCGCTCGCCGAGCTGGGCGGGCACGACCTGGTGCTCCTGCCGAGGGCGGCGGCGCCCGGCTGGTACGACCGGGTGCTCGACGTCTGCCGGGCGGGCGGGTTCGTGCCGTCGGCGCTGCGCCACGCGCGCGATCCGGAGTTCCTGACGGGTCTGGTGTCGGCCGGGCACGCGGTGGCGTTCGACGACGGGCTGACGGCGGCGCGCGAGCCCCGGGTGGCGTGGCGGCCGCTCGCCGGGCGGCCGTTGGTGCGCGGCCTCTCGGCCGTGTGGCCGCGCGAGGCCGCGCATCCGGCGGCGCGGGACGTGGCGCGGATCGTCGCGGAGACGGTCGCCGAGGACGCGGCGGCGGGCGGCGGGACGGCGGCCTGGACCGGGGGCACCGGGGCAGGGGGCGCCTGGACCGGAGGCGCCGGACCCGGGGACGTCGGGACCGGGGACGTCGGAATCGCGGGCGGCGGCACCGGAGCGCTCGCTGGTACCGAGGGCGGCGCGACCGGTGACGCCGTGCGGCCTTGGTCGGTGGTGTACGAGCCCCGGTAGCCCGGTAGCTCCGGCGGGGAAGGAGCGCGGCGCGAAAGCGACCACCGGGACGCCTGATGTCCCCCGCGGCCCTTGACACCCCCGAACATGACATGGACATTACTAGCCGCTCCCGCCCCCGCCTTCACCCAGGTAACCGGTCACAGGAGGAGCCCCATGCAGAGCACGCTCACGGGCCACAAGCTCAGAACCGCTCTCGCCGCACTGGCCATCGCCACCGCGGCCGCACTCGGCGCGTTGCAGAGCGCCGACCCCGCCACCGCACGCCCCGCCGCCGACACCACCACGACCCCCGCCGCCCCCGCCGCCGTCTCCCCGGACGCCCCGCACCGGGGCACCGTCGCCCTGGCCAGGACGCCCGGCCACCGCACCGCCCACGACGCGGGCCGCGACCGCGCCGTCGCCGCGCTCAAGGAGGCCCGCGCGACCGGGCACCGCACGGCGCCCGGCGTCGCCGCACCCACCCACAACTGGTGGGGCGTCTTCCCCCGGTCCGGCACCCACGACGGCATCACGGCCACGCACAGCGTCGACCCCGCGTACCGCGTCGCCAACTCCCAGAACTTCACCTACGCGCCCACCACCAAGGCGCAGAACTCGTGCATCGAGGTGGTGACCGCCTACTGGAGCGCGGGCGCCGAGATCTGGGCCTGGGACTGGTGCTCCGACCCCGGAGGCCCCGCGAAGACCCTGCCGGTGAACGCCGACTTCAGGGCGAAGTACACGACCACCACCGACGGACTGCTCACGTACGGCGTCCAGCTCTCCAAGGACGCCGGTTCCGGCAACAGCTGGTCCGCGTACCTCTACAACCAGCGCTCCGCGCAGTGGGAGCTGCTGTACCGGCAGTCGGGGCGCGACCGCAGCGCGCTCGACCACGGCTGGGACATCTTCGAGATCTACGCGACGGTCAACCCGTCGACCGGCACGGGCCACTACTGCACCGAGGCCCGCAACACGGTCTTCGACAGCCGCTCGATCCAGCTCCGCGCCAACGGCTCCTGGCAGCCCGCGACACCGGCCGACTCCCCCTGGACGTCGCAGAACCCGAACGGCCGTGACTTCCTCTGCCCGGCCCTGAAGTTCCTCAAGGCCGGGGCCAACGACCACTACACCGTGCGGCAGTAGCCGCCCGCGACCCCGCGTCGCCATCCGCCGGACGGCGGCCCCGCAGCCACCGAAGCCACCGGGACCGCCGATTCCTCCACGCCCCGCCCGCTCCCCGCCACCTTCCCGTCCCCCGCGGCTCCCCCGCCCCCCGCGGTCTCCGGCTCCCCGCCGCCAGCGCGAGCGCGGCGCGACCATGGCCAGGACGTGCTGGACGGCCAGCGGGGCGAGCCGCCGCGGCGGCACCCGCTCGCCCACGCCGTCCGGCACCCGCTCGCCCGCGCCGTCCGGAGCCGCGCGTACCGGTGTCGGCCGTCGTCGTCCGGCCTCCAGCCAGGGCAGTTCGGAGGATGCGTAGCGGTACTCGCGTTGGGCGCGGCCGGGAACAGTGCGCGCACCTCGCTCTCCCGGTACGGGGCGAAGTGCGGGACGACGTACTCCCAGCGCAGGTAGCCCTCGACGGTCACCTCGAAGATCCGCCCGGACGGCGAGTCGGTGACCAGGGTGTTGCCGTTGGCGAGCCGCTGCGCACGCGCTGGAGTTCACCGGCGAGCGCGAGCCGGACCGCGAGTTCCCCGATAACGGCCGAAGGGAAACGGCCGACGGGATTTCCCGTAGCGCGGAAGAATTTCTCAACGTGCCTTATGCGGCCCGCCGAACACAATACCCCCTGGGCCCGCCCTGCCCTTCCGGACCTTCTTTTCTGCCCCTTCGGGCAGCCTTGGCGCACCCGCGAACTATACCAGCGAGTAGCAGACGGGATACCGGCGAGTATCCGGATGGAGCGCCATTGACAGACTCAGAAGCCCTGGTCAATCATCACTTCCGAGAGCGGCACGGAGGACCGTGTTCCGCTCTTTACCTATTGTTTGACATACCACACAGTCCATCACGCAGTGCATTACGGACCGCATTGAGACTCGGCAGACCCCGCTGAGACATTTATCCAGTCACCACTGTGAATGAGCATCCCGCAGAGGGGAACAGTCGGCCTTGCCCGCGAATCAAGAGTTGCGTCGTTCCACCCCCGAACAGCCCGGCACGACGCCCCCCGGAAGCGCCCTCCTGCCGCGCGCCGACCGGTCCGCGCCGTTGGTGCTGTCCCACGCGCAGCAGCGGCTCTGGTTCCTGGCGCAGATGCCGGGCGCGAGCGAGGCCTACCACATGTCGCTGACGGTGGAGCTGCGCGGCGCGCTGGACAGGGCGGCGCTCAGCAGGGCGTTGGACGCGGTGGTCGCCCGCCACGAGCCGCTGCGCACCCGGCTGGAGGCCGACGCAGGCGTGCCCTTCCAGGTGATCGACCCGGCCGACACCGGATTCCCGCTGGCCTTCGAGGACCTGACCGGCTCGGAGGACGCCGAGGACCGGCTCGTGGCGCTCGCGCTGGACGGGACGACCGCGCCGTTCGACCTGGAGCGGGGCCCGCTGGCCCGCGGGCTCCTGGTCAAGCTGGCCGACGACCGGCACGCCCTGCTCCTGGCCTTCCACCACACCGTCACCGACGGCTGGTCGATGGGCGTCCTCACCCGGGAACTCAGCGCCCTGTACACCGCGTTCACCAGCGGCGCCGACGATCCGCTGCCCGCCCTTCCCGTGCGGTACGCCGACTTCGCGGCCTGGCAGCGGCAGTGGCTGTCCGCGGAGACCGCCGAGGCGCAGGGCGCGTACTGGCGCGAGACCCTCGCGAACGCCCCCGCGCTCCTCGAACTGCCCACCGACCGGCCCCGCCCCGCCGAGCAGGACTACCGGGGCGCACGCGTGCCCGTCACCATCGACGAGGAGCTGACCGCCGCGCTGCGGACGCTCGCCAGGCAGAACGGCAGCACCCTGTTCAAGACCGTGCTGACGGGCTGGGCGCTGACCCTCTCCCGCCTCGCGGGCACGGACGACGTGGTGATCGGGGCTCCCGCGGCCAACCGGACCCGGCCCGAACTCGAAGGGCTCATCGGCTTCTTCGCGAACACCGTCGCGCTGCGCGTCGACCTGTCGGGCGAGCCGACGGTGGCGGACCTGGTGCGCCGGGCGGACGCCGCGGTGCTGTCGGCGCTGCACCACCAGGACCTGCCCTTCGAGCAGGTCGTCGAGGTGGTGAACCCGCCCCGGAACCTCGCGCACACCCCGCTGTTCCAGACGATGCTCGCCTGGCAGGTGGCCGAAGAGGAGGCGCTGGCGCTGCCCGGCGTCGAGACCGTGCCGCTGGACTTCCCGCGCCTGTCCGTCGCGTTCGACCTGATGCTGCACCTCACCGCGCGAGACGGCCGGGTCGCGGGGAGCCTCGACTACGCGACCGCGCTCTTCGACGCGGCGACCGCCGAGCGCCACGTGCGCCAACTGCTGCACGTCCTGCGGCAGATGGCAGACGACCCGCAGCGGCCCGCGACCGCCCTGACGCTCCTGGACGAGCGGGAACTGCACCAGGTCCTGGTCGAGTTCAACGACACCGCGGCGGCCGCGACCTCCGCCGGTCTGGTCGACCGGTTCGAGGCGCGCGTACGGGAGCGGCCGGGCCAGGTCGCCGTGGTCCACGAGGACGAGCGGCTCGACTACGCGACGCTGGAGCGGCGCGCCAACCGCCTCGCCCAGGCGCTGATCGCCCGGGGCGTGCGCACGGACCGGGTCGTCGGGCTGCACATGGGCCTCTCGGTCGACCTGGTGGTCGGCATCCTCGGCGTGCTCAAGGCCGGCGGCGCCTATCTGCCGCTCGACCCCGCGCTCCCCCACGAACGCCTCGCGGGCATGGTGGCGGACGCGGGCGCCGTACTGGTGCTCGGCGACGCGGACGGCGCTCCGGGACCCGGCGGCGACGCGCCCGCGGTGCCCTGGCTGCGGCTCGCCTCCGTGGAGGCCGACGCCCCGCGCGACGACGCGCCCGGCCTCCCCCACCGGCCCGACGACCTCGCGTACGTCATCTACACCTCCGGCTCGACCGGCCGCCCCAAGGGCGTCGCCGCGACCCACCGGGGCATCCTCAACCTGCTGGACTACTGGGGCGAGGAGTTCGGCGCGACGCCCGGTCTGCCGTCGGCGATGTGGCCGAGCTTCGCGTTCGACGCCTCGGTCCAGGAGTTCCTGCTGCCGCTCACCACGGGCGGCGTGCTGCGCCTCGTGCCGCAGGGCGTGCGCGAGGACCCCGAGGCGCTGATCGGCTGGATGCGCGAGCACCGCGTCGTGGACGTCCTGCTGCCGCCCTCCTTCGTGCGGTGGATCTGCGAGGCGCCCGAGGAGCGGCTGGCGTCTCTCGCGCTGCGCTGCGTGCGCACCGGCCTGGAGCCGCTGCCCGAGGACGCGCTGCACCGGATGGAGCGGGCCCTGCCTGGGCTGCGCGTCCTCAACGGCTACGGCCCGACCGAGACCGCGCTGTACTGCACCGCGCACCTGGACCCGCTGCCGCTCGCGCGCCAGGCGCCGATCGGCCGCCCGGTCGCCAACACCCGGGCGTACGTGCTCGACGAGCGGCTGCGCCCGGTGCCGATCGGCGTCGCGGGCGAGCTGTACATCGCGGGCGCGGGCCTGGCGCGCGGCTACCTCGGCCGCCCCGACCTGACCGCCGAGCGCTTCGTGGCCGACCCGTTCGTGCCGGGCGCGCGCATGTACCGCAGCGGTGACATCTGCCGCTGGCTGCCCGACGGACAACTGCTGTACGCGGGCCGCCGCGACCACCAGGTCAAGCTGCGCGGCTTCCGCATCGAGCTGGGCGAGATCGAGGCGACGCTGCTCGACCAGCCGGGCGTCACCGGGGCCGCCGCGCTGGTGGACCGCGACGCGGCGGGCGAACCGCAGCTGATGGCCGCCGTCGCGATCGAGGGCGCGGAGCCCAGGCCGGTCGCCGAGTGGCGGGCCGCGCTCGCGCGCCGGCTGCCGGGACACATGATCCCCGCGGTCTTCGTGGAGCTGGCGAAGCTGCCGGTGACCCGCAACGGCAAGCTGGACCGGGCCGCCGTCGTGGAGCTGGCGCACGCGGCGCAGCCCGCCCAGGTGAACCAGGCGAGCCCGCGCGACCACATCGAGCTGACGCTGTACCAGATATGGCAGAGCGTGCTGCTGCGGACCGAGATCGGCATCCGGGACGACTTCTTCGACATCGGCGGCACGTCGATCTCCGCCATCAAGCTGATCCACGCCGTGCGCGAGGCGTTCGGCGAGGCGCTGACCATCCGCGACCTCGTGATGCACCCGACCATCGAGGACCTGGGCGGGCGGCTGCGCCGCGGCGCGTCGGGCCCGCCGCCGAGCAACCTGCTCGACTTCCGCGCGGGCGACGGCGGCGCCCGGGTGATCTGCGTCCACCCGGCGGGCGGCACCGCGTTCTGCTACCTCTCGCTGGCCAAGGCTCTGCCGGACGCGGTGGGCGTGCACGGCATCCAGTCGCCTGGGGTCAACCCCGGCGAGGCGTCCCTGCCGACCGTCGAGGCGATGGCCGAGTCGTACCTGGAGCTCGTCGCCCCGCTGCTGGCCGAGGGCGGGCCGCTGGTCCTCACCGGGCTCTCGTACGGCGGTCTGATCGCCCACGAGATGGGTCGCCGCCTCGCCGACGCGGGGCACGAGCGGGTGAGCGTGGTGCTGCTCGACACCCAGGCCACGGACGACGCGGAGCGCCGCGCGGCCGTCACGCCGGTGGACCTGGCGGAGTTCCGCGACAAGCTCGTCAAGTTCAACGGGATGTACCCGGGCATCGACGACGAGCAGATCCGGCAGTACTTCCACATCTACAACCACAACCGCATGACCACGAGCGTCCACGTGCCCGCGGCGACCGCCGCGCGCACGGTCCTGATGCAGGCCGTCGAGAACGCACCCGGCCCCCTCCTGACGGAGGTGCGGGACTTCTGGCGGAGCCGCGCCAAGGGCGGATACCAGGTGGAGTCGGTGCGCTGCGACCACTGGGAGATGTTGGAGTCGGACGCGGTGCTGCGGATCGCGGCGCGCATCGAGGCGGAACTGCGGGAACTGCCGGGTCGCACCGGCACGGCGGACACCACGGAAAAGCGGTAGGCGGAAATGAGCACGGCACCACACTCCCCGTACGACTCCGGCATCGCCGCCGCCGTACTCGACCGGGCCCGGCGCCACCCCGCGGCCCCCGCGGTCGTCGACGGTCCGCACACCCTGGACTACGCGGGCCTCGACCGCGCCGCCGCGACCGTCGCGAACGCGCTGTACGCGCACGGCGTGCGGCCGGGCCAGGCCGTCGCGATCCACCTGCCGCGCTCCTGGCAGCTCATCTGCACGATGCTCGGCGTCCTGCGGCTGGGCGCGGTGGTCGTCCCGCTGGACGCGCAGAGCCCGCCCGAGCGGCGGCGCCACATCCTGACCGACTCGGGGAGCGTCGCGGTGGTGCACGGCGCGAGCGCGCCCGGCGACCTGCCCGACGGCGTCCGTCCCCTGCCGGTGGACGCGCTCCTGCGCGACGCCGGCGCAGGCGCCGGGGACGGCGCTCCGGCCCCGGACGCCGCCCCTGGGTCCGCGCCCGCCCCGGTCGCCTGCATCCTCTACACCTCGGGAACCACCGGCGTCCCCAAGGGCGTCGAGCTGCGCGACGCCGGGATCCGGCGCCTCGCCGCCCCCGGCTACCTCCACGAGCTTCCCGAGGGCGCCCGCTACACGTGCATGTCCAACCCGGCCTTCGACGCGCTGAGCTTCGAGGTCTGGGTGCCGCTGCTGACCGGCGGCACCTGTGTGATCGTCGACCACGAGGCGACGCAGACCCCCGACGCCCTCGTGGCCGAACTCGGCCGGCTGCGCATCGACACGATGCTCATCACCGCCGCGCTCTTCAACGCCGTGGTCGACAAGGTGCCGGACGCCTTCACGGACATCGACCAGGTCCTGGTGGGCGGCGAGCAGCTGAACGCCGGCCTCATCCGCCGCTGGTACCGCGACAACGCCGCGAGCACCACCCGGCTCTACAACGCCTACGGCCCCACCGAAGCCAGCACGATCGCGCTGTGCCACCCGGTCCCCCGGGACTTCGACGGCGACGTCGTGCCGATCGGCCGCGCGCTGTCCGGCACCGGCGCCGTCGCCGTGACCGAGGGCCTGCGCCCCGCCGAGGTGGGCGAAGTGGCGGAGCTGTGCCTGTCGGGCGAGGCGCTGGCCGTCGGGTACCGCAACCTGCCCGCCGAGACCGCGCGCCGCTTCGTGACCCTCGAAGGCCCGAACGGCACGCCCGTGCGCCACTACCGCACGGGCGACCTGGTCCGGCTCGACGCGGCGGGGAACTACTCCTACGTGGGACGGGCCGACCGTCAGGTGAAGGTGCGCGGATTCCGCATCGAGCCGGGCGAGTTGGAGCGCCGCATCGTGACGCACCCGGCGGTCCGCCAGGCGTACGTCTGCACGCGGCGCGACGCGTCGGGCGTCAATGAACTCCTCGCCTACCTGACCCTCGGCGCCGAGCTCTCCTTCGACGACTTCCACCGCCACCTGGACACCGCGCTGCCCGCGTACATGCGGCCGCACCGCACCTACCTGCTGGACGAGCTGCCGTTGAACGCCAACGGCAAGGTCGACCGCGACGCGCTGCTGGGCCGCGCGGACGCGCCGTGGCGCCGGGCCGACGAGCCCCGGGACGGCGGGAGCCGCGAGCCCCTCGACCTCACCGAACGGCAGCGGGACGTGCTCGCCCTCGTGGCGGAGACCCTGGGCACCGAAGGGCTGCGGCTCGACGACCGCTGGATCGCCTGCGGCGGCGACTCGCTGAAGGCGCTGCGGCTGCGCTACGAGGCGCGGCGGCGCTGGGGCTGCGAGCTGTCCCCGCAGCTCGTCCTGCAAGGCACCTTCGCCGAACTGGCCGCCGCGACGCAGACGGCGGCGGACGCCGCGTCCCCCTACCCCGAGCTGCCCGCCCCGGTGACCGGGCGGGACGCGCCCGCGACCTCCGAGCAGCAGCGGCTCTGGCTGTTCCAGCAGCGCGAGCCCGACTCCCGCGCCTACCACGTGCCGTTGTCCTTCCGCGTCGAGGGCGAGGTGGACACCGACGCGCTGCGCACCGCGCTGCGCCGCCTCGTGGCGCGCCACGCCGCGCTGCGCACCTCCTTCACCGCCACGCCCGACGGGCTGCGGCAGACGGTCGGCGAGCCGTACGACCCGTGGACCGAGCCCACCGGGCCCGCGCTGCGAAACGCCTCGGCACGGGCGGAGTTCACCGCCGCCTTCTTCGCGGAGCCCTTCGACCTGGCGCGGCCCGAGATGTTCGCGGCGTGCTGGCTGCCCGCGCCGGAACCGGACCGCGCGGGCGGCGGCGAGCTGCTTCTGCGCATGCACCACATCGCCGTCGACGGCTGGTCGCTCAACGTGCTGTTCGCCGACCTCGCGGCAGACTACGCGCACGGCGGCGCGGCCCCGGACGCCGCAGCCCCCGGCACCGCGCCGACGCCCCTCGACTTCGCCCACTGGCAGAACGAGTGGCTCGCCCGCGACGCCTACCGCGCCCAGCGCACCGAACTCGCCGCGCTCTACGGCGACCTGCCGCGGGACCACGCCCCGCTGGAACCGCTCCACGCGCCCGCGGGCCCCGCGGGACGCCTGCTGCGCACCGTGCTCGACACCGGCCGCAGGACCGCACTCGACCGGCTCTGCGCCGACCTCGGCCGCACCCGCTTCCAACTCCTGCTGAGCGTCTACGCCTGGAGCCTGTACGGCGTCACGGGCAGCACCGCGCCCCGGATCGCCGGCCCCGTCGCGGGCCGCCAGGTCCAGGAGTTCGCGGACAGCGTCGGCATGTTCGCCAACACCGTGCTGCTCCCCCTGGCCGTGGAGCCTCGCGAGGGCCTGCGCGCCCAGCTGGCGCGGCACGCGGATGCCGCGCGCGGCGTCCTCGACCACCAGGACGTGGTCCTCGCCGACGTCGTCGCGGACGGGGCGGGCGGCTCGGGGCACCCGGGCGGCGGCACTCCGTTCGACTTCATGTTCGTCCTGGAGAACACCGACTTCGACGCGCTGGCGCTGCCCGGCTGCGTGGTGCGCCCGCTGTGGCAGCCGCCGGTCGACGCCAAGTGCCCGCTGACCCTGTCGGTGATCGAGCGGGCGACGGGCTTCGACTGCCTGTGGGAGTACGACGCCCGCCACTTCGACGCGGCCGAGGTCGCCGCGCTGGCCGAGCTGTTCGAGCGCGGCCTGGACGCGCTGACCGGTGCGGCGCCCGCCGCCGCCGGGGGAACCGGGCAGACCCTGGCCGAACTGGTCGCCCCCCACCGACGCGCCCTGCCCGAGCCGGGACGCGCCGAGACCGCTCCGCTCGACTTCGACACCGTCGCGGAGGGCTTCGCCCGCCAGGTGCGGCGCACCCCCGCAGCGACCGCGCTGGTGCACGGGGACACCTCCCTCTCGTACGCCGAACTCGACGCGCACGCCGACGCGTTGGCCCACCGGATCCAACGGCTCCACCCCCTGGAACCGCGGGACACCGAGCCGCGGGACACCGACACGCGGGACGCCGAACCGCAGGACACCGAGCCGCGTTCCGTCGCCCTCTTCCTGCGCCCCTCGCCCGAGCACGTGGTGGCGCTCCTCGCGCTGGCCAGGCTCAACCTGACCATCGTGCCGCTCGACCCCGCCTATCCGGCCGAGCTGCTGCGCCAGGTGCTGTCGCAGGCGAATCCGCTGTGCGTGCTGGTGGCGCCCGACGACGCGCCGGAGCTGGACGCCGTCGCCCCCGACGGCCCGCCGCGCCACCACCTCGTCCTGACGGCCCCCGTCGAACAGGGCCCGGAGATACCGCCGCACGACGGATCGCGCCCGCTGTACACGCTGTTCACCTCGGGCTCCACCGGTACGCCCAAGGGCGTGCGGGTGCCCGACCGCACGCTGTGCAACCTGCTCCAGTGGCAGCGCGAGCACGGCGGCCTCGCGGCCCCGGCCGTCACCCAGCAGTTCTCGATGCTCTCCTTCGACGTCTCGTTCCAGGAGGTCTTCGGCACGCTCTGCGGCGGCGGCACGCTGCGCCTGGTGCGCCCCGAGTGGCGGCACGACGCGCCCGAGCTGCTCGACCGGCTCGAAGCGGGCGGCGTCGAGCGCCTGTTCCTGCCGTACGTGGCCCTGAACCTGCTCGCCGAGCACGGCGTGCGGCTCGGCCGCTACCCCTCGCGGCTGCGCGAAGTCATCACCGCCGGCGAGCAGTTGCTGTGCACGGACGCCATCAGGCGCTGGTTCGCCGGACTGCCGGGCGCGCGGCTCTTCAACCACTACGGGCCCACCGAGACCCATGTGGTCAGCGCCCTCTGCCTGGCGGGCGACCCGGCTCGCTGGCCGGAGCGCCCGGCCATCGGCAGGCCCGTGACGGGCGCCTGGCTGCGGGTGGTGGACGAGGCGGACGAGGCCGTGCCGCCCGGCCGCCCCGGCAGGCTGCTGCTCGGCGGCCCGATGGCGGCGCCGTGCTACCTGGGCAACACCCCGCTCAACGCGGAACGCTTCGTCGAACTGCCGGGCCTGGGCACGTTCTACCGCAGCGGCGACCTGGCCCGGTTCGACGGGGACGGCCTGCTGCACTACCTGGGCCGCGACGACCAGCAGATCAAGCTCAGCGGCCACCGGCTGGAGCTCGGCCAGGTCGAGGCGGCGCTGCTGCGGCACCCCGACGTCGTCAACGCGGTGGTGGTACGGGACGGCGAACGCCTCGTCGCCTGCGTGGAGTTCGGCGCCGCGTCACAGCGGGACGGGGCCGCGAGCACGCCCGACGCGGCGGAACTGGCCCGCCACCTGGCCCCCTTGCTGCCCCCTTACGTCCGCGTCGACCGCTTCCGACGCGTGGCCCGGCTGCCGTTGACGCCGAGCGGCAAGCTGGACCGGCGCGCGGCGCTCACCGCCCCGGGTGACGACCTGCGGTCGGCGGCGCACGACGCGCCCGCGCTGTCCCCGACCGAGGCCCGGCTCACCCGGCTCTTCGCCGAGGTGCTGAACCGGACCGTCGGGCCCGACGAGCGCTTCTTCGACGCGGGCGCCACCAGTCTGGACCTGATGCACTTCCAGCTGCGCTGCACCGCCGAACCGGACCTGGACTTCACCGTCCCCGACCTGTTCGAGCACGTCACCGTGCGCCGCCTCGCCCGCTTCCTGGACGGCGGGACGGACACGGCGGCGCCCCCGCGGTCCGAGCACCGGGGCGGTTCCGCCGACGTGGACGAGCCGATCGCCGTCATCGGCATGGCCGTGCGCCTGCCCGGCGCCGACGACCTCGCCGCGTTCTGGGAGATGGTCCGCACGGGCGCCCGGGGCATCGAGCACTTCGAGACCGACGCCGCCGGGAGCGACGCGGGGCGGGTCGGCGCGCGCAGCCAGATGTCGGGGCTGCTCTCCTTCGACCCCGAGCACTTCGGCATCAGCCGCCAGGAGGCGCGGCTGATGGATCCGCAGCAGCGCCACCTCCTCATGAGCTCCGTGCAGGCACTGGCCCACGCGGGCCTGGCGGAGCAGGGCGGACTGCAGATCGGGCTCGTCGCCGGCTGCGGCGAGAACACCTACGCCCAGTCGATGGCGCGCGAGGCCGACCCCGAGCGGCTGCCCGACGGCTTCCAGCTGGCGCTCCACCAGGAGAAGGACTTCCTCGCCACCAAGGTCGCCTACCACCTCGACCTGACGGGACCCGCGTTCACCGTCCAGGCGGCGTGCGCCAGTTCGCTGGTGGCCGTCCACGTCGCGGCGGGGATGCTGCGCCAGGGCGACGCCGACGTGATGCTGGCGGGCGGGGTGCTCGTCGACACGCTGATGACCGGCGGCTACACCTACCGGCCGCAGCACATCTTCTCGCCCGACGGCCTGTGCAGGCCCTTCAGCGACGACTCGGGCGGCACGATCGGCGCCAGCGGCGTAGGCGTGGTCGTCCTCAAGCCGCTGCGCCTCGCGCGCCGCGACGGCGACACCGTGTACGCGGTGGTGACCGGTTCCGCGCTGAACAACGACGGCGCGGGCAAGCTGAGTTACAGCGCGCCCTCGCTGCCGGGCCAGCGCGAGGTGATCCGCGCCGCGCTGCGCCGCGGCGGCCGCACGGGCGCCGACCTCGGCTACGTCGAGGCGCACGGCACGGCCACCCGGCTCGGCGACCCGGTCGAGGTCGGCGCGCTGCGCCAGGCGTACGCGCTGTCGGAGTCCAGGACCGAGTCGGAGGCCGAACCCGGCCGCTGCGCGCTGACCTCGGTGAAGAGCCAGATCGGCCACCTGGGCGCGGCGGCGGGCGTGGTCGGTCTCGTACGGGCAGCGCTCTGCGTCCACCACGGCCTGATCCCGCCCAACGTCGGCTTCCGGGCGCTCAATCCGCAGATCGGCACCGACGCGGCGCCGTTCTACGTCCCCGCCGAGGCCGCGCCCTGGCCCGCGGGACGCCCGCGCGTCGCCGCGGTGAGCAGCTTCGGCATCGGCGGCACCAACGCGCACCTGGTGCTCGAAGGGGACGACGCGCCGCGGGAGCGGCACGACTCCCGCCCCGAGCCGCTCGACTGCCTGCTGCTGTCCAGCGGCAGCGCGGCCGGGCTGCGCGCCGACGCGGCGGCGATCGCCGACTACCTGGCGGCGCGGCCCGAGGAGTACGGCCGGGTGCTCCGTCACCTCCAGGCGGGTCGGCGGCCGCACCGCTGGCGCGCGGCCGCGGTCTGCGCGGACGTGGACGCGGCGGTGGACTGGCTGCGCACCGCGTCCGGCACCGAGGTGGCGTCGGCCGGGGGGACGGACCGCGACGAGCGGTGCGCCGCCGTCGACCGCTCGGCCTCCGAGGTGGTCGACGCCTGGCTCGCGGGCCGGACGGTCGTGCTGCCCGCGGGCTGCGCACAGGCGCCCTGGGACTTCCCGCCGCCGAGCTTCGCGCTCACGGAGTACGACTTCGAGCGCGCCGCCCCGGCGGCCGCCCCGGCGGACGGCGGCCCCGTGGACGGCGGGGCGCCGCAGCGCCTGCCCGACACCGACTGGCTGCACCAGCCGCACTGGGTACGGCTGAGCCGCGCCACCGCTCCCCGTACGCCCGACGCCGCTCCCCGTACGCCCGCCGCCGGTTCCCGGACCGGCGCGGTGCTGGTGGCGATGACGGCGGCCCCGCTGCCGCCCGGGGCGCTGGCCCCCTTCGAGGCGTCCTACGACCGGGTCGTGCGCGTCGTGGAGGCCGCCGCCTTCGCGCGCGTCGCCGAGGACGCGTACGAGGTCGACCCGGCCGACCCCGACTCGCTGCGCCGACTGCTCGAAGCGCTCGCGCCCGAGCGGTCCCCCGCACCCGGACAGCCCAAGCAGCCCGAACAGACCGGGCAGACCAGGCAGACCAGGCAGGCAGAGCAGCCCGGGGCGCACGGTGGAGCGCCGCTCGTCGACTGGCTGCACGCCCTCCCGCTGGCCGCGCGCGGACCGCTCGACGAGGCGGCGCTGGAGCGCGCCCGCCGGTCCTGTCTGGACACCCCGGCGGCCCTGCTGCGCGCGGTGGGCGAGCTGACCGGGCGCCTGCGGCTGCGGGCCTGGTGGCTCTCGTACGGGGCGCAGCCCGTCCACGGCACCGTCGAGCGGCCCGAGTCCGGGCTCCTCGCCGGAGCGGGCGAGGTCGCGTCCCAGGAGTGCGCCGTGGACGGCCACTGGGTGGACCTGCCCGGCGCGGACCTCGCCCGCTGGGCCGCGCGGCTCGCCGCGCTGCTGGCCGGGGCCGGGGAGCCCGGGGCGCTGCCCCGGCGCCTCGCGCTGCGGCAGGGCTACTGGTGGCGGCAGGCGCTGCTGCCGGTGGCCGCACCCCGGGACGCCGCGCCCTCCGCGCTGGCCGACGCCCCCGCCACGTACCTCGTCATGGGCGGCACGGGCGGCATCGGCCGCTCGCTCGCCGCGTGGCTCCTCGCCCACGCCGACTGCCGGATCGTCCTGCTCTCGCGCTCCGCGCGGCTGCCCGACGACCTCGCGCAGTGGGCGGACCGCGTCGTGCCGATCGCGGCCGATCTCGCCGCCGACCCGCTCGACGCGGTCGTCGCCCGCGTCGCGGACGCCGTGGGCGGCGCCGGGATCGACGGCGTGGTGCACGCGGTCGGCGCCGCGGGCGGCGGGCTCGTCGCCCGGCGCGACGCGGCGGCGATGCGCCCCGTGACGGCCGCCAAGCTGCGCGGCGCGCTGCTGACCGAGCGGCTGATCGAGCGCTACCGGCCTGGCTTCGCCGCGTACTGCTCGTCGATGTCGGCGCTGTACGGCGGTGTCGGACAGTTCGACTACGCCGCCGCGAACGGCCTGCTGGACGGCTTCGCCCACTACGCGCCCGGCGGGGAGGGCGAGGCGGACGGGACCGACGGTACGGACGCGGACGGTGGTGCGACGCTGCGCGTCAGCATCGACTGGGACATCTGGAACGAGGTCGGCATGGCGTGCGACGCCCTGCACGCCGACGCCCGCCACCAGGCGCACCTCGCGGTCGGGCTCGCGGTGAAGGAGGGACAGCGGCTGTTCGACCAGGCGCTGCGCCTCCAGCTGCCCCAGCTCCTCGTGTCCACCACGGACATCGGGCGGGCGCGGGAGTTCTACGCACCGCTCGCGGCGCCCGCTTCCGTGCCCCGGCCGCGCGAGCCGGAGCTTGCCGACGGCCCTGCGGAGGGCCGCCCCGGTGCGATGGCCGCGCGGCTCGACGGCTGGCTGTGCGAATGGCTCGGGGTGGACGAACTCGACCCGGACGCCTCCCTGTACGACGAGTACGGCGCCGACTCGCTGACGATGCTCGACCTCGTCGCGAAGGTCGAGCAGCACTACGGCGTCGACCTGGAACTCGCCCACCTCGGCCACCGCGTCAGCCTCAACGACGTGCTGGCCCGCATCGAGGAGGTGCGCGCGGCAGCGTCGGACGCCGCCGCGCCGCCCGACGGGGTCGCGCTCGCGGTGTGGCAGGAGGGAACGGGCCGCGACGTGCTGTGCCTGGTCCATCCGGTCGGCGGCGACATCCAGGCGTACCGCGCGCTGGTCTCCGGGCTCGACCCGCGGCTCACGGTCTGCCTGATCGCGGACCCCGCGCTCGGCGGCGGCCCCGCGCCCTCCTGGTCGCTGGCGGAGCGCGCGGACCGCTACCGCGCCGCGCTGGAGGCGCGCTTCCCGCAGGACGCGTGGAACTGGCACCTCGCGGGCTGGTCGTTCGGCGCCTGGGTGGCGCACGCGATGGCGGCGGGCGCCGAGGCGGCGGGACGGGCCGTGACGGGCCTCCAGCTGCTCGACCCGCCGCCGCCGGACGCGGCGCCGCACTTCCGGGCGTACGACGAGGAGCGGTACGAGGCGGTCTTCGCCCACGAACTGCTCCAGGGCGGCGGCTCGGACACGGCGGACACGGCGGACACGGCGGACACGGCTGATGCGTCGGGCGCCGCGGGCGCCGCGGACGGAGGCGGGCGGGCCCCGGCCGTCAGCCCGCACGCGCGGGCCTACGCCGAGCGCCTGGCGCACTGCTGCCGGGCCAACGTGGCCGCGATGGCCGGTCACGAGCCGGCCCTCCTCGCCCGCACCCCCGTCCACCTGTGGCTGGCGACCCGGCCGGTCGAGAACCTGCCGGAGCTGGGCTCGCCGGAGCGGCAACGGCGGCTGTGGGGCACGCTGCTGCCCCTCCTGGAGGGCTGCCACGAGCTGGACACCACGCACTACGGGATCGTGCGCGGGCCCTGGGTGCGGGCGGTGAGCGACACCGTCAACGCCGCCGCCGCGGCCCCCTCCCCCACCACCGTACGAAGGACGCAGGACCGATGAACCCCTACGGATCGCTGCCGTCGAGCGCGTTCTGGCGCACCGCCGTGGCCGAGCCCGAGCCCCGGGACATCCGCGGGCTCTGGACGCCGAAGTTCGCCGTGGGACAGGACGACATGGTCCTCACCGCGGGCTCCTGCTTCGCCCGCCACATCGGGCGGGCGCTGCTGGAGCACGGCATGTTCTGGCACGAGGCGGAGTTCCCGCCGCCCGGCCTCACCCGGGCCGAGCGCGACGCGCGCCAGTACGGCGCGTTCTCCTTCCGCACCGGCAACATCTACACCGCGGCCGTGCTGCGGCAGTGGCTGTCCTGGGCGTTCGAGGAGTCCGCCCCGCCCGCCGAGGTGTGGGAGGAGGAGGGCCGCTGGTACGACCCGATGCGCCCGTCGGTCGAGCCGGAGGGGTACGCGTCGGCCGAGGACGTGGCGCGGGCGCGCGCCGTGACCCTGGAGGCGATCCGCGGCGCCGTGTCCGGGGCGAGCTGCCTGGTCTTCACGCTGGGTCTGACCGAAGCGTGGCGCGGCCGCGCCGACGGCACGGTGTACCCGGTCTGTCCCGGCACCGTGCGCGGGACGTACGACGCCGAGCTGCACGAGTTCCACAACTTCACCTTCGACGAGGTGTACGGCGACCTGTGCGCCGCGCTCGCGCTCGCCCGCAGGGCCAACCCGGAGCTGCGGCTGCTGCTGACGGTCTCCCCCGTGCCGCTCACCGCGACGGCGAGCGGCGGTCACGCGCTCACCGCGACCACGTACTCCAAGTCCGTACTGCGCGCGGTGGCCGGGCAGTTGGCCCAGGAGCTGGACTACGTCGACTACTTCCCCTCGTACGAGATCGTCACCGGTTTCCCGTACCGGGCGGCGTTCTTCGAGCCGAACCTGCGCTCGGTGACGCCCGCGGGCGTCGACTTCGTGATGGGCCACTTCTTCGACGGGATCCGCCCCGCGCCGCGGACCGCCGCCCACGTGTCCGGGCAGGCGCCCCGCGACGACGCCCGCACCGACGACCCCACCACCGCCCACACCGCCCACACCACAGTGCGGAGCCCCGCGCACGACTCGGGAGAGGACCTCTGGTGCGATGACGCCGTACTCGACTACTACAACCCTCGCTGACACGGCCCGCTTCCTGCTGCTCGGCGACTCGCACGCGGGTCCCGTCGGCCGGGCCGCGAAGGCGGCGGGGTTCCCCTTCGCGGGCGGGCCCGTCGGGGCGGGGCGCGACTTCCACGCGGACTTCTTCGACCTGCGCGGCGGGGACGTCGTCTTCCGGGGCGAGGAGACGGAGGAGCTGTACCGGGGGTTCCTGGGCGAGCTGGAGGCCTCGGGGATCGACGCGCTCGCCGAGCGCGGCGTGCCGCTGGTGTGCACCTTCGGCTTCAGCGCGCACTTCGTGGCCACCACCGCCAACTGGGACGTCTACCGGCTCGCCGACGGGGGCTTCGCCCCCGGCTTCCTGACCGGGAAGCTCTTCGACGAGCTGGTGCGCGCCACGGTCCGCGGCGCGCTGGCCTTCTACGCGCACGCCCGCGGCCTGGGCATGCGGGTGGTGTCCGTGATGCCGCCCCAGCGGGTGCCCGGCATGTCGGACCCGGTGGTCTTCGGGGCGGCGCAGGACGTGATGCGCCGCGCGCTGATCGAGCTGGGCGTCGACGTCGTGGACCTGCGGGAGCGCGTCACCGACCGGGAGGGCCGCCAGCGGCCGGAGTTCAGCGAGGCGACCGACGGGATCCACGGCAACCTCGCCTTCGGGCGGCTGATCCTGCGCGAGCTGCTGGACCTGGGCCTGTGACCCCCGAACCACCTTTCCCCCTCACCACCGTACAGACGTCCAGGAGGACGCAATGGAACAGTTCGCACTGGATGCCATCACCCGTGTCACCACCGCGCCGCCGGAGGTCTACGACACCATCTCGGTCGACCCGCTGACGCCGACCATCGGCGCCGAGGTGTCGGGCGTCGACTTCTCCAAGGAGCTGACGGAGGATCAGGTCGCCGAGGTGCGGCGGGCGTTCCTCCGCCACCAGGTGCTGGTCTTCCGCGACCAGGAGCTGGACAACGAGACCCACAAGCGGGCCGCCGGGTACTTCGGCGAGCTGCACCCCGTCGCGCTGCCCGCCAAGGACTCCGACCCGCACGTGCTGGAGATCAGCGCGGACAAGGACTCGCGCAACGTGGCGGGTCACGGCTGGCACGCCGACGGCACGGCCGACCTCCAGCCGTCGCTGGGCTCGATGCTCTACATCACGCGCACGCCCGAGGTGGGCAGCGGCGGCGACACCATGTTCGCGAACATGACCCTCGCGTACGACATGCTGTCCCCGGCGATGAAGGAGATGCTGGACGGCATGACGGCGGTCCACGACGGGCTGCTCGCCTGGGAGGGGAAGACCCCGCCGCCGGAGTACGACGTGCCCAAGCACGTCCACCCGGTGATCGCCAGGCACCCCGAGACCGGCCGCAAGCTGCTCTTCGTCAACAACATCTACGTGTCGCACATCGAGCAGCTGTCGCGCCGCGAGAGCCGGGCCGTCATCAACATGCTGTGCGACCACATCGCGAGCACCGCGCTGCTGCACTGCCGGGTCCGCTGGACGGCGAACACCCTGGTGTTCTGGGACAACCGCTGCGTGCAGCACCACGCGATCTGGGACTACTTCCCGCACTCGCGCTACGGCAGGCGCGTCGCCATCAAGGGCCACCGCCCCACGGCCTGACCCCTGGGCCCGTCGTCCGGGCCGCCGCACACGGCGGCGGCGGCCCGGACGGTTCCGGTTCCGGTTCCGCCTCAGGCGGCGGCCCGCTCCAGGCTCTCGGCCAGCCCCGCGGCGAGGCGTCCGCAGGCCGCTTCGTACGCCGCGGCCCGCTGCCGCGCCGCCTCCTCGTCCCGGCCCTCGACCGTGCCGACGGCCAGGGCGCAGACGCGCACGTACGCGAAGGGGTACGCGGCGGCCAGGGCCTCCTCGTCGGCGTCCGCGAAGGCCGCGGCCAGCGCACCGGCGTTGGCCAGCGCGTGGGCGCCCGCGAAGGAGAGGGCGTTGGCGTCGGTGTTCAGCTTCGCGTACATCTGCGCGAACTCCGCCGCCTTCTCCTCGGTGTAGTCGTTGTCCAGCGCGTACTCGCGGGCGCTGACGGACGACGCGGCGTAGGAGTCGGCGTACGGGTAGGCGTCGCGGTACACGCCGGTCAGCGCGGAGCCGAGCGCGTCGGCCCACTCCGCCCTTGCGACCGGCTCCCCGGCCAGGGCACGCAGGTGCAGCAGCCGTACGGCTTCCAGCGCGCCCTTCCCGGCTCCGTCCGCGCCGTCTCCGGCCGCGCCGCTTCCGGCCTCCGCCAGGGCGGGCATGACGGTGTGCGCGTGCCAGTCGTGCACGACCGAGAACGGCACGCGCCCGGCCAGCCGGTCCAGCTCCGCGTGCACCCGGTGGGCCCACTCCCGCGCGGCCCCGGGGCCCTGGCCGCCGTACAGCGTGGCGGCCGCCTGGCCGAACCACTCGGGCTCCCGGTGCCCGGCCGCGCCGCCGGGACCGGCCGCGAGCCTGGCGGCGAAGTCCTCGGCGGTCTCGGCGGGTGCGGGCGTCCGCGTCATGCGTCTGTCTCCTGGTTCTCGCCCCCGGTACCGTCCCGGGCGCGTCGTGCCTGTGCGTCGCGTGCGGTCCGCCGCTCTCGTCGGCGCGCGGCCCGCCCGGCCAGTCTGCGCCCCGCAGGGTCACCGGGTCCAGCGAGCACCGGGTCCAGCGAGCACCGGGTCCAGCGAGCACCGCGCCCGGCGGCGCGCGTCAGCGGGCGGCCGGGCCGATCGCCTTCACGGGCGTGACGCGGATGACGACGCGCAGCGCCTCGGGCGGCAGGTCCAGGTACTCCTGGCCGGCGCCGGGGCCCTCGTACTCCTCCGCGAGGCGCACCGCCAGCGCGCGCCCCTCGTCCTCGGTGACGGTGGCCGTGCCCCGCACCTCCAGGTACTGGTCCGGGTCGGCGAGGTCGTACACGGTGAGGCTGACGCGCGGCTCGCGCTCGACGTTCTTGACCTTGCGGCGGCCCGCCTGGCTGGAGATCACCAGCTCGTCGCCCTCGCGGCCGACCCAGACGACGGAGGTCTGCGGAGCCCCGTCGGGGTTGATCGTGGCGAGCACGGCGGGGTGCGGGGCGTCGAGTATGCGGCGGGCGTTGTCGCCGAAGGAAACGATCATGCCGCCACCTTAGGCGGGCGCGACGCGGGGCGGAACCCGGACCCCCGTGCCGGACTCCGCCCCGTCCTGTGGGACCGGTTCAGCCAGCGAACTGGTCCATCCACTCCTCGACCTCGTCCGCCGACCTCGGCAGGCCGGCCGACAGGTTCTCGTTGCCGTCGGCGGTGACGATCAGGTCGTCCTCGATGCGCACGCCGATGCCGCGCCACTCCTCGGGCACCGTGAGGTCGTCCGGCTGGAAGTACAGGCCGGGCTCGACGGTGAGGCACATGCCGGGCTCCAGCACGCCGTCCACGTAGTCCTCGTTGCGCGCGTGCGCGCAGTCGTGGACGTCGAGGCCGAGCATGTGCCCGGTGCCCGCCATCGTGAAGCGGCGCTGGAGGCCCAGCTCGTACGCGTGCTCAGCGGGGCCCTCGATGAAGCCCCACTCCACCAGCTTGGCGGCCAGGTGGCGCTGGGACGCCTCGTGGAAGTCGCGGTAGGCGGCGCCCGGCTTCACGGCGGCGATGCCCGCCTCCTGGGCCTCGTACACCGCGTCGTACACCTTGCGCTGGACCGGCGTGAAGGTGCCGCTGATCGGCAGGGTGCGGGTCACGTCGGCGGTGTAGAGGGTGTGCGTCTCCACGCCCGCGTCGAACAGCAGCAGGTCGCCGGGGCGCACCGGGCCGTCGTTGTCCGTCCAGTGCATGATCGTGGCGTGCTCGCCCGCGGCGCAGATCGAGCCGTAGCCGACGGCCTTGCCCTCCAGTCGGGCGCGGCGGAAGAACGTGCCCTCGATCCAGCGCTCGGACGTGGCGACCGCGGTGGACAGCTCGCCGACGACGTCGGTGAACCCGCGCACCGTGGAGTCGACGGCCTTGCGCAGCTCGCCGATCTCCCACTCGTCCTTGACCAGGCGCAGGTCGCTCAGCGCCTCCTCCAGCTCGTAGTCGCGGTCCTCGTCGGTGCTGACCGCGGCCTCCAGGGCGGGGTCGATGCCGCGCACGATGCGGGTCGGCGCGCCGGACCCGGCGGCCAGGTCGGCGGCGGCCGTGCGGACGTCCCGGCAGGGCAGGCCGAGGACCGTCTCCGCCTCGGCCAGGGAGCGGCGGCGGCCCATCCACAGCTCGGCGTGGTAGCCGCTCCAGAACTCGTCGGTGTCCCGGCTGTCGCGCGGCAGCTGGTAGCAGTACGCGTCGTGGCCGCCGTCCGCGCGGGGTTCGAGGACGAGGGCGCCGTCCCTGGCCTGGTCACCGGTCATGTGCACGTAGCCGGTGTAGGAGCGGAAGGGGTAGGTGTCGTCGTTGGAGCGGACCTTGAGGTTGCCCGAGGGGATCACCAGGCGCTCGCCGGGGAAGCGCGCGGAGAGCGCGGCGCGGCGCTCGGCCGCGTACGGCGCCTGGGCGTCGAGGGTCAGGTCGTGCCGCTCGGTGTCCGCCCAGCCGGTGCGCATCAGCGCGGACAGCTCGTCGGAAATGCCTGAGTAGAGACCGTTCTTGCGGCGGTTCGCCACGGCGTACACCTTCCCTCTGGGTGGGTTCCGGTTCCTCGGACGGGCCGGGTGGGGCACGGACGGGGTCGGGGCATGGGGGATCCGGACCCCGTCCGTGACCCGGAAGGTATACGGCGCCGGGCCCGCCCGGTGCCCAGGAGTGTCACTGGCACGGATCGGCCATGCGCGGCGCGGGAGAGGGTCGATAATGCGGTACGTGGACAAAGCACTGACGGCACTCACGGCACTCACGGCACGCACGACACGGACGGCACGCACGGCATGGACAACGTGAAGCTCGGCGAGGCGCTGCGGCTCCTGGGCATCGACGAGGCGGCGGCCCGGGTCTACCTGGCGCTGCTCGAACTGGCGCCCGCGCCGCTCGGCGCGGTCGCGGCCGCGACGGGCCTGCGGGACGCGGAGCTGACCTCGGCGTACGGCTCGCTGGTCGACGCGGGGCTGGCCAGCGCGGTCGACGGGGCCGGGGAGGTGGTGGCGCCCGTGCCGCCGACGGCGGGGCTCGAAATCCTGGCCAGGCACCGGGCGGCCGAGGTCGAGGAGTCGCGGATCGCCGTCGGGGGCGCGTTCGAGTCGTTCCGGCGGCAGCGGCTCGCCTCGTACAACGACAACCTGGTGGAGGTCGTGACCGGGGACTCCGTCGGGCCGCGGATCCGGCGGGCCTGGGCGAGCGCGCGCGAGCAGATCAGACAGCTCGAATCGCCCCCGTACCTCACCCTGCCGGAGGCCACCGGCGACTCGCTGGCGACGCTGGAGCGCGGGGTGACGCAGCGCGTCGTGTACTCGCGGGCGTCGCTGGAGTTCCCCGGCCACCTGGCGGAGGCCATCGAGCCGTGCGTCAACGCCGGGGAGCAGGCCAGGGTGGCGCCCTCGGTGCCGGTCAAGCTCGTGATCATCGACGAGGCGTACGCCCTGGTCTCGCTGTCGATCAAGGAGGCCGACGTGCACAACACGATGCTCGTGGTGCAGCCGTGCGGGCTGCTGTCGGCGCTCATCGCGCTGTTCGAGCAGTCGTGGAGCAACGCGCTGCCGTTCCACGGCCGCACCACGCGGCCCGGCGGGCTGCCGCCCGCCGACCGGCGGCTGCTGTGGCTGCTCGCGGGCGGCGCGGGCGACGACGTGATCGCCCGCGAGCTGGGGATCAGCCGCCGTACGCTCTTCCGCCGCCTCCAGGTCCTGATGGCCCAGCTGGGCGCGGCGAACCGCTTCCAGATGGCGCTCCAGGCACAGCGCAACGGCTGGCTGTAGCGGACGCGGCCGACGCGCCGGGGCCCCGGGGGGCGCGCCGGCCCCCGGGGCCCCCCCCCCCGCCCCGGGGGCCAACCCCCACCCCCCGGCCCCGCGGGCCCCGCCCCCCCCCCCCCCCGCCCCCCCCCCCCCCCGGGGGGCCCCCCCCCCCCGT
>NZ_JBITHO010000001.1:239653-660252 GCF_044458065.1 Streptomyces sp. NPDC050504 | reverse complement strand
GGCGCGCCACGCCGCGGCGGGGGCCCGCCCCCCCCCCCCCGCGGGGGGGGGGGGGGCGGGGGCGGCGCGGGGGGCGGGGGGGGGGCGGCCCCCGCCCCCGGGGGCCCCCCGGCCCAGAGCCCGTGGCTCAACCGACTACGCCGGGACCAGTCTGCACAGGCCCGCGCCCACGACTTCCCGCACGAGCCCGGGGGTCGCCCGCACGACCTTCTGCGCGATGTGGCCCTGGGCCAGTACGCCGTCGGGGAAGCGGGGGACCCGGTCCCCGTCGTACAGCACCGCCGAGTCCCATTCCTCCGGATCGGACGCGCCGCCCCTGTCGATGATCACCGCGCGCGTGGGCACGGCGAGCCGGGTCGTCGCCGCGGTCACGGCCGCCTCGACGCGCAGCACCTCGCCGGGCGTCAGCCCGTCCAGCCAGAGCGTCTGGATCTCGCAGCCCAGCGGCTCGTACACGAACTCGTCTATGACGTTGTTGTCGGCCGAGAACCACCAGTTCATGGTGAGGGAGGCGATGCGCATGCCGAGCAGCCGGGTCAGTTCCTCCCGGCCGATCGGCACGTCGTCGCCCTCCACGTCGACCACGAACGCGTCGCCCCGCACGGGGTGCGGGAGGCGGAGTCCGTACTCCGCGAAGAGCTCGACCTGCTCGGCGAAGACCGAGGTGGCGGCCGATTCCCGGTACCAGCGGACGAAGCCGTCAGCCATGGCGGACGCCGTGGCGGTCAGAGCCGCGGGCCGGGCCGCCGGCCACGGCTCGACAGCGTGAGGATGTGCGCATTCTCGTCTCCAAAGACCTTCTCGGCCTGCTTGATCGCGGATTCCGGGGTGTCGTCGGCCAGATAGTAGATCGCCACGGCGCCCACTTCGCCGGCCGTGCACCCATTGATCGTCAAGGCTTTGCCGAACGTGGACGGTGTGACCGCTCCATCGAGTGGTGCATTATTCAACCAGCCACCCGGCGGCCGACGTTCACATCCGCCGCACCGCAACGCGGGCCCCCGGCACGGTCCTTCACCGGACGCCCCTCACGCTTATGTGCTCCTTACACGCACAACCACAGTAATCAGACATTCGATTCGGGCGCGGACGTGCGACTCGAAGCGGTCCGCGCGGGCGCTCCCCGTCGCACCCCCGAGGCCCCCGTTCGCCCGGAAGGAACGGACTGTTTACCGCAAAACCATCTACCGGCGTCCGCTATCCGGATTTTTCTGTCCGGAAAGCGGCCTCACGTTTTGACCCGGCTCCCCGTCATCACCAAATGTCGCCGCGTGACCACACCCCAGACGTCCGACCGGCCCCCCGGCGCCGGACTCCTGCAACACCGCGATTTCCGTTGGCTGTTGTCCGGCGCCGCCGTCAGCCAGATCGGCACCCAGGTGACCCTGGTGGCGCTGCCGCTGATCGCCGTCGTCGGACTGCGGGCCCCGGCCTTCCAGGTCGGGCTGCTGACCGCGGCCGAGACCGCCGCGTTCCTGCTCATCGGACTCCCCGCGGGGGCGTGGGTCGACCGGACGCGCCGACTGCCCGTGCTGCTGCGCGCGGACGTGGTGCGGGCCGTCGCGATGGGCAGCGTGCCGCTCGCCGCGGCCCTCGACGCGCTGACGATGGCCCAGCTGTACGCGGTCGCGCTCGTCACCGGCGCCGCGACGGTCTTCTTCGACGTCGCGCACCAGAGCTACCTGCCCCGCCTGCTGCCCAGGGAGCACCTGGTGGCGGGCAACGGCGCGCTGGAGACGGCGCGTTCGGCCGCGCAGGTGGCGGGTCCCGGGCTCGGCGGCGGGCTCGTGCAGCTGCTGGGCGCGCCGGTCGCCATCGTGGCCAACGCGCTCGGCTACCTGCTGTCGGCGCTGTTCCTGCGGGGCATCAAGTCCCGCGAGCCGGAGCCCGAGCCGCCCGCGCCCGGCGTCTCGCTGGCCGACCAGGTCAAGGAGGGCCTGGTCTTCGTGCTGCGCCACCCCGTGCTGCGGATGATCGCCCTGGCCACCGGCACCGCCAACTTCTTCTCGGCGATGCTGATGTCCGTGCAGACCGTGTTCCTGGTGCGGGAGCTCGGCCTTCCCGCCGGGACGCTGGGCCTGATGCTGTCGGCGTCCGCCGTGGGAGGGCTCGCCGGGGCGGTGTGCGCGGGTCCTGTCGCACGGGCCGTGGGGCAGGCCCGGGTCATCTGGCTGTCCACGGTGGTCACCGGGCCCTTCGCCCTGCTGTGGCCGCTGTCCGGCTCCGGGTACGCCGCCGGGTGGTTCGCGGTGGCGTCGGCCGCGGTCTTCTTCGGGGCCGTCGTCTACAACATCGCCCAGGTCAGCTTCCGGCAACTCCTGTGCCCCGACGAACTGCTGGGGCGCATGAACGCCACGCTGCGCTTCCTGGTGTGGGGCACCATGCCGCTCGGCGCGCTGGTGGGCGGGGCCGTCGCGGGGGCGGCCGGACCGCGCGCCGCCGTCTGGGTGTGCGCGGCCGGATTCCTGCTCGTACCGCTCCCGCTGCTGCTGTCGCCGCTGCGGGGGATGCGCGACCTGCCGACACCGGACGCGACGGCCGCGCGCTGAGCGCGCGCCGGCGACCGGCGCCCCGACGGGCCCGTGCGGCAGCACTGTCCGCACCTTCACAGGACCGGCCGCGTCGGCGGCCGCGCCAGAGAGGACATCGTGAACCCCAGCACCCTCACGCCCGGGACCCCCGCGGCACGGACCGCCGTCCCCGGCACCCCCAGCATCACCACCCAGTACCTCGCCAGGTACCGCAGGGCCGTCGGGAGCGCGGCCGACCCCGACGGGCCGCTGCCGGTCACCGGCGCACAGCGGCGCTTCGTGCTCGCCCGGCGGCTGGCCCCTGGCGGGCGGCCCGACGTCGTCCCGCTGTTCTTCGCGTTCCCCGCCGGGACCGTCGACCTGGACCGGCTGCGCCGCGCCGCCGGGCACCTGGCCGCCCGGCACCCCGCGCTGCGCGCCCGCACCGAAGTGCTGCGGGCGGCGCCCGTGCAACGCCTGTGCGCCGCCGAGGCGTTGGTCGAGCGCGCGGCCGCCCGCCCCGGGGAGAGCGCGGCCGACGCGCTGCGGCGGGAGCTGGCGCGGTGGGCCCCAGAAGGGCCTCCGCTGCGGCTGTTCCTCGCGGACGCCTCGAAGGACCGCGCCCCCGACGACCCGCGGACGGACCGGGACGAACCCGTCGAACTGCTCGCGCTCGCCCTGGACCACGCCGTCTGCGACGAACAGTCGCTCGGCCGGATCACCGCCGACCTGACCGACGCCTACCGCGCCGGGCTCGGCCCCGCCGACGTGCCCCAGGACCTCGCCGCCGAGGAGGCGCAGGGGTACCGCGACGCCGTACACCTGCAACTCGCCGCCGAGGAGCGGGCGTCCGCGCCCCGCTCGCTCGCGTACTGGGCACGGCGGCTGGCCTCCGTGCGCACGGAGGCCCCCCGGCCCCCGCACCCCTCGCGGCTCGCCACCGCGGGCGCCACCGAGCCCGCCTGGTCCGCCGACCCGGCCTTCCCCACCCACCCGGCCGGAGCCGCCCGCGCCGTCCTGCCCGTCGCGGCGGGCGACAGCCGTGCCGCCGCCTTCCCCGTCCTGCTCGGCGCGGCCGCCACCGCCGCCAGGGCGCTCTACGGCCCCGGCCCCGTGCCGCTCTTCGCCTACCCGTGGGGCGGCCGTCCCGCGGCGGCGCCGCCCGTCCTGGGGTGCTTCCTCAACACCGTCGTGCACCCCGCGCTCGACGGCGGCCCCGACGAGGTCACCACCCGCTGGTGGGACGACCTCGACCACGCCGACACGCCCTTCGACGAGGTGGTCCACGCGGCACGGGCCGCCTCGTCCCCCTGGTCGGGCAAGCTCGACGGGATGCTGACCTTCGAGGACCTGCACCGGCGCCCGCCGCTCGCCCTGGGCGGCGTCGAGGGCCGCGAGGTGCACGTCGAAGGGCGCCCGCTGCGGGTGCCGTTCGCCATCTCCGTCTCGTACGGCTCCGAGCTGCTGGTCAGGGCGGCCTGGGACAGGTCGGCCTTCTCCGACGCCCACGCCGAGGAGGCCTTCGCCGCTCTCGTCGGCGAACTGCACGCCCGTACCGGCGCCATGGCCCCGGCGCTCTGACCCGCGCCTCCGAGCCTCCCCCACCCGCCCCGACCCGACCCGCCCCGCTCACAGGGCTCCCGGAACCCGGCGCACCACACCCCGCCATCACGCGCCCGGCTCCCGCACGACCCCGTCCCGCCGCCCGACCGGCACCGCGCGACGGCCGTTCACCACTCATCCACCACCGAAGGATGGACCATGCTCCCACTGTCCCCATCGCAGGAAATCGTCTGGCTGCACGAGCAGTTGCTGCCCGGCAGCCGCGCCTACAACTTCACGGCCACCGTGGACCTGTGGGGCACGCTCGACGCGGAAGCGCTCACCGAAGGCCTGGCCACCGCGCTCACCAGACACCCCGGTCTGCGCCTCGAACTCGTCGGCGGCGAGGGCGAGATACCCCTCCAGCGCGTGCGGGAGCGATGTACGCCCCGCATCCGCACCGTCGACCTCTCCCGGGAGGCCGACCCCGAGGCCGCGTTCGCCGCGCTGCTGCGCTCCGAGGCCGAAGCCCCGCTCGACACCTTCGAGGCCCCGCTGCTGCGCTGGTGCCTGGCCCGCCTCGGCGAGCGGCACCACCGGATCGTGCACGTCGAGCACCACCTGATCCACGACGGCCACTCGCTGGCGATCCTGCTCCGCGACGTCTTCGCCGCCTACCGCGCCCGGGTCCTCGACGAGCCCGTCGAACTGCCCGCGGCCCCCTCGTACGAGGAGCACGTCCGCACCCTCGCGGACCGCGACCGCGGCCCGAGCCTGGCCCACTGGCGCGCCGAGCTCGACGACGCCTCCTTCGACCTGCCGCTGCCCGGCCTCACCACGCCGGGAGCGCGGCGCAAGCACGCGGGCGGACAGCTGCGCCAGGCCGTCGGCGCCGACCTCGCGGAGCGGCTGCGCGACCACAGCCGCGCCCAGGGCCACACCCCGTTCTCCACCCTGCTGGGCCTCTTCGCCGAGGTGCTGCGCCGCCACAGCGGGCGCGCCGACCTCGTCGTCGGCACGGCGGTCGGCAACCGGCCCCGCGGCTTCGAGGACACCGTCGGCATGTTCGTCAACACGATCCCGCTGCGGCTGCGGCTCGACCCGTCGGCCTCGGCGACCGAGGCGGTCGACGAGGTCACCGACACCCTCATCAGGGCGCTGCCGCACCAGGAAGTACCGGTGCAGGAGCTGACCCGCTCGCTCGGGCTGCACACGACGGGCGCCGACAACCCCCTGTTCAGCGTGATGTTCAGCGCCCACGACGCGCCGCTGCCGGAGATCGAGGTGCCCGGCCTCGAAGTACTGCTGTACGAGGGCTACAACACCGGCACCACCCGCTTCGACCTGGACCTCGTCCTCATCCCCGACGACCGGCGGACCGTCGGGCCGCGCGAGGGCGTCGCGGGCATGACCCTGGTGTGGGACTACGACCGGGACCTGTTCGACGAGTCGGTGGTACGGCTCCTCTCGGAGCGCTTCCTGGACGTGCTGCGCGCCTATCTGGACGCCCCGGACGCCCAGCTCGCGACGCTGGGCGGCGCTCTCGGTGACACGTCGGACGTCGAGCCCGTTCCAGCGGCCGGTACCGCTCCGGTGACCGACACCGCGGACCCGCTCGACCCGCTGGCCGGGCAGGACCCCGCCGCGCCCGCCGTCACGGGCGGCGCCCAGCAGCTCACGTACGGGCAACTGAACGCGCTGGTCGACGAGTTGGCGCAGCGGATGCGCGCCGCCGGGGTGCGGGCCGGACAGCCGGTCGCGGCCGTACTGCCGCGCGGCACGGACACCGTGGCGACGCTCCTCGCCTGCCTGCGCACGGGCGCCGTCTACTGCCCGCTCTCCCCCAACGACCCGCCCGCCAGGCTGGAGCAGCTGCTGCGCCGACTGGCACCGGCGCTGGTGCTCGCCACCCGCGAAACCGCGCTGTCGCTGCCCGTCGACGGCCTGCCGATCGCGCTGCTCGACGGCCCCGCCTTCCCGCGGGCCGCCGACGCGCGGGCCGTCGACAACGCCGCGTACGTCATCCACACCTCCGGCTCCACCGGCCTGCCCAAGCCGGTCGTCGTGAGCCGGTCCGCGCTTGCCCAGCACGCCAGGCACACCGCCGCGCGCTACGCCCTGAGCGGCGCCGACCGGGTGCTGCTCTTCGCCCAGCCGTCCTTCGACGTGGCCCTCGAAGAGGTGCTCCCCTCGCTCCTGGCCGGCGCGACGCTGGTCGTGCCGCAGCGTGAAGTGCCCACGGCCGCCGAGCTGTTGGCGGTGCTCGCCGCCCGCCGCGTGAGCGTCGCCAACCTGCCCACCAGCTACCTCCTCGCCGTACGGGCCGAACTGTGCGAGGCGCTGGCCGACGGGCGCTGGGCGCCCCGGCTGATCGTGCTCGGCGGCGAGCGGCTGCCGACCGACGCGCTGGGCGAACTGCTCGACGCCACCGGGGCGACGGTCCTCAACGCGTACGGGGTGACCGAGGCCGCGATCACCAGCACCGTCCACGAGGTCGCGCGCGACGAGGTGCGGGCGGGCGGCGAGGTGCCGCTGGGCACCGAACTGCCCGGCACCCGCGTGCACGTGCTCGACGCCGGGCTGCGGCCGCTGCCGTGGGGCGCGGTCGGCGAGCTGGCCGTGGCGGGCGCCGGGCTCGCCGAGGGCTACCTCCGCGACGCCCCGGCCACCGGGGCGCGGTTCGTGGCGGTGGAGGCGCTGGACGGCGAGCGGGTCTACCTCACGGGCGACCTGGGCTACCGCGACCGCGCGGGGCGGCTCTGCTTCCTGGGCCGCCGCGACAACCAGATCAAGCTCAGGGGCTACCGCATCGAGCTGGAGGAGGTCGAGGCAGCGGCGTCGGCCGAGCTGGGCGGGCGGTCCTGCGCGGTGGTGCTGGAGCGCGAGGCGCCCGGCGGCCCCCGGCTCACCGGCTTCCTGGAGTCGGCGACCGAGCCCGATCAGGCCGCGCTGCACGCCGCGCTCGCCCGGCGGCTGCCCGTCGCGCTCGTGCCCGCCCGCTGGGTGCGCCTCGACGCGATGCCGACGCTGCCGGGCGGCAAGCCGCACCGGGCGGCCCTGGCCGAGGTCGCCGCCGCACTGCCGGAGGCCACCGACGCGCGGGAGGCCGCCGACGCGGCCGACCTCGACCCTGGCGTGGCGCTCGTCGCCGAGGGCTGGCGCGAGGTGCTGGGCCACGACGACTTCACGCCCGCCTCGCACTTCTTCCAGGTCGGCGGGCACTCCCTGCTCGCCGCGCAGCTGGCCGCCTGGCTGGAGCCCAGGCTCGGCAGCCGCCCGCCGCTGCGGGCACTGTTCCAGCACCCCGTCCTCGCGGACCAGGCGCGCGCGGTGCGGGAGGCCTCGGCATGAGTTCCTCGCTCTCTTCCGTCCTTGAGGCCGACCACCGCGAACTGGTCGACTCCTTCGAGGCGTTCGTCCGCAGGGAACTGGTGCCGCTCGCCGCCGACCTCCCCGAGACCTCGGACATCCCGCCCGCCGAGCTGCGCGCCTACGTGCGCACGCGCTCCGCGAAGCTCGGCTTCTACGCCGGGGACTACCCCGAGGACCTCGGCGGCTGCGACATGCCCTTCACCGCCGTGGTGCTGCTGCACCAGGCGGCCGGGCGCAGCGGCTGCCCGCTGGCGCCGTACGCGCTGGCGGGCTCCGACGGGCCGAGTCCGCTGCTGCGGCACGGCACCGAGGAGCAGATCGAGCGCTACCTGAAGCCCCTGGTGCGCGGCGAGGCCGTGCGCTGTCTGGCGCTGACCGAGCCGCACGCCGGTTCCGACGCGTTCCACCTCACCAGCACCGCCGTGCGGGACGGGGCGACCGGGGAGTGGGTGCTCAACGGCCGCAAGACGTTCGTGAGCAACGCCGACCGGGCGGACTTCACGCTCGTCGTGGCGGCGGCGGGCGGCGCGGGCGGCGAGCCGACCGCGTTCGTCGTGGAGGCGGGCACGCCCGGCCTGCGGATCGGGCAGCGGTACGACGGCATGTCGGGCGAGCCGCTGTTCGAGCTGCTGCTCGACGGGGTGCGGCTCCCGGCCGACGCGGTGATCGGCGGCGAGGGCGGCGTCGGCGCGGCGCTGGGCAACGGCATCGACAGCCTCTCGCGCGGCCGGCTCGTGGTCGCCGCGATGTGCGACGGGATCGCCGAGTACGCGCTCGCGCAGGGCGTCGAGTACGCCAGGGAGCGGCGGGCGTTCGGCGAGCGGATCGGCGCCTACCAGCACGTCCAGGACCATCTGGTGCGCAGCCGCGCCGAGGTGGAGGCGGCGAAGCTGATGACGCTCGCCTGCGCCCGGCTCGTGGACGCGGGCACGGAGGCGCCGGAGAACGCGGCGCTGGCCAAGCTGACCTCGTCCGAGACGGCGGTACGGGTGGTGGACCGGGCGCTCCAGGTGCACGGGGCGACCGGCTGGGTGCGGGGGCATCCGCTGGAGTTCCTGTACCGGTACGTGCGGATGATGACGATCATCGAGGGGACCTCGGAGATCCAGAAGGTCATCGTCGCGCGCGCCATGGGCCTGGGCTGAGCCCGCCCGCCCGCTCCCGAACCGATTCGACTTCTTCGCACGCACGCGAACAGAGGAACCATGAACACTGCACCCCTGAGCATCGAGTACGGCCCGAAGGCCGCGCCGTGCCGCCCGCGCGACGTCCTGGAGCGCTTCGAGCACTGGGTCCGCGAGACCCCTGCGGCGCCCGCCGTCGAGGACGGCGAACTGAGCTGGACCTACGCCGAGTTGGACGCGCTCGCCGATCTCGCGGCGGCCGTGCTGCGCGACCGGGTCGCCCCCGGTGACCTGGTCGGGGTCTGCCTCGACCGGTCCGTCGCCCTGGTCGCGACGGCCGTGGCCGTCGCCCGGCTCGGCGCCGTCTACCTGCCGCTCGGCCCGCGCCCCGGCGAGCGCCGCCTGGCGGCGGTGGCCGAGAACCTCGACGTGCCCTGTCTGATCGGCGACCCGGGGCTGCTGCCCGAGGCGTACCTGACGGGCGAGCCGCTCCTCCTGCCGTTGCCGAGGGCGGGCGCGAACGCGCCCCAGAAGGCCGTCGCGGCCTTCGCGCCCGCGCCCTCCACCGGGCGTCCCGCGCGGCAGACCGCCCCGGACGGCACCTTCTACACCGTCCTCACCTCGGGTTCGACCGGTACCCCCAAGGCCGTGGCGGTCGGCGGGGCCTCGTTCGCCTCACTGCTCTCCTGGTACCGCGAGCGCACCGGTTCCGGGCCCGGCGACCGGCACAGCCTGCTGGTGGGCGTCGCCTTCGACCCGCACGTCAAGGAGTTGTGGGCGGCGCTGACCTCGGGCGCCGCGCTGAGCGTGCCGCCGGAGGAGGTGCGCTGGGACCCGGCGGCGCTGACCGGCTGGTGGCGGCGGGCCGGGGTGTCGGTCGCCGTGCTGCCGACGCCGCTCGCGGAGACCCTCTTCGAGCGGCCGTGGCCCGAACTGCCCGCGCTGCGGCACGTGTTCGTCGGCGGCGACCGGCTGCGCTGCTGGCCGGCCCCCGAGGTGACGGCACGGATCCACAACGCGTACGGCCCCGCCGAGGCGACCGTGCAGAGCACCGCGCACGCCCTCCTGCCCGAGGGCGTGGACACCACGGCGGCGCCGCCGATCGGCTCCCCGATCGCCGGGGCATTCGTGTGCGTCACCGACGGCGCGGGCTCGCTGGTGCCCCGGGGCGAGCCCGGGGAGCTGCGGATCGGCGGCGCCGGGCTCGCGCTCGGCTACCTGGACGCGGAGCTGACGGCGCGCCGCTTCGTCCCGGCGCCCGCCGGGGTGACCGGCACGGACCGGGTGTACCGCACCGGGGACCGGGTGCGGATGCGCGCGGACGGCGTGCTGGAGTTCCTGGGTCGCATGGACGACCAGGTGAAGGTGAGCGGCGTCCGCATCGAACCGGCGGAGGTCGAGGCGGCGTTCGAGCACGACGACCGGGTGCTGCGGGCGGTCGTCGCCGCGCACACCGGCACCGAGGGCGTCGTCCGGTTGATCGCCTTCGTGCGGCCCGCCCCGGGCCGCACGGCGCCCGAGGTCGCCGATCTGCTGGGCGGCGTGCGGCAGTGGCTGCCCGAGCAGGCGGTTCCGGCGGTCGTGCGGTTCGTGGACGCGTTCCCGCTGGACGCCAACGGGAAGGTGGACCGCGCCGCGCTGCTCGCGGACGAGGAGCGGCGGCCGGTCGCGGCGGCCGGTGACGACGCCTCCCTCGCGTCGGCCACGCCCACCGAGCGGTTGGTCGTGGAGATCTGCCGCGACCTGCTCGGCCTGACCGGGATCGGCCTCGCGGACGGCTTCTCGGACAGCGGCGGCACGTCGCTGCTCGCGGCACGTCTCCTGGCCGCGCTGGAGGAGCGCTGCGGCGTCCGGCTGCGCGGCCCCGAGGTGCTGCGCCAGCCCGATCTGCGCAGCCTGGCCCGGTTGGTGGACGCCCGCCTGGATGCCCACCCTGATTCCCGCCCCGATGCCCGCCTGGATTCCCGCCTGGATTCCCGTCGTACGACCGCGAAGGCAGGAGCCTGACATGCCGCAGATCCAAGACCGGACGGCCGCCGTGTCGCGGGGCGTACCGGCCGCGGTGGCCGCACGCGCCGGGGCCGCGCCCGGCGCCCTCGCCGTGACGGACGGCGAAACCTGGCTTACGTACCGCGAGTTGATGGTGGAGAGCGGGCGGCTCGCCGCCGCGCTGCGCGAGCGGGGGGTGCTTCCCGGCTCGGCTGTCGGGGTGCTGCTGCCCCATTCGGTGCGCGCCGTCGTGACCCAGCTCGCCGTGTGGCGGGCGGGCTGCCACTACGTGCCCCTGGACGCGGCCCACCCGCAGGCGCGCCTGCGGGCGATGCTGGACGGCTCAGGGGCCGCCCTGACGGTCGGGGACAAGGCGCTCCTGGAGGGTGCGGGCATCTCGGACGAGCGGGCGCTGGCGCTGCCCTTCGAGTCCGCGCCGGGCGGCACGGAGGAGTCCTGGGCGCGGTACGGGACGGACGCCCGCTACGATCCCGACGCCACCGCGTACGTGATGTTCACGTCCGGGTCCACCGGCCGCCCCAAGGGCGTGGCGCTCACCCACGGGGGCATCGCGGGCCTGGTCGTGGAGCCCGACTTCGTGACGGTCACCGCGCGGGACCGGGTGCTGTTCCACTCCGCCATGACGTTCGACGCGTCCGCGATGGAGGTGTGGATCGCCCTCGCCAACGGGGCCGCCGTCGCGGTGTCCGGCGGCGACGGGCCCGCGCCGGACAAACTGGCCCGGGACGTCGAGCGGCTCGGTGCGACCGTCGCCAGCCTGACCACCGCGCTCTTCCACCACCTGGCCGCGCGCCGCTCCCCGGTGTTCTCCGTGCTGCGCACGGTGTTCGTCGGCGGGGAGGCCCTGTCGGCCCAGCACGCGCGCACGGTGCTGCGCGCCCACCCCTGGCTCGAACTGCTCAACTGCTACGGCCCCACCGAGGCGACCACCCTGGCGACCGCCCACCGCGTCCTGGACGCGGACTGCGACGCGCCGCCGCCCATCGGCCGCCCGGTCGCGGGCGCGAGCGCGCTCGTCCTGGACGAGCGGGGCGAACCGGTCGCGCCCGGTGCCCGGGGCGAGCTGTGGATCGGCGGGTCCCGGCTGGCCTCCGGCTACCTCGGTCTGCCCGAGCTGACGGCCGAGCGGTTCGTGGACCATCCGTCGGCGGGGCGGCTCTACCGCAGCGGCGACCTCGTGTCCGTCCGCCCCGACGGCCTGCTGGAGTTCCACGGCCGCGCCGACGACCAGTTCAAGGTGCGCGGCTTCCGCATCGAGCCCGGTGAGATCGAGCACGTGCTGCGCGAGCACGCGGACGTGTCGGGCGCGGCCGCCGTGGTGCAGCACCCGTCGGAGGACGACGCCCGTCTCGTCGCGTTCGTCGTCCCGGCCGAGGGGCGCACGCCGACGCCCGACGGGCTGCGCGCCCATCTGGCGGCCCGGCTCCCGGCCCATCTGGTGCCGGGCGCCTGGGAGTTCACCGGGGAGCTGCCGCTGACCCGCAGCGGCAAGGTCGACCGGAAGGAGCTGGCCGGGCGGCTGGTGACGGCCGACGCGCCCGCCGCCGGGGCGGCCCTCTCGCCGCTCCAGCAGGTGGTGGCCGAGGCGTGGAGCGCGGCCCTGAACATCGAAGTCACGGACCCCGAAGCGGACTTCATCGCCCTGGGCGGCCATTCGCTGCTCGCCCTGGGCGTCGTGGAGGACCTGCGCGAGGACCTGGGCGCGGAGCTGACGCTCGCCGACTTCTTCGCGGCCCCCACGGTGGCAGGTCAGGCGGAGCTGGTCGAGCGCGCCCTGCTGGCGGCCCACGGCGAACCCGAGGAGGCACGGTGACCACCGCACCCGACACGTCCCGCGAGCAGGCGCTGCTCAGGCTCGCGCGCGGGCGGCGCTCCCCCGGGGCGTCCCCCAAGGCGTCCACCGAGGCGCCCGCCGCCGGCGGATCCGGTTCCACGGCCCCCCTGTCGTACGCCCAGCGCCGGATGTGGCTCCTGGACCGGCTCGGCGGCAGCGGCAGCGGCAGCGCGTACCACGTGCCCTTCGCGACCCGGGTGCGCGGCCCCTTCGACCCCGAGGCGCTGGGCCGGGCCCTGACCGCTCTGGTGCGGCGCCACGAGGTGCTGCGCACCCGGTACGGGCAGCGCGACGGCGAGCCGTACCAGGAGGTGGTGGCGCCCGCGCCGGTGCCGGTCCGGGTGGTGGACGCCGCCGCGGACCGCACGGACGTGCTGCGCCAGGAGGCGGGCCGCCCGTTCGACCTGGCGTCCGGCCCGGTGCTGCGCGCGCTCGCCGTACGGCATGCGCCCGAGGACCACACCGTCCTGCTGACGTTGCACCACATCGCGGTCGACGGCGGCTCGCTGGCCGTCCTCACGCGGGAGATCGAGGCTTTGTACGGCTCCGCGCCCACCGGCGCCGCACCCGGCCTTGCGGGGCCCGCCCCGAGCTACGCCGACTTCGCCCGCCGCGAGCAGGCGGGCGCGGCCGGGCTGGAGGACGGCCTCGAACACTGGCTGGCCCGCCTCGCCGGGGCCCGCCCCGTGCCGCTCCCCCGGCCGTCGGGCGACGGGTCGGCGCGCAAGGGCGAGGGGGCGGTGCTCGCGGAGCCCTTGGCGGCGGACGTCGTCGACGGGCTGCGGGCGCTCGGGCAGGCGCACCGGGCCACGCTCTTCACGGTGGTGCTGACCGCCGCGTACGCGGCCCTGCTGGAGACGACCGGCTCCGACGACCTGGTCCTGGGCTGCGCCAGCAGCCACCGCGACCGCACCGGGCTGCGCGATCTGGTCGGCCTGTGCGTCAACACCCTTCCGGTACGGGTCGACGCGGCCGGGTCCGCGGAGTTCGGCGCGCTCCTCGGCGTGGTCAGGGACGCGCTCCTCGAAGCGCAGCAGCACCGCGACGTCCCCTTCGACCTGATCGTCGAGCGCCTCGGCGGCGCGGCGCGCGACGCGGACGGGCATCCGCTGGTGGACGTGACCGCCGACGTGGTGGGCGCGCCGCTCGCGCTGCGACTGCCGGGGACGGTGGGCGAACCGGTCGAAGTCGACCTGGGGAACGCCAAGTTCGGCCTCGGCCTCTACGTCGAGGAGGCGGTGGACGGCGGGGCCGGGCCCCGCTGTCTGGTGCGCTACGACCGTTCGCGTCTCGACGGGTCCGCGGCCCGCACCCTGCTGCACGCCTTCGCCGCCCTCCTCTCGAAGGCGTCGAAGGACTCCGCGATCCCGTTGACGCGTCGTCAGAGTGGTGCGGAGCACGCGGCGTTGGCGCTGCTTCTGGCGCGTCCGGAGATCTCCGACGCGGTGCTCGTCGAGCGCGCGGGGCGGCCGCCGCTGGCGTACGTGGTGCCGAGCGGCACCGGCGCGCCCGCGCCGCAGCTGCTGCGGATAGCGCTGCGCTCGCGGCTGGCCCCCGAGCTGGTGCCCGCCGCCGTGACCGTACTGGACCGGCTGCCGCTGGCGGCCGACGGCCGGACGGTGGACGTCGGCAGGCTGCCGGGCGCGCCGGACGCGGCGGGCGGGGCCGGGCACCCCGCACAGCCGCTGGGTGCGCGGGGCAGGGCCGTCGTGACCGCGTTCGGCGAGCTGCTCGGCGCGGAGCCCGAGCCGGACGCCGACTTCTTCGTGCTGGGCGGGCACTCGCTGCTCGCGGTCCGGCTCGCGGAGCGGCTGCGCGGGCGCCTGGGGCTGCCGCTGACCGGGCTCGACGTGATGGAGCACCGCACGCCGCGCGCCCTGGCGGCGCTGCTCGACGCGCGGGACCGGGAAAGGGCCGAGCGGGCGGCCGCCGCGGGCAGCGCCGCGCGCCGCCCTGCGGCGGTGCGGCCGGGGACGGTGCTGGTCACGGGTGGCACGGGGGGCGTCGGCGCGTTCGTGCTGCGGGAGCTGGCGGCGCGCGGGCGGCCGGTGCGGGTCCTGGTCAGGCCGGAGTCCGCGCATCTGGTCGCCGCCGACGGCGTCGAGGTGGTGGAGGGCGACCTCGGCGACCTCGACGGCCTGCGGGCGGCGGTCGCGGGCGTCGACGCGGTGGTCCACTCGGCGTGCACGTTCACCTCGCCCGAGGTGGACGTCGCGGCGATGCGCGCGCTGCTGGAGGGCTGGCGGCGGGGCACGTTCGTGTTCGTGAGCAGTGTGGACGCGTACGGGCAGCCGCCGGTCGCCGAGGTGGCCGAGGACACCGCGCCCGCGGCGCCCTTCACCTCGTACGGGCGGGCGAAGCTCGACTGCGAGCGGATGCTGCTCGACGCGGCGGAGCGCGAGGGGCGCGGCGGAGCGAGCGTGGTGCGGGCGCCGATCGTGTGGGGTCCGCACGCCAGGCTGCGCGACCAGTTGCGCTGGGGTGCGACCGGCGCGCTGTTCCAGGCGGCGCGCTCGGGCGGGCCGATCGAGCTGCCGTCGCCTGACCTCGGCTGGTACGGCGCCCCGTGGGTGCACGCGGCCGCCCTGGCCCGCGCGCTGGTGACCTGCGCGGAGCGGCCGACGGGGCGGCCGGTGAACGCGGTCGGCGGCCACGTCGGCTGGCACGAGTTCGCCGCGGAGCTGGCGCGGCTGCTGGGCACCGGCAGCCGCGTCGCGCACACGGGGACGGTCGCGGACGGCACGCCCGAACTGGTCAACCGGCGCCGCTACCGTTCCGGGGCGCTGGCGGCCGAGCTGGCCGAGCGGCCCGGTGAGGACTGGCGGTCGGCGGTGGCGGCGATGCTGGCGCCCTGAGTCGCACCGGACGCGGCGCCGCCCCTGCCCCCGGGGGCGGCGCCGCGTCGCGTCCGCGCGGATGGCGGCGATCGTCCCGCGCGCGCCGCGTCCGGTGTGCTAGACCCTTCCCATGCCGCTTTCCATGCCCATGACATTAAGTGCTCACGGCCCCGCGCGCCCCGCCGGGCGACGCGGCGGCGCCGCGCCGCGCACCGTCCGCGGGGCCGCCGCCGTCGCCCTGTCCACCGCCCTCACCGGCACCCTGCTGGCCTGGGGCGCCGCACCCGCACGGGCCGAAGGGCCGCCCGTCCAGGGCCGGTTCTACCTCCAGAACCTCGCGACCGGCGACAACCTCTCCGGGGCGTCCGGCTCCGACCCGTACCTCTCGACCCACCGCCCCAGGGGCGACGAGGACCGGCAGCAGTGGGAGTTCCAGGCGACCGGCACCCCGGGCGACTACCGGATCCGGAACGCGGACGGCGACGGCAGGTGCCTGACCCGCGCGCAGGGCCAGGGCGGGACGCGCGTCGCCCTCGGCGACTGCGGCGCGGCCGGCACCGACTGGACCGTGCGACGGACGGCGGGCGAGCGGTACGCCGTCCACGTCCCCGGCACCCAGGAACGCATGGTCGGCAACCCGGGCCAGGGCCAGGTCACGTTCGCCACCGCCCCGCGCGGGGACGCCGAGACCTGGTACGCCACCCCCGTCGACCCGCCCCGCGCGGCCAAGGGCCCCGACCCGACGCTCGACCAGATGACGTACCTCACCGCGCACAACGCGTTCCAGAACACCGAGGACGACCCGATCCGGTTCATCGCCCCCAACCAGCCGCACTCCATCGAACGCCAACTCAAGGACGGAGTCAGGGGGTTGATGCTGGACACGTACAACGGTGGCGGCGGCGAGGCGCTGCTGTGCCACGGCAGCTGCGGCCCCGGGCAGAAGACCTTCGCCTCGTCCCTGGCCACCGTCGCGAACTTCCTGCGGCAGGACACCGGGGCGATCGTCACCCTCTCCCTGGAGAACTACGCCTCCCGCGACCAGCTGAAGGCGTCACTGGCCAAGGTCCCCGGCATCTCCGACCTGGTCTTCCGCCCCGACGCACCCGAGTGGGACGTGCGGAACAGGGGCTGGCCCAAGGTCTCCTCGCTCGTCGCCGCGAACAAGCGCCTGCTGATCCTCGCGAGCAGCGACGGCCTCCAGGACCTGGGCGTCATGCACGACCGGCACTGGACCGTGGAGAACTACTGGTCCATGGGACCCGGCCTGGGCGCGGGCAACTGGAGCTGCTACTCCCGGTGGGGCGACGTCCCGCTCGGCAAGGAGGAGCCCCGCTTCCGTCGGCTGTTCGTGATGAACCACTTCCGGGACGTCCCGATGGCCCCGACGTACACGAACGACAACGCGAAGCTCCAGAACAGGGCCGAGCGGTTCTGCATGCCGGCCGCCCGCCGCAAGCCCAACTTCCTCGCGGTCGACCAGTACAAGAACGGCAACCCCTTCGCCGCCGTCGCCGCGCTCGACGCGTACTCCTACCACGGCGACACCCCCGGCTGGGGGCGGGCCGACTGAGCGGTTCCACGCGCGGGCCCGGTCGCCGTTCCACGTGCTGACCGGGGCGTTCCACCAGGGTGGCACCCGCCTCGCACGACGGCGGGCTCCGTTTGCGGGTGCCACCTGCCTGTGAGATCCAATGGATCATGAACCCAGCCGAGCAGAGCGTGCCCGCGGTCGCCGTGCCGCAGGCCTCCGCAGCACTCGTCGGCAGTGCCCGCGGCGTCCGTGCGGGCGCCCCGCCCCGTGTGCTCGCCGCGTTCCGCGCCCTGAGCCGGGCCACCCTCTTCGCGGTGTGCCTCCTGCTCGTCCTGGCCCTGTCGCCCGTGCTGCTGGTCCTGCGGATCGTCGCCCCCGGGCTGCCGCGGCCGGTGCGCGGCGCGGCACGACTGGCCCTGCTGTGCACGGCGTACCTGCTCACCTGCGAGGTGAGCACCCTGTTCGGCGCCCTGCGGCCGCGACTGTCGCGCGTGCGCGCGGGCCGCGGGCCTTCCGGTGCCCGTACGCCCTCCCAGCCCTCCCAGCCCTCCCGGCCGTCCGGGCCGGACGGCACGGGCCTGGCCATGGTGCGGCGCTCGACCGGGGCGTTCTTCGGCCCCGGGCTCCGCTCGATCGGCATGCCGCTGCACTGCCCGCCGCCACCCGACCTGGACCCCGCACGGCCCGTCGTCGTCCTGCTGCGGCACGCGGGGCTGCTGAACATGCAGCTCGCCGTGCACCTGGTCGTGAACGTGCTGCGGCAGCGCCCGCACGGCGTGTGCAAGAGCGCGGCCACCTGGCTGCCTGGGGCGGCGGCCATCGTGCGGGAGACGTCCGTCGTGCCCCTGCGGTGGAACGCCGAGGGCCGGGCCAGGGCCGGGCGGGAGCTCGTCTCGATGGGGCACCGGCTGGCGGCGGGGGACGCCGTGGCCGTACTGCCCGAGGGCACCAACTTCAGCGAGCGGCGGCGCCGGGCCCGCATCGCGCGGTTGCGCCGCCGCGGCAGGCCGGACCTGGCTGCAGCGGCGGAGGCCATGCCGCGCGTGCTGCCGCCGGTCGTCCGGGGGACGGCCGCGCTGCTCGCCGCCGCGCCCCGCGCCCAGGTGCTGGTGGTCGGGCACACCGGTCTGGAGGACGTACTGCCCTGGCGGCTGGCCGCCGACTACCCGCCGGGCCGTGCCGCGGCGGTGCACCTCACCTGGCGGAGCTTCGGGTCCCACGAGGTGCCGCGCGAGCCGGACGCGCTCGAAGCCTGGCTGTACGACCGCTGGCGGGAGCTGGACGCGTGGGTCCTGACGACCCGTACCGGCCAAGGCGCCCGCACCGCCGAGGAGTCGGCCGCGCACCCGTGACGGACCGCACCCGCCCGCCCCGCCGCTCCCCGGGCCGCGCCCGGCACACCGCGTACGACCAGGAGGAAAGCATGTCCGCAGCGAACACCCCCGAGCCGTCCCCCGAGCCGTCCCCCGAAGGCACCGCGGGCCGCACCGCATTCGTGCTGGGCGGGGGCGGCAAGCTGGGCGGCTACCAGGTCGGGATGTTGCGGGCGCTGCTGGAGCGGGGCACCGTCCCCGACCTCGTCTTCGGCACCTCCGTCGGCTCCCTCCAGGGCGCGCTGCTCGCCAAGGACCCGTCCCCCGCGCTCTGCGACACCCTCACCGAACTGTGGAAGGACCTGCTGGGCAAGCGGGTCATGTCCGTCACGCCGCGCGGCCTGCTGGCCAACGCCGTGCACCGCCGTCCGGCGCTCGCGTCCATGGACGGCCTGCACGAGGTGGTCGGGTCCTACCTCGGCGCGCACACCCGCATCGAGGACCTGACGCTGCCCTACCAGTGCGTCGCCGCCTCCGTCGAGCGCGCCGCCGCCCGGTACTTCGACTCGGGTCCGCTCGTCCCCGCCGTCCTGGCCTCCTGCGCCATCCCCGGCCTCTGGCCGCCCGTGCGGATCGGCGGCGAGCACTACGTGGACGGCGGCATCGTCGAGACGACCCCCGTCGGCCGGGCCGTCGCCTACGGCGCGAGCACCGTGTACGTCCTGCGGATGCGGCAGCGCGAACTGCCGCTGCGGCCGCCCAGGTGGCCGTGGCAGATCGGTCCGACGGCCTTCGAGATCTCCCGGCGCCACCGGCTGGCGCAGATCCTCAACACCCGGCCCCCCGGCGTACGGGTGCACATCCTGCCGAGCGGCGAGGCGGGCGAAGAGGCCGCGAGCATGCCGCGGCGCGCCACCGTGCGCGAGGAGTGCGCCGCCATCGAGCGCCGCGCCGCCGCCGGGTACCGCGCCACGTGCGACTACCTCGACTCCATCGACCAGGGCCGCTCGCCCCGCCTCGCCGCCTCGGCCAACCCCGTCGCGCGCTCCTACCTGACGACGGCCGCCCTGAAGTCCCCCGTGTCCGGCCCGGCCCCCGACGGCGCAGCGGTCGCGCCGTTCCTGGCCGCCAAGCACCGGGCGCTCTTCGGCCTGTTCGACAAGGACGGGGACGGCCTGATCGACGGGTCCGACTGGCAGCGCGCGGCGGGCAGCATCGCCACGGCCTTCGGGCACGCCGCGCACTCCCCCAAGGCCACCGGCCTGGCGGAGGCGTTCCGGGAGTGCTGGCGGCAGTTGTGCGCCGCCGACGGGGGCACACCGCGCACGCGCCTGGACCGCGACACGTTCGAAACGGCCGTGTCCCGGCTCGCGGGCACCCCGAAGGCGTACGGCACGCACGTCCTGCCGATGGTGGTGGCCGTCCTCGCGACCGCGGACACCGACGGCAGCAACACCCTGGACCCCCAGGAGGCCCAACGTCTGCTCCGGGCCTTCGGGGTGGCCCAGGAGGACACCCTCACCGTGACCCGCCGACTGGACACCAACGGCGACGGCGCGATCAGCCTGGACGAACTCAGCGAGGCGTTCGGCGACTACTTCACCAGCGAGGAGCGCGGCTGCGCGGGAAACATGCTGTTCGGCACGCTCCCCGACTGATCGGCACGCTCCCCCGACTGGAGCTGGAGGGGGCACGGACCGAAGGGGTCACGGAATCCGCGGCGCCCTTCTGCGGCGCATCCGCGTCGCCTGGTCCGCCGAGTACAGCGTCAGCGCGCTGCCGATCAGGCCGCCCACCACGACGACGGCGGTCGTACGCAGGAGCGCGTCCCAGTGGAAGCGGCGCTCCGGCGCGGAGTCCGCCGTCTTCCACCGGGGGCGCTCCGCCGTCGCGGCGGCCGCCGGGGCCCGGCAGCCCGCCGCGCCCCCCGGCCCCTTCCCCGGGAGGGCCCTGCTGACGGACGCCGTCTCCAGCAGGGCGAGCAGCGGCCCGGGGGCCTGCCCCGCCGCTTCGGCGAACTCCTCGATCGCGACCTTGGTGGGAAGCTGCTTCCCGTTGAGGAAGCGTTCCCAGGAGGAGCGGCTGTAGTGCGTCCTGCCCGCGAGCCGGTTGTAGCTCAGCCGCGATGCCGCTTTGATCCGGCGCAGTTCCGGGAAGAGGTCCTCCCCCGCGACGCCGTCCGCTCCGCCGCCGTTCGGCCGCCCTGCCATCCCGTGCTCCCCCTTGTCGGAACTTCCCTTGCCGGGGGGATTCTTTCCGGCCACACCAACACGTCCCCAACAGACCTCCAACGGCGAGGCGGGGAAGCCGGGACGGAGGGAAGCGGGGGACGCGGCCGTCATACGGCGGGGGCCCGGTGCACCCCCTTCTCGGCGAGCAGTCGGGCGACCGGGTCGGCGCTGCCCGAGGCGTGCAGTTCCTGGACGAGTTCGCAGTTCCTGGTGATCCTGGTGGAGATCCAGTCCCGCAGCCAGGCGGACAGGCGCGGCAGCGGCAGGTCGGACGGGGCGATTCCGGCCAGGACGCAGCCGGTCGCCGCGGCGCCTCCCACGTTGACGACCACGTCCGGCAGGACGGTGTGACCGGCCTCGCGCAGCAGTCGGCGGGCCGGTTCCGTACAGCTCATGTTCCCGCCCTCGACCACCGTCCCGGCCCTGACCCCGGGCACCTCGTCCGCCCCGACCGCCGCGGCGGACGCCGCGAGGACGAGGACGTCGGCGTCGACGTTCAGCCACGCGCCCGCCGACGCGTGCACCCGGGCCGACGCGGGCAGCCGCGTCCGGTCGACAGTGCCGTCGCTGCTGGTGATCGCGGTGAGGGCGGCGACCGGGAGTCCGCTCTGGTCCTCGATCGTGCCCCGCACGTCGGCGACGGCCACGATCAGGTGCCCGTGGTCGGACAGGTGGCCCGCGACCGCGCGCCCGACCGTGCCGAACCCCTGGATCGCGATGCGCTGCGGGGTCCGCGTGCCCGCCGCGCGCAGGGCGCCGAGCACCGCGACGGCCACGCCGAACCCGGTGACGTCGGCCATGTGGGTCCACAGTTCGTCCCAGCCGACGGTGAGCCGGGTCGCGCCCGGCCGGTGGGCGACGTCGTATCCGGCGGCGTCGAAGGCCGTCCGCCGGTCCGCGTAGGTGGTGCCCTGGTCGCAGCCGAGGTAGACCCCGCCGTGCAGCAGCGGGGCCGCCGCGCGGCCGAACGAGCGCATCGTCTCAAGGCGTTCGACCGGCGCTCCGGGCGCGGGCGCGATGCCGGCCTTGGCGCCCCCGATGGGCAGGTCGACGAGCGCGAGCTTGTCGGTCATGGCCCTGGCGAGACGGGCCAGCTCCCCTTCGGTGACGGTCGCGGTCATCCTGGTGCCGCCCATGGCGAGGCCGTCGACCACGCGGTCCACGACGACCCACGCCCGCACGTCATCGGGCTCCATGCGCAGGGTGGTGGAGAGCAGGGGCGGCCGGGTCGGTTCGGCCCGCGCGGCCGTGGCGGGCGCCCGGTTCACGCGGTGCCCGATTCCGCGGCGGTGTGCTGCCTCAGGCTCAGGGGGCGCATGTCGGTCCACACGCGGTCGATGTGCGCGAGGCATTCGTCCTTCGCGCCCTGTACGCCGACCTCGCGCCAGCCCGCCGGGGACTCGCGGTCGGCGCTCCAGATCGAGTACTGCTCCTCGTCGTTGACGACGACCTTCCACTGCTCGACTGCGGTGTCGCTCATGTGCCTGCCTCCTGCTGTTGGGGGTGTGTGCGGTGCGGGTCGGGTGCCCGGCGTCCAGGCCGGTCCCTGCGTCCGGTGCTCGATCAGGACGGTTCGCGGCGTTCGCGGTCGAAGTCGTCGAGCCAGCCCGGCAGGTCGTCCGTCCGCAGGAGTCCCGCGCCGACGAGCACTCCGGCGAAGCCCTCCCGCACCAGCCGGGCCGCGACGGCCGGCCGCTCGATGCCGCTGGCACTGACCGGGCAGGGGGTGCCGGTGCGCCGCAGGGCGGGCAGCAGTCCGAAGCTCCGTGCGACGTCGCCCGCGCCGCGCTCGCGGGCGGTGATGTCCTTGTTGTTGACCGCGATCACGCAGTCCTCGGCGTGCGGCACGCGCAGCGCCTCCGCCTCCGTCGTCACCTCGACGAACGGGGTCAGGCCGAGCCCCGCGCCGTACTCGACGAGGCTGCCCAGGGTGCTCCTGGGCAGGAGGGCCGCGGTGAGCAGCACGGCGGACGCGCCGTCCCGTGCCGCCTGCTCCAGTTGGCTCCGCCGGGTGATGAAGTCCTTCTGGAGTACCGGGAGTCGCGTGGCCCGCACGACGTCGCGCAGCAGCGACCCGGTGCCGCCGAACCAGTGGCCGGTCACCACGGAGAGGCACGGCGCGCCGACGTCCTCGTACGCGGCCACGATCTCCTCGACGGACCGTCCGCCGAACAGGTCGCGGCCCGTGGCGTCCTGCCGCTTGAGCTCCATGACCACCGGCCTGCGGGCGGCCAGCAGCGCCGCCGTGAACGCGCCCGTCATGCCGCCTCCTCCGGGCCGCCGCCGGCCGTCCGCCAGCCCCGGACCACGTCCGCGACCCGCTCGGCCCGTATCCGGCCGCTGCCGGGGTCCTTGGCCGCCGTGTCCACGTCGATGCCGCGGAACAGGGGGTGTTCCACCACGGCCCGGTGGCCGGGCCCGCTGTCCCCCGTGATGCCACCGGCCAGCAGGAACGGCCGCGACATGCGGTCCACGACGTCCAGGACGGCCCGGCCGTCGAGCTGTCGCGCCGTGCTGCCCAGGCGGCCGTCGGCGGTCGTCGCGTCGATGAGGAAGAGGTCCGTTCCCGCCCGCTCGTACGAGCGGATCAGGGGCAGTTCGGGGCAGGCGGCCGCGCCTCCAGGGCCGAGGTGCACGACCTTGACCACGGTGGGGCCTCCCGTGTCCTTCAGCGCCCGGACCGTGCCCGGCGTCTGGTAGCCGTGCAGTTGGACCCAGTCGATCCGGGCGCGGGCCAGTACGTCGCGCAGCGCCGCCGCGTCGTTCAGGAAGGTGACCAGGACGGGGCGGACGCGCCCGGTGCGGTGCGCGGCCGCCGCCAGGTCGGACAGCTGCCGCGGGGACAGTTCGGTACGGCCGCCGGGGACGCCGTGCCACACGCCGACGAGGTCGGCGCCCGCCGACGCGAGCAGTTCCACCTCGTCGGCGGCGGTGGCGCCGCAGATCTTGACCAGCACCGGGCGTCACAACCCCAGCATCGACGCGATGCGGTTGCGCTGGATCTCCGACGTGCCCGAGTAGAGGGTGCTCGCGGTCGCGTCCCGCAGGTCCTTCTCCAGGCCGCACTCCGTGAGGTACCCCTGGCCGCCGAAGATCTGCACGGCGGCCTGCGCGGAGGCGACGTTGCTCTCGCTCGTGAGCAGTTTGCTGGTGGCGACGTCCGTCGTGACGTTCTCGCCGTCCGTCAGCCGCCGTGCCGTGTCGTAGAGCCACTTGCGGGCGGTCTCCAGGCCGGTCCGCATGTCCACGATCCGGTGGGCGACGGCCTGGTTGGCGCCGATCGGCCTGCCGAACTGGGTGCGGGTCCTCGCGTGCTCGACGCAGCGCTCCAGCCGGTGCCCCATCTGCCCCGCGTTGATGACGAAGGAGCAGAGGATCTCCCACTTCATGACGTGGTCCAGGACCAGGAAGCCGGAGCCGATCCGGCCGACGACGGCGGACGCGGGGATCCGGCAGTCGTCGAAGTACAGGTCGCCCAGCGGGGACGTGCGCAGGCCCATCTTGCCGACGGGCGCGCCGACGGTGAGCCCCGGGGTGTCCCGCTCCACGAGGAAGGCGGTGATGCCCAGCGGTCCGCCGTCCGGGTGCGTCCTGGCGTACACCACGAACACGTCGGCCACCGGGCCGTTGCTGACGAAGCACTTGCCGCCGCGCAGCACGAAGTCCTCGCCCTCGCGCGTGGCCGTCGTCCGCATGGCCAGCGCGTCGGATCCGCTCTCCGGCTCGGTGATCGCGTGCGCCCCGATCGTCCCGCCCGAGCAGATCCCGGGCAGGTAGCGCTGTTTGAGCGCCGGTGAGCCGAAGCGCTGGAGGGGGACGCCGACGCTGACCATGTGGGTGGCGACCGAGAAGTTCAGCCCGCCGTCCCGGCATCCGGCGCCCAGTTCCTCCAGGACGTACATGGTGGTGAGCAGGGACTGGCCGAGTCCGCCCCACTGTTCGTCGAAGGGCAGGCCGAGGATCCCGGTCCGCTGGATCAGCTTCCACTGCTCGTACGGGAAGGCGGCGGCCGCGTCCCGCTCGATGTGGCCCGCGCTGAGTGCCTCGTGCCAGTGGCGCAGGCCTTCGCGCAGGGCCTTCTGGTCGGCGTTCCATCGCATCATGCGTCGGTCCCGTTCAGTACTGGGAGAACTCGGACGAGTCCAGGCTGTGCCGTTCCCCGCCGTGCAGCGCGGGCGAGAAGACGCAGACCAGCCGCAGGTCCTCGTCCGGTCCCGCGACCAGGAAGTGGGCGTCGTGCTGGTCGAGCGCGTAGAGCGTGCCGGGTTCGATCGCGTGGGACGTGCCGGCGGAGTCGATCACTTCGCCCGTGCCGCTGATGCAGTAGCACGCCTCCAGGTGACGCCGGTACTCCAGGGGGGACTTGGTGCCCGCCCGTACCGTGGTGTCGGTCAGCGAGTAGCCCATGCCGTCGGACTCGACCAGGAATCTGCGGCTGAGGCCGTTGCCCCAGTCGACGGCCGCCACATCGTCAAAACGTCGGACAATCATGGGGTGGAACTCCTGCCTGGTTCGGTGGTGCGGTTCTGTCGTGCGGGAAGAAGGGTTCGTACGAAGGTGTGGAACTCGTCGACCACGTCGACCTGTTGGGCCAGGGCGCGCTCGACGCGGGCGACGCCGGCGCTGCCCACGACCGCGGCGTCGGCGCCCAGGGCGTGCACCCTCTCGATGTCGTCCCTGGTCCTGATGCCGAAGCCGACCGCGACGGGGGCGGTCGTCGTCCCGCGCAACCGCGCGAGGGCGTCGGCCAGTCGGGGGTTCTCGGCGGCGGGTCCGCCGCCGCTGCGGCCGTAGTGGGCCACCAGGTAGAGGTACGCGGTGGCGTGTGCGGCCGCGTCGGCCCTGACCTCGGCGGTGGAGCTCGCGTAGCAGGTCGCCACCAGCGGCAGGCCCGCGTCCCGTGCCGCTTCGCGGCAGCCGGTCCGCAGCCGTGGCGGCAGGCCGTGGACGAGCAGCCCGTCGGCGCCCGAGTCGGCGACCCTGCCGACGAAGTCCGGCAGCGGCATCGGTTTGACGGTGTGGCTCCAGTCCGCCAGCAGCGCCACCCGCAGGTGGCTCAGGCGGGGCCGGACCAGGCGCAGGAAGTCGAGCACCTCGTCGAGGCCGACGCCCTGCGCCAGCGCCCGGCGCGCGGAGCGCCGGTTGGTCTCCCCGTCCGTGACCGAGTCGGGGAAGGGCACGGCCAGTTCCAGGCAGTCCACCCGGCAGTCGTCGAGCATCCGCACGAGGTCGGCCAGGACGGGCAGGGGCGGGTCCCCCGCGTTGAGGAACAGGGCGAGGCCGGGCGCGCCGGGCTCCCGCCGCGCGAAGAACCCGCTCATCGCGGTCCCCTCCCGCCAGCGGCCGTGTCCGCCCGCAGCCGGTTGACGAGGTCGAGTGCGGCGCCGCCGGTCAGGGCGTCGGCCGCGGCCGCCCTGGCCTCGTCCCAGTCGTCGACGAGCCCGCTCGCGACGGCGAGTGCGGCGGCGTTCAGCGCGACGGTGCGCGTCGCGAGCCGCCCGCCCCCGCCGCGGAGCACGTCGAGGAAGTGCTCGGCCACCTGGTCGGGGCGGCCGACCGGCCGCAGGCCGGTGAGGGTGGTGCCGCCGGGCGCGTCGGCCCGCAGGTGCCGCGTCGTGCCGTCGTTGACGTGGATGACGTTGTCGACGGAGCTGACCAGTTCGTCGACCCCCAGGGCGTTGCCGCAGAGCCAGATCCTCCGGTCGGCCGTGCGGTCGGCGACGTACCGCAGCCGGGGCAGCAGCGCGTGGTCCGCGACGCCGATCAGCTGGTACGACACGGGCATCGCCGCCAGGAACGGCCCGACCGCGTTGACGAACCGGCCGAGCGTGCGCGGGTCGAGCGGCAGGACGCTCTTCGCCAGCAGCATCAGTTCGCGCGGGTACACGAAGGGCCCGGGGAAGGCGATGCCGTACCGGTCCAGTGCGGCACCGGTCTGTTCGTACGAGGCGGTCAGGGGGATGCCGAGCAGTTCCAGCAGGTCGTGCGAGCCGCAGGTGCTCGTACAGGCGCGCGAGCCCGTCTTGACCACGCGCACCCCCAGCGCGGCGGCGACGAACGCCGCTGCGGTGGAGATGTTGAAGGTGCCGGGGCCGCCGCCGGTGCCGACGATGTTGGCCGCGCCGTCCAGCCGCGCGACGGGCCGGGGGCGGCGTTCCTCCAGCGAGCGCAGGAATCCGTGCAGGGTCTCCCGGTCCGGCATGCGGGTGGCGAGCGAGGCCAGCAGCGCCACCGTCTCGCCGCGCCGCAGGCCGCCCTCGTGCAGCCGGTCCCAGAAGGACCGCCACATCTCCTGCTCGACGGGCCGTTCCCGGGTGAGCAGTGCCAGGGGCACTTCGTGCATCGCTACTCGGTCCCTGCCTGTTGCGCCCGCGCCCGCTCGATGAAGGAGCCGATCGCGCCGACGGTGCGGAAGTGGTCGGGGTCGAGGTCGATCTCGTCGGCGCGCAGGTCGAACCTGTCCTCCAGCCAGGCCATCGTCTTGAGCAGGCCGAGGCTGTCGATGACCCCGCCGGCCACCAGGTCGTAGTCGGAGGCGAGTTCGTCGATGCCGACGTCCGGCAGGAACTCCTCGATGATGAACTGCTTGACAACCGTGTCGTGCGACATTTCAGCGTTCCTTCGTTCGACCGTGCGGGGGGTGGGCCTTCTCGACGAGTGCGCGGGAGATCTTGCCGGTGGACGTCCGCGGCAAGGGGTCGTCCACGATCAGCAGGGTCGTGGGGATCGCGGTGGCGGGCAGCAGTCCGGCGCAGTGGCCGCGCAGCCGCAGCGTGTTGAGTCCGCTGCCGGGGGCCCGGCGGACGACGCCGTGCAGGAGGCGGCCCGCGACGGGGTCGGGCACGGGCAGCACGGCCGCCTCGACGACCTCGGGGTGCTTGAGCAGCACCTGTTCGACCTCGTGGGTGTTGACCCGGGCGCCGCGCACCTTGACCTGGTGGTCGTTGCGGCCTTCCAGGGTGATCCGGCCGTCGGGGTCGCGGCGCACCAGGTCGCCGCTGCGGAAGTAGCGCCGTTCGCGCTCCCCGTCGAAGTGGGTGACGAACTTCTCCGCCCCGCCGCCTCCTCCGAGGTAGCCCTCGGTCTGGAACGGTGTGCGGACGTGGAGTTCGCCGGTGCCGGGTCCTGACAGGATCCCGCCGTCGGCGTCGACGATCACGGCGTGCACTCCGGGCAGGGGCCTGCCGATGGGGACCGGGCGATCCAGCGCTTCGGCGCGGTCGACCTCGTGGAGGAAGCTGTCGTTGGTCTCGGTGCAGCCGTAGACGTTGGAGAGCCGTGCCCTGCCGAACAGTCCGGGAAGCCGGGCGAGGCAGCGGACGGGCATGCTGTCTCCGGTGAAGACGGCGTGCTCGACGGCGTCGAGCCGCAGGCCGCGCCGCTCGGCCGCGTCGGCGAGCAGTTGGTAGAACATCGGCACCGCTTGGACGATCCGGACGTCGTGGTCGGCGACGAGGTCCAGGAGGTGGCGGCCGTCGGTGGCCCGCGCGGGGTCGACCAGGACGACGCGGCCGCCGTTCTTGAGCGTGGTCCAGACGTCCAGCAGGCACAGGTCGAAGTTGAGCGGCGCGTAGTTGAGCACGGTCGTTCCCCGGCGGATGCCGAAGTGCTCGCCCGCCCAGTCGGTGAAGCGGTCCACCGCGCCCGTGCTCAGCGGCACGACCTTCGGCTGCCCGGTGGAACCCGAGGTGGTGAACATGAAGGACACGTCGGACTCCGCGGGCGGGTGCGGTCCCGCCTGCGCGCCCTGCCCGGCCGGGGGCGCCGCCGGGTCCAGCGGTGTCAGCACGTGCGAGCAACCTGCCTGCTCGGACAACCGATCGCGCGTCTCAGCCGTCAGCAAGGGTGACAGCAGGAGAAACCGGCGTCCCTCCATCAGACAGGCGAGCACCAGTGCGATCACCGCGGGCGACTTGGCGGCCAGGACGCCGATCGGCTCCTCCGCGCCCGGCGCGAGCCGGACGAGCCGCGCGCGCTCCCGCTCCGCCAGCTCGCGCAGTTCGCGGTAGGTCGTCCCTTCTCCGTGCCAGACCAACGCCGGGTCGTCGGGGTGACCTTCGGCGTGAGAAATAAAGGAACTCACCAAGTTCCGCTGTCGCGTCATGACTTCTCCGAGTTCCTGGAGTTCCCTCGCGCAGGCGCATCCGCATGCCCGCAACAGGGGTCTCTAAAGCATTGGACTCAGGCGACGACCCAAATGAAAGAGCACCGACAAAACGCTCTTCGGGCAGCACCGAATTACCGAGCAATACTGCCCGGTAATATTTGAGCCGAGTCTGTCCCGCCGATCGCACACAGCGCTCCCACGCCCCCGAGAGCACATCCGACCAGCGACTACGCCTGAACTTCCCCGCCGTCGGCACCCGGGCAACCGTTTATCTCATGGCCCGGAACAGCGGGTTGGCGTTCGACGACGTGATGCTAACCATCGATCCTGTCGGGATGCAACGAAAAGATTTATTGATGGCGGACCGCCTACGTGATCTTGCCGAGCCGGGCGGGCGTCGACTAGCGTCGTTCTTACTGTTCGCGACGTAGCGAATCAGCGGGGGGCTTTCCATGTCTTTGCGGAGTTCCCGAACACCGCGAAAGTTCCCGAACGCCGCGAAAGGTGAATCCGTCATGCCTTCGTCCGAACGGTGCGTGGAGTCTGCGGCAACGTTGTCGTTCGCGCAACAACGACTGTGGTTCCTCGACCGGCTCAGACCCGGCAGACCCGACCACAACGTGCCGGTGGCGATCCGCCTCGAAGGCCCCCTGGACCGGGGGGCGCTGGTGTCGGCGCTGACCGAAGTGGTGCGCAGGCACGAGGTGTTGCGCAGCAGGATAACCGTGGTCGACGACAGTCCGTACCAGGTCACCGAGCCGGTCGACACGTTCGTACCGACCCTGACCGATCTGACCCGCCTGCCTGTGGCGCGGGCGGAGGAGCGGGCCCGCGCGTGGGTGGCCCAGGACGCGGCGACCCCCTTCGACCTCGGTACGGCCCCGATGGTGCGCGCCCGGCTGGTCCGCGTCGCCGACGACGACCACCTGCTGGTGCTCGTGTTCCACCACATCGCCGCCGACGGCTGGTCGGTCTCGGTGCTGTGGCAGGAGTTCTCCGCCGCGTACCGGGCCGCGGTCGCCGACGAGCCCTTCGACCTGCCCGACCTTCCCCTCCAGTACGAGGACTTCGCCGACTGGCAGCGGAAGTACCTCGACGGCCCCGCCCTGCGGCAACAGCTCGACCACTGGCGGGAACGGCTGGCGGGAACGGGCCCGGCCCCGCTCCCCACCGACCGGCCCCGCCCCGCCCTGTGGTCGGGACGCGGGGACCAGGTCGACGTGGAGTTCCCGGCGGAACTCACCGAGCGGATACGCGCGCTGGGGCGCACCCACGAGACGACCCCGTTCATGACGCTGCTGGCCGCGTTCCAGCTGCTGCTCGCGCACCACTCGGACCGGCCCGACGTCACGGTGGGCACCCCGATGTCCGGGCGGACCCGCATCGAGGTGGAGCCGCTGATCGGTTTCTTCGTCAACACCCTCGCCCTGCGCACCGACTTGTCGGGCGACCCCAGCTTCACCGAGGCCCTCGCCCGGGTGCGCCGCTGCGCGGTGGACGCCTACGCCCACCAGGACGTGCCCTTCGACCGCCTGGTGGAGGAACTGCGCCCGGAGCGCGACCTCGGCCAGCACCCCCTGTTCACCGTCATGTTCCAGCTGGAGGGGCCGCCCCCGCTCCCCTCCGGACTGCCCGGACTCGACGTGAGCGCCCACGACGTCCCGTACGAGATCGTCAAGTTCGACGTCGAGGTCTCCCTCACCGACCGCGGCGACCGCTTCACCGGCGCGCTCCGCTACGCCGCCGACCTCTTCGACCGCGGCACCGTGGAGCGTCTCGCCGACGACTACCTGAAGCTGGTCGGCCTGCTCGTCGACGACCCCGAGCGTCCGGTGTCCCACTGGGCGGCGCACCTCTCCCCGCGCGCGAACCGGTCCGCTTCCGGGCCCAGGCCGGACGGCGCGGGCCCGGTGGCGCCGGACGGCGCGCGGCCCACCGAGACCGAACTGCTCGTCATGGACGTCTGGGCCGAGGTGCTGGACGTCGCTCCCGGCAGCGTGCACGACGACTTCTTCGCGCTGGGCGGACACTCGCTGGTCGCCGCGAAGGCCATGTCACGGCTCGGCCGGGCGCTCGACGTCGAACTGCCCCTGCCCCTGTTGTTCTACCACCCCACCGTCGCGGAACTGGCCCAGAGCATCGAAGCGGCGCTGCTGGCGGACCTCGACAGCACCCACTCCCACCCGGCCCCGCTTCCCGCCGGAGAGGACCAGCGACCATGACGCAGCACCAGGGCCGCCCCGGCCCCGACACGCCTCCCGACCCCGGCCGGGCCGCTGCCGCCCGCGCCCTGCTCGACCAGCGCGTCAGCGCCGCCCGGCGCCGTGCCGCCGAGGGCGGCGCCGCGGCGTCCGGAGTGCCGCGCCGCCCCGAGGGCGCGCGCACGGCCTCGTACACGCAGGAGCGCATGTGGCTGGTCGAGCACCTCTCCGAAGGCTCCGCCCTCTACAACGTCCATGAGGTCTTCCGGCTGCGCGGCCCCCTCGACACCGCCGCGCTCGGACACGCCTTCTCGGACCTGGTGCGCCGCCACGAGGTGCTGCGCACGGTCTTCACCGAGCGGGACGGCCGCCCCGAGCCCTCGGTCTCCCCGGCGGAACCCTGCGAACCGGCCCTTGTCGACCTGCGCGCCGCCCCCGGAGCGGACACCGTGGAAGAGCACGGCGAGGACACCGGGGAGGAGCACGGCGAGGGCACCGGGGAAAGCCGCGTCGAGGACCGCGTGCGGCGGGCCCTCGCGCTCGCCCACGACGAGATCCGGCGCCCGTTCGACCTGACCCGCGCCCCGCTGCTGCGCGCGACGCTGATCCGGATCGACGAGGACGACCACCTCCTGGTGGTCGTCGTCCACCACATCGCGGTCGACGGCTGGTCGATGCCGCTGCTGTGGAACGACCTCTCCGCGATGTACCTGAGCCGGACCGGGGGCCGGGAGCACGAACTGCCCGCGCAGACGATCCAGTACGCGGACTTCGCCCACTGGCAGCGGGACCGGCTCGCCGGCGAGCGGCTGCGGGAACAGCTCGACCACTGGCGCGAGCGGCTCGCGGACGTGGCCACCCTGGACCTGCCCACCGACCGGCCGCGCGGCCCGGTCCGTTCGGGGCGCGGCGAGCGGGTCACCTTCGCCTTCCCCGACGAACTGGTGGACCGGCTGCGGCTGGTGGGGCAGCGGCACGGCACCACCCTGTTCATGACGCTGCTCGCCGGTTTCCAGGCGCTGCTCGCCCGCTACAGCGGACAGCACGACGTGGCGGTCGGCACGCCGGTCGCGGGCCGCTCCCGCCCCGAACTCGAAGGGCTGGTCGGCGCGTTCATCAACACGGTGGTCGTCAGGACCGACCTGTCGGGCGACCCCGGCTTCGCCGAGCTCCTCGGCCGGGTCCGCCGCACCGCGGTCGACGCCTACGCCCATCAGGACGTCCCCTTCGAGCGGCTCGTCCAGGAGCTGCGGCCGGACCGCGGCGCCGACCGCAACCCGCTGTTCCAGGTGCTGTTCGCGGGCCTGTCCGGCGACGCCGCCCGCCCCCGGCTGCCGGGCGTCGAGGTGGAGCAGGTCGAACTGGACAACGGCACCGCCAAGGTGGACCTCAGCCTCGTGGTGGCCGAGCGGCCTTCGGGCACGACCGGCACCTTCGCGTTCGACCGGGACCTCTTCGACCGCCCGACCGTGCGGCGCCTGGTCGGCCACTACCTGCGCCTCCTCGACAGCGCCGCGAACGACCCCGGCCTCCCCCTCTCCCGGCTGGAGCTGCTGACCGGGGCCGAGCACGAGGACCTGCGGGAGGCGGCCGGCGAAGCCGAGCCGGTCCCCTCCGAACTGTGCCTGCACGAGCTGGTCGAGCACCACGCGCGGCACACCCCCGAAGCACCCGCCGTCCACTGCGGCGACCGGCGGCTCACGTACGGGGAGCTCGACCGCCGCGCCAACCGCCTGGCCCGGCACCTGCGCGACCGGGGCGCGGGCCCCGAGTGCCTGGTCGGCGTGTGCCTGCCCCGGTCGGTCGACCTGGTCGTGGCCCTGCTGGCCGTGCTCAAGGCGGGCGCGGCCTACCTGCCGCTCGACCCCGAACTCCCCGAGCGGCGCCTGGCGTTCATGCTGGCCGACGCGCGGGTACCGCTGCTGGTCACCGAGCGGTCGCTGGCCGACCGGCTCCCGCGAAGCGGCGCCGACGTGGTGTGGACGGACACCGAGGCGGAGCGGATCGCGGCGTGGCCCGACGAGCCGCTGCCGCCCCTCGCGGTGCCCGCCAACCTCGCGTACTCGATCTACACCTCGGGCTCCACGGGCCGCCCCAAGGCCGTGCTGGTGCCCCACGAGGGCGTCGTCAACTACCTGGTGGTACGCGGCCGTCAGCTCGGCCTCGACCGCACCGACGTCGTCGCTTCGGTGGCGTCGATCTCCTTCGACGTCCTCGTCCCGCAGGTCTTCATGCCCCTGGCCAGGGGCGCGAGCGTGGTGATCGCCCCCTCGGAGGTCGCCGTCGACGGGCCGCGGCTCGCGGACATGCTGCGCCGGTTCGACGTCACCACCCTCATGGCTACCCCGGCCACCTGGCTGCTGCTGCTCGACAGCGGCTGGCGGGGCGGCAGGTTCCAGGCGATCTGCGTGGGCGAGGCGCTCCAGCCCAGGCTGGCGCGCCGACTGCTCGGCGTGGTGTCGACCCTGTGGAACGGCTACGGCCCCACCGAGGCGTCCGTCGGCGCCGTCACCCACCGCGTGGACGCCGAGCGGGACCTGGACGGGCCCGGGGCCTCCGTCCCGATCGGCCGCCCGCTCGGCAACCTCCGGGTCCACCTGCTGGACCGGGCGGGCAACCCGGTGCCGGTCGGCGTTCCCGGCGAGATCCACATCGGCGGCGTCGGGGTCACCCGCGGGTACGCCGGCAGGCCGGGACTGACCGCCGAGCGGTTCGTCCCCGATCCGTACGGCAGCGGCGGGCGGCTGTACCGGACGGGCGACCTGGCCCGGTACCTGCCGGACGGCAGCCTCGTCTTCCTGGGCCGCACCGACGAGCAGGTGAAGGTGCGGGGGTACCGCATCGAGCTCGGGGAGATCGAGGCCGCGCTGTGCGCACTGCCCGGCGTCACCAGGGCCGTGGTCACCGTGCGCGGCACCGGCGCCGACGCCGAGTTGGCGGGGTACGTGGTCCGGCAGGACGCCGGAGGGGATCCCGACGTGCTCCGGCAGGACGCCGGGGAGAATCCCGACGCGCACCGGCAGGACGTCGGTGGGGATCTCGCCGCGCTTCGGCAGGCCCTGCGCGAGTCCCTGCCCGAGTTCATGGTCCCCGCGACCCTGACGGCGCTGGACCGGCTTCCGCTGACCACGAACGGCAAGGTGGACCGCGGCGCCCTGCCCGCACCCGCCCGCCGGGACCCCGCCGCCCCTGTCCTGCCCCCGAGGGACGTGCTGGAGCTCCGGATGGCCAGGATCTGGCAGCGCGTCCTGGGCTCGGCGGAGGTCGGCGTGCGCGACAACTTCTTCGACCTGGGCGGGCATTCGCTCAGGGCGGTCCGGCTCATGGAGGAGATCGACCGGGAGCTGGGGGTGCGCGTACCGCTCAACACGGTGTTCCGCCACCCCACCGTCGAGGCCCTGTGCGCGGAACTGCCCGCAGCACCGGCCGCACTGCGACGGCTCCTCGTCCCCCTGGTGGAGGGCGGGGCGGGGCGGGCACCGCTGTTCCTGGTGCATCCGCAGAGCGGCGGCGTGGCCGGTTACCTCCCGCTGACGCGGCTCATCGGCACGGACCGGCCGGTCTTCGGCATCGAGGCCGTCGGCTACGGCACCGACGAGGAGCCGCTCGGCACCGTCGAGGAGCAGGCGGAGCGCTATCTCCGCGAAATGCGGAAGGTGGCGCCCGAGGGGCCGTACCTGCTGATGGGGTGGTCCTTCGGCGGGCTCGTCGCCTTCGAGGTGGCGCGGATGCTGGAGGAAGCGGGCGAGGCTCCGGCGTTCCTCGGGATCATCGACGCCGGGGCGCCGGGCGCGCCGCGCGGCGACGGCGCCGGCGACGGCGCCGGAAACGGGAGGGCGCCGTTCAGGATCGGTGCGGGGCCGGGCGAACTTCCCGCCCCCGAACGTTCCGAGCTGCTGGGCCGCATGGAGCGCGTCTTCGCCGCGAACGGCGAGGCCGGTTCGCGCTACCTCTCGACGGCGGTGCTGCGTACGCCGGTCCACCTCTTCGTGAGCACCGACGTGCACCCCACGCGCCGCACCCCCAAGGTGCGTCCCGCGCTGTGGCAGCGGCACACCGACGGCGGGCTGAGCGTGTTCGACGTGCCGGGCAACCACTTCGACATGCTGTCGGACCCGTACGTCGACACCTTCGCCAAGACCCTCTCCTCGGTCCTCTCCCCCTTCAGGAGGGTCGCGACATGAGTTCGCCACTGACGTCGGCGCAGTCGGGCATCTGGTTCGCCCACCATCTGCACGCGGGGAGCCCGGCGTACAACACGGGCGAGTACTTCGACATCCCGGGACCGGTCGACCCGGACCTGTTCGAGCGCGCGGTACGGAGCGTGGTGGACGAGACCGATTCGCTGCGCGTGCGGTTCAGCGCCGACGCGAACGGTCCCCGGCAGGTCGTCGTGCCCTCCCTCGACTGGTCGATGCACCGGGCCGACCTCCGCGCGGCGCCCGACCCGCACGCGGCGGCCGTGGCGTGGATGCGCGAGGAGCTGGCCACCCCGGTCGACCTCGCGCGCGGCCCGCTGTTCCGCCAGGCCCTGTTCGAGCTCGCGCCGGACCGCTTCCTGTGGTACCAGCGCGTCCACCACATCGTGGTCGACGGGTTCAGCATGTCGCTCGTCGCGCGGCGCGTGGCCAAGACCTACACCGCGCTGGCCGACGGCGCCCCGCTCAGGGGCCCCGCCTTCGGCCCCCTGGACACCCTCCTGTCCCGTGACACCGCCTACGCCGGGTCCCAACAGCAGGCGCTGGACCGGGAGTTCTGGCGGGGCCGACTGTCCGACCACACGGATCCGGTCAGCCCGGCGGGCCGCCGCGCCACGCCGTCGGGCGGCTTCCTGCGCCGTACGGGCGACCTGCCCGCCCCCGCCATGGCCGCGCTGCGCGGCGCCGCACGACAGTCGGGCGCGACCTGGCCCGCCGCGTGGATTGCCGCGGTCGCCGCGTACCTCCACCGCCTCACCGGCAAGCGGGACGTCGTGCTGAGCGTGCCCGTGACGGGGCGCACCGACCCCGCCGAGCTGGCCGTTCCCGGGATGGTGGCCAACGTGGTGCCCCTGCGGCTGCGCGTACGTCCCGAGCGGGGGCTCTCCGCGCTCGTCCGGCAGGTGGCCGACGAGACGGCCGCGTCGCGGCAGCACCAGCGCTACCGGGGCGAGGACCTGCGCAGGGACCTGGGCCAAGAGGGGCCGGGGCAGGTCACGTTCGGCCCCGTGGTCAACGTCATGTCCTTCTACTACCGGCTGGAGTTCGCCGGTGTCCGCGCCACCGCGCACAACCTCTCCAACGGGCCGGTCGAGGACCTGTCCTTCTCCGTCTACGACCGGTCCGACGGCAGCGAGCCGCGCGTCGACGTCGACGCGAACCCCGCGCTCTACTCCGATGCCGAACTGGGCGCGCACCAGAGGCGGTTCCTGCACTTCCTGGGGGCCGTGACCGCCGATCCCGACCGTCCGCTCGGTGGTTTCGACGTCCTCACCCCGGGCGAGCGGCGGCGGACGGTCGTGGAGCGGAACGACACCGCGCGCCCGTTCCCGTCGACGACGGTGCCCGGTGCCTTCGCCGCGCGGGCGGCGCGCGCCCCGGGTGCGACGGCCGTGGAGTTCGGCGACACCGTCCTTTCGTACGGGGAGCTGGAGGCGCGCGCCAATCGGCTGGCGCACCGGCTCGTCGCGTCGGGGGTACGCGCCGAGGACAAGGTCGCCGTGCTCATGGAGCGCTCGGTCGAGGTGGTGGTGGCGGTCCTGGCGGTCGCCAAGGCGGGCGGCGCCTACGTCCCGCTGGACGCCCGCTCCCCCGCGGCCAGGCTGCGCCACGTGCTGGCCGAGACCGGTGCGAAGGTGCTGCTCACGCACCGGGCCACCGCAGGCCACGGACTCACCGGCCAAGCACGGGAGTTGGCGGTCGACGCCGTGGACCTGTCCGCCGAACCGGCCGACGCCCCGCGCGTACCGCTGCACCCGGACCGCCTGGTGTGCGTGCTGTACACCTCGGGCTCCACGGGCACGCCCAAGGGCGTGGCCCTCAGCCACCGCAACGTCCTCGGCATGACGTCGGACCGGTGCTGGCTGGGCGGGGAGCCGCCCCGGGTGCTCGCGCACTCCCCGCACGCCTTCGACGCGTCGACGTACGAGTGGTGGGTGCCGCTGCTGAACGGCGGCCGGGTGGTCGTGGCTCCGCCGGGCGACCTGGACCTCGCGGCGTACCGGCGCCTCGTCGCCGGGGGCCGGGTCGGCGCGCTGTGGCTGACGGCCGGGCTGTTCCGGGTGTTCGCGGACGAGTGCCCCGAGGCACTGGCGGACGTCGGCCAGGTGTGGACCGGCGGGGACGTGGTCCCGGCCGACGCGGTGCGGCGCGTGCTCGACCGGTGTCCGGACTCGGTGGTCGTCGCGGGGTACGGGCCGACCGAGGCCACCACGTTCACCACGCGCACGGTCCTGCGGCCCGGCGGGCCGGTGCCCGACGTCGTGCCGATCGGCCGCCCCATGGACAACAGGCGGGTGTACGTACTGGACGGGTCGCTGTCGCCGGTGCCGCCCGGCACCGCCGGTGAGCTGTACGTCGCCGGGGCGGGCGTGGCACGCGGCTACCTGAACCGGCCCGGGTGGACCGCCCGGCGCTTCGTGCCGTGTCCGTTCGGTGCGCCGGGCGACCGGATGTACGGCACGGGCGACGTGGTGCGCTGGGGCGCCGACGGTGAACTCGAATTCCTCGGGCGCGTCGACGACCAGGTCAAACTCCGGGGATTCCGGATCGAGTTGGGTGAGATCGAGGCGGTGCTGGCCGGTCATCCCGACGTCGCCCAGGCGACCGTGCTCGCGAGCAGGGACGAGGCTTCGGGCGAGAAGCGGCTGATCGGCTACGTGGTACCGGCCGGGGCCCGGGAGTTCGACCCGCGGGCACTGCGCGAGCACGCCGGGGCGGCGCTGCCCGACTACATGGTGCCCTCGGCGCTCGTCGCCGTGGCCGCCTTCCCCCTGACGCCCCGGGGGAAGATCGACCGGTCCGCCCTTCCCGTGCCGGATCCGGCTCCCGGGCCGTCCGCCGGGCCCGCGCCGGACAGCCCGGCCGAGCGGGACATGTGCGCGCTGTTCGCCGAGGTGCTGGGGCTGCCTTCGGTGGGCGTCCACGACGGCTTCTTCGCGCTCGGCGGGAACTCGCTCCTCGCGACGCGACTGATCAACCGGGTGCGGGCGAGGACCGGCCGGGAACTCACGCTGGGCGCGCTGTTCGACGCGCGTACCCCGGCCCGGCTGGCCGAGGCGGTCGCGGGCGCGCCCGAGGCCCTGACCGTGCCGGGGCCCGCCCGGCGTTCCACCGCACAGACGAAGAGCACAGGGAGTGTCTCGTAATGGTCCAGACGACGGACGCGCTCGGGGTGTCCCGAATACGCCGCTACTACGAACTCGTCGACGCCGGGGACATACCGGCGCTGGTCGACCTGTTCGCCCCGGACGCGCACTACCGCCGCCCCGGCTACCGGCCCCTGGTCGGACACGCCGAGCTGGAGCGCTTCTACCGGGAGCAGCGGGTGATCCGCGAAGGCACGCACACCCTGTCCACCGTGGTCGCGTCGGACGCGGAGATCGCCGTCCACGGCCTGTTCGAGGGCGTGCTGCACAGCGGCGACCGGGTGGAGCTGCGGTTCGCGGACTTCTTCCGCATGGCGCCCGGGGGCCGCATCGCGTCCCGGGACACCTTCTTCTTCGTCCCGGCGGTGTGAGCCGGTGGGCACACCACAGGACGGCACCGGCACGATCCGCGTCGGCCGCCGCCACAACGGCCCGCCGGACAGCGGCAACGGCGGCTACGTCTCCGGGCTCGTCGCGCGGCACGCGCGCCGGATGCTGGAGTCCGGGGAGCCCGGGGACTCCGGTGAACCCCGGGAGCCCGGGTCCTCCGGGTCCTCCGGGTCCTCCGGGTCCCCCGGGGACGACGTAGTGGTCCAACTGCTCCTCCCCACGCCGCTGGACGCCGACCTGCGACTGACCCGGGCCGGACGCCGGGTCCACGTCTGGCACGAAGACGTCCTGATCGCCACCGCCTCGTCCCGGGCGCCCGGCGCCGACGCCCCCGAACCGGTCGGCGCCGAGCTGGCGGAGCGGGCGTCGCGGGAGTACGCGGGGCGGGGCGCGGCCAACCGCTTCCCCACCTGTTTCGTCTGCGGTCCCGCGCACCCGGACGGCCTGCGGCTGGCCCCCGGGCCCGTGCCGGGCCTGGCCGATCACGTCGCCTGCCTCTGGACGCCGGACGCCACCACCGACGACGGCACGGGAACCGTCGCCGAGGAGTTGGTCTGGGCGGCGCTGGACTGCCCGGGGGGCTGGACGCTCGACCCGCTGCGCAGCCCGCTGCTGCTGGGCCGGATGTCGGCCCGGATCACCGCGCTCCCCCGCGTCGGCGAGACCGTGGTCGCGGTGGGCCGGGGCGCCCCCGTACCGGGCCGGGTCCAGACCTGCACCACCGCACTCTTCCGGCGCGACGGAACCGAACTGGCCCGCTCGACGGCGACATGGGTCCGGCTGGACCCCACGGCACCACTCCAGGACACGAAAGCGGAAAACAGTTGACCAAGACGGTCTCCACCACGGACATCACCGGTGCTCCCGGGTTCATCGGCAGCGGGGAACCGCCGTTCGCCGCGCGGCTCCTGCACGAGCTCGTCATCGAGCGGGCCGGGCTGACCCCCGACGCGCCCGCGGTGACCTGCGACGGCCGGACCCTCACGTACCGGCAGCTGATCACCCGCGCCCAGGACCTCGCCGAGCGGCTGCGGGCCGCGGGTCTCGCGCAGGAGGACGTGGTCGGCGTGCTGATGCGGCGGTCCCCCGAGCTGATCGTGGCGCTGCTCGCCGTGCTCGTCGCGGGCGGCGCCTACCTCGGGCTCGACCCGGACGACCCGCAGGGCCGCAGGAATGCGCTGCTCAAGGACGCCGACGTCACGACGGTCGTCGTCGACGACGAACTCCGGGACCTGGTCCCCGGCGGGATCACGGCGGTGTCGGCGGACGCCCCGGCGCCGCGGCCGGCCGCCGGACCGACGGTCCCGCCGCTCCCCGGCCACCCCGACCGGCTCGCCTACGTGAGCTACACCTCGGGCTCCACCGGCGAGCCCAAGGGGGTCGCCGTGCCGCACCGGGCGGTCGACCGCCTCGTGCGCGGCGCGGACTGGATGGAGGTGCGGCCCGGGGACGTGTTCTTCCACATCGCGCCGATCGCCTTCGACGCCTCCACGCTGGAGATCTGGGCGGCCCTGGTCAACGGCTGCCACCTGGTCGTCTACCCGCCGGTCGCGATCACCATGGAGCGGGTCGCCCGGACGGTGCGCGCCGAGGGCGTGACCGTGCTCCTGCTGACGACGGGGCTCTTCCACCGGATGGCGGGCTCCCGGCCGGACGCGTTCGCCGGGGTGCGGCACGTCCTCACCGGTGGCGACGTGGCGTCGCCGAGCCACGTGGGGCGGCTGCTGGCCGCGTACCCGCAGCTGGTCTTCACCAACGGCTACGGGCCGACCGAGAACACCACGTACACCACCTGCTGGACCAGCAGCACCCTTGAGGCCGGACAGAGCGTGCCGATCGGCCGCCCGATCAGCGGCACCAGGGTCGCCGTGCTGGACGGCGAGCTGCGCCCCGTGCCCGCGGGCGAGTGCGGCGAGCTGTACGCGGCGGGCGCCGGGCTCTCGCGCGGGTACCTGCGCCGCCCCGGCGCGACCGCCGAACGGTTCGTGCCCGACCCGTTCGGGACCGAGCCCGGTGCCAGGATGTACCGGACCGGCGACCTGGTGCGCTGGACCCCCGACGGCACGCTGGAGTTCGTCGGGCGCGCGGACGAGCAGGTCAAGGTGCAGGGCTACCGCGCCGAACCGCGCGCCGTCGAGGCCGAGCTGGAGCACCTGGCCGGGGTGCGGCACGCGGTCGTGCTGCCGCAGGCCGACCCGGCGGGCGGCACCAGGCTCCTCGCCTACGTCGTGCCGACGGCCGCCGATCCGGACGACGCGCTCGGCCTCGGCAGCCGACTGCGCCTGGAGCTGCGGGAGAAGCTGCCCGCGTACCTCGTGCCGTGGGCGATCCTGATCCGCTCCGAGCTGCCCCTGAACCGCAACGGCAAGGTCGACCGGCGGGCCCTGCCGACGGCCACCCGGGTGCCGCGCAACGTGGGCAACGAGTTCGTCGCGCCGCTCACCGCCGTACAGTCGCGGCTGTGCGAGCTGTGGGGCGGGCTCCTGGGCGTCGAACCGGTCGGCGTCGAGGACGACTTCTTCGACCTCGGCGGCCACTCGCTGCTGGCCACCGAGCTCCTGGTGGCCGTACAGAAGGAGTTCGGCGTGGACGTGCCCGCGCAGACCCTGTTCTTCTCGCCCACGGTGGCCGAGTTCGCCGTGGCGCTCGCCGAGCGGTTGGCGGAGCGGGACCGGCCGCTCGCCGGGCAGGACCAGGAGCCGACCCGATGACGACGTCCCCTTCCAGCGGGCGGTGTCCCGTCTCAGCGCCGCGGCAGGTCGACCTGATCGACCCCGACCTCTACCTGGGGGACGGGGCGCACGAGGCGTGGCGGCACCTGCGCGCGCACGCCCCGGTGAGCTGGCAGCCGGTCGGCGACATCGGGTACTGGTCGGTCGTCGGCCACGCCGACGCCTGCCGCGTCCTGCGCGACCACGGCACGTTCACCTCCGAGCAGGGCACGCTGCTCAACCTGCTCGGCAAGGGCGACCCGGCCGGCGGGCGGCAGATGGCGGTGACCGACCCGCCCGCGCACGCCCGACTGCGCGGCCCGCTGCAACAGGCGCTGTCCATCAAGGCCGTGGAGAACGACCGGGAGCGGATCCGGCGCACCGTCACCGGCCTCATCGGCCCCCTCGCGGACGGCGGCACGTTCGACTTCGCCGCCGCCATGGCCGCCCTGCCCATGGGGGTGATCGGCGCGATGATGGCGCTGCCCGAGGAGGACTGGCCGCGGCTGACCCGGCTGACCTACGCGTGCATCGCGGCGGACGACCCGGAGTTCCGGCTCGCCCCGAGCCCGCAGGCCACCCTGCGGGCCGCCCACCGCGAACTCTTCGCCTACTTCCAGGACGTCGTCACCCGGCGGCGGCTCGCGCTGGGCGACGACCTGATCAGCGTGCTGCTGACCATGGAGTTCGACGGGCGTCCGCTGTCGCCGGGCGAGATCGTGTCCAACTGCTACAGCCTGCTGCTCGGTGCGACCGTCACCACGGCCCAGCCCCCGAACGCGGCGATGGCGGCGCTCGCCGGGACCCCGGTCCTCGACGACTGGGCCGCGCATCCCGAGCTGTTGAACAGCGGCGTGGAGGAGTCGCTGCGCTGGGCCTCGCCCACCCAGCACTTCATGCGCCACACCACGCGCGACGTGGAGCTCCAGGGGGTACGGATCCCCGCGGGGGACCCGGTCGTGGTGTGGCTGGCCTCGGCCAACCGCGACGAGAAGGCGTTCACCGACCCCGACGTCTTCGACATCCGGCGCGCCCCCAACAAGCACATCGCGTTCGGCGTGGGCGCGCACTACTGCATCGGGCACACCATCGCCCGGGTGACCCTGCGGGTCCTCTTCGCCGAACTGCTCGCCGGGTTCACCGACTTCGCCCTCGCCGGTGATCCGGTACGCCTGCGCTCGAACGTCATCGCGGGGTACGCCCACCTGCCGATCACCGCACGGCCCCGTCCCCGTACAGAAAGCCCCAGGCGATGACCACACCCGCTCCCCCGGCCGGTCCGATCCGCAAGAAGTGGTTCCTGCGCGAACCCTCGCCGACGGCCGAGGCACGGCTGTTCTGCCTGCCCTACTCGGGGTGCGGCGCGAGCATGTACCGCCGCTGGCCCGCCTCGGTCGACGGCGTCGAGATCTGCCCGGTGCAGCTGCCCGGCCGGGAGAACCGCATGCGCGAACCGGCCTACGCCACGTACGAGTCGATGGCGGACGACCTGGCCGAGGCCCTGCTCCCTCATCTGGACCGCCCCTACGCGCTCTTCGGCCACTGCGGTTCCGCGCTGGCGGCGTACGAGACGGCGGTGCGCCTCGCCCAGCGGGGGCACCCCGCCCCCGCCCGGCTCTTCGTCTCGTCCGAGGTGGCCCCGCAGGACGGCCCGTACGGCCGCTTCCTGGAGATGACCGACGGGGAACTCGCGGACGAGCTGCGCGAGTTGGTCGCGGAGCTGGGCGGCACCCTGGAGCCGACCCTGCTCGATCTGTACCTGGGCGTGCTGCGCAAGGACGTCGACATGAACAAGCGCTACCGGGTGCCCGAGCCGGTCCGGCTGCCGTCGCCCGTCACCGCGATCGGCTGGAGCGAGGACAGCGGTATTCCGGCCTCCCTCATGAAGGGCTGGTCGGCCTGCGGCGACACGAGCTTCGCGCTGCTGGAGGGGGGCCACTACCGGTTCATCGACGCACCGGACGAGCTCCTGTCGCTCCTGACGTCGGGCCTGCGCCCCGCGTGAGCGCCCCGCACCACGCGGACGGCCCCCGCCGCGACACTCTCCGGTGTCGCGGCGGGGGCCGTCCGCGTGGTCCCGGCGGCTACTTGCCCTTCTCGCCCAGGCCCTGGATGAACCCCTTCGCCTTCTCGACGCCGGTGTCGATCTTGTCGCTGTGCTTGTGGCCGGTCTTGTCGTCGACGACGTCCCCGACCTTCTCCAGCCCCTGGCTGACGGCGTCGCCGTGCTGGGCGGCCAGCTTCGTCGCCTTGTCCTTGAGGTCCTTCAGGCTGTCGAACATGCTTCAGCCACGTCCTTTCTTCCATAGCGCGACGGCCCCGGCGGGACCGCCGCGGCCTTCTGTCGGGTCGGGTGCCTCACCTGCGGGAGTTGCCGAACAGCAGCCGGTAGGCGATGAGCAGGACGAGGGACCCGCCGATGGCGGCGCCCCACGTCGCGAGGTCGAAGAACTGGTTCTCCACCGGCCGGTCGAGGAACTTCGCGGAGAGCCAGCCGCCGGTGAAGGCGCCCGCGATCCCTATGAGGGTGGTGCCGACGAGGCCGCCCGGATCGCGTCCCGGCAGGAGGATCTTGGCGATGACCCCGGCCAGGAGCCCGAGGACGATCCAGCTGACGATGCCCATGAGGTGAGCTGCCTTCCTGTGCGGTGTGGTGTCCGGTAGAGGTGCCGGAGCCGGTTCAGGCGCGCGGCGCGTCGGTCTCGGCGGACGGCGCGGGGCGGGACTTCATCGCCTCGGCCTCGCTCTTGAGGATGCGGGCCGACTTGCCCATGGAGCGCGCGAGCTCCGGAAGCTTCTTGGCGCCGAAGACGAGGACGACGACGATGAGCAGGATGGCGATTTCGCTGATGCCGAGCATGGGCGTCCGTCTTCTCCGGGTAGGGGGCGGCCTGGCAGGGGGCACCCGGTAAGGGGCAACCCGGTTGAATCTACATCACTGTAGAAGTTGACGGCAGAGGTGAAGGCCCGGCACCGGCGGACGACCTCAACCGCGTACGCAGGAAGGGCAGGAAGCCCCGCTCCAGCAGCGCCTCGCGCCACGCCGCACGGGCCCGCTGGACGTCGTGGACGTCCGGCTCGTCGGCGGCGCGCTGCCGGACCGCGGCGACGAACAGCGCGGAGACGGCGGCCGCCGCCGCCAGCACGGCCACCGCCAGGGCCACCCAGCCGGTCGCGACGAGCGCGTCGGCCAGGGGCTGCCGCGTGCCGGTCAGCCGCAGGGCGAACCCGAGCAGGAGGAAGATGACCGCCGCCCCCGCGGACAGCACCGGCGTGAGCACCGCCAGCGCGGTCAGCAGCCCGTGCCCGACGGAAGCGGATCCGCCCGGCCCGCGCACGGCGCCCGTTCCCCGCGCCCCCGGGGCCCGCAGTCGGCGCAGCGCCGCGTACTCGGCGGCGGCCGCGGCCGCGATGCCGTCCGCCGCCGCCAGCGCCCCGCTCCGCAACTGTTCCTCGGTGATCCGTGACGTCGGTCGCCGCAGGGCCGCCCGGACGTCGGGATCGGCGAGCGCCTGTTCCAGGACCTCGTCGAAGTCGGCCCTGTCGGCCGCCTCCAGGCAGGCCAGTTCGTTGTCCATGGAGACCCCCCGGCCTATGCCCGGCCTGTGCGTACGTCTTGTCGATGTCCAGCTCCCGCGAGCGGCGGAAGCTGAAATCTACAGCACTGTAGAAGTTGACGTGAGGGTTCCGGGTACAGACCGGCGTCCGGTGTGCCGGGCACGGGCGTCGCCGCCCCGGCACACCGGGCGCGCTCAGCCGTGGATGAAGTGCGGCGGGCGCTTGTCCACGAAGGCGGACATGCCCTCCTTCTGGTCGGCGGTCGCGAACACCGCGTGGAACAGTCGGCGTTCGAACCGGACGCCTTCGGCGAGGGTGGTCTCGAAGGCCCTGTTCACGGCCTCCTTCGCCATCATCGCGACCGGCTTGGACATCTCGGCGACGGTCGTGGCGACGGCCAGCGCCTCCTCCCGCAGGTCGTCGGCGGGGACGATCCGGGAGACGAGACCGGCGCGTTCGGCCTCTTCGGCGCCCATGATCCGGCCGGTCAGGCACAGTTCCATCGCCTTGGCCTTGCCGACGGCCCGGGTGAGCCGCTGCGAGCCGCCGATGCCGGGGATGACGCCCAGTTTGATCTCGGGCTGGCCGAACTTCGCCGTGTCCGCCGCGATGAGGACGTCGCAGAGCATGGCCAGTTCGCAGCCGCCGCCCAGGGCGTAGCCAGCCACCGCGGCGACGGTCGGCGTGCGCACCTGGCCGAGGCGGTCCCACGCGGCGAACCAGTCGGTGAGGTACATGTCCAGATAGCTCTGCGGGCGCATCTCCTTGATGTCGGCCCCGGCCGCGAACGCCTTCGCCGACCCGGTGAGGAGGATGCAGCCGACGTCCGGATCCCGGTCCAGCTCCGCCACGGCCGCCACGACCTCCGTCATGACCTGGAGGTTGAGGGCGTTGAGCGCCTCGGGCCTGTTGAGGGTGAGGACGGCCACGCGGCCCTTGCGTTCCACCAGGACGGTCTCGTACGTCATGCGCGGGCTCCGTTCTGCGGTCGGGCGGCGGGCTCGGTGGGCTCGTCGGGCTCGGTGGGCTCGTCGTGCGGTCGGGCGGTCGGGGCGTCGTGCGGTCGGGCGGTGGCGGCGCCCCGGGGCCGCAGGGTGCGGACGATCGCCGAGAAGTCCAGGTCCGCGCCCTCGCCCTCGGCGAACGCCGCGTACATCTCGGCCGCCTTGAGGCCCAGCGGCGCTTCGACGCCCCCGGCCCGCAGGGCGTTCGCGGCGAGCCCCAGGTCCTTGGCCATGAGGGGCGCGGCGAAGCCCGGCCGGTAGTCGCGGTTGGCGGGGCTGGTCGGCACCGGGCCCGGCACCGGGCAGTTGACGGTGAGGGCCCAGCACTGACCGGACGCGGTGGAGGCCACGTCGTAGAGGGCCTGGTGGTCCAGGCCCAGGCTCTCGGCGAGGACGAACGCCTCGCCGACCCCGATCATCGAGACGGCGAGGATCATGTTGTTGCAGACCTTCGCGGCCTGTCCGGCCCCGGCGGCCCCGCAGTGCACGGCCTTCCTGCCCATGGCGCCGAGCAGCGGTTCGGCGGCGGCGAACTCCGCCGCCCCGCCGCCCGCCATGAAGGTCAGCGTGGCCGCCTCCGCGCCCACCACCCCGCCGGACACCGGCGCGTCCAGCGCGCGGTGCCCGGCCTCGGCGGCGGCCTCGTGCGCGGCCCGCGCGTCCGCCACGTCGATGGTCGAGCAGTCGACGAACAGGGTGCCGGGCCGGGCGGCGGCCAGGAGCCCCTGCTCGCGGTAGAGGGCCAGGACGTGGCGGCCCGCGGGCAGCATGGTGACGACCGCGTCGGCACCGGCGGCGGCGTCGGCAGCGGTGGAGGCGGCTTCGACCCCGGTGGCGCGGGCGGCGGCCAGCAGGTCGGGGACGAGGTCGAAGCCGATGACCCGGTGTCCGGCCTTGACGAGGTTGGCCGCCATCGGTCCGCCCATGTGGCCGAGCCCGATGAACGCGACGGTGCTGCTGGACGGTGGGACGCTGCCGGCTGCGGCGGTGCCACTTGTTGCGGCGGTGCTGTTCACCAGGCGACCTCCTGGGTCGGGACGGTCGCGGCGAGCATCGGCCCGTCCGCGTCGAGCGGGGCGAAGAACCGGTCCACGTGCGCGGGGGTGACGTCCTCCAGCGCAGCCGGGGACCAGCGCGGCCTGCGGTCCTTGTCGATGACCTGGGCGCGGATGCCCTCGACCAGGTCGGGCGAGGCCAGCGCCGCGCACGAGACGCGGTACTCCTGCTCCAGTACGCGCTCCAGCGGCCCGAGCCGCCGGGCGCCGCGCAGCGCTGCCAGGGTGACCTTGACGGCCGTGGGGGAATTTGCCAGCAGCCCGTCCGCCGCGGTCTTCGCGGCGGGGACGCCAGACGCCAGGAGCCGCGCGACGATCTCCTCGGCGGTATCGGCCCCGTAGCAGTGGTCGATCCACTCGCGGGCGGCATCGAGACCACCCCGCGGTGGCGGCGCCACGTGCCGTGCCAGCACGGTGCGCAGCGGGTCGGACGCCAGTTCCCGGGCCAGCGACGGCAGGGCCGACGAGGGGACGAAGTGGTCGGCGAGCCCGCACAGCAGCGCGTCCGCGGCTCCGACGGGCGCGCCCGTCAGCGCCAGGTGGGTGCCGAGTTCGCCGGGGGCCAGCGCGAGGAGGTAGGTGCCGCCCACGTCGGGGACGAAGCCGATGCCGGTCTCGGGCATGGCCACCTTGGAGCGTTCCGTGACGATCCGTACGCTGCCGTGGGCGGAGATGCCGACCCCGCCGCCCATGACGATGCCGTCCATGAGGGCCACGTACGGCTTGGGGTAGCGGGCGATCAGCGCGTTGAGCCGGTACTCGTCGCGCCAGAAGGCGGCCGACGCGGTGCCCGAGGTGCGGGCGTCCTCGTGGATCGCGCGGATGTCGCCGCCCGCGCACAGGCCCCGGTCCCCGGCGCCCTCGACGACCACCAGTTCGATCGCGGGGTCGTGCGCCCAGGCCGTCAGCGCCTCTTCGGCGCGGAGCACCATGGGGTGGCTGAGGGCGTTGAGCGCCTTCGGTCGGTTGAGGGTGAGGTACGCGGCACGGCCCTCGGTGCGCAGGAGGACGTGGTCGTCGGTCGGGGTGCCGCCCGCCGGGCTCGCGCCGGGCTTCGCGGGGTGGGTCATCGCAGGGCCTCCGTGAGTCCGCGCGCGACGATGACGCGCATGACCTCGTTGGTTCCTTCCAGGATCTGGTGGACGCGCAGGTCGCGGACGATCTTCTCGATGCCGTACTCGCTGAGGTAGCCGTATCCGCCGTGGAGTTGGAGCGCCGCGTCGGCCACCGCGTACCCGGTGTCGGTGGCGAACCGCTTGGCCATCGCGCACAGGCGCGGGGCCAGCGGATCGCCCGTGTCGAGGGCTTCGGCGGCCTGTCTGACCAGCGCGCGGGCGGCGGCGAGTTCGGTGGCCATGTCCGCCAGCCGGAACTGGAGCGCCTGCGCGTCCAGGAGCCGGCCGCCGAAGGCCTCGCGGGTGGCGAGGTGGGACAGGCTGCGGTCCAGGGCGCTCTGGGCTCCGCCGAGCGAGCAGGCGGCGATGCCCAGCCGACCGCCGTTGAGGCCGTTCATGGCGATGCGGAAGCCGTCGCCCTCGGACCCCAGGAGCCGGTCGGCGGGGACGCGCACGCCGTCGAGGACGACCTGGCGGGTGGGCTGGGCGTTCCAGCCCATCTTCCGTTCGTCGGGCCCGAAGGAGACGCCGGGGTCGTCGCGTTCGACGACGAAGGCGGAGATTCCGGCCGGTCCCGGCGCGCCCGTCCGGGCCATCACCACGTAGACGCCGGCGGCTCCGGCGCCGGAGATGAACTGCTTGACCCCGGTCAACACGTAGTGCCCGCCCTGCCGTTCGGCCCGGGTGCGCAGGGCGGCGGCGTCAGAACCGGCGCCCGGTTCGGTCAGGCAGTAGCTGCCCAGGGTCGCGGCGGAGCAGAGGCCCGGCAGATGGCGTTCGCGCTGGGAGCGGTCGCCGTACCGGTCGATCATCCAGGCGACCATGTTGTGGATGGAGAGGTACGCGGCGATGGAGGGGCAGCCGGTGGCGAGGGCCTCGAAGACGAGGACGCCGTCGCCCCGGCCGAGGGCCGAGCCGCCGTGTTCCTCGCGGACGTAGACGCCGCCGAGTCCGAGCCCGGCCGCCCGGCGGATCACGTCGACGGGGAAGTGCTTGTCCCGGTCCCAGGCGATCGCGTGGGGTGCCAGTTGCTCCTGTGCGAAGTCCAGGGTGACCTCGGCCAGGGCGAGTTGGTCCTCGGTGAGGGTGGTGGTCACGGCGCTCACCCCATCGTGGGGATCGTGAAGCTCGCGCCCTCCTTGACCCCGGCGGGCCAGCGCGAGGTGACGGTCTTGGTGCGGGTGTAGAAGCGGATCGAGTCCGGTCCGTGCTGGTTGAGGTCGCCGAACCCGGAGCGCTTCCAGCCGCCGAAGGTGTGGTAGGCGACGGGCACCGGGATGGGGACGTTGACGCCGACCATGCCGGTGTTGACCCGGCGGGTGAACTCCCGCGCGGTGTCCCCGTCCCTGGTGAAGATCGCCACGCCGTTGCCGTAGGGGTGCTCGCTCGGCAGCCGCAGCGCCTCCTCGAAGTCGGCGGCGCGGACGACGGACAGGACGGGGCCGAAGATCTCCTCCCGGTAGACGCGCATCCGCGGGGAGACCCGGTCGAAGAGGGTGGCGCCGGCGAAGAAGCCGCCCTCGTGCCCGGGAAGCGTGAAGTCCCTTCCGTCCACGACGAGTTCGGCACCTTCGTTGACGCCGATGTCGACGTAGCGCCGGACCCGTTCGAGGGCGTCCCGACTGACCAGCGGACCGAAGTCGGCCTCCGGGTCGTCGGAGCGGCCGATCTTCAGGGTGGCGATGCGGGCCTTGAGCGCGGCGACGAGCCGGTCGGCGGTCTCCTCGCCGACGGGCACGGCGACGGAGATGGCCATGCAGCGCTCCCCCGCCGATCCGTAGCCGGCCCCGATCAGGGCTTCGACGGCCTGGTCGAGGTCGGCGTCCGGCATCACGACCATGTGGTTCTTGGCGCCGCCGAAGCACTGGGCGCGCTTGCCCCGGGCGGCCGCCGCCGCGTAGATGTGCGCCGCGATCGGCGTGGAGCCGACGAAGCCGAGCGCCTGGACGCGCGGATCGTCGATGAGCGTGTCGACGGCCTCCTTGCCGCCGTTGACGACGTTGAGCACGCCCGGCGGCAGCCCGGCCTCCAGGAAGAGTTCGGCGAGTCGCAGCGGCACGGAGGGGTCGCGCTCGGACGGCTTGAGGACGAACGCGTTGCCGCAGGCCAGGGCGGGGGCGAGCTGCCAGAGCGGAATCATCGCGGGGAAGTTGAACGGGGTGATGCCCGCGACGACGCCCAGCGGGCCGCGCAGGGAGTGCACGTCGATGCCGGTGCCGGCGTTGTCGGTGAACTCCCCCTTGATGAGGTGCGGGACGCCCGCGGCGAACTCGACGACCTCCAGGCCGCGTTGCAGGTCGCCGTGGGCGTCGGCGACGGTCTTGCCGTGTTCGGCGGACAGCAGCCGGGCGAGGTTCTCCCTTTCCCCTTCTACGAGTTGCAGGAAGCGCAGCAGTACGCGGGCGCGGCGCTGCGGGTTCCACTGCCCCCAGTCCGCCTGCGCCTCCTCTGCGTTGGCGATCGCCTCCTCGGTGTCGGCGCGCCCGGCCAGGGGCACGTGCGCCTGGACGGCGCCGGTGTTGGGGTCGTGGACGTCGGCGAAGAGCCCGGACGTGCCGGTGGTGTGCTTGCCGCCGATGAAATGGGTGAGTTCACGGACCATGGGTGCCTGCTCTCGTCAGGTCGGATCCGGGGATGGCACGGCGGACTCCGCGGCGGCACCGCACAGGGCGCGCCGGGAGGGGAAGGGCCGTGGGGACTACGAGCGCGCGACGGTGTGCGCGTGCTCCGCCGGATCACCAGGGTCGTGGGTACGGACCGGTGCCATGCGTGTCTGCTCCATCCTCGTGGACAACACGGAACATCCGCGGCCGGTATCCTGACTCCCGGATCCCCGCGCGCCGCCCGCCTTCCCGACAGACCTCGTCAGTGGCGTGTGGATGGCAGCACGCTCCCCGGTCACAGTGGCGGGACCGTGCCGGATTCACACCGGCTTCCCTGCACCGCGGACCTTGTGCGACGAACATATAGTTGGACGTCCTAGTAAGTCCAGACCCACCTCCGCCGCCCGGCCGACCGCCGCGCGCCGCCGGAGTCGCCCCGGCACCGCACGGCGACCGGCCGGGGCGGACACACCGTGACTGGCCAGGGTCGGCACGCGGCGACCGACCGGGGTCGGCACACGGCGACCGGCCGGAATCGACACACCGCGACTGGCCGGGGTCGGCACGCGGCGACCGACCAGGGTCGCCGCATCGCGACCGGTCCGGGTCAGCGCGTGCGGCCGCGCGGCTTCAGGGCCACCGGCGGGAGCGCCGGGGCCGGGATCGGGGCCCCCTCGTAGCCCTTCACCTCGCCGAAGCGCGTGCCCTCCATCCAGTCGCGGCGGGCCTCCTCGATGTCCTCCTGGGACCGCCCGATGAAGTTCCACCACATGATCAGCTCCTCCTCGAAGGGCTCTCCGCCGAGCAGCATCAGGCCCGCGTCGGAGATCGCCCGCAGAGGGAGTTCGGTGCGGCCGCAGCCCAGGTAGAGCATCGAGCCGGGGAGCAGCGCGACCCCGTCGACCTCGGCCTCGCCGGACATGGCGAGCACCGCGTACTCGAAGTCGGGTTCGAGCGGCAGGCGCGCCTCGGCGTCCGCGGCGAGCACCAGGTCGGCCCCGACGATCGGGGTGTACGCGGTGCCGGGCGAGGTCGCGCCGTCGAGGGTGCCGAGGATGACGGTGGCGGTCAGGCCGGGAGCCGTGACGTGCGGGAGCCGCGCGTGGTGCTGGAAGTGCGGCTCGACCTTGCGGTGGGAGTCGGGCAGGGCGACCCAGAGCTGGGCGCCGTGCAGGTAGCGGCCGTGCCCCCGGGGGCTCTGCTCGGAGTGGCTGATCGCGCGGCCCGAGGTCATCAGGCCCAGCTCGCGCGGGCGGATGGTGGCCAGGCTGCCGAGGCTGTCGCGGTGCAGCACCTCGCCGTCGTGCAGCCAGCTCACCGTCTGGAGTCCCTGGTGGGGATGGGGGGCGACCTGCATGCCGTCGGCGCCCTCGATGTCCTCGGGCCCGTAATGGTCCACGAAACACCAGGCCCCGACCATGCGCCTGCCGAGGTTGGGCAGCAGCCTGCGGACCTCGGTGGACGTGCCGAGCTTGACGTTGCGCGGGGTGAGGAGCTCGCGTACCGGCTCCGCCACGACGAAGCCGCGGCCGCCGCAGACTGCGGGGGTCGGCTGGCGATCTAGGTTGCTCATGGTGCTCAACGTAGCGCCGTCGGGGGCCGGCCCGGGAGCCCCACGCGCGAAGTAGTGGAATGTTCAACGAGTGGTCGTTGTTGTGGCGGGCATGAGCGAGAACTACTACGACCACGGGACGGCCGCGGAGCGCTACGAGCGCGCCAAGCTCTTCTTCGACGCGAAGGAGTACGTCACCGCCGCCGGGATCCTCGACGGGCTGGTCTCCGAGGCGCCGGAGCAGGTCGCGCCGCGCCTGCTGCTGGCCCGCGCCTACTACCACTCCGCCCGCCTCGCGAAGGCCGAGCGCGAGCTGCTGGCCGTGCTGGAGCGCGACCCGGTGGAGTCGTACGCCCGGCTGATGCTGGGCCGCACCCTGGAGCGGCAGGGCCGCACGGCGGACGCGGCGCCGCACCTGCGGATGGCGGCGGCACTGTCGGGCGACTTCGGGGACGCGCGGCCGTGAACGGCGTCCGGGCCCGGGGGCACACCCCCGGACCCGGACCCCTAACTCACTCACTCATTCACTCAGGCCGGGCGCCTCAGTACTTCAGGCCCGTGTCCAGCGCGCTCATCAGCGCCCCGTTCGACGTGTCGCCCGACATCTCCCAGATGAAGCCGCCCAGCAGCCCCTTCGACTTGATCCACGCGGTCTTCTTCGCGATGGACCAGGGGTCGTCGAAGGTCCACCACGTGCCGCCCGCGCCGGTGTAGCCGTACGTCGAGACGGACTGCTCGTCGTGGTACACCGTCATGCCCGGATAGGCCGAGAGCATGTTGGAGTAGCCGCGGGTCCCCGCCTCCTCGGGGAACTGGCCGGGCGCCGCGCCGTTGGCCGACTGCCACTCGCCGTTGACGCCTCCGGCCGCGACCTCCTTCCAGCCCCGTCCGTAGAACGGGAAGCCGACGTTCAGCTTGCGCGGGTGGACGCCCGCGTCGGTGTAGGTCTTGATCGCCTTCTCGACGCTGAACTCGAAGGAGTACGGGTCCTGCGCGTCCCGGTAGAGGTTGGCCTGGTGGCCCGTCCTGTTGGGCTCCCAGGAGTTGTCGCTGCCCGCGCCGTGGAAGTCGTACCCCTGGACGTTGGCGAAGTCGAGGTAGTCGAAGATCTTCGTCAGGTCCCAGCCCGCTTCGATCTTCACGGGGTCGGCCGGGGTGAACGCGGTGAGCAGCTTGTGCTGTCCGCCGGTCGCGTCCAGCTGCTTGCGGAACTCGGCGAGCAGCGCGGTCAGGTTGGCCTTGTCCTCCGGCTTGTAGTGGTTGCCGGGGTGGCCGTCGGAGCCGGGCCACTCCCAGTCGATGTCGATGCCGTCGAAGACGCCCGCGCCGGTGCCGGGGCCGCCCGCGCCGTTGTAGACGGGCAGGTTGCCCTTGATCCAGGTGTCGACGCAGGACTTCACGAACTTCTCGCGCGATGCCGGGGTGGCCGCCGCGTCCGAGAAGAACTTGGAGAACGTCCAGCCGCCGAGCGAAACGACGACCTTCAGGTTCGGGTGCTTGGCCTTGAGCTTCTTCAACTGGTTGAAGTTGCCCCGGAGTTTGCCCCAGCCGTCGTCCGCGACGCCGTCCACGGACTGGGCGGCGGGGAAGGCCCGCCCGTAGTCCGCCTCGGCGTCACCGGCACCGGTCCCCTCGTCGGGGTCCTGCGGATTGCCCGACACGCCCTTGGTCACGCCCGCCAGGCAGGTGAGGTTGACCGGATCGACGTTCTCGAAGGCGTAGTTGATGACGTCGAGCTTGGCCGCGGCGCCCGAGGTGTCGAGGTTCTTCACGAAGTACTGGCGACCGTAGATGCCCCACTGCGCGAAGTAGCCGACCTTGAGCGACTTGCCGGGACCCGCGACGTCGTCGGTGGTGACGGTGAGGGCGTTCGAGGCGGGCGAGGCGTTGTCGGCGGTGTCGCGCGCCTTGACCGTGAAGGTGTAGGCGGTGGCGGGCGAGAGGGCGTCGACGGTGACGGACGTGGCCGGCGCCGCGACGGTGCGCACCAGGGCCGCGCCCTGGTAGACGTCGTACGCGGCCACGCCGACGTTGTCGGTCGACGCGTTCCACGCCAGGCTCACGCTGGAGGCGGTCTTGGCGGTGGAGCGCAACGCGCCGGGAGCGGTCGGCGGCTGCGGATCGGTCGACGGATCGACGGTCTTCACGGTGAACGGCGGGCTCTCGGGGCCCTTGTTGCCCCGGGTGTCCTTGGCGCGCACCGTGAAGGTGTAGTCCGTGGCGGGGGTGAGCCCGGTGACGGTCGCGGACGCGGTCGCGGTGGAGGCGACGACGGCCCCACCGCTCAGCACGTCGTACCCGGCGACGGGATAGTCGCCCGGGGACGCCGCGTTCCAACTCAGCGCGACCGTACGGGCGGTGACGGCCACGGCACGGGGCGCGCCGGGCGCCGACGGCGGCACGTCGGGGGTGCCGTCGCACTTGTCGCCGTTGACCGTACAGGCGGTGGGGGTGCCGACGGGTCCGTTGCCGATGAACCAGTAGCTGTACACGCCGGTGGTGCCGCCCGCCGGGACGGTGCCGTTGTAGTGGGCGTTCTTGACGGTGGCGTGGCGGCCGTTGACGGTGGCCTCGCCGTGGTAGTGACCTGTGACGGTGACCCCGGCGGGAAGGTCGAACTCCAGGGTCCAGCCGGTGACGGGCGCGGTGCCGCTGTTGCGGATGGTGTAGATGCCGCGCCACCAGGAACCGTTGTTCTCGCTGGTGAAGGTGGCGGTGAGGGTGCCCGCGGCATTCGCGGGCGGCGCGTTCAGCCCGACGAGGCCGGTGAGGGCGGCGAGCGGGAGGAGCAGGGCGACGAGGAACGCGGTGCGCCTGGGGATACGTCTGCGCCGGTGAGACATGGCTCTCCCAGTGGTCTGTGGGGGAGGTGCTGAGAATGGGGGTGACCGGCCAATCGCACCGTAGAAGGTCTGGACCACTGCGTCAACAGGCCCTACTTACAAGGCCGTTGAAGATTTCCGATGGCCGGGCCCGGTCGAACGCTGGGCAGGCCTTGCTCCTGACCTCGCGAAAGCGGGACGTCATTCCCCTTGAACCACCAACGCACACCCGACAACCGGGCGTTCCGGCTGCGAGTGCAAGATCAGTGAACCCCGGAACCGCCCCGCCCGTCGCCGCACGGGCGGAGCCTTGTTCGGTCACCGTCGGTTTGGACTGCGTCTGACTGTCAGAGTGGTGGAGAGTCAGGATCCCCGGCGGAAGTCGGCGCCCATGCCGACGGGGGGCCTACAGACGAGACGACCCCGCTGAACTCAGACACGTCCGTGCAGGATGATGACCACGGGAGGGGCGAGCGCAAGAACCCCGAGGGCCACGAACGGCAGCAATCCGATTCGTTCACCCTGTTGCCGCGCTCCAAGGAAGTAGCACAGGACGGACTTCGGCAGCCGCCGAAGGGGCCGTTTCTTGAACAGGCCGACTGATCGAGCACGATGCCGACCGTCGCCGCCTGGCACCTGCCCCACAGACGCCGAGGTACTGCCAGTAGATTCTGTTCCCGTCGGCTGCGGGCTCGTTCCCCACGACGTTGGGGATGCTCCGCAGTTGTGGCGAGACCGGTCGAACCGGTTGTCGTGCTCCCCGCATTCCGCGGGGGTGTCTTCCGGGCCATGCGGCCGACCGGAACGGCCGCCGTCATCTGACGGTGGCCGTTCGTCACCTCCCCTGGATGTCTTGGTGGTCGGGGTCGTAGAGCCGACGGCCTGAGGCGGCGCGAATCCACCTCGGTCCGATCGTGGGGGTTGCTGACCGCTGAAATCCGATTCGACCGGTCTCGCCTCGGTCGCGACCAGAATGGTCGCGACCGGTCTCACCTCAACTGATTGGGGGCATGCCGCTCCGGTGGCGCATGCCGTGAACCCGGCCCTCCGCCGTACGGGGGAGGTACTGGCGGGAGCATGCGGCAGGGCTCCCCCCTGGTCAAGAGCACCGACATCCAGGCGGCCGAAAATCCATTCCGCGTCCCCGCCGTTGTGCGCTCACCCCCGGTACGTCTCCAGCAGGCGCAGCCACACCTCGCTGATCGTCGGGTAGGCGGGGACCGCGTGCCACAGGCGGTCGATCGGGACCTCGCCGACGACCGCCACCGTCGCGGAGTGGATCAGCTCCCCCACGCCGGGGCCGACGAAGGTGACGCCGAGCAGGACCTCGCGGTCCAGGTCGACGACCATGCGGGCGCGGCCCCGGTAGCCCTCCGCGTAGAGGCCGGCGCCCGCGACCGCACCCAGGTCGTAGTCGACCGCGCGCACCCGGGCGCCGCTCGCCTCGGCCTCGGCGAGGGTGAGGCCGACCGAGGTCGCCTCGGGGTCGGTGAAGACCACCTGCGGGACCGCCGCGAGGTCGGCGGTCGCGCTGTGCGCGCCCCAGCGGTCGGTTTCGAGCAGCGGGACGCCCTGCGCGCGGGCGGCGATCGCGGCGCCCGCGACGCGCGCCTGGTACTTGCCCTGGTGGGTGAGGAGGGCGCGGCGGTTGACGTCCCCGACCGCGTACAGCCAGTCGCTGCCCTCCACCAGGCAGCTGTCGTCCACGCTCAGCCATGCGCCGGGCTCCAGACCCACGGTCTCCAGGCCGATGTCGTCGGTGCGCGGGGCACGGCCCGTGGCGAACAGGATCTCGTCCGCCTCGATGCGCTCGCCGTCCTCCAGCACGGCGGTGACGGGACCGCCGGCGCGCTCCAGCGCGGCGACGGACACGCCGGTACGGACGGTGGCCCCGGCCTCCGTCAGCGCCTCGGCGACCAGCTCGCCGGCGAACGGCTCCATCTTCGGGAGCAGCCCCTCCCCCCGTACGAGCAGCGTCACCCGCGCGCCGAGCGCCTGCCAGGCCGTGGCCATCTCCACGCCGACGACCCCGCCGCCGACCACGATCAGCCGGTCGGGGACCTGCTGCGCGCTGGTCGCCTCGCGGCTGGTCCAGGGGCGGGCGTCGGCGATGCCGGGGAGGTCGGGGAGCACGGCCCCGGAGCCGGTGCAGACGGCGACGGCACGCCGCCCGGTCAGGACGTAGTGCTCGCCCTCGGGGGTGGTGACGGCGACCTTGCGGGTGCCGTAGAGGCGGCCGTGGCCCCGGTAGAGGTGGGCGCCGATCGATTCGAGCCAGCCGACCTGGCCGTCGTCCTTCCAGTGGGAGGCGTAGTCGTCCCGGTGCGCGAGGACGGCGGCGGCGTCCAGCGGGCCCTGCACGGACTGGCGCAGTCCGGGGACGCGGCGGGCGTCCGCGCGGGCCGCCACGGGGCGGAGCAGCGCCTTGCTGGGCATGCACGCCCAGTAGGAGCACTCGCCCCCGACGAGCTCGCTCTCGACCACGGCGGCGCTGAGGCCCGCGGCCCTGGCGCGGTCCGCCACGTTCTCGCCCACCGGGCCCGCGCCCAGCACCACCACGTCGTACTCCACTGATTCGGTCATGGGCACAGTCTTATGCCGGGTGTGGGAAGGGGCCAGACGGGCATGCGGAATAGGTCGGCCGCGGGCGCCGTTGTGCGGGGCACGGCTACCACTCGGAGAACCCGGGACAGCACGAGGAAGAGGACACAGGACATGGCAACCGTCGAGCTCACGAAGGAAAACTTCGACCAGACGGTCACGGACAACGAATTCGTCGTCATCGACTTCTGGGCCGAGTGGTGCGGTCCGTGCCGCCAGTTCGCGCCGGTATTCGAAAGGGTGTCCGAGAAGCACGGGGACGTGGTGTTCGCGAAGGTGGACACGGAGGCGCAGCCCGAGCTGGCGGCGGCGTTCGAGATCCGGTCCATCCCCACGCTGATGGTCATCCGCGAGAACGTCGCGGTGTTCGCCCAGCCCGGGGCGCTGCCCGAGGCGGTCCTGGAGGACGTGATCGGGCAGGCGCGGGGGCTGGACATGGACGAGGTCCGCAAGTCCGTGGAGGCGGCGCAGAAGTAGGGGGTACGGGGGCGGAGGCGGGGGACGCGGCGCGCCAACGCCCCCGCCGCGGCGACGCCCCCCGCCGCACCACCGCTCCGCGGCGCGCCACCGCCCGCGCCGCGCCACCACCCCCGCCGCGCCGACGCCCCCTACCGCTCCAGCACCAGCGCGATCCCCTGCCCCACTCCGATGCACAGCGCGGCCACCCCCACCCCGCTTCCCGCCTCCGCGAGTTGGCGGGCGACCGCTCCCGCGAGTCGTGCGCCCGACGCGCCCAGGGGGTGTCCGATCGCGATCGCGCCGCCCCGCGGGTTCACCACGGACGGGTCCAGGGAGGGCCACTCCGCCAGGCAGCCCAGCGCCTGCGCGGCGAACGCCTCGTTCAGTTCGAAGACCGTCAGGTCGGCGAACGAACGGTCCGCCCTCGTCAGCGCACGCCCCACCGCGTCCACCGGACCCAGCCCGAAGAGCTGGGGCTCGATCCCGGTCACCGCGGACGTGCGGATCCGTGCCAGCGGCTCCCGGCCCGTCGCGCGCAGCCCGTCCTCGTCCACGAGCAGCAGCGCCGCGGCGCCGTCGTTGAGCGGGGAGGCGTTGCCCGCCGTCACGGTCCCCCCGTCCTGCCGGAACGCGGGCTTCAGCCGACCCAGCGCCTCCATGGACGTCGTGTCCCTGACGCACTCGTCGCGCGCCAGGTCGACGCCGGGCAGCGGCACGACCTCGTCCTCGTACAGCCCCTTCTGCCACGCGGCGGCCGCCTTCTGGTGGCTGGCCAGTGCGAAGGCGTCCTGCTGCTCCCTGGAGATGCCGTGCTTGTCGGCGATCAGCTCGGCGCCCTCGCCGAGGGCGACCGTCCACCGCGCGGGCATCTTCGGGTTGGTCATGCGCCAGCCGAGCGTCGTGGAGTACATCTGCTGGTGCCCCGCGGGGAAGGCCCGCTCCGGCTTCTGCATCACCCACGGCGCCCGCGACATGGACTCCACGCCGCCCGCGATGGCGATCGACGCGTCGCCGAGCGCGATGGCCCGCGCCGCCTGCACGACCGCCTCCAGGCCCGAGCCGCACAGCCGGTTGACCGTCACGCCGGGGACGGTGACGGGCAGGCCCGCGAGGAGCACCGCCATCCGCGCCACGTCGCGGTTGTCCTCGCCCGCACCGTTCGCGTCGCCGAAGACGACGTCGTCGATGCGGGCCGGGTCGAGTTCGGGCGTCCGGTCCACGAGCGCCTTGACGACGTGCCCGGCCAGGTCGTCGGGGCGTACGGAGGCCAGGGCTCCCCCGAACTTTCCGATCGGCGTGCGGACGGCGTCGACGATGTAGACGTCGCGGATGCTCATCGGGTGTCTCCCAGCGCAGCGGTTCGGTCCGGTCCGGCCGCCCCGGCCGCGGGTGCCGGGAGCGGGTCGCGCCCCCGGCGGACGGTGGTCCGCCGGGGCACCCGCCGAGTTTCTGCCGGACTCACACCGCTGTCAACGGATCAACCGATCATTCGTTCGGTGCTCCGGCCGCGATCCGCACGGTCAGTCCGTAGTCCAGTTCGGCGCCGTCCACGAGCACCGCCTCGACCGTGCGCGTCAAGGGGTCGATGTCGGCCTCGAACCCCTCGCCCACGTACCGGGGGTACCCCGAAGCACCCGTCTCCCCGGTGGCCGTCACCACGGCCGAGCGCAATGCGGTCGCCGGGTCGGGCGCGCCGGTGCCGCCCCGGGGGAAGCCGGGCACCAGCAGGATCTCGAAACTCCGCGGAACAGTCGTCATGCAAGCGACGCTAGGCACCCGGGACCCGCTCCGCACCCTCACGTACGGCACACGCCTGTACGGCCCCGCCCGCCGCACGGGCCTTGTCACCGTACGGGCCTCGGCCGCACGCACCCGCACGGCACGCACCCGCACGCACCCGCCCGCGCCCCGCGCCCTCGTGCCGCCGCGTCTCAGCTGGAGTCGCGCGGCACCGCCACCGCCGCCATCAGGTCGTGCTGTTCCACCGCGCCGCCCGGGTCGCGCACCACCCGGTCCACCAGCTCCGCGAGGTGTCGGCCCGTCACCATGTCGACCGCGACCGTGCTGAGCCTCGGGCGCAGCAGACGGCCGAGCAGCAGGTCGTCCGCGCCGACGACGGCCGTCTCGTCCGGCACGGCCACGCCCGCGTCCTGGAGCGCGCGCATCAGCAGCATCGCGTACTCGTCGTTGTACGCGAACACCGCGTCGAGCCCCGCATCGCGCCAGCGCGCCGCGAGCCGCGCCGCCGACTCCTCCTCGTACGCGAGCGGCAGCGCCTCGACCCGCGCTCCCGTGCCGGCGACCGCCCGCCGCGCGCCCTCCAGGCGCGGGCCGGAGAACATGTCGAGGCCGGGCTCTTCGGGGACGACCACGCCGATCGCGGTGCGGCCGCGCGCGAGGAGGTGCTCCACCGCGCAACTCCCCACCTTCCGCTGGTCCATGACGAGGGAGTGGGTGCCCGGCACCCGCTGCGGGCCCAGCGATATCACGGCCTTGGCGCCCGAGCGCTTCAGCAGCGCGATGCCCTGCTCGGTGAGCGGCGTCTCGCCGAGCGACACGACCGCGACCGGGCGCAGTTCGGCCCAGGCGCGCGCCGCCTCGTCGGAGCCCATGCCGAGGCTGCCGTACTGCACGACGGTGTAGTCGAGGCGGCGCATCGCCCACTGGAGGTCGTTGAGGAAGCGGCTGTAGAGCGGGCCGACCGGGACGTGCGCCGTGGGGAGGAGCACCATGCGGGTGTGTCCCGCGCGCAGGCTGCGGGCGGCGGCGTGCGGGACGTAGCCCAGTTCCTCGGCGGCCTCCCTGACCCGTCTGCGGGTGGGCTCGCTGATGCGCACGGCCGAGGTGTTGTTGAGCACGTAGCTGACGGTCGCCCGCGAGACGCCGGCCAGTCGTGCCACGTCGGCGCTGGTCGGAACGGGGCGTTCGGGGGACTGCTTCGGTGTCTGGCTCATCGCGGAAGGCATCCTCCCAGAACTCCGCCCCCCGGGGTCTGGCGGTTGGCCGGATTGCGGTGCTACAACGGGACGGGACAAGCATTGACACGTGTCATCACACGCGTGTCACCGGGCGGTAGGATCCGAGTCCGAAACACGGAAGGCTTCCTCGTGCGACTCCACACCCACACCTGGGGCACCGGCGACCGCGTCGCCCTCCTGGTCCACGGCATCATGGCCGACCACCGCACCTGGCGGCGGGTCGGCCCGGCCCTCGCCGACCTGGGCTACCGCGCCGTCGCCGTCGACCTGCGCGGCCACGGCGCGAGCGCGCGCGGCGAGCGCGCCGACTACGTGCCCGAGCGACTGGCCGACGACCTCGTCGACACGTTCCCCGACGGGGTCGAGGTCGCCTTCGGGCACTCGCTGGGCGGCCTCGCGCTCTCCCTCGCGGTGGAGCGCCTGGCTCCGCAGCGCGCGGTGTACGTGGATCCGGCGTGGCGCCTCGCGCTGGGCGAGGGGGTGAGCGTCGACATGTTCGCCGAGTTCAAGCACGCCACCCGGGGAAACATCCGGATGCTCAACCCGCGCTGGGACGAGGAGGACGTGGACATCGAGGTGGCCACGCTCGCCGCCTGGGACGAGGAGAGCGCGCGGGCCCTCACGCCGTACTCGGACCGGGACCTGGCGCCCGCCTCGCCCGCCGTCAAGTCCCTCGTGGTCCTCGCCGATCCGAGCACCCTGGTCCCGGCGCGGGCCGCCGCCGACCTGGTGGAGCGCGGCTTCGAGGTGCGTACCGTCAAGGGCGCGGGGCACACGATCCAGCGGGACGACTTCGACGGGTTCATGGCCTCGCTCGACGGGTGGGTCTGACCTCCCGGTCACCCGCGGGAGGCGGGGCGGGTCCGAGGCCGCCCCGCCGGGTACGCTCCCGCCATGGATGCCGGGGCGGACGAGTCGATGGTGGGACTGCTGGGCCGGGTCACGGGCACGGTGGGACCCGGGCTCGTCGGCGAGGTGATCGTACGGATCAGGGGCGGCGCCGAGCACTTCCTCGCGTACCCGGCGGCGGCGCAGGAGCGCTTCGAGACCGGCACGCTCGTGACGGTGGTCGACCACCTGCCGCCGCGCACGGTCTACGTCACTTCCGCGTACGGGAGTTGACCCTTCGTCACAGATGTGGAACGGCGCCGCGCAGCCCTCTTCTCGGTCGGTCCCGCGCGGGCGCACACTCCCGTTCGACGGTGCCGCGCGGGCACCGCGCACAGGGGGTGTGCCGATGTTCGTCGGTGTGGTCGCGGGGGCCGGACTCCTCGCCCTGCTCGTGATCGTTTCTCTCTTCAAACTGATGTGGCGGGTGGCCGAGCCCAACGAGGCGCTCGTCATCTCGGGCTCCAAGCACCGGACCGAGGGCCTGGGCCAGGGCATGGGGTTCCGGATCGTCACCGGCCACGGCACGCTCGTCATGCCGGGCGTGCAGGCCGTCAGGAAGATGTCCCTGGACCTCAACGAGACCCAGCTGTCGGTCGACTGCGTGACCCACCAGGGCATTCCGCTGCGGGTGCGGGGCGTCGTCATCTTCAAGGTCGGCGACGACTTCATCTCCATCGCCAACGCCGCGCGCCGCTTCCTCGACCAGCAGAAGCTGATGTCGGAGCGCGTCCACAACGTCTTCGCCGGCCATCTCCGGTCCATCGTGGGCGGGTTGACGGTCGAGGACATGATCCGAGACCGCGACAAGCTCACCGGGCAGGCCCGCGCCGCCTGTGGGACCGAGATGGAGAAGCTGGGCCTGATCGTGGACTCGCTCCAGATCCACGAGATCGAGGATCCCACCGGCTACATCAAGAACCTCGCCATGCCGCACGCGGCGGCCGTGCAGCGCGACGCCCGCATCGCCCAGGCCGAGGCCAACCGCCTGGCCACCGAGGCCGAGCAGCAGGCCGCCGCGCGGATGTCCGAGGCGACCAGGGACAGCGAGATCCTCCAGGCCGGGTACCAGGCCGAACGCGACAAGGCGGCGGCCGCGGCCCGTCAGGCGGGGCCGCTCGCCGACGCGGGCGCCAGGCAGGAGGTCGTCGTCCAGGAGACCCGGGTCGCCGAGCTGGAGGCGCACCGGCGCGAACAGCAGCTCCAGGCGGACGTGCGCAAGCCCGCCGACGCGCAGGCGTACGAGAAGCGGACCCTCGCGGAGGCCGAGCGCGACGTGCGCATCTCGGCGGCGCAGGCCAAGGCGCGGGAGACCGAGCTGGCGGCGGCCGCCGAGGCGACCCGGGTCAAGACGGCGGCCGCCGCCGAGGCGGAGGCCACCGAGCGGCGCGGCGCGGCGGCCGCGACGGCGACCAGGGCGACCGGTGAGGCGGAGGCGGCGGCCGCCGAGGCCAAGGGCCTCGCGCTGGCGTCCGCGACCAGGGCGAAGGGCCTCGCGGAGGCCGAGGCGATCAAGGCGAGGGCCGCCGCGCTGGCCGAGAACCAGGAGGCCGTGGTCGCCCAGCAGCTCGCCGAGAAGTGGCCCGAGATCGTGGGCGCGGGGGCGTCCGCGTTCGGGAACGTGGACCACATGGTGCTGTTGAACGGCGCGGACGGGATGTCGGAGATGTTCGCGAAGGCGCTGACCATGGGCGGTACGGGCCTCGGGCTCGCGCGGCAGTTGCTGGGCTCGTTGAACCAGAACGGGCAGGCGCCCGCGCCCGGTCGGCAGGGCGACGGCGCCGACGCTCCCGTCCCGGCCGCGGCTCCGGCTCCGGCCGCGGCGGTGAACCTGGTACCGGTCCCCGCCCCGGCCGAGCGGATCCCCGTCGGAGACGATCAGGAGGAGAGCGCCGACACGCCGTCCGCGTAAGGGAGTTCAGTCCCGCGCGAGCTCCGTCCACATCGCCGGGTCCTCGAAGTTCAGCGCCCACAGGCCGGTGTTGCGCACGCCGTGGCGGCGCAGCACCGCCAGGTGCGCGGCGACCCCGCGCCCGTCCTGGTACCAGACCTCGCGGCGGACGCCGTCGTCGTCGTACGTGAAGTGGGGCGTCCCCGACTCCGGGTCGAGGCGGTAGGGGGCGCCCACCTTTCGGCGCAGCTCCTCCGCCTCCTTCCACGTGACGTGCCGGGCCCGCGCCCCGCCGTCCGCGGCCCAGTCCCAGCCGTACGCGGGCAGCGCCATCTCCAGCTTGTCGCGCGGGATCGCCTCGGTGGCGCGGCGCAGGATCTCGTCGTACCAGCCGACGGAGGAGAGCGGTCCTGGCGTGCCGCCCGACCAGTGCAGGTTGTACGCCATGATGCGGACCCGGTCCGCGGCCCTGCCGAGCGCCGGGTAGTCCCAGACGCGCCCGGTGCCCGCGGTCTTGGGCATCACGGTGCTGATGCACTGCTTGCGCAGCTCGTGCAGGGCGCGGCAGAGGTCGGTGACGAGCGCGGTGTAGCCGTCGCGCACCGCGCGGTAGTCGGCGTCCCCGGTGGTGGCGATGGTCTCGTAGTCGAGGTCGATGCCGTCGTAGTCGCGGCTGTTGACCACCCGCAGCAGCTCGCCGACGTGGGCGGCGCGCGCGGTCGCGCTGGTGAGGATCGCGCCGAGCGCGCCGGGCTTCATGCCCTCCATGACGGTCGGCACGACCTTGATGCCCGCGCGGTGCAGCCCGTCGATGACGCGCCGCTCCCCCGCGCCCGGGTGCGCGTCGATGCGGTCCGCCGCGATCGCCTCGTACCAGAAGGGGCTGACGGTGTGCAGCTGGTCGGCGTGGCGCAGGGCGTCGCGGTAGGCGCTGTCCTGGTTCCAGTACGGCAGCCAGGCGGAGGTGGTGCGCTTGGTGGGGGCTTCCTTCGCGGGGGCGTCCTTCGTGGGGGTGCCGTCGGCCCGGGTCCCGGCGGTCGGCGCGTCCCCGGCGCGGTTTCCCCCGGCCGGGTCGTCCGCGATCAGCACCTCCGGGGGCGGGGCCTCGCCCGCGGGGGCCGGGACGGCGTGCTGGAGCGCGCCCGCGGGCATCGGGGCCGCGGCGAGGACGGCGGCGGCGACGGTCGCGGTGAGCGCGGCGCGGAATCTGAGCGTCATGGACCGAGCCTCGCGGCCCGCTCCCGGGGCCGCGCTGCGGGCTGGGCCGTACAGGTGCAGCGGTCACCCCTGCCCGTCAGGACACCGCCCGACCGGGCTACCGGGCTACCGGGCTACCGGGCTACCGGGCTACCGGGCTACCGGGCTACCGGGCTACCGGGCTACCGGGCTACCGGGCTACCGGGGAGCGGTACCCGCGAACACCCGCTCGAACGCCGCCAGCGTCGGGGTCCCCTCGGCCCGGTCGAGGATGCCGAAGACGACCTCGTCGAAGTGGGCGGCGAACCGCCCCTCCCCCGTCAGCAGGGCCCGGAACGCCTCCGCGACCCGCGCGGGGTCGTTGCGGAACACCCCGCAGCCCCACGCGCCGAGCACCAGCCTGCGGTAGCCGCAGGCCGCGGCCGTCTCCAGGACGCGCTCGGCCCGCGAGTCGAGTGCGGCCGCGATGCGCGGCCCCGCCGCCGGGTCGCGGCTGAGCAGCTGGCCCGCGTTGGGCGCGGGGGACGTCAGGAACCCCACGGTGTACGGGGTGTCCAGGAGCCGTCCCCGGTCGTCGCGGTAGACCGGCACGCCGGGCGAGTGGATCACGCGGTCCGTGTACGCGAGGTCGGGGTCCGCGCGGTGGTGCTCGTAGTACTCGGGGGCGCGCAGCAGGGTCGTGTAGAGCGCGGACGAGCGACAGAGCGCCTCTTCCTGCGCCTGTGCGCCGCGCAGGTATCCGCCGCCCGGATTCCGGGCGGACGCGAAGTTGAGCACGGCCACGGCGCCGGGCGCCCCGCGGACCATCCGATGGGCGGCGGCGAGGCTGCTCTCGTCGGTGACGGTGATCGTCGTCGTGCGGTCGCCGTCCGGAGTGACGGCGACGGGCTCGGGGCCGTACAGCCTGGTCCCCGCGGTGGCGGCGGCCAGCTCCCGGCCGATCCCGACCTCCCGGCCGTCCGGCGTGCGGTAGCTCCCGGACTCCGCGATGATCTCGTTGTGGCGCGCGATCTCGCGCAGTCTGGCGCTCATCGGCGCTCCCCCGTGTGGTGCATGGGGGAAGCCTCACCGTCCGTCCGGACGGGTGCAACCGGTTATTCACCGCGAAGTGCACTCTTGTGCGAGTGCCCCGCAGAGGCTTGGGTGTAACGGCACGTGCCTTGACCGACCTCTGACCCGAAGGCGGCAAATGACCATGGAATCGGATGAGTTCAGGGACGAGGGGCCTCCCCTCGGCGAGGCGGAGGCGGAGGATCTGCTCCGATGTATCTGCTTCAAGACCGGACCGCCCCGCACCGTGGGCGTCGAGCTCGAATGGCTGGTGCACCACCTCGACCGGCCCCGTGAACCCGTCGACCAGGACCTGCTCGACACGGCGTACGGCGCCGTAAGGGCCCTGCCCCTCTCCTCATCGCTCACCTTCGAACCAGGCGGCCAGCTGGAGCTCAGCTCGCTTCCCGCCTCCACCCTGATGGCCTGCGTCGACACCATGGCCGCCGATCTGGCGGCGGTCCGCGGCGCGCTCGCCCCCTCGGGACTCTCCCTCGCAGGATTCGGCCTCGACCCCTGGCAGCCGCCGAACAGGCGCCTGCGGGACGCCCCGCGCTACAACGCCATGGAGGCCTACCTCGACCGCTCGGGCTCGGCTGGCCGCGCCATGATGTGCTCGTCCGCCTCGGTCCAGGTGTGCCTGGACGCGGGCCACGAGGAACCGGGGCCGCTGGGCTTCGGGCGGCGCTGGCAGCTGGCCCACCTGCTGGGCGCGGTGCTGGTGGCGGCGTTCGCCAACTCCCCCGCGTTCCTGGGCAAGGGCACCGGCTGGCGCTCGACCCGGCAGGCCATGTGGAGCGCGCTCGACCCGGTCCGCACGCTCGCGCCGCGCACCGGAACCGATCCGCGCGCCGACTGGACGGCGTACGTGCTGGACTCGCCCGTGATGTGCGTCAGGGCGCGGGACGGGGACGACGGGCCGTGGGCCGTGCCCAGGACTCTCACCTTCCGCGACTGGATCCGCTCCGGCGCGCCCAGGCCGCCGGTCCGCGCCGACCTCGACTACCACATCAGCACCCTCTTCCCGCCGGTCCGGCCGCGCGGCCATCTGGAGCTGCGCATGATCGACGCACAACCGGGCGAAGATGGCTGGATCGTGCCGCTCGCCGTGACCGCCGCGCTGTTCGACGACCCCGAGGCGTCGGAGACCGCCTACCGGACCGTCAAACCCCTTGCGGAGAGCGCCGGTTCGCATCCCGCGCCGCGCAATCCGCTCTGGGAGGGCGCGGCCAGGGGCGGCCTCGCCGACCCCGAGCTGCGGTCCGCCGCCGTCACGTGCTTCCAGCTCGCACTGGAGGCGCTGCCCAGGCTCGGCGCGTCGGGCGCCGTGCTGGACGCGGTGGCCGACTTCGCGGAGCGCAACGTACTGCGCGGACGATGTCCCGCCGACCACACGGAGAGGGAGCTCGCGCATGACAGGCACTGACCGTACCGGCGGCGCGCCCGGCGCGCGGAGCGCCGGAGGATCAGGCGGGAGCGCGGACTCCGAAGGGTCCGTGGACGCCGAGGCGCTGCGGGTGCGCGCCCTCGCCGCCCTGCTGGCGGCCCGGGAGCGCACCGGGATCCTCACGGACTCCGTGGACGACGGCGACCTCACCGCGCAGCACTCGCCGCTGATGTCGCCCCTCGTCTGGGACCTGGCGCACATCGGCAACCAGGAGGAGCAGTGGCTGCTGCGGGCCGTCGCGGGACACGGCGCCCTGCGGCCCGAGATCGATTCGCTGTACGACGCGTTCGAGCACCCCAGAGCGGTGCGTCCGACGCTGCCGCTGCTGGCGCCCGCCGAGGCGCGGACCTACGCGTCGGACGTGCGGGGCCGGGCGCTGGACGTGCTGGAGCGGGCCGAGCTGCACGGTTCGCCGCTGCGCGAGGCGGCGTTCGCGTTCGGCATGGTCGCCCAGCACGAACAGCAGCACGACGAGACGATGCTGATCACCCATCAGCTGCGGAAGGGGCCCGCCGCGCTCTCGGCGCCCGAGCCGCCGCGCGGTGACGCTTCGGCCCTGCCCGCCGAAGTCCTGGTCCCCGCGGGGCCCTTCACCATGGGGACGTCCGTCGAGCCGTGGGCGCTGGACAACGAACGCCCCGCGCACGGGCGCGACGTCCCGGCGTTCCACATCGACACCGTGCCGGTGACGAACGGGGCGTACCAGCGCTTCATCGAGGACGGCGGCTACGCCGAGCCGCGCTGGTGGGACCCCGCGGGCTGGGCCGCGGTCCGCGAGAACGGCCTGCGCGCCCCGCTGTTCTGGCGCCGCGACGGCGGGGTGTGGCTGCGCCGCCGCTTCGGGGTGACCGAGCAGGTGCCCGCCGACGAGCCGGTGCTGCACGTCAGCTGGTACGAGGCCGACGCCTACGCCCGCTGGGCGGGGCGCCGGCTGCCCGGCGAGGCCGAGTGGGAGAAGGCGGCCCGCCACGACCCGGTGTCGGGGCGTTCGCTGCGCTACCCGTGGGGGGACGAGGACCCCACGCCCGAGCGGGCCAACCTCGGCCAGCGCCACCTGCGGCCCGCGCCCGTCGGCGCGTATCCGGCGGGCGCGTCCCCGCTGGGCGTGCGGCAGTTGATCGGGGACGTCTGGGAGTGGACGGCGAGCGACTTCCTGCCGTACCCGGGCTTCGCGCCCTTCCCCTACCGGGAGTACTCGGAAGTCTTCTTCGGGCCCGCCCACAAGGTGCTGCGGGGCGGGTCGTTCGCGGTCGACGCGGTGGCCTGCCGGGGCACGTTCCGCAACTGGGACCTGCCCGTGCGGCGGCAGATCTTCGCCGGGTTCCGCACGGCCCGTGACGCGGCCCCCGGCGAGGGAGAGCAGAGCTGATGTGCCGTCACCTCGCCTACCTGGGCCCCGCCGTGCCCATCGGCAGCCTGCTGACGGCGCCGCCGCACGGCCTGCACCGGCAGTCCTGGGCACCGCGCCACCAGCGCCACGGCACGGTCAACGCAGATGGTTTCGGGGTCGGCTGGTACGCCGAAGGCGATCCCGTGCCCGGCCGCTACCGCCGCTCCGGGCCGATCTGGGCCGACCCCTCCTTCGCCGACCTCGCCCGAGTCGTGCGCACCGGGGCGCTGCTCGCCGCGGTGCGCGACGCCACCGAGGCGGGCGCGGACGGGGAGGCGGCGGCCGCGCCCTTCGCCTCGGGGCCCTGGCTGTTCAGCCACAACGGCGCCGTCAAGGGCTGGCCGCGCTCCCTCGCGGGACCGGCCACCGCGCTGCCCGCCGCCGAGCTGCTGAGCCTGGAGGCGCGCTGCGACTCGGCGCTCCTGTGGGCGCTGGTCCTGCACCGGCTGCGGGCGGGCGACGACGCGGGGCAGGCGCTCGCCGACACCGTCGCCGAGGTCGCCGCGGCCGCGCCGGGGTCCCGGCTCAACCTCCTCCTCACCGACGGCGAGACGGTCGCCGCGAGCACCTGGGGCGACACGCTCTGGTACCTCGCCGAGCCCGGCCGCCGCACGGTCGTCGCCTCCGAGCCGTACGACGACGACCCGCACTGGTGCGAGGTGCCGGACCGCACGCTCCTCGCGGCGACCCGCACCGACATCCTGCTCACCCCCCTCAAGGAGCCCACTGCGTGAGCCCGTTCCTGCTGACCCGCACCCTGCCCGACGACGCCACCGGCGCCGACCTGCGCGCCGACGTGCTGCACGGGCTGACCCGCACCCCCAAGACGCTGCCGCCCAAGTGGTTCTACGACGCCCGGGGCAGCGAGCTGTTCGACGAGATCACCCGCATCGAGACGTACTACCCGACCCGCGCCGAGCGGGAGATCCTGATCGCCCGCGCGCCCGAGATCGCCGCGATCACCGGCGCGCGGACCCTGGTGGAGCTGGGCTCGGGCTCATCCGAGAAGACCCGCCACCTCATCGGGGCGCTCCTGCCCGAGCTGCACAGCTACGTCCCGGTCGACGTCAGCGAGAGCGCCCTGCGCGGCGCGGCCGACGCGCTGCTGGCCGACCGTCCCGCCCTCGAAGTCCACGCGCTGATAGCGGACTTCACCCGCGGCCTCGCGCTGCCCGGCACCCCGGGGCCGCGCCTGGTGGCGTTCCTCGGGTCGACGATCGGCAATCTGCTGCCCGACGAACGGGAGGTGTTCTTGAAGTCGGTGCGCTCGCTGCTCGCGCCGGGCGACGCGCTGCTGCTCGGTACGGACCTGGTGAAGGCCGAGTCCGTGCTGGTGCGGGCGTACGACGACGCGGCCGGGATCACCGCGGCCTTCAACAAGAACGTCCTGGCCGTCATCAACCGCGAGCTGGGCGCCGACTTCGACCCGGACGCCTTCGAGCACGTCGCGCGCTGGGACGCGCGGCGGGAGTGGATCGAGATGCGGCTGCGCGCCCGCGAGGCGCAGACCGTGAAGGTACCCGAACTGGACCTGGTCGTGCGGTTCGACGCCGGTGAGGAGCTGCGCACGGAGGTATCGGCGAAGTTCCGGGGCGAAGGGGTGCGCGCCGAACTGGCGGCGGCTTCGCTGCGGCTCGATCACTGGTGGATGGACGAGGAGAGCAGGTTCGCGCTGTCGCTGGCGACCGCGGTCTGAGTCCGGACGGAGGCGGGCCGGGGCGCGGCGGGCCGGATCACGGCCCGCCGCGCCGCGTCCGCGAGGGCGCGGCGCGCCGCTCGGTGGGGCATGGGGATCAGGGTCGGATCCGCGGCCCCGATCGGGGGCAGTACCTCTATCTCCGCGCACAGCCCCGCCGTCCGTGCCACCCGCCACAGCGACGTCCCCAGCGGGTCGTCCCCGACGAACGCCGCCGCGCCCGTGGGCCGGTAGCCGATGCGTACGGGCTGGACGGCGGCGCCCGCGTCGAGCGCCGCCTGGAAGGGCGCGGCGCGGAACGGGCCGCCGTCGCCGCGCCCGCACCAGGTGGAGCCCTCGGGGAAGACGACCACCCGGGAGCCGCCCGTCAGCGCCGCCGCGATCTCGCGGACGGTGCCCGGCAGGGCGCGCAGCCGCTCCCGGTCGACGAAGAGGGTGCCGCCGAGCACCGCGAGCGGGCCGAGCACCGGCCAGCCCCGCACCTCGCTCTTGGCGAGCATCCGGCCCGGCAGCACGGCCGCGATCAGCGGTATGTCCAGCCACGACACGTGGTTGGCCACCACCAGTGCGCCCGCCGCGCCGTCCGTTTCCCGGATGTCCCCCAGGACCCGCACCCGGACGCCGAGCGCCCGCAGCAGGGCGCGCGACCAGAGCCGTACGGTCCGGTCGCCGCGCACCAGCGGGGCGCACACCGCGCCGAGCAGGATCAGCGCGACGGCCGCCACGAGCCTGGCCGCCGCGGTGCAGGGGCCGACGAGCGGCCACTGCCCGACGGCGCAGCCGCTCGGCGTGCAGGGCGCGGTGGGCAGCCAGGGGCCGCCGCCCGGTGTGCCGCTCATTGCGCCGGGGCGAGCGAGAGGAAGTGGCGCAGGTAGCGCGGGTTGGTGCGGCGCAGCGAGAGCAGCACGAAGAGGTCGGCGACGCCGAAGTCGGGGTCGTGCGCGGGCGCCCCGCACACCCAGGCGCCGAGCCTGAGGTAGCCGCGCAGCAGCGGCGGCAGCTCGGCGGGCGCGGCCGGGGGCACGTCCTGGGGCTGCCAGAGGCGGTGCGGCGTGACCCAGTACGGCTCGGGCGCGAGGTGCCGGTCCTTGACGGTGTGCCAGGTGGCGGACGCGGTGGCGCCGCCGTCGGCGAGGGGCACGGAGCAGCAGCCGGCGAGCCAGTTGTGCCCGGTGCGGGTCATGTAGCGGGCGAGCCCGGCCCAGACGAGGGCGATGACGGCGCCGTTGCGGTGGGCGGGGTGGACGCAGGAGCGGCCGACCTCGACGAGGTCGTCGCGGATCGGGGCGAGCCTGGTGAGGTCGAACTCGCCGTCGGCGTAGAGCCGTCCGGCGATCCTGGCGCGCTCGGGCGGCAGCAGCCGGTACGTGCCGACGACCTCGTCGCTCTGCGCCTCCCGTACGAGCAGGTGGTCGCAGTAGGCGTCGAACGGGTCGGTGTCGAGTCCGGGCTCGGGGCCGTCGAGCCGGGCTCCGAGTTCGCCCGCGAAGACCTGGAAGCGCAGCCGTTGGGCGGCGCGCACGTCCTCCTGGTCCCGGGCGAGCGAAACGCGGTAGCGGCTGTCGACGGCGGGGGCGAGGGGCAGCACGGTCATGGGGGTCTCCTGGCCGGTCATGGACGGCGGGGCGCCTTCTACTTCTTCCGTGACCGGCTGGATTCGAGATGACCGTGGCGGGGAGAGCGGATGTGGGACGGCTGAATGACGGGGGCGCGCGGAGCGGCCCCCGCGCCGCGCCCCCGTCAGCGGCGCGCGAGGAGGTCCGTGATGAGGTCCGACGCTTCCTTCGCGGCCTTCTTCGGGTCGCGTCCCTGGAGGACCGCCGTCATGTACGGCTTGATGGGGTTCTCGGCCTCCACGTCGGCCCAGCGCGGCGAGTTGGGCGTGGCGCGGCCCGCGGCGGCGGCCCTGGCCATCGCGGCGGGGCCCTCCTCGCCGTTGTTGACGTCGGCGAGCGTGGTCTTGTTCGGCACCACGTTCATGGCCTTGGCCAGCTCCGCCTGCCACTTCTCGCCCGCGAGCGCCTTGACGACCTCGATGCCCGCGGAGCGCTGCCGCGCCCGCTCGGGCACGATCAGGTCCGAGCCGCCGGTGAAGACGGAGCCCGGCCGCTTGGCGGTCTTGCCGGGGATGGGGAAGTAGCCGAGCTTGCCCTTGAGCGCGGGGTTGGCCTTCTCGATGCCCGCGGCGGAGCCGGGCACCGAGATGATCTGGGCGACCTTGCCCCCGGCGAAGACGCCGGACTGCGGGGGCTTCTCCTCGTCGGCGTCCTTGGGGCCGTCACCGAGAGCCTGCAACTCCTCGTAGAACTCCATGCCCTTGAGCGCGGCGGGGGTGTCCAGCGCGCCCGCCCAGTCGCCGCCCTTCTCCACGGCGAGCTGGCCGCCCTCGTCCCAGATGAAGCCGGAGAGCACGTACCAGTTCTGCCCGGCCAGGTAGATGCCCTGGTTGCCGTCCTTGTTGAGCTTCTCGGTCGCGTCGATCCACTCCTCGCGGGTCTTGGGCAGTTCGGTGATCCCGGCCTTCTCGAACAGGTCCTTGTTGTAGATGACGACGCGGTTGGCGGCGTACCAGGGGATGCCGTACTGCACGCCGTTGATGCTGCCCGGCTCGGCGAGGCCGGGCTGCCAGTCCTTGCCGCCGAGGTCGCGCATGGACTCCAGGGTCAGGTCGAGGAGGCCGCCGCTCTCGGCGTACTGCGCGACCTGGGTGTTGCCCACCTCGATGACGTCGGGCGTCTCGGCGCCCTTGGCGCCCGTGAGCGCCGCGGTCACCTTGGGGCCGATGCCGCCCCACTCCTGGATCTTGAACTCCAGCTCGACGTCCTTGTGCTCCTTCTCGTAGTCGGTGGTGAACCGCTCGATGAAGTCGTTGGACGCGCTGTCCTTCATGAGCCACACCGTGACCTTGGTGCGCCCCTTGCCGCCGTCTTCCAGGAGCCCGCAACCACCGATCGCCACGGCACAGACGATTGCGGTGGACATGGCAAGAATCCGATTGTTCACGTGGGTCACCTTCTGCGTTTCGGCATGGTCGAACCGGACCCGACGTGGGGGAAGCGGACAAGGCTCGCACGGGCTGTTTGGCTGGATTTTGGTATGTACCAATGTGCGGGTCAAGGGGCAAGGGTGACGGGAACGTCACGATGCGGAATCCGGCCCCGCCGCCCCGCCCGTCACCCCGCCCGACACCCCGCCCGTCGCACCGATCGGTTACGCCCCGGCGGACCTGGCGACCCGCTCGATCTTCGCGCGGTGGGCCGCACGGGCCTCCTCGTCGATCCGCTCCTCGTGTTCGGCGCGCACCCCGGTCCTGCCGTCGAGACCCTCGCGCAGGATGTCGGCGTGCCCGGTGTGCCGGGCGGTCTCGCCGAGGACGTGCGTCAGGACCGCGAACAGGTTCGTGTTGGGGTACGGCTCCGACCACCACGGCACGTGGCCGGGGGCGTCGAGGGGCAGCGCGTCGATCGTCGCGTCGGAGTGTTCCCACGTACGCCGGTAGAACCCGACGATCCCGTCGCGGGTCTCCTCCCCGGTCGCCCACCGGTCGCCGCCGTCGTGCTCCTGCCACCGGGGCAGCGGTTCAGGGGAAGGGCGGTCGAAGACCTCACCGAAGTACCTGGCCTCGACGGTGGCCACGTGTTTGACCAGGCCGAGGAGGTTGGTGCCGGTCGCCGTCAGAGGCCGGCGGGCGTCGTACTCGGACAGGCCGTCGAGCTTCCAGAGCAGCGCCGCCCGGTCACGCCGCAGTCTGCCGTGCAGGTTGTCCTTCGCGAATTCGTCGATCATGCGGCAGGAGCCTGCCACGGACCGCCCGCGGCCTCAAGATCACTTACGCGCTGCGCTCAGCTGGGGGGATCGAGGCGGAAACCGACCTTCACGCCCACCTGGAAGTGCGCGACCCGGCCGTCCTCCACGTGCCCGCGGATCTCGGTGACCTCGAACCAGTCGACCGAGTGCAGGGTTTCGCAGGCCCGGGAGATCCCGTTCTTGATCGCGGTGTCGACGCCTTCCGGGGAAGAACCCACGATCTCGGTGACTCGGTAGACGTGGTCCGCCATGACGACCTCTCCTTCGTTCCGATGCATCCACACTGCACCGGCGTCGGGGCGGCCGCTAGTCGAGGGATTCCCGCACCGGGGAAACGACGAGTCCCCCTCCAGGAGTGGCTGGAGGCCGTGCGGCGCAGCGCCGGGGCGTGGGTCGCCCATCGGCGCGCCCGGGGCCCGTCCTCATCGGGTGCGTGAGCGCGACGGCCCCGGACGCCTCACGTCCTGCCCTCGCGCTCCTGCGCGTCCTTCAGCGCGGCTGACGTGTCCGCCCAGCGGGCCCGTACCACCCGGAAGCCCGCCGCCTGCGCCGCGTCGCAGACCAGTTCGTCGTCGTCCACCAGCATCCGCACCTCGCGGGTCCGCGCGAGCCGCTTCAGCACCTCCAGCTTGGTGTGCCGGGCGGGCCGCCGGTCGTCGTTGCGGCGCATCCAGATCCGCCCCTCGGGCAGGCCCTGGGCGGCGAGCCACGCCTCCGTGTCCCTGCGGCACCGCTCGGGCCTGCCCGTCAGGTACACGACCTCGCACTCCCGCGCGCTCTCCAGCGCCAGCCGTACGCCCTCCGCGAGCGGCGGGTCCTGCGGGGCCGCCGCGAAGAAGGCGTTCCAGTCGCGCGGGCCGCGTTCGAGGTGGTGCTGCCGGTGCGCGCTGTCGGCGAGCGTGCCGTCCAGGTCGAACACCGCCAGTGGCCTGCTGATCTCCGTCATGTCCCCCACCCTAGGCAACGCCCGGGGCCAGGACGCGGGCGCGGCCGGGAATCCTGGCGGCCCCCGGGCGTTGACACCACTGTGAGCACGAACCTCGCGTCGACCCGCTTCTCCGTCCTGGACCGCTCCCGCATCCGCGAGGGCCACGACGGCCCCGCCGCGCTGCGCGACACCGTCGAGCTGGCCCGGCGCGTGGAGGCCCTCGGGTACCACCGCTTCTGGGTCTCGGAGCACCACTCGGTGCCCGGCGTCGCGGGCTCCGCGCCCACCGTCCTCGCCGCTGCCGTGGCCGCCGCGACCTCCCGCATCCGGGTCGGCACGGGCGGCGTGATGCTGCCCAACCACCAGCCGCTGGTGGTCGCCGAGCAGTTCGGCGTGCTGGAATCGCTGTTCCCCGGCCGCATCGACATGGGCCTGGGCCGCTCGGTCGGGTTCACGGACGGGATCCGCAGGGCGCTGGGGCGCGACAAGCACGACGCGGAGGACTTCGCGGGGCAGCTGCGCGAGCTGCTGGGCTGGTTCACCGGCGGCGGGCAGGTGCACGCCAGGCCCGCGGAGGGGCTGCGCGTCCCGCCGTACGTACTGGCGATGGGCGAGGGCGCGGCGATCGCGGCCGCTGCCGGGCTGCCGCTGGTCGTGGGCGACATCAGGGGGCGCGAGAAGATGCTGGCCGCGATCGAGCGGTACCGGGCGGACTTCCGGCCGTCCGACTGGGCGGCCGATCCTTACGTGATCGTCTCGGGCACGGTCGCGGTCGCCGGCACCGAGGAGGAGGCGCGGCGGCTGCTGGTCTCCGAGGCCTGGTCGGCGGCGTGGTCCCGGACGCACGGCGCGTTCCCGCCGCTGGCCCCCGCCGAGCGGGTCGAGGCGCTGGCGGCGTCCGGCGCGATGGGCGGGAAGGAGCGCGGCTTCTACGAGTCGGGGCTGAGCGGCCAGCTGTACGGCACGCAGGAGCAGGTCGCGGAGGAGCTGGAGCGGCTGGTCAAGGAGAGCGGCGCGGACGAGGTGCTGGTGACGACCAGCGCGTACGAGCGCGGGGCGCTGCTGGAGTCGTACGAGCGCCTGGCGCGCGTCGCGGGGCTGGGCGCCGGGGCCTGAGGGGACACGGCGTGCCCCGGCCGGGGGCGGCGGGGATCATAGGATCGGACCGTTTGACCGCCGCTCGTCCGCCGCGTGTCCGCCGCTCACCGGCCGCTCGTCGGCCGTTCGTCCGCCGCGCCCGCCTCCCCGCACCGTACGGAGCCCCCGATGCACCACCCCCACGATCCGTACGTACGGGTGCGCGACGCCCGCGAGCACAACCTCAAGGGCGTCGACGTCGACATCCCGCGCGACTCCCTCGCCGTCTTCACCGGCGTCTCGGGCTCCGGGAAGTCCTCGCTCGCCTTCGGCACGCTCTACGCGGAGGCCCAGCGCCGCTACTTCGAGTCCGTCGCCCCCTACGCCCGCAGGCTGATCCACCAGGTCGGGGCGCCGAAGGTCGGCGGGATCACCGGGCTGCCGCCCGCCGTCTCGCTCGAACAGCGCCGCTCGGCGCCCACCTCCCGCTCCTCCGTCGGCACGGTCACCACGCTCTCCAACTCCCTGCGCATGCTCTTCTCGCGGGCGGGCGACTACCCCGAGGGCGCCGGGCGGCTGGACTCCGACGCCTTCTCGCCCAACACGGCCGCGGGCGCCTGCCCGTCCTGCCACGGGCTCGGCCTGGTCCACCGCACCAGCGAGGAACTGCTCGTCCCCGACCCCTCGCTGTCGATCCGCGAGGGCGCGATCGCCGCCTGGCCGGGCGCCTGGCAGGGCAAGAACCTCCGCGACGTGCTGGACGCGCTGGGGTACGACGTGGACCGGCCCTGGCGCGAGCTGGAGCAGAAGGACCGGGACTGGATCCTCTTCACCGAGGAACAGCCCGTCGTCACGGTCCACCCGGTGCGCGAGGCGGGCCGCATCCACCGCCCGTACCAGGGCATGTACACCAGCGCGCGCCGCTACGTCCTGCACACCTTCGCCGACTCCAAGAGCCAGGCGCTGCGCGCGAAGGCCGAGCGGTTCCTGCACGCCGAGCCGTGCGGCGCCTGCGGCGGCAGCAGGCTGCGCCCCGAGTCGCTGGCCGTCACCTTCGGCGGCCGCACCATCGCCGAGCTTGCCGGGCTGCCGCTGACGGCCCTCGCGGAGCTGCTGCGCGCGGCGGGCGGGCCCGGGAACGCGACCGCGCGGCTGCTCACCGACGACCTGCTGGCCCGCATCGGGACGGTCACCGAGCTGGGCCTGGGCTACCTCAGCCTGGACCGCACCGCGCCCAGCCTCTCCTCCGGGGAGCTCCAGCGGCTGCGGCTGGCCACCCAGCTGCGCTCGGGGCTCTTCGGCGTGGTGTACGTGCTGGACGAGCCGTCGGCCGGGCTGCACCCGGCCGACACGGAGGCGCTGATCGAGGTGCTGGGCAGGCTCAAGGACGCGGGCAACTCGGTGTTCGTGGTGGAGCACCACCTCGACGTGGTGCGGGAGGCGGACTGGCTCGTCGACGTGGGCCCGCTGGCGGGCGAGCACGGCGGCCGGGTGCTGCACAGCGGCCCGCCCGCGGGGCTCGCGGACGTCCCGGAGTCGGCGACGCGCCGCTTCCTCTTCCCCGAAGGGCCCGCTCCGGTACGGGAGGTCAGGGCGCCGTCCGGCTGGCTGGAGCTGTCCGGGGTCGACCGGCACAACCTGCGCGGGGTGAGCGCGCGCTTCCCGCTGGGCGCGCTGACCGCGGTGACGGGCGTATCGGGGTCGGGGAAGTCCACCCTGGTCGGCGCGTTCACCGAGGAACTGCCGGGCGTCGAGCGGCTGGTGACGGTCGATCAGAAGCCGATCGGGCGCACCCCGAGGTCCAACCTCGCGACCTACACCGGGCTCTTCGACACCGTACGGAAGATCTTCACCGCGACGGATGAGGCGAAGACGCGGGGGTACAAGGCGGGGCGGTTCTCGTTCAACGTGTCGGGCGGGCGGTGCGAGACCTGCCAGGGCGAGGGGTTCGTGACGGTGGAGCTGCTGTTCCTGCCGACGACGTACTCCCCCTGCCCCGACTGCCACGGCGCGCGCTACAACCCCGAGACGCTGGAGATCACCCACCGGGGGCTGAGCATCGCCGAGGTGCTGGACCTGACGGTCGAGGCGGCGGCCGGCTTCTTCCGGGACGTCCCTGCGGCGGCCCGCGCGCTGGCCGCACTGCTGGACGTGGGCCTCGGGTACCTGCGGCTCGGGCAGCCCGCGACCGAGCTGTCCGGCGGCGAGGCGCAGCGCATCAAGCTGGCGAGCGAACTCCAGCGATCCCGGCGCGGCCACACGCTGTACGTGCTGGACGAGCCGACGACCGGGCTGCACCCGGCCGACGTCGAGGTGCTGGTGCGGCAGTTGAACGGGCTGGTCGACGCGGGCAGCACGGTGGTGGTGGTCGAGCACGACATGGCGGTCGCGGCGGGCGCGGACTGGGTGGTCGACCTCGGGCCCGGCGGCGGCGACGAGGGCGGCAAGGTGGTGGCCGAGGGGACGCCCGAGCAGGTGGCCGGGGCGGGAACGCGCACGTCGCCCTACTTGGCGCGGGCGCTGGGGCGCGGCTGAGGGGGCCGCGGGGGCGCGTCCGGTGGTGCCGCGCCCCGCACGATCAGTATCAGGACCCGGCCCGCGAGCAAGCTGACGGTCCGTCAATTACTGGCGCGTAGCGCGCTGTTCCCCCGGGTAACCCCAGTCCTACTCTCAAGTCACTCCGCACCTCCTCGCACCCCCCACACCACCGCTCGCCTTCACCCGAGGAGATCCCCATGGCACGCCACGCCACCCGTCCGCGCGCGCTTCTCACCTCGGCCGCCGCCCTGGCGGCCTCGTTCGGCCTCGCCCTGGCCAGTGCGGCCACCGCCGACGCGCTCTCGGCCGCTGCGGGCCCGACCACGGTCACCCCCGCCGGCCACCGCTTCTCCGCCACCCTCACCGGGAACGCCGTCTTCACGGCAGGCTCGACCACCATGACCTGTACGGTCTCGGCGTCCGTCCCCAGCACGGGCGCCAACAACCAGATACCGGCCGCCCCCGGCAACCACAACGCCGCGGGCCCGGTCTCGGCCCCCATCAACCCGCCCACGTTCAGCGGCTGTTCGACCAGCATCGGCGGCGTGAGCGTCACGGTCACCAGCAACGCGACCAACGGCAACTGGTCCATATCGGCGCAGCACGGCTCCCCGGTCACCGCCGGGCTGACCATCCCCAAGGGCGGCGTCGTCCTGAAGACCAGCGGCCTCGCCAGCTGCACCATCACGGCCTCGCCCACGGGCCCGTCCGCGGTCAACGGCACCTGGACCAACGGCGCCCCGTCCTCGCTGGCCATCACCAACGCGCCCGTGTCCGCGAACGTCACCGGCGGCTTCTTCTGCCCGACCGGCAACCAGACGGCGACGTTCTCCGCGAAGTACCAGGTCAAGGACGTCACCGACCCGGCCCAGCAGATCACCGTGACCGGCTGACACACCACAGTCCCCACCGGAACAGCCGTACGCGCCCCACGGGGGACGAGGGGCGCGTGCGGTGTCCGAGGGGCGGGCGGCGGCTAGCGGCCGACCTTCCCCGCCTTGAGGGTGGCCCGCAGGTACTCCTTGTTCATCGCGGCGATGGACGGCAGCGGGATCCCCTTCGGGCAGGCCGTGGCGCACTCGCCGGTCAGGGTGCAGCCGCCGAAGCCCTCGTCGTCCATCTGCGCCACCATGTCGAGCACCCGGGTCTCGCGCTCGGGCGCGCCCTGCGGCAGCACGTTCAGGTGGTTGACCTTCGCCGAGGTGAAGAGCATCGCCGAGCCGTTGGGGCAGGCCGCCACGCAGGCCCCGCAGCCGATGCACTCGGCGTGCTCGAAGGCGAAGTCGGCGTCCGGCTTGGGCACCGGCGTGGCGTGCGCCTCCGGCGCCGCGCCGGTCGGGGCGCTGATGTAGCCGCCCGCGCCGATGATCCGGTCGAAGGCGGAGCGGTCCACCACCAGGTCCTTGACGACCGGGAAGGCGGCGGCGCGCCAGGGCTCGACGTCGATGGTGTCGCCGTCCTCGAAGGACCGCATGTGGAGCTGGCAGGTGGTGGTGCGCTCGGGTCCGTGGGCGTCGCCGTTGATGACCAGGCTGCACGCGCCGCAGATGCCCTCGCGGCAGTCGTGGTCGAAGGCGACCGGCTCCTCGCCCTCCACGATGAGCTTCTCGTTGAGGGTGTCGAGCATCTCCAGGAACGACATGTCCTCGGAGATGCCGTCGACGTAGTACGTCGCCATGCCGCCGTCGGTGGCCGCGTTCTTCTGGCGCCAGACGCGCAGGGTGAGCTTCATGCGTAGCTCCGCTGAGTGGGGTGGACGTATTCGAAGGTCAGCTGCTCCCGGTGGAGCACGGGAGCGGCGCCGGTGTCGCTGAACTCCCAGGCGGCGGCGTACGAGAACCGCTCGTCCTGCCGCGCCGCCTCGCCGTCCTCGGTCTGGGACTCCTCGCGGAAGTGACCGCCGCAGGACTCCTCGCGGTGCAGCGCGTCGAGGCACATCAGCTCGGCGAGCTCCAGGTAGTCGACGATCCGGTTGGCCTTCTCCAGCGACTGGTTGAACTGCTCGCCGGTGCCGGGCACCTTGATGCGCCGCCAGAACTCCTCGCGGATCTGCGGGATCCGCTCCAGGGCCTTGCGCAGCCCTTCGGCCGTGCGGCCCATGCCGCAGAACTCCCACATCAGTTCGCCGACTTCGCGGTGGAAGGAGTCGGGGGTGCGGTCGCCGTCGACGGCGAGCAGCCGCTCCAGGCGGTCGGTCGTCTCGGCGAGCGCGGCGGTGACCGCCGGGTGGTCGGGGGCGATCTCGTCGCTGTGCGGATGGCGCGCGAGGTAGTCGTTGATGGTGGACGGCAGGACGAAGTAGCCGTCCGCGAGGCCCTGCATCAGCGCGGAGGCGCCGAGGCGGTTGGCGCCGTGGTCGGAGAAGTTGGCCTCGCCGATCGCGAAGAGGCCGGGGATCGTGGTCTGGAGGTCGTAGTCGACCCACAGGCCGCCCATGGTGTAGTGCACGGCGGGGTAGATCCGCATGGGCGTCTCGTACGGGTCCTCGGCGGTGATCCGCGCGTACATGTCGAAGAGGTTGCCGTACTTGGCCTCGACGGCCGCGCGGCCCATGCGGGCGATGGCGTCCGCGAAGTCCAGGTAGACGCCCTGTCCGCCGGGGCCGACGCCGCGTCCCTCGTCGCAGACGTTCTTGGCGGCGCGCGAGGCGATGTCGCGCGGGACGAGGTTGCCGAAGGACGGGTAGATGCGCTCCAGGTAGTAGTCGCGCTCGTCCTCGGGGATCTCGTTCGCGGGCCGGTCGTCGCCCTTGGCCTTCGGCACCCAGATGCGGCCGTCGTTGCGCAGCGACTCGCTCATCAGCGTCAGCTTGGACTGGTGCTCGCCGGTGCGCGGGATGCAGGTGGGGTGGATCTGGGTGAAGCAGGGGTTGGCGAAGTAGGCGCCGCGCCGGTGGGCCCGCCACACGGCGGTGGCGTTGGAGTTCATGGCGTTGGTCGACAGGTAGAAGACGTTGCCGTAGCCGCCGGTCGCCAGCACCACCGCGTCCGCGAAGTACGTGGAGATCTTCCCGGTGATCAGGTCGCGGGCGACGATGCCCCTGGCCCGGCCGTCGACGACGACCAGGTCCAGCATCTCGGTGCGGGGGTGCATCTCGATGTTGCCCGCGGCGATCTGCCGCGACAGCGCCTGGTAGGCGCCGAGCAGCAGTTGCTGGCCCGTCTGGCCGCGCGCGTAGAAGGTGCGGGAGACCTGGACGCCGCCGAAGGAGCGGGTGTCGAGGAGGCCGCCGTACTCGCGGGCGAAGGGCACGCCCTGGGCGACGCACTGGTCGATGATCTCCACGGAGATCTGCGCGAGGCGGTGGACGTTGGACTCGCGGGCGCGGAAGTCGCCGCCCTTGACGGTGTCGTAGAAGAGGCGGTGCACCGAGTCGCCGTCGTTGCGGTAGTTCTTCGCGGCGTTGATGCCGCCCTGCGCGGCGATGGAGTGGGCGCGGCGCGGGGAGTCGGAGAAGCAGAACTGCACGACGTGGTAACCCTGTTCGGCGAGGGTCGCGCCGGCCGAGCCGCCGGCGAGCCCCGTACCGACCACGATGACGGTGTGCTTGCGCCGGTTGGCCGGGTTGACCAGCTTCGCCTCGAAGCGGCGCCTGTCCCAGCGCTCGGCGATCGGCCCGTCCGGCGCCTTGGTGTCGACGACCGGTGCGCCGGTCGCGTAGTCCTCGTAGCTCACTTCAGTCCACCAATCCGGTCATGACGGCGACGGGCACCGCGAGGAAGCCCGCGGTCAGCAGCAGCGCGAGGCCGTTCGCCAGGACCTTCAGCACCAGTTCGCGGCGGGCGTTGCCGACGCCCAGGGTCTGCGCGGCGCTCCAGAAGCCGTGCCGGACGTGCAGGCCGACGGCGAGCATCGCCACGATGTAGATCGTGTTGCCGTACCAGGTGGAGAAGGTGTCCACGATGTTCTGGTACGGGCGGCCGTGCTCGAAGCCGTCCGGGTGGACGGTGCCCGTGGTCAGGTCGAGGATGTGCCAGACGATGAACAGGGCCAGGATCACCCCGCCCCAGCGCATGGTGTGCGTGGCGTAGCTCGCGCGCCGCCGCTTGTGGCGGTAGGCGGTGGGCCTGGCGCCGCGGTCCAGCTTGCTGAGCTGGTACGCGGCGACGCCGTGCGCCAGGACGGCGGCGACGAGCCCCAGCCGCAGGATCCACAGCGCCCACTCGTAGTGCAGCAGGGGGTCGCCGATGGTCCGCAGCCAGTGCGCGTACTCGTTGAACTCGCCCGCCCCGAAGAAGATCTTGAGGTTGCCGAGCATGTGGGCGACGAGGAAGCCGAGCATCGCCAGACCGCTGACGGCCATCACCGTCTTCTTGCCGATGGTGGAGCGCCAGAACAGCACCACGCGCGGCGTCCTGCGGGCGGGACGCCGCGGTTTGGGGGGTTGTCGGTCGGTCCGCCGATCCGTTGCCAGAGCCATGGCGCAGACGCTAGGGCTCAGCCCCCTCATCGGTCCAAGAGATGATGCAGCTCATTTCCATAGCCTCTGCCTATCATCCCTTATCGTGGGCTCATGCAGTTCCAGCAGCTCGCTTATTTTGTCTCGGTCGCTGAGACCCAGCACTTCACCAGGGCCGCCGAGCACATGCACGTGGCCCAGCCCTCGCTCTCCCAGCAGATCAAGGCACTGGAGAAGGAGCTGGGCGCCGAGCTGTTCGTGCGCGCCCGGGGCAACATCTCGCTGACCGACGCGGGCGAGGCCCTGCTGCCGCTCGCGCGGCGCATCCTCGCCGACACGGACACCGCGCGCCGCGAGGTCCAGGAGCTGGTCCAGCTGCGGCGCGGCCGGGTCAGGCTCGGCGCGACGCCGAGCCTGTGCACGGGCCTGCTGCCCGGCGTGCTGCGCACGTTCCACGACCTGCACCCGGGCATCCAGCTGCTGATCGAGGAGGGCGGCTCGCACGACCTCGTGCGCCAGCTGGCGCGCGGCGCGCTCGACCTGGCGCTGGTGGTGCTGCCGCTGCCCACCCCCTCCCCCGCGCTGACCACGCGCGAGCTGCTGCACGAGGACCTGGTGGTGGTGTCGTCGGCCGCCGCGGCCGCGCCGCGCCGCCCGGTGCGCATCGCCGACCTGCGGGACCAGCCGCTCGTGATGTTCCGGCACGGCTACGACCTGCGGGAACTGACGGTCGCCGCGTGCCGCGCCGAGGGGTTCGAGCCGTCGTTCACGGTGGAGGGCGGCGAGATGGACGCGGTGCTCGGCTTCGTCCGGGCGGGGCTCGGCATCGCGGTGGTGCCCCGCATGGTCGCCGCGCAGGCGGGCCGCGAGCTGCGGGTCACCGCGCTCGCGCGGCCGGGCCTGCGCCGTACGATCGCGCTCGCGCACCGCAGCGACGTGGCGCCGCCGCGCGCGGCGCGCGAGCTCCAGCGCGTCCTGCTGGCCACGCCGCTGCCGTAGGAGCCCGCTACCGCGCGAGGTTCAGACCGCGTCCGCCAGCAGCAGGGAGTGGATGCGGTCCGGGGCGCCGGGCCGCGCGTAGTACCAGCCCTGCGCGGTGTCGCAGCCCAGCTCCCGCAGCTGCTCCGCCTGTACGCCGGTCTCCACGCCCTCCACCGTCACCGCGAGCTCCAGGCTGTGCGCGAGCGCCACGATGCCCTCGACGATCTTCAGGTCGACGGGGTCGGCCGGGTGCTGCTGCATGCCCCGGGTGAACGAGCGGTCCAGCTTGAGGACGCTCACCGGCAGCCTGCGCAGGTTGGCGAGGTTGGAGTAGCCGGTGCCGAAGTCGTCCAGGGCTATGTCCACGCCCATCTCGGAGAGCTGCCGCAGCGGCTTCAGCAGGCCCTCGTCGGCGCCGATCAGCGCGGACTCGGTGACCTCCAGGCAGAGCGCGCCGGGCTCCAGGCCCCAGCGCTCCAGGACGTCGACGGTGTCGGCGACCAGGCCTGGGTGGTGCAGCTGGGTCGGCGAGAGGTTGACGTTGATCCGCAGCGGGCCGCCGTCGCTGTGCCGGGCGGTCTGCTGCTGCCAGCAGCGCGCCTGGCGCACGGCCTCGTCCAGGACCCAGCGGCCCAGCGGCACGATCAGCCCGGTGTGCTCGGCGAGCGGAATGAACCGGTCGGGGCCGAGCACCCCGTGCTGCGGGTGCGACCAGCGCACCAGCGCCTCGGCGCCGTGCACGCTGCCGTCGCCCAGGTGCACCAGCGGCTGGTACTCGATGAAGAACTCGCCGCGCTCCAGGGCGGCCGGGAGCGCGTTGGTCAGACCGTGCCGGGTGATGACGCGCGCGTCGGCCTCCGGGTCGGCCAGCTCGAAGCGGTTGCCGCCGGCGTTCTTCGCCCGGTACATCGTGATGTCGGCGCTGCGCAGCACCTCCGCCGGGCTGCGCTCGCCGCCCGCGGGGCCCTCCACGATGCCGACGCTGCCGCGCACGGTCAGCTCGCGGCCGTCGAGCCGGATCGGGGTGGCCAGCGCGTGCAGGATGCGCGAGGCCAGCTCGTCCACCTCGGACTGGGTGTCGGTCCCGGTCGTCAGCGCCACGAACTCGTCGCCGCCGAGCCTGGCGACCATCTCGCCGGGCGCGGTGGCGCAGCTCTGCAGCCGGTCGGCGACCTCGACGAGCAGCCGGTCGCCCGCGGAGTGGCCGAGGCTGTCGTTGATCGCCTTGAAGCCGTCGAGGTCCAGGTAGCACAGGCCGAAGCGCATGCCGTCGCCCGCGCTGAGCGCCTTCTCCAGGCGCTCGAAGAACAGCGTGCGGTTGGGCAGCCCGGTGAGCGCGTCGTGGGTGGCCTCGTAGCGCAGCCGCAGGTTGAGCAGCCTGCGCTCGGTGGTGTCCTCCATGAGCGCCAGCTGGTACTGGGGCCTGCCCTCGGCGTCGCGCAGCAGCGAGACCGTGAGGTTGGTCCACAGGACGGTGCCGTCGTTGCGGTAGAACGCCTTCTCGGTGCGGAAGTCGTCGCGCTCGCCGCGGACCAGCTCGTCGTGGAGCCGCCAGACGTGCGGCCCGTCCTCGGGGTGCACCCAGGCGTGCACCTTGCGGCTGCGGACGTGGTTCTCCAGGCCGCCGAACATCTTGGTGAGGGCGCCGTTGACCTCCAGGATGTTGCCTTCGAGGTCGGCGATGCCGATGCCGACGGCGGCGCCCTCGAAGACCGCCCTGAAGCGCGCCTCGGTGGCGTGCAGGGCGAGCTCGGCGTCCGTGCGGGCGGCGAGCGCCGAGCGGGCGATGGCCTCCTGCTCGGACAGCGTCCGCTCGCGCAGCGCCTGGGCGAACCCGGCGGCCAGCGCGTGCTGGAGCCGGGAGCAGCGGGCGCGGATCTCGTCGGCGGGCAGCTCGGACCCGTCGGCCGTACCGGCGTCGCCGCAGTACAGGACCAGGTAGGAGTCGACGACGCCGAGCGAGCGGCTGAGGACCTCGGGGTCGGTGCAGTGGGCGGCGATCAGCTCGGCGCCGACCTGCTGGGCGGGCGCCGCGTCGAACGGCCTGGCGTGCAGGGCGTCGCTCAACCGCCTGGCCAGCGGCAGGAGGTGGCTCTCCAGCTCGGGCCTGGTCATCGAGGTCGTCGTCGAGGGGAAGATCGCCCGGCTCCAGATGGTGGCGAACCGTCTGAGCCGGTCCTCGGAGCTGTCCGGCTGCCCCTCGGTGCCCGTCGGCTGTGCGGGGATGCTCAAGGCTTGCGACCCACTCCCGCGAAGCCCGAATAGGCGTACGGATCCTCCAGGACCATCGGGTCCTCGGGCCGCCAGTCGGGCATCGCCACCAGGCCCGGCTCCAGCAGCTCGTAGCCGTCGAAGAAGGCGGTGACCTCTTCGCGGGTCCGCATCACCAGCGGGTTCTTGATCTTCTGGTAGACGCCGACGGCGCCGCCGGCCCGCTCCTCGGTGAGCGGCACGCCCTCGTAGGAGGCGTGGGTGATGACGATCAGGCTGCCCGGCGCGAGGGCGTCGCGCAGTTCGGCGACCGCGCCGTAGGGGTCGTCGGAGTCCTCCAGGAAGTGCAGGACGGCGACGAGGAGCAGGGCGACCGGCCGGTCGAGGTCCAGCAGTCCCGCGACCTCCGGGCTGTTCAGGATCTCCTGGGGCTTGCGGAGGTCGGCGGGGGCGATGACCGCGCGGTCGTTGTCCTCCAGGACCGCGCGGCTGTGGGCGACGGCGACCGAGTCGTGGTCGACGTAGGCGACCTTGGCCCCGGGGTCCGCGCGCTGCGCCACTTCGTGGACGTTGCCGAAGGTGGGGATGCCGGAGCCGATGTCGAGGAACTGCGTGACGCCCTCGCCGATCGCGTGGTGCACGGCGCGGCGCATGAAGGCCCGGTTCGCCTGCATGATCTTGGGGAGTCCCGGCATGAACTCCATTGCCTTGCGGGCGGCTTCCCTGTCCACCTCGAAATTGTGCGAACCGCCCAGGTAGTAGTCGTACATTCGAGACACGCTCGGCACCGAAATGTCGATGCCCTGAGGTGCCCAGGCGGGACGCTCCATCAATGTCTCCAACTACTCGCCACGGCGATGTGCGGTCGTGGCCATGTCCCCTTGTCCATGGCCGGTGTCCGAGCCGAGGCTACTGATCGTCCGGCAGGAGAGCGAGCGGAAACGGAAATTCGCGATCCGTTATTCGTCACACACCGCAGGCATGGACGGCCCGCCACTCCGCATGAAGGGTAGCGGCGGGCCGTGCGGGGCTCCCGACTGGGGTCGTACGGGGGCTACTTGGGCGCACCGACGAGCTTGCCGTCGGGGGCCACGGCGAACCAGGTGCCGCCCACGCCCTGGCCCTTGGTGTCACCGGGCGCCGCGTCCCCCGAGAAGGTGTAGAGCGGCCAGCAGTCGACGGTCTGCTGCTTGATCCCGTCCGGGCGGTCGAAGACCACATATCCCTTACGCGTAATGCCCTTGGTGTCATTCTTCGCGACGGGTTCGACCACCGGCCACTTCTTCAGGCACTCCCCCGTGCACGCGGACTTCATGGGCCACGCGGAATCCTTCTTGAACCGGTAGACGGTCATTCCTTCGGAGTTCACCACGATCTCACCGAGACGGGGGTCCTTGCGTACGGAGAGTCCCGGCCGGTCCGCCTCTCCCGCGCCGCCCGCACCGCCGGGCGCGGCCTTCTTGCCGTCGGGGGCCACGGCGAACCAGGTGCCGCCCACGCCCTGGCCCTTGGTGTCACCGGGCGCCGCGTCCTTGGCGAAGCGGTACACCGGCCAGCCGCCGACGGTCAGTTGCGCGCCTTCGGGACGGTTGAGGGAGCCGAAGGCGGAAGCGTTCGTTCCGGCCGGGGCGACCGCGCCTTCGGCGGCCGCCGCAGGCCACGCCTTGAGGCAGTCGCCCGTGCAGTTGGAGGCCGAGGGCTCGGCCGTGTCCTTGTCGAAGCGGTAGAGGGTGAAGCCCGCGCTGTCGGTGAGGAACCGGCCGAGCTTCGGATCCTCGCGCACGGCGAGCGCACCCGCGGCCTTGAGCGGAGCCGCTCCGCTCCCGCTCCCGTACCCGTCGTCGCTGCCGTAGCCGCCCGCGGCGGGGCGCGCGTTCCCCGCGCCCGCGGCCTTCGCCGCCCCGCCGTCCTTGCCCGAGCCGTCCTCCTGCCCGCACGCCGTCGTCAGGGCCAGCAGGGCCGCCGCGGTCGCCGCGGTCGCCGCGAGCGGTGCGCCACGCTTGATCCTCATGTCAACTCCCCTTGTTCGTACGCCAGTTGGAGCCTGAACCGGCTCCGCTCCCGGCCATGAGTACGTAAGGGACGCGCCCGTGCGTTCAACGCTGCGCCGCCGCGTTTCGAAAACGCTCCCGGCCCCGCCAAACGGATGGTCACGCAGTCTCGCTCGATATGAGGAACTTTTCGCGTTTCCCCGCACACCGGCAGGGGAAGAGGATCATGCTCCTCGGCGTGTCTGGATCATTCGCCTGCGCATCGCGCATTCCCGGATCGGCCGTCGCGCGGACCCTGTCCGCCCTCGCGCTCGTCTGGCTGCTCGCCCTGCCCGCTCCGGTCTCCGCCGACAGCTGCGCGGTCGCCTCCACGGGTTCGGGCACAGCCGTGGCGGGCGACTGCAAGCCGAAGCCCACCAAGCCGCCGAAACCCACGAAGCCCCCGAAGCCCACCCCCAAACCGCCGACCGGGCGGCCCGCGCCGCCCGCGCCCGGCCCGCCCCCGCGCCCCGCGCCGCCCTCCGCTCCCGCGCCGCCGCCCGAGCGCCCGGCGCCCGCACCGCCCCGACCGGCCCCGGCGCCGCCGAAGGCCGAACCGCCCGCGACGCCCAGGCCGCCCAGGCCCGTACCGCCGTCGCCCGCTCCCGCACCGCCCGCACCGCCCGCGCCACCCGCACCGTCCCCACCGCCCGGCGCGCCCGCGCCGCCGCGCGCCTCGGCCGCGCCCGTCGCGTACCCCGCCTACCGCGCGGCCGCCCGGCGCAAGCCGGCCGACGGCCCGTCCGTCCTGCACGTCACGTTGATGGTGATGGCACCCGCCGTACTGGCCGCCGCCGTACTGCGCCCCCGTTCCTCCCGCTGATCCGGCGGAGATTCCAGGAGAGATGTTCATGTCGGAATGGCTCGTACTGTCCCTGGCGATGGCCGCGGCCTGCGCGGTCGTCCTCGCCATCACCATCATCAACCAGCGCCGGGTCGGCGAGGACGACAACCCCGAGGAGACCCCCGATGTGATCGAGTACATGACGATGATGATCGGCGTGGTGTACGCGATCGTCCTCGGCCTCGCCATCGCGGGCGTCTGGGAGGCCCGCAGCGCGGCGGGCGACACCGTGCGCGCCGAGGCGCAGGCGCTGCACGAGGTGACCGAGCGCTCGGCCGTCTACCCGCCCGCCGTCCACAAGAAGATCAGCGACGACGTCGACGCCTACGTCAGCCACGTCGTGCACACCGAGTGGCAGTACATGTCGGACCACAGCGAGCTCACCGACAAGGGCACCGAGCTGCTGGCCCAGGTCCGCAAGGACGTCCGCGACTACCGCCCGGCCAACGACTACGAGGCGCAGGCCTACCAGCCGCTCATGGACCAGGTCGCGATCGCCGACGACGCGCGTGGCGCCCGCGGCGAGGGAGCGGGCGCCACGATGCCGGGCGTGGTGTGGTTCGGACTGCTCGTCGGGGGCGCCGTGGCCGTCGGCCTGATCTTCACGCTCCAGATCAGGCGCACCGGCCGCGAGCTGCTGCTGGCCGGGCTCTACAGCGCCCTGATCGCCTTCCTCCTCTTCCTGATCTGGGACTTCGACGCGCCGTTCAGCCGCGGCATCTCGGCGACGTCCTCCCCGTTCACCACCCTCTTCCCGCAGATCATGGACTGAGGGACCGGTGGTCGCGGCGTCGGGTCACAGCTCCCAGTGCGGGCCCGACGCCACGCGGTGCACCAGCTTCACGGGCGTCCCCTGCGGTGACGTGGCGCAGACCTCGAAGCGCAGCTGGCGCTGTGCGGGGACGTCCGCCGCGCAGTGGAACTGGTGCCCGCTGCCGCCGGTCGAGCGCGTCGGCAGGTACGCGGAGGGGTTCTGGCCCGCGCTGTCGGTGAGGTAGAAGCGGCCCACCACGACCGTTTCCGGGTGGGTCCGCTCGTCCAGCAGGAGGTGGACGACCGTGTGGTGGCGGCGCGGCCCCTTGTGGAGCACGGCGTCGGTGAAGGCCAGCGCCGTCCATTTGCCCGAGGTGAGCTGGACGTCGGTGGCGTTGGACTCGTGGAGCATCTGCGGCACTGGTTCCTCCTCGGGCGGTTTCTGTCCCTTGGCGCGGGCGGCGATCTGGGGGAAGACCGTCTCCCTGAACTGTTTGACGCGTGCGTCCCCCGGGCACGCCGTCCCGCCGTCGGACCACGCCGCGTGCAGTCGGTGGTAGCCGAATCCCGGGTCGTCGTCGGCGCGGCAGATCCGCAGCGGGATGTCGTGGGTGCGGTGCAGCCAGAGCCCGAGCCTGATCAGCCCCTCCACCTGCTCGGGGGTCCACGGGTCGGTGTGGTGGAGGTTGGACGCGGTCTCGATGGAGACCGCGCCGGTGCCGTCCGGGCGCCTGTTGGCCAGGAAGTTCGCGTCGGCCCTGGTCTGGGTGCCGATGAACTGGGCGATCGACCCGTCGTAGGACTGGCCGAAGTGCGATTCGAGGTTGGTCGAGTCCCGCCAGTACTCGTAGATCCGCTCCTTCGTCCAGGGCGCGGCGATGCTGTGCAGGATGAACTGGGTCGGGCGGATGGCGGACTGGGCGTCCGACTCCGGCTGAAGCTCCATCTTCTTGGCGTCCGGGTACCAAGCCATGCGGCCCCCTTTTCCGATGTCCTGGTACTTGAGGCTCCTCTTGTTTCAGGGCGCGCACCAGGGAATTGCGTAATTTCGATTTGACCGATTAACGGCTTTTGCTACGGTCGGCCTCGCAAGCGTCGTTCCGAAGGTGGGTGCCTCCGTGGAGCTGGTGTCGTTGGCCGGGGGGCCGCTCGACTGGTCGCTGATCGGCGGGCCGGTCCCGCTCGTCGTGCGGCTGGTCGGGCTCGGTGCGCTCGCCGCGCTCCTCTTCTCCCGCGACCGCCGCTGGTGGACGCGGCGGCTGCCCGCCGCCGTGGCCGTCGCGGGGCTGCTGACGCTGCTGCTGCGGGCGGTCGTCGACGACTGGTGGCAGCCCTTCGCCGACGACCTGCCGACCGAGGTGGTGGCCTGGCTCGGGGTCGCGATCCTCGGCCCGTGCCTCGCGCTCCTGCGGCTGCCGCCGCTGCGGTGGCGCGGCCGGGCGGGCGCGCTGCTCGCCGGGGCGCTGGTGGTGGTGTTCGGCCTCTCCCAGGTCAACCTCCACTTCGAGCAGTACCCGACCGTACGCACCCTGCTGGTGCCGCAGGAGACGGTGCCGCTGGCCGAGGCCGCGGGCAGGCCCGAGCCGCTCCTCGACGTGCCGCCGGGCAGGAAGCTGTACGAGGTGTGGCGGCCGCCCGGGGACATGCCCGCGCGGGGGACCCTGTCGAGCGTCCGGATCCCCGGCGCCCGCTCGAAGATGGCGTCGAGGGACGCGTACGTCTACCTGCCGCCCGCCTACCGCACCACGCCCCGGCCCCCGCTGCCCGTGCTGATGCTGATGGCCGGCCAGCCGGGCGCGCCGGAGGACTGGGTGACGGCCGGACAGCTGCCGCGCACGCTGGACGCGTTCGCCGCCCGGCACCGGGGCCTCGCGCCGGTCGTGGTGGCGGTCGACCCGCTCGGCGGCTCCTCCTTCAAGAATCCGCTCTGCGTGGACTCCCGGCTGGGCAGGGCCCAGACCTACCTGGCGGACGACGTCCCCCGGTGGATCTCCGGGCGCCTCCAGGTCGCGCGGGACCGCACCTCCTGGACGGTCGCCGGGCTCTCAGCCGGCGGCACGTGCGCGCTCCAGCTCGCGGTCAACGCGCCGGGCCGGTTCGGCTCCTTCCTGGACATGTCGGGCCAGGACGCGCCGACCCTGGGCAGCAGGGAGAAGACCCTGGACGCGGCGTTCGGCGGCGACGGGGCGGCGTTCGCGAAGGTCAACCCGCTGGACGTGCTGGCCCGCACCCGCTTCCCCGACACCGCCGGCCTCTTCGTGTACGGCGAGGACGACGACGTGTACGGGCCCCAGCAGGAGAAGGTCCACCGGGCCGCGCTGCGGGCGGGCATGAAGGCCGAGATCGTCGTCGTGGCGGGCGGGCACAGCTGGCAGGTGTGGCGCGAGGCGCTGAAGTCCCAGCTCCCCTGGGTCGCCAGGCAGCAGGGCCTGATCGAGTAGCGCCCCGTCAGGTCGGCGGCGCGGGACGGGCGCACGGGCCGGGCACACGGGCCGGGCGGGCGGATCGGCCGCGCGGGGGACAGCGGTGCCCCATTCGCCCGACTGAGATCGCGGGGCGCCGGGGCCGCTCCTAGCGTTTCCGGCATCGAGGCGCAGGTTACGGAAAGGTGCGGAAACCGGTTCCGCAGCTGCTCCTCGGGGACCCGGAGGACCTGCCATGCGCACGATACGCACCACGGGAGCCGCACTGCTCGGCTGCGCCGCACTCGCCCTGACCGCCCCGGCCGCGACCGCGGCCGACGGCGCCGTGGTCACCCCCTCCACGATCGCCGCGGGCGGCAAGGTCACGCTGAGCGCACCCGGCTGCGCCGTGGACGCGACGGCCTCGTCCGGGATCTTCGACACCGCGACGGTCCCCGCGGGCGGCTCCGCGGTGGTGACGGTCGACTGGGACGCCAAGCCGGGTGCCGCGTACGCGGTGGCGTTCGACTGCTCGGGCACCAAGAGCACCGCGCAGCTCACCGTCGCGGGCGGCAGCTCCGCGCCGACGACCAGTTCGACGGCCGTCGCCCCGGCCACCCGCAGTCCGGCCTCCGCCTCGCCGCTCGCCGTGCGCGGCGGTCTCGGCGGAAGCGTCGGCGGGATGGACGCGGGCGAGCTGGCGGCCGGTACGGCGCTGGTGGTCGCCGCGGCGACCGGTGTCGTCTTCGCGGTGCGGCGCCGCAACGAGGGCAGACAGCACTAGATCCGCGCGGCGCCCCCGCAACGCCCGTCGCCCCGGGTCCTGGCCAGGACTCGGGGCGACGGGCGTTGGAGCGCGACCGGGAGGTTCGGCCGGTCAGGCCCGTCCGCCGCTCAGGTGGCGGCGGCGCAGGACGAAGGCGCCGCCGCCGACGGCCGCCAGGACGACCAGGCCCGCGCCGACGGCCATCTCGGTGGAGCTGGGCTCCATCGAGCCGCCGAGGCCGCCGTGCGCGCCGCTGCCCGCCAGGACGGTGAACTGGTGCGTGGCGACGAGGGAGTTGTCGCTGCACTGCACCGCGAGGTTGTAGTGCCCGGGGGTCGCGTTGTCGTGGACGCGCGCGGTGGCCGTGGAGTGCCCGGAGGAGTTGGTGGAGAGCGCCGCCTGCGAGAAGGCGTTGGACGTCACCTTGCCGCCGTGGCCGCAGCCCTGGGCGGTGACCGTGATCGTGCTGCCCTGGTGGACCGAGTACGGGTTGACGGTGACGTTGCTCGGGCCGTTCGTGGCCCCGGCCAGCGGAGCGGCGAGTCCGACGGCCGCGCAGGCGGCGGCGGTCACCGCGAAGGCGCGTGAAGCACGCATGGTTGAACCTCCAGCGGGAAGCGCCCCGGAGCGGCGCTCCGGGATGCGGAATGGACGGTTACGCCTCCCATGACGAACCCTCACTGGGCCGCGCCGTGGCCGCATTTCGGCACTGGGCCACTCCGGTGAGCCGACACGCCGGGCCGGACCACCGGATCTGACGGAGCCGCAGGTCACGGACCGTCAGAAATTTTGTCCGACGATTACTCGGATCGGGGCGGCGGCCGCTCGACAGCGCACCGCGCGGCGTCCCCGCGGCCCGCCGCCGCCACCCGTTCGCCCGCCCCTGATCGCCGCTGTCCGCACCCCCGCTTAGCGTTCCAAGCGTGCGCGACATGAGGAGAATCCCCAGCCAGGACCCCGACCGCATCAGACTGACGAGGCGTCAGCCGTGGGGGGCGCTCGCCCTCGTGCTGCTGACCGGCCTCGCCATGATGCGCAACGGCGTGGACGACCCGGCGGGCCCCCCGCAGCCGGTCGCCGCCAACGCGCTGGACTCCCGGGGCGACGGCCGCACGGCCGCGGGCAGGGCCGCCCCGCTCGCCCCGCTGCCGTACTCGCCCGTGTCCCGCGTGCGGATCGGGGCGATCGACGTGGACGCGCCGGTCGTGGACGTGGGGCTCGACCCGGACGGCTGGATCGAGGCGCCGCCGCCCGGGAACCCCGACCTGGCGGGCTGGTACCAGAACGGCATCGCGCCGGGGCAGCGGGGCACCGCGGTGGTGGTCGGCCACGTCGACAACGCGGCGGGCCCCGCCGTCTTCTACGGCCTGGGCTCCCTGAAGAAGGGGCAGCACGTGGAGGTGGAGCGGCGCGACGGCAGGACGGCCGTCTTCGAGGTGTACGGGGTGGAGGTCTTCGGCAAGGAGGACTTCCCCGGCCCCCGGGTGTACGGCGACACCGGCCGCCCGGAGCTGCGGGTGATCACCTGCGGCGGCGGCTACTCCAAGGCGGACGGCTACGACGGCAACGTGGTGGTCTTCGCCCGGCTGGTCGCCACCCGCTGAGCCCGCGGCCGGGCCCGGGAGCCGGGCGGCGGCCGCAGGTCAGCGCCGGAACGGCACCGCGATGCGGTGGCCCTCGTCCAGCAGTCCCGGCAGGTACGTCTCCAGCGCGGCCACGCTCTGCGAGCGGTCGCCGCCCGCGTCGTGCGACAGGACGACGACCCCGGGCCCCGCCCCGCCGAGCACGCGCCGCACGATGGTGCCGGTGCCCGGCTCCTTCCAGTCGAGCGTGTCGACGGTCCACGCCAACGGCTCCATGCCCAGTTCGGCGCCGATCTCGAAGGAGGCGCGGTTCCAGGCGCCGTACGGGGCCCGGTACCACAGCGGCGGGTCGCCCAGCGTGCGCTCCACCACGTCGCTGGTGCGGCCGAGTTCGTCGCGGATGCGGGACGGGCGCAGGCGCGGGATCAGCGGGTGGGACCAGGAGTGGTTGCCGACGACGTGCCCGTCGTCGGCCATCTCGCGCAGCAGGTCGCGGTTGTCCACGGCCATCTCGCCGCAGACGAAGAACATGGCGCGCACGTCGTGGCGGCGCAGGGTGCGCAGGATGGCGGGGGTGTAGCGGGGGTCGGGTCCGTCGTCGAAGGTGAGCACCATGGACCGGCCGAGTTCGGGCAGGGCCAGCAGCGGCCTGGTGCGCACCGGGGGCGGGGCCGGGCGGTGGCCGGGCGGCGCGTCGGCGGTCATCGGCCGGAGCCGGTAGGCGGACGAGCCCGGCCGGGCGGCGACGGCGCCGGGGCCCGCGGCGGGACCCGGCGCGCTGCCGGTGCCCGGCTGTCCCGCGGCTCCCGAGGCGCTGAAGGGCGGGGTGGCCGCGGGGTCGGCGGCGGCCATCCGTACGGTGACGGCCGCGCCCAGGCAGGCGGCGAGCCTCAGGAGTCTTCGGCGGCTCCGGTCCCGGCCCGCCCCCCGTGGAGTCATCTGATCGTTTTGCATGATCAATAGCTCGCATGGGCGAAGGCCCGGGGCGCACAGCGACACCGGCCGCGCGGGCACAAGCACCCGAAGGGATCAGTGGCGGCGGACCAGCGGGAAGGGCAGCGTCTCGCGGATCGTCAGCCCGGTCAGGAACATCACCAGGCGGTCCACGCCGATCCCCAGCCCGCCGGTCGGCGGCATCGCGTACTCCAGCGCGTCCAGGAAGTCCTCGTCCAGCTCCATCGCCTCCGGGTCGCCGCCGGCCGCCAGCAGCGACTGCGCGGTGAGGCGGCGGCGCTGCTCCACGGGGTCGGTCAACTCCGAGTAGGCGGTGCCCAGTTCCGTACCGAAGGCGACGAGGTCCCAGCGTTCGGCCAGGCGCGGGTCCGTGCGGTGCTGGCGGGTGAGCGGGGAGACCTCGGTGGGGAAGTCCTTGTAGAAGGTGGGCAGCTGGGTCCGCTCCTCGACCAGCCGCTCGTACATCTCCAGGACGACGTCGCCCCGGGTGTTCTCGGGGGTGTGGGGCACGGCGGCCCGGTCGCACAGGCGGCGCAGCACGCGCTCGTCGGTGTCGGCGCCGACCTCCTCGCCGAGCGCTTCGGAGATCGCCCCGTAGACCGTCTTGACCGGCCAGGGCCCGGAGATGTCGTGCTCGGTGCCGTCCTTGCGGGCGACGGGCGCGCCGAAGGCCGCGGTGGCCGCGGACTGGATCAGCTCGCGGGTGAGGTCGAGCATCACGTCGTAGTCGGCGAAGGCCTGGTAGGCCTCCAGCATCGTGAACTCGGGGTTGTGCTTGTAGCTCACGCCCTCGTTGCGGAAGGTGCGGCCCATTTCGAAGACCTTCTCCAAGCCGCCGACGCAGAGCCGTTTGAGGTACAGCTCGGGCGCGATGCGCAGGTACAGGTCGAGGTCGTAGGCGTTGATGTGGGTGGTGAAGGGGCGGGCGTTGGCGCCGCCGTGGATCTGCTGGAGCATCGGCGTCTCGACCTCCAGGTAGCCCCGCTCAAGCAGGCCCTGGCGCAGGGCCTGCACGGCGGTGGAGCGGGCGCGCACCACGTCGCGGGCGCCGGGGCTGGAGATCAGGTCGACGTACCGGTTGCGGACCTTGGCCTCGGGGTCGGCGAGGCCGCGCCGCTTGTCGGGGAGCGGGCGCAGGCACTTGCCGGTGAGCTGCCAGCCGGTGACGAACAGGGAGGGTTCGCCGCTGTCGCTGGTGCCCGTGGTGCCGGTGGCGCTGACGTGGTCGCCGAAGTCGGTGTCGCGGGTGAAGCGGTCCAGGACGTCGGCGCCCGAGCCGTCCCTGGTCAGGGCGAGCTGGAAGTCGCCCGACCAGTCGCGCAGCACGGCGAAGACGACGCCGCCCAGGTCGCGCACGACCATCACGCGGCCCGCGACGGTGGCGGCCGTGCCGGGCGGCGCCGCGCGCAGTTCGGCGAGCGTGTGGGTGCGCGGCGGCGGGCCGACCGGGTAGGGGTCGGTGCCGTCGGCGCGGACGCGCTCCAGCTTGCGGTGGCGCACGCGCACCTGGTCGGGCAGCCGCCGCTCGCCGCTCCCGGCGCCGGGAGCGGCCAGGCCCAGCGCCTCGATGGCGGGCAGTCCCTCGGTGGTGACGGGCTTGGTGACCCCGGCGGGGCGCCTGCCCTTGCCGCGCAGCTTGCGCAGGGAGGGCACGGAGACGAAGCCCTCGGCGATGCCGGAGGCGAGGCCGATGCGGGCCAGGGAGCCGGTGTCGCCGTAGCAGAGGAAGCGCGGGTACCACTCGGGCTGGTACTTCACGTTGGAGCGGTACAGCGCCTCCAGCTGCCACCAGCGCGAGAAGAACAGCAGCAGCTTGCGCCACAGCCGCAGCACGGGCCCGGCGCCGATGCGGGCGCCCTCCTCGAAGGCGGAGCGGAACACCGCGAAGTTCAGCGAGATCCGGCGCACCCCGACCTTGGGGGCGTACGCGCAGAGCTCGGCGACCATGAACTCCATGACGCCGTTGGGCGCGCTGCGGTCGCGGCGCATCAGGTCCAGCGAGATGCCGTCCTTGCCCCAGGGCACGAAGGAGAGCAGCGCGATGAGCCCGCCGTCGGCGTCGAACGCCTCCACCAGCAGGCAGTCGCCGTCCTCGGGGTCGCCGAGCCGGTCGAGCGCCATCGAGAAGCCGCGCTCGGTCTCGGTGTCGCGCCAGGCGTCGGCCCGGTCGACGACCTGTTCCATCTCGGCGTCGGTGAGCGCGGAGTGCCGTCTGATGACGGTACGGGCCCCGGTGCGGCGGACCCGGTTGACGGCCTGCCGCGTGACGCGCATGTCGCGGCCGTCCAGGTCGAAGCGGGCCACGTGCAGGATCGCCTCGTCCCCGAGCTGGATCGCGCCGAGCCCCGAGCGGGCGTAGGCGGTGGCGCCCTCCTCGGACGCGCCCATCACCGCCGGGGCCCAGGCGTAGCGGCGGGCGACGTCCAGCCAGGCGTCGATCGCCGGGGTCCACGCCTCGCGGTCGCCGACGGGGTCCCCGCTGGCCAGGCAGACCCCGGCCTCGACGCGGTAGGTGACGGCGGCCTTGCCGCTGGGCGAGAAGACGACGGCCTTGTCGCGGCGCGTCGCGAAGTAGCCGAGCGAGTCCTGGGCGCCGTACGCGCCGAGCAGCGCCCTGATGCGGGGCTCCTCGTCGCCGTGCAGCGCGGCCTCCATGCGCTGGGAGCGCAGCAGCACGTACGCGGCCAGGAGCAGCGCGGCGGCGCCGAACAGGCCGAGGAGGAAGAAGAGCGCCCTGGGCGGGCGCCCGTCGTAGCGCGCGGCGGAGACCAGGCCGCCGAGCACCCGGTCGGCGGCCCACAGCAGGCGCTGGTCGCGCGGGAGCGTACCGGGGAACAGCTCGACGAGCCCCCAGCCAGCGAGCACGCCCGCGGCGAGGCCGCCGAACAGCACGAGCAGCGCCCGCCACAGCGCGCCGTGCCGGGTCTGCGCGTAGAACTCGCGGCGGGCCAGGAACAGCACGGCGAGGGCCGCGACGCAGACCACCAGGTTGGGCAGCCAGTACCAGTCCGCTTCGGCCACCAGGATGACGTCGACGACCAGCAGCAGCCCGAGGTAGACCACCACCAGCCACCAGGCGGCCTTCTTGCGGGCGCCGATGGCGGCGGCGAGCAGCAGCAGGAAGACGGCGTACGCGAGGTTGGCGCTGACCGGGACGGTGGCGGCGTCCAGCGCCTCGGCCACGGGCCGCAGCAGGTGCCGCAGCGTGGGGCTGAGGGCGAGGACGCCGCAGAAGACGCCGAGAGCGCCGAAGAACATCGCGAGGCCGCCGGGCACCCGGCCGAGGAAGCGGCCGCGCACGGGAGCGGACCCGGTCGCGCTGACACTCATGCTTGGCACTCTAGGGAGGGCCGGGCGAGGCCGCCTGTTGGAAGGGGCTAGCCTCGAACGCGTGACAGAGCAGCAGCACCGCTTCGAACGCGGGACCGACGGGCCCAAGGTGATCGTCGTCGGGGTGGACGGCTCCGACTCCTCCCTGCGCGCGGCGGCGTACGCGGGCGGCCTGGCCAGACGGCAGAACGCGCTCCTCGCCGTGGTCTACGTCCAGCCGCTGGTCCCCGCGGGCGCGGCGCTCGGCGCGCCGGTCGCGGACACCACGTCGGAGATCGCCGACGGTCTCGTGGCCGAGATCCGGGAGGCGGTCGAGCGGGTCAAGGACACCTGGCGGCTGCGCTGGGAGTTCCACACCCTGCGCGGCGACCCCTACAACGGCCTGGTGCAGGCGGCCGACGAGCTGACGGCGGACGCGGTGGTGGTCGGCGCGTCGGAGTCGGCGGGCCACCGGATCGTCGGCTCGGTGGCGGTGCGCCTGGTCAAGGCGGGCCGCTGGCCGGTGACGGTGGTCCCGTAGGTCGCCCTACGGGCGCGCCGTCACGAACAGGGTCTGCGCGCCCCGGCCGATCGGGCCCTTCTCGTCGTGCAGCCGGGTGTCCGCGAGCCCCACTCCGGCCGCGTCCACGCTCGTCCGCGCCTGGAGGCACACCCACTCCCCCACCGGGTGCCGGTACAGATGGACGGTCAGGTCGGCGTTGACGAACAGGTGCCGCCCGAAGTCCAGCACGTTGGCCACCCCGTTCCCCGAGTCCGCCGCCGTCAGCACCCGGTCCAGCGGCCTCGGCTCCTCGCCCGCCACGAGCGGCACCCGCATCCGCATCCAGCAGGTGGCGGGCCCCTTCTCGGTGAACGAACCGGCGGCGAACCTGCTCTCCATCGCGGTGTGGTAGCCGGTGTCCCACGGCACGGGGAAGAACGGTTCGGTGCCGCTCTCGCCGGGCGCGGGCACCTGCGGCCCCTGGGCGACGGCGGGCCCCGCGTCCCGGGCGACCCGCAGCCGCAGCGCGCGGGCCAGCACCGCGGTCCTGCCGTCGTCGGTGGTCAGCCGCGCCTCGACCAGCTCGGTGGAGCGCCCGGCGCGCAGCACCTCGGTGCCGACGGTGAGCGGGGCGATGGGGACCGGGCGCAGGATCTCGTACGTGATGCGGGCGAGGCGCAGGTCGTCGCGGGCGCCGGGGCGCGTCTCGACCGCGCGGCCGATGAGCGCGGCGGGCGGCCCCGCGTGCTGGGACGCCGCGTCCCAGGGGCCGCGCGTGGCCTCGGTCGACGCGTAGCGGTCCTCGGCGAGCCGCTCGTAGAACGCCTGGGGATGGCCCATGGCCGACCGCCTTCCCGCGCCGCCCGGCGCACCTGCCACGGGGCGCCGCCCCGTACGGACAGCGCCCCACGCTACCTACTGGTAACCGGTGTTGGCCAGGGATCTGGGACTCCGGGTGCTCCCGGCCGCCGCCCCTCCTGGCTCACTCCCCCATCCGCAGCCCCTGCCCCGCCGCGCCCCGGCTCAGCACGACCCGCCGGATCCGGTCGCGCACCTCCGTCAGCTCCGCGCCCCGCCGGATCGCCGCGTTGAGGTTCACGACGCGCCCGGAGGCGACGTCGAACCACTGCGGTACGAACTCCGCCTTCGTCACCCGCCAGCGCCGCCCGGGGGCGGCGGGCGGCGCGAAGGTGAAGCGGCCGACGCTGCCCTGGTTGCCGCGCGGGTCCTGCTCGCCCGAGTAGTTGACCATCGTCCCGGCGACCTGGTCGCCCATGCCGTAGACCACCCAGGTGCCGTTGACCTTCTCGTAGGCCTGCGGGACGTGGGCGTGCGTGCCGAGGATCAGGTCGACGTCGGGGCGGCCGCCGGTCGTGGAGGCGGTCAGCGCGCGGCCGAGCGCGAGCTGCTGCCCGTCCGGCTCGTCCTGCCACTCGGTGCCCCAGTGCAGCGAGACCACGACCACGTCGGCGCCCGCGCGCCGGGCGGCCCGCGCGTCGGCGACGATCTTCTCCCTGTCGATGAGGCCGACGGCCCACGGCTGCCCGTCGGGCAGCGGGAAGCCGTTGGTGCCGTAGGTGTAGGCGAGTTGCGCGACGGTGGCGCCGCCCGCGCGCAGCAGCGTGGGGCGGGCGGCCTCGGCGGCCGTACGGGCCGAGCCCGCGTGCGCGACGCCGGCCCGGTCCAGCGCGTCGAGGGTGCGGCGCAGCCCGGCCTCGCCGTCGTCGAGGGTGTGGTTGGAGGCGGTGGAGCAGCTGTCGTACCCGGTGGCCCGCAGCGCGTCGGCCAGTTCGGGCGGCGACTTGAAGGTGGGGTAGCCGGTGTAGGGGCCGCCGTCGCGCCCGTACACCGTCTCCATGTGACAGATCGCCAGGTCGGCGCGGGAGACGACGGACTTCGCCCCGGCGAGCATGGGCCGGAAGTCGTAGCCCCGGCCGTCCGCGTCGGCCGCGGCCTGGCCGATGACCGAGGAGTGCGGCAGGACGTCGCCGCTGGCGACGAGCGTGAACCCGCGCCCGGCCGGGGCGCCGGGGATCCCGGCCGCCGGAGAGGGGGTGCGGGTGCGGCCCTGGGCGCTCGCGTCCTGCCGCGGTACGCGGTCGGCGGGGCGGCCCAGAGCGGCGGGCGCGCCGGGTTCGGCGGCCGGGGCGCAGGCCGCGGCCGACGCGAGCAGCGCCGTGGTGAGCGCCAGCGCGCCCTGCCGCAGCGGCCGCTTCGGGTGCTTGGTCATGGGGCTGGCTCCGTGGGGTGGGGGCGGGTCCGAGCCCCCCGAATCCACAGGGGAGGTAACACTCAGTCAAGAACCAAAGGCATCAAGGGCACCAAAGTCGCCCAAGCGGACGTAAGGCCGCCGCCGGGCCGTCCGACGCGCCACTCGTCGCTCCGAGCGACCGCTCGTCGCACGCTCCGGTGCGTCGCCTGTTGCTCGGCCCCGTAATGCGTTCGGATACGGCAGTCGACGGCGAACAGGGGAGGGCACAGTCCATGACCATCACGACGACGACCGACGAGCGGTCCCTCGCCGCCGTGCAGCGCGACCACGGGCCCGCCGTGTTCGCCTTCCTCCTGAGCCTGACGCACGGCGACCGGCAGCGCGCGGAAGACCTGCTCCAGGAGACCCTGGTGCGGGCCTGGCAGCACCCCGAGGCGTTCCGCACGTGCCACGAGTCGATGCGGCCCTGGCTGTTCACCGTCGCCAGGCGCCTGGCGATCGACGCGCGCAGGTCACGGCTCGCCCGCCCGGCCGAGGTCGGCGACGGGGTGCTGAGGGCCACGCCCGAGCCGGGCGACGCGGCCGAGCGGGCGGTGACCGCGCTCGACGTGCGCGGGGCGGTCCGCACGCTCAGCCCCGAGCACCGGGCGGTGCTGGTGCAGCTCTACTTCCGGGGGCAGAGCGTGACCGAGGCGGCGCTGGCGCTGGGCATACCCGCGGGCACGGTCAAGTCGCGCTCGTACTACGCCCTGCGCGCCCTGGCCCGTGCCCTCCCCGGCTACACCGTGCCGGGCTCCGACGGCTCCGGCGCGCTTGTCGGTTCCGTACGTTCCGTCAATTCCGCCCACCCCACTGTCGAGTCAATTGTCAACCCGTCCGTCAACGCGTCCGTCAGGTCGTCCTCCGTCAGCAGGGCGAGCAGCGACGGCGTGTGTACCAGCTCCTCGTAGGCGGCCCTGCAAGATCCGCATTCGGGCAGGTGCCGGGAGACCCGCAGGTCGTCGGCCGCGCAGAGCGCGGCGAGCACGTGGGCGCCGAGCAGCCGCCGCACGTGCGGTCCCTCCGGGGGCTCCTCCGGGGCGATCTCCGGGGCGGTGGAATCGGCCGTCATGCTCACCTCGCGTCGGCGTACGGATCCTGCCCTTCTGCCCACGCGGGGCGGCCGCCCCCGGTTCAATGCTGCGTGAAGCCCGTGCCGAGCAAGGAAAGAAGGCGAGAAGGGATGCGTCCGGAACGTACGGATGGAACCAGTGGTGGCGGGCTGCTGGTGCCGATGGCCTGGATGTACGCGGAGTACATCGCGGACGAACTACTGCGCACCGGTGACCTGATGCCGCCGACCACCCTGGAGTACCGGGCGGGCCGGGACGCGCTTGCACTGACCATCTTCCTCTCGGACGGTGCGGTGGGCGGACCCAGGGTCATCGCCCGGATGGACGAGTGGCGGCTGCTGACCGAGTACGGCTCTTCGTGGCGGTCCTGGGTGTGCGAGCGCCTGGACGCGCTCGTCGCCGCCGACCGCGTCGCGGAGGGCCGCGACCCGGACCTGCCGCTGGCGAGATCGGCGTGGCGCTGGCTGGAGGAGACCGAGCTGCTGGCGGCCGACCTGGACGCCGTCCTGAAGGAGGAGCGGCGCGGCATCGACGGCGAGGACGGCGTCCAGGTCTGGACCCCCGCCTGGGAGCTGGGGCTGCCGCTGGGGCACCTGGCGATCCACCTCTACTGAGCGGGCGCGGCGCGCGGGACGCGGCCCGTCAGGAACCGTGCACTCCCGCGCGGAACTTGGGGAGCCTTACCGTGACCTTCATCCCGGCGCCGACGCCCGTCTCGATGCGCAGCCCGTAGTCGTCGCCGTACACCTGGCGCAGCCGTTCGTCGACGTTGAGCAGCCCGATGCCGGTGGAGGGGCCGCCCTCGCCGCGCAGGATCCTGCGCAGCCGCTCGGGCTCCATGCCCGCTCCGTCGTCCTCGATGACCACCTCCGCCTCGGAGCCCGCGTCCAGTGCGCTGAGGGTGATGCGGCTGTTCTTGACCGCGCCTTCGAGGCCGTGCTTGACGGCGTTCTCGACGAGCGGCTGGAGGCAGAGGAAGGGCAGGGCCACGGGCAGCACCTCGGGGGCGATCTGGAGGGTCACCGAGAGCCGGTCGCCGAAGCGGGCCCGGACCAGCGCGAGGTACTGGTCGATGGAGTGCAGCTCCTCGGCGAGGGTGGTGAACTCGCCGTGCCTGCGGAAGGAGTAGCGGGTGAAGTCGGCGAACTCCAGGAGGAGTTCCCTGGCCCGCTCGGGGTCGGTGCGCACGAACGAGGCGATCGCGGCCAGCGAGTTGAAGACGAAGTGCGGGGAGATCTGGGCGCGCAGGGCCTTGATCTCGGCCTCGATGAGCCGGGTGCGGGAGCGGTCCAGCTCGGCCAGTTCCAGCTGTACGCAGACCCAGCGGGCCACCTCGCCCGCGGCGCGCGCCAGGACGGCCGACTCGCGGGGCGCGTAGGCGACGAGCGCGCCGAGCACCCGGTCGTCGACGGTGAGCGGGACGGCCACGGCCCAGCGCAGCGGGCAGTCGAGGTCGCCGCACTGGTCGCCGAACGCGGTGTCGCGGCCGCCCGCGATGAGCGCCCCGATGTGTTCGAGCACCCGCTCGCCGTGGTGCTCCCCCACCCCGTCCCAGGCCAGGACCCGGTCGCGGTCGGTGAGGCAGAGCGCGTCGGTGCCCAGCAGGGAGCGCAGCCGCTTGGCGGACTTGCGGGCGGCCTCCTCGGTGAGCCCGGCGCGCAGCGGGGGCGCCGCGAGCGACGCGGTGTGCAGGGTCTCGAAGGTGGCGTGCTCGACGGGCGTGCCGATGTCGCTGGGGCGCCGGCTGCGGCGGCCGAGCCAGAACCCGGCGGCCAGCAGCAGCGGGACCAGCGGGACGAGGCCGATCAGGACGGCGGCGGTGCTCATCGGACCGCTCCGCGCGCCGAGTGCAGTTCTTCGGGCAGGTGCAGGCGCGCCATGGCGGCGTTGGTGCCCGGCGGGATGCGCCCCCGGGTGGCGAGGGAGACCAGGACCATCGCGAGGAAGCCGACGGGCACCGACCAGACGGCGGGCCAGGCCAGCAGGGTGTGTGCCCAGCCGGGCGGCCGGACCGCGCCGCTCATGGTGATGCCGACGGCGACGAGCGCGGAGCCCCCGCCGAGCAGCAGGCCCGCGGCGGCGCCCGGCGGGGTGAGGCGGCGCCACCAGATGCCGAGGACGAGCAGCGGGCAGAACGAGGAGGCCGACACGGCGAACGCCATGCCCACGGCGTCGGCCACCGGCACCCGGCTGACCAGCAGCGCCCCGGCGAGCGGCACGGCCATGGCGAGCAGCGTGGCGAGCCGGAAGTGGCGCACCCCGCGCGCCGGGAGGACGTCCTGGCTGAGTACTCCGGCGACCGCCATGGTGAGGCCTGACGCGGTGGACAGGAACGCGGCGAAGGCGCCGCCCGCGACGAGCGCGCCGAGCAGGTCGCCGCCGAGTCCGCCGATGACCCGGTCGGGCAGCAGCAGCACGGCCGCGTCGGCGTCCCCGCCGGTGACCAGTTCGGGCGCGTACAGCCTGCCCAGCGCGCCGTAGACGGGCGGCAGCAGGTAGAAGGCGCCGATGAGGAAGAGGACGACGACGGTGGTGCGGCGGGCCTCGCGGCCGCCGGGGCTGGTGTAGAAGCGGACCACGACGTGCGGCAGGCCCATGGTGCCGAGGAAGGTGGCGACGATCAGCCCGTAGGTGGCGTACAGCGGGTGTTCGGCGCGGAAGACGGAGTCCTGGCCGTCGAGACCGAGGTCGCCGAAGGAGACGTGCGGGCCGCCGTCGCCCCGCCAGGCCAGGAGCAGGAAGACCGCGGGGACGAGCAGCGCGGTGAGCTTGAGCCAGTACTGGAACGCCTGGACGAAGGTGATGGAGCGCATCCCGCCCGCGGCGACCGCGAGCACGACGACGGAGGCGACGAGCACGTCACCGAACCAGCCGGGCGCGCCGGTGAGGATCTTGAGGGTGAGGCCCGCGCCCTGGAGCTGCGGCACCAGGTAGAGCCAGCCCGCGCCGACGACCAGGACGCCGACCAGGCTGCGCACCCGCCGGGATTCGAGCCGTTCCTCGGCGAAGTCGGGCAGGGTGTAGGCGCCCGAGCGGCGCAGCGGGGCCGCGACGAAGACGAGCAGGACGAGGTATCCGGCGGTGTAGCCGACCGGGTACCAGAGCATGTCGGGGCCGTGGACGAGGACGAGGCCCGCGATGCCGAGGAAGGAGGCGGCGGAGAGGTACTCGCCGCTGATGGCGGCGGCGTTCAGGCGCGGGCGCACGGTGCGCGACGCGACGTAGAAGTCGGACGTGGTGCGGGAGATGCGCAGGCCGAAGCCGCCGACGAGGACGGTGGCGAGGACGACGGCCGCGACCGCCGCGACGGTGTAGCCCTGGTTCACGGAGCGGGGCGGCCTTCCACGAGCCGGGCGAAGTCGCGTTCGTTGCGCTCGGCGCGGCGCACGTACCACAGGGCGATGAGCACGATCGGCGGGTAGGCGCCGAAGCCGAGTACGGCCCAGACGGCGGCGTCGGAGCGCAGCGCGGCGAAGAGCAGCGGGAGGATGCCGACGGCGAGGGCGAGCACGGCGAAGGCGGTGAGCCCGGCCCGGAGCTGGCTGCGCATCAGCGAGCGGACGTAGGCGCCGCCGAGTGCGGTCTGTTCGTCGATCTCCGACTGGGCGCGGCGGCGGGGCAGCGGGCGCACGCGCCGGGGCTGTCCCGTGACGAGCTCCCGGCGGGGCGCGGGCTCTGCGGGCATGGGCCCGGAGTGTACGCAGTGCGCGCGGGCGTGGGAAGGGCCTGCTGAGCGCGGCGGGGCGGGGCGGGCCCGGGGTGCGTGGGGCGGTGGGGTCAGCGGCCCGCGTCGCGCATCAGCAGGTCGCGCAGCGCGCGGGCGTGGCGGCGGCTCACCGCGAGGTCGGTGGCGCCGACGCGGACGGTCATGGCGCCCGCGTCGGAGCGGAGTTCGTCGATGCGGGAGAGGGCGACGAGGTGGCTGCGGTGGATGCGGACGAAGCCCCGGGAGCGCCAGCGCTCTTCGAGGGTGGTCAGCGGGATGCGGACGAGGTGGCTTGAGCCGCCGACGGTGTGCAGCCTGGCGTAGTCGCCCTGGGCCTCGGCGTAGGCGATGTCGGCTATCGGCACGAAGCGGGTGACCCCGCCGAGCTCGACGGCGATCTGGTCGGCCATCTGGTCCGCGGCGCCGTCGCCGACGAGCGCCGCGCGGCCCTGGACCTGTTCGGTGACCCGGCGGACGGCCTCGGCCAGGCGTTCGCGGCGCACGGGCTTGAGGACGTAGTCGACGGCCTTGAGGTCGAAGGCGTCGACGGCGAAGCCCTCGTGGGCGGTGACGAAGACGATGAGCGGGGGCTCGGCGAAGCCGCCGAGGAGACGGGCGGCGTCGAGCCCGGTGAGGCCCGGCATGTGGATGTCGAGGAAGACCACGTCGTAGCGGCAGCCGGGGCCGTGCGGCCCGTCGGCGCCGAGCCGCCGGAGCGCTTCGGTGGCGTCGGCGGCCCCGTCGGCGCTGGTGATCCGGGGGTCGGAGCGCAGCAGGTAGAGCAGTTCTTCGAGGGCGGGGGCCTCGTCGTCGACGGCCAGTACGCGCAGCATGGTGCCGGAGTTTAGGGCCTGGGCGGCGGATCACGGGGGCGGGGGACGGTGTCGCGGGTCGGCCGTGATCCGCCGGTGGGGCCGGTGGGGCCGGTGGGGTCAGTGGGGCTGCGGCGCCGCTTCAGGGGCGGGTTCGGGGTCGGGATCGAGGTCCGGTCCGGGTTGGGGGTCAAGCCGGGGGTCGGGCAGGGCGAGGGCGGAGTGGGCCGGGTTCTCGGGGGCCCGCGGCAGGGTGGTGAGGGTGCGGAGCCTGGCGTTGCGCTCGTCGAGGGCTTCGGCGGTGGTGGGGAAGAGCGCCGCGTCGCCCTCGCCGACCTGGTCCTGGTTCAGCTCGACGAATCCGCGCGCGTCGCGTTCGTAGGCGGCGAAGGCCGCGGTGTGGTCGCGGTGGGCGGCCAGCGAGCGGGCGAGCAGGTAGGCGCCGACGAGGGCGAGGCTGGAGCCCTGTCCGGTGAGGAACGAGGGCGCGTACGCGGCGTCGCCGAGGAGCGCGACCCGGCCGTCCGACCAGCGCGGCATGCGGATCTGGCCCACGGTGTCGAAGAACGGGTCGGGCGCGCGGCGCAGGGCGGCGACCATGGCCGGGACCTCCCAGCCGTCGTGGGCGAAGGCGGCGGTGACGAGGTCGCGCCCCGCCTCGGGGTCGCGCAGGGCCCCGTGCGGTGGTTCGGGGGACGCGAAGTTGAGGAACGCGTGCAGTTCGCCGCTGTCCTTGACCGCGTAGAGCATCGCGGCCCTTCCCGGGGTGTTCCAGATGAGCGCCTCGTGGGAGAGGCCGAAGGTGTTGGGCATGGCGAACACGGCGAAGCAGTAGCCGAGATGGCGGTGGAACCGCCGCTCGGGGCCGAAGGCGAGCCGCCGGGTGCGGGAGTGCAGGCCGTCCGCGCCCAGGACGAGGTCGAAGGTGCGCCGGGCGCCGCTGCGGAAGGTGACGTCGACGCCGTGCGGGTGCTGCGCGAGCGCGTCGACGAAGTCGCCGAACACGAACTCCACGTCGTCGCGCACGGCTCCGTGGAGGGCCTGCGCGAGTTCCCCGCGCGGCACCTCGACGTCGTGGCCCTCGACCCCGCCGGCCACCGCCTGCGGATGGACCGCGGCCACCACGCCGCCGTCGGCGTCGAGGAAGGTCAACCTGCGGGACTCGACGTGCGCCTCTCGGAGCCGCGGCAGGATCCCCATCCGGCGCGCCACTTCGACCGCCGTGCCGCGTACGTCGATCGGGTACCCGCCGCCCCGTAACCCCGCGGCCTTCTCCACCACCGTCACCGCGAATCCGTACCGGCGCAGCCAGAACGCCACGGCGGGGCCCGCGATGCTCGCACCGGACACCAGGACGGTTCCTCTGGGTGTTTTCCTCATGGCTGTTCGCCAACTCCATTTCCTCTTGGGGTGTGTACGGGACGGATATGTATGGGACGGCGCGCACTGGACGGGTGCGTCACGCCGGGTTCCGTTCGGGTGCGGGCTCCCGCGCTTCGCGGCCGGTCCGCGCGATCCGTACGAGCCTGACGGACAGCACCGCGGCGAGGGCGAAGGCACCGGAGGCCAGGGCGAGGCAACCTCGCATGCCCGTCGCCGAGTTGACCGTTTCCCCGTCGACGAGGACGGAGGTCGATTCGAGTACGGCCGCGCCCACGAAGTTCAGCACCACGGACCCGACCGAGACCATGACCATCACCAGGCTGGACACGACGCCCTGCCGGTCGGCCGGCGCCAGGGACCCCGCCATGTTGAAGCCGGCCGTTCCCAGCGCCCCCACCGTGACGCCCAGCAGGAATCCGCAGCAGAGCGCGACGGGCAGCCGGGAGATCCCGAGGAACATCCCGAGGGTCACCACCGCGCCGAGCGCGACCGCCCCCGCCAGCGTCGGGGCAGGTCCGACGCGCGCGGCGAGCCGGCCCGCCGCCGGGCCGCCGAGCGTGACGCCGACCCCCGGCGCCGCGAGGAGCAGCGCCACCGAGCCCTGGTCGGCGAGCCCGTACCCGAGGTGCTGGTCCGCCGACACGTCGCCGACCAGGGGGACGAGTTGGAGCACGCTCTGGTACGAACCGGCCGCGAGGAAGACGACGAGGAGCGTGAGCACCAGGGGGCCGCCGAGGCCCCTGACGTCGATCAGGGGGTCGGGCTTGCGGCCCGCGACCAGGAACCACCTGGCCAGCGCCGCGGCGCCGCCGACGAGGAGGGCCAGTGGGCCGGGGGCCAGCCAGCCGGGGCCCGAGCCCAGGCTGACGTAGCCGAGCACCCCGGCGAGCCCTCCGCCGAGGAGCACGGCGCCTTCGACGTCGAGCCTGCCCGGCGTCCTGACCGGGGATTCGGGGACGAGGCGGTGGACGCAGAGCGCCATCGCGGCCGCGACGGAGGCCGACACGAGGAACAGTGCCTGGAAGCCGAACTCCACGGCCAGCTTCTCGACGAAGAACCGGGACGCGATGTTGAGCACCGCGGAGCCGGAGGTCACGACGCCCACGAGGACCATCGCGGTACGGGGCGCGCAGGCTTCCCTGACGATGGCGACCGAGAGGAACACGGCGGCCAGGGACGCTCCTTGCAGCATGCGCCCCGGCACGAACAACCACAGCCCAGGGGCCACCGCGCACACGAGGGCGCCCGCGCAGCTGAGGAGCAGGGTCAGCACGAGCACCCGGCGCTTGCCGTGGATGTCGGCGCTCTTGCCGAGCAGGGGCGCCCACATCACTCCCGCGAGCATCGCGGTGGCGTTGAGCCAGGCCGCCTGGTCGGTGCCGAAGTGGTCGAGCATCTCGGGGAGGACGACCAGGGGCGCGGTGACGGCCGAGTCGACCACGAAGTTCACCAGGGCGAGGACGACCACCAGGCCGACGAGCGGCCCGTTCCCTCTCGTACGCGTTCCGGTGTGCGCGCTCTCGGTGCTGCCAGGTCGCATCGGAGACTCCTTCACCGCGAAATTAAGATACGGATTGGTTTCTTATTCGGGAGAGTAGAGTGCGCTCGTAAGAAACGTCAACGTTTCTAATTTTCGGGAGTGTTGTGGAAGGAAGTGCTGTGGGACGACGGCGCGGCGAAGCCCTGGAGGCGGCGATCCTCGACGCGGCCTGGGAGGAGTTGAGCGAGCGGGGGTACGCGAACCTGACCGTGGACTCCGTCGCCCGGCGGGCGGGCACCAGCAAACCGGTGCTCTACCGGCGCTGGGCGGACAAGCAGAAGCTGGTCGAGGCGGCCGCCGTGCGCCGCAACGTCACCCGGCTGACCGCCCCGGCCGACACCGGGTCCCTGCGCGGCGACCTGATCGCCACCCTCACCGAAGCCAGCGAGAAGCAGGGGCCGCTCCTGGTCCGGCTCAGCCTGCTGCTCGCCGACTACTTCGCCGAGACGGAGACCAGCTTCGCCGAACTGCGCGAAACGACCGTCGCGGGGCGCCCGTCGGGACGCGACGAGATCATGGAACGCGCGGTCGCGCGCGGCGAGATCGACCCGGTCAGGCTCACGCCGCGGATCGCCGCGCTCCCCTTCGACCTGGTGCGCAGCGAGACGCTGATGACGCTGCGGCCGGTACCGCCCGAGGTGATCGAGGAGATCGTCGACACGATCTTCCTCCCACTCGTCCGGCCCGCGTGACGCCCCGCGCGGTCTTCCGGCCTCAGGGCAGGTCGAGGCCGTAGGTGCGGACGGCGGTGGCGGCGAAGAGCGCCCCGCTCTCGGCGGCGGAGAGGCCTGCGGTGAGTTCCCTGGCGGCGGCCAGGACCCGGCCGTAGTCGGCGGCGAGGCGGCAGACCGGCCAGTCCGAGCCGAACATCAGCCGGTCGGGGCCGAAGGCGTCCAGCGCGGTGTCGGTGAACGGCCGCAGGCCGTCCGGGGTCCAGGCGGCCCAGTCGGCCTCGGTGACGAGGCCGGAGAGCTTGGCGACGGTGTTGGGCAGGGCGGCCAGCGCGGCCAGCTCCCCGGCCCAGGGGTGCAGCGCGGCAGCGGCGATCGGCGGCTTGCCCAAATGGTCGAGTACGAAAGTCAGTTGGGGAAGCCTACGGGCCGCTTCGGTGGTGGCGGGCAGTTGGCGGGCGTGGATCACCAGGTCGTACGCGAGCCCGGCGGCGGCGACCGCGGCCAGGCCGCGCCGGACGTCCGTGCGCAGCAGCCAGTGCGGGTCGCGCTCGCCCTGCACCTGGTGGCGGATGCCCACCAGCCGCTCGCCGCCCGGCAGTTCGCGCAAGGAGGCGAGGGTGTCGGCGACGTCGGGCGCGGTGAGGTCGGTCCAGCCGACGACCCCGGCGACGAGCGGGCCGCGGTGGGCGGCCGCGAGGAGTTCCGGGGTCTCGTCGGGGACGGTGACGGTCTGGACGAGGACGGTGGCGTCGACGCCCGCCGCGCGCGCCTCGGTCGCGAGGTCGGCGAGTGTGAAGTCGCGGCGCAGCGCGGACAGTTCGGGGTCGGCGAGCCAGTCCTGGTCGCGCACGGAGAGGTCCCAGACGTGGTGGTGGGCGTCGACGAGGGTCATCGCCGCTCCCCCACGGGCGCCTCGGGCCGCGCCCGGGGCGGCACGTACGGCGCGTCCAGCTCCGCCCAGAGGGCGTCGGGCACGGGCGTGCGCAGCAACTCCGCCGCGTCCCGGACCTCCTGCGGGGAGCGCGCGCCGACCAGGACGCCGGCCACGGCGGGCTGGCCGAGCGGGAAGCGGAGCGCCGCCGCGCGCAGCGGCACGCCGTGGCCCTCGGCGGTCCGCTTCAACCGCAGGGCGTGCTCGACCAGGTGCCGCGGCGCGGGCGCGTAGTCGTACGTCGTGCCGGGACGCGGATCCGCGAGCAGCCCGGAGTTGAAGACGCCGCCGACGACCACGCTCTTGCCGCGCGCGGCCGCCTCCGGCAGCAGTTCGTCGAGGGCGGTGCGGTCGATCAGCGTGCAGCGGCCCGCGCAGAGCACGGCGTCCACGTCGGTGTCGCGGACGAAGCGGGCCAGCATCCCGGCCTGGTTCATGCCCGCGCCGATCGCGCCGACGACGCCCTCGGCGCGCAGCTTCTCCAGCTCGGGGTACGCCTGGTGGAAGGCGGCATCGGCGTGGTCGTCGGGGTCGTGGAGGTAGACGATGTCGATGCGGTCGAGGCCGAGCCGTTCGAGGCTCTCGGTGATGGAACGGCGTACGCCTTCGGCGCTGAAGTCCCAGCGACGGCTGTGCGTGGCGGGCACCGCGAAGCCGTTGGCGAGATCGGTGCCGTCGGCGGGGGCGGCGCCGGGGGCGACCGGCTCCAGGATCCGGCCGACCTTGGTGGAGACGGTGAATTCGGCGCGGGGCCTGCCGCGCAGCGCCTCGCCGACGCGGCGCTCGGAGAGCCCGAGGCCGTAGTGCGGCGCGGTGTCGAAGTAGCGGATGCCCGCGTCCCAGGCGGCGTCGAGCGTGGCGGCGGCCAGCTCGGGGTCGACGGGAGCACGGAGGTTGCCGATACCGGCCGCGCCGAAGGACAGCTCGGAGACGCGGACGGTGCTCCGCCCGAGTGTGGTGTGCCGCATGAGCCGAATATTCATCGGATGACTGCCCCGCGTCAACACCTGCGCGGCGACCTTCTCTCGACACCGCGGCGAATGTGGTCCGATCTATATCGGTTCCTGAGCCCGGCCTACGCCAGCCCCTTGCGCAGCTCGGCCAACTCCTCGTCCAGGCACTGCCCGAGACGTTCGACGTCCGGCACCGCCTTGCCGTCCGCGACGAGGCCGAACTGCACCCGTCCGCCGTACGGCGACATCGCGACGGCCAGCGACTGCCCCCTGGCCAGGGGCGCCATGGGGTAGAGGGAGCGCAGCGGGCAGCCGCCGAGCGAGAGTTCGGAGCGGGGCAGCGGCACGTTGGTGACCAGTACGTCGAACAGGACGCGGGCCGCGCTCCCGGCGAGCGCGGCGCCGAAGCGGTGTGCGAGCGGCGGCAGTTGGTCGGCGAGCACGGCGACGGCACCCGCGCCGCGCAGCGGCCCCGCCGCCTTGTTGCGGTCCATCGAGGTGCGCACGGCGGTGAGCCTGGCCGCCGGGTCCGCCTCGCGGACCGGCAGGTCGAGGAGGTAGGCCGAAAGCCTGTTGGCCGACCCCGACGGGCCGCCCGGCCTGCGCCGCGACACGGGGACCAGCGCCCTCGGGGCGGCGCCCGGCAGTTCCTCGCCGCGCTCCAGCATCCAGCGGCGCAGCGCGCCCGCGACGGTGCCGAGCAGCACGTCGTTCGCGGTGCCGCCGGCCGCGCGGCGCACCCGCTGCACGTCCTCGGCGTCGAGCGAGGCGGTGGCCAGGCGCCGGGTGCCGCTGGAGTCGGCGGTGAACGCGGTGCCCTCCCACAGGTCGAGCCTGCTGGCCCGGACGACCGAGGCGCCGACGCCGACGGCGCGGCCCAGTTCCTCGATGCGGCCCTTGGCCATGCCCGCGACCCGGCGGGGCCCCGGCAGCCGGGAGCGCGACGGCACGGGCCCGGGACGGCGGCGCGCGCCGGACCCCGCGTCCGCGATCTCGTCGAAGATCCCGGCGCCGATGGCGACCGCGCGCATGCCGTCCGCGAGGGCGTGGTGCATCTTCACCAGGACCGCGAACGACTCGTCCTCGGGGCGGCCCGTGAGCACGTACATCTCCCAGGGCGGCCTGCCGCGCTTGAGCGGCCTGCCCATCAGTTCGCCCGCGTGCCGGGTCGCCACCTCGGCGAAGTCCCCGTACGGCAGCCTCCTGGTCCGTACGTGCCGGTGCACGTCGAAGTCGTCCGCCGCGGCCCAGGCCGCGCCGCCGACGGGCAGCCAGACGCTCCGCACGCACATCCGCAGCCGGGGGATCGCGGCGGCCCGTGCGGCGAGCAGCTCCGCGATCTCGCCGCAGTCGGTGTCCTTCGGGCGGTGGAAGACGGCCAGCGCGCCCAGGTGCATGGGGTGGGCGTCGGATTCCAGGTGCCAGAACGCGAGATCAAGCGGTGCCAGTAGCTCGGAGCTCACCGGGTCCTCTTGTCGGTAGACGGGACAGGAAGGGTGCGGCTCGGTGCGGAGCCCGCAGTCAAGCGCCCTCTGTCGGTTACGGTCAAGTACGCTCACCATACGGACTGTTACGACCGAAAGCGCTCAGCCACTCGTTCGATCGTTGGTTCGACCGTCCGTCCTGTCCGGAATCGTGAACTCGCACCACACGCATTTGCCGCTGCCCCTCGGGTCCACTCCCCACACCTCGGCCAACCGGTCGACCAGCATCAACCCGCGCCCCGACACCCCGCCCTCACCCGCCTCCCTGCGGCGCGGCAGCGCGCTGGAGCGGTCCTCGACCTCGACGCGCAACCGCCGCTCGGCGCCGCCCGTCAGCATCCGGACCGTCACGATCGCGCCGCCGTCGGTGTGCATCAGCGCGTTCGTGATCAACTCGTCGGCCACCAGCTCGATCTCGTCCGACCGCTCCCGGGCGCCCCACGCCCGCACCGCCGTCGCGATCATGTGCCGCGCGCAGCTCAGCGCCTCCGGGTCGCCCGCCGCCACGCGCCGGCGCAGCCGCCCGCCCGGCCGCGGGGCGTACGTGCTCCTGCGGCGCAGCAGGAGCAGCGCCACGTCGTCCTCGCCGCCCGACTCGTCGACGATCGCGCACAGCCGGTCGGCCAGCGCCTGGAGGTCCCCGGGCCCGGCCGCCACCCGCTCTGTCAGCACGAGCACGCCGTGGTCGAGGTCCGCGCCCGGGTGCTCGACCAGCCCGTCCGTGTAGAGCAACAGCGTCTGCCCCGGGTCGAGTTCGACGGTGGACACCGGGTATTCGAGCCCGCCGAACTCCGCCGAGAGCCCCAGCGGCAGCCCGCCCGCCACCGGCAGCCTGCGGCAGCCGCCGTCGGAGCCCCGCACCAGCGGGTCGACGTGCCCGGCCCGCACCAGCTGCACCACGCCGGTGGCCAGGTCCGCCTCCGCGTAGGTGCAGGTCGCGAAGCGCTCGGTGTCCAGTTCGTGCAGGAAGACCGAGGCGCGCGCCATGACCGTGGCCGGGCTGTGCCCCTCGGCCGCGTAGGCCCGCAGCACGATGCGCAACTGCCCCATGACGGCCGCCGCGTGCGTGTCGTGGCCCTGTACGTCCCCGATGACCGCGCCGACCCGGCCGCCGGGCAACGGGATCACGTCGTACCAGTCGCCGCCGATGTCCCGGCCGATCCTGGCCGAGCGGTAGCGCACGGCGATCTCCGCACCCGGCACGTCCGGAATGCGCCGCGGCAGCATGGCCTGCTGGAGCCCCTCGGCGAGGTCCTGTTCCTGCTCGAAGAGCATGGCCCGCTGGAGGCTCTGCGCGATCGCGCTGCCCAGCGCCACGAGCAGGCTGCGCTCCTCCGCCGTGAAGGCGCTGCGGTCGCGGTAGAGCAGCCCGATCGCGCCGATCGGCCTGGCCTGGGCGATCAGCGGGACGTACGCCGCACAGGTCACCTGGTGCTCCTGCATGAACGGCCAGAGCACCGGGTACGAGGTCGCGAAGTCCTCGGCCGACTCGATGAACCGGGGCGCGAGCGAGCGCACCACCTCGCCCATCGGGAACTGCTCGTCGACCCGGGTGTACCGGGTCCCCGGCACGAACGAGCCCTCGGGCCACTCCGCGACCAGATGGATCCGGCCCGATTCGACCAGCCCCATGATGAGCCCGGTCGCGCCGAGCAGCCGGGGGCCGCGCTGGTCCTTGAGCACGTCGATGACGTCCCGCACGGTCCTGGTGTGCGCCAGCGCGGCCGTGGTGCCCTCGACCACGCTCGACCTGCGTCTGCGCGCGTCGTCCAGCGCGATGCGGGCCGTGGCGTCGGCGAGTTCGCGCGTGGCGTCCCGCAGCAGGCCCAGGATGCGGCGCGGGCGGCCGTCCGCGTCGCGCACGATGCGGCCCTGGGTGTGCGCCCAGCGCAGCGAGCCGTTGGCCCGGCGGATCCGGAAGTACACGCCGTACGTCCGCCTGCCGTTCTTGAGCGCGACGGACACCAGCGCGTCGAGCCTGGTCGCCTCGTCCCGCGGGACCCGGGACGCCAGGGACTCGGGGCGGCCGTCGTACTCGTCGGGGCGCAGGTCGAAGACGGCCAGCCCCGGGGCGTCCAGGTGCATCAGCCCCGCGTCCAGGTCCCAGTCGAAGGTGCCCTGCCGGTTCAGGGCGAGGATCCGGTCGGGCGCCGCGGGCCAGTCGTCCGGCTCTGCCACGTCAGCCCTCGGGATCCGGCTCGCCGGCGTTCGCGTCGGGGGCGGGAGGGGGCGTGGGGCAGCCGGGCGGGACGACGAGAGGGCTCGGGGGCGTCGGGAGGGTGCTGGGGCAGACGGAGACGAGCGGGGAGGGGAGGTCGGGTGTGGTGTCGGGGGACGTGTCGGGCGAGGTGCCCCGGTCGGTGCCGGAACCGGTGCCCGCGTCCGCGCCCTCGTCGGCGCCTCCGTCCGTACCGGAGGTGGTGCCGCCGTCCGTGTCGGGGCCGCCGTCCGTCGTGCCACCGGTGTCCGTACCGCCGGTGTCCGTGCCTCCGGCATCCGTACCGCCGTCGGTCGGGCCGCCCGTGTCCGTGCCGCCGTCGGTGGCGCCGCCCGCGTCGGTGCCGCCCGTGGTCCCCCCGGTCGTCCCGCCGGTGGTTCCGCCGGTCGTCTCCCCCGTGGTCCCGCCGGTGGTCCCGCCGGTGGTTCCTCCAGTGGTCCCGCCGGTCGTCCCTCCGGTCGTTCCGCCGGTCGTTCCGCCCGTGGTTCCCGCCGTTGCTCCGTTCGGGTCGAAGGGCGGGGTGGTGACCGGCGCCGGGCGGGTCCTGTCCTTGTCCCCGTCGTCACCGATCTTCCGCTCGATCCAGGTGTTGTCGGTGATGTTGACGATCGTCAGGTTGTTGATCGTCTGGGTCGTGCGGTTGATGACGATCACGCGGTCCGGGTGGTAGCCCGCCCACGGCGTGCCCCGGTGCACCGCCCCCGTGACCGCCGTCGGCGTCTTCAGCGGGTTTCCGCAGGCGCAGCGCACCCGCGGCTGCCCGTGATCGTCGACCAGCACCGCCGTACCGGCCTGGAGCACGCTCTGGAAGGCGCTGGCCGAACCGTCCCGGTAGCCGTGGTTGGTGACCCGGGTGTCGGCGCGCAGCACGACCGGGGTCAGCCCGCGCAGGAAGGACGCGACCCGGTCGTCGCCGATGCCCGACGCCGTGGCGAAGGCGTGCGCCTTGGCCCGGTCGGCGGCGAGGAAGCGGACCTGCTGTTCGACGTCGCAGCTGGCCAGGGAGTGCGTGCCGCCGTAGAGGCCGGGGGCAGCGCCCGACACGGTGCGCGGCCGCTGCGCGGGCGCGGCCGGGGGCACCGTCGTCCGCGCGGTCGCCGTCGGGCTGGGCGCCGCGGCCGCGGCCCGCGCGGTCGACGCGGTGAAGGGGTCGGGGCCCTGGGCGGCGACCGGCTGGAGGAGCACCTCCTTGCCGTCCGCCGTGTCGGCCGATCCGTCCTTGGAGCCACCGCCGCCGCAGCCCGCGGCGACCAGGATTCCGGCGGACAGGGCGACGGCCGCGATCCGGCCGCGCGGCGCACGGCCGCGAGCTGAGGCATGGCTGCGAGATATCGGTGAACGCACTCTCCATTCTCTGCCGCGCCCCCGCCGCGACCGCGACTTGAACGCGTTCAGAAACCTCCGGCGAACTCCCCGCGGGCTCCCCGCGAGCTCCCCGTGGACTCCCCATGGACTCCTCGCGGGCTCCCCGCGGACTCCCCGTGGACTCCTCGCGGACGGTAGAGTTGAACGCGTTCAACAAGGGGTGGGAACGGCGAATGCCGACCCGGACGGCCGCGCCCCGCCCCGGGCCGCCCCGCGACGGATCGAGGAGACGACCGCATGACCACGCGCACCGGCTTCACCTACCCCGAGGTCGGCGCCACCCGCGTCGGCCCGCTCCCCCGCGGCTACCGGCACCTCCACCACCGCGTCGCCGTCGGGCGCGGCCGCGCCGACTTCGAGGCGGCGGGCGCCGCCGTCACCGGCTGGCGGCTGCACCGCCGGGCCGGCGCGACCATGCGCACGACCGCGCCGCGCGCCGAGGCGGGCGGCGCGGTCGAGGTGTCGGTGGGCGTGGGACCGCTGCGGCTCACCGCCCCCTGCGAGGTGGTCTGGACGGCGTACGAGCACGCCAGGACCGGCTTCGCGTACGGGACGCTCACCGGGCACCCCGAGTGCGGCGAGGAGGCGTTCACGGTGGAGCTGGCCGACGACGGCACGGTGTGGTTCACCGTGCTCGCCTTCAGCCGCCCCGCCGCCTGGTACACCCGCATCGGCGGCCCCGCCGTGCCGGTGTTCCAGCGCGGGTACGCCCGGTGGCTCGGGCGCACCCTGCGCGGGATGGTCACGGCGGCGCGACGGGGCGCCTGAGCGGGCTCAGAGGAGTCCGGGCCGCCGCCACTGCTCGCCCCGCACCCGCTCGTCGAAGAAGTTCAGCACCGTCTCGTACCAGAGGGCGGAGTGGTTCGGCTTCAGGATCCAGTGGTTCTCGTCGGGGAAGTACAGGAACTTCACCTGCGCGCCCAGTTCCTGGAGGTCGTTGAACTGGCCGAGCGCCTGCCCCACCGGCACCCGGTAGTCCTTCGCGCCGTGCACCAGCAGCATCGGCGTGCGGATCTCCGCCCTGCCGAGGAACGGCGAGTTCTCCTCGTAGCGCTCCGGCCGCTCGATCGGGTCGCCGAAGATGCGGCGGAAGAACGACGGCGCGTCGGTGTCGGCCTGGAACGTGCGGGTGTCCCAGATGCCGGCGTGCGAGACGATGCCCTGGAAGCGGTCCGTGCGGGTCGCCACCCGGTTGGCCATGTAGCCGCCGTACGAGCCGCCCGCGAGGCCCGCTGCCCGCGGGTCGACTTCGGGGCGGGCCTGCGCGGCGTCGGTCAGCGCCATCAGGTCGTCGTAGGGCCTGCCGCCCCACTGGCCCCAGCCGCGCTCGTGCATCGCCTGGCCGTAGCCGGTGGAGAGCGCCGGGTCGGGCAGCAGCGCGGCGTAGCCGCGCGCCACGAAGGGCCACGGGTTCCAGCGCCAGGTCCACTCGTTCCACGACGACTGCGGGCCGCCGTGCGCGAAGACCAGCAGCGGCGCGGGGTCGTCGGCGGACGCGCCGTCGGGCAGCGCGAGCCAGCCGCGCAGCGCGAAGCCGTCGTCGCCCGTGGCGTGCACCTCGACGAGCGTCCCCGGCAACGGGCCGACGTCGCCCGGGGCCTTGAGCGGGACCGGGGTCTGGTCGGCGGCGGCCTGGTCGAGCCTGACCGGGGCGGGCGGCGCGTCGGGCGCGTTGCGCAGGGCGTAGAGGGTGCGGCCGTCGGGCGCGGGGACCAGCGAGCCGTACGCGCCGCTCGCGGTGAGGCGGGTGACGGTGCCGTCGGGGTCGAGGCGGAAGGCGGGCGCGTGGCCCTGCTCGTCGGCGGCGAACCAGATCGTCGCGTCGTCGGCGCGCGGCGCCACCGCGGCCTCGCGCGGCCAGTTGTCGAAGTCGGGGAGGAGGTCGGTCTCCTCGCCCGTCGCGAGGTCGACGCGCACCAGCGTGACGTCGTAGGGCGTCTCGTACGTCTCCCTGAGCAGCCGCGAGCAGAGCAGGCCCGTGCCGTCGGAGGTGAACAGCGGCGCGCTGTACTCGTGTCCGGGGCGCTCGACGACGCGCAGTTCCTCGCCGGTCGCCGCGTCCGCGACCACGACGGCGTCGCGGCTCTCGCCGGGGACCCGGCCGACGACGCGGCGGGTGTGGGCGACCCTGGTGCCGTCGGGCGACAGCACCGCGTCGGCCTGGCCGACGGGACCCTGGCCGCCCGCGTCGACGGCGGTGGCGTCGGCGGTGGCGTCAGTGGCGGCGGGGCGCACGAAGGTGTGGTTCTCGGCGGGGCCGAGGTCGTGGTCCCAGTAGCGGGTGGGGCCCGACTCGAAGAGGATCGCGGTGACCTTCGCCTTCGCGCGCGCCTCGGTCAGCTTGGCGTGCGCGTCGGCGTCGGCCGCGCCGGGCAGCAGGGCGCCCGTGTAGGCGAGGGCGCCGGAGTCCCTGGCGACCGCGAAGCCGTGGATGCCTCCGGGGTGCCGGGCCACGCGCTCGGCCTCGCCGCGCCCGGGGAGCGCCCAGAGCGTGGCGCCCGGGTCCTTCTCGTCGGGCTCGGCCGCGGGGTCGGTGTTCTCGCGCCCGGAGAGGAAGAGGAGGGTGCCGTCGGGGGCGAAGGCGGGCGCCGACTCGCCCTTCGCCGACCGGGTGAGGCGGCGCGGCTCGTGCTCGCCCTCGGGGTCGAGCTCCCACAACCCGGAGACGTACGCGGTGCCCTCGGCGTTGAGCTGCTGTACGGCGGCGACCAGGCGTCCGCCGTCGGGCGAGAGGGCGAGCCGGGTCACGCGCCGCTGCGCGACGAAGGTGGACAAGTCGTGAAATGCGGTGGGGCCGCTGGGAGTTTCGGGCATGCCGATCATCCTGCCCGCTCTCCGGGCCGGACAACAGGGGCGTCCGATAATCGGTCGGCCGGTCAGGCGTTCGCCCCGCACCGGCGGGTGGCGCGCGGCGCGGGGCAGGTGAACAGCGGGCCGGTCGACGGGCCTTCGAGGCCGCCGACCGGGGCCGCAGGCAGCGTCAGTCGACGCTCGGCAGGATGTGCGGCTCCGCGAGGTCGTCCTCGTAGCCGGCCAGCCGGATCGGGGCCACCCGGGCCCAGACTTCGAGATTGCGCAGCTTCTCCGGGCGGCCGGGCCGCTCGGGACCGCGCTCCGTCCGTCGTCGCTGCTCGTACTTCATCAAATCAGGTGTCACCGCGCACTCCTTTGTGTCGCGTAACCCCGGACGCACCGGCGGCCCGACCTCGTACCGGGTCGCCTGGCAGCCGGGGTGGGGCTTGGCCTGGACGGTTCGGTCGCGGTGGCGCCGGTACTCGATGGGGACGACGGCCTGGTTGCAGACCTGCCCCGGGACGGCCGAGGGGTTGGTGGATCCCTGAGTGGCTGTCCGTTGCCACATCAGAGTAACCAAATGAGCACACCTCCGCTCGATGGGGCCAGTGGCGTGGCTCACATCGTGGACCGCGGACCCACTCTTCCGGCCAGCGCCGGGGGCCCGGCCCCCTGGTGGCGACGGCCTCGACCGGGGTCCGGGTACGCGAACGCGCCATTTCCGTCACGTACGGAAATGGCGCGCCGCGCGGTGACGAGGGCGCCCGCCCTCGCCGGGTTACCAGTTCCCGGGGGCGTAGTCCTTGAGGAAGCAGCCGTAGAGGTCCTCGCCCGCCTCGCCGCGCACCACCGGGTCGTAGACCCGGGCGGCGCCGTCGACCAGGTCGAGCGGGGCGTGGAAGCCCTCGTCGGCCAGGCGCAGCTTGTCGAAGTGCGGGCGCTCGTCGGTGATCCAGCCGGTGTCGACGGACGTCATCAGGATGCCGTCGGACTGGAACATCTCCTGGGCGCTGGTGCGCGTCACCATGTTCATCGCGGCCTTCGCCGCGTTGGTGTTCGGGTGCCCCGCGCCCTTGTAGCCGCGGCCGAAGACGCCCTCCATCGCGGAGACGTTGACGATGTACGCGCGACCGCTCCGCGCCTGCTTGGCGGCCTCGGCCATCATCGGGCGCAGCGCGCTGATCAGGATGAACGGCGAGGTGTAGTTGCACAGCTGGGTTTCGAGCAGCTCGACGGGGGAGATCTGGTCGATGGTCTGCACCCAGGTGTTGGTGTCGACGACGTCCGGCACGAGGCCGCCCGCGTCGATGGCGCTGCCGTCGCGGTGCCGCTCGATGCTGGCGTTGCCCGCGACCAGCGCGAGGTCCGCGACCTTCTGCGCGTCGAGGCCGCTGACGCCGACGGGCAGCGCGGCCAGGCCGTCCACGGCGCCGGAGTTGAACGCGCCGATGACGTGGTGCGGGGGCAGCTCGCCCGCGGGCAGCGGGGCGCTCTCGCCCTCGACCAGCGCGGCGTACGCGGCGGGCAGGCGGCGCACGGTCTGCGTCGCGTTGTTGATCAGGATGTCGAGCGGGCCTGCGGCGGCGACCTGCTCGGCCAGGGCGACGGACTGCGCCGGGTCGCGCAGGTCGATGCCGACGACCTCCAGGCGGTCGATCCACTGCGCCGAGTCCTCCATCGCCTTGAAGCGGCGGATGGCGTCCTTGGGGAAGCGGGTGGTGATCGTGGTGTGGGCGCCGTCGCGCAGCAGCCGCAGCGCGATGTACATGCCGATCTTGGCCCGGCCGCCGGTGAGCAGGGCGCGCTTGCCTGTGAGGTCGGCGCTCGCGTCGCGCTTGGCGCGGTTCAGGGCGGCGCAGTCCTGGCAGAGCTGGTGGTAGAAGTAGTCGACCTCGACGTACCGCGTCTTGCAGACGTAGCAGGAGCGCGGGCGCTGGAGTATCCCGGCGATCTTCCCGGCCTCGGTGACCGAGGAGGGCAGGATGCCCTCGGTCTCGTCGTCGATGCGCTGCGCTGAGCCGGTGGCCGTGGCCTCGGTGACCGCCTTGTCGTTGGCGGTCTTCGCGGCGCGGCGCTCCTGGCGGCGGCGCTGCTTCACGGTCCGGTAGATCCCGGCGGTCGCGCGGCGCACGGCGATCGCGTCGGGGTGGTCGACGTCCAGCTTGTCCAGCTCGTCGAGGACGCTCAGGCAGACGGCCAGCCGCTCGGGGTCGATGCCGGGCCCGTGGACCTGGTTCTCTTCTGTCACCGTCATGGCCGTGGTCGTTCCTCGATGGTCGTTCGTGCGCGCGGGCGCTGGGCAGGTGCCAAAAGAGAGACTGTACGGAGCCGGGGGCCCCGACACCAAACTCGAACGGCGCAGCGCCCCGGCTACCGGGCGGGGCCGCCCGGCGGGGTGTCGAAGGCGCAGTCTCCGCAGAGGCCGCCCTTGGGGCAGCGGTAGTAGAGGCAGCAGCTGTTGCGCCGGAAGGCGCCGGCCCGCAGCGATCCCGTGGCGTTCAGGTCGGGGTGGGCGAAGAGGCCGTGGGCCAGCTGGGCGGCCCGTCTGCCCGCTTCGGGGCGGTCGTGGTCGCGCGCCCAGGTCCGCAGCTGCCCCACGGCGGCGGCGAGCGCCGAGCCCGCGTTGCCCCACAGCAGCCGCTCCGAGATGTTGCCCTCGTGGCGCAGTGCCCGTGCGAGCGGCACGAGGTGCCGGTCCTGGACGCCCTCGCGCAGCGCCTCGACGGTGGCGGGCACCTCGGGCGCCTCGGGCACGCCGCCCGGCGCCCCGTCGCGCGCCGCCCCGCCGCCCGCCGCGCTCCCCACGAGGAACAGGTCGTCGGGGGACGTGGCGTCCGGGTCCCAGCGGAGCCGGGCGGGGTCGAGGTCGGGCAGCGCCCCGTACAGCGCGGCCGAGCCGAGCGCGACGGACCACAGGCGGGCCGCGAGGCCGAGGTGGGCGATGGACGCGGCGACCCGCCACTCGGGGGCCCCGGTGCGGCCCGCGACCTTGGCGACGCGGTCCCTCAGCGCCGCGCTCCCGCCCTCGTACACCTCGGCGAGCGTGGTGCGGCCCGCGTCCGCCCCGCCGGTGCGCAGCGCGAAGAATCCGCCCACGGAGGTCAGTTCCACCAGGTCCACGTTCCGCCCCCTGTCGATCGATGTCGATCACACTCTCGCACGGCACACCGGGAGTGCGTTACCCCTACCCCGTACCCCTATCCGATTGCCTGGTTTGCGGGGGTATGCAGAGCGGTGATCTTTTTGCCGTCGTCCTCAGGGGGTGCGCGGCCCCGACCGGAGTCGTAGGGGGACCGTCTGGAGAACTACCCTCCTCCCCCGGTCGTACTGCGGGGGCAGTACGACGGATTGCCGCCTCAAGGACGACGACGGAGCGCCATCGACACGACATCGTTGTAGGTATGAGTTCCCTCGCGCTTTCCGTGCTCCTGTCGCTGGTCTCCGCCGTCGCCTACGCGGCCGCGGCGATCGTGCAGGAACGCGTCGCGGCGGGCACGTCCGCCCCGTCGGTCGCGCCCCTGCGCAACGCCGCCTGGTGGGGCGCGGTCGGCCTCACCGGCGTCGGCGCCGTGCTGCACGTCGTCGCGCTCGCCTACGGGCCGCTCAGCCTCGTACAGCCGCTCGGCGCGCTGACGATCGTCTTCGCCCTGCCGATGGCCGCGCTGTTCGTGGGCCGCAAGGCGGGCGCCACCGCCTGGCGCGGCGCCGTGATGGCCACGGCGGGCCTCGCCGGGCTCCTCGCGCTCACCGGCAAGGCCGAGTCCGACTCGCTGGGCGGCTTCGAGCAGACGCTGCTCGCGACGGTCACGTTCGGCGCGGCCGCCGTGCTGTTCCTCGTCTCGCTGCGGGTGCGCCGGCCGGTCGTGCGCAGCGTGCTGCTGGCCGGGGCCGCGGGCATCGCCTTCGGCGTGGCGTCGGTGTTCACCAAGACGGTCGCGGTGGCCTGGACGTCGGGCTCGCTCGGCGCGGGACTGCCGACGCTGCTGGTGATCGCGGGGCTCGCGACGGCCGGGATGCTGCTCTCGCAGGCCGCGTACCGGGGCGCGGGGCTCGCCGCGCCGCTGGCGACGGTGACCGTCGTCAACCCGGTGGTCGCGGCGGCGGTCGGCATCGCGATGTTCGGCGAGGACTTCCGGTACGGCGCCACGGGCACGCTGCTCGCGCTGGGCTGCGGGATCGTGGCCGCGGGCGGGCTGGTCCTGCTGACGACGGAGCGGCTGGCCGCGCAGCAGGAGGACGGGCGGGACCCGGAAGCCGTGACGGCCCCGGCGGCCGCGGCGCGGGCCGAGCAGGCTCCGGTGCGCGCCGAGGTCCCGGCCGTACCGGCGGAGGCCGAGGCCCCGGCCCTGCGGTCCCCCGGTCGGCGTCCGGCCCCGACCGCCGAGCCCGCGCCCTCCAGGGAGCGGCTTCGGCCCGCGTCGGCCGAGGAGGCGGTACCGGTGCGCGCGCACGTACCCGCGCTCGCCCCGGCCGAGCGCAGGCCGGAGCTGGCCGTACTGCCCACGCAGCGGATTCCCCGGGTGAAGCTGCACGCGCCGCTCGTCCCCGCGGGCCGTCCCCCGGTCAGGTCCTGACTCCTGTCAGGACCTGACCCCCGTCAGGTCCTGACCTGTCGGATCCCGAGGCCCGGCCCGCGTCAGATCCGGACGCCGCCCGACCTCAGGTAGGCCAGCGGGTCGATGTCGGAGCCGTAGCCCTCGCCGGTCCGCACCTCGAAGTGGAGGTGCGGGCCCGAGCTGTTCCCGGTCGATCCGGAGCGCGCGATGCGCTGTCCGCTGTTGACCTGCTGGCCCTCGCGGACCACCAGCGCGGAGAGGTGGGCGTACTGGCTGTACTTCCCGTCCTCGTGGCGGATGACGATCTGGTAGCCGTACGCGCCGCCCCAGCCGGCCTGCACCACCCGGCCGTCGGCCACCGCCTTCACCGACGTGCCGGTGGAGACGGGGAAGTCGACACCCGTGTGGTAGCCGCTCGACCAGGAGGAGCCCGCCTTGCGGTAGGGCGTGCCCGTGCCCGCGTCGACGGGGGCGCTGAAGCGGGCGGTCGACGGTCTGGCCTGGACGGGCCTCTCGCGGACGGTCTTCTTCGGCTGGGTCTTGGGGTGCGCCTTCGGCTGCTGCCGGGGCACGTCGGCCTTCGGCTTCGGGTGCTGTACGACGCGCGTCTTCGGCGCCGGAGCCGCCTTCCGCACCTCGGGCGCCACCGGCAGCTTCGCCTGGGTCCTGGGCTGCTGCGTCTTGTCCTGCGGCCGGGTGCGCGCGGCGGGCTCCGGCTGCGTCGCCTTCCGCTTCGGCGCCTGCGCCGCCGGCTTCCGCTCGGGGGCCGGCGCGGTGGCCGCGGAGCGCAGCGCGAGCCGCTGGCCCGGCAGGATCAGGTCCGGGTCGCCGCCGATGACCTCGCGGTTGTCCCGGTAGAGGCGCTGCCAGCCGCCCCGCACGTCCTTCTCGTCCGCGATCTCGGAGAGCGAGTCGCCCCGGGCCACGGTGTACGACTCGCGCTTGCCCGGGATCGTCGTCGGAGTCGCCTTCGGGGACGCCTTCGCGGTCGGCGTCGCCTTCTTGACGGCGGCGACGGGCGCGGCCCGGTCCGTCCCGCCCTGCGGGTTGACGTCGGGCGAGTCGCCGCCGCGCGTGAGGCCTGCCCTGGTCGAGCAGGTGGGCCACGCGCCGGGTCCCTGCGCTTCGAGCACCTTCTCGGCGACGGCGATCTGCTGGTCCTTGGTGGCCAGGTCCGCGCGCGGGGCGTAGGCGGTGCCGCCGTACGCCTCCCAGGTCGACTGGGTGAACTGCAGGCCGCCGTAGTAGCCGTTGCCCGTGTTGATGTGCCAGTCGTTGGTCGACTCGCAGGCCGCGACCCGCTCCCACACGTTGACCGAGGCGGCCTCGGCATGGGCTCCGGTCAGCAGCGGAAGCGCGATCCCCGCGCCGCCCGCGGTGACGGTGAGCGACGCGCGGTTGATACGGCTCGGCTGATACCGACGGTGCCGTCCGCGTACGGCCATGGGCCCCCCTAGAACACAGCAGGAGCCGCAAAGCTAATCGCAGCACACTGGCCATGACAAGGGCCCAGGGAGACAGGTCAACTCCCGTTCATCTTCGGGCGACTTCGGAAACGTTCCGAAATCGCGGAATCCGGGGCGGGTGACGCGGGTTGGCACTGGTGATCGAATCAGTGCGGAACCGAGGAGTAGAGATGAGCGGCACGGCACACATCGGTGTCACGGGACTCGCGGTGATGGGCCGCAACCTCGCGCGCAACTTCGCCCGCAACGGCTTCACCGTCGCGGTGCACAACCGCACCTCGGCCAAGACCCGGGCCCTGGTGGAGGAGTTCGGGCACGAGGGCTCCTTCGTGGCGGCGAAGAGCGCCGAGGAGTTCGTGGCGGCGCTGGAGCGGCCCAGGCGGCTGGTCGTCATGGTGAAGGCGGGCGAGCCGACGGACGCGGTGATACGGGAGTTCGCGCCGCTCCTGGAGCCGGGCGACGTGATCATCGACGGCGGCAACGCGCACTTCGCGGACACCAGGCGGCGCGAGCGCGAACTGCGCGAGCTGGGCCTCCACTTCGTGGGCGCGGGCATCTCGGGCGGCGAGGAGGGCGCGCTCAACGGGCCGAGCGTCATGCCGGGCGGCTCGGCCGATTCGTACGCCTCGCTCTCCCCGCTCCTGGAGAAGATCGCGGCGCAGGCGCCCGACGGGACGCCGACGGTGACGCACGTCGGCCCCGACGGGGCCGGGCACTTCGTGAAGATGGTGCACAACGGCATCGAGTACGCCGACATGCAGCTGATCGCCGAGGCGTACGACCTGCTGCGGTCGGTGGCCGGGTACTCCCCCGCGAAGATCGCCGAGACGTTCCGGGCGTGGAACACCGGCCGACTCGACTCGTACCTCATCGAGATCACGGCGGAGGTGCTGGCCCACACGGACGCCGCGACCGGGAAGCCCTTCGTGGACGTGGTCCAGGACCGGGCCGAGCAGAAGGGCACGGGGCGGTGGACCGTGCAGACCGCGCTCGACCTCGGGGTGCCGGTGTCCGGCATCGCGGAGGCGGTCTTCGCCCGCTCGCTCTCCGGGCACGCGGCGCTGCGCGAGGCGTCGCGCGGGCTGCCCGGCCCGGTGCCCGTCGCGCTCGACGGGGCGGCGGCCGAGGCGTTCGCCGCGAAGGTCGAGCAGGCGCTGTACGCGTCGAAGCTGGTCTCGTACACCCAGGGCTTCCACCAGATCCGGGCGGGCAGCGAGGAGTACGGCTGGGACGTGGACCTCGGGGCGGTGGCGGCGGTGTGGCGCGCCGGGTGCATCATCCGGGCGGCCTTCCTGGACCGGATCCGCGCGGCGTACGACGCCCAGCCGGGGCTGGTGAGCCTGCTGGAGGACAAGGGGTTCGCGGAGGAGATCGGGACGGCGCAGGACGACTGGCGCGAGGTCGTCGCGGTGGCGGCGCGGCAGGGGGTGCCCGCGCCGGGGTTCGCGGCGGCGCTCGCGCACTACGACGCGTTGCGGGCGGAGCGGCTGCCCGCGGCGCTCACACAGGGGCAGCGGGACTTCTTCGGCGCGCACACCTACCGGCGTACGGACCGGGAGGGGTCGTTCCACACCCTGTGGGGCGGGGACCGGGGCGAGGTCGGGGCGTAGCCCGCCCGCGCGGGGCGGCCGCGGGACACTCGCTCACGCGCCGCCGATGGGACCCGGGGACGGGTCGGGAGGCGGGACCGGGTCGGGATCGCCCGGGGGCCTGGGGATCGGATCCGGGTACGGGCCCGGGGCTGGGTCCGGGTCCGGGTCCGGGATCGGACCCGGGATCGGGTCCGGGCCGGGCACGGGCGCCGGGTCGGGCGGCAGCGGCGCGGGATCGGGGTCCGGGTACGGCTGGGTCATGAGGGAGGCGCCCTTCACCTGGTCGACGGGTGGGGAGGGGCGGGGCGGCAACCGCCCCGCCCCTCCCCCTACGGTCTCCCTCTGCGGCTGCCCGCGCGCGCCGAGCGCACACCTACGGGCCGCACGCGCCCCTGCCGGACGTACGGCGGAGGCCGACGAGCGGCCGACGAGCGGCCAGTACGGCCGCGAACGCCCGGTGCGGCGCGAACGCCCGGTGCGGCGCGTGCGGTCAGCGCACTGCGCGCGGTCAGTGCACCGCGTGCGGGCTGCGTTCCGTACGGCTGCCGGGGACGGGCGCCGAGGGGTCCATGCCCAGTTCCACGACGCGGTTGTCGGCGTCGACGTGCACGACGCGCGGCACGAGCGCCCGCGCCTCGGCGTCGTCGACCTGCGCGTAGCTGATGAGGATCACGAGGTCACCGGGGTGGACCAGGTGCGCGGCGGCACCGTTGATGCCGATGACGCCGGAGCCCCGCTCCCCCTCGATGACGTACGTCTCCAACCGTGAGCCGTTGTCGATGTCCACGATGTGGACGAGCTCGCCGGGCAGCAGGTCGGCGGCGTCCATCAGATCGGCATCGACCGTGACGGACCCGACGTAATGCAGATCGGCCTGGGTGACGGTGGCCCGGTGGATCTTGGACTTGAATATGGTGCGCAGCATGGGGGTGCTCCTGGTTCTGGCTCTGGCTCCCTGCCCGCTCGCGCGGGTCAAGGGCGTTCGCGTACCAATGGGCGGCCCGCGTCGCCAGTTCGCGACGCGGGCGGACCGGTTGTCGGCTTCGCCTGTGCGTCGCGGAACGGGTGCGGAGGACCTGCCTTCCACCCCGTAGCGCGGCGCGCGGCCCACCCTACCGGCCTCCTCCTTCGCGGAGACGCCGGGCGAATACGGGCGTGACGGTTCCGTCACGGCTCCGGGCGCACACTGCCTCCGGGTGCCTCAGGACCCCGCGTGTCTGTCGTCACCGCCGCGCCGTGGGAGGTCCGCCCTATGCCAGCGCCCAAGTCCCTCGCGCTGCGGCCCCAGATGTCGACGCCCGCCCCGGCGCAGGAGAAGCGTGCCGGTTCCGGGGCCGTACGGCCCGGGGCGGCCGCTTCCTCCAATGCCGCCGTGACCGCCGCGCTCGCCGCCGGGCGCGTGCCGCCCGCGCTGCCGGGGCAGGTGCCGCCCGGGGCGCAGAACATGGTGGGCAACGGCGCCGTCGCCGCGGCCGGGCGGCAGGAGAAGGTGCGCCGCGAGGCGGAGCAGAAGGAGCAGAAGGGGCCGCAGGAGAAGGCCGGTGGCGCCCGGGAGGGTGGGGACGGAGCCGTCCAGCAGGCCGCCGCGCCTGCCGCGTCTGGTGCGTCTGGTGCGGGTCAGGCTGTGGGGCGTTGTGGGCCGCATGGTGATCCGAAGTTTGTGGTGTTGAAGGGGGAGGTGCGGGGGAAGGGGCGTGGGGTTGCGGCGTCGCATCGTTCTGCGGGGGTTGAGGCGGGGGCGGCGCAGCAGGCGGCGGTGGCGCCCAGGGACGATGAGGAGGCGCAGGGCAAGACCGCGAATGCGGAGAAGATGAACGAGGCCCGGCCCGGGGAGTTCGACCGGGAGGCGTTCGTGCGGGCGGTGGAGAGGGCGGTCGCGGACAAGGCGCCCAAGAACCTCGACGAGGCCGACAGGTTCGCCTCCTCCGGCAGGGCCGATGAGGTGCGTGGGGAGGTCCAGGGCCGGGTCGGGGAGGGCAGACAGGATTCTGCCGGAGAGATCGCCGCGACGACCGCCGCGCCTCCGGACACCTCCGCCGCGGTGCCCAAGGAGGTGGTGCCGCTGACCGGGGACCGGCCGCCGGGTGCGCCGGGTGCGCCCCGGGCCGCGCTGGCGGTGCCGGACCGGCTGCCGCCGGCGGCCACCGACCTGTCGGCCGGACCCGCCGGGATCGACCGCAGCATGGCGCACGCCCAGGTCACCGAGGCGCAGCTGGAGAAGGGCAACGAGCCCGCCTTCGACCGGGCCTTGGGGGAGAAGAAGACGGCCGAGCGCCATGCGGCCACCGCACCCGGGGCGCTGCGGGGGCACGAGGCGGGCGAGTTGCGTGCGGCCGCCGCGCAGGCGCAGCGCACCGGCACCGCCGCGATGGCCGCGATGGGGGCGCAGCGTGCCCTCACCGGGCAGCGGGTGGACGGCGGGAAGGGGGGTGCCAAGTCCCGGGACGAGGAGCGGCGTGCCCGGGTTACGGCTGTGCTGCAGGGTGTCTTCGACATCATGAAGCAGGATGTCGAGGCGATCCTTGCGGGTCTGGACAGGCTGGTGGAGGGCCGGTTCGGGGACGGGGAGAGGGCCGCGCGCCAGGCGTTCACCGCCGAGCACGGGCAGAGGATGCGGGAGTACAAGGACCGCAGGTACTCGGGGGTCACGGGCAAGCTGCGCTGGGTGAAGGACAAGTTCGCCGGGCTGCCCGCCGAGGCCGACAGGATCTTCGAGCGCGCCCGGGACGGCTATGTGGGCCGTATGCGGCAGCTGATCGGGGAGATCGCCACGCTCATCGGCACCGAGCTGGGCCGGGCGAAGCGGCGCATCGCCCAGGGCCGCGGGGAGCTGCAGGCGGCGGTGCGGGCGCTGCCGGCGGAGCTGCGGGCCATCGGGCGTGAGGCGGCAGGCGAGTTCGAGGGCAGGTTCGAGGATCTGACGCAGTCGGTGCGGGACAAGGGCACCGAGCTGGTCGACACGCTGGCCACCCGGTACACCCAGGCCCTCACCGCCGTCGACGAGGAGATCGCGGCGCAGAAGGAGAAGAACAAGGGCCTGGTCGCCAGGGCCCTCGACGCCGTCGGTGCCGCCGTCCGCACCATCCTGGAACTCAGGCAGCTGCTCCTGTCGGTCCTGGCCAAGGCCGCACAGGCGGTCCTGCTGATCCTCAAGGACCCCGTCGGCTTCCTGAAGAACCTCGTCCAGGCCATCGGCGCGGGTCTGCGCCTGTTCATCGGGAACATCGGCCGCCACCTCCAGCAGGGCATCCTCTCCTGGCTGCTGGGCCGCACCGCCGAGGCGGGCATCGAACTGCCCGCGAGGTTCGATGCGGCCGGGGTCTTCCGGATGCTCGCCTCGCTGCTCGGTGTGACCTGGGCCAACCTCCGTGAGCGGATCCTGCGCAGGGCCCCGGGCACGGAGCGGGCCCTCACGGCCGCCGAAACGGCCGTGCCGCTGGTCGCGGAGGTCCGCAGACGCGGCGCCGCGGGGCTGTGGGAGGAGGTGCGGGGCCGGGTGGGGGACCTGCGCAAGGACCTCCTCGACAAGGTCATCGCCTACGTCACCCCCACCATCGTGGTCGCCGGGATCACCTGGATCCTCTCCCTGCTCAACCCCGCGTCCGCGTTCGTGCGGGCCGTGAAGCTGCTGATCGACATCGTGCGGTTCGTCGTCACCCAGGCGCGGCAGATCTTCGAGTTCGTCAACGCCGTCCTGGACGCGGTCATCGCCGTCGCACGCGGCGCCGGCGGGGGTGTGCCGGGCATGGTCGAACGGGCCCTCGCCCGCTCGGTTCCCGTCCTGTTGGGCGTCCTGGCCGCGGTCCTCGGCGTCGGCGGCATCGCCTCCCGTGTCAAGGGCATCGTCCAGGCCATGGCCAAACCCGTGAACCGGGTCATCGACCGGGCCATCGACAAGATCGCCGGACTCGTCAAGAAACTCTGGGCGAAAATCAAACCGAAGTCCGAGAAGAAGAAGCCCCGCAAGGACGGCGATGACCGCGAGGACCGCAAGGACGGCGACGGCCGCAGGCGCCCCGCGGGGAAGCGCCGCCCCGCCCGGCGCGGCCGCCCGGACCGGCGCAGGCCGAAGCCCCGGCGCGACGGGAAGCGGCGCGACAGGCGCAAGCAGCCCGACAAGAGGTCCGACAAGAGGTCCGAATCTCAGAAGCAGCGGGCCCTGGACGCCGCCCTGCGCGAGGCGACCGCGCTCCTCGCCGCCGAGGGCGCGACGGTGAAGTCGGTCCGGCGCGGGCTGCCCGCCATCAAGAAGCGCCACAAGCTGACCAGCATCAAACTGGTCCGCGAGACCAAGGAGAGGTACCACATCGACGCGGTGCTCAATCCGCGCGGCAGAACGCGGCCCGAGGACCTGGCGGACAAGTTCCCGTACCAGATCGCGCAGATCGCGCCGACCGGCAGCGCGGTCAGGACCACGCTGCTCTCCCGGGTGGTCAAGCACCTGCCCGACATCGACGTGCCCATGCTGAAGAAGGCCAAGGACCCCACGACCGGCTTCGTCGTCAACATGGCGGCGACCCCGGGCGAGATCAAGCCCGACGTCGCCTCGCGCTACGTCGACGAGGCGTGGAAGGACACCGGGGGCAAGAGCGCGAGCGGCATCGCCCTGACGCGGACCGCCGTGGTCATCGGCATCAACACCTTCGAACGGCTCGACCGCAAGAGCGCCAAGGGTGGCGGCAAGCCGGGCGTCCTGGAGGCGATGGGCCGCATCAGCCCCAAGTCGGGACAGCTCCTCGGCGTCTTCGGCTTCCTCTGGACGCCCCGGTGGATGAGCAACGACAAGCGCGAGGTGGCGCTCTCCGAAGTCCGGCACGCCTACTCCCAGTTGACGCCCGCCGAGCAGCAGACCGTCATCGCCCAGAACGAGACGGGCTGGCGCGACGGGAAGCTGCCCTACGGCGTCTTCCGGGACGAAGTGCTGGGCCACGCCTTCACCAAGCGGGCCGTGCACATCCTCAAGGACGTCAACACCCAGGTCCACATCGTCAGCCAGGACGCCGACACCGGAGTGGCCTCCAAGAGCGGAGCGGGCGTCCTGCACGCGTACGACCGGCTGCTCGCCGCGATGGACCACCACCCGCTGCTCACCATCGGCGGCTACCACTTCGAGGGCTTCAAGTGGGGCGAGAACGACGACCCGCGCATGAAGCAACTGACGCTCCTGTCCAACGAGTTGGACCGGGCGATCCGGGTGGCGATCGCCAAGCGCTTCCCGGAGATGCTCTATCCCACCGAGCCGAACATGCTCGTCAAGGCGTGGGACAGCCGCGGCACTGGCGGCATCTTCCAGCGGGCCAGGAAGAGCGGACTGATCGCCGTCGAGCAGCGGCTGTTCGGACTGCGCAGCACGGAGGGCCGCCACCTGCGCATCCGGCTGATGCAGCTCTTCGGCCCCGAATTCAGCGTCGCCTACGCCCCCGAGGCGAGCACCACCACCAGCCCGGTGCCAGAGAACGAGGACCGGGGCCTGGCCGTGCGGCCCCGTGCGGTGGAGCTGGCGGCCGAGGGCAAGATGCGCAAGCGGGGCGGTGGGATCGAGGACATCCGGGTCAGCCACCGGGCCTACGCGACGCTCTTGCAGTCCCAGTCCTACGCCAACGCGAGGACCATGGCCAGGGAGTTCGTCTACGCCAACCCCGCGCTCATGACGAACGCCGCCCTGCGGGAGGCGCTCCACAGCAAGGTCTTCGTCCACGTGGAGAACGTCGTCCTGAAGATGTCCGACAACCCCCGGCTCACCGCTACGAGTCCCGAGGTCACCGCCGAGCTGGCGCAGCTCGCCCGCTCCGTCGAGGCGGAGGCGTCCCGTGCGGAGCGCAGTGGAAGCCCGGAGGCGGGCCGGGCCGTGGAGAAGGCGCACGCCGTCGTGCAGGAGATCGTCAAGGCCCTCAGCTCCCCCGAGCTGACCGACCTGTGGACGCGCCTGCGGACGCTGCTCGATGAGATCATGAGCAGCGCGTCTTCCAGGAGCGGAGGAGAACCGCGATGAACCGGCTGGACCTCGCCGAACTGCGGGCGCAGGCCACCCGCGCCGACTACGCGTCCATGGCGCGGCTGGCTCGGGCGCTGTACGCGGACGGGCTGGACGCGCGCGAGGTGCTGCGGGAGTGCTACGGGGTCACGTTCCCCGACGAGGTGTTCGCCGTGGTCGACGCCGGTCTGTGGGCGCTCGACCTGCGGGCGAACTTCACCAACCAGCCGTGGGAGCTCGCGGTCCCGCCCACGAGGGGCGGCCCCGCCGAGCGGCCCGACCCGCTGGCCGAGGTCGAGGCGCGGCTGTGGGAACGCGACCCGGACCTGCTGCCCGTCCTGGAGGTCCCCGGCGCGGGAGCCGGGGACGCCGACCGCGTCCTGTGCTACCGGCTGACGGAGCTGCGGGCAGGCCGGCCCTCGGTCTTCGCCCTGGCCGAGGAGCCCTACCCCGCCCGGGGGATCGCGCCGGGCGGGGCCGAGCGCTGCGGCGACTGCCTGCTCGACGTGGTCCGCGAGGAACACGCCCGCACGCTGCGCGCGCTGGAGGAGGAGCTGAACAGCCCCTGGAACGTGGGGGCGGGCTCGCTCGCGGCGGACGAGGTGGAGGACGCGCGGGCCACTCTTGAGCACATCGACCGGCTGCGCGGCACGGTCGACGGGCAGCGGGACGGCTGACGCCGGGAGCCGGGAGCCGGGATCCGGGAGGGGACGGGGCCGGTCGGGGAAGGAAGTCGGCAGGAAGCCGGGGCCGGTCGGGGCGGTGACGGTGACGTCGGGGCCGGTGCGGGCGGAGCCGGTCACCGTGCCTCATCCCCTGGGCGCCGCCCCCGGCATCCGCGCCACCGGCACCGTCCCGGGCGCCGTCCGCAGGGCGGCCTGCGCCACCGCCGCGTTGCCCGACTGGTCCTGGCCGACCAGGAGCGCGCCCGGGGCCTGCGCGGCGCGGGCCACCGTCGCGTTGCTCAGCGGCGGCGCCGACGTCGGGGCGGGGGTCGGCGTCGGGGCGGGCGTCGGGGCGGGGGCCTGGGGCATTTGGTGGGTGGCCGTCGCCGTTTCCTGCGGGCGGGCCGGTGGGACCGGGGCCACGAGGCGGTGGAGGGAGAGCGGGGGTTCGGTGGGCAGCATCGGCGTCACCCCTTCGGTGCGTCGTCGAGCAGATGCGCGTGCGGGCCGAGCTCGGCCGGGCGCAGCAGCCTGGCCTCGCGCTGGAACTGGCGCGCCACACCCCGTACGACGTGCCGCATGGTGATCGTCGTTCCCGCGCCGTCCGCCGCCGCGAGCGCCGCCGTGCGGGCGGCGGCGGCGATGCCCGCGCCCGTCATGTCCAGGCGCGCCAGGGAGTCGAGGTCCACGTCGGGGCCCAGCGGGGCCTGCGGCGGGAAGGCCAGGCGCCACAGCCTGCGCCGCTCGGCCGCGGCCGGGCGCGGGAAGTGGACCACGAAGTGGAAGCGCCGGGTGAACGCGGGGTCGATGTTGTCCTTGAGGTTGCTGGTGAGGATCACCAGTCCGTCGCTGGCCTCCAGCCGCTGGAGGAGGTAGCCGACCTCCAGGTTGGCGTACCTGTCGGTGCCGTGCTTGACCTCGCCGCGCTTGCCGAACAGCGCGTCCGCCTCGTCGAAGAGCAGTACCGCGTGGCTCTCCTCGGCCTGCCGGAACGCCGTCTCCATGTTCTTCTCCGTCTCCCCCACCCACTTGGAGACGACCTGCGCGAGGTCCACTTTGAGCAGTTCGAGGCCGAGCATGCCGGTGACGATCTCGGCGGACATCGTCTTGCCCGTGCCCGGCTCGCCCGTGAACAGCGCCTTGACGCCGCCGTGCGCCGAGCGGCGGGCGAAGCCCCAGGACTCGGCGATGCGGGGCCAGGCGCGGAACGCGGCGGCGATCTCCATGATCTGGTTCAACTGTACGGAGGGCAGGACGAGGTCCTCGACGGTGCGCCGGGGCACGATCGAGTGCACGGCGCTGCCGCTGCGGCCCCTGGTGACCGTCGCGATGGCGGGTTCGACGTGGTCGGCGACGGGTTCGGGGCGGCCGTTGCCCGCGAGGCGCGCGCCCGCGTCCGCGACGGACGCCACGGCGCGCAGTTCGCCGCCGCTCATCCGGTAGCGCACGGCGAGGTCCTCCAGGAGCGTGCCGCCGAGGTCCGGGAGCGCGGCGGACCACATGGCACGGCGGTCGGTGAACCCCGGTGCGGGGAGGTGGAGTTCGGCGTACGAGCGGGCCGCGAGGAGCCCCGCGGGGCGCCAGGGCTTCAGGCCTGTCAGGCACACCGGGACGCGCGAGCGCACCAGGGCCGCCGCGATCTCATCGGCGAGCGCCCGCTGCGGCTCGGTGCCCAGTTCGTCGGTCGGGATCCACAGGACCGCGCCCAGCGCGGCGGCCGTGCGCAGGTCCTCGTCGGGCCGTGCGGCCAGGGCCCGCAGCGGTCTGTCCGCGGCGCGCGCCAGTGCCTGTACGGCGTCCAGTTGGCCGTCCGGCGGGCAGCCCCACAGGCCCGCGAGGTCGATGCCGCCCGAGCCGACGGCGCGGCCCAGCCGGGTGAGTTCGGCGGAGGAGAGGTACGGAGCCAGGATCCGCGAGTCCGCCGGGGCGACCTCGCCCGGGTCGTGGCCGACGAGCCCGACGTCGCCCTCCCAGCCGAGCAGGAGGTCCAGCACGCCGGGGCCGACGACGAGTTCCTGGGCGAGGCCGAGGGCGGCCTCGCCGTGGGCGCGCAGCAGGCCGTAGCGGCGCAGCGGCCCCGCGGGGCCGAGGGCGCGGCGCAGGGCGAGGCGCGCGGCGGCCCGGTGCCCGTCCGCGCGGGACGCGTCGGCGTGGGGCGCGTCGGCGTGGTGCTCGTCCGCCCGGTGCTCGGCGGCCGTGCCGTGCGCCCAGTCCCCACCGGGCACCGCCAGTTCCGCGCACACGGTGACCAGGAGTTCCACGCTCGGCAGGCGGCGGTTCAGGTTGTCGACGACGTACGCGTAGATCCGCTCGTAGCCCGGGTCCAGCTCCGGCGCGGCCGCCAGCAGCAGCGCGTCCTGTTCGGCGCGCGTCAGGCCGAACCGCGTGGCGAGCGCGTCCAGCGGCAGCACCCGGCCGTCGGCCGCCGCGCGTCGGCGCAGGGCGCGCTCGGCCTCCGGCTCCGCGCGCCGGGGCGCGCGGGCTCGGGTCATGGCGTCGGTGAAGGCGCTCACCTCGCCGAGGAGGACGTCGACCTGTTCGTCCGTGACGCAGTACGGGGTGAGGTCGGGGCGGGTCAGCCGGGCGGCGACCTCCGCCTGCCGCCCGACCGCCGCGCGCAGCGCGGAGTGCAGGCAGGACAGCCGGATCCGCAGGTGCTCCACCGCGGCCCCGCCCGCCGCGTCACCCGCGCCGTCGTTCACGGTGCCGTCCGCCGCACCGCTCGCTGCCTCGTCCACGCGGCTCAGCCTCCCGAGAAGGTCAGGGTCCGGCCGCCGAGCCACACCACGTCGGGCACGTCGCGCAGCAGTCCGCCGCGCTCCAGGTCCGCGTGGCGGCGCCCCATCGGGACGCGCACCCGGACGGCGGACGCGTCGAACCTGACCGTCGCCTCCAGGTCGGCGAAGCGGCGCAGGGCCAGCAGGGGGTCGGGGGTCTCCCGGTCGCGCCAGAGCGTCCAGGCGACGGTGGCCAGGCCGAGGGCCGCGGCCAGGGTGACCGTGCGTTCCAGGGCGCAGTCGGCGGCGAGCGGGACGGCACGGCGATCGACGGTCAGCGCGGTGACGAGGTCGGCGAACCGCGCGGTGTGCTCGGGCAGTTGGACGGCGAGGCGCGGATCGGTGAGCTGTTCGTCGGCGGCCGTCCACAGCGGGGTTCGCCAGGGCAGGCGGGTGACCGGGTCGCCGCGCAGGGGCCGTACGCCGGTGAGGAACGGCACGCCGTGCGCGGCGAGTTCGCGCAGCGTACCGGCGGGCAGGGTGCCGCCGTCCGGAGCGCTGTCGCAGAGCAGCACGGGCGGCCGCCCGCAGGTGCGCCAGTGCGGCAGCAGCTCCGTGGCGCGGTCGGCCCAGGCGACCGGGAACAGACCCTGCGCGTCGAGCAGGAGCAGTCCGCCGTCGGCCGCGCCGAGCAGCAGGGGCTGGGCCGGGTCGTGGCCCCGGCCCACGGCGAGGGCGAGGACGCCGTCGAGGGCCGGGAGCGCGGGCGGCGCGAGGCGGGCGAAGGCGGTCAGGCGCTCCTCGTCGACGGGCGGGACGAGCCCGGCGAAGGCCGCGGCGGCCTCGGTGTCGCGCTCGGTGCGGCGCCAGCCGCGCCCGGTCGCTCCGAGCACCTTGTACGCGAGTGCGGCGGCGAACACCGGTGCCTCGTCGGCCAGTTCGACGCCCGCCAGGGCAGGGCCGAGCGCGTCGAGGTAGCCGATGCGGGCGAGCGGTCCCGCGAGCAGGAAGGGCAGCGCGGACCAGACCCGTACGTCTTTGGTGGCCGGGGTCCCGGCGGTGCGCGGCGCCGGGTCGCGGGCCGGGTCCCGGGCGGGCGCCGCGGAGCGCTCGGGCAGGGTCTGCGCGAGGCGCACCAGCTCGGCGCGGTCGGTGGACGCCACGTAGGCGACGAGGAACCGGGGCAGTTGTGCGGGGTCGGCGCCGGCGAGCGCGGAGAGCAGTTCGTCCGGGAGGGCTTCGGCGAGGGCGTCGGGGCGGGCGCGCCCGGCGAGTTCGGCGAACAGCCGGGCGGTCACCTCGTCGTCGGTCCGCTCGGATCCGTCCGAGAGCAGGGCGAGGAGGAAGGCCCGGACCGTGGAGTCGGGCAGCAGGGCGAGCAGCGCGTCGAGTTCGTCGCGCTCCGCCAGTTCGTGGAAGAGGTCGACGGGCGACGGTGCGTCCCTGAGGTCCTGCGGTACGAAGGAGTCCTCGAAGGACACGGGGTGGGCGCCGGGTTCGTCCGCCCGTACCTCCGTCACCGGTACGGGCGCGAAGTGGACGTCCGCCGCCGCCGTCCCGAGGGAGGCCAGGCCGCCCGCGCCCGCCCGGACGGTGACGGTCAGCGGTTCGGTGATCTCCACGTCGGGCCCGTCGCCCGTCAGGTGCGCGGCGAAGCGCCGCTCCAGCAACCGGGGTATCGCTTCGGTCACTTGGCGGACCAGGTCGCCGGGGTCGGGGCCCCAGCTCCACCCGCCGCGCCTGACCACCTTCACCGTGCAGTGGTGCACGGAGATCTCGCCCCGGTCGTCGGGTCCTCCGGTGGCCGGAGCGGCGGGTGGGGTGCTCATGTGAGCTTCACCTTCTGGAGGCGTCCCGCCCAGCCGGCCGCGAGCACGAGGACGCCGTGCCCGTTCTCGCGGCCCGGGGCGAGGGTCAGGGGCAGCTTCACTTCGAGCTGCCCCGCGGGGATCTCCCCGGCGAGCACGTGGGTGTCCTCGTCGTCGGAGACCAGGGCGGTCACCCGCACCGGGCGGCCGGACGCGACCTGCACCTTGACGACGAGCCCGTCGGCCGCCAGGGAGATCCCGCCGGTCCAGGACGCGAGCCTGACCAGGGCCGGTTTGGGCCTGCCGTCGGGCGACAGCTCGACGCCGAACGCCAACGGCTCGGCGAGGGCGGCCGGTTCGTCGTCGACCGCGGCGGCCGCCAGTTCCCTGACGCCGAGCGGCAGGGCCGCCACCTCGCCGTTGTCGAGCGAGACGCGCAGCGGCAGCGCCCGGCCGACGAAGGCGGCCGGGTCGGGCGGCGCGGCGGCGGGCCCCGCGACCGCGGGGCCGAGCGCGCCGGTCAGGGCGAGGGCGCCCACGACGTGGCCGGTGTCGGCCGCGTACACCACGGAGAGTCCCACCGTCAGCCACCGCCGTTCGTTGCCGCGACCGTCGCGAGGACGAGGAAGTCGACCGCGCCCGGCTGCTCGACCACCACTTCCGGGGCCTTCAACGGGTCGTACAGCCGCACGCGGCAGCGCACCCTGCGCTCGGCGTCCACGGCGGCCTCGACGACGCTGTGCAGCATCGAGTCCGTCGCGGTCGCCGGGGCGCGCGGGGTCAGCTGTGCGTGCAGGACGACGCGGCCGTCGGCCACCTGCTCGGGCGTGACGCCCTTCGGCAGCGGGAGCAGCATGCCGTCGGTCGCGGTGCCGGACGCGACGAGCGTGCTGCCCTGTGCCATCAGGCCGCTGAAGCTGCCCTCGATGCTGAGGTTGCCGTTGGCGGCGAGCGTCATCAGCGGCGCGACCGTGCCGCTGCCCCGGTAGAGGCCGAAGACCAGGCCCGGGGTGTCGCCGCCGGAGAGCACGAGCGCCGGCTGGCCCTCGTCGGCCGCCGACCCGGTGCGCAGGGTCAGCGTGCCCGACCTGGCCGACACGGTGTCCGCGCGGACGCCCGCGAAGCGCACCGCGACTCCGCGCGCCCCGGTCGCGACGCCGCTGAAGTGCCCGTCGGTCCAGCGGACGTAGCCGATGAGGACCGGCCAGTCGGCGGGCGGGTCGGTCAGGGGGGTGCCGATCGCGGGCGGGCGCTGTTCGGCGACGAGCCGTTCGTCGCCGAGGCGCCCGTAGCGGATCCGGTACGCCTCCTCCACCCGGGTCTTCGCGGTGCCCGCGCCGCACGAGTCGGCCCGCGGGGTGCGGGCGGGCTCGCGGTCGGCGGCCAGCAGGAAGACCGGGTAGGGCTCGTCGGTGGGCTGGTCGGCGCCGTTGACCTCCTCGAAGTCGCTCTCGCGCAGCACGACGGGCTCGGCGAGGACGATCTCGCGCCCCGTACCGTCGACGGCGATCCCGGGCGCGGCGCTGACCTCGACGTAGCGGGCGCCCGTCAGCGGGTCGGTGCGGGGCTCGGCGAGCAGGCCGAGGCCTTCGGCGACGCCCCAGTCGTGCAGGTGCCTGGTGTGCCGGGCGTGCGCGCCGCGCGCGTGCTCGACGACGGCCGTGAGGTCCCCGGCCGCCAGCACCTGACCCTCGTGGAACACGGGACGCAGTGGACCGGTCATGTCGACTCACCGGGCTTCTGGGGCCGGGGGCGGGCGGAACGGGCGCGTTTGGCCGGGGGTTTGGCGGATTCGGCTCCGGCGCCCGCGCCTCGCTCCGCGGTGCCCTCCGAGCCCTCGGCGCCTTCGGCTTCCTCGGTGTCCGCCGCGCCCTCAGCGCCCTCTTCGAGCTCCGCGAGGCGCGGCCCGAGCCGTTCGGGCAGGTCGTCGCGGAGTCGGCCCACCTGCTCCTGGGCACTGCCCAGTTGGGACCGCAGGCCTTCCAGCGCCGCGTTCAGGTCGGCGACCTGGGTCCTGAGCCTGGCCAGCTCCTGGAGGCTGTCGGTGACTTCGCCGGGCGTCGTGTAGACCTGCTCGTGCAGGGCCTTGGGCGGGGTCTCGCCGGGGGCCGGGGTGAGCAGCAGCGAGAGCATCTGCTCCAGGTCCCCGGTGCGCGGCCAGTCGTCGAGCAGCCCCGTGACGTACGGGCGGGGCACCGGTCCCTGTGCGGGCGGTTCCGGTTTCCGCGGCCGGGGCGCGGACGCGCGGCAGAGCCGTTCGGCCAGCTCGCGCAGCCGGTAGAGCTTCGGCAGCCACTCGCCGTACGCCGAGCCGCCCGGCAGCACCTGTTCGCGGGTCGCCGAGCAGATCCGTACGACGTCGCAGCCCTCCAGCTCCACGTGCGCGAGCAGGACGTCGGTGTCGGTGCAGTCGGAGCACGGCGGGTTCAGCGTGGCGCACGCCGCGTCGGTGAGGAACCCGCGCAGCGCCGCGGTGAGCGCGGCGGACACCTCGGCGAGCTGCCGCACCTCGGAGACGGTCGCCCGCTCCGTGCTGTCCTGCGGCGGGGCCGGGAGCAGCGGCGGCACGTCGACGGCGGCGACCTTCGCGCGCAGGGTGCAGTCGGCCGTGCCGGGCGCCGTGTCGAGGCGGCACAGCAGCCACTCGCGGATCAGCACGAGGTCCGCGCGGAACTCCACGCGCAGCGCGTGGCTCAGCGGGGTGCCCTGGGCCAGCATGCGCACTTCGAGCTGCGCGTCGGGGTCGCCGCGCTCGGGAACGACCCGGGCGGCGGTCTCGGTGCGGACCGCGTGGGCGACGGTGCGGCGCAGCGGCTCGGGCCAGGCCGCCTCGGCGTCGGTGGCGGCGAGCCGGCCGCAGGCGGTGCCCAGCAGTCCCCTGGCGCTCGGGAGCGAGTCCAGGACGGGGTGGTCCCGCAGGAGCTGTCGCCGCCCTTCGGGGTCGTACGTGTCGTGCCGGGCCACGGCGCTCGCCAGCGCGCGCACGTGCTCGGTGGCCTCGCGGGCCGTCGGCGGGGGCAGCGGCCCCTCGCCGCCCGCGTTCTTGTTCAGCCATTCGAAGGAGGCGGCGTACCGCTGGGCGTCGGACGCGTCGAAGCGGAAGGGGCGGCCCGTGCCGAGGGCGGCGGCGAACAGCGCGTCGGTGTGGAAGCCGAGCCGCCGGTCGCGGCTGCGGGCCCGGTCGGCGCGCGGGAGGTCGCCGATGGCGGCGAGGAGCTGGGTGCCGGGGTTGTGCCGGTGGTCATCGGGGCCGTCCGGGTCCTCGCACTTCACGACGAACCCGTAGCCCTCCTGGATCCGCGAGGGCACGCAGCCGGGCGAGGGGCAGGGCTCCTCGGTGGCGTACGGGGCGACGGGGTCGACCGGATTCTCCCGGTGGCGCACGTACAGGCCGTAGCGCCGGGTGCCGCCCTCGCCGCCTTCGCCGTCCGCGCAGTCGTCGCCGCAGTCCACGCCGAGGCCGCTGACTCGCCGCTCCCGTACGAGGGCGCTCACGTCGACCCGTTCGGTGCAGGACACCACGATGTCGTTGCCCGCGCAGTCCAGCGCGTGCCCCGGGCGCACGGCGACGGTGCCGCCGCCGCAGGGGTCGCAGGAGACGCCGAGGCCGCAGACGACGCCGGGGCCGTACAGCGAGCGGTTGTGGAGTCTGCTCTTCGCCGTCGTGTACTCGACCAGCAGGCTCAGGTCGTCCTCGGTCAGCAGTTGCCCGGCGAAGAAGCGGGGGCGCACGAAGGCGGAGGTGCGGGTGGCGTCACCACCGCAGCCGCATCCGCAGTCTGTTCGCATGATCAGCGCTCCTTCACGAAGAACCAGCTCTCGAAGACGTCCCCGCCCGCACCGGTGCCGGACGTCCAGGGCCCGATGCCCGATGGCGGCAGGTCGCAGCCGCCGTGCGAGGCGGCCGGTGCCTGGGCGTCCGGCGCGTCCGTGCCCGCGGCGACGGGGGTGTGGCTGTCGTCGGTGGTGTGGTGGTGGATGGTCGGTACGCGTCCGCCGACGTGCGTGCCGTCGACCGGGCGGCAGCACCGGTCGAGGAGGAACGCCGCGCGGACCGTGATCAGCACCCGGTCGCCGTCCTGGAGCGTCTCGCGGGTGGTCTGGCGGTAGCGGAACTCCCGGGTGAACTCGTCGCAGTCCGGGCCCGGTTCGGCGAACTCGCCGCCCATGTACCAGGTCGAGGCGTTGCGGCCGCTGCCGCCCTCGATCACCTGGAGGTCCACCACTCCCGGCTGGAGCGAGTCGGTCCGCACCCCGTCCGAGAACCGCACGACGAGCCCGCCGTCCTCGTCCTGCGTCCCGAGCAGCGCCTTGGCCTCGTCGATGGTGTAGGTGTGGCCGTGGATCCAGCTGATGCCGGTGATCACGGTCGGTACGCGGCGGCCGAACGGGCGGCGCACGTCGAGGTGGATCCGCTCCTCGCGCACCGGCTCGTGGAAGTCCACGCAGTCGATCCTGGCCAGCCAGAGCGTCCGGTGCCCGCAGCGCTCGCAGCAGGTGTCGCAGCGGTCGTCGGTGGGCGGCTCGCAGCCGGTGACGTGGACCGTGTAGCACTCCTCCGTCCAGCCGAACTCGCAGTCGGAGGTGTCGGCGCAGGCGTCGTTGTAGACGGCGCGGGTCGGCTCCACGCGGCGTTCGGCGTAGCGGATGCCCACCCAGACCGTGTCGGTGTCGCGCTCGTCGTGCGGCAGCGCCTTCCACAGGTCGACGACGCAGCCGCCGTCCCTGACCACGACCTCGTTGCCGTCGCAGTCGACGGCGAGGCCGGGGGTGAGCACGACCTCGGCGCGGCGCCGCCCGTGCCCCTCGGCGTCCGCCTCCCCTCCGGCGCCGCTCCCGGCGGCCTCCGCGGTCGCGTCCGCCGGCGGTTGCTGGGGCCGTCCCCCGTCATGACAGCCGTCGTCGCGCGGTACGGGCTCCACGTGCAGCCCGCACACCACCCCGTACCCGAGCAGGCAGCGCATGCGCAGCTTCAACTTCTCCCGGTAGTACTCCTGTTCGCGCTGGAAGTCCCTGGCACCGAGCATCTGGCCGTGGAAGTACCGCAGCCTCCGCAGTGGTGGCGCGTCGAACTCCCCGTCCGACCGGTGCCCCGTCGCCGTCGTATCCGTCATCTCCGTCATCGGCCTTCCTCTCAAGACACTTGCGTATGCACACCGACGGCGGAGACGACTCCCACGCCCACCCCTCGGCGCAATCCTCCGGGCCCCGGCCTGAGCACTCCGTCGCGGCCCAGCCGCAGCGGGCGCGCGCCGCCCAGCACGGGCGGCGGCAGCGGGACGAACGCGGTGTCCACGCCGACCGTGGAGCGCGAGCCGACCACGAAGCCGGTGCCGCCGGTGCGCACCGACCCCACGGTGTGCGCGGGCGCCTGGCGCTCCACCAGCCGCCGCAGCGCGCTCTCGTCGGCCGTCCCCGCGGGCAGCGACACCCGGAACCGGTGCGCGTGCGCCGTCAGCGGGTCGCTGTCGGGCGATCCGAACGCGCGCAGCGGAGCCGCGCCCAGCGCCGAGCCGCCGACCCTGAACCGGCTCGCGGACCGGCCGAACAGCCGTACCGCGCCCAGCCCTCGGCGCTCCGTCGGCCCGCCGTCGCCGTCCGCCGCGCGCACCTGCGCCCAGCTCCGCTCCCCCGGCAGCTCGGCCACGACGGGCTCCGCGCCGAACACGATCCGCACGGCCTCCCGCAGCGCCCACGGAGTGCCCCTGCGCCGGTACAGCTCGGGCGCCGCCGCCAGCAGCGCGCGCCTGACCCCGGCGTCCCAGCCCGCCTCGTACGACAGGCCGAGCAGTCCGGCGAGCCACGGCAGCACCCGGTCGGGCACCCCCGCCGGGTCGAGGAGCGCCGGATAGCGCTCGACGATCCGGTCGACGTCGGCGAACGTGGCGTCGAACAGCGACAGGAACCGCTCGGTGAAGTCGTCGGCCGCCGGATCCTGCCGGAAGGCGGGTGGCAGCAGGTCCGCGCTGGTCACCCGGGGGAAGTCCAGCCGGATCCGGCGTACGACGGGGGTCGCGGCGCCGTCCCCGGTCAACCGCAGGTGCAGCCGCAGCAGGCGTCCCGGCGGCTGGTCGACGAGGAAGTCGACGACGCCGGGTGCGGAGGTCTGCCAGTCGCTCTCCTCGTAGTGGCCGTCCTCGGTCACCACGATCCGCAGCGCGACCGAGGTGCCCTCGGGCACGTCGGCCTCCACGCGCACGCGGTGCCAGCGGCAGCGCGAGATGCCGCTGTCGATCGGCTCCGAGACGTACGAGCCGCCGGTCACGTACACGTCGTCGGGCGGCGGCTGCGCCGCGCCCGGCAGGCCCTGCCAGGTGTAGCAGTGGTCGGTGGTGCCGTCCTGGTCCTTCTCGCGCAGGCAGAACCCGGCCTCGTCCGTCGAGACGAGCGAGGAGGGCTCCAGCGCCTCGGCCAGTTCGGCGAAGGTGGCGGCGGTGAACGGGCCCCGGTGGCCGCCCCGGTGGATCCGCAGCCGGTCGCCGTCGCTGGTGAGCAGCCAGACGCTCCGCCCCGGTCCGGTGCGCAGTGCGACGACCTCGCCCCGGACTCCGGTGCGCAGGACGCCGCGCGGCGCGCCCGCCGAGCCGTACCGGTGCAGGTCGGTGCTGCCCCCGCGGGCCACGAGGACCTCGTCGTCGGGGCCGAGCGCGGCCAGGCGCGGGCGCCGGACCGGGATCACCCCGGCCAGCTGCGCGCCCTCGTGGCGCCACACGAGCACCCGGTCGCGCTCCACGACGGCGATGCGGTGTCCCCGCGCGGCCACCGACAGCGGTGCGCGCAGTTCGCCGGGGTCGCAGCCCCGCGGCCATACGGAGGTGAAGGCGCCGGTGCACCCGTCGCGGCGCAGCAGCCGCCGCTCGCCGGGCACCAGCAGGTACCAGCCGCGGGGCCCGCACCCGGGCGCGAGCCTGGGGTCGGGGAACCAGGGCAGCAGTTCGCGCCTGGTGGGGCCTTCGGGCGCGGCGCCCCGGTGGGCGAGGCGGACTCCTCGGGGGTCGGTGAAGCCGACGAGTCCTTCGGTGGATCCGGGCGTCTCGTCCCAGCCGACGTGGGCGTCGAGGAGGCGGAAGGTCCCGGGACCCGGGGTGCACGTCATGGCCGGTCTCCTACCGGGATCAGCAGCGGGCGCTCGGGCCAGACGAGGGCGTGCGGGCCGATCGCGTGGTCGGTGCAGGGCGGGCGGCGGGTGCCGTCGACGGTGAGGGAGAGGCGGGACACGGCGAGCACCCCGTCGACCGCGAGGAGGCGGCGGACGAGCGCGGTGTGGCGCAGCGCGCCGCCGAACGGCCAGCCGGCGCCGTCGTCGCCGCCGACGAGCGGGTCGAGGTAGGTGCGCACCGCGTCGCCCGCCCTGGCCAGCACCGCGGCGCGGTCCTGGTCGGGGTCGAGGGCGACCCAGGATTCGACGGCGACCTTGTGGTAGGTCGCGGGGGCGGCGACGACGGTGACCCCGGCGGGGGCGGCCTCGCGGGTGAGGAAGTCGGCGACGGCGCGCAGCGTCGCGGCGGTGGGGACGGGGGGTTCGGTGGCGTCGGTGGCGCCGCCCGTGCCTGGGCCGGTGGCCGTGACGGGGCCGCTGCCCGCGGTGGCGGCGGCCGGGGGGACGACCAGGACGCCGACGACTCCGGGGATGGGCGTGCCCGCGAAGCCGGGGTGCAGTCCGGGCACTCCCCTGGCGCGGGCGACGGACGCGCCGGGCACCTTGGTGGCGAGCAGTCCGTAGTCGGCGGGGGCCACGGCCCTGCCGCGCGAGCGCAGTTCGCCGACCCCCCTGCGCATCGCGGCGGCGTCGGGCTCGGCGTCGGCCCCGCCGGACGCGGCGAAGGGGTTGGTGACCTTGGTGACGAACGGCAGGGCGGTCACCACGCCGTTGACGGCTCCGGCGCGCACGGCTCCCGCGCTGCCGCCGCCGACGCGGTAGCGGACGGCGCGGACGTTGCGGAAGCCGGGCGGGACGGCCGCGCCGTTGACGCCGTCGCCGAAGTCGACGATGCCGGTGTCGTGGTCGACGGTGAACACCCGGTCGTCGGCGCCGAACCCGGCCAGGCTCTCGACCTCGCGCCAGCGGGTCGCGGCGCGGCCCGCGGCACCCGTACGGCCACCCGTGTCCGTGCGGCCACCCGCGTCCGTACGGCCCGACGTCCCGCTCCCCGTACCGAACACGTCGCCGCCCGTGTCGTCGTCGACCTCCACGACGACGGAACCGGCCAGGATGGGCACCTGGCTGAGCTTCATCCGGCGCCTGGGGCCCGTGCCCGTCGCGTCCTGGACGGGTTGCAGCGGCTCGTCCCTGATGGTGCGGGCCGCCGTGGCGGCGACGGTGTTGAGGCGCAGGCCGGACAGGACGGGCGCGGGTCCCGTGAAGGAGCCGTGCGCGATCCGCAGCCGCAGCCAGCGCAGCGGCGGGCGGGGCCGGGAGCCCGGCGGGCTCCCGGGGGCCCAGGAGCGCGGCACGCGCAGTTCCACGGTGCCGCTGGCGCCGAACCCGGCCGTGGAGTCGCGCATCAGCTCGGCGGGCACCAGCCGGTTGCCGTCCAGGACGTCCCAGCGCAGCAGCGGCGCGGGCGGCAGCGGCAGGGGCAGCAGTCCGCCGGAGTCGGCGGGCGCCGGGGGCGTCGCGGCCACCACGAAGCCGAGCGCCAGGCGCGGGTAGGGGCCCGTCAGCCCCGCGAGCCCGATCCACAGGCTGTTGCCCTGCTCGGGGTCGCGGCCGAACGGCGGGAAGGGGCGGCCGGGTCCCGCGGGCCCCAGGGGCAGCGGCTCCAGCGTCCCGGCCTCCTGCACGGCGAGCGCGCCGAGGGTGGCCGGGGTGGCGTACAGGTCCTCGTCGGTCTCGTAGACGACCTGGCCCGCCGGGGTGGACGCGGCGCTCTGGAAGCCCGCGGGCACCAGCACCGAGGCGCCGTCCGGCGGGTTCACGGTGAACTCCAGGAGCGCGGACGCCACGGTCGCAGGCCGCCTGCGCACGCCGGCCGTCGCCAGGTGCTCGGCGAGGATCTTCTCGGGGAGCCGGTTGACCCGGGCCAGGACCGGCTCGGCCTGGGTGCCGAAGAGGCGCACCAGCGCGACGCCCGCGTCCTGCCGGTCGGGGTCGGTCCAGTCCGGGGTGTATCCGGCGATCCTGCCGCGTACGTCGGAGCGCACCGCCTCGCGGGTCGCGTCCGTCAGCTCCGGCTGGACGCCGGTGGGCCCGGGGCCGGGCACGACGCGGCCCTCGTCGGCCCCGTCGGGCCGCGCGCCGCGCTCCCACCACACCTCGCCGCTCATGCCAGCCCCTCTCCCTGTGCCACGGCGGGCACGATCCGGACGCGGACCGTGCGCAGCACGGGCAGTTCGGCGGGGCCGAGCGGCACCTCGTCGCACTCCTCGGCCGGGTCGGTCCCGTCGAGTCCGATGCCCACGCCCGCGACGTCCGCGAGGTCGCCGAGCGCCCGCTGGGCGGCGCGCACCAGCGCGGAGGGCCGCAGCGGTTCGCCGAACGGCCAGCCCGTGCCGTCGTCGCCGCCGACGAGCGGGTCCAGGAAGCGCCGCAGCGCGCCGGTGAGCACCGCGAGGACCCGGGCGCGGTCGGCCGGTTCGCCGGACAGGGCCACGCGCAGGGCCGCGTCGCGGTAGCGGGGCGCGCGGACGAAGACCTCCGAGGTGAGCAGCCTGGCCCGCTCCAGGCGGGCGGCGACGGCGCACAGCGTGCCGGGGTCGGGGCGCGGCGCGGCCACGAAGCCGTCGGCCGCCCCGCGCGCCGGGCCGCCCCGCGCGAGGTCCGCGCGGCCGAACCCCTCGCGGGGCACGTCGGGCACGACGTGGACGGTGACCGCTCCCGGGACCACGGCGCACGGGAAGCCGGGGTGCTCGCCGAGCGAGGCGTACGCGCGGGCGACGGCGACGCCCGGGGTGGTGCGGGCGAGGGTGACGTGGTCGTCGGCGGTGACCGCGCGGGTGACCTCGCCGAGCGCGGCGGCGGCGCGGCGGCGGGCGTCCGCGACGCTCTCGGGCTCCTCGCCGCCCTCGGCGCGCACGAGGTTGGCTGCGGTGACCGCGCCCTGGTCGGGCGGGGCGTCGGTGGGCTGTTGCCAGTTGTCGGTGACGCCGCCGTTGCCCGCGCGGCCGCCGCCGGTGGCGTAGGTGACGGCGACGTCGGGTTCGGGGGCGCGGTCGGGGTGCGGGATGCGTCCGGTGAGGCCGTCGCCGAAGACCAGGGCGCCCTCGGCGCGGTCGATCAGGAAGGTGCGGTCGGTGGGCGCGCCGAAGGTGAAGTCGGGTGCGGGGAGCCAGCGTTCGCCCGCCAGGGTGAGGGCGGCGTCCAGCAGGAGGTCGGCGGCGCCGGCGAGTTCGAGGTGCTGGCCGGGGAGCTTGAGCCAGGCGGCGGTCTGGTCCCGCAGGTCGGCGCCGCGCGCGGTGTGCTGTCTGCGGTGGCGCGCGGAGGCCGCGTTGACGGCGAGGGCGAGCAGGACGGGCGGGGCGGCGAAGGTGGCGGCCGGGGTGGTGAGGAGGAGGCCGGTGTGCCGGGTCGTCCAGTGGGCCGGCGGGTGGAGGCGGACGATGCCGGAGCGCCTGAGGCCCGCCGTGCCGTCCTCGACCTCGGTGAACGCGCCGCTCTCGCCTTCCTCCTCGGCGCCCGGCCTGAACCACGACCAGGTCAGCTCGGCGGGCGGCGGCACGTCGGGGACGGCGCCTGCCAGCCAGGAGGGCACGGCGGCCGCGGGGGCGGCCAGTTCCACGAGGAGGCTGATCGGCCCGGTGGCGGGCTCGTCCCCGGCGAGCGGCAGGGTGAACCGTACGGACGCGGGCTTCCCGTCGCTCCCCAGGAGGGCGACGCCCCGGCGGGCGCGCAGGTCGGCGGTGCGGTCGCGGTCGGTCCGCACGGTGACGTCGGCGGCGCCGTCGCCCTGGGCGAGCGGCAGGACGGCGAGGCCCTGGTCGAGGGTGAAGACGACGCGTTCGGCCGGGTCGCGGGTCAGGCCCGTGCCGGACGGCACGAGGGGGACGGCGGTGCCGGGCTGCCGGGCGGCGATCCGCAGCACGGTGGCGGCGGGCCGCGCGGGGCGCGGCGGTTCCAGGCCCAGGAGCCGCAGGACGGCGACGACCAGGGCGTCGGGCACCTGGTCGAGCCAGTAGAGGCGCTGTTCCAGGAGGTAGGCGAAGAGTTCGAGGAGCGTGACGCCGGGGTCGACGGGGGCGTGCAGGGTCCAGGTGCCGTCGGACTCGGCGGGGATGCGGCGGCGGACGGCCGCCGTCATCTCGGCCCAGGTGAGGTCGTCGAGGCGGGGCGGGGGAACGGTCACGACGTCCTCCCGGTGGTGCCGGACAGGCCGGTTGCGCCGAAGAGGCCGGTGGCTGCCGAGGGTCCCGTGCCGGCGGGCGTGTTCGCGGCGGAGGGGCCCGCCGGGTCGGTGAGTCCGGCGTAGAACGGGAACACGAGGTTGGCCTTGGTGTTGCTGCGCCGGACGCGATAGACGACCGAGACGGTGATGCGGGACTCGTCGGCCGGGTCGGCCTCGGCGCGCACCTCTTCGAGTTCGACCCTCGGTTCGTGGTCGCGGACGGCGGCGGCGACGGAGTTCTCCAGGTCGCGCAGGTTGGTGACGCTGCCGGGCGCGAACACCAACTCCTGTGCGCGGGTCCCGAATTCGGGGCGCATGACGCGTTCGCCCGTGCCGGTGAGGAGCAGGGCCCGCAGGCAGTGCTCGATGCTCTCCTCGCCGACGGCGTAGCCGAGCCGCCCGGACGCGTCGGGCAGGATCGGGAAGCGCCAGCCGGTGCCCAGGAAGTCCTCGCTCATGCGGTCCTCGCCTTCTTGGCCAGTACGGCGGGGGTGAGCGGCGGCGCAGGGGGCCCGGTGGGACCCGCGGCGGAGGGGTGGGTGTGCGTGTTGAACGCCTGGAGGAGCGCGTTGCCGAGCACGAGGGGTTCGGTGGCGCCGCCGCCGAGGTCGATGGAGGGCGAGTCGACCGTCACCTTGGGGGCCTTGAGGGTGATCTCGCCCTGGGCGGTGACGGTGACGCTGCCGCCCTCGGCGGCCGTGATGCGCAGCGCCTTGCCCTCGTCGTCCAGCTCGATCACGTGCCCGGCCGCCGACTTGACGCGCACGGCGGCCTTGGACGCCGTGTCGTCCAGCAGCACCTCGTGGCCGTGCTTCGTCCTGACGACCTTCTGGTCGCGCCCCTCGGTGCGGGCGGTGGGCGGCTTGTCCTCGCCGTTGTAGAGGCCGCCGATGACGATCGGGAACCGCATGTCGCCGTGGACGAAGGCGACCAGCACCTCGTCGCCCAGCTCGGGGACGAACACGGAGCCGTAGCCGCCGCCCGCGTACAGCTGGCTCACCCGGACCCAGTCGGTGACGGTGGTGTCGTCGAACCAGGGGTACTTGAGCTTGACCCGGCCCTCGTCGTCGCCCTCGTTCTCCACCACGAGCGCCGACACGACCCCGTAGTACCGCTGGTCGGTGGAGCGGGCGCGAGGCGCGGCCCTGCTGGTCACTGGTCCCCCTGGTGGATGCGCCTGCCGGTGAACTGGGTGAAGAAACCGCTGGTGTTGAGGGTGTGCTCGACGCGTTTGACGAAGTACGTGCCGGAGAAGCGGCGGCCGAGCCCGTAGATCTCCAGGTTGTCGCCGGGCCGCAGCTCGGGCAGGCCCGCGACCTTGCCGGTGGCGGTGATGAACTCGTACGCCCGCTCCCGCAGCAGGCTGATGGCCAGCTCGCGGGCCTCCTCGTCGCTGCTGACGGGTGCGTCGACCAGCACCTCCTGGCGGCCCTGGAGGGTGGACTCGGCGACCTCGGGGCCGCTCTGCCCGTCGGCGGTGTTCTGTCCCGCGGGCAGGTTCTCGGCGGTCGCGGTGAACGCGATGGACTGCTTCGTACGGGGGTCCCAGCCGCGCACGGTGACCTTGCTGACCTGCTGGGAGACCGTGAGGGTCGGGGTGAACTCCATCAGGTTGGGCACCAGGCCCGCGGGCTGGTTCGTGGGCCCGGTGGACAGGCCCGGGGCGTAGGCGAGGCGGTAGACGCGGATGGGGCGGCCGTCGCGGCCGTCGGTGGGTCTGATGAAGTACAGCGTGTCCTCGCCCGACTGCGGGTCGGGCAGGATGTAGCAGTCGAAGTCCAGCCGCTTGGCGCGCTCCAGCAGGAACGTCGCGTCGTCCTGGTTCTTCTGCACGACCAGGTCGTGGACGGGTCCCTCCCTGGTGACCTCGATGCGCAGGTGGTTGCGGCGGGCGATCTGCTCGGCGATCTCCCAGTCCCGTACGTTGCGGTAGGTCTTGGTCTCGTTCTCGGTGGGCTTGCGGTCCTTGAGCCGCAGCAGCCCGTCGACCCCGCTGACCTGGACGGTCGGGGACGCCGACTCGGTGAACCTGGGGCTGAGCGTGGAGATGGTGCCGGTGGCGACGGTGAGCAGCTTCTCGGCGTAGCCCATGCGGACGGAGACCCGGCCGCCGAGCTTGAGGTTGGGCGAGTCGCTGTGCTTGAACTTCAGTTCGGCGTCGTCCCAGTTGTTGAGGGTGAGGTCGAAGCCGGACATCTCGTCGATGTCGCGGCTCACCTTGATGTCGATGATGTCGTTCTTGGTCGCGGGGTCCATCTCCAGGCCCTCGATGCGCACGTCGAACTCGGGCGCGTAGCGGTCGGGCGGGGCGACCTGGGGCGCGGGGCTGCTCATCGCGCGCTCCTCACGGCAGCCTGGGCACGGTCAGCACCCGTCCGGGGCGCAGGTCGCGCGGATCGCTGATGCCGTTGGCGCGGGCCAGTTCCCGCCAGGCGTCGGGCCTGCGGTAGAGGGCGGCGGAGATGGAGCTGAGCGTGTCGCCGCGGCGCACGACGTAGCTCTTCTCGACGGTGGGCGAGGAGCGGGGCCGTTCGGCGACCTGGACGGCCGCCGGGCGGAACTCCTTGAGCGAGAGGTCGAGCACGGCGCGCAGCGGCACCCCGTCGGGCCTGAACAGCTGGTAGTTGACGTCGAGCTTCTCCACGACGCCGGTGAAGACCTCCTCGTCCCAGACGAACCTGACGACGGGCGGGGCGTGTTCGCGGCTGTCGGGGCGCAGCAGGTTGCGCACCGCGTTGACGTACGCCCTGCGGACGTTCTCCAGGGTGTCGGAGGTGTCCACGAGCGCCTGGACGGTGAGGGTCTCGGTGCCGCCGCGCACGTACTGGAGCGGCGGGGTCTCCAGGCCGGGGATGGTGATCTCGGCGAAGGTGTTGGACTTGCTCAGCTTGTAGTCGGTGGGGTTGAACCGCAGCGGGATGCGGCGCTGCCGTTCGTCGGCGATGACCGGGCGGACGATCTCCAGCCTGGCGCGGGCCGATCCCTGGCGGGCGAAGGACACGGGCGTCACGCTCACGACCGGCCCTCCCCGTCGCCGAAGCCGCGTTCGGCCCTGGTGTGCCGGGCGCGGGCGCACTCGTCCTCGTAGAGCTTCGCCCAGGCCTGGATGTGCTTGTTGAACAGGCGGGTGAACACGGCCCCGTCGTCGCCGTCCACCTGGAACTTCACTTCGAGGTGGTGGATGGTCACCTTCGGCACGTCGGTCACCTCCCTCGGTCCTGGAGGACCTTCGTCAGGCCCTCGTGGGCGATCTCCAGCGATTCGACGGCGATCGCGTTCTGTTCGGCGTGCAGGTCGGGTCCCGACCACTTGGCGGCGAGGCCGCCGTGGAACGCCCAGGCGGCGCCCGGCACCCCGTCGGGGCCGAGCACGATGACGGCGCCGTCGCGGCGGGCGCCGAGCGAATCGGCGAGCCCCGCCTGGTACCAGGCCCACAGACCGGGGTCGCGCAGGACGCCGCGCTTGAGCGTGATGCGGTTCCAGGAGTGGCGCAGCGGCAGTTGGTGCACGGAGTCGTTGCGGCCGCCCTCCGGGTAGCTCGTCACCTCCAGTTGCGCGCCGAGCCCGGCGACCTCCTGGAACGCGCCGGACGCCGCGAGCGGCAGCAACAGCGCCTGGGCGGGCGGCAGATAGGCGTCGCCCGGGTCGAGGGTGACGAGGAAGCGGTACTTCGGCAGCGGGTCCTGGGTCATGCCTCGATCACCTCCAGGCCGCGGTCCTGGCCGAGCACGAGCCGCAGGCGGATGAACTCCATGGGGACGGCGGGCGCGACGTCGATCTCGCACACCACCTGGCCCGGGTCCTGTTCGGGCGGGTTGTTGGTGTCGTCGCACACCACCTGGAACGCCTGGTCGGGCCTGGCCCCGGCGAGCGCTCCGGCGCGGAACGCCGACAGCAGGACGGAGGTGACGGCGCGGACCAGGGTCAGGCGCAGCTCGGGCGAGTTGACGTCGAAAACAAGAGGGGCCGCGACGCGCCGGACGGCGCGCACCAGCAGGTGGACGAGGCGGCGGTGGGCGATGTAGCGGGTGCGCGGGTCGGCGGACAGGGTGCGGCCGCCCCAGACGGTGAGGCCGCGGCCCCGGGTGCAGCGGATCAGGTTCAGGCCCGCGTCGAAGAGCCTGACCTGCTGCGGTTCGGGGTACGCGAAGGCGAGGTCGACGGCCTCCAGGACCACGGCGTTGGCCGGGGTGTGGTGGGCGCCGCGCTCGGCGTCGAGGCGGGCGATCACGCCGAGCACGTGGCCGGAGGCGGGGACGGTGCGCAGTGCGTGGCCCTCGGGGGTGCGCAGGGGCGGGTGGTGGACGGCGGCGCAGCCGAGGAGCGCGGTGTCGCCGGTCCCGGTGAGTGCGGCGGCCCAGTCGACGGCGTCGTCCGCGGACGTCAGGTCGGGCGGCACGTCGAGGACGGCGAGGCGGTCGTGGAGCGGGGCGATCGTGCGGAGCAGTTCGAGGACCAGGTCGGTGCGGGTTCCCCCGGTGAGGTCGGTGCCGAGGTCGGGGAGCGCGACGAGGGCGGGCTCGGGGAGTTCGGCCTGGTCGGCGACGGCGCGCGCGTAGGCGTCGCGGTCGGGCGGGGCGTCGGTGCCGCCGGTCAGGGTGAGGTCCCAGGAGGCGGAGATGGGGGCGGGGCCGCCCGGTTTCCCGGGGGCGGCGGGCGGTCCGACGGGGACGAGGCGGACGTACCGCGACGCGGTCAGGCGCCGGGCCAGGTCGGCGGGCGGCAGCCCGGGGAACGTCTCCGGTGCCTCGCCGGGCATCGTGACGCGCACGGAGACCGTGGGCGGCCCCGCCACCGTGCTGGCCCGGTAGCGGATCGCGACGCGCCCGCCGTTGGCCCACTCCCCCGGGCTGGTCGCCACCACGTCGTACCGCGGGTGGGAGAGGCCGCCGCCGCCGGCCGCCGTCCACCGGGTGCGGGCGGCGGTCGCGGGCCCCGAGACCCGCAGCACCCACGCGGTGCGGCCGCCGTTCTCGAAGAAGCCGCGCAGGGCGTACGGGGTGGCGAAGGCGCCCTCCGGGGGCCCGAAGGCGGCCAGGACGTCGTTCCAGCTCTCGACGCGCACCGGGGCCGCGACCGGGCCCCGGCGCAGCCGGCCGATGAACGCCGCCACGTCCGTGCGCAGCGGCTCGGTGTCCGAGCCGCGCGGCGCGAACGTCAGGGTTGCTCCGGGGAGCGCTTCGCCGGCCATGTCAGACGTCGATCTCCAGCTTCTCGACGGCGAGCACGAGGGTTTCCATGGCGATCTCGTTCTTGGTGGCGCTCAGCGTCGGGCCGGTGTACTTGGTGGGCCAGGCGCGGTCGAAGTTCCACCGCATGGCTTCCTGCCGGTTCTCGTCGAGCAGCACGATCGTCCCCGAGGTGCGCCGGACCTTGCCGTTGAGCGCTTCGACGACCCAGTTCCAGAAGCCGACGTGTCCGGTGATGCCGCGCTTGAAGGTGAGGTTGGTGTACTTCTTCAGGCCCGGGATCTTGCGGACGGTGATGTCCTCGCTGCCGGTGCGGTACTCGATGGGCGGGATCTCCAGCTCCAGGCCGCTGGCCTCGGTGAAGGACCCGCTCACCGCGACGCCGTCGTCGCTGACGTTGGTCACGATGATCTGGAAGTTGTATCCGGCGTAGGGATCTTCCCTGGTCACGGGTGGCATGGTGGCCTCTTCTCGGTTCCTCGGGCGTCGGTTCCCCGGACGGTCCCGCTGGCGGGTGGTCAGGCGAGCTGGGTCTCACGGGTCTTCTGCTGGATCCGGAAGATCACGAACTCGGCGGGGAAGACCGGCGCCACCCCGATGACGCAGACCAGGCGCCCGTTGGCGAGGTCGTCCTCGGTCATCGTGGTGCGGTCGCAGGCCACGAAGAACGCCTCGTCGGCGGTGGTGCCCGCGAGCGCGCCGCTGCGCCAGACCGTGGTGAGGAAGTTGGTGATCGTCTGGCGGACGAGGGCCCACAGCGCCTCGTCGTTGGGTTCGAAGACCACCCACTGGGTGCCCTCGTCGATGGACTCCTCCAGGAAGAGGAAGAGCCTGCGGACGTTGACGTACTTCCAGGAGCTGTCGGAGGACAGGGTGCGCGCGCCCCACACGCGGTGGCCGAGTCCGGGGAAGAACCGCAGGGCGTTGATGCCCTTGGGGTTCAGCAGGTCCTGGTGGCGCTTGGTGACGTCCTGGGCGAAGCCGTCGGTCTGCCTGATGCCGCGCACGACGACGTTGGCGGGGGCCTTGTGGACGCCGCGCTCCACGTCGACGCGGGCGTAGATGCCGGCCATGTGGCCCGAGGGCGGCACTTCGACGTCGCGGCCCGTCGAGGGGTCGCGGGTGACGAGCCAGGGGTAGTACAGGGCCGCGTACTTGGTGTCGAAGGACTCGCGGAACGCCTGGACGCCCTCGATGTCGAGGCCGTCCCGCGGGTCGAGGAGGGCGAACCGGTCCTTGAGCAGTTCGCAGTGGGTGACCAGGGCGGACTCGACGGTGCCCGACCACATGCCGGGGGCCGCGCAGACCGCGATCTCGTCGATGTCCTCCAGGGCGACGATGCCGGTGCGCCGGCCGCTGCCGCCGTCGGTGCCGACGAAGTCGCCGACGCTCAGGCCCTCGTACGCGTCGTCGCCGTTCTCCAGGGTGAGCCAGGAGCCGGTGGCGGGCACGGGGAACCGAGTGGGGTCGGTGGACAACCCGCCCAGCGGCAGGGCCCGTACGAGCTGGGAGCGGCTCTCCAGGGCGGTGGCGACGTTGGCCGGGCCTTCGCCGGCGAGCCGCAGGTTGGGGATCGTCTCGGTGACGGTCCCGCCGCCCGCCCCCGTGAAGCGGGTGCTGACCTGGGCCTCGATCAGGTGGATCCGGTCGGTCTCGAAGAACGTGCCGGGTACGTCGTCGGCGAAGGTCACCAGGTCGTCGGCGACGCCCGTCACACTGCCCGGGGTGAGGTTGGTGCCGTTGTCGAACTGGACGACCGCGCCCGCGTACAGCCTGCTCGCGCCGCCGATCCGCAGCTTCGCGCCCTGGGCGGTGTTGCCCCTGCGCACGCGCCGCACCAGCAGCCCGGTCTCCCAGGCGGGGTGCGCGGCGCCCGCGGCGAAGGTCAACATGACCTTGCCGTCGGCGGGTTGACCGACCGTGACCTTGAACCGGGCGGCGCCGATCTGCGCCCACACGTCGGCGGGCAGGTCGTCCGGGTCGAGTCCGGGCCGCGCCGCGACCTCGACGCTCTCGCTGTCCGCCTCGGCGTCCGCGACGAGTTGCGTAATGAACAGCGCGCCCTCCTGCGGCTCGGGCAGGACGGGCAGCGCGGCGCCGACCATCGGCTGGATCCGCACCTGCACGCCGTCGCCCCAGGAGCCGGGGCTCACCGCGGAGAACTTCAGCGTCTGCTCGGCGGAGCGGTCGCCGACCTGGACGTGGTCGCCGCGGGCCGTGCGAACCTCGGCGGAGAGCGGCGGGTCGAGGGTGACGCGGCGCGCAGTCGTGTCGTACGCGGTGACGGTCGCGGTGTGGATCGTCCGCTGGTCGTCGCCGCGCAGCACCTGGATCTGCTGGCCCACTCCCGAGAAGCCGATGAGATGGCCGAGCTGGAGGTTCTTGGCGCCGCGCGCCGCGTCGGCGGCGACCGGGCTGACCAGGCCGCGGCCCAGCGTGCCCGCGGCGGGCCGGGCGGTGGCGCTGGCGACGCGCTTGACGTACAGCCGCTGGCCTCCGTTGTCGAAGAAGCCCTTGACCGCCAGCGGGAACAGCCACCAGCGGCCGCCCTCGGCCGGGTCGCCCGCCCAGGTGTCCCTGAGGCCCGCGTCGGGCTCGGGCAGGAAGCCGCCGAAGGTGTTCTGGAACTCCAGGAAGTTCGTGACCAGTTTGGGCTTGCCGGTGTACGGGCCGCGCGCGGTGACCCCGACCATGCCCGCCGTGCTCGTGCTCACTCCCGCGATCGGCCGCGGCCCCGCGTCGATCTCCTCGATGTAGACGCCGGGGCTCAGATACTCGGCCATGGATGGGCTCCTCACTGCTCACGGATCTCGATGACGTGCTGAAGACCGGCGTCCTCGGGCAGCTTCACGACCAACGCCCCTGTCCGGCCCGGTCGTTCGGTGGCCATGAGCCGGAACGTCTCGTCGGCGGCGTCCTCCGTCGCCTTCTCGCCCTCCCAGCGCAGGGAGAGCCGGAAGGCGCCCCGCGCGTCGGTGAGGGTGCGCTCGTGCCAGTCGGCCAGGTCCCTGCTGGTGCTGCCCACGGCCTCCACGAGCGCGTTCGCGACGGGCGGCCGGCCCGGCCTCGTCGCGTCGACCACCTTGCCGACGACGGTGCGCGTGCCGGGCGCGTAGGGGAAGGCCGTGCTCGGCAGGAGCCTGACCAGCCGGGGTTCGACGGTCACGGTCGGCGGGTGGCCGTCGTCGTACGGGTGGACCAGGAACTCCACGCCGAGCAGGTCGGCGGCGTACGGCTCGCCGTCGGCCGGGTAGAGCGGCAGGAGGCCCCGCGCGGCGAACCTGGCGCGGTGCAGTTCGGGCCGTGCGTTCCAGGGCTCGGCGCGCCGGCCGAGTCCGGGGAAGGCGATGGCGCCGCTGGGGGTGCGCACCGCCCTGACGTCCTGCGGCAGCCAGCCCTCGCCCTCCTGGTGGCGGTCGAGGGCGACGTCCACGCCCGCGGAGCGCACGCGCCGCGCGTGGTCGTCGAAGGGCACCAGCCAGACGGGGCTGTAGAGGGTGGAGCGCGCGAGGGGCACGAAGGCGTTCACGGCGTCATCGTCCCCCCGTCGATGATCCGGCCGCGCACCGGGCGGACCGGAACGGCGAGCGCCGAGTCCAGGTCGACGACGCGCACCTCGTAGTTGAGGGAGAGCCGGTAGGGCTTCTGGATCGCGTACCAGACCCAGGACTTCTGGTCGAGGGTGAGCGGCGTCAGCGTCACGTGCAGCGAGTCGGCGCTGGCCGCGAGGCTGCCGGAGAGTTGGACGCCGTCGAGGATCGCGTCGTCGTAGAAGGTCTGCAGCGCGCGGCCGAGCATGCGGTGCTGGGTGAGCTGGTCGCCGCCCCAGGGGGTGATCAGGTACCGCAGCAGCAGCGCCATCGGCGGCTTGCTGGTGGTCGGCGGGTCGGGCGGCCGGGAGCGCACCGGGGGCCGGTTGCGCGAGGTCGGGTCCTCGGCTATCTCGTAGAGGAACACGGTGAGTTTGGGCGGCGGCGTCTGCACGGTCTCGGAGAGGTCGTTCAGTTCCGCGATCGGCGGGTCGTCCTGGCCCAGTTCGCGCAGGGCGCGGGTGAGGGAGTCCACGATGACCGTCGACACGTCGGCGATCACACCGAAGTCACCCATGCAGAGCCTCCCCTCGACCCGGCGCCCCGTTGACGACGTACTGCCGAGTACGTGGGAAGGATGCAGAACACCGTGTTTCCCGGCCGCGACTCTCCCGTCACACCAGCGTCACGTGCCCGTCCACGCCGTCGGCGGGCGCCTCACGGGGCACGGTTCGATAACGCCTGGGTGACGTCGGCCGGGAAAACGTTCATGCATCGATGCATTTCGCGGGGTGGACACCGTTATCAGACGGGGTGCGCGCGCCGCACGACACGCCGGACGGGCAAATGGCGTGACGCCCGGGAGACGTTTCGGTGATGCTTATCGGACGTCTTTCGAGCTAAGAGTCAACCGTGCGATCATGACATGCTCGTAACATGGCTTCGAGGATCTTGTGAACCGCACCTCGCACACGCAGAGACCATTCGAAGATCGCCGACCACTCGAAGATCGAAGAATTCGAAGATCAACGAAGCCGACATCGTCCGGGGGCGCCGATGAACGGACAATCACACTCCATTTCCCTGCGGCTACTCAAAGGTTTCACGCTCTCGGTGAATCGCGTACGCGTTCCCGTCTGCTCAAGCACCCAGCGGCTGCTGGCGTTCCTGGCCCTTCAGGACATGCCGCGGTCCCGCACCTACGTGGCAGGCGTCCTCTGGCCCGACGTCACGGCGGCACGCGCCCACGCGAACCTGCGCTCGTCGTTGTGGCGTGCGACGCAAACCGGCCACGGGGTGATCGTCGCATCCGCCCAGGAGCTCGCCATTTCCGAGCACATTTCGGTGGATCTGCACGAGGCGGTGGCGAACGCGCACCGACTGCTCGACAACGCCAGGCCGTGCGACGACATCCTCACCACCCGCACGCTCGCCAACCTGTCCGCCGACCTTCTGCCGGAATGGTCGGAGAACGATTGGATGCTGATAGAGCAGGAGCAATATCACCAACTCCGGCTCTACGCACTGGAAGCCATGACCGAACGCCTCTCGGCGGCCCGGCGGCACGGTGAGGCCGTCGCCGCCGGAATCGCCGTCGTACGCGCCGAGCCCTTGCGGGAAAGCGCCCATCGCGTACTGGTGAGAGCGCATTTGGCCGCCGGCAACAGAGCCGCCGCGCTGCGCCAGTACGAACAATGCCGACGTGTCCTGCGAGAGGAATTGGGCCTGGAACCCTCGCCCTCCCTGAAAGCCCTCCTGCCGCCCTACAACGACCACCACTCCCGAAGCGGCCACCACCACGAGCCCGCGGGCAGGCCGCGCCCGCAGCCCCAGCCGCGGTCCCAGGCGCAGCCGGGATCCCAGGCCCAGCCGGGGCCCCAGCCGCGGCCGCAGGTCCCGCCCCAGCCGCAGCCCCGCGTCTCCCCCGTCGAGGCCTGACCGGGGAACCGGAGAACCGGAACCGAGGCCCGGCCCCCGGGGCCCGTACCGCACCGGGACATGGCCGAATTCCGCGCCTGCCGCCGCACCGGCACCCGCGCGCTCACGCCTCGCGGCGCGCGGGTGCCCGGCCGTCCTCCGACGGCCGGGCACCTGCGCGCGTACGGCTCGGTCGGTCGGCTCAGCCGGTCGGCCGACCGTAGTAACCGCCCAGCCGCTCGTGGTAGGCCGGGTCCCCGATGTGCTTCTCCTTGTCGAACTCCGGGGCGTCCTTGACCCGCTGCTTCGTGCAGGAGACGTAGATGCGCCGCTCCACCGGGTCGATGCGCGTGACGAGCCCCGCGGGGAGCAGGACGTGCTTGCCGAAGATCCACACGCCGATGTCGACGACGAGGTACGACGCGCTCACAGCATCGGAGTACTTGTCGACCTTGCCGATGCTGCCGTCGGACGCCTCGACCTTGTATCCGGTCAGATCCGTGCCGGTCTGATAGGAAGCGGCCTCCGGATAGGCCCACATGTTCTCCATCATGGGATGAATCCCTTCGTCGGGACGGCCGGGTACCGCGCACCCCCGCCCCGAAACCGGAACCCGCCCTCAATCCCCGCGCACGGCGAGGAAGTGCGTCAGGGCCGCCGAGAACGCCAGCAGCAGCGCGGCGGATGCGAGCATCCCCGCGGCGGGTCCGACGAGCCGGGCGGGATCGTCCTGAGTGGCCATCAGCCGCAGCAGCCGGTTGACCGGCGGCAGGCCCTTGACGAACAGCCCCGCCATCACCAGCGCGAGCGCCGCCACCAGCGCGTACCCCTGCCGCCCGAACAGCAGCCGGGAGCAGGGCAGTCCGATCGCGATGCCGGTGAGGGCGGTGGTGAGCTGCGCCTCGACGCCCAGCAGCAGGGCGGCGCCGCCCACCTCGTACGTGCCCGTCCACAGCGGCAGGACCAGGCCGACGCACAGCAGGACGAGGCAGCAGAGCAGCGCGGTGAGGACGGTACCGGCCAGCACCTTGGCCCAACCGCCCGCGCTGACGCGGACGACGGCGCGCTGCGGTGCGTCGTCGGTGCCCGCGAGCACGACGGTAAGCCAGGTCGCCGCGGGGAAGAGGGCGCCCGCCGACGAGGCGTACGCGGGCGGGATCGGGCCGCTGCCGTTGACGGTCAGCACCGCGAGCAGCGCGGCGAAGAGCAGCAGCGGCGCGAGGTGGCGCTGGGTGTGCAGGACGGTCGCGAAGTAGTACCTGACGAGGGCGGTCACCCGCTGCTCCCGGGGCTGTTGGACCTACGCGTCACGTCCGCGACCGACCAGCCCGCGCGCACCGCGTCGAGCAGCAGTTCCTCGGTCCGCGCGCGTTCCACCGCCACCTCCACCACGGCGCCGCTCTCGCGGACCGTCACGCTCAGCGCTCCGGGGGCGGCGCCCCAGTCCACCGCGCGCGGGGCCGGTCCCGAGCGCGGGGCCTCCAGCGTCACGGCGGTGACGGCGGCGGCAACGGCCTTCGCCGTGACGGCCGTTGGCGTCACCCGGCCGTCCCGCACCGCGTAGGAGTGCGAGGCGCGGGCCTCACACGCCGCCTCCCCGTGGTCGGTGAACACCACGGCGCCGCCCGCCCGCGCCACTTCGGCCACGATCTCCGCGAGCACCCCGTGCGCCGACGCGTCGAGGCCCGACCACGGCTCGTCCAGCACCAGCAGCCCAGGCGCCACCAGCAGCGCCTGGGCCAGCGCCACCTTCTGGGCGTTCCCCTTGGAGAGCGTGCGCAGTTCGGCGTCCGCGCCGCCGACGAGCGCGAGCCGCTCCAGCAGCCCGCGCGCCCTGCCGGACGCCTCGCGCGTGCCGAGGCCCCTGATGCGGCCGAGGTGGGTGAGGTAGGCGCCCGCCGACATCCGCTCGGCGGGCGCGAAGCGGTCGGGGACGTACCCCACCACGTCGGGTCTGCCGGTGACCGTGCCGTGCGTGGGCCGGGACAGCCCGGCGATCATGCGCAGCAGCGTCGACTTGCCCGAGCCGTTGCCGCCCCTGAAGGCGACGACGGCGCCCTCGGGGACGTCGGCGGCGACGTCCCGCAGGACCCAACTGCCCCGTCCGTAACGCTTGGACACCCCTTGCAGCCGCAGCACGGTTCCCACCCACCCCTGAAGACACGGCAGTTCAGCGCCCTACGGTACGCCGCGCGCCCGCCGCCCCGGAGGTGCACCCGGCCGCCGCTTCACTGTGCCGCGTCGTCCGCCCCGGCCCGCCCCCTGTTCCGCCTGCCCACCACGGCCGATGCGGCCGCCGCGCTGCCGAGGAACGCCGCCGCGACCATCCAGGGGCGGTCGAGGCGGTGGCACGTGGCGTGGTCGAGCGAGTAGCGGCCCGCGCCCGCGAGGCCGATCGCGGCGGCCGTGAAGCCGAGGAACGCGGGGTACTCGTAGCCGCCGGACTGGGCGAAGAACCCGGCGGGCGCGTGCACCGCGACCGCCCCGGCCATCGCACCGGCCGCCGCCGCGCCCGCCGCGGGGGTGGCGAGGCCGAGGGCGAGCAGCGCGCCGCCGCCCGCCTCGCCGAGCCCCGCCGCGAGCGCGCTCTGCCGGCCAGGCGTGAAGCCCATGGCCTCCATCCCCCGCGCGGTCCCCTCGATGCCGCCTCCGCCGAACCAGCCGAAGAGCTTCTGCGTGCCGTGCGCGACGAGCACCGCGCCGGTGCCCGCGCGCAGGGCGAGCAGGCCGAGGTCACGGCGGGCGGAACGGGCGGTGGCGGCCATGGGGGCTCCCGGGGGTGCGGGCTGAGTACGGGCACCGCGAAGTGCGACGGAGTACGTACGGGGGTACTCCTCCACCATCGGGCGCCACCCGCTCCCGGGCGCCGCGCTGCTACGCCGTACGGGTGATCGCCCTCCCGCGCCTCGCGGCGCTGTCGTAGCCGGGCCAGCCGGGCCAACCTGGGTCGCCGTCACCGTCGCGGACCGGGCCGAGCACCGTGTCCTGGAGCGCCGCGTCCTGGAGCACCGCGCACACCGCCCGCCCCTCGTCGGCGCTCGTCGGCAGGGTCCCCGCGGCGGGGTCGCCGGGTCCCCCGGACGGCGTACGCGGCGGGGCGGGTGCCGGGGCCCGGTGTTTCGCTGGAGGCCCGCGCCGGGCGGGGCGAGGAGGGCTGATGACGATGGCGGCGAACGCAGGGCTGCCGGACACGGAGCTGCGGGACGCGGTCCACGGGCTGATGGGGCGGGCCAGGGACGACCTCGCCGAGCTGGTGGCGATGCGCTCGGTGGCCGACCCCCGCCAGTTCCCGCCCGAGGAGTGCGCCAGGGCCGCCGACTTCCTGGTCGGGGCGTTCACCGACGCGGGGCTGGGCGACGTGCGCCGGGTGACCACCCCGGACGGCACCGACGCGGTGGTCGGCCGCGCGGACGGGCCGCCGGGTGCGCCGACCGTGCTGCTCTACTGCCACTACGACGTGCAGCCGCCGCTGGACGACGCGGCGTGGCGCACGCCGCCGTTCGAGCTGACCGAGCGCGACGGGCGGTGGTACGGGCGGGGCGCGGCGGACTGCAAGGGCAACATCGTGATGCACCTGACCGCGCTGCGGGCGCTGCGGGCCACGGACGGCGGGTTCCCGGTGAACCTGAAGTTCGTCGCGGAGGGCTCGGAGGAGCAGGGCACGGGCGGCCTCGACCGACTCGTGCCGCTGCGGCCGGAGTTGTTCGCCGCCGATGCGCTGTTGATCTGCGACACCGGCAACTTCGCGCTCGGGCTGCCGACCGCGACGACCTCGCTGCGCGGGCTCGCGAACGTGGTCGTGACGGTGGAGACCCTGCGCGGCGAGGTGCATTCGGGGATGTTCGGCGGACCCGCCCCTGACGCGCTCGCGGCGCTCGTACGGATCCTGGACAGCCTGCGCGACGAGGCGGGCGACACGGCGGTCGCGGGCCTGACGGGCGACGCGACCTGGCCCGGGGTCGCCTACCCCGCCGAGCGGTTCAGGGCGGACGCGGGCGTGCTCGACGGAGTCGGGCTGATGGGCGACGCCTCCGTGGCGGACGCGCTGTGGGCGCGGCCCGCCGTGACGGTGCTGGGGATCGACGCGCCGCCCGTGGTGGGTTCGGCGGCGGCGATCCAGGCGAAGGTACGGGCGCGGATCAATCTGCGGGTACCGCCGGGAACGGACGCGGACGCGGCGCTGCGCGCCCTGACCGCTCACCTGGAGTCGGCGGCGCCGTGGGGCGCGCGGGTGACGGTGGAGCCGGAGGGAACGGGGCAGCCGTTCCGCGCGGAGACCGGCGGCCCCGCGTACCGGGCGCTGGGCGCGGCGATGCGCGAGGCGTACGGGGAGGAGATGGTCCAGTCGGGACAGGGCGGTTCGATCCCGCTGTGCAACGTACTGGCGAGGCAGTTCCCCGAGGCGGAGATCGCACTGATCGGGGTGGAGGAGCCCGGGTGCCTGATCCACGCACCGAACGAGAGCGTGGCCCCGGGCGAGATCGAACGCATGGCCCTCGCGGAGGCCCTGTTCCTCCGGGGGTACGGGGGTGGGGCGCCCCGTTAGGAAGGGGCGGGGTGTGGCCCGCCGCAGGCGAAAGGGGCCCGCCCCGGGAAGCGGCCCGCCCCGGGTACCGGGCCCCCGGGGGACGGGAACCCCCGGGTACCGGGCCCCCGGGGCGGGCCGCCCCTCAGGACGCCTTTTCCACCCGCCTCCGCTCCTCCTCCGTGAGCCGGGGCAGCAGCTCGCGCAACTCCTCCCGGAGCCCCGCGGCCCGCTCCTCCTCCCCCAGCACGGCCGCCAGGTCCGCCGACTCCGCGACCGCCAGCGCGCGGTCGACGAGGGGCGCGTCCCCCGCGTGCCTGCGCAGTGCGGAGGTCAGTACGCGCAGCGCCGCGCGGTCGTCGTCCTTGAACTCGCGGTAGATGCGGGCGCTGTCCAGCGCCCGTGCCAGCGGCGGCAGTTCCTTGGACCCGCCGTACTCCAGCTCCATCGGCTCGTCGCGCTCGACGAAGATGAGGCTGTTGCCCGACGGGTCGACCAGTGTGAAGCGGCTCGCGCCCGCGCGGTAGCGGGTGATCCTGGGCTGCCCCGAGGCCAGTACCTTTCCGTACGCACGGCGCATCGCGGCGACGAACGCGGCGTGGTACGGCGCGACGGCGTCCACCGCCACCAGACAGCAGCCGCCGCCCCCGGCGGCCGGGTCGACGCCGACCCCGCTGAAGTGCAGCGCGAAGCCGCTCCACTCCACCACGAGGTAGACGTACGGCTTGCGCATCTCGTAGGTGACCTCGAAGCCGAGCGCGCGGTAGAAGTCGAGCGTCTCTTCGGGCGAGACGCAGGGCAGGATCGGGACGGTGGTCTCGTTGCTCCTGACGGCACCGCCCACCCCGGTCGCCCCGGGTGCGGAGGGTGCGGAGGGTGCGGGTTCAGGTCGGTTCGGCACGTGCGTTGCCCCCATGTTCGCCATTGGTCGGACACCGGCCCCGGCAGGCTAGACCGCCCCGGAATTTCGCGCACATGAACGCATCCCGAGCGCACCCCGAGCACGTCCCGGGCGCACCCGGCCGCGCCTCCGGAAGCCGTGCGGAACGCCCCGTACACCCAGAGTGACGCGTATCACAGGAGCCTTCGGCAACTATCCCGGGCCGTACCCGCTCCCTATCAGCACTGAGCACAGCGCGCACACCTCTCGAACCCGCAGCCCGAGCCCGCACACCCATGGAGCCCCGCCGTGAAGTCGCCTGACATCGCACCCCGCCCCGCCCGCCGCGCCCGGCGGCACGGTCTCGCGGTCGTCGCCGCGCTCGTGGGCGGCGCGATGACGCTCACCGCCTGCGGCGGCGACGCCAAGGGCGAGGGGAAGGGCGACGACAAGCCCGCCAAGGCCTCCGCCCCCGACATCACCGTCTCGGTGAAGGACGGCGCGGTCAACGCCAGCATCAACGGCACCAGGGTGACCGTGGCGAACGGCACCCTCACGGACGTGACGCTCACCGCGGCGCAGGGCGGCAAGAAGGTCGAGGGCACGCTCTCCGCCGACAAGAAGAGCTGGACGCCGGGCGACCGGCTGGAGCGCGGGACGCAGTACCGGCTCGTGGCGAACGCCCAGGACGCGGAGGGCCACAAGGCGACCGAGAACGCCGCGTTCACCACGGTCACCACCGCCAACAGCTTCATCGGCACGTACACCCCGGACGACGGCAGCACCGTCGGCGTCGGCATGCCGGTCAGCTTCACCTTCGACAAGCCGATCACCGACCGCGCCAAGGTCAAGTCGCGCATCACGGTCAGCTCCAGCAGCGGCCAGCAGGTCGTCGGCCACTGGTTCGGCAACCAGCGCCTCGACTTCCGGCCCCAGGACTACTGGAAGGCCGGGTCCAAGGTCACGATGAAGATAGACCTGGACGGCGTGGAGGCCTCCAAGGGTGTCTACGGCGTCCAGAAGAAGAACGTGACCTTCACCATCGGGCGCTCCCAGGTCTCGACCGTGGACGTGACCACCCAGACGATGACGGTGGTGCGGGACGGCAGGACGATCAAGTCGCTGCCGGTCTCGACGGGCAGCGCGCAGCACCCGACGTACAACGGGCAGATGGTGATCTCGGAGAAGTTCGAGCAGACCCGGATGAACGGCTCGACCGTCGGCTTCGGCGGCGAGTACGACATCGCGGACGTGCCGCACGCCATGCGGCTCTCCACCTCCGGCACCTTCATCCACGGCAACTACTGGTACGGCGACCCGTCGATCTTCGGGCGGACCGGCACCAGCCACGGCTGCGTGGGCCTGCGGGACCAGCGCGGCGGCGGGGGCGACACCCCGGGCAAGTGGCTCTTCGAGAAGTCGATGATCGGCGACGTGGTGGTCGTGAAGGGCTCCCCGGACAAGACCATCGCGCCGGACAACGGGCTCAACGGCTGGAACATGTCCTGGAGCGAGTGGCAGAAGTAGCCGCGACCGGATCCGGTCCCCACGCCGCTCGGGCCGCTTATGCAACTTGTTGCATAAGCGGCCCGAGTGGTTTACAACTGGCGGGTAACCTCCTCCCGACCAGGCCCGTGGAGATCCCGCATGAGCGCCAGCCCCAGCCCGTACCCCCACCTGCTGAGCCCGCTGGACCTCGGGTTCACCACGCTGCCCAACCGCGTCCTGATGGGCTCCATGCACATCGGCCTGGAGGAGGCGGAGCGCGGTTTCGAGCGCATGGCCGCCTTCTACGCGGAGCGGGCGCGCGGCGGCGTCGGCCTCATGGTGACCGGCGGCATCGCGCCCAACGACGAGGGCCGCCCCTACCCCGGCGGCGCCAAGCTCACCACCGAGGCGGAGGCCGCGCAGCACCGGCAGGTCACCGAAACGGTGCACGCGGCGGGCGGGCGCATCGCGCTCCAGATCCTGCACTTCGGGCGGTACGCCTACCACCCCGAGCTGGTCGCGCCGAGCCCGCTCCAGGCCCCGATCAGCCCCTTCGTACCGAACGAGCTGACCGACGAGCAGGTCGAGAGGACCGTCGAGGACTTCGTGCGCACCGCCGAGCTGGCGAAGGCCGCCGGGTACGACGGCGTCGAGATCATGGGCTCCGAGGGCTATCTGATCAACGAGTTCATCGCGGCGCAGACCAACCGCCGCGAGGACCGCTGGGGCGGCTCGTACGAGAACCGGATGCGCTTCCCCGTGGAGATCGTGCGGCGCACGCGCGAGCGGGTCGGCGAGGACTTCATCCTGATCTACCGGCTCTCGATGCTGGACCTGGTGCCCGGCGGCTCCACCCTGGAGGAGGTCGTCACGCTCGCCAGGGCGGTCGAGGCGGCGGGCGCGACGCTCATCAACACCGGCATCGGCTGGCACGAGGCGCGCATCCCCACCATCGCGACCTCGGTGCCGCGCGGCGCCTTCGCCTGGGTCACCAAGCGGCTGATGGGCGCGGTCGGCGTGCCGCTGATCACCAGCAACCGCGTCAACACCCCCGACAAGGCCGAGGAGTTGCTGGCCGGCGGCCACGCGGACATGGTCTCCATGGCCCGGCCCTTCCTCGCCGACCCGGCCTTCGTCGCGAAGGCCCGCGAGGGCAGGCCCGAGGCGATCAACACCTGCATCGGCTGCAACCAGGCCTGCCTCGACCACACCTTCAGCGGCAGGATCACCTCGTGCCTGGTCAACCCGCGCGCCTGCCACGAGACCGAGCTGGTGCTCTCGCCGACCCGGCTGCGCAAGCGCGTCGCGGTGGTCGGCGCGGGACCCGCCGGGCTCGCCTGCGCGGTGACGGCGGCCGAGCGCGGCCACGCGGTGACGCTGTTCGACGCGGCGGCCGCGATCGGCGGCCAGCTGAACGTGGCGCGCAGGATCCCCGGCAAGGAGGAGTTCGACGAGACGGTCCGCTACTTCGGCGTGCGCCTCGCCGAAGAGGGCGTGGACGTGCGGCTCTCCACCCCGGTGAGCGCCGCCGCGCTCGCGGAGTACGACGAGGTGGTGCTCGCCACCGGAGTCACCCCGCGCACCCCGGACATCCCGGGCGTCGACCACCCGAGCGTGGTCGGCTACCTGGACGTGCTGCGCGACGGCGCCGAGGTCGGCGAACGCGTCGCGGTGATCGGCGCGGGCGGCATCGGCTTCGACGTGGCGGAGTTCCTCACCGACGAGGGCGAGCGGGCGAGCCGGGACCCCGAGGTGTACTTCCGCCAGTGGGGCGTCGACACCTCCTACGCGACGCGCGGCGGCCTCACGACGCCCCGCCGCTCCCCCGCGCCCCGCTCCGTGCACCTCCTCCAGCGCAAGACCACCAAGGTCGGCGCGGGGCTCGGCAAGACCACGGGATGGATCCACCGCACCGAGCTGAAGCACCGGGGCGTGACGATGGTCGCGGGCGTGACCTACGACCGGATCGACGACGCGGGGCTGCACATCACGGTCGACGGCGAGAGCCAGGTCCTCCCCGTCGACACGGTCGTCCTCTGCTCGGGCCAGGAACCGCGCCGCGACCTGTACGAGGAGCTGCGCGCCGAGGGCCGCGCCGCGCACGTGATCGGCGGCGCGGACGTCGCGGCCGAGCTGGACGCCAAGCGCGCGATCCTCCAGGGCACGGAGCTGGCCGCCAAACTGTGAGGCGCGCCCGGGGACACGGCGCGCCGCCGGGGCGTGCTTAGGATGCGGCCATGTCCCTCCCGTACGCCATCCTGACCGCCCTGCTGGAGAAGCCGTCGTCCGGCCTCGAACTGACCCGCCGCTTCGACAAGTCGATCGGGTACTTCTGGTCGGCGACGCACCAACAGATCTACCGCGAGCTGGGCAAGCTGGAGGAGGCGGGGCTGATCAGGGCGCTGGTCCCGGAGCAGCCCGTGCGCGGCCAGAAGAAGGAGTACGAGGTGCTGCCCGAGGGCCGCGCGGCACTGGCCGCGTGGGTGGCGCTCCCCGAGGACCCGCGGCCGCCGCGCGATCCGCTGCTGCTGCGGATGCGGGCGGCCGCCGTGGTCGGCACGGCGGGCCTGGCCGGGGAACTGCGCCGCCATCTGGCGCTGCACGAGGCGCAGTTGGCGCAGTACCTGGCGATCGAGGAGAAGGACTTCCCGCCGGACCGCGACGCGCCCGACGACCGGCTGCGCCACCTGGTGCTGCGCGGCGGGATCGACCTGGAGACGTTCCGGACGGGCTGGCTGCGCCGGGCCCTGGCGGAGCTGGAGGGCTGAGGCCGGGCCCGTCAGTCCTTCAGTCCTTCAGTCGCTCCAGGATCCGGTCCATCCCGCTGTTCCAGTTCTCCCGCAGCGCCCGCGCCGCGCCCTCGACGTCCCGGCGCAGCAGGCACTCCGCGATGCGCTCGTGCTCCTCGGCCGAGCGCTCCAGGACGTCCTGGTCGCCGAGCGCGAGCCGTTCGTAGCGGTGCATCGTCAGCTTGAGCGAGGCGAGCAGGTCGAGCAGCCGGTCGTTGGGGCAGCCCGAGAGCAGCAGGTCGTGCCAGGCGTCGTCGTAGCGCTCTATGACGTCGTGCGGGGCCTGCTCCACGGAGAAGGCGCGCGCCTCTTCGAGCAGGCGCGGCGCCATCTCCGCCAGATGGGCCGGGTCGCTGGTCTCCAGGGCCAGCGATTCGAGGGTGGCGACGATCGTGGTGAGGTCGCGGAACTCCCGGGCGCTCATCGGGGTGAACCGGAAGCCCTTGCCGCGCTCGCTGGTGATGATGCCCTCGCGTTCGAGGGAGATCAGCGCCTCGCGCAGCGGGGTGCGGCTCACGCCCAGCTCGGTCGCGAGCTTCCCCTCGTTGATCGCTTCACCGGTCGGAATCGTGCCGCGCCCGAGGCGCTTCAGCAGCTCCTCCTTGACCTGTTCGCGCAGCGGACGGTTCTCGATTGGCATGGATGGCAGCCCTTCCCCTCGGTCGGCCAATTATCGGGTACGGGCGCCATCGCCCGGACCACGCGGGGCGCGGCGCGTTACGCGGTCCCGGCCCCGTCGACGGGGATCACCGCGCCGCTGATGAACGCGGCGGCGTCCGACGCGAGGAACGCGACGGTCTGCGCGATGTCCCTGGGCTGCCCGATCCGGCCGAGCGGCCGGTCCGCGGCCTCCTCGTAGAAGGCCGCCGCGCTCTCGCCGAGCTGGCGGGCCTCATCGGCGAGCATGCCGGTCGCGGTGTCGCCGGGGCACACGCAGTTGACGCGGATGCCGTCGGGGCCGTGGTCGATGGCCATCGCGCGGGTCATGTTCACCACGGCGCCCTTGGAGGCGCAGTACGAGACGGCCCGGCCGCCGCCCTGAATGCCCCAGCCGGAGCCGGTGTTGATGATGGAGCCGCCGCCCGCGGCGACCATGCCGGGTATCACCAGCCGGGACATCAGCATCACGGACTTGATGTTGACGGCCATCACGAGGTCCCAGTCGTCCTCGGTGATCTCGCAGACGGTGGAGCGGCGGATGACGCCCGCGTTGTTGAAGAGGATGTCGACGCCGCCGAACTCCTCCTGGGCGGTGGCGACGGTGCGCTCGCAGTCCTCGCGGCGCGAGACGTCGCAGCGCACGAAGAGGGAGCCGGTGTCCTTGGCGGTCCGCTCGCCGCCCTCGGTGTCGATGTCGGCGACGACGACGCGGGCGCCCAGCTCGGCGAGGACGGTGGCGGTCGCCCGGCCGATGCCCGCTCCGCCGCCGGTGACGATCGCGCGCTTGCCTTCGAGGCTGATCATGCGTGGTGCTCCTTCTAGTTCTGTTTTCTTCTCTGGAACGTGCTCGTCAGTGTGCGACCCGGTAGACCGCGCTGCGCGAGCGGCCCGTGATCACGCGGGTGTGGCCGGCGAGTTCGGCGTCCAGCGCCTCGTCGCCCGTGTCCACCAGCAGGGGCCGGCCGCCGAGCGCGGCGAGCTTCGCCTCGGTGCTGAGGACGAGGAACCGCTCGCGGCCCGTGGCGCGCAGGACCCTGGGCGAGATCTGCTGGTTGCCCCGGCCCAGCAGGAACCCCTGGCCGCCGATGGGCGAGACGGCCAGCCACAGCGGCGCTCCCGGCTCCCCGGCCAGGCACGCGAGGTCCGACTCGGCGACGTCCGTGGCGTACGGCCGGGCCGAACCTCCGCGTACGTCGAGGACGTTGACGCCCGCGAGCGGGACGTCCGCGCCGAGGGCCGCCGCCACCGCGCGGGTCGTGGTGCCCGGCCCGACGACGAGCCGTCCCCGCTCCCCGATGCGCGCCGCGACCTCGGCCGCGATGCCGCCGACGGCCTCGGGGGCCTGCGCGGTAGAGCCGGTCTTGCGCTGCTGTACGCGGACGGGGACGTCCGGCACGGCGAGCCAGCCGTAGAGCCGCGAGCGCAGCCGGCCCGCCCGCAGCTCGGCCTCGTCGCGGTCCATCACCTCGGCCTCGCGCAGCCGGGCGCGCCGCCCGGCGCCCCCGAGCCACGCGGCGGCGACCTCGCCCGCGGCGCGGGGGTTCACGGCGAAGACCGCGGAGTGCATCTTGACGCCGGTGGGGACGCCGAGGACCGGGCACGGGGCGCCGTCCAGGCCCGCGAGCACGTCCCTGGCGGTGCCGTCGCCGCCCGCGAAGAGGAGCAGGTCCACGCCGCGGGCGGCCAGGGCGCGGACGGTGGCGACGGTGTCCTCGGGAGTGGTGTCCCCCTCGGCTCCGTACACCGACCGCGTGCCGAGTCCGGCCGCGAGCGCCGAGCGCTCCCCCATCGCGCCCGCCCCGGTCAGCACCTCGGGGCGCACCCCGCGCGCGGCCAGTTCGGCCAGCGCGGTCGTCGCCCGCTCCCCCGCCCTGGCGACGGCGCCCAGTGCGCGGGCGCGGCGCTGGCGCTCCGTACCGTCGCTGCCGCCGAGGCCGACCGGGCCGCCGAGTCCGGCGACCGGGTTGACCACGAGGCCGATCCGGGCGGGGCGGCCCGGGGCGTGCGCGCCGACGGGCCCTGTCACTCGCCGAGCACCTTGCGGCGGTAGGCGCGCCAGGTGACCGCCCACACCTCGGGGTCGTCCAGCGCCTCGGGGCGGATGCGGTGCACGGTGGAGCGGTGCGGCGCGGTGCGTACGGTCTCCGGGTCCTCGTACGCCTCGCGCGCGACCTCTTCGAGGATCGCGGCGTACTCGTCGAGGTCGGCGCGGGAGTAGGACTCGGTGGGCTCCAGGGTCATCGGCTCGGGGACCACGTAGGGGTGGTGGCTGGTCCAGTAGTGCGTGCCGAAGTCGGCGGCGCGGATGCCGATCTGCTCGCTGTGGATGCCGGTGTCGGCGTGCAGCTCCTCCCAGCTGTAGCGGACCTGCTCGACGCGCTGGCGGCCCTCGGCGTACGGCACGGAGACGCCCTTGATCTGCCGGACCTTGTGCAGCAGGTAGTTGTTGTTCAGGACGGCGGTCTCGGCGGTCTCGCGCAGGCCTTCGGCGCCCATGGACATGATCCACGCGTAGGCGCGGACGAGGTTCGGCACGACGCCGTAGAAGGGGCGCATCTTGCCGACCGAGCGGGGCCGGTCGTCGTCGATCCAGTAGCGGTCGTCCTCGGCGTCGTACTCGACGGTGGGACGGGGGAGGTAGGGTGCCAGCGCCTCGGTGACGCCGCAGGCTCCGGCGGCGGGTCCGCCGCAGGCGTGCGGGGTGGAGAACGTCTTGTGCAGGTTGAAGTGGCAGAGGTCGAAGCCCGCTTCGCGGGCGCGGGTGATGCCGAGGATGCCGTTGGCGTTGGCCTGGTCGTACGCGCAGAGGCCGCCCGCCTCGTGGACGATCCGCACGAACTCCTCGATGCGCGGGTTGTAGATGCCGGTGTCCTCGGGGTTGGTGATGAGGAGGGCGGCGGTGCGCGGGCCGACGGCGGCCTTCAGGGCGTCGATGTCGGGGTAGCCGTCGGCGTCCGGGTGGAGCGTGATGACCTTGAATCCCGCGGTCTTGGCGCAGGCGGCGTTGGAGGGGTGCGAGAAGAGGGTGGTGATGATCTCGTCGCGCTGCTCCAGCTCGCCGCGGTCGGCGAAGTAGGCGCGGATCATGGCGACGTTGGTGTAGATCGCGGCGGATCCGGCGCCGGGCTGGAGGGAGACCCGGTCCATGCCGGAGATCTCCTTGAGGAGTCCTTCGAGGCGGTGGATGATCTCCAGGACGCCCTGTGCGGTGGACTCGTCCTGGCGGGGGTGGAGCGCGGCGACGCGCGGGTCGCGGACGAAGGTGTCGTTGACCTTGGGGCTGTACTTCATGGTGCAGGTGCCCTGGCCGACGTCGACGTTGAGGTCGGCGCCCAGGTTCTCCTGCGAGAGGCGCAGGTAGTGGCGGAGCACCTGCTGCTGGCCGAGCTGGGGCAGGGCGGGCGGGGCGGTGCGGCGCAGGGCGGCGGGGACCAGGTCGGCGCCGTCGCCGACGGCGGCGGTGACCTCGGGGTCGGGGGCGGGGACGAGGATGCCGCGCTCGCCCTCCGCACCGAGCTCGAAGATCAGTTTCTCGTCCCAGCTGGCCTGGTGGAAGCGGCGCAGGGCGGGCTTGGCCGCGATGCGCGCCTCTTCGGGGGCGACGGGGCGCGCGGGCTGGTGGGCGCTCACTTGGCGATCTCCTCAAGGGCGGCGGCGAGCCGGTCGATGTCGGCCTTGGTGTGGATTTCGGTGACGCAGTACAGGGCTTCGCGCTCGCCGGTCGGCACTCCGCCGTGGATGCCGCGCGCGACCAGTTCGGCGCCGGTCCCGGCGGCGGTGCGCCGCCCGGTGAAGCGGAGGGTGAAGTCCGCGAAGTGCGCGGCGTCGGCGTACGGCACCTCGATGCCGGGCACTTGGGCGAGGCGCTGTTTGGCGTAGGCGGTGTTGGCGAGGATCGTGGCGCCGATGTCGCGCATGCCGTGCGGGCCCATCAGGGAGAGGTAGACGCCCGCGCCGATGCCGTGGAGGGCGGCGGCGGTGCCGACCCATTCCTTGCCCTCCTCGCGCTGTGCGAAGGAGGTCCGGTCGTAGGCGACGTCGCCGAAGCCGTACTCGCCCTCGACGTCGGTGGGCACGATGCCGAAGAGCCGCGAGGGGTACTCGGCGACCAGCCGCTCCTCGTCGCGCGTCGCGATGAACCCGGCGTTGCCGCCGCCGTAGCTCATGTGGATGCCGAGCGGCTGGATGTCGCCGCAGGTGATGTCGGCGCCGTAGGAGGAGGGCGGGGCGACGACGCCGAGCGTCAGGGGGTTGCAGCCGACGACGTACAGCGCGCCCGCCCCGTGGGCGAGTGCGGCGAGGTCGGGCAGCTGCTCGTCGACGATGCCGAGGTACGAGGGCGACTCGGCGTACACGGCCGCCACGTCGCCGTCGGCGAGCGCGGCGCGCACGGCGTCGAGGTCGGCGCGGCCGGTGGCGGGGTCGTGCGGGACGACGGTGACGGGGTGGTCGGGGCGGACGTAGTCCTCGATCTTGGAGAGCTTGTCCGGGTCGACGGGCGTGGCGATCAGCAGCCGGGTGCGGCCCGTGGCGCGGCCGGCCATGCGCAGGGCGGTGCCCGCGGCCTGGAAGCCGTCGTAGACCGGGACGTTGACGACGTCGACGTCGAGGAGTTCGGCCATCAGGGACTGGTACTCCCACAGGGCCTGGAAGCGGCCGTGGTCCTCGTAGGGCTCTCCGGCGTAGGCGGTGAGGAACTCGCTGCGGTTGACGACCTCGTCCACGACGGCCGGGACGTGGTGGGGGTAGCAGCCCGCGCCGAGGAAGCTGAGCATCTGGCGCGTTGAGGAGTTGCGGGCGAGCATGCCCTCCATGTGCCGGGTGAGTTCGGCTTCCGAACGCATGGGGGCGGGCAGGTCGAGCGGCCTGTCGAGTCGGAGGCCGGCCGGGATGTCGGCGTAGAAGTCCTCGACGCTCCGGGCGCCGACGGCCGCCAGCATCGAGCGGCGCACAGCGGGCGCGGAGTTGGGAATGTAGGGGTGGGCGGTCCCGCCGCGGGCGGGGTCCGCCGGAGCGGGAGTGTCCGGGGCGGGGTGGTCCTGGGGTGCCTGGGGGTCCATGGGGCGCCTTCCGCGTGTGCTGGGCTTTCGCAGCAAGTTTGCGTACACCTCTTGACGACTGAGCGCGTCATTCAGTGTTCTGTATACAGCATTAGGCATTCGGGCGTCAGGAGGCAAGGGTGTCAACCGCACGTACGAGAAGGGCAGTTCTGTCGGCGGGGCTGGCGGCCGGATCCGCCGCCGCGCTCGGCGGCTGCGCCATGGGAGGCGCCGGGAACGGCGCCGGAGGCGGAAGCACCGGCCTCGGCAAGGACGGCGACGGAAAGCGGGGCCCGGTCGAAGGGTCCATATCCGTCTGGTCCTGGGACGTCGCGGCCGAGGCGCTGAAGCGACTGGCCGCCGACTTCACCAGGAGCCACCCGGGCACGAAGGTGAAGGTCGTCGACATCGGGTACGACAACGCCAAGGACAAGATCACGGTCGGGCTGCGCGGCAACCAGGGACTCGCGGACGTCATCACCGTGGAGGGCCAGAGCGTGGCCTCCTACACGGGCAACTTCCCGCGCGGCTTCCACGACCTCACCGCCTACGTCGCCCGCTACGGCGCCGACTTCGACCGGGCCTCGTGGCGCACCGTGACCGACGCGAACGGCGCCATCAGGGCCGTCCCCTGGGACATCGGGCCCTGCGCGCTCTTCTACCGCAGCGACCACTACCGGCAGGCGGGCATCGACCCCGCCTCCGTCGAGACCTGGGACGACTTCGTCGCGGCCGGCGAGGTGATCAAACGGAAGACCGGCCACAAGATGCTGATCATGGACACCACCGACGACAGCCTCTTCCCCGTCCTGCTCCAGCAGCAGGGCCAGCACTACTTCAAGGGCGGGAAGGTCGCGGTCGCCACCCCGGAGGCCGTCCGCGCCCTCACCCTCATCAAGTCCCTGTACGACAAGGACCTCGTCGACTTCCAGAAGGGCTGGGACGGCCTGGTCACCGCCACCAAGGCGGGCAAGGCCACCACCACGCCCACCGCCGCCTGGTGGACCGGCACGCTCACCGCCGAAATGCCCGAACTGAACGGGAAGTTCGGCGTCGCGCCGCTGCCCGCCTTCACCGCCGGCGGGGCGCGCACCTCCAACCAGGGCGGCTCCGTCCTGGCCGTCCCCGCCCAGAGCCGCAACCCCGAACTGGCCTGGGCCTTCCTGGAGTACGTACTGACCAGCCCCGAGCGGCAGGTCTCCATGCTCCAGAAGGAAGGGCTCTTCCCCGCCTACCAGCCGTCCTACGACGACCCGTACTTCAGCGCCCCGCAGGAGTACTTCGGCGGTCAGCCCGCCCTCAAGGTCTTCGCCGACCTCGCCGCGACCGTGCCGCCCGTGGAGTACACCGACGACGGCGCCAAGGCCACTGACGTCATCAACTCGGCCGTCACCTCCGTGCTGCGGCGCGGCACCGACCCCGCCGAGGCGCTGGACTCGGCCGCCGCGCAGATCTCCTCGGCCACCGGACGCGAGCGGGTGGCCTGAACCCCATGGCACTCCACGCCCCCGAGGTCCGCGCGACACCGCCCGCACCGCCCGCCGCACCCCCCAGGAAGCCGGGGCGCCGCCGACGCGCCCTGCTGCCCTGGATGTTCGCCGGCCCCGCCGCCGCGCTCTTCGGACTCTTCTTCCTGTATCCGCTCGGCGCCAGCCTGATCCAGAGCTTCACCACCGAGCAGGACGGCGCCACGAAGTGGGTCGGCCTCGACCAGTACCGCCGGATGCTCGACGACCCGGCGTTCACCGACTCGCTGCTGAACACCGGGCTGATCCTGATCGTCCAGGTCCCCGTCATGATCGCGCTGGCGCTGCTGCTCGCCGGACTGCTCAACCAGTCCTGGCTGCGCTTCCGTTCGACCTGGCGGGCGATCTACTTCCTGCCCGCCGTCACCACGCTCGTCGCCTACGCGGTCGTCTTCCAGGTGCTGCTGAAGACGGACGGCGGCCTCGCCAACCAGGCGCTCGCGGCCGTCGGCATCGACACCGTCGACTGGCTGAACGACCCCACCTGGGCGCGCGTCGCCCTGATCGCCTCGCTCACCTGGCGCTGGACCGGCTACAACGCGGTGATCCTGCTCGCCGGGCTCCAGGCCATCGGCAAGGAGCAGTACGAGGCCGCCGCCATCGACGGGGCGTCCGCCTTCACCACGTACCGCAAGGTGATCGTGCCCCAGCTGCGCCCGGTGATCCTCTTCTGCGTGGTCACCTCCACCATCGGCACGCTCCAGCTCTTCGACGAGAACTACGTGCTCACCAGGGGCGGCCCCGACAACGCCACCCTCACCCCGGTCGTCTACCTCTACAAGGTCGGCTTCCAGCAACTGGACTTCGGCTACGCGGCCGCCATCGCCTGGGTCGTCGTCGTGATCATCGCGGCGATCTCCTGCGCCCAGTACTTCCTCTTCGGCAGGGAGCGCCGACGTTGAGAACCCTCACTTCGCTCGCGGTCAGGCTGCTGCTCCTGATCGGCGCCGTGGTCAGCCTGATCCCCTTCCTCTGGATGGCGATCGCCTCGACGCACTCCACGTCCGAGCTGTTCACCTCGCCGCCGCCGTTCCTGCCGGGCGGCGAGCTGCTGGACAACCTCGCCAGGCTCCAGGACACCATCGGCTTCGGCCGGGTCATGGTCAACAGCCTCGCCGTGGCGCTCGTGCACACCGCGCTCTCCTCGATCGTCTCGGCGATGTGCGGCTACGGACTCGCCAAGTACCGCTTCCGGGGGCGCGGGCTGCTGCTCGGCGTCATCCTGGCGACGATGATGATCCCCTTCCAGGTGCTGCTGGTGCCGCTCTTCCAGATGATGGCGAGCGTCGGCTGGATCAACACCTACCAGGCGGTGATCCTGCCCTTCCTGGCCAGCTCCTTCGGCATCCTGCTGATGCGCCAGGGCTTCGTGGACTTCCCCGACGAGCTCCTGGAGTCGGCGCGCATCGACGGCTCCGGCGAGCTGCGCACCTTCTACCGGATCGTCCTGCCCTGCGTGCGGCCGCAGCTCGGGGCGCTCGTCATCTTCACCTTCATGGGCCAGTGGAACAGCTTCATCTGGCCGCTGCTCATGCTCAACACCGAGGAGAAGTACACCGTGCCCGTGGCGCTCAACACCCTCACCGGGCTGAGCCGCGTCGACTACTCCGGGCTGATGCTCGGATCGCTCCTCGCGACGCTCCCCCTGATGGTGGTCTTCCTGGCCTTCCAGCGGCAGTTCGTCTCCGGGCTGCTCGGCGGGGCGGTGAAGCAGTGAACCGCATCCACTACGGCGGCGACTACAACCCCGAGCAGTGGCCCGAGGAGGTGTGGGCGAAGGACGCGGCGCTGATGCGCGAGGCCGGGGTCACCATGGTCACCGTCGGCGTGTTCTCCTGGGCCAGACTCCAACCGGGCCCCGACCAGTGGGACTTCGGCTGGTTCGACCGCCTCCTGGACCTGCTGCACACCCACGGCGTCGCCGTGGACCTCGCGACCGCCACCGCGTCCCCGCCCGCCTGGCTGGTCCGGGCCCACCCCGAGTCCCTGCCGGTCACGGCCGACGGCGTGCGCCTGGAGTTCGGCTCGCGCCAGCACTACTGCCCCTCGTCGCCCGAGTACCGCACGGCCGCGCTGCGCCTGGTCAGGGCCCTGGCCGAGCGGTACAAAAACCATCCGGCACTCGCCCTGTGGCACATCCACAACGAGTACGGCGACCACGTCACCGAGTGCTTCTGCGCCCGCTCGGCCGCCCACTTCCGACGCTGGCTCGTCGAGCGGTACGGCACCCTGGAGGCCCTCAACCACGCCTGGGGCACCGCCTTCTGGTCCCAGCACTACGGCTCCTTCGACCACATCGAGCCGCCCCGCACCGCACCGGGACCGGTCAACCCCACACAGGTGCTGGACTGGCGCCGCTTCTGCTCCGACGCGCTCCTCGAACTGCACCGCGCCGAGCGCGAGGTGCTGCGCGAGGTGACCCCCGAGGTGCCCGCGACGACCAACTTCATGTCGATGATGAAGGACCTCGACTACTGGCGCTGGGCCGAGCACGAGGACGTCGTCTCCGACGACGCCTACCCCGACCCGGCCGACCCCCTCTCGCACGTCACGGCAGCCATGAACTACGACCTGATGCGCTCCCTCAAGGGCGGCAGGCCCTGGCTGCTGCTCGAACAGGCGCCGTCGGCCGTGAGCTGGCGCCCGGTGAACGTCCCCAAGAAGCCGGGGCTCGGCCGCCTCTGGTCGCTCCAGGCGCTCGCGCGCGGCGCCGACGGGATCATGTACTTCCAGTGGCGGCAGGCCCGCGCGGGCGCCGAGAAGTTCCACAGCGCGCTCCTCCCCCACCGGGGCACCGCCTCGCGCGGCTGGCGCGAAACGGTCCGCTTCGGCGCGGAGCTCGGCCGCCTCGCCGAGGTGGCGGGCAGCCGGATGCGCGGCGGGGTGGCGATCGTCCTGGACTGGGAGTCCTGGTGGGCCCTGGAGGGCACCGACCACCCCTCCGAGCGGATGCGCTGGCCCGAGCTGCTGCGCCCCTGGTACCGCGCGCTGTACGAGCGCGGCGTCACGGTCGACTTCGTACGGCCAGGCGGCGACCTCGACGGCTACCGCGCGGTCCTCGCCCCCAGCCTCTACCTGCTGCGCGAGGAGGACGCCAAGAACCTCACCGCGTACGTCGCCGGGGGCGGCCACCTGGTGTGCGGCGGGTTCAGCGGGGTCGTCGACGGCCACGACCACCTGCACGACGGGGGCGCGCCGGGACCGCTGCGGCCGCTGCTCGGGGTGGCCGTGGACGAATTCTGGCCGGTCGCGGACGGGGAGTCGGTGCCCGTCGGCGAGCTGGGCGCGGCGAGCCTGTGGACCGAGTGGATCGAGGTCGAAGCGGGCCCCGAAGCGGACACCGGGACCGTCGAGACCGTGGCGGCGTACGGCTCGGGGCCCCTCGCGGGGCGCCCCGCGATCACCCGCAACGCCCACGGCGCGGGCGCCGCCTGGTACGTCAGCTGCCCGCACGGCACGCACACCGACGCGCTGCTCGGCCGCGTCCTGGCCGAAGCCGGGGCCGGACCGGTCGTGCCGGGGCTGCCCGCGGGAGTCGCCGCGACCGTCAGGAACGGCCAGGACCCCGCGCACTCCTACCTCTTCCTGCTCAACCACTCCGACGGACCCGCCGACGCCCCCGTCCCCGACGGCACCGACCTGCTGACCGGCTCCCCGGTCTCCGGCCGCCTGCGCCTGGAACCGCTGGGCGCCGCGGTGATCCGCACCACCCACCCCCTCCCACAGAACGACAGGTGACCATGCACCCCGCATCCAGAGCCGCATCGGCCGCGCTCGTCGCCGCCGCCCTGCTCGTGACGCCGCTCCCCTCGTCGGCCGCCCAGGCGCCCGCCGCGCACGGCCCCGCGCACCCCGACTACGCGAACGTCCTGGACCTCCAGGGCTCACCGCTGGTCGCGCTGCCCGGCGACGAGGAGGACGACAACCCCGTCAACGTCTTCGCCGACCGGGGCGCCTGGCACGCCTACGCCCTGCCGAAGGCGGACGCCCCCGCCACGTACGGCGGCTTCACCGGGCCGATGTACATCGCGCAGGAGTACCCCTGGTGGCTGAGCCGGGGCTTCAGCCGCATCGCGCTCGCCGAGGGCGGCGAGGAGCTCGACCTCGCGGGCGGCGGAGCACCCCGCTTCACCTCGCTGCCCGGTCTGCTGCGCCAGGAGTACGACCTCGGGCAGGGCCTGCGGCTCGCCCTGGAGCTGCGGTACGCGTCCAACCGCACCGCCCTGGTCCGCGCCACGCTGCACAACACCGGCCGCACCGCCCGTACGCTGGAGCCGAGTTGGACCGGCTCGCTGCTGCGCCCGGCCGACGCGCCGATGCGCGACGCGCCCTCGCTCGCCGCGACGGGATGCGGGGTGTCCGTGGGCTTCGCGAAGGTCCGCGAGACGTGGGACTACCTCACCGACGGCACCGAGCGCTTCGAGGTCACGCATGCCGGGCGGGTGCGCACGACCGTGGACGGCGACAGCTACCGCACGCGGGCGCAGGCGCCGCTGCGGCTCGCGCCCGGCGCCACGCGCAGCCTCGACTGGACGGAGTCGTACACCTTCACCGCCGCCGAGCGCACCAGGGAGGCCCCCGCCGTCCGCGCGGCGCTGGCCCTTCCCGGACTCGTCGCCGCCGAGGGCGACCGGCGCTGGCGCGGTTACGTCGCGGGCGCGACGCGGGGCGTGCCGGTCGAGCGGCGCAGGGTCGCGGTCAAGGCGATGCAGACGCTGGTCACCAACTGGCGCAGCGCGGCCGGCAGGATCGCGCACGACGGAATCACCCCGTCCATCTCGTACAAGTGGTTCACGGGCGGGGTGTGGGCGTGGGACACCTGGAAGCAGGCGGTGGGCACCGCGCGCTTCGACCCGGGGCTGGCGCAGACCCAGATCCGCTCGATGTTCGACCACCAGATCACGGCAGGTTCCCCGACCCGCCCGCAGGACGCGGGCATGGTCCCCGACGTGGTGTTCTACAACGACCCGACGACGGAGGGCGGCAACTGGAACGAGCGCAACTCCAAGCCCCCGCTGGCCGCCTGGGCCGTCTGGGAGGTGTACGCGAAGTCCGGCGACCGCGCCTTCCTGCGCGAGATGTACCCGAAGCTCGCGGCCTACCAGGCGTGGTGGTACCGCAACCGCGACCACGACCGCAACGGCCTCGCGGAGTACGGCGCGACCGTCGACCCGGCCAACGACTCGCCCGAGCAGCAGCGCCTCGCGGCGGCCTGGGAGAGCGGCATGGACAACGCGCCGCGCTTCGACAAGGCGCTCGGCACCGCCGTGCTGCCCAACGTGGACGCGGCGGGGAAGGTGACCGGCTACTCGGTCAACCAGGAGTCGGTGGACCTGAACGCCTATCTCGCCGCCGACCAGGGCTACTTGGCGCGCATCGCGGGCGCGATCGGCAAGGGCGGGGAGGCGAGGGGCTGGGCCGCGAAGGCGCGGGCCACGCACGCGGCGGTGCGGGAGCGGATGTACGACCCGGCGACGGGCTGGTTCCACGACAAGGCGCTGGGCTCGGAGAAGCTGCTGACCGAGCGGGGCCGGGGCATCGAGGGGGCGATCCCGCTGTGGACGGGCAGCGCCTCGCGCGAGCAGGCGGCGGCGGTGCGCGGAAAGCTGAACGACCCGGCGGAGTTCGCCACGAAGGTGCCGTTCCCCACCGTCGCCAAGAGCTCGCCCTACTTCGCGTCCACCAAGTACTGGCGCGGTCCGGTCTGGCTCGACCAGGCGTACTTCGCGGTCGGCGGCCTGCGCAAGTACGGGTACGGCGCGGACGCCGACCGGCTCACCGGGCGACTGGTGGACAACGCGGCGGGGCTCGCGGGCAACGGCCCCATTCACGAGAACTACGACCCGTTGACCGGCGACACCCTCAACGCGCCCAACTTCAGCTGGTCGGCCGCGCTGCTGCTGCCGATGCTGGCGGACGCGCCCGGTCCGTCCGGCGGCCAGGCGCCGTCCGCCAAGTAGTCGAGGACCGGCCCCGCCAGCGAACGCCCTTGCCGGGCTGCCGAGTTGGCGGGGTCGGAGCCGTTCAGCAGGCTGCCGACGGCGAAGACCCCGGGAACGGTGGTGCGGTGTCCCCCGTCCACCACCGGGCCCCGGGTCCCGGGGTCGATGGCGGCGCCCGCGCGCCTGGCCAGTTCGTGCTCGGGGATCCAGTCGCCGGTGAAGACGACCGTGTCGCAGCTGAGGGTGCGGGTGCGGCCGTCGCGCAGCCGGATGCCGACGCCGGAGAGCCGGTCGACGCCGTAGAGGCGGGTGACCACGGCGCGGGCGATCGGCTGGGTGCGGGCGCGGCGGGCGGGCGCGTCCTCGTCGGTGACCATCGCGGCCACCAGGACGCCCGCGCCGCGCAGGGTGCGCACGGCGGTGTCGGAGATCCGCTCGCCGCCGACGACCACCGCGCGCCGGCCGATGGGGGTGCCCCTGCGGACGGCGCCGATGAGTTCGCCGCCGGTGTAGACGCCCGCGGGGCGGGTGCCGGGGACGAGGCGGGCGCCGCGCGGGCGTTCGCGGGCGCCGGTGGCCAGGACCACGGCCCCGGCCGCGACGCGCTCGGGTCCCGCGGGGCCGACCAGGTCGAGGGTGCGCGGGGCGGCCCAGCCGATGGCGGTGACGCCGCCGCGGACGCCCGGCGGCGCGTCGCGGGCGCGGTCCACCACGTCGACGGTGACGCCCGTCGCGGACAGCGCGGTCGCGGCGGCGAGGCCCGCCGGGCCCGCGCCGACGACCAGGACGTCCACGGCGGCCGTGCGCGCACCGGCTCCGGCCGTGCGGTTCATCGTCGTCCTCCGGGCGTGCGGCTCATCGGCTCTCCTCGAAGAGGGCGCGCACATCTGCGCCGCAGGCGGTTCCCTGGCAGCGGCCGCTGCGCGCACGGGTGCGGCGGCTCAGTCCACCCAGCGATTGTGGCGGCAGGGTGCTCGCGAGCGCATCGCGTATCTCACCCTCCGAGACGAGTTCGCAGGGGCACACGACACGGCCGTACGCGGGGTCCGCCTCGACCATCGCGGGGCGCTGGCAGGGCCGGGGGAACGCCTGCCCGAGGTTGGGCAGCCACACGGGCGCCAGCTCGCGCGGGTGCCCGAGGTCGAGGCCGTTCTTGGCGAGCAGGTCCACGACGTGCGCGGCGATGGCCATGGAGGCGCTGAGCCCGGTGGACCGGATGCCGCCGACGGCGACGTACCGCTGGTGGGCGTGGGCCCTGATGGCGTAGTCGTCGTGCTCGGTGGCGGCGCGCAGCCCCGCGTAGGCGGCGGTGACCTCCTCGTCCGCGAGGCCCGGCAGGATCCGCGCGCCCCGCTCGACCAGGTGGGCCAGGCCCTCGGCGGTGGTGGCGGTGGCGGCCGCGGTCTTGCGCCCAAGGTCGCCGGTGTCGTCGAGGTCTTCGGCGGTCGGGCCGAGCAGGACGTTGCCGAAGACGGTCGGGGCGACCAGGACGCCCTTGCCGAGCGCGGTGGGCACCGGCAGCAGGATGTGGTCGACGAGCGAGCGGGCGAGCTTGTCGTAGACGATGAGCTGGCCCCGGCGCGGGGTGACGGTGAAGTCGGTGTGGCCGAGCATCCGGTCGAGGTCGTCGGCGGCGAGTCCCGCGGCGTTGACGAGGTGGCGGGCGCGGACCGTGCCGCGCGTGGTCGTGAGGGTGTGGCCGGCCGCCGGGTCGTGCGCGAGGTCCTGGACGCGGCAGTCCAGGCGCAGTTCGACGCCCGAGCGCACGGCCTGGGTGGCGTACGCGAGGGTGGTGGACCAGGGGTCGATGATGCTCTCGCCCGGCACGTCGAGGGCGCCGAGCGCGCCGGGTCCCAGGTGCGGTTCGCGGGCGGCGAGCTCTTCGGCGGTGATGATGCGGGCGTGGTGGTAGTCGTTGGCGCGCGCCTTGGCCAACAGGCCGGGAAGCGCCGCGAGTTGTTCTTCGTCCCAGGCGACGAGGAGGGCGCCGACGGGCTCGACGGGGATGCCGGATTCGGCGGCGTAGCGCGCGAGGCGCTGCTGCCCCTCGCGCACGAGCCGCGATTCGAGGGTGCCGGGGGTGGCGTCGAAGCCGGTGTGCAGGATGGCGGTGTTGGCCTTGGAGGTGCCGTTGCCGACGTCGTCGGACGCGTCGAGCAGGAGGGTGCGCAGCGGGTACTGGGCGAGTTCGCGGGCGATGGCGGACCCGACGACGCCTGCGCCGATGACGACCACGTCGTACGGGGCGCCGCAGGCGTCCCCCGGGACTCCCCGGCGGGCTCCCGGATCGACTCCCGGGGTGGCGCGGGGCGGGGCGGGTGCGGCCTTCCGCGGGCCGGGCGCGTGCTGGTCGTTCACCGTGCCTCCAGGAGTCCGTCCACCGCCGCGCGGAAGTCCGCCAGGCGCTGTGCCGCCTCGTCCGGGCGGACGCGGGGCTCGTACACGGCCGAGGGCTTCCACTCCGGCACGGCCGCTTCCAGCGGCAGTTCCGGGTCGAGGCCCAGGCGGGCGACGGCGGCCGCGCCGAGCGCGGTGACGTCGGGCAGCGCGGAGACCTCCACCGGGATCTGGAGGAGGTCGGCCTGGGTCTGCATCAGCAGCGCCGAGCGGGTCAGGCCGCCGTCCACGCGCAGTGTGGTGAGCGGCCCGCCGAGGTCGGCCGCGACCGCCGACGCGACCTCCGCGACCTGCGCGGCGATCCCTTCGCACAGGGCGCGCACCAGGTGTCCCGCCGTGGTGTCCAGGCCGAGTCCGGTCAGCGAGCCGCGCAGGTCGCCGCGCCACCAGGGCGCGGCGAGCCCGGCGAGTGCGGGCACGAAGCTGACGCCGCCCGCGTCGGGGACCCCGGAGCCGAGCCGGTCCAGGTCGGCGGCGCCGGAGATGACGCCGAGGTCGGTGAGCCAGCGGACGGCGGACGCGGCCGCGTAGACCTGTCCGTCCAGGCAGTAGCGGGGTTCGCCGCCGAGTCGCCAGGCCACGCAGCTGACGAGTCCGGCCCGGCTGCGGCGGGGGCGGTCGCCGGTCTGGGCGAGCAGGAACGCGCCGGTGCCGTAGGTGCACTTGGCTTCGCCCGGCCGTACGGCTCCCTGGGCGAGGAGCGCGGCCTGCTGGTCCACCAGGAGTCCGGTGAGCGGGACTTCGGGGCCGAAGGCGGTGGTGGTGCCGAAGTGGCCCGCCGCGTCGACGACTTCGGGCAGCCGCTCGTCGGCGAGGCCGAAGACGTCGAGCGCGTCCCGCGACCAGGCGACCGAGTCGAGGTCGAGGAGCTGGGTGCGGCCCGCGGTCGCGGCGTCGGTGACGAAGGCGCCGGTCAGCCGGTGGACGAGCCAGGAGTCGCTGGTGGTGACGACGCCTTCGCGGGTGAGGCCGCGACGTATCCACGCCATCTTGGGCGCGGCGAAGTACGGGTCGAGGGGCAGCCCGGTGAGCTCGGTCAATTCTTCCGCGTGGTCGGACAGTTCCGCGCAGAGCGGTTCCGATCTGCGGTCCTGCCAGACGATCGCGTCGGTGAGGGGTTCGCCGGTGGCCGGGTCCCAGGCGAGGACGGTCTCGCCCTGGTTGGCGAGGCCCACCGCGCGGACGGGCTCGCCCGCGTCCGCGAGCGCGGCGCGCCCGGCGTCGAGCACGGAGGCGAGGAGTTCGGCGGGGTCGGCCTCCACGGCGCCGCCCGCGCCGTACCGGGGCGTGACGGGCACGGCGGCCGAGCCGATGACGCCGCGTTCCGGGCAGACGACCAGCGCCTTGGTGCCCGATGTGCCCTGGTCGACGGCGAGTACGGGTCCGTCGGCCGGGCGGCCGGCCGTCGGGCCGCCTGTCGTGCGGTAGCGATGGTCTGGAGTCACCGTGCCCCGGGCTTCCGTAGAAGGTCACTTGATCAACTTGCTCACCGCAGGACAGCGTGCGACAGCACGTTTGCCGCCGTCAAGGGCGAGAGGTCCAGACCACCAACTTCTCCCCATAACCGTCCTGACCACTGATTTTCGGGCGCGAAAGATCTCGAATTGGTGGTCAATCGCCCACAGAGCGGAGTCGGTTGAGTAATATCCGCCAAGTGGAACCGGGGCTGACAGATCACCCGACGCACGACCGTCCGTCAGTCGGGCGTTCCGCATTCCTCCCCTCACCCCCCAGAGGAACGATGACCAGTTGCGTACGGCCCGTGCCCGCGGGCCCTTCCCCCGTAGTGCGCAGGAATCGCAGGCGCGATGGATGACTTCCGCCCGGTGTACCACCCGGCGGGCCACGACCACCGACTCCGCGTCGCCTCGCAGGAGTTACGTACCGGACGCTGGGTCGCCATGCGCGACCTGCTCGCCGCGACCGCCGACTGGCCCACCTGGACCCAGCGCACGCAGGTGCTCGCGGCCGTCGCCGCGGGCACCGACGCCGTGCGCGACTGGCAGAGCGAGGAGCCCGGCAGCGTCGCCGCGGCCGTGATGCACGCACGGGTCTCGGTGGAGCGGGCGCTGCGCGCGCACCGCTCGGCCAGGCACCGCACCAACGAGCTCTGGCTGGAGGCCTGGAGCGCCTGCGGCGCTGCCGCCAGGTCAGCGCCCGACGATCCGGTCCCGTACGTCTGCCTGCTGGCCCTGGCCCAGCTCGACACCGAGCAGCAGCAGCCCGAGCACCGGCAGGCCCCGCCGGGCCCCATGCTGTTCCCCGGGCCCTGGGACCTGCTGGCCCAGGCGGACAAGCGCGACCCGCAGAGCCGTGAGGCGTACCACAGGATGCTGCAGTTCGCCTATGCGCGCCGCGAGGGACCCTCGCTCTCGGAGGCGGTCAACTTCGCCCAGTGGGCGGCCTCTTCGGCGGCCAACGGTTCGGCGCTGCACGCCCTGCCGCTCTACGTCAGGGTCGAGCGCTACCGCCGCGACCGCGGCCACGAGAAGGCGCTCGACCTGCACTGGGTCACCGAGGACGCCATACGCGACGCCCTGCGGGCCCTGCAACTGTGGTTCGACGCGTCCGCCCCCGCGACGCGTTCGCTGCTCGACCTGAACCAGCTGGCCCACGCGCTGTGGGGCGCGCAGCGGTTCGCGGACGCGGCCCGGGTGTTCGACGCGCTCGGTCCGTACTACACGCCGATCCCCTGGTCGTACCGGGCGGGTGAGGGCCGTACCGACCGCGCGCTCGCCGAGGAGGTGTTCCTCCGCGCCCGTGCCCGCTGTCTGGCGGCGGCCCGCGCGGACTGAGCACTCGGCGCCCGTTCCACCCGCTCCCCCGCTGTTCCCACCTTCCCCGTTCCCCCGTTCTTTCCCCGGAGACCCAGTCATGTCCATATCCCCGCCCAAGGCGCCCTTCACGGCGCAGGATTCACCGCAGGACGACGAGCAGCGCCTGCGGGAGCTCGGCTACCAGCCGGTGCTCGCCCGCCGCATGGGCGGCTTCGGAAACTTCGCCATCAGCTTCTCGGTGATCTCCATCCTGTCCGGCTGCATGACGCTGTACGGCTTCGGCATGAACACCGGCGGCCCCGCCGTGATGCTGTGGGGCTGGGCGGGCGTCGGGCTCTTCGTGCTGTGCGTGGGCATGGCGCTCGCCGAGGTGACGAGCGCGTACCCGACGTCGGGTGCGCTGTACTACATGGCGGACCGGCTCGGCGGCCGCAAGTGGGGCTGGTACACCGGCTGGTTGAACCTGCTGGGCCTGCTGGGCGCCATCGCGGGCATCGACTACGGCGCGGCGCTGTTCACCGGGGCGCTGCTGAACCTCCAGTGGGGCTTCACGCCCACACCGGAGAAGACCATGGTCATCTTCATGTGCATCCTGCTGCTGCACGCGGTGCTCAACCTGTTCGGCGTCCGGCTGGTGAGCGTCCTCAACTCGATCAGCGTGTGGTGGCACGTCGGCGGCGTCGCGATCATCGTGGGCGCGCTGGCGATCGTCCCCAAGAACCACCAGTCGCCCGAGTTCGTCTTCACCGAGTTCGTCAACAACACCGGGTGGGACAACCCGCTGTACGTGACGGCGATCGGTCTGCTGCTCGCGCAGTACACCTTCTGCGGCTACGACGCGTCGGCGCACCTGTCCGAGGAGACGTCCAACGCCTCGGTCGCCGCCTCGCGCGGCATCGTGCGCTCGATCTGGGCGTCCTGGATCGCCGGTTTCGTGCTGCTGACCGGTCTGACCTTCGCCATCCAGGACTACAACGCGACGCTGAAGACCGACACCGAGGTGCCGCCCGCGCAGATCCTCATCGACGCGCTCGGCACCGGCGGCGCCACCGCGATGCTGCTGATCGTGATCACCGCGCAGCTGTTCTGCGGCAACGCGGAGGTGGCGGCCGCGAGCCGGATGGTGTTCGCGTTCAGCCGGGACAACGCGCTGCCGGGCTCCAAGCTGTGGCGCAAGGTGAGCAGCCGCACCCAGACGCCCGTCCCCGCGGTGTGGCTCTCGGTGGGCGTGGCCTGCGTGATCGCGCTGCCTTCGCTGTACTCCAAGACGGCGTACGGCGCGGTGACGGCGATCAACGTCATCGGCATCACGCCCGCGTACGCCATCCCGATCTACCTGAAGCTGCGGGCGGGCGACCGCTTCCAGCCGGGGCCGTGGAACCTGGGCCGCTGGTCGAAGCCGATCGGCTGGATCGCCGTGGTGTGGGTGGCGCTGGTGACCGTGCTGTTCCTGCTGCCGCAGGCGTCGCCGGTGACGGTGGACTCGATGAACTACGCGGTGGTCGCGCTGGCCGCGGTGCTGATCCTGGCGACGGTGTGGTGGTTCGTCGCCCGGCGCTCGTACGCGACGCCGGCCTCGTACGGGAGCGCGCGCGAGCAGGCGGAGATCGCGGAGGACATCGTCTGACGTCGGAGCACCCCGCCGTGCGGCCCCGGGACCCCTGGTTCCGGGGCCGCTCGTTTTCCGGATCGCGATCCGCTCCTGGTAACTTCTACAGCACTGTAGAAGTTACCGAGACTGATGGAGCTCCAATGGCACTGTGGGACCGCTTCAAGGAATCCGCGGCGACGATGCAGACGCAGCTGACGGCGAAGAAGAACGAGCTGAAGAGCGGCTCGTTCCGCGACGCCAGCATGGCGATGTGCGCCCTGGTCGCGGCGGCCGACGGCTCCGTCGACCCGTCGGAGCGGCAGCGGGTCGCGCAGCTCATCGCCACCAACGAGGTGCTGCAGAACTTCCCGGCGCACGACCTCCAGCGCCGTTTCGACGACTACCTCGGCAAGCTGTCGGCGGATTTCGCGTTCGGCAAGGTCAGCCTGTTGCAGGAGGTCGCGAAGGCGAAGAAGAAGCCCGAGGAGGCGCGGGCCGTCATCCAGATCGGCATCGTGATCGGCGGCGCCGACGGCGACTTCGACCAGACGGAGCGGGCCGTGGTCCGCGAGGCGTGCTTCGCGCTCGGCCTGCCGCCGCAGGAGTTCGACGTCTGAGCGACGCCGAGGCCGTACGGCAGGGGGCGCCCGCACGGTGACCGTGCGGGCGCCCCCTGTGCCGTATGCGCTAGGGCGTTACGACGCTACGGCGCCATCTCGTACGTGCCCGAAAGCGCCTCGACCCGGTCCCAGACCCGGCCCGAGCGGGCCTCGTCCACGACGGGGCGGCGGACCGCCCCGAGCGCCCACGCCTGCTGCGCCACGGTCGCCGAGTCCTTGCCGTGCAGCTCGACGGCGTGCGCCGAGAAGTCCCGTACGAGCACGGCGAACAGCTCGTCCAGCACGTCCTCGTCCAGCTCCGTCAGCCGCGCCTGCTCCAGGATCAGCTGGCCGTGCACGACGAGCGCGAAGAGCTGGCCGACGGCGAGCAGCAGGTCCAGGTCGCGGCTCTGCTCCTCGTCGGGCGCGGCCGTGGTGACGAACTCGCAGAGCGCGTCGGCCTGTTCGCGCAGGCGCGCGACGTTGGGCAGGTGGCCGTACGCGTCGAACGCCGGGCGCCAGTCGTGGAAGCGCACGGCACCGAGACCGCGCGCCGGTCCCTGCCGGAACAGGAAGTCGTCGTCCGCCGCGTCCAGCCTGGTCGGCACGGGCGCGAAGTCGGCCGGGGCCAGCAGGTGGTTGCGCATGAACTTGAGGATCAGCGCGAGGTTGACGTGGACCGTGCCCTCCAGCTTCGGCAGGCCCCTGATCTCGACGGCGGCCTGCGCGAAGTAGTTGTCCTTCTCGAAGCCCTTGGCCGCGATGACGTCCCACATCAGGTCGATGACCTTCTCGCCCTCGGTGGTCACCTTCATCTTCGTCATCGGGTTGAAGAGGAGGTAGCGGCGGTCGTCGGGCCCGGCCGAGCGGAAGTAGTCGACGGCGCGGTCGCTGAAGAGCTTCATGCCGACCAACCGGACGTACGCGTCGGTGAGTTCGCGCCGCACGTGCGGGAAGGCGGTGACCGGGCGGCCGTAGAGGATCCGGTTGTGGGCGTGGGTCACGGCCTCGTACATCGCGTGCTCGCAGATGCCGATGGAGGCGGTGCAGAGGTTGAACTTGCCGACGTTCACGGTGTTCAGCGCGGCGTCGAAGGCGGCGCGGCCGGTGTGCAGCACGTCGGCGGCGGCCACCGGGTAGCTCTCCAGCCGGAACTCGCTCACGTACTTCGAGGAGTCGACGACGTTCTTGACCAGGTGGTACGCCTCGTGGCGGCTGTCCGCCGCGAAGAACACGTAGCCCTCGGGGCCCTCGACGTCGGTGCGCCGCCCGAAGACGGAGACGAGCCCGGCGGCGTTTCCGTTGCCGATGTAGTACTTGGAGCCGGTGGCGCGGAACCCGCCGTCGCCGTCGGGCTCCAGCAGCATGTCGGTGGAGTAGATGTCGGCGCCGTGGCTCTTCTCGGACAGACCGAAGGCGAACACCTCGCCCTGCGCGAGGAGCTCGGCGGCGCGGGCGCGGGCGGCGGCGTTCTCGCTCTGCCAGACCGGGCCGAGGCCGAGGACGGTGACCTGCCAGGCGTACCAGTAGTCGAGGCCGTAGAAGCCGAAGATCTCGTTCAGCGCGGCGATGCGGGCGGTGTCCCAGCGCTTGTCAAAGTCGCCTCCCGCGGCGGCCTCCGGGGTGAGGAAGGTGGCGAACAGCCCTTCCTTGGCGCTGAATTCGAGGAAGTCGGCCAGCCAGGCGCGCGAGCGGTAGTCCTCGATCAGCCTGCGCTTGCCGCGCGCCTCGAACCAGTCGACGGTGGCGCGCAGCAGCCTGCGGGTCTCGGGGTCGAAGTGCGCCGGGTCGTAGGTGCGCGGGTTGAACAGCAGCGTGTCGGCCATGACGGACGCCTTCCGAGGGTGGGAGGGAGGGTGGGGTGGGTTCAGCGCCGGGGATCGAGCCGCCGCAGGGTGGCGAGGACGTCGTCGAGCCAGGCGAGGGTCATGCGCTCGTACGCGATGCCGCCGCGCAGCACGACGTGCTGGAGCTCGGTCCCGGCGTCGCGCGGGGCGTCGCCCGCCCCTGCCGTCGCCTTCGCCGCCGCCGGGAAGTCCCGCTCCTCGCCCGCGAGGTAGCGCTCCAGCCGGTCCGCGTGCACCTCGCGGTACCGCTCGACCTCCCGGACCAGCGCGCCCGGCTCGCCGAAGGCCGCGCCCCTGATCTTGACCGCGAGGTCGTGGCGCACGCCCTCGGGCTCGATCGGCTCGTGGAGCCACCCGGAGAGCACGGCCCGGCCGGGGTCCGCGACGGAGTACTCCTTCTTGTCCGGCCGCCCCTCCTGGGGCACGGCCCTGACCTCGATCCAGCCGTCGCCCTCCATGCGCCGGAGCACGCGGTAGATCTGCTGGTGGGTGGCGGTCCAGAAGTACCCGATGGAACGCTCGAAGCGCCGGGCCAGCTCATAGCCGGAACCGGGCTTCTCCAGCAGGGAGACGAGGATCGCGTGCTCGATCGCCATGCCGCGATCCTGCTATGCAACGAGTTGCATAGGCAAGGGTGGCCCCCGGTATGAGACGCGGCTCACCCTGCGCGGCAGCCCCTCCGCCAAAACCGGCTGACCAGCGAAAACGACTAGGGTGTCCCCGTCGATCAGCTGGATTCGACCAGCCGAACACCCGGAAAGGCGAACCTCCCCGTGCCCGAATCACGCCCCCACGCCCTCTTCTCGTTCGGCACCCTGCTGGACGAGCAGGTCCAGAAGACGCTCTTCGGCGGGCCCGTCCCCACCGCCCCCGCGTCCCTGGCCGGACACCGGACGAGGCCGCTGCGGATCACCGACCCGGCCGTGGTCGCCACGAGCGGCCTCGACGTGCACCTGATCCTGGAGCGCGCGATCGGCTCGTCGGTACCGGGCGCGGTGCTGCGCCTCACGGACGAGGACCTGGCGGCGGCGGACGAGTACGAGGTGGACGACTACGTGCGGCGCCGCGTGCGCCTGTCGTCGGGCGAGGGCGCCTGGGCCTACCTGGACGCGAAGCCGCTGCGCCCCGCGGCGCGGCTGGTGGTCGTGGGCGACAGCATCGCGTACGGCCGCTGCGACCCGGGCGGCGGCTGGGCGGGCCGCCTGGCGGCCGCGCACATAGCGGCGGACGAGACGGCACACCGGGTCTTCAACCTGTCGATCCCCGGCAGCAAGCTGACCGACGTGGCGGCACAGACCCCGCCGCTGCTGGCCCCGCGCCTGCCCGACACGCTCCTGGTCGCGGCGGGCATCAACGACTCGACGGACCCGGAGGCGACGGCCCGGGTCCCGGAGAGCCTGGCGGCCCTCGCCACCGCGGCCGAGGCCCAGGGCGCCCGCCTGGTGGTCCTGGGCCCGACGTGGCTGGACGAGTCCCGCACGGCGGACTACGAGGGCCTGACGTTCACCGAGGCAGGAGCCCTGGCCCTGCGGGCGACGCTGCGCGCCTGGTGCGCCGCCCACCACGTGGACTTCGTCGACATGTGGGAACCGCTGCGGGGCCGCCCGAACCTCCTGACGGACGGCCTCCACCCGGACGCGGAGGGCCACGCGCTGCTCCACCGCCGCCTGGAGTCCCTCACGACCTGAGGCGCGTCGGCCGCGCGGGACTCCGGGTGGCGGCTCAGTGCTCACAAAGCGAGAACTCCCGCTCGTAGAGCTGCTCGTTGTGCTCGTCGACGAAGAACTTCCGCTCCTGCATGAGCTGTTCGCGGTACTCCTTGGCCTGGTCGAGCGTCATCGTCGAGGTCTCGGCCCACGGCTGCTGCGGCGGCACGTCGGAGGTCGAGACGATCTTCTCCGACGGGTCGACCAGGAAGAACGCGAGGATCTTCCGGTGCCCGGGGCGGGTGGCGTCGGCGAGGCGGAACGAATCGACCCGGTGCTGGAGGACGTTCGGAAACGCGAGGCAGCGGCCCTCGGGGGTCGCCGCCGAACCCAGCGGCTGGTTCAGCGCGTCCTCGTCCTCCAGGCCGTAGACCTCGCGCACCCCCTCGTTGTCGCTCTGCTCGTACTCGGGGTCGTCGAGCGCGGCCCTGAAGCCCAGCCGGCTCTCGGTGATGTTCTCGCTGTCCCAGTAGTAGATGCCGGTCGAGACGATCCGCTCGTTCACCATGCCCTCGACGTGCCAGGAGCCCCCGGCGTACTCGGGCTTGTCCGGCGTGAGGCGGATGGTGGCGAGCTTGACGATCACCTGGAGCTCACGGCCGCGCAGATCGACCCGGGCCTCTTCGCCCGGCGCCTCGGGCGCGGTGAACACCGGGGCGTCGGGGACGACCGGGACGCGCTCCTCCCACCATGCGTCCAGGGCCCGGTCGGCCGCGCGGCAGGCTTCCGCGTACGCCTCGGGGTCGGAGTGGGCGTCCCTGCGCGGGTACTCCGGCCGCGGGCCGTACCACCCGTAGGGGTCGACGTCTATCCGCAGCGGCCGCGGCCGGCGCAGGTCGGTGAGCACGTTCTCCCACAGGGGCCGCATCCGCCCGAACAACTCGGGCAGCACGGCGGCCAGCTCCGCGTGCCGCTCGGGGTGGACGTTGTTGACGTACGACCGGAAGACGACGTCCCCGTCCGCCCGGACGTCGACGTCCGTGGGCAGCCACTGGAACTTCTCCGAGAACTCGTACTTCGAGTAGTGCCGCGTCGGGTTCGCCCAGGCCCGCTCGGGCCCGCCGCTCGCCTCCCGCACCAGGCAGAACAGCGAGGGGTGCACGAGGTCCAGCACCTGCCCTTCGGACCCGGGATGCCAGTCGAGCTCCTCTTCCGGCACCTCCTCCAGCACCCGGACGGCCTCCCGCAACCGCTCCCTGAGCGCCTCGTCGATCAGCGAGTCCGAGTGCCACACCCCGTCGACCACGGCCGTCTCGATCCCGGTGCGCGCGTCCCGCAGCCCCGCGTAGTGCGCGAGCTCGTCGATGACGTACCTGACCTGCGCCTCGGTGAGCCCCTGCTCGCCCGCTTCACGCGCCCACCTGGCGACGACCTCGGGATCGTTCATCTTCTCGAACCACCCCGGCTTGGACCGGATGTGCGCACTGCACCGCATCATCTCCAGCTCCCGCACCGTCCGAGGCTCCGTGAACGGCATGGAACGGGAAGTGTGAAACGGCAACGGAAAAGCAGACAGACCGGTCAATGCTCTGGATCCCTACAGTCGGCGAGCGGTGCCGCGAACAATAACCCAGCCCACTGACACCCCGGCGGGGGCCTGTTGAAGGCGCCGGGGCCCGGAGTCGAGGCCCTGCGGCACGGTCTGAACGACCCGCGTCCCAGCGGGGCGTAGCCACCGCGCCGCCCCCGGAAGGGCCGTGCGGGCCCCACGCGGCCGTTCCAACGAGAAGCCGAACGCTCGGCCAGTTCCTCCTGTGTGCGGGAGGCCAGCCGCCGCAAGCGACGAGGGGTCCGCCCCGGATCTTCGCCTGCCACGCTGTCACCGTACGCCGCACCGCGCGGCAACCTCCGAGAACGCGAAAGGACCCTGTCTCACCGAAGTGAAACAAGGCCCTCAAACCGCGACTCTTTCGAGTCGGGACGACAGGATTTGAACCTGCGACCCCTTGACCCCCAGTCAAGTGCGCTACCAAGCTGCGCCACGTCCCGTTGCGCGTCTCTCCCGGTTTGGGCCGGGCTTGCCGCGCAGGAAGAACATTACCCCACTCCCAGGGGGCCTCGGGACCGGGGGGACAATTTGGGGCGTGACGCGAAACGTGACTGGCCACAGCGGGGACAGCGGGGGCGACGGCAGGGATCGGGACGGCGAGGGGCGGGCCAGGAACGCCCGGCCGCGCGACGGGCTCGGGCGGCCCCTGCCGTACGGGGCGCCCGGGGTCGCGCGGCAGCCCGAAGGGGTCGTGCGCGGCGGGGAGCAGACGGTGCGTGAGGCGCAGCGGCTGCTGGACGCCGGGATGCCGTTCCACGCCCACGAGGTGTTCGAGGACGCCTGGAAGTCGGGGGCCGAGGAGGAGCGGGAGCTGTGGCGGGGGCTCGCCCAGCTGGCTGTCGGGCTCACCCATGCCGCGCGGGGGAACGCCGTGGGCGGGGCCCGGTTGCTCCGGCGGGGCGCCTCGTGGGTCGGGGGCTTCGCGGGGGCGGACGGGGTCGGGCCGTACGGGATCGACGTCGCGGGGCTCGTCGCCTGGGCCGAGGCGTTGGCCGGGCGCGTCGACCAGGGCGTGGACGCGGCCCGTGAGGCTCCTCGGCTGCTCGGGGCCTGACGCGGCCGGTCCGGTGCCCCGGACGCTCAGGGCTCTCAGGGCGCGGCCAGGAGGATCACCTCCAGGGTGCGCGGGCCGTGGACGCCCTCCACCCTGTCCAGTTCGATGTCGCTCGTCGCGGACGGGCCCGATATCCACGTGAGGGGGCGCTTCGGGTCCAGGCGCGGCATCGCCTGCGGTACCGAGGCGACCACCTGCCCGGGGACCCGTACGACGCAGATGTGGTGGTCGGGGATCAGGGTGGTCCGGCGCCGACCCTGCGCCGCGCCGCCGTCCAGGACGATCGTGCCGGTCTCGGCGACGGCCAGGGCGCAGCCGGTGACGACGCTGTCGATCGCGTCGATGCGCTCGTGGGTCAGGTCGTCGCCGTCGTGGATCCGGGTCGGGTCGGCCGACGCGAGCCACTCGGGCGGCAGTCCCTCCGGGACCAGTACGGAGGTGGCGCCGCGTGCGGCCAGCAGGGTCGCGATCAGGTCCGCGATTCCGGCGCCGTCCGTGCGGTGGACGACCGCCCGGTAGTCCGCCAGGTTCTCGTGGAGCAGGTCGAGGACGGCGGCCGGGTCGTCGGGGGTGTGCGTGGCGAGGTAGTCGCGGGTCGGCTCGGGGGCCTCGGGGGCGTCCGCCACGGCCGTGCGGATGCGCGCGAGGATCCGGTCGCGGGACGACGCGGGCGGCGTGGTCATGTGCGGTTCTTCCTCCACCAGTCGCGGAACGGTTCCGGGGGCAGCTCGGGCAGGTCGCGGCTGTCGGTCCAGGCCGCCGCGCCCGGTGGCCTGCGCGGGTGCGCCCTGCGGGTCCTGGAAGCGGCGCGCATCCCCGCCGCCATGGCCCCGGGGTGGTCCAGGAGCCAGGTGGCGGCCTTGATCGCGGCCTTCTCGACGCGGTGCCCCCTGCCGCCCTGCCCGGCGACGCGCTCGCGCAGGTGGACCAGTACCTCGGGGATGTCGATCGCGACGGGGCACACCTCGTAGCAGGCGCCGCACAGTGAGGAGGCGTACGGCAGCGAGGCGTCGATCTCGCTCGCGGTGCCCCGGAGTTGGGGCGTGAGGATCGCGCCGATCGGGCCCGGGTAGACGGAGCCGTACGCGTGGCCGCCCGCCCGTTCGTACACCGGGCAGACGTTGAGGCAGGCCGAGCAGCGGATGCAGCGCAGCGCCTGGCGGCCCACCTCGTCGGCGAGCGTGTCGGTGCGGCCGTTGTCGAGCAGGACGAGGTGGAAGTCGCGCGGCCCGTCGCCGTCCGTCGTGCCGGTCCACATGGTGGTGTACGGGTTCATGCGCTCGGCGGTCGAGGAGCGCGGCAGGGTCTGGAGGAAGACTTCCAGGTCCCGCCAGGTGGGGACGGTCTTCTCGATGCCGACGACGGAGATCAGGGTCTCGGGGAGGGTGAGGCACATGCGGCCGTTGCCCTCCGACTCGAAGACGACGAGGGTGCCGGTCTCGGCGACCATGAAGTTGGCGCCGGACACCGCGACCTTGGCGCGCAGGAACTTCTCGCGCAGGTGCAGCCGCGCGGCCTCGGCGAGCGCGGCGGGCGTGTCGGGCAGTCCTTCGGGCGCGGCGCGGCCCCAGTCGGCCATCTTCGTGGCGAAGATGTCGCGGATCTCGGCGCGGTTCTTGTGGATGGCCGGGACGAGGATGTGGGACGGGCGGTCGTCGCCGAGCTGCACGATCAGCTCGGCGAGGTCCGTCTCGTACGCGGCGATGCCGGCCGCCTCCAGGGCTTCGTTGAGCCCGATCTCCTGGGTGGCCATGGACTTGACCTTGACGACCTCGCGTTCGCCGGTCGCCTTCACGAGGTCGGTCACGATGCGGTTGGCCTCGTCGGCGTCGGCCGCCCAGTGGACGGTGCCGCCCGCCCGTACCACCGCCTCCTCCAACTGCACGAGGTAGCGGTCGAGATGGCGCAGCGTGTGGTCCTTGATCTGCTTGCCCGCCTCGCGCAGCCGGTCCCAGTCGGACAGCTCGGCGACCGCGGCGGCGCGCTTGTCCCGGATGGTGTGGGTGGCGTGCCTGAGGTTGGCGCGCAGCGTGGTGTCGTGGACCGCTTCCTTGGCCGCGCGGGGGAAGGAGGGCATCCCCAGGTACGTTCCGCTCACTTGCGGGGCTCCTCTTCGGTCACGTGCCAGGGCTCCTCTTCGGTGGCGGCCAGGATCTCGGCGATGTGCAGGGCGTGCAGCGGGGCGTTCGCGCGGTGCAGGATGCCGCTGATGTGCATCAGGCAGGAGTTGTCCGCGCCGCACAGGACGTCGGCGCCGGTGGCGGTCGCGCGGGCGACCTTGTCGCGGCCCATCGCGGCGGAAACATCGGAGTTCTTCACGGCGAAGGTGCCGCCGAAGCCGCAGCACTCCGCGGCTCCCGGCAGCTCGCGCAGCTCCAGCCCCTTGACCGCTTCGAGGAGCCTGCGGGGGCGGTCGCCGAGGCCCAGCAGGCGCAGTCCGTGGCAGGAGGGGTGGTAGGTGACGGCGTGCGGGAAGTACGCGCCGACGTCGGTCACGCCGAGCACGTCCACCAGGAACTCGGTGAGTTCGTACGTACGGCCGGGCAGCGATGTCTCCCCCATTTTGGGGTAGTTGTCCCGCACCATCGCGGCGCACGAGCCGGAGGGCGTGACCACGTACTCGTACCCTTCGAAGGCGCGTGCCGTGCGGCGCACCAGGGGTCGCGTCTCGCGGCGGTAGCCGGTGTTGTACTGCGGCTGGCCGCAGCAGGTCTGGGCCGCCGGGAAGTCGACCTCGACCCCGAGGCGCTCCAGGAGCCGTACGGTCGCGATGCCCGTGGACGGGTACAGCGCGTCGTTGACGCAGGTGACGAAGAGTGCGGCACGCATGATCGGAGGATAGGTCGGTGCGGGGCACACCGGAAGGTCATCCGATGAATTCATCCGAGGAGTGGTTATGTGAAGCCGCTCGCCCGCCGGGGCCCCCGCCGCCCGTGGTCACCAGGTGAGGTGCAGGTGCTCCGGTGCGCGGTGGATCAGCGTCGGCAGCATCTCTCCCGGGCCCTCGTCCACGAACCGCAGGCCGGGCAGTCGCCGGCTGAACAGCTCCAGCGTGATGCGGAGCTGTTCGCGGGCGAGCTGCGATCCCGGGCAGCCGTGGGTGCCGTACCCGAAGGCTACGTGGCGGGTGGGCCTGCGGGTGATGTCGAAGACGTCGGGGCGCTCGTGCCGCTGCTCGTCGCGGTTGGCGGAGCCGTACGCCACGAAGACGACGGACCCGGCGGGCAGGACCGTGCCGGAGAGGGTGACCTCGCGGGTGGTGGTGCGGCGGAAGCCCTGCACGGCGGTGTCGTACCGCAGCGCCTCCTCGACGGCGGAGTGCACCGACTCGGGCTGTTCGCAGAGGAGTTCCCACTGCCGCCGGTCGCCCAGTAGGTGGAGGAACGCGGTGCCGATGACGGCCGTGGTGGTGAGGTGTCCGGCGATGAAGAGGTTCTGGACGTTGGAGACCAGCTCGTGGCGCTGGTCGAGGGTGAGCTCGCCCGGCTCGGGCGCCAACGCCTCGACCATGCCGCTGAGCAGGTCGTCGCGCGGGGCTGCTCGGCGGTCGCGCACGTAGCTGTCGAGCAGGTGGTGGAGTTCGACGACGTCGTGCGCCGCGGCGATCTGCTCGTCCTCGGGCAGCGGGCGGAAGAGGAGCTGTTCGGCGCGGTTGCTGCCGTAGACGGCGGCCGGCACGTCGACCGGGTCGAGGCCGATGAGCCGGCCGACGACCTCGCTCGGCAGCCGCCGCGCGTACGCCTCGACGAGCTCGACGGTGCCGTGCGGCTCGAACTCGTCGATCAGCTCGGCGCTCCTGCGGGCGACGAACGGCAGCAGCTCGCCCACTCGGCCGGTGGACAGACCCCTGTTGAGCGGCGCGCGGTGGCGCTGGTGGGCGGGGCCGTCGCTGGAGACCACGGTGGGCTGGCCGCCGAAGCCGCCCGCGAGGACCGCGAAGGCGGCGGGCGAGGGGATCACGTCGGGGCGCAGGGCCTGGACCGAGGAGAACTCGTCGGCGCGGCGCAGGACTTCGCGCACGTCCGCGTCCCTGGCGACGAGCCAGGCATCGAGTTCGGGCACGAACGTCAGCCCCTCGGCGGCGCGGGCCCGTGCGTAGAGCGGATAGGGATCGCGCTGCAACGCGTCGAGCCTGTCGTGCGCTTCTCGGTCCATGAGGATCTCCGGGGGCCTACGGGGGGGGAGGAAGGGAACGGCCGGGCTTGCGTCGCGGAACTGCCGGGGGGCGGGGGTCGTGCGGGGTCCATCGTGCCCGAGGTGCGCGCGGGCCGGAAGGCGTCAGCGGGCGAGCGCGGCAGAGAGCCCTTCGAGGAGTTCCGCCACCGGACCGAGGGACACCAGACCGCTCGCCGCACCCGCCAACTCCCCACGCGCGGGCTTGAGTTCCTCGTACGCGCGTCTCATCGCGGCCTTGTCGCCGAGGCGCAGCGCGGCCTCGGCGGCGAGCCCGGCACGGGCCTCCATGAGGGGGTCGCCGGGAGATGGCGGCAGCGCGGCGAGGGCGCGGGCGGCCGCATCCGGGTGGCCCCGGTCCAGAAGGACGAGGGGACGGATCCAGGGCGCGTACGGGCCCCATTCGGCGAGGTCCGGGGGCTCGCCCTCGCCGTGAGGGCGTCGCCCCGGCCCGGCGGGGGCGAGCGGGCGGAGGGCGTGGAGGGTGTGGAGGGCCAGCGGGAGCAGCCCTTCCGCCGCGCCGCTCATGCCGCTTCCGGACAGCCGGGCGACGGTGTCGCGGTAGGCGTCCGCCGCCTCGGACGTGCGGCCGGAGAGGGCGAGGCGCAGCGCGGCGTACCCGGCGGTGAACGCGGTGGCGCCGGGCAGTCCGTGCCGCTCGGCCAGCCGGTCCACGGCTGCGGCGTGGGCGTCGGCCTCGTCGAACTCCGCGAGCGCGGCACGGGATTGGAGCAGGACGAGGTGGCCGAGCACTTCGGTGGACGGCATTCGGCAGCGGGCTGCGATGTCCAGCAACTCGATCCCGATCAGGGCGCGTTCGGGGGCGAGGCCGCAGCGGTGGAAGGTGTGCGTGAAGCGGGCGTTCAGGGCGAGGGCGAGGAGTTCGGGGTCGGCGGCGCGACGCGCGATCGCCTCGGCCTCGCGGGCGGCGGCGAGCCCGCGCCCGTCGCGGTTGCCGCGCAGCTCCATGGCAAGGGCGCAGAGGAGGCGGGCGCGGACGGCGAGTTCGGGGGTGGTGGGGGCGGGGCCTCGGCCGGGGCGGCCGGATCCAGGGCCGGGGCCGGGGTCGGATCCGGGACGGGGGTCGGAGCCGGGGCGGGAGCCGGATCCGGGACGGGAGCCGGGGCGGGGGTCGGGGTCTTGACCAGGCCCGGGGCCGGAGCCGGGGCGGGACCCGAGGTCGTGACCAGGCCCGGGACGGGAGCCGGGGCGGGGGTCGGGGTCTTGGCCAGGCTCGGGGCCGGAGCCGGGAAGTGCCGCGAGGGCGTGCTCCGCGGCCTCCGCGACCCGGCGTGACAGCTCCTCGTCGTCGTTGCGCGGCCAGTTCGCCGGGACGTCGTAGGCACAGACGACGCGGGCGGTGAGTTCGGGGGCGCCGCCCGCCCGCGCGGCCTCGGTGAGCGCGTCCGCGCGGAGCGCCCGCGCCCCTGCCAGGTCGCCGGTGAGGGCGAGCGCGCGCACGCGGCCCATGAGGAGTTCGGTACGGGTGCGGGGGTCGCCGTGGGGCGGGGCGGCGGCACCCGTGGCGGTCGGCGCCCGGCCGTCGGCCGCCGGGGCCGTCGCACGGTCGTGGGCGGCCAGCGCCTCGCCCCAGAGCCGCGCCGCCTCGTGCGGCGCGAAGGCCCGTTCGGCCCGCTCGGCCGCCGCGCGGGCGTGGCGCACCGCGCGGACGGCGGTCGCCCGGGTGCCTGCGGCGAGGTAGTGGTGGGCCAGGAGTTCGACGGCTTCGGGACGGTCCCGCTCGGCGGCCTCGGCCGCTTCGGTGTGCCAACGCGCCCTGCGGGCACGGGAGATGTCGGCGTAGAGCGTGTCGCGCACGAGCGCGTGCGCGAAGGAGAGCCGGTCCGGGTCGGGCCCGCCCTCCGTGAGGAAACCCGCCAGGAGCGCGGACTCCACGGCGTCCAGCACGGCCCCTTCCCCCGTCCCGCCGCCCGCGCGGCCCGATCCGCCGCCCGCGAGCGGGACGAGGAGGTCCAGGTCGACGTCGAGGCCGAGCACCGCGGCCTGTTGGAGGACGGTGCGCGCCGTGGCGGGCAGCAGCGCGAGGCGGTGCCGGATGAGGTCCCGTACGCCCGGCGGTACGGACTCCATGGCCGCGGCGCCCTCGGAGTCGTACAGCCGCGCGAGCTCGCGTACGAAGAACGGGTTGCCGCCGCTGCGGCGGTGGATGGCGCGGACCGTCTCCGGGTCCGCGTCGCGGTGCGCGGTGGCGCGCACGAGCACGGCGGTGGCCTCCTCCTGGAGGCCGGCCAGCTCGATGCGCAGCGGCTCGGCGGGGGCGGTGCGGCCGAGGAACGCGGCCAGCTCGGGACCGGCCTCGCCGGTGCGGTGGGTGGCGACGACGAGTACGGGGGCGGCGAGCGGGGGCAGCGCGAGCGCGGCGAGGAGGGCGAGGGTGTCCTCGCCCGCGAGGTGGAGGTCGTCCAGGAGGAGGAGAAGGGGGCGCGGGGGTACGGCTCCGGGCGGTCGCGGCGGCTCAGGGGCGCGGGGGTCCGGCGGGGTCGGCCGGACACCCGACACCTCGGTGAGGGCTTCGGCCACGGCGTTGTGCTGGTCGAAGCGCGAGGGGGCCGGGCTCGGTGGGAGGGGCGCTCCGAGGGAGGTGAGGACCTGGATCCAGGGCCAGAGCGGGGGCGCCCCCGACACCTCGGGCGCACGCCCCCGGGCGACGGTCCAGCCGCGAGCGCCGAGGCGCGCGGCGAGGGCTTCGGCCAGGGTGGTCTTGCCCGTGCCGGGCGCTCCGCCGATGAGGGCGAGGGCGAGGCGTGCGCGTACGGCGGTGGTGGCGCCCGCGTCGAGGAGCCTCGCCAACTCGGCGTCGCGCCCCACGAGGCCGGGGTCGGTGGGGTGGCAGGCCGCCGGGGGCGCGGGGGCGGGGTCGGTACGGGAGACCGGGGCGGGGTCCGTGCGGTGTGCGGACCCCCGCACGGACTCCCGTGCGGGCATCAGGTGGGGCGCCTGGGCCAGGATGTCGGCCTCCAGGCGGCGCAGCCCGGGGCTCGCGTCGAGGCCGTGCCGCTCCCCCAGCCCGTGGCGCGCGCCGCGCAGCGCCGCGAGCGCGTCCGTCTGGCGGCCCGTGCGGTACAGCGCCAGCGCGAGCAGGCGCCACGCGTCCTCGCGCCAGGGGTGCTCGGCGAGCAGCGCCTCCAGGTCCGGGACCGTCTCGGCGGTGCGGCCCGCCGCCAGGGCGGCCCGTGCGCGGCGCTCGACGGCCAGCAGCCGGAGCTCGTCCAGGCGGGCGGCCTCGGCGCGGGCCCAGTGCGCGTCCGCGAACTCCGCGTACGCCGGGCCGCGCCACAGCGCCAGCGCCTCGTCGACGAGCGGCAGGGCCTGGGCGGGATCGGCCGACTCCAGGAGCGTACGGGCCTCGGCCAGCGCCGCCTCGAAGCGCCAGGCGTCGACCGCGTCCGGCTCGGGGCGCAGCGTGTAGCCGGGGGCGGTGGTGAGGAGGAGTCCGGGAGGCGTACGGGGCGGGCGGTCGGGCTCGATCGCGCGGCGCAGATCGGCGACGAAGGTGCGGATGGTGCCGATCGCGGTGGGCGGGGGCTCGTCCCACAGGTCGGCCACGAGGCGGGCGAGCGGGACGACGCGGCGGCGGGCGATCAGCAGTCTGGCGAGTACGGCGCGGTGGCGCGGTCCCTTGAGGTCGGCCGGGCCGGTGGGGCCCGCCGCCACGAGGGGGCCGAGGACGTCGAACTTCACGCGGTTCATCCTCGCACCGGAGCGGCGGGAAGGGCGGCCGGGAGGGCGGCCGGGGCCGGGGACCGTCGTACTGATCGGTTGCTGATCCGGTGGCGGGAGGCTCGTGCCATGGACATCGCACGAACCCCTCGTACCCCTCATACCCCTCAGGCCTCCCGCACTCTTCGCATCCCCGGATTCGACTACCGTCGCGTCGAGGTCGCCGAAGGCGTCGCGCTCAACGTCGCCGTCGGCGGCTCGGGCAGCCCGGTCGTGCTGCTGCACGGTTTTCCGCAGACCCATCTGATGTGGCGCCACGTCGCCGCCGAGCTCGCCGTGGACCACACCGTCATCTGCCCCGACCTGCGTGGATACGGGGACAGCGACAAGCCCGTCGACGTGGACGGGCTGACGTACTCCAAGCGCGCCATGGCCGCGGACGTGGTGGCCCTCGCCCGCGCGCTGGGCTTCGACCGGTTCGTGCTGGCGGGGCACGACAGGGGCGCGTTGGTGGCGGTGCGGGCGGGTCTCGACCATCCGGAGGCGGTGACGCGCCTGGTGTCGCTGGACGTGCTGCCGACGGCGGACATGTGGGAGGTGATGCGCGGGAGGTCCGCGGCGGTGGGGTTCCACCTGTACCTGATGGCGCAGCCGCCGGGACTGCCGGAGCGGATGATCGCGGCGTCGGCGGACGAGTTCTTCGGGTACTTCCTGGACGGGTGGACGCGGGATCCGGCGGCGATCCCCGCGGAGGTGCGGGCCGCGTACCTGGCCGCGTCGCGGGACGCGGTGCCGTCGATCGTGGCGGACTGCCGGGCGTCGGCCCGGATCGACGTCGAACACGACGAGGCGGACCGGGCGGCGGGACGGAAGCTGCGGATGCCGGTGACGGTGCTGCAACAGGACTGGGGGGCGGCGTTGGGGTTCGACGCGGAGGGGCTGTGGCGGGGGTGGGCGGAGGACCTCGTGCACGAGACGGTGGAGTGCGGGCACTTCATGGCGGAGGAGGCACCGGGGGTGGTCGTGCGGGCGGTGCGGGGCGCTGCGCGGGGCAGGGGTGAGGGGGCGTAAGGGCGGGCGCGGGGCGGGGCGGGGGCGCGGGGAACCGCGCGAGGCCCGCCCCTGCTATCCCTCCTCGCCCACCCCCGCGAGCAGCGCCCGCACCTCGCCGACCTCCGGCACCCCCGCCCGCGCGTACACCTCGTGCGCCTCCTCCAAGCGGGCCACCGCCTCCCTCTCCCGCCCGAGTTCGAGCAGCGCGCGGCCCAGGACTGTCAGGGCCACCCCCTGGGTCTGGAGCGCCTCGTACTCCACCGCACGCTCCAGCGCCGTGCCCGCCCGGCGCACCGCCTCCCCGGGCCGGCCTGCCGCCAGGGCGCACTCGCTGAGGCGGGACCAGGTCGCCGCCTGCCAGATCTGGTCGCCCAGCGCCTCGAACCCGCGCAGGGAGCGCCGCAGCTCCCGCTCGGCGCGCTCCGCGTTGCCCGTCCGCATCAGGACGTAGCCGTACTGGAGGTGGACGTACGCCCGGTCGTACCAGGCCTCGCGCGCCGCACCGCCGCCCGCCCCCACGCCGTCCACCCGGTCGGCGATCTCCAGGAGGTCCACGGCCTCCGCGACCCGCGCCACGGCGGCCTGGGCCGCGCCCAGCTGGAGGTGCGCGCGCCCCGCGTTGGCCGCGCAGACCGCCGCCTTGCCCAGGTCGCCGAGCGAGGTGAACGCGCGCCGCCCGAGCGCGAAGCGGTCCAGCGCCTCGGCGGCCCGGCCGCCGGTGACGAGCAGTGCGCCCAGCTCGCTCGCGCTCATCGCGAGGTTGTAGGTGTCGCCGTTCGCGTCGGACAGCTCGATCGCGGCGGCCAGCTCGCGCTCCCCGGCGTCGGCGACCAGCGTCCAGTACAGCTGGCTGCGCCCGCGCAGATGGCGGGCCCTGCCCTCGCTCCAGGTGTCGCCGCACCGTTCGGCGGTCTCGATGATCCGGTCCAGCAGGTGCAGCTCGTCCTGCTTGCGGGCCTGCGAACGGTCCAGGGAGAAGTGCAGGTAGAGCAGGTCGATGGCGGGGCGCAGCGCGGTGGGGACGTCCCGTACGGCCTGTTCGACGACGTGCGCGGTCAGGCCGCGCTCGGCCCGCAGCCACGCCCGCGCGTCCTCGGCCCCCGCGAACGTCGTCCCGCGCAGGTCGGGGCGGTGGCAGTGGCCGGGCAGCCGGCCGTGCGGCTCCAGGACCTTGTGGGCGTTGACCGTGGTGGCGAGGAGCTGGTCGAGGAGCCTGCCGACCGCCCCTTCGCGGGCGCCGCGCCCTTCGACGAGCTCGGCGGGGCGGCGGGCGTAGAGCCGTACGAGGTCGTGGAAGCCGTAGCGGTCGACGCCGTGGGTCTCCAGGAGGCCCGCGTCGACCAGGGTCTCGGCGAGTTCGCCCGCCGTGTCCGGGTCGGTGCCGAGCACGGCGGCCGCGGCGGCGGGCGGCAGTTCGGGGGCGTCGACGAGGGACAGCAGGCGGAAGGCGCGGGCCGGGGCGGGCTCCAGGGCCTCGTAGCCGACGCGGAACGCGGCCTCCACGGCGAGGTCGCCCGCCTGGAGCTCGTCGATGCGGCGGCGCTCGTCGCGCAGCCGCATCACGAGCGAGGCGAGGGTCCAGCCGGGCCTGGTGGCGAGCCGGGAGCCGACGATGCGCACGGCGAGGGGCAGCCGTCCGCAGGTGGTGACCAGCGCCCGCGCGGCCTCGGGCTCGGCCGCCACCCGGTCGGCGCCCGCGACCGCCGCGAGGAGCCGGACGGCCTCGGCCTCGGTGAGGCCGTCGAGGTCGAGCGGGCGGCCGCCGTGCAGGACGAGGGCGCGGTTGCGGGTGGTGACGAGGGCGGCGCAACTGCCGGTGCCCGGCAGCAGTTGCCGCAGCTGTTCGGCGTCGGTGGCGTCGTCGAGCACGACGAGGACGCGCCGGTCGGCGAGGAGGGTGCGGAAGAGCGCCGCGCGCTGTTCCAGTTCGTCGGGGATTCCCGCGCGATCGACGCCGAGCGCTTCGAGGAAGCCGCCGAGTACCACCGAGGGGTCGGCGGGTTCGGCGGCGCCGTCGAAGCCGCACAGGTCGGCGTAGAGCTGCCCGTCGGGGAAGCGGTCGCGCACGGAGTGGGCGACGTGCAGGGCCAGCGCGGTCTTGCCGACGCCGCCGATGCCGGTGAGGAGGGCGACGGTCAGTGCCCCGCCGCCGCTCTGGGCCCGCAGCAGCGTGGACCGTACGGCCTCGGCGGCGCGCTCGCGCCCGGTGAAGTCGGCGAGGTCGGGCGGCAGCTGCGCGGAGGGCGCGGTGCGCGGTCCTGCGGACCCGGGTGCGGGACCGGGTGCGGGGCCGGGTGCGGGGCCGGGGCCCGTACCACCCGGCCCGCCCGTTCCCCGGGCGTGCGGAGTGCCGGGGTGCGCGGGTCCGGCCGGTGACAGGGACACCGATACGGAGGCCGTCGCCGTGGCGGACACGATGCCGCCCCCGGCGACCGCCGTCGCCGCCGCGCTCGCCACCGCGTGCGTCCGGATCAGGGTGGGGTCGGCGGCGAGGATCCGGGCGTGCAGTCCGGCCAGCTCGGGGCCGGGCTCGACGCCCAGCTCCCCCACCAGCAGCGCGCGGGCCCGTGCGTAGGCGGCGAGCGCGTCGGACTGCCGGCCCGAGCGGTACAGGGCGAGCATCAGCAGGGCGTGCAGCCGTTCCCTGAGCGGGTGCTCGGCGGTCAGCACGGAGAGCGCGACGGCCGAATCGGCGTGCCTGCCCAGTTCGAGCGCGCTGCTGTGCAGTTCCTCCTGGGCGGTGACGCGCAGCCCGTCGAGCCGTTCGCGCTGCCGCTGGGCGTACGGCCCCGGTACCCCGGACAGCGCGGCGCCCCGCCACAGGCCGAGGCCGTCGGCGAGCAGGCCGTGGGTGCGCGCGGGGTCGCGGGGGTCCTGTGCGGCGGTGGCCCGGGTGACGGTCCGCTCGAAGCGTTCGACGTCGATCGGGCCTTCGGGCGGGTGCAGCACGTAGCCGTCGCCGACGGAGACCAGGACGGTGGAGGGGGAGCGGGCGGGGCGGTCGGGTTCGAGGAGGGAGCGCAGCCGGGAGGCGTAGGTGCGCAGGGCGCTGACGGCGCGCGGCGGCGGCTCCTCGCCCCAGACGGCGTCGATCAGCTCGTCGGCGCCGAGCGGGCGGCCCCGCTGGAGGATCAGGGCGCAGAAGACGGCCCGCTGTTTGGGCGGGCCGAGCTGGATGGGCTGTCCGGACCGTTCCGCGGTGACGGGCCCGAGCAGCTGAATGGAAATCCCGTCCTTGTCGTGCATCCTCCCGAGCCTAACCGTCCCGGCCGCCCCTGCCGCCACTGCGGTCGCATGTGGTCCACGTCGTGGCGGGGAACGTCCGAGCGGCGCTCTTTGCCGACGCTTTGCCCGCCGGGCGACCGGTCCGTGAGCACCCTCGGCAAGGGCCCGCCCGGCGTGTCGGGCAGCGGCTACGATCTCGCTGCATGAGCGCCTCTGACCAGGACCGAACCACAGCCGACGACGCCGTTCCCCCGGCCCCCCGCAGAGGGCTGACGCCCCGTCAGGCCCGGCGGCTGCGCATCGTCGCCGGATCCCTCGGCATGGCGGTGATGGGCGTCGTACTGGTGCTGCGGCTCGCGGACCGGTCCTCGGTCCTGGTGGTCGGCGTCTACGGTCTCGCGCTGATCCTCTGCGGCATAGTCGTCGAGCTCGGCAGGCTCGGTCGTACGCGACTGGGTTCCTGGCTCCTGGGGACGGGTCTTGCGGCGGCCCTCGCGGCGGACTGGCTGCTGCTGCCCTGACGGCTTCTTCCCTGATCAGAGGGCCCACGGGCCCCTTTCACCCCTCGCACACCGAGGGTTCCGCACCCCCTGGACGTGATCGTTCCGGATCTCAGGGCTGGCCCTGATGTCAGGGGCGGTGGCCGCCGTCTACGGTGATGTCTCCGGCACCGTTCCGATGGGTGATGCGACACGGGGGAACATCGGGGGATGTATCGGGGGACGTCATCCTCGGAACGGCCAGCCGGCCATCGTCAGCAGCGGGGCCTCGGTCACGGGGCCCCGCTGCTGCGTTGTGGGGGGGGGTACGGGGGGTTGCCCCGGAGGGTTTCCCTCCGGGGCTCCTACGCGGAAGCCCCGCGCGCCGGGCTCGCCTACGCGGAAGCCCCGAGATAGGTGAGCACCGCCATCACCCTGCGGTGCCCCAGCAGGTCCGCCGAGAGCCCCAGCTTCCCGAAGATGTTGCGCACGTGCGTCTCGACCGTCTTCGCGCCGATGACCAGGTGCTGGGCGATCGCGTCGTTCGAGCGGCCCTGCGCCATCAGCGACAGCACCTCCCGCTCCCGCGCGGTCAGCTCGTCCAGCGGCCCCGGCAGGCGCGGAGCGCCCAGGAGGCGGCTGACGACCTCGGGGTCCAGCACGCTCTCCCCCGCCGTGACCCGCTTCAGCGCGTCGGTCAGCTCGTCGATGTCGGCGACGCGCTCCTTGAGCAGGTAGCCGAAGCCGCGCGCGTCCGCGGCCAGCGCCCGGACGGTGTCCGTCGTCTCCACGTACTGCGACAGCAGCAGCACGCCGGTGCCGGGGAAGCGCGCCCTGATCCCGGCGGCCGCCACGATGCCCTCGTCGGTGTGGGTCGGCGGCATCCTGATGTCCAGCAGCACCGCGTCCGGGCGGTGCCGCGCCACCAGCTCGGGCAGCTCCACCACGTCGCCGCACTGCGCGGGCACCCCGATGCCCGCGTCGGCCAGGAGCCGTACGATCCCCTGTCGCAGAATCGCCGAGTCCTCGGCCACGATCACCTGCACGGCAGCTCCGCCCTGATTCGCGTCCCGCCACCTGCGGGACTGTCCACGTGCAGTATCCCGTCCACGGCCGCGAGCCGGTCCGCGAGGCCCCGCAGCCCGGTGCCGCGCGCGGTGTCGGCGCCGCCGATCCCGTCGTCCACGGTCTCCACGACGAGCCGTCCGCCGCTGTGCCGCGCCGAGACGCTGACGGCCCTGGCGCGCGCGTGCTTCGCGGCGTTGGACAGTGCCTCGCAGACGGTGAAGTACGCGGTGGACTCGACGACCGGGTCGTAGCGCCGCGCCTCGGCGGCCACCACGACGGGCAGCGCGGCCTGCTGGGCCAGTGCGGTGAGCGCGGGGCCCAGGCCCTCGCGGGTGAGGACGGCCGGGTGGATGCCGTGGGCGATGCCGCGCAGCTCTTCGAGCGCGAGCTTCAGGTTCGTCTCGACCTCGCCGACCGAGCGGCGCAGCGAGGGGTCGGGGTGGTCGGCGAGGCCGCGTTCGACGCGGCGCAGCTCCATCAGCGCGAAGACCAGTCTGGCCTGCGCGCCGTCGTGCAGGTCGCGCTCCAGGCGGCCCCGTTCGGCGTCGGCGGCGCGCACGATGCGCGAGGTCACCTCCTTGGCCTGGGTGCGCAGCCAGACGTTCTCCAGCGCGAGCCGCAGCGCGGCGCCGACCGCTTCGAGCAGCCCCGGGTCCTCGGCGAGGGCCGGGTCGTGGCGCAGCAGGGCGAGCGGGGTGCCGCGCGAGGAGTCGACCCGGGTGTGCCCGGGGCCGGTGCCGTCGACGGGCAGGCCGTCCTCGTCGACGTACCCGGCGGGCTCGTCGCGCCACAGCCCGAGCCGCAGCCCGGGGTCGCCGAGCACCCGCGCGAGGACGGCCCGCAGCCTGCCGGGGTCGGGGTCGGTGCCCATCTCGATGACGAGGCCGCTGACCTCGGCGCGCTGCAGCCGCATCCGCAGGAGGCCGACGAGGAAGGCGATCGGGACGGCGACCTGGGCGAGGTCGGAGACGAGGAAGACGCTCTCGCGCACGGGCCACGCGGGGTCGTCCATCACGTACAGCAGCAGGTCCCACAGGAGGAAGGCGGACGCGAGGGCGATGGCGATCCAGGCGGGGAGCAGGGCGCGCTTGCGGGCGACCGACGCCAGCTGCCAGCGCCGCACGATCGCGACCACCAGCACGGCGGACAGCACCCAGCCGAACGCGCGGTAGACCCCGTCGACGTACGGGAAGAGGTCGGTGGTGCCGGGGACGAGCAGCGGGTTGGGGCCGCAGCCCCGGCAGGTGAGGTAGGTCGCGTCGATGTCGACCGCGGGGTCGAAGGTGAGGGTGCGCAGCAGTCCGCCGACGGCGACCATGCCGTACGCGAGGCGGACCAGCCAGCGGGTGAGCGGCGTGCTGAGCCTGCCGTCGGGGAAGGTGAGCACGAGGTGGACGAGGACCGCCATGTTCAGCGCCTCCCACCAGGCGCCCAGGGCGAAGAGCGCGGGCACCGCGGTGCCCTGGAGGTTGCCGATGAACCAGGTGGTCCCCTCGGCGATCATCAGCAGGCCGGTGCGGTTGTCGGGCCTGTTCCACCAGGCGACCAGTCCGCCGACCGCGTAGGCGAGGCCGACGGAGAGGTCGCGCACGACGTCGCCGGCCGTCGCGCCCGCCTGTACGTAGGCCCAGCTGCCGACGGTCGCCGACAGCGCGGCGACGCAGGCGACGGCGACGAACCTCACCATCGGGACCTGTCTGTTCTCGCTCTTCACGGCATCACACGTTAAGCCATGGGGAGGGCATCGCGGTCCGTCGCGCGCGGGCGCCCGGAAGCACGCCCCCATTTATTGTCACCTTGACTACAAAGGATCCCCCTCCTATCGTCAGCGTGACGAGAAAAAGATCCGGGGAGGGACACCATGGCCGACATCACCCGCCGCTTCGGCTGGCGGCACCTGCGCTCCGCGCCCACCGCCCACATCCGCCACCACCGGCGCGGCAGGCTCGCCCACGACGGCCCGGGGCTGAGCTTCTGGTACCGCTCGCTCACCGCCGCGCTCTCCGAGATCCCGGTCAACGACCGCGAGCTGACCATGGCGTTCCCCGCGCGCACCGCCGACTTCCAGGACGTGAGCGTGCAGTCGACCGTCACGTACCGGATCAGCGACCCGGCCGTCGCCGCCGAGCGCATCGACTTCTCGGTCGACCCCGACACCGGAGCGTGGCGCGGCGCCCCGCTGGAACAGCTCGCCACGCTCCTCACCGAGACCGCCCAGCAGCACGCGCTCGACACCCTGGCCCGCACCCCGCTCTCAAAGACCCTGGTCGACGGCGTCGCCACGGTCCGCGAGCGGATCGCGGCCGGTCTCGCCGCCGAGCCCCGGCTGCCCGCGACGGGCATCGAGGTGGTCGCGGTGCGCGTCATGGCGATCAGGCCCGAGCCCGAGGTGGAGCGCGCGCTGCGCACCCCGGCCCGCGAGCTGGTCCAGCAGGAGGCCGACCGGGCGACGTACGAGCGGCGCGCGGTCGCCGTCGAGCGGGAGCGCGCCATCGCCGAGAACGAACTGGCCAGCAAGATCGAGCTGGCCCGCAGGGAGGAGCAGCTGGTCGACCAGCGCGGCACGAACGCGCGCCGCGCCGCCGAGGAGAGCGCGGCGGCGGACGCGGTGCACGCCGAGGCGGAGGCGGCCCGCAAGGTCCGCATCGCACGGGCGGAGGCACAGGCCGCGCGCGAGCTGGGCGAGGCGCAGGCGAGCGCGCGCGCCGCGTGGCTGCGGGTGCACGCCGAGACCGACACCGCGACGCTGCACGCGCTGGCGGCGGCCGGACTCGCCGAGAACCTGCCGCGCATCGACAGCCTCACGCTCTCGCCCGACGTCCTCACCGGGCTGCTGGCGAAGCTGGGCAGGGGCGGCGGGGGCGAAGGCGCGTGAGCCTCGCCCCGCGCGCGGTGCTCGTGCACCGCACGACCGAGTACGAGGAGCTGGTGGCCCGGCACGGCACGGCGGGCCAGGCGGCCTTCTTCCTCGCGGGGCGCGGCCGCTCGCTGGACGAGGTCCGCGAGCGGCACGAGAGGGCGCGCGCCGCGCTGGCGGCGGCCGCGGCCGCGGTGCCGCTGACGTGGCGCCAGGCGCGGGTGAACCGGGAGGGGCTCGACCGGTTCCTGTTCGCACCCGAGGACGTGGTGGTCGTGGTCGGCCAGGACGGACTGGTCGCCAACACCGCGAAGTACCTGTCGGGGCAGCCGGTCATCGGGATCGACGCGGACCCGGGGCGCAACCCCGGCGTCCTGGTGCGCCACCGGCCGGCGGACTGCGCCGCGCTGCTGCGGAGCGCGGGCTCGGCGGCCGCCTCGGCCTCGGTCGAGGCGCTGACCATGGTGGAGGCGGTGGCGGACGACACCCAGCGGCTGCTCGCGCTCAACGAGGTGTTCCTCGGCCCGCCGGGGCACCAGACGGCCCGCTACCGGCTGGGGGCGGCGGACGGCGACGAAGCGCAGGCGTCGTCCGGCCTGCTGGTCGGCACGGGCACGGGTGCCACGGGGTGGCTGCGCTCGCTGTGGCAGCAGAGCGGCAGCACCCTGCGGCTGCCGGCCCCGGCCGAGCCCCGCCTCGTCTGGTTCGTACGCGAGGCCTGGCCGTCGCCCACGACGGGCACGAGCCGGGTGGAGGGGATCCTGGACGGCGAGGAGCGGCTGCGGCTCACGGTCGAATCGGACCGCCTGGTCGCCTTCGGCGACGGGATGGAGTCGGACGCGCTGGAACTGACCTGGGGCCAAACGGTCACCGTGGGCCGAGCGGAAGCGGCCTTGCGGCTGCTGGGCTGAGGGAGGACGGCGGGGCTTCTGTCGTCGGAACCCGCGGGCCGGTGGGCGGCTGGTCGCGCAGTTCCCCGCGCCCCCAAGTGGTCCACCTCACCGGACCTCGTCCAGCACAGGCAACTCGGGGGCGCGGGGAACTGCGCGAGAGTGGGGCACACGCCGCAGATGGGCCCCGGGCCGGCCCGCACCCGACGCACCGCCCCCGGAAAGCCGCCGCCCCGGCCTGGGCGAACCCGGCCGGGGCGGCGGTACCGGTACCGGTGCTGGTACCCGTGAGCGCTACGCGAGCGTCGCCAGCGCCTCGTTCAGCGTGGTGGACGGACGCATCACGGCCTCCGCCTTCGCGGCGTCCGGCTGGTAGTACCCGCCGATCTCCGCGGGCTTGCCCTGGACCGCGATCAGCTCGTCGACGATCGTCCGCTCCTGCTCCGAGAGGAGCTTCGCGAGCGGGCCGAACGCCTCGGCGAGCGCCGCGTCGTCGGTCTGTGCGGCCAGCTCCTGCGCCCAGTACTGCGCGAGGTAGAAGTGGCTGCCGCGGTTGTCGATGCCGCCCACGCGACGCGTCGGCGACTTGTCCTCGTTGAGGAACGTGCCCGTCGCCCGGTCCAGCGTCTCGCCGAGCACCTTCGCGCGGGCGTTGCCCGTGGTGGTGGCGAGGTGCTCGAAGGAGACCGCCAGGGCCAGGAACTCGCCGAGCGAGTCCCAGCGCAGGTAGTTCTCCTTGACGAGCTGCTGGACGTGCTTCGGGGCGGAGCCGCCCGCGCCGGTCTCGAAGAGGCCGCCGCCGTTCATCAGCGGGACCACCGACAGCATCTTGGCGCTGGTGCCCAGCTCCAGGATCGGGAACAGGTCGGTGAGGTAGTCGCGCAGGACGTTGCCGGTCACCGAGATGGTGTCCTCGCCGCGGCGGATGCGCTCCAGGGAGAACGCGGTCGCCTCGACCGGGGAGAGGATCTTGATCTCCAGGCCCTCGGTGTCGTGCTCCGGCAGGTACGCCTTGACCTTCTCGATCAGCTGGGCGTCGTGCGCGCGGGTCTCGTCCAGCCAGAAGACGGCCGGGACGCCGGTGGCGCGGGCGCGGGTGACGGCGAGCTTCACCCAGTCCTTGATCGGCGCGTCCTTGGTCTGGCAGGCGCGGAAGATGTCGCCCTCGGCGACGGCCTGCTCCAGGACCGCGTTGCCCTCGGCGTCGACCAGGCGGACCGTGCCGGGGGCGGCGATCTCGAAGGTCTTGTCGTGGGAGCCGTACTCCTCGGCCTTCTGCGCCATGAGGCCGACGTTCGGGACGGAGCCCATGGTCGACGGGTCGTAGGCGCCGTTGGCGCGGCAGTCCTCGATGACCGTCTGGTAGACGCCCGAGTAGCTGCTGTCCGGCAGGACGGCGAGGGTGTCGGCCTCCTGGCCGTCCGGGCCCCACATGTGGCCCGAGGTGCGGATCATGGCCGGCATCGAGGCGTCGACGATGACGTCGGACGGGACGTGCAGGTTGGTGATGCCGCGGTCCGAGTCGACCATCGCGAGGGCCGGGCCGTCGGCGGTCTCGGCCTCGAAGGACGCCTTGATCTCGGCGCCGTTCGGCACGCCGTCCAGGCCCTTGAGGATGGTGCCCAGGCCGTCGTTGGGCGACAGGCCCGCGGCGGCCAGCGCCTCGCCGTACTTCGCGAAGGTGTTCGGGAAGAAGGCGCGCACGACGTGACCGAAGACGATCGGGTCCGAGACCTTCATCATCGTGGCCTTGAGGTGCACGGAGAACAGCACGCCCTCCGCCTTGGCGCGGGCGACCTGCTCGCCGAGGAACGTGCGCAGGGCGGCGACGCGCAGCACGGAGGCGTCGACGACCTCACCGGCGAGCACCGGCACGGACTCGCGCAGCACGGTGGTGGTGCCGTCCTCGCCGACCAGCTCGATGCGCAGGGTGCCGTCCTGGGCGATGACCGTCGACTTCTCCGTGGAGCGGAAGTCGTTCTCGCCCATGGTCGCGACGTTGGTCTTGGAGTCGGAGCTCCAGGCGCCCATGCGGTGCGGGTGGGCCTTGGCGTAGTTCTTCACCGACGCGGGGGCGCGGCGGTCGGAGTTGCCCTCGCGCAGGACCGGGTTGACGGCGGAGCCCTTGACCTTGTCGTAGCGGGCGCGGACGTCGCGCTCCTCGTCGGTCTTCGGGTCGTCCGGGTAGTCGGGGAGCGCGTAGCCCTGGCCCTGGAGCTCGGCGACGGCCGCCTTCAGCTGCGGGATCGAGGCCGAGATGTTCGGAAGCTTGATGATGTTGGCGCCCGGCGTCTTCGCCAGCTCGCCCAGCTCGGCGAGGGCGTCGTCGATGCGCTGGTCCTCCCGGAGGCGCTCGGGGAACCCGGCGATGATCCGCCCCGCCAGGGAGATGTCACGGGTCTCCACGCGGACACCGGCCGTCGAGGCGTACGCCTGGACCACCGGCAGGAACGAGTACGTCGCCAGGGCAGGGGCCTCGTCAGTGTGCGTGTAGATGATGGTCGAGTCAGTCACCGGGTGCTCCGCTCCAGATCTGCGTCTGCGTCTGCCACATTGCTCGACATCAAGATATCTCGTACTCGGCCGGTGGTGGACAGGACCCTGCCCCGGTCGTGCCGGGGGGCAGGATCACCGGCCCCGCCCCTCCCGTACGGAAAACACCGAATGGGTAGGGAAAACACTGAAGGCCGCCTTCGCATCTCTGCGAAAGCGGCCTCCGACCTGCGAAAACGCTGGTCGGGACGACAGGATTTGAACCTGCGACCCCTTGACCCCCAGTCAAGTGCGCTACCAAGCTGCGCCACGTCCCGATGCCCGTCTGACCTGGGGTTTCCCCTGGCCGAACGCGCATGAGAACAATACCGCACTTCAGCCGGTGGTCACGAACCCTTTCCCCGCAAGAGCGCCGGACGTCTCCGGGGGCTCACGGGGCCAGCTCCGGGTGCGCGTCCAGGAGCTTGCGGGGCGCGGCCTGGCGCCAGGAGTCCAGCAGGATCGCGTACAGCTCCTCCTCGTCCTCCAGGGCGGCGAGCCGCACCCGGAGCCACGCGAAGTTGTCGTCGTGCCCCGGCCGCAGGAAGAACTTGTCGGGCTCGGCCGCGATCAGCTCGGCCCTGTCCTCCTTGGGGCACTTCACGCCCATCGCCCGGTCGTCGTCGTCGAGCGACGCGAAGACCTTCCCGTCGCGCGCGAGCCTGAAGGTGGGCTGCCCCCACGCGAGCTTCTCCAGCGCACCGGGCAGCGCGAGCGCGACCCGGCGTACGTCGTCGGATGTGACCATGTGGGAACGGTACGGCGAGCCACTGACAGCGGCCCGGTCAGATGCGGCTGTCCTCCCTGCGGTGGATCTGTTCGACCAGCTCGGCCGCGTACGCCTTGATCGTGTCGAGCCCGGCCCTGCCCCACGCCCTGGGCTCCGTGTCCACCACGCAGACCGTGCCGAGCGCGACGCCCGTGCGGTCGATCAGCGGCGCCCCCAGATAGGAGCGGATGCCGATCTCGTCGACGACCGGGTTCCCCGCGAACCTCGGGTAGTCGCAGACGTCCTCCAGCACCAGGGCCTTGCGGCGGACCACCACGTGCGGGCAGTAGCCGTGGTCGCGGGCCATGAAGCGGCGCGCGTCCCGGTCGCCCGCGGCCGCCGCGCCGAGGTCGGTGCCCCGGTGCGTGCCCGCGGGGGTGTGCAGCCCGGCGAAGAACTGCCGGTTCTCGTCGATGAAGTTGACCATCGCGTACGGCGCCCCCAGTTCCTCCGCGAGTCTGCGCGCGAACGCGTCGAGCGCGGGATCGGCCAGTTCGCCGAGCCCGAGCCCGCGCAGCCGCTTGGCCCGCGCCGGCGCCTCCTTGTCGACGGGAGTGACGAGGAGGCGGCCGATGGGGTCGTACGTCATGAAGAGGCTCCCTGCGGGGCGGCCTGGGCGGGCGGGGGCGGAGCCGAGTCGAGCAGGTGCCGGATCAGCGAGGTCAGGATGGAGATGCCGGAGCTGGAGATGCGCGCGTCGCAGAGCACGACGGGCACCTCGGGGCCGAGGTCGAGGGCGGCGCGCACCTCCTCGGGCGCGTAGCGGTGCGCCCCGTCGAACTCGTTGACGGCGACGATGAAGCCGACGCCGCGCCGTTCGAAGAAGTCGATCGCCGAGAAGCAGTCCTGGAGGCGCCGGGTGTCCGTCAGCACGACCGCGCCCAGCGCGCCCTTGCAGAGCTCGTCCCACATGAACCAGAAGCGCTCCTGCCCCGGCGTGCCGAACAGGTAGAGGACGTGGTTCGCGTCCAGGGAGATCCGGCCGAAGTCCATGGCGACGGTGGTGGTCCGCTTGTCCTCCACCCCGTCGAGGTTGTCCGTACCGACACTGACCTGGGTCAGCAGTTCCTCCGTGCTGAGCGGGGCGATCTCGCTCACCGCCCCCACGAAGGTCGTCTTGCCGACCCCGAAGCCACCCGCGACCAGGATCTTCAGCGCGGTCGGAACCAATTCAGAGCTGTCGTCGTAGGCCATCGAGGACTGCCTCCAGCAGGTCACGGTCAGTCGGGTTGTCGTGCAGGCGGGGCGCCCTGGTGGTGACCGCCCCGAGGCTCACCAGGTCGGCGAGGAGCACCTTGGTCACGACGGCGGGCAGCCGCAGGTGCGCGGCTATCTCCGCCACCGTGGTCGGCGTCTCGCAGAGCTTCAGCGCCTGGTCGTGCTCGGGAGCCAGGTGCGCGTCCGGCTCCGTGCCCGTCAGCCGCACCATCGAGAGCAGGTCCAGCTCCACCGTCGGTCTGGTCCTGCCGTTGCTCACGGTGTACGGGCGGATCAGCCGACCCGCCGCGTCGTCGAGCCACGGCCCGTCCTGCGGCGCCGCCACGCTCAGTGCCCCGTGGCGCTCGTCGTGCCGACCGAATGCCTGGCGGGGGTGGCCAGGTAGGGCCGGACGCTCTTGACCAGCATCGCCATCTCGTAGCCCAGGACGGCGGCGTCGGCCTCGCTGCCGGCGAGCACGGCGAGACAGGTGCCGCTGCCCGCGGTGGAGACGAACAGCAGGGTGGATTCGAGCTCGACCACCACCTGCCGCACGTCGCTGGTGTCGCCGAAGCGCGCTCCCGCGCTGCGCCCCAGCGAGTAGAGGCCCGCCGCGAGCGCCGCCATGTGGTCGGCGCTGTCCGGGTCGAGGCCGTGGACGGACTTCACCAGGCCGTCGGAGGAGAGCAGGACCGCGTTGCGGGTGAAGGGGACGCGCTGGACCAGCCCGCTCAGCAGCCAGTCGAGATCCGAGACGTGGCCGGTCGGCACATCGCTCGTCATGGTGCATCTACTCCTTGGACGTGATGTCTTCGGGAGCCGGCGGCTGGGCACTCGGCTCGCTGTACGGCTGGACGTGCGGCTCGTTGTAGGACTGGACGTGCGACGGGGCGTAGGAGCCGGCGTACGGGTCGCTGTAGGAGGTGCCGTACGACCGGTACTCCTGCCCGTGCTCCAGCGGGTCCTCCCGCCGGTCGCGCTGCGGTGCCGACTCGGCGAGGCTGATGCCCCGCTGGAAGGCGGCCATCAGACCGGGGTCGTGCAGGGCGTACTCGTCCTCCACGCGCACCACCGGCCCCTCGCGCAACTCCGCGACCAGGTGTTCCTGGCTGCGCCGCTTGGGCAGCTGGGGGCGGCTCATGGTGCCGCGCACCATGCTGTCCAGCGGTGACCTGGTGGCGCCGTTGGCGCTGCTCTCGGGGCGCAGCGACGGGTGGTTGACGCCGGGGACCGCGGCCGCGGGGTTGGGCCGGTCGCGCTGTTCGCCGCGGACGGGGAGGGGGATGTTGCCCGTGGTGCTGCCGGAGGGTTCGGGGGCGGTGGTGGCGGGGGGTGCGTAGATGGTGCCGGGGACGTCCGTGGCGCCGTGGGGCACCACGGGGGTGTGCGGCTGGGCGGGGCGCGGCTGCTCGGTGTGCTCCGGCGCTTGGGGTGCGGGTGGCGCGGCGGGCCTCGGTACCACGGGGGCCGTGGCCGGGGTCAGCTCGGGCGGCCCGGTCTCGTCGCGGGCGGCGTCCCGGGCGCGGGCCGCGGCGGCGTCGTCCTCGCCCTCGTTCTCGCCGAGGAGCGTCTGGGGCAGGACGAGCACGGCGCCCACTCCCCCGTAGATGTTGCTCTGGAGGCGGACCGCGATGCCGTGCCTGCGGGCCAGGGCCGCGACGACGTACAGGCCGATGCGGCCGTCCTGGAGCAGGTGTGCCACGTTGACCTGGTCGGGGTCGGCGAGGAGCGCGTTCATGCGCTCCTGCTCGGGGCCCGGCATGCCCAGGCCCCGGTCCTCCACCTCGACGGCGAGTCCCGCGGTCACGTACTGGGCGCGCAGCAGCACCTGGGTGTGCGGGGCGGAGAACACCGTGGCGTTCTCGACCAGTTCGGCCAGCAGGTGGATGACGTCGGCGACGGCGTGGCCGCGCAGGGTGCCGTCGATCGGCGGGACCAGTTTGACGCGCGGGTACTGCTCGACCTCGGCGATCGCGGAGCGCATCACCTCGGTCATGGAGACCGGGTTGCTCCACTGGCGGCGGGAGATGGCGCCGCCGAGCACGGCGAGGTTCTCGGCGTGGCGGCGGATGCGGGTGGCGAGGTGGTCGACGTGGAAGAGGCCCTTGAGGAGTTCGGGGTCCTCGACCTCGTTCTCCAGGTCGTCCAGGAGCTGGATCTCGCGGTGCACCAGTGACTGGAGCCTGCGCGCGAGGTTGACGAACACCTCCACCTTCTGTTCGTTGCCGACGCTGCTGGAGAGCCGCGAGGCCTGGACCACCGCGGCGACCGCGGCCTCGTGCGAGCGCCCCAGCTCCTGGCCGAGCAGGTCGAACTCGTCGCCGCCGTGCGCCAGGTGCAGCGCGGGCTCGGGGGTGCGGCGCACGGGCGGGCCCTCGCCGTGGCGGAGCTGCTCGACGACGCGCTGGAGCTCGGCCTGGCTCCGTGCGCTGTTCCTGCGCAGCGCGTGGCAGCGGACGAGTACGGAGACGGCCGCCCGCTCCGCGCCGATGCCCGCGGCGACGACGGCCGAGAGGGCGAGGAGGGCCAGCACGCCGATGACGGTCCAGACCTCGGTGGTGGGGTGGATGCGCGCGGCGTGGACCAGGTAGAGCACGGCGGCCGCGCCGCTCAGCGCGGCGACGATGCTCGGCAGCAGGGCGGCCCGCAGCAGCAGCGGCCGTATGCGGGTCTCCGGGGGCCGTGCCTGCGACGGGCCGCCCTGCCTCGCCGGGTTCTGCGCGTGCGGCCGTGCCCCTGGCCGGCCGTGCCGACCGCCCTCGCGACGGTCCGGCCGCGCGGCGGGTGCGCGGAGTTGAGACATCAGCGTCCTCAGGGTCCTCAGTACATGGAGCGGCACGCCGGGCTGCGAACATCAGCCCAGCGTTGATCACCGAGCACACACGGTAGTCGTCAACCGTTCATGTGCGGTGGGCAGTTGACAAACTTGCCCGCGGAGCATCCCGCTCTGGTATGAGGACTCGCACGGCCGCCCGAAATACGGGGGTGGACGAGTCACCCCGTAGTGGCGGCCTCCTGAGTCACACGGGCCCCTTGCGGCACACGCGCCTTGTCCGGCACGTCGGCCGCGGCGGGCGCGTCCACGGCGACCGCACGCCACCAGTACGCGGTGGGCAGCGCGGCCGAACCGGGCTCGAAGGGCTCGCCGGGGCGCGGCAGGGCGAGCGTGACCCCGGCCCCGTCGGCGGCGGCGACGCTGCCCTCGCCGGGCTCGGCCCAGGAGTGCGGGGCGAGGTTGAAGGTCGCCCAGTGGATCGGGAGCAGCACGCCGCGCGGCTGCCCGCCCTGGAGGTCGAGGTGGGCGCGGACGCCTTCGGCGGGGGTCATGTGGATGTCGGGCCAGTGCTCGGAGTACGCGCCGATCTGGATCATCGTGGCGTCGAAGGGGCCGTACTGCGCTCCGATGTCCTGGAAGCCCTGGAAGTAGCCGGTGTCGCCCGAGTGGTAGATCCGGTGCTCGGGGCCGACCACGGCCCACGACGCCCAGAGGGTGTGCTGCTGGTTGCGCAGTCCGCGGCCGCAGAAGTGGCGGGCGGGGGTGGCGGTCAGCGAGAGCCCGGCGACCCGGGCGGTCTCGTGCCAGTCCAGCTCGTGGATGCGGTCGGCGGGCACGCCCCAGTGCTCCAGGTGCGCGCCGACGCCGAGCGGCACGGCGAAGACCGTGTCCGTGCGGGCCAGGGCCTTGATCGTGGGGAGGTCGAGGTGGTCGTAGTGGTCGTGCGAGATCACCACGGCGTCCACGCCGCCCAGGGAGCGCAGCGGCACGGGCACGGGGTGCAGCCGCTTGGGTCCCGCGAAGGAGAAGGGCGAGCAGCGCTCGCCCCACACGGGGTCGAAGAGCACGCGCGCGCCGTCGATCTCGGCGAGGACGCTGGAATGCCCCATCCAGGTGAGCCGCAGCCCGTCGGCGGGGGGCACGGCGAGGTCGGCGAGGGTCGTGGCGTGGACGGGCACGGTGCCGCCCGGCACGCGGCGCACCCGCTCCTCCTTGCGGAAGTAGGTCTTGGCCAGCTCCGCCATGGAGGCGCCCTGGGGCCTGGTGCGCGCGCCCACCGGGTTCTGGAAGGAGCCGTCGGAGAAGTTCGGCGAGCGGTGGATGCGGGCGAGCCGGTCGCCCGCCGGATCGGCGCCGAAGGCGGGGGTCCGCAGCGCGCGCAGCCGGTCGCGCAGGGGCAGCAGGGGGTCAGCGCCGGTCACAACAGCTCCTGGGGGCAGGGATCGGTGTCCCTCCCATTATGTTCGCGACACGTCGAGCGGGGGCGCCCGGAACCGTCCCCGCGGGCGCCCTGGAGGGCGTCCGCGCAGGTCGGTGCGGTGCGGCGCCCCTCACCCCTACGCGCGGGCCGGATCGATCCGTAGGGCCGGTCCGACGTCTGCGGTCGGTCCGGCCCGTGCGGTCGGCCCGGCCCCCGCGGTCAGACCAGCTCGTAGACGGCGGTCACCGTGACGCGGTCCTCGACCTCGCCGGGCGCGACCGGCACGCCCTCCTTGTCGAAGGCGACGGCCGGCATGGCCACGGGGCTCGGCGCCCCGCCGTCCGCCTCGCTGATCGAGACGAGCCGCCCGAGCTTGTGGCCGGTGTTGCGGGCGAGCTGCTCGGCCTTGTCGCGGGCGTCCTCGTTGGCCGCCTTGCGCGCCTTGGTGCGCAGCGCCTTGGAGTCGGAGACGTCGAAGGACACGGAGTGCACGCGGCCCGCGTCGCCCGCGGCGTCCGTCGCCGCCTGGATGACGGCCCCGGTCTTGCCGATGTCGCGGACCTTGATGGAGAAGATCTGGCTGGCCTGGTAGCCGACGAGCTTGGAGGTGTTGTCCTCGTGCTGGTACGCGGCGTTCAGCGAGAGGCTGTCGGTGCGTACGTCGCGGTCGGCCACGCCCTGCGCGCGGATGGCGGCGAGCAGCGCTTCCGCGGCGGAACTCTGCGCGGCCATCGCCTCCTTGGCTGTGGGCCTGGTGACCTCGACCCCGGCGGTGAGCACCGCCATGTCGGGCGCCGCGCTGGCGCTGCCCTCACCGGTGACGGTGACGGTCGCGACCTGCCGGTCGGCGTGTGCGGCGGGCGACGCGGCGCCCGTCCGCGCGGCCCCGGTCGCGGCCACGGCCGGTACTGCTCCGGCGAGCAGCAGGCCGCCCGTCACCGCGGCTGCGGCGAGGTACTGGGCGACGCGGGGCGTTGAGTTGCGTACGGACATTCTGGAGTGTTCCTTCCGAAGTCGTGCGACTGCACGTCGCCGACATCTCAGCACTGCGGAGGGACCGTTCGGGTGCGCCACTCCTGTTTTTCACCTCTCCGTACCAGCAGCGAACCGGCCATACTGGGCTCGGGCGGGGAGCCCGGAAGGGGAAACATGAACCACGACGTGCTGGTCGTCGGCGGCAGCGGGGTGGACACCGTCGTCAGGGTCGACGCCCTGCCCGTACCGCTCGCGGACTCCGTGGGCGTGGGGCCGATCAAGGAGTGGCCTGGTCACACCGGGGGCAACGTGGCGCTGGGCTGCCGGGCCCTGGGGCTCGACGTGAAGTTCATCGACTTCGTCGGGGACGACTGGATCGGCGGGCAGGTCAGACAGCGGCTCGCCGACGGCGGCGTCGACTTCGAGCCACTGATCTCACCCGCGGGGACGCGGCGCGCGGTCAACCTGGTCGATTCCGCCGGGCGCCGGATGTCCTTCTACGACGCGCGCGACCCGCAGGACCTGCGGATGCCGTCCGCCTTCTACCTCCCGCACGTGCGGCGGGCCCGCCACGTCCATCTGTCGATCACGGGTTTCGCGCGACACCTGTTCGACGACGTCGGGGCGGCCGGGGTGCCGGTCTCGACCGATCTGCACGACTGGGACGGCCTGGCCGACCACCACAGGGAGTTCGCGCTCCGCGCGGACCTGGTCTTCTTCAGCGCGGCGGGGTCGGGGGAACGGTTCGCGGACCTCATGCGGGAGATCCTGCGGGAGGGGCGGGCCGGGGCGGTGGTCGCCACGGCCGGGGCCGCCGGGTCCTACGTCCTGACCCGGGACGGCGGGCCGACGCCCCGGCACGTCCCGGCGACGGTCCCGCCCGCGCCCGTCGTGGACTCCAACGGCGCGGGCGACGCGTTCGTCAGCGGTTTCCTGTACGGGCGGCTTGCGGGCCTGGAGCCCGTGGCGTGCGCGGAGTTGGGCGCGGTCGCCGGGGCGTACGCGTGCACGGGCGAGGGGAGCACCGCGCTGATCGGCCGCTCGGAGCTGCTGGGCGGCTGAGCGGAGACAGGGGCGGGGCGGGGCGGCGTCGGGGCATGAGCGGGGTCGGGGCGGGGTCGGGGGCGGGTCCTGTCGGTTCGACGGCGGGCCCCGCCCCCGGAAGGGGCCGGGACTCAGGTCTGGCGCAGCGGGGCGTACTCCTCCGCTTCCAGACCGAACGTCCAGGCCACGCCCTCGGTGGCGGTCCGCGTGGTGGGCGGCACCCGCAGCCAGTACGTGCGGCGGGTGCCGTCCGGCTCCGGCGTCGAGTTCACCACCTCGACCATGACCACGTCCTCGTCGCGCGGCAGCGGTATCCGCCACAGGATCCCGCTGTCATCGCGGTGGACGGGCGTGGCGTCGGACTCGGTGAGGTAGCGCTCGTAGCCGTAGTGCTCCAGCATCACGCGGCGCAGCTCCGCGTTCTCCTCGGCGCGGATCCGCTCCGGGGTCAGCGCGGAGAGGCCCGCGAGGAACTCGCCGGGGACGGGCATGCCGCGCCAGGCGTGCAGCGCGAACCCGTCGGGGAAGGCGAGGGCGGGCCCGTCGCTGCGGTCCAGGCGGCCGGCCTCGTCGCGGTGGAGGTCGGTCGGGCGCTCGCAGACCACCGCCACGCGCTCGTACGGCCACCACCAGCCCGCGCTCCCCGCGACCTGTGCCAGACCGGCGAGCCGCTCGCCGCGGCCCTCGAAGGCCGCGAGCCAGGGCGCGTCGTGCTGGCCGAGGACGGCGTCGAGCAGCACGAGCCGCACGTCGGCCTCGTCCGCGGGCACGACCGTGAGGGCTTCGACGACCCCGGTGCGTATCCGCTCGGTGAGCAGCCGCGTGGTGTCCCAGAGCCGGGCGCCGGTGCGCTCCCAGTGCGCCGCCCAGCCCGCACCGCCCAACTCCGCGTGCAGCGCGCGGCGTTCCTCGGCCCACGGTGCCGTGCGCACCTCGTCCCTGACCGAGCGCCCCGCCCCTTCCAGCTTCTCGACGGCCTCCACGGCGGCCCTGGGCGAGCCGACCCAGACGATCCGCTCGGGCTCGGCGAGCCCCGCCGTGCGGTAGGCGAGCCGGACGCCCTCCTCGGCGGCCGGCCGGTCGGCCGGGCCGGTCGCGGCGGCGATCGCCCGCCACGTGTCGGCGCCGCCGGTGTTCACCGGGCTCCCGGCCCGCCCCGCGCGCTCCGCCTGCCCGGTGCGTTCCGCCTGCCCGGCGTGTTCCACGTGCTCGGTGTGTTCCGTGCGCCCTGCGTCGTTCCCGCTCACTGTCCTCGTCCCCTCGGCCCCTGTTTGTCGTTCTGTCGTTCCCGTACGCCCGCTCGCCCGGGCTCAGTCCGCGACCACGCGGACCGAGCCCGGGGTGTACTCGCGCTGCCGCACCACGCGGTACCACCCCTTGGGCAGCGGGATCGGCGCGTGCTCCTCGTGCACCACCCGCCCGCCGTCGGGCAGGCTCAGCAGCATCGGGGCGAACGGGCCGCCCGGCTCCCGCACCAACCTCCCCGGCCCGACCACCGCGTGGGCGTGCCCGGTCACTTCGCCCAGCGCCAGCACCATCCTGCCGCGCGCGTCCCTCGGCTCCTCGGGCCCGTCCGCGGCTCCCGGCGGCAGATCCGCCTGCGCGACGGGCACCAGCAGCACGTCCCCCTGCCTGTACATGCGCAACTCCCCTCGTTCCACGGCCCCGCCGGTCGGCGGACCGATCACGTCGAAGACGCTACGCCGGGGCACTGACAACGGAGTCCGGCGAACAGGGGCCCGACGCTCGACTGTCAGTGGGGCTTGGTAGAACTTCTGGCACATCCAGTCCGGGCGAGTCAGGAGACCCAGAACATGTACGTGGAACACCTTGAGGAGTTGTACGGCCTGCCCGCGTACACCTTCCCCGAGTCCGGCGACGACTCCCCGCTGCCCGAGGCCGGAGCGGTCGCCTGGCGCATCGCGGGCCACGACTGGGACAAGGTCAAGGAGGAGTTCGACGACGCCTTCGACCGCTTCGGGGCGAGCGTCGACCTGAGCGAGGTGCGCGCACTGATCCTGGGCCGCTGGGGCCAGGCGTACGAGCACCCGGCGGACGGCGCGCTGGAGCGGCTGCTGGCCCTCAAGGACCGGCTGACGGGTCTGGAGGCGCTGTTCATCGGGGACTTCGCGCAGGACGAGGAGGAGATCTCCTGGATCAACCTCTGCGACATCTCGCCCGTGTTCGAGGCGTTCCCCGGGCTGCGCGAGCTGGGCGTGCGCGGCGGCTCAGGGCTGGAGTTGCCCGCGGTGCGCCACGCGCGGCTGCGCAAACTCTGGTTCCAGGCGGGCGGGTTGCCCGCCGCGGTCGTGCGCGGCGTCGGCGGGAGCGAACTGCCCGAGCTGGAGCACCTGGAGCTGTGGCTCGGTGTCCCCGAGTACGGCGGGGACACCGAGCCCGCCGACCTCGCCCCGCTGCTGTCCGGCTCCGGCTTCCCGCGCCTGCGCCACCTGGGCCTGCGCAACAGCGAGATCCAGGACGAGATCGCGGCCGCGGTCGCGGCGGCCCCCGTGGTGCCCCGGCTGACCTCGCTCGACCTGTCGCTCGGCGTGCTCACGGACGTCGGCGGCGCCGCGCTCCTCGACGGCCAGCCGCTGACCCACCTCACCTCGCTCGACCTGCACCACAACTACCTCTCGGACGCGGTGGCCGACCGCATCCGCCGGAGCTTGGAGGCCGCGGGGGTGCGGGTCGACGTCTCGGCGGACGACGCCGACGAGGACGTGGACGACGACGGCACGGTCTACCGCTACACCGCGGTCGCGGAGTGATCCGCCGATGATCCACGTCGACCATCAGAAAGAGCTGTACGGGCTGCCGGTCTTCGTCTTCCCCGAGAAGCCCGGCGCGGCGCCGCTGCCCGCGCCCGACGCGGTCGCCTGGCGACTGGAGTGCTCCTGGGACGACGAGCGGTCGTTCCCCGAGCTGTGGCGGGACTTCCTGGACGCGGTCGACGCGTCCCGGGTGCGGGCCCTGGTCGTGGGCATGTGGTGGTCGGACGAGCCGCTGCCGCTGAGCCTCGTGCTGGAGCCGCTGCTCGCGGCGGCGGACCGGCTGACGGGCCTGCGGGCGCTGTTCCTCGCGGACGTCACCTCCGACGAGTGCGAGATCTCCTGGATCGAGATGTCCGACGTGACGCCCGTCCTCGACGCCCTCCCCGGGCTTGAGGAGCTGAGCGTGCGCGGCGGCTCGCAGTACGTGCAGGTGGAGGAGGGCGAGGACGAGCCGCCGTGGCTCCGGCCGGTGCGGCACGCGGCGCTGCGGGTCCTGCGCCTGGAGTCCGGCGGGCTGCCCGGTGAGGTGGTGCGGGCCGTCGCCGCCTGCGAACTGCCCGCGCTGGAACACCTGGAGCTGTGGCTGGGCAGCGCGGACTACGGCGACGCGGCCCTGCCCGACGTCCAACTGCTGCTGGCCTCCGGGCGCTTCCCCCGCCTGCGCCACCTGGGGCTGCAGGACAGCGAGTTCCAGGACGCCATCGCGGAGGCGGTGGCCGGCGCGCCGGTCGTCGCCGGTCTGGAGTCGCTCGCGCTCTCCAAGGGCACGCTCGGCGACCGCGGCGCCGAGGCCCTGCTGAACGGCCAGCCGCTCACGCACCTGCGCGCGCTCGACCTGCACCACCACTACATCGGCCCCGAGGTGCAGGCGCGGCTGCGGGGCGCCCTGGAGCCGTACGGCGTGCGGCTCGACCTCGATCGCGCGAACGCGTACTCGGGGCGCTCCGGGCGGCGCTATGTCGCGGTATCCGAGTAGCGGCGCCGCGCCGGGGGCGGGTCCCATCCCCGGCGCGGGCGCCGTCCGGGAAGCGGGCGCCGTCCCCGGCGCCGCGCCGCTGGTGGTCGTCGGGAATCCCGCCAACCGCAGGGTGACGCTCTTCCAGGACGCCGTGCGGGCCGCCGGGCTGCCGCCCGCCCGCGTGCTGCCCTGGCTCGACGTGCTGCGCGGGCGCGCCGAGTTCGCCCCCGGCGAGGTGGTGCGCGTGGAGTCGCCGGGCGAGGAGCCGGAGGTGGAGCGGCTGCTGCGGGGCGCCGACGACCCGACCCGGGTGGAGGGCACGGCCGTCTGGTACGCGCGCTTCACCGCGCTCGTACGGGACCTGGGCCGCGCGGCCCGGGAGGCGGGGGCCGTGCTCCTGGACGACCCGGACGAACTGGCGGTCCTCTTCGACAAGCGGCTGTGCCACGCCGCGCTGGACCGCGCGGGTGTGCCCGTCCCCGCCTCGCCCACCTCGGGGCCCGGCGCGCCCGAGGTGGGCGGCTGGGACGACGTACGGCGGCTGATGCGCGAGCACCGGATGCCGCGCGCCTTCGTGAAGCTCGCCCACGGCTCGTCCGCCTCCGGGGTGCTGGCCGTGGAGACGGCGGGGCCCGGCCGGGTCAGGGCCACCACGTCGGTGGAACGGGACGCCGAGGGGCGGCTGTTCAACTCGCTCCGGGTCCGGCGCTACACGACCGAGCCCGAGGTGGCCGCGGTCGTGGACGCGCTGGCGCCCGACGGGCTGCACATCGAGCGCTGGCTGCCCAAGGGCGCCCAGCGGGGCCGCACCGCGGACCTGCGGGTGGTGGTGGTCGACGGGCGCGCCACCCACGCCGTGGTGCGCACCAGCCGCTCCCCCATGACCAACCTCCACCTCGGCGGCGCCCGCGGCGACCTCGCGGAGGCCCGCGCCGCCGTCGAGGCAGCGGGCGGCAGCTGGGCCGGGGCCCTGGAGATCACGGAGCGGGCCGCGGCCTGCTTCCCCGGCACGCTCTGCGTCGGCGTGGACCTCCTGCCCGCCACGACCTGGCGCCGCTTCGCCGTCTGCGAGGTCAACGCCTTCGGCGACCTGCTGCCCCGGCTCACCGGACTGCCCGGCGGCCCCGCCGAGGGCCAGGACACCTACGCGGCCCAGCTCGCCGCAGTACCGCACCGCACCCACGCGAGGAACCACCGTGCACGCACTTGAGACCACCGCCCCTCCCGACGCCCCCGACGCCCCTCCAGCCCCCGACGCCCCTGCCGTCCCCGATGCGTCCGGCGGCCCCGACATGAACGACGTCGTGGGCCGGGACGACATCCTGTTCGTCACCCTGGACACGCTCCGCTTCGACGTCGCGGCCGAGCTGGCGGAGCAGGGCCGCATCCCCCACATCGCCCGCCACCTGCCCGGCGGCGTCTGGGAGCGCAGGCACGCCCCGGGCAGCTTCACCTTCGCCTCGCACCAGGCGATGTTCGCCGGGTTCCTGCCCACGCCCGCCGCGCCCGGCCCGCACCCCCGGCTCTTCGCCGCGCGCTTCGCGGGCAGCGAGACCACCGCGGGGCGCACCTACGTCTTCGACACCCCCGACCTGGTGTCGGGGCTCGCGGACGCCGGGTACCGCACGGTGTGCGTCGGCGGGGTCGGCTTCTTCAACCGACAGGGCGCGCTGGGCTCCGTACTGCCGGGGATGTTCCAGGAGGCGCACTGGGAGCCGGAGTTCGGGGTGGCGTCGCCGACGTCCTTCGAGGCGCAGGTGGCCCGCGCCGAGCGGGTCGTCCGCGACCTGCCCGCCGAGCGGCGGCTCTTCCTCTTCGTGAACGTGCCCTCGCTGCACCAGCCCAACTGGTTCCACCTGCCGGGCGCCACCCGCGGGGCGGGCGACTCGCGCGCGACGCACGCCGCCGCGCTGGAGTACGTCGACCGGCACATCGGACGCCTGTTCGCCGCCGCGAGCAGCCGCCGCCGCTGCTTCGCGATCGTCTGCTCCGACCACGGCACGGCGTACGGGGACGACGGCTACAGCGGACACCGCATCGGCCACGAGGCGGTGTGGACCGTGCCGTACGCGCACTTCTTCCTGGAGCGGGACACGGAGGGCGCCCGATGACAGGGACGACACCCCGCCCGTACGAGAGCTACGTCTACGCCTATCCGCACAAGACGGCCTACCGGCCGTTGCCGGACAGGCCCGCGCTGCGCGAGCTGTGGGCCGGTGAGCGCAAGGACGCCCTCTCGCTCTACCTGCACGTGCCGTTCTGCGAGGTGCGCTGCGGCTTCTGCAACCTCTTCACCCGCGTGGGCGCGCCCGACGAGCTGTCGACGCGCTACCTCGACGCGCTGGAGCGCCAGGCCGTCGCCGTGCGCGAGGCCCTGGGCGACGCGGAGCCGGTGCGGTTCGCCGCGGCCGCCTTCGGCGGCGGCACGCCGACCTTCCTGGACGCCGACGAGCTGACGCGGCTCTGCGACATCGCCGAGAAGCGGATGGGTGCCGACCTGCGTGCCGTACCGCTCTCCGTGGAGACCTCGCCGTCCACGGCGACGGCCGACCGGCTGGCGGTGCTCGCGGAGCGGGGCGCGACGCGGCTGAGCATCGGCGTGCAGAGCTTCGTGGAGGAGGAGGCGCGCGCGGCGGTGCGTCCGCAGCGCCGCGCCGACGTGGAGGCGGCGCTGGGGCGGATCCGCGACGCCGGGATCCCGGTCCTGAACGTCGACCTGATCTACGGCATCGACGGGCAGACCCCGAAGACCTGGCGGTACTCGCTGGACGCCGCCCTGGCCTGGGAGCCGGAGGAGCTGTACCTCTATCCGCTGTACGTGCGCCCGCTGACCGGTCTCGGCAGGCTGGGCGCGGGCGGCGACGCGGCCTGGGACGCGCAGCGGCTCGACCTGTACCGCAGGGGCCGCGACCACCTCGTCGCCCGGGGCTACGAACAGGTGTCGATGCGGATGTTCCGCCGCCCGGGGCCGGTGCACGAGGGCCCCGACGACTACGCCTGCCAGACGGACGGCATGATCGGCCTGGGCTGCGGCGCCCGCTCGTACACCTCGGCGCTGCACTACTCCTTCGACTACGCCGTCGACATGCGGGAGATACGCACGATCATCGACGCGTACACGGAGACCGAGGACTTCGACCGCGCCGAGGTCGGCTACCGGGTCGACGGCGACGGGGCAAACGAGGCCGGGCGCCGCCACCTCCTCCAGTCGCTGCTCCAGGCGAAGGGCCTGGAGAGCGCCGAGTACGCGGCGCGCTTCGGGCGTCCGCCCGCCGAGGACTTCCCGGCCGAGCTGGCCCGGTTCGCCGCGCTCGGCTGGCTGGACGGGGCCGCGCCCGACGGGCTGCTGCGGCTGAGCCCGGAGGGCCTGGCGCACTCCGACGCGCTCGGCCCGATGCTCTTCTCCCCCGCCGTGCGCGCCGCCATGGCCGCGTACGAGAGGAAGTGAGGCCCGCGTGGACCTGACCGTTCTCTACCGGGGGCCGCTGGCCTCCTGCGACTACGACTGTCCGTACTGCCCGTTCGCCAAGCGGCGCGACAGCCGCGAGCAGTTGCGCGCCGACCGGGCCGCGCTGGAGCGGTTCGCGGGCTGGGCGGCCGAGCAGACGGACGACCGGCTGTCGGTGCTGTTCACCCCGTGGGGCGAGGGCCTGGTGCGCTCCTGGTACCGGCGCGCGCTGGCCGAGCTCTCGCGGCTGCCGCACGTCCGCCGGGTGGCCATCCAGACGAACCTCAGCTGCCGCACGGACTGGCTCGCGGACGCCGATCCAGAGACGGTCGCGCTGTGGTGCACGTACCACCCGGGTCAGACGCCGTACGACAGGTTCCTGGCGAAGTGCCGCGACCTCGCCGCGCGCGGGATCCGGTTCAGCGTCGGCGTCGTCGGCCTCGCCGAGCACCTGGAGCACGCCCGCCGACTGCGCGCGGACCTCCCGGCGCACGTCTACCTGTGGGTCAACGCCGCCGAAGGCCACACCTACACAGACGCGGAGGCCGAGGTCTGGACCGGGATCGACCCGCTGTTCCCCTACAGCCGCGTTCCGCACCGCTCGGCGGGGCTGCCGTGCCGCACCGGCGAGTCCGTCGTCTCGGTGGACGGCGACGGCACGGTGCGGCGCTGCCACTTCGTCCGGGCGGAGCTGGGCAACCTCTACGACGGGTCGTACCGCGCCGCGCTGCGGCCGCGCGCCTGCCCGCTGGCCGTCTGCGACTGCCACATCGGGTACGTCCACCTGGAGTCGCTGCCGCTGTACGACGCGTTCGCGGGCGGGGTCCTGGAGCGGATACCGACGGCGGGGGCGAGAGGGGCGGGGGCGGGGGCAGCCGTCCGGCTGCCCGACCCGTCCGTCAGACGCGCGGCTCGATCAGCGACTTGAGTTCGTACGGGTCGACGTCGCCCTTGGCCTCGACGTGGTCGCCCGAGGACTCGCCGCGCAGCCGTCGCCCGATCCACGGCACCAGGTACTCGCGCGCCCAGTGGATGTCGTCGCGCCGCACTTCGAGGGTGCCGCGCGGCGGCAGCGGGGGCCACTCCTGGTCGGGGTCGGCCGGGACCTCCAGGCCGAGCACCTGTCCCGCGCGCAGCGCGACCCGGGTGTGGCCCTCGGCCGAGAGGTGCAGCCGGTCGTCGTCCCAGGCGCGCCGGTCCTGGACGGACTTGAGGGACCACAGGTCGAGCACCGGGCAGCCGTAGCGGTCCGCGATGGCCCGCACGTGGCCGTTGTACGTGGCGATCTTGCCGCGCAGATGGCGCAGCAGGGCCACGCCCCGGGTGTCGAAGCCGGTGGTCACCATGACCGTGCCGACCGAGGAGGCCAGGTCGGCGACGGCACGCTCGAAGCGCTCGGCGACCTCGTCCGGGTCGGTGCCGGGGCGGATGATGTCGTTGCCGCCCGCGCAGAAGGTCACCAGGTCGGGGGCGAGTTCCTTGGCGCGCGGGACCTGTTCCTCGACGATCTGGTCGAGGAGCCTGCCGCGGACGGCAAGGTTGGCGTAGTGGAAGGCGTGTTCGGGGAGCTGGTCGGCGAGGAGGACGGCGAGCCGGTCGGCCCAGCCGACGAAGGTTCCGTCGGGGCCGGGGTCTCCGACGCCCTCGGTGAAGCTGTCGCCGACAGCCGCGTACGACCCGATGGCGCCACTGTTATTGAATCTCGAATCGTCTGCCACAAACGAACATCCTGCCTGTCCGATTGTGACTTACGCGACCGTAATAAGGGGTTGACGTGGGGTGACATAGCCCACCCGGTCAGTTTTTGGTAAAGCCGGAATAAGCGCGAATGCGCGCGGCGCCCCCGCCCCCGCCCCTGCCCGGGGAGGGGCGGGGGCGGGACGGGGGCGCCGCGCGGACCGCGAGGTGCCCGGCCGGGCGCTCCGAGGGGCCGGCGGGTCAGAGCGAGACGCCGTGGCTCCGGAGGTAGGAGACCGGGTCGATGTCCGAGCCGTAGCCGGGGCCGGTGCGGATCTCGAAGTGGAGGTGCGGTCCGGTGGAGTTTCCGGTGGAGCCCGAGTAGCCGATCCGGTCGCCGCCGTCGACGTCCTGCCCGGAGGAGACGCCGAGCGAGGACAGGTGCGCGTACTGGGAGTAGGTGCCGTCCGTGTGGCGGATGACGACCTCGTTGCCGTACGCGCCGGACCAGCCGGCCGAGACGACGGTGCCCGCGCCCACGGCCCTGACGGTGGTGCCGGACGAGGCCGCGAAGTCCACGCCCGTGTGGTAGCCGCTGGACCAGCTGGAGCCCGACGCGCGGTACTGGGTGGTGACGTTGGCGCCGGAGACGGGGGTGGTGAAGCCGCCGCCGCTGACGCGCCCGGAACCGCCGGACTCCCGGCCGCGCTCCTCGCCGGAGGACGAGCCCCGGTCGTTCGACGAACCGCGGTCGCCGGAGGACTCCGACGAGCCCTGGTCGCCCGAGGAGTACGACGCCTTCGGCACCTGCTCCTTGTGCGAGCGCTCGGCGCGCGGCGCGGCCTCGCGGGACTCCGCCGCCGCGCCGCCCTTCGCCTTGCCGCCGAGGGTCAGCTTCATGCCGGGCAGGATGAACCCGGGGTCGTCGCCGACGGTCGCGCGGTTGTCCGCGTACAGCTTCTGCCAGCCGCCCGCCAGGCGGTGCTCGTCGGCGATCTTCGAGAGGTGGTCGCCGGTCCGCACGGAGTAGGTGGTGGTGGCCGGCGCCGCCTGCGCGGGCGCGGCCTGCGGCGCGGCCTTGACCGCGACCTGGACGGAGGCATGGGCGGAGGTCTGGGCGGAAGCGGCGACGGACGCGGCGGGAGCGGCGGCGGGCGCCGCCTTCTGAGCGGCGTTCGCGCCGGTGGCGGCGAACAGCGGCAGCGCCAGTGCGGCGCCGCCGGTCCCTGCGACGACCATGCCGCGGGAGACGGGATTCGACTTCGGACGGCGGTGCTTACCCTTCGCGGGCATGGCGAATTCCTCTCCGGCGCCTGCGAGGTGAGCTGTCGGGTTCGGGCTGGAGATGCCCGGCCGCGCTGCTGCGCGGCTTCACCCCGAGCCGAGGTGTCTCGGCGTACTGCCTGGGTCCCCCGCTCCTGCCACACGTGGATGGGTGCGGATTCCGGGAGGTGGCAGGATTCGGCGGTCCACCCGGATTGACGGTGACCGTAATCGACCCGGCTCCACCGGAACAAGCCACTCGGGAAACACGAGAATCCATGCCTCTTGATCGGCATGGATTCTCGTCACCCTCTGTCGAATACGGGCGTCCAATTCCCGGATTCGGAAAGGAATTTACTTCTGTACGTCGCGACGCACGGTCACGCCTATGATCCAGCTCACGGCCCCGGAGACATGCGTGCGCATTCTCCTAATCCGGACATCCCGCCCGGCGCGGAGGCCTCTTCAGCCGTACTCGGCCCTCCTCAGCCGTACGCAGCCCTCCTCGGCCCTCCTCAGTTTTCCTCCCTCCGCCGCCGCAGGAACTCCGCGGCCGCCTTCCTGCCCTCGTCGACCACGGCCTCCCGCCCCTCGTCCCCGAGCTGGAAGTCCGTGATGCCGACCCCGGCGCACTGCACCGTGATCGTCCTGTCGCGCACGCCCGGCCGCTCCAGCTGCGTCTGGTCGCGGCCCACCAGTGCGGTCGCCACCACCTGCTGCACCAGCTTCAGCGGCGGCGACATCACCACGGCCAGCGCGGGGAAGAGCTCGGCGATCCCCGCGGGCAGGTCCGGCAGGATCCGTACGCCGAAGGTGGGCCAGCGCGCCTCCTCGCCGTCCGTACGGTCGAAGATCTCCACCGCGAAGTTGGACAGCACGCCGCCGTCGACGATGACGGACTCCTCGCCCGTGGCCCGGTCGGTCAGCGTGCAGGGCTGGAAGTAGAACGGGATGGACAGCGAGCAGCGCACCGCTTCCGCGACCGACTGCTCGTCCGGGTCCAGGCCGTAGCGCCGGTAGTCCCAGGGCAGCCGCAGCAGCCGCCCGTGGGTGACGTCGGTGACCATCACGACCAGCTTGTAGCGCTGGTCGAGCGGCAGGTCGGCCGATGCGCCCGGGTCGTCGTACCGCAGGTCGCCGAAGGTCTCCACGCCGAGGTCGGCCAGCTCCTCGGTCAGCCACTCCTTGATCCACTCGCCCCGGTAGGCACCGCGCCCGGTGAGCAGCGACACGCCCTCGCTGAGCAGCGGTATCCCGGGCGGCGCCCGGTCGGGGATCCGGGCCAGGTCCAGCCTGTCCATGATCGCCCGCAGCTCCTTGGCGCCGACGCCCGCGGCGACGAAGGCCGCCGCGATGGCGCCCACCGAGGTCCCGGCGGCGCGCGGGAAGCTGTAGCCGTCCTCCAGGAGGCTGATCACCGCTCCCGCCGAGCCGAGTCCCCGGACGCCGCCGCCCTCCAGTACGAGATCCGCGCGGTCTCCCGCAGTCATCCGCTCTCCTCCCGCCTCTCCTGTCCCGCCGCTCCGTTCCCGGCCGGCGGGCCCGCTGCCGACGGGCCCGCTGCCGACGGGCTCACTCCCGGCCCGCGACGTTCCAGGGCACGAAGGCGTTCGTCTTGCCCGCGAGCGCGGCGCGCAGTTCGGGGTGGTGCCGCAGCAGCACGGTCACCATCGTGTTGTCGTCGATCCAGTCGAGTCCGGCCTTCGAATACACCTCGGGGGTGTAGTGGTCGGTGAAGAACCGGTCGCTGTTGAGCCTGCGCGACGCCATCAGGATGAAGATGCGGAACGCGGTGTCGCTGAAGGCGAAGCCGCGCGGCAGCTTCTCGGCGAACATGCCGACGGTGAGGTCGACCTTCTCCACGTCGCCGCCGTAGAGCCGCTTGATCTCCTTGGCCCATTCGGGGTTGTCGGTCAGCTCGTCGAAGGTCGCCGCGGGCTTCAGCCGCAGCAGCCGGCGGAATTCGTTGTAGCGGGGCACGCCGAGTTCGCGCGAGCGCAGGATGTCGGTGGCCGCCAGGTCCTGGAGGTGGCCGTCGGGGCGCTCGTACTCCTGGAGGAACTTCGGGAAGTTGTGCATCGTGACGAGCCCGGGGTGCAGCGTGCCGAAGCTGTAGAGCAGGTCGGTCGTGGAGATGCTCTCCAGGACCTTCAGCGCCTCGGGTCCCGCGATGTCGCGGAACGAACAGTCGCGCAGCGTCTCGTTGTCGCTCGCGCCGCGCAGCTTCCAGTCGTCGCGCACCAGCGGGTGCATGCGGTAGACCGCGACGAACTCCTCGGTGAGCGCGTACGGGATGCCGTAGTGGTCGTGCTTCGCGCCGGGGATGCCGCTGACGACCTCGCTGTCGCTGATCCGGCCGAAGAGGTTGTGCACCCGCTCGCCCGCGAGCCCCCACCAGTTGGTGCGCAGCGCGGTGACGGTGGTCGGGTGGCTGATGACGGCGGGGGTCCACTCCACGGTGTGGATCTTGGCGAGCAGGGCGGCATTGACCAGCCGGGCGCGCTGGAAGACCTCCTCGTCGTTCCAGTTCGGGTACGCCTGGTGGAGGCGGTCGCAGATCGCGTTGTGCTCGCGGGTGAAGAGCGACTGGAGCAGGGCCAGGCCGAGCCAGAAGCCGGGGATGCGGGAGGGGTCGCGGGCCGGGTCGGAGGGGAACGGCATCCGCTCGTCGTCCCACAGGTGCAGCTTGCCGTGCTCGCCGGTGCGCAGGGCGCGCAGTTCCTCGTCGCTGTTGCCGTAGATCTGCGAGGCGTCCCACCAGTGCGAGAAGACGTTGATCCGGGTGTCGGGGGTGCCGGCGGGCGCGTGCGGGTCCCGGGTCGGGTCGTCGGGGGTCCGCATGATCTGCATGGGTCGCTCGGGCCAGGGGTCGTCCTCCAGGAGCGGTACGGTCCAGGGGCGGTCGGCCGGGCTGGTGCCGTGGCTGAACCAGTCGCGGATCATGAACTGGAGCCAGGCCGCGACCAGCGAGTTCACGGACTCGGCCGCGATGAACTCCTTGCGGGTGAGCAGCGCGCGCGAGACCTCGCGCGGGTTCGGCGTGGAGAGCACGTCCTCAGGGGTGACCGGCGGGACCTTGTCCAGCGGGACGTTCCGGCCGAAGCGGGTGCCCGCCATGCCCATGCGCGGGTTGTCGAGGTCGTTGTAGCTGCCGTCCGACGTGCGGTTGACCTTGTTCGACTCGACGGGCGGCGCGGGCTCGGGGACGTTGACCGCCGGGATCTTGTTGGTGTCGTGCAGGTTCTCCTGGCGGAGCCTGACGCGCAGGCCGAGCAGGGTGGCCAGGCCGAGCGGCAGGGGGAGCTTGTCCCAGCCGATGCGGCGGTCGAGGTACTCGGCGACGCCCGTGACGATCCGCCACGGCAGGGAGGTCCGGTAGTTCATGAGGTACCCCTTCGGGAAGTGGTGCGCGGGGTGGCGGCCGATGCGTCGGCGAGGATCACGTCACTGGCCTTTTCGCTGATCATGTAGAGCGGCGCGGCGATGAAGAATCCGGGGATGCGCGGGAAGACCGATGCGTCCACGATGCGCAGACGTTTGGCTCCGCGCACCCGGAAGGCGCTGTCGACGACCGCCGCGGGGTCGTCGGCGCGGCCCATCCGGCAGCTGCACGAGGCGTGGTGCCCCCAGGCCTCGTCCTGGACGAAGCGGCGCACGGCGTCCTTGCCGCGCACGTGCTCGCCCGGCCACAGCTCGCCGGTGACGACCTCGCCCGCCTCGCGGTTCATCTCCCGTACGAACTCCACCGCCCCGGCCATCGCGTCGAGGTCGACGCCGTCCTTGTCGGTGCCCTCGGCGAAGTGGTGGAAGTTGATCAGCGGGGTGTCGCGCGGGTCGGCCGAGCGCAGCCGCACCCGGCCTCCGGTGTTGTGGGTGCGGGACTTGAGGATCGCCCAGGTGAACCGGTCCTTGTGGCGCAGCGAGTCCTTGGAGTAGCCCGGGTAGTAGCCCCGGAAGTCGGCCGGGAAGCCGAAGATGAAGAGGTCGGGGGCGTCCAGCTCGGGACTGGACTTGCGGCTGATGCCGATGACGTTGCCGTTGGTGGTGTAGAGCCCCTTGCCCCGCTGCCACTCCCGGTAGCAGCGGTCGGGCTCGGCGCCCGGCTCGGGGGCGTGGAACGTGCAGTCCTTGACGATCGGGAACTCCTTGACCATCTGGCTGACGATCCCCACCTCGTAGCGGTCCTGGAGGCCCGCGCCGACCCCGGGGCTGTCGATCCGTACGGGAATGGAGTGCCGTTCCAGCTCCTCGCGCGGCCCGATGCCGGAGAGCATCAGCAGCTGCGGGGTGTTGAACGCGCCCGCGGAGAGGATCACCTCGCGGGAGGCGAGCACGCGGACGGGTTCGGGCAGTTCGCCGCCCTCGAAGCCGGGGTCGGCGCGGTAGGCGTGCGGCAGGTCGACGTACTCGACGCCGGTCGCCGCGCCCTCCTCGTCGAGGACGACCCGGGTGACGAGGACCCCCGTGCGGACGGTGAGCTGTTCGGGCAGCCTGCCGAGCACGTCGGCGACCCGTTCGCGGGCCGCGCTGCGACGGCCGCCCGAGGTGGAGATCGGGATCTGCCACAGGCCCTGGAGCGCCCGGGTCTGCACTCTCCAGTCGTTGGGGTCGACCAGCGCGGTCAGCCCTTCGAGCGGGGACAGCGGCCTGCCGAGGAAACCGGTGAGGGCGTTCTCGGCCGCCGAGAGGATCACCTTCAGGAGCTGTTTGTCCTGGATGATCAGTCCGGGGTCGGCCAGGCTGGTCGGCAGCCAGCCGTCGAAGCCGTGCCGCGACTTGTTGACGTAGCGGTCGGAGACGAACGGCAGCCGCTCCAGGAGCGCGGCGAGGAGCTTGTTGGACGGCAGGGCCTTGGGCCGGGGCCGGTAGCCGCAGCGCTCCAGCCGCTCGAAGTAGCCGCGCATCGCGGTGCTGTTCCAGGAGCTGTCGCCGGTCTCGGCAGCGATCGCGTCCCAGTCGCGGTTGTACGGGTAGATGGTGATCATCGCGTGGTGCGCGGTGCAGCCGCCGACCGTGCCCGCCCGCGGGTAGAGGATGCCCTTGTCGGGCACGAACTTGGAGTCGCGCCGCTGCTGCTCGTCGTCCGCGTAGTGGCGCACGAAGTAGTCCCAGCGCTGCACCGGGTCCTCCGACGCGTCGCCGTGGAACGCGGGCACGAGGTAGTTGTCGTTCTCCTCGGCGCCGCCCGCGTCCAGCAGCAGCACCCGCATCCCGGCCTCGGCGAGGTTGGCCGCCAGCGGTCCGCCGCCCGCTCCCGCGCCGACGACCACGTAGTCGTACGCCTCCAGGGCGCCGGTCACTTCTTGTCCCGGCCCGCTGACCTGCCCGCGGGCTTGCCGGGGGCCTTGGCCGACGCGCCGGCCGCGGGTTCGCCGGGGAGCAGGCCGCTGCCCAGCGCGCGCACGGCGAGCACGGTGTTGCCCGCCGAGATGAGCGTGGTCATCAGCGCGGTGCGGGGCGGGAGGTGGCCGCGGATGCCGAGCATGGCGGCGGTGACGGTGTCGCTGCCGTGGATGAGGACGCCCTCGCGCAGGTCCTGCTGGAGGCGTTCGCCCCTGCTGGTGAGCAGGTCGAGGCCGAGGAGGATGGTGCGGATGCCGAAGAGCCTGAAGGCGTAGACGGCGGCCGGGTTGGGCTCGGAGTCCCGGTCGAGCCGGTTGATCAGGAGCGCGGGCGCGAGCAGCCCCGCCACCCCGTTGAAGAGCCGGATCCCGGCGAGTCCGTAGACCGCGGCGGGCCTGCGCTCGGCCGCGGCCGCTTTCCTGTCGCGCTTCTTCGACATGTGCCGTCACTCCTGTCCTAGTCGCCGCGAACTGCTCGCGCCGTAGGCGGCGTCGCGGGAGCGGTTGAGGTTGCCGAGCGGACGGAAGGGTTCCGTGGTCCGCCACGGGGTGAAGACGAGCTGGTCGATCCGGTGCGCTCGGGCGCGCGCCTCCTCCGTCGTGACGTCCTGCGCGGGGAGGGTGACGTCGGCGACGGGCACGGGCGGCGACTGGTCCTTTGGCCACTCGACCGAGGCGTCCTCGACGGGGGTGGTGTGCTCGTCCACGAAGCGCTGGAGGCACAGTTCGAAGACGACGTCGCCGGCCGCGAGGTGCCGGGCGAGTTCGGTGCGCAGCCGGTCGGGGTCCTTGCGGTCGGCGGCCGGGGCCTGGGCCGGGGCAGTGGCCGGGTCCTGGTCCGGGTCGGCGGAGGCGTCCCGGGCGCGGGGCCGCAATTGGTACTGCACGGGGCCCGCGTTGCCCCACAGGACCGGGCCCTGGCTCCAGTACGTCTCCCGGGTCAGGCTCACGACCTTGCGGCCGACCGCGCGCTGGAGGGTGCGGCGCATCCGGTTCGCGGCGCTCCAGCCCACCGCGCGCGGCAGCTTCACCAGGAAGCGCCAGGCCACCGAGAGGGTGCCGGTGGCGCCCGCCATGACGACGGAGAAGCCGACGAACTCGCGGGCGTTGGCGGCGTGCGACGCCGGGGTGTTGAGCAGCAGCAGGTCGTGCCGCTCCTGGTCGGAGACGACGACGCGCACGGCGATGCCGCGCAGGTCGGGCGCCGCGTCGGGCCGCGGGATCCCGGATGCGTTGGAGAACCGGACGACGGCCCGGTACTCCGCGCCGGGCCGGGCGTACCCGACCGTCAGGCCGGGCGGCAGGTCGTCGCGGAAGCGGATCCGCGCGTTGTCGACGGCGAGCGTGGTCTTCGCGTGGAACGCCCGGTCGGGCCCCGGCAGCCGTCCCTTGCGCCGGTTCACCTCCTGGACGCGCACGATCCGCCCGGCGAGTTCGGCGAAGACCTGCCGCTCGGCCTCGGCACTGCCGCCCTCGTAGTGCTCGTACTTGTTGTCTGCCTTGTTGGCTGCCTTGCTGTCTGCTTCGCCGGCTGCCTCATTGGCTGCTTTGCTGGCTGCTTCGTTCTCGGCGCCGCCGGTGTTTCCGGCTCCGCCGGTGTCGCCCGTCTCGTGCTGCCGGGGATCAGGCATCGCGCATTGCCTCCCAAACCGTGGCAGGGGGCTGCGACGCTACTCGCCGGTCTTGATGCGGGGATACGTGACTTTCGGGCCCGTTCGGCGATCTTCCCGCGCTGTTTTCCCCGGCGTACAACAAGGGGCGGTATGCCTGGCAATGGCGGCGTACGGCCCGGTGGAACGGCCCGCGCCCGTGTCACCGCGTGCGCGCCCGCCCCACGCCTCCCTTCCGGCGGGAACGTTCATGGCCGGACACCGGCCCGCGCCCCCAGGCGCTCAGAGCCTGCGCAACCGCACCACGGTCGCGTCGAGGTCGCCGCGCAGCCCGGTGTGCAGCCCCCGGTGCATCAGTACGGCGCCGCTGTGCACCGCCCCCGTGTCCCGGCAGACGTACGTGCCGTCGGGGTCGAGCCCGCGCAGTCCGAGCGCCGGGGGCCGCTCCCCGTACGCCTGGGCCCTGAGCCACGCCAGGACCACCACGTCGTCGCCCCGTACGTACTGCACGGCGCTCAGGGCCTCGTCGGGCGGCCGCAGCCGGTAGGCGTCGCCGAGCTGGACGACGGGCCTGACGTCCTTGTAGAGCGCCACCCACTCCCGGGCCTCGGCCAGCTCCTCCTCGCTCCACCGCGTGAGGTCGGCGCCGACGCCCAGGACCCCGGCGAAGGCGCTCACGAAGCGGAAGCGGAGCGTGCTGACCCGGCCGTTGCGCTCGGCGTGCGGGCTGTCGGTGACCCAGGCGGCCGCCACCCTCGCCGGGTGCAGCTGGCTCAGGCCGTGCTGGATGGCGAGCCGGTCGAGCGGGTCGGTGTTGTCGGACGTCCACACCTGGTCCGTACGGGAGAGGATGCCGAGGTCGATCCGGCCGCCGCCGCCCGAGCAGGACTCGAAGGCGACGCCGGGATGCGCGGCGCGCAGCCGGTCCAGGAGCCCGTACACCCCTTCCACCTGCCGCTGCCACAGCTCCTGGCGGTCGGTGAGGCAGCGGTTGAAGTCCCACTTCACGTAGTCGACGGGGACGGACGAGAGCAGCGCGTCCAGCTGCTCCCACAGGTGCTCGCGCACCTCGTCGAGCGCCAGGTTCAGCACGAGCTGGTTGCGGAACTCCGTGCGCGTGCGCCCCTTCTCCACGAGGGCCCAGTCCGGGTGCGCGCGGTAGAGGTCGCTGTCGGCGTTGACCATTTCCGGTTCGACCCAGATGCCGAACCGCATTCCCAGGGCGTGCACTTCGTCGGCGAGCGGCTTCAGCCCCTCGGGGAAGCGCTCCGGGTTCGGGGTCCAGTCCCCCAGGCCCGCCCGGTCGCTGGTGCGCCGCCCGAACCAGGCGTCGTCGACCACGAACAGCTCGACGCCCAGGGCGGCGGCCCGCCGCGCGAGGCCGCGCTGCTGCTCGTCGGAAACCTCGAAGCCGGTGGCCTCCCAGGAGTTGTAGAGCACGGGCCGGGGCGTCCGCGCGCGGGGGACGACGTGCGCCAGCTGCCAGGCGTGCCAGGCCCTGCTGGCCGCGCCGAACCCGCCGTCGGTCCACAGGCCCGCGAAGACGGGCGAGGTGTAGCGCTCGCCGGGGCCGAGCCGCAGCAGCCCCGCCTCGTCGTGCCCGGCGCCGCCGGTGATCTGCACGGCCCCGTCGGGCAGTCGCTGTACGGCGATGCGCCACGACCCCGACCAGCCGAGGGCGCAGCCGTACACCTCGCCCCGTTCCTCGGTGGCGCCCTCCGCGTCGAGGGCGGCCCACGGCAGGTGCTGGTGTCCGGTGTGGCCGCGCCTGCTGCCGAGGACCTTCTCGCCCGGCGTCAGCTCCGCGCGTACGAGCCGGGTCTCGGCGGCCCATCTGCCGTGCAGCTGGGAGAGGCGCCAGCGGTCGCGGCGGGGCAGGGTCCAGGTGGCGGCGTCGGCGCGCAGCACGTCGAGCGGCGGGCCGTCGCCAAGGTGGTCGAGGGTGGTCCAGCGTTCGACGACGTCGGTGTCGTCGCGCACCCGGTAGTGCAGGGTGACGGCGAGCCGGTGCAGCGGGTCGGTGAACGCCAGGCGTAGTTCGTGGCCCCCGCCCCCGGCAGGCCCGCCCTCGACAGGCCCGTCCTCGGCCGACCCGTCCTCGGCCGACCCGTCCTCGACGCTGGCGCCGTCGAAGCGCCACTCGGTGCCGCGCGTCTCGTCGGTGCGTACGGACAGGGCCGGGCGCACGAAGCGCGGGCCGCCCTCCACCGGGTACTCCTCGCGCCCGTCCAGCGGCGACTCGAACGGCCAGGGCGGCGGGGCGGGTTCGGCCGCCAGTGCCTCGGCGGCGGCCAGCGGGATGCGCGGCCCCCAGTGCAGGTGCAGCAGCTCGTCCCGGTCGGTGACGTGCAGCGCATAGCTCCCGCGCGCCCCGGAGAGCAGCCAGACACGACCCGAGCCACCGGTCTCGATCATGCCCACATCATGGACGGGGCCCCTCTCCCGGGCAAGACGGTTGCCGGGGGAACCCATGTCGTATCGTCGAGATCGCGCCAACGGCGGCCGAGCCGCGCCGACCCGAGCCGCGCCGAAGCCCGGAGACCGGGAGATGACGGAGGAACCCCCCGTGACCCAGCAGCTGCCGCAGGTCCCGTCCACCGAGCCCGAGCTGTCGGGCGTGCGCAACTTCCGCGACGTGGGCGGACTGCCGACCGAGGACGGCGGGCGGGTGCGGTACGGGAAGCTCTTCCGCAGCGGCCACCTCGCGCACGCGACCGACGAGGACGCGGCGTTCCTCACCGCGCTGGGGCTGCACACGGTCTTCGACTTCCGCAACTCCGCCGACCAGCGGCTCGAAGGGCCCGACGTGGCGCTGCCGGGCGTGCGCAACGTGAACATACCGCTCTCCGACCCGGCGGACGGCGCGGAGTTCTGGCGGATGGTGCGCGACGGGAACCTCGACCAGCTGCGCTCCATCCTCGCCGACGGCAGGGCCGCGGACCGGATGGCGGAGTCGTACCACGCGATGATCAAGGACCGTACGGCCGAGCACAGCCGGGTGCTGCACGCGCTCGCCGAGGACAGCGTCCCCGCCCTGATGCACTGCGCGGCGGGCAAGGACAGGGCCGGGCTCTCGATCGCGGTGACGCTGCTGGCGATAGGCGTGACGCGCGAGGCGATCGAGGCGGACTACCTGAAGTCCAACGACCCGCACCGGCGCTACAAGGTCCGCCGCAGCGACGAGTCGGCCGCCGGGATGTCCCCTGAGGTGATGGACCTGCTGGCGCCGCTGTTCGACGCGCGCGCCGCCTACCTGAACCGGGCCTTCGACACGATCGAGGAGGTCTGGGGCTCCACCGACCGCTACCTCTCCGACGGCCTGAACCTGACCCCCGGGACCCGGCGGCTGCTGCGCGAGCGCCTGGTCGAGCACGCCGGCTAGGGCGTACGGCGCCGGCCGGCCTTCCCGGCTATTCGCCGCCCATGGCGAACAGCAGGTAGAGGAAGGCCGCGAAGAGGTGGCCGGCCACGAGATAGGCGAAGAGCCGGATGACCAGGCCCTTGGGGAACCTGCTCTCCTCGCGCTCCGGGTTGGTGTGCGGGTACTGCGGGTCCATGGGGCTTCCTCTCCTCAGGCGTGCGGGTGCGGGTCGGGGCTCTGCAGCAGGGTGTGCACGAAGAGCAGCTCGGCCCCTCCCGGGCTCACCGCGGTGATCCGGTGCGGGGTGAGCGAGTCGAAGTGGGCGCTGTCCCCCGGATCGAGCTCGTGCACGGCCTCGCCCAGGCTCAGGCGCAGGCGCCCGGTGAGCACGTACAGCCACTCCTCGCCGGGGTGCACCCGCACCAGGTCGCCCTGGGTGCCGTACGGCACCTGGACGCGCAGGGCCTGCATGGCGCGGCCGGGGCCGCCCGCCCGCTGGTACGTCCAGCCGTCGGCCTCGGCGGGCCCGAGCCGCCCGCCGCGGATGACGGCCTCGCGCTCCGGGGCACTCTCGCCGAGCAGCTCGGAGACGGTGGCGCCGTAGATCCGGGCGAGCCCGAGCAGCATGGGCAGCGAGGGCTGGCGGCGGCCGGTCTCCAGCCGGGACAGATGGGCGGGCGAGAGTCCGGCGCGCTGGGCGGCGGCCTCCAGGGTGAGTCCGCGGCGGCGGCGCAGGGCGCGCAGCTGGGGCGCGACGTCGGGCAGTGCCTCGTCGGGCGCCCCGCCGAGGTCGGCAGGCGGTTTCATGTCTCCATTGCGCCAGCAAAATGCCTCTCGGGCAAATTTCTTGCCCGAGAGGCAAAAGCTCGGTGGGGGACGTCAGCGTTGCGCGACGGCCTGCTTCACCAGTGTCCTCCCGAACTCCCACATCAGCCCACCGCCGCCGTGTGCGTCGTCCATCACAGCGGTGAACGCGGTCACGAACCGGTCCACGTCCGCCTCGTCGATCACCAGCGGCGGAATGAGCTTGATCACCTCCAGGTGGTCGCCCGACACCTGGGTGAGGATCCGGTGCTTCTGCAGCAGCGGCACCACCACCATCTGCGCGAAGAGCCCCTTGCGGGCCGCCTGGAGCACCGTCCACTTGCCGCGCAGCTTCAGCGACGAGGGCCGGCCGAACTCGATGCCGATCATCAGCCCGCGCCCGCGCACCTCGTGCAGCAGCTCGTAGCGGTCCACGAGCGCGGCGAGCCGGGACCTCAGCAGCTCGCCCGTGGTCCTGGCCCGCGCGACGACCTGCTCGTCCTCCATGACGGCGAGCACGGCGAGCCCGGCCGCCATCGCCTGGGCGTTGGAGCCGAAGCTGGCCGAGTGGACCAGCACCCGGTCCATCGACGAGTAGACCTTCTTGAAGATCCAGTCCTTGCCGAGGGTCGCCCCGACGGGCACGTAGCCGCCGGAGAGCGCCTTGGCGACGCACACCAGGTCGGGCTCGACGCCCTCCTCGTGCTGGTACGCGTAGAAGTCGCCGGTCCTGCCCAGACCCGTCTGCACCTCGTCCGCGATGAGCAGCGCCTTGTGCTGGTGCAGCAGCTCCTGCGCGGCCCGCAGGAAGCCGGGCGGCGCCGCGTGCACGCCCTTGCCCTGGATCGGCTCCACGACGAGGGCCGCCACGTCGCCGCGCTTCAGCTCCCGGCGCAGCGCGTCCAGGTCGCCGAGGGCGATCTCGGTGTCGGGCAGCAGCGGGGCGAAGCCGTCGCGGAAGCCGTCCTCGCCGTTGACCGAGAGGGACCCGGTGGTGAGGCCGTGGAAGGCGTGCGCGCAGTACAGGACCCTGGGCCTGCCGGTGGCGTACCGGGCGAACTTCAGCGCGGTCTCCACCGCCTCGGTGCCGCTGTTGCCGAAGAACACCCGGTCCAGGTGCGGCGAGTGCGCCAGCAGCCGCTCGGCGAGCAGGCCGGGCAGCGGCTGGCAGTCGAACCTGGTCAGGTCGGCGAGCGAGGCGTCCAGCACGTCGTGCAGCGCCTTGCGCACGACGGGGTGGTGCCTGCCCAGGCCCATCACGCCGAAGCCCGCGAGCATGTCGAGGTAGTCGGCGCCGTCCGCGTCCCAGAAGTGCGCGCCCTCGGCCCGTTCGTACACCTTGTCGAAGCCGATGGTGTGCAGCATGCGCGGCAGCTGGTGGTTCAGGTGCCGCGCGTGCAGCTCGTAGCGCTCCGCGCCGCGCTCGGCCAGGAGTCTGCCCAGGTCGAACTCCTTGCTCATGCCGCACTCTCCCCGCTCACGCCGCACTCTCCTCGCCGCTCATCGCACGCCTTCCTCGCCCGCCAGCGCGGCGGTGATCCGTCCCGCGATCTCGACCGGGGTGAGCCCGATGTCGGCCAGCACCTCGCCGCGCTTGGCGTGCGCGAGGAACTGCTCCGGGATGCCGAACGTGCGCAGCGGCACGTCCGTGCCCGCGTCGCCCAGCGCCTGGCCGACCGCCTGGCCCACGCCGCCCGCGCGGCTGTTGTCCTCCACGACCGCGACCAGCCGCTTGCCGCGCGCCAGCTCCGGCAGCGCCGGATCGACCGGCTTCACCCAGCGCGGGTCCACGACCGTGCACCGCGTCCCCGCGCCTGCCAGCAGCCCGGCGGCCTGCAGGCAGACCCCGGCGAGCGCCCCCACCGCCACCAGCAGCACCTCGGACTCCCCTTCGGCGGGCTCGGCCAGCACGTCCACCCCGCCGACGCGGCGCAGCGCGGGCAGCGGCTCGCCCACCGACTCCTTGGGGAAGCGCAGCACCGTCGGCGCGTCGGACACGTCCACGGCCTCGCGCAGCTGGGCGCGGAGCTGGTCGGCGTCGCGCGGGGCAGCGATCCGCAGCCCCGGCACCACCTGGAGGATCGACATGTCCCACATGCCGTTGTGGGAGGGGCCGTCCACGCCGGTGACGCCCGCCCTGTCCAGGACGAAGGTGACGCCGCACTTGTGCAGCGCCACGTCCATGAGCAGCTGGTCGAAGGCCCGGTTGAGGAACGTGGCGTAGACGGCGACGACCGGGTGCAGCCCGCCGGTGGCGAGCCCGGCCGCCGAGCACACCGCGTGCTGCTCGGCGATGCCGACGTCCCAGACCCGGTCGGGGAACCGCTCGGCGAACTCGGTCAGGCCCACCGGGTGCAGCATCGCCGCCGTGATCGCCACGACGTCGGGCCGCTCGGCGCCGATCTCCGCGATCTCGGCGCCGAACACCGAGGTCCAGGAGGGGCCGTTGGACGGGGTCAGCGGCTCGCAGGTGAGCGGGTCCATCGCCCCGACGGTGTGGAACCTGTCCGCCTCGTCGGCCTCGGCCGCCGCGTAGCCCCGCCCCTTCCGGGTGAGGCAGTGCACCAGGACGGGCCCGTGGAAGCGCTTGGCCCGGCTGAGCGCCGACTCGACGGCCTCGATGTCGTGCCCGTCGATCGGCCCGACGTACTTGAGCCCCAGGTCCTCGAACATGCCCTGCGGGGCGAAGGCGTCCTTGAAGCCCTTCTTGGCGCCGTGCAGCGACTCGTACAGCGGCTGCCCTATCACCGGCGTGCGCTGGAGGACGTCCTTGCCCCAGGCCAGCACCCGCTCGTAGCCGTCGGTGGTGCGCAGCGTCGCGAGGTGGTTGGCGAGGCCGCCGATGGTCGGCCCGTAGGAGCGCTCGTTGTCGTTGACGACGACGATCAGCGGGCGGTCCTTGGCGGCGGCGATGTTGTTCAGCGCCTCCCAGGCCATGCCGCCGGTGAGCGCGCCGTCGCCGATCACCGCCACCACGTGGTCGGTGCGGCCGAGCACCTGCTGGGCCTTGGCGAGGCCGTCGGCCCAGCCGAGGACGGTGGAGGCGTGGCTGTTCTCGATGACGTCGTGCGCGGACTCCTCGCGCGAGGGATAGCCGGAGAGGCCGCCCTTGCCGCGCAGCTTGGAGAAGTCCTGTCGGCCGGTGAGGAGCTTGTGCACGTAGCTCTGGTGTCCGGTGTCCCACAGGATCCGGTCCACGGGCGAGTCGAAGACGCGGTGCAGGGCGATGGACAGCTCCACCACCCCCAGGTTGGGCCCGAGGTGCCCGCCGGTCCTGGCCACCGCCCGTACCAGGAACTCCCTGATGTCCGCCGCGAGTTCGTCGAGCTCGGCCCCGTCCAGGTCCTTGAGGTCGTGCGGCCCGCGGATGGTCTCCAGAATCGTCACGCCGGTCCCCCTTCGTATGGTTCAGCTCACGGTGACGGCGGGACGCCCGGCGGGCGCTCCCGCTTCCTCCATGGACGCGGCGATCTTCATCGCCTCTTCGATCAGGGTCTCGACGATCTTCGACTCGGGGACGGTCTTGATGACCTCGCCCTTGACGAAGATCTGGCCCTTGCCGTTGCCCGACGCGACGCCGAGGTCGGCCTCGCGCGCCTCGCCGGGGCCGTTGACGACGCAGCCCATGACGGCGACGCGCAGCGGGACCTCCATGCCTTCGAGGCCCGCGGTGACCTCTTCGGCCAGCCTGTAGACGTCGACCTGGGCGCGGCCGCAGGACGGGCAGGAGACGATCTCCAGGCGGCGCTGCCGCAGCCCCAGCGACTCCAGGATCTGGATGCCGACCTTGACCTCCTCGGCGGGCGGCGCGGAGAGGGAGACCCGGATGGTGTCGCCGATGCCCTCGCCGAGCAGCGCGCCGAAGGCGACGGCCGACTTGACGGTGCCCTGGAAGGCGGGGCCCGCCTCGGTCACCCCCAGGTGCAGCGGGTAGTCGCAGGCCGCCGCGAGCTGCCGGTAGGCGTTGACCATCACGACCGGGTCGTTGTGCTTGACCGAGATCTTGATGTCGCGAAAACCGTGCTCCTCGAAGAGCGAGCACTCCCACAGCGCCGACTCCACCAGCGCCTCGGGCGTGGCCCTGCCGTACTTGGCGAGCAGCCGCCGGTCCAGCGAGCCCGCGTTGACCCCGATGCGGATCGGGACGCCCGCGGCCTTCGCGGCCCGCGCGATCTCCTTGACCTTGTCGTCGAACTGCTTGATGTTGCCCGGGTTCACCCGGACCGCCGCACAGCCCGCGTCGATCGCCGCGAACACGTACTTCGGCTGGAAGTGGATGTCCGCGATCACCGGGATCTGCGACTTGCGCGCGATCGTGGCCAGCGCGTCCGCGTCGTCCTGCGTCGGACACGCCACCCGCACGATCTGGCAGCCCGAGGCCGTCAGCTCGGCGATCTGCTGGAGCGTCGCCCCGATGTCGGACGTACGCGTGGTCGTCATCGACTGCACCGAGACCGGCGCGTCCCCGCCGACGGCCACCGACCCGACCTGGATGCGCCGCGAGGGGCGGCGCACCGCGAGGGGGCGGGTCGGCGGCTCGGGGAGCCCCAGGTTCACGGGCCCGTTGCCCGCCATGACGTCACCTGTTCCCGTTGACGGTCTCACGGGCGGCGCGGATGGACTCCTTGAGCGAGCCCATGGTGGCGAGCACGGCGGTCGGCTCGTAGCCGCAGTGCGCCATGCAGTTGGCGCACCGGGGGTCCTTGCCCCGGCCGTACTTGTCCCAGTCGGTCTTCTCCACCAGCTCGCGGTAGGTGGGCACGTACCCGTCGCTCATCAGGTAGCAGGGGCGCTGCCAACCGAAGAGCGAGTAGTTGGGGATCGCCCACGCCGTGCACTGGAAGTCGACCTTGCCCTCCAGGAAGTCCAGGAACAGCGGCGAGTGGTTGAGCCGCCAGCGGCGCCTGTTGCCGCCCGCGAAGGCCTTCTTGAACAGCTCGCGGGTCTGCTGCACGCCCAGGAAGTGCTCCTGGTCGGGCGCCTTCTCGTAGGCGTAGGCGGGCGAGAGCATCATCTCGTCCACCTTCAGCTCGTCGTTGAGGAAGTTGAGCACCTCGATGATCGTCTGCGGGGTGTCGGTGTTGAAGAAGGTGGAGTTGGTGGTCACCCGGAAGCCGCGCCGCTTGGCCTCCTTGATGGCCGCGACCGCCTCGTCGAACACCCCTTCCTTGGCGACGGACTCGTCGTGCCGCTCGCGCATGCCGTCGATGTGCACGGCGAAGGCGAAGTACGGCGACGGCTGGAACTTGTCCATCTTCTTGCGCAGCAGCACGGCGTTGGTGCACAGGAAGACGTAGCGCTTGCGCGCCACCAACTGCCGCACGATCTCGTCGATCTGAGGGTGCATCAGGGGCTCGCCGCCCGCGATGGAGACCATCGGCGCGCCGGACTCCAGCACCGCGCCGACGGCCTGTGCGACCGGCATGCGCTGCTTGAGCACCCCGGCCGGGTGCTGGATCTTCCCGCAGCCCTCGCACTTCAGGTTGCAGGCGTAGAGCGGTTCGAGTTCGACGATGAGGGGGAATTTCTCCCGCTTGCGGAGCTTCTGTTCAAAGAGATACGTCCCGACCCGGATGGTCTGGCGGAGCGGCATGGCCATCTAGCTCACCTCCTGGGGAGCAGCAAAGAACGGTGCCATTCGAAGAAAGCCGGAAGAACGGCGCGCAGAACGCGGAAAGCTGATATTCCTCCGCGTACCGTCCCAATTCGGAGAAGTTCATGCTCAGGAGCGTCCACGACCACCCGGACGGCCGCAACCGCGCGCGAACCGGTGCGCACGGCGCTCAGGAGCGTGGCGGCGGACTCCATGTCCACCGCGATCGCGCCCGTGGCGCACAACGCGGCGCGCTCGGCGCCGCGCACCACGTGGTCGGAGCCCGCCAGCGGACCCGTGTGCACGGTCCTGCCGGGCAGTGCGTCGGCGAGCGCCTTCACCAGCACCTCGGTGCCCGCGCACGGCGTCGCGCCCGACGGGTCCCCGACGATCCGGGTCCCGTCGGCCACCACCAGGTCCCCCGGGTGCATCCCGGGCCGCAGCCCGGCACAGAACCCGGACGCGACGACCGCCGCACCGCGCAGCGGCCCGCCGCCGAGCGCACCCGTGACGGCGCGCTCGGCCGCCGCCGGGCCCATGCCCGTGCGCAGCACCGTCACCGGCCCGGGGGCCTCGACGCCCCGCCCCCCGGCCCGCAGGGCGAACCGTTCGATGGCGAGCGCGCAGGCCACGAGCAGCGGCGTACCGCTCGCCCCTGCCGCCCCGTCGGGGTGTTCCATCACGCCCCCTCGCGCCCCGCGGCGAACGGCTCGCCGTGGACGTACCGGCCGAGCGCGGTCAGCGGGAAGACCTGCCGGTACAGGTGGTAGTTGATGGAGAAGTCCCAGGGGAAGCCGGTGCCGGTGAAGTACGGCTCGTCCCAGGAGCCGTCCTCGCGCTGGGTCTCGGCGAGCCAGGCCACGCCCCGCTCCACCGCCTTGCCCTCCCGCTCGCCGGCCGCGAGCAGCGCAAGCAGCGCCCACGCGGTCTGCGACGCGGTGGACTCCCCGCGGCCCGGCCGGCCGTGCTCGCGGTAGGAGCGCAGGTCCTCGCCCCAGCCGCCGTCCTCGTTCTGCACGGACTCCAGCCAGCTCACGGCGCGCCGGATCGCCGGGTGCCCGAGCGGCAGCCCGGCGGCGGTGAGGGCCGGGACCACCGACCCCGTGCCGTACACGTAGTTGACGCCCCAGCGGCCGAACCAGGCGCCGCAGGGCTCCTGTTCGGCGATGAGCCAGTCGATGCCGCGCCGGGTGCGCGGGTCGTGGGACCTGCCCTCGACGGCCAGCATCTCCACGACGTGGCCCGTGACGTCGGACGAGGGCGGGTCGATGACCTCGCCGAAGTCGCAGAACGGCAGCCTGTTGGGGAACTTGCTGGTGTTGTCGGCGTCGAAGGCGCCCCAGGCGCCGTTCTTGGACTGCATGCCGAGCACCCAGCGCACCCCCCGGCCGATCGCCGCCTCCATGCGCTGCGGGTCGGGGTGCGCGACCCGGCGCAGCGCGAGGACGACCTCGGCGGTGTCGTCGATGTCGGGGTAGTTGTCGTTGTGGAACTCGAACGCCCAGCCGCCGGGGGCGAGTCCGGGTCTGCGCACCGCCCAGTCCCCCGACTTGCCGATCTCCTCGTCCAGCATCCAGTCGGCGGCCTTGACCAGGGCCGGGTGGTCGGGGGGCAGGCCCGCGTCGGCGAGCGCGATCGTGGCGAGGCAGGTGTCCCAGACCGGTGACTGGCACGCCTCGATCATGCGGGAGCCGTCCTCGCGCCAGACCGCGAACCGGTCGAGCGATTCGAGGCCCGCCCGCATCACCGGGTGGTCCAGGTCGTAGCCGAGCAGGTGCAGCGCGATCACGGAGTACACGGCGGGCGGCTGGATCCCGCCCCAGCAGCCGTCGTTCTCCTGCCGCTCCACGATCCACTGCGCCGCCGCGCGCATCGCGGCCCCGCGCACCCGGCGCGGCGCGACCTTGCGGTAGGCGTGCACCACCCGGTCGAGGCGCTGGAAGAGCCCCTCCCAACTGACCGCCGGGGCAAAGGCTTTGGGCGGGCTGGGATTGCGGGCGTCGGCGTGCAGCTCGTCCAGGGCGAACGGCGCGGGCCGTACGGGGCGGTGCGCCGAGACGACGGTGAGCGGCACGATGGTCTGCCGCGCCCAGCAGCCGAAGTTGTAGATGCTGAGGGGGAACCACTTGGGGAAGTACATCATCTCGGGCGGCAGGTCGGGCAGGTCGTCCCACTTCCACCAGCCGAAGAGCGCCAGCCAGATGCGGGTGAAGACCCGGCTCGCGGCGATGCCGCCGTGCGCCCTGGCCCAGGCGGAGGCCCGCGCCATGTGCGGCGCGTCCGGGGCGTCCCCGGCCAGCCGCAGCGCGACGTACGCCTCGATGGTCGCGGAGAGTTCGCCGGGGCCGCCGTAGAAGGTGGCCCAGGCGCCGTCCTCGCGCTGCTCGTTCCTGATGTGCCGCGCGGAGGCCTCGGTGATCCGCGCGTCACTGATCCCCAGGAACTGCCGGAGCAGTAAATCCTCCGCGTCCATGGTGACGTTGGTTTCGAGGTCGCCCTTCCACCAGCCCTGGTCGTCCTGGAGGGCGAGCAGGTGGGCCGTGGAGCGGGCGGCGGCCCGCTCCGCGGCTTCGAGCACCGCGGGTGCTCCGCCGGCGCCCGCCGCGGTGCCGGTCGCGGCCGGGTCGTGCGGTCGGCTGGCCGAGGCGGCAAGGGGGCCTGGCGCCCCGGTGCTTCCGTCGGTCGTCGCTGTCATGGCTTCCCCTTCGTTGCAGTGGTCGCTCTGCTGTGCTGGGGTCTCCGTCGGCCGGTGCGCCCGTGCGGGGCACCGGCCGGCGACTGCGAGTCATATGCGCCGGTGGGTGACCGGCCCTTCGAAGGCGCTCATCTCTTCCGTACGACGACGAAGTCGGCGAGCGCGGTCAACTGGGCGTGCACCTGGACCGGCAGGTCGATGCCCTCCAGGGCCTCCAGGGCCACGGCGTACTGCCGCCGCGCCTCCTGGGAGGTCCAGTCCCGGCCGCCCGCCTCCTCGATGAGGGCGGCCCTGGCGGCGAACTCCTCCTCCGAGAAGCTGTCGAAGTCGTTGCTCTTGGCGTCGGCCGCGAGCAGTTCGCCGAGCCGGGTCGACGCCGGTCCGGCAGCCGCGAGGGCGGCGACCACCGGCAGGGACTTCTTGCGCTGGCGCAGGTCGCTCCAGGTCTGCTTGCCCGTGGACTCGGGGTCGCCCCAGATCCCCAGCAGGTCGTCGACGGCCTGGAAGGCCAGGCCGAGGTGGTAGCCGTACGCCTCCAGGCGGTCGGCGGTGCGGTCGTCGGCGCCGCCGAGCACCGCGCCGATCGAGGAGGCGCAGGCGAGCAGGGCGCCGGTCTTGTTGCCCTCCATCTCCAGGCACTCCTCGACGGTGACCCGCTCGCGGTGCTCGAAGGAGATGTCCTGGGCCTGGCCGTCGATGAGCTTGCGGGTGGCGGTGGTGAGCCGGCGCGTCGCACGGCCCGCGTCGGCCGTGCCGAGCTCCAGCAGCAGTTCGTTGGCGAGGGCGAACAGCGCGTCGCCGACGAGGATCGCCTGGGCGGGGCCGTGCACCTTCCACACCGTGTCGCGGTGCCTGCGCTGCTCGTCGCCGTCCATCAGGTCGTCGTGGAGCAGCGAGAAGTTGTGCACCAGCTCGACCGCGACGGCGCCGGGGATCCCGGTCTCCGGCGGGGCGCCCGCCGCCTCGGCGGAGAGCAGCGCGAGCGCGGGGCGCACGGCCTTGCCGCCGTCGCCGTCGGCGGGGTTGCCCTGGGCGTCGATCCACCCGAAGTGGTAGGCGGCCACGGTGTCCATGGGAGGGGCGAGCCGTTCCACAGCGGCACGCAGCACCGGAGTGGACAGGGTGCGCCCGCGCTCCAGAAGCGCGGTGACGTCCGCGGTGTCGACAGCCGGAATCGCCGGGTTCACGGTCTCTCCTCTTGTATCGGTCGAACTGCTCATGCCGCCTCCCCGAGCGGGTGCTCGTGTCCTCGGCCGAGCGCGGAGAGCGCCGCGCCCGCTGCGCTGAAGCCGCTGCGGACGGCGCCCTCCATGGTCGCGGGCCAGCCGGTGGCGGTCCACGATCCGGCCAGGTAGAGGCCGGGCGCGTCGGTCCTGGCCGCGGGGCGCAGCCGGCCGACGCCTGGGGTGGGGGCGAACGTCGCTGTCCGCTCCCTGGTGACGAAGAAGTCCCGTACGCCCGCGCCCCTGGCCGCGGGCAGCAGGCGCTCCAGCTCGGGGAGGTAGCGCGCGCGCAGCTCGGCCACCGGCGTGTCGATCTCGTCCTGGGCGGCCGACTGGGACACGGCGAGGTACTGGCCGCCGCCGGTGAGTCCGGAGGACCCGGTGCGGTCGAAGACCCATTGGACGGGGCTGCCGAGCGCGGTGAAGAAGGGGCGGCGGAGCACCTTGCGGTCGTAGACCACGTGGACGTTGAGGATCGGCGCGGTGTCGATGGCGAGGAGCCGGTCGGGGTCGGCGAGGGCGCCTTCGGGGAGCAGGCCATGGGCTTCGTGCTGGGCGGTGGCGAGGACGACGGTGTCGGCGCCGAACCGTTCGTCCTCGGTGTCGACGAGCCAGCGGCCGTCCGCGTCCCGGGTGAGGGCGGTGACGCGGGCGCGCAGTTCGGTGCGGACGCCCGCGGCGTCGAGCGCCTTGCGGGCCAGCGTGTCGTGGAGTTCGCCCAGCGGCACGCGGGCCCAGCCGATGTCGGCGGCGCCGGGGTCGGAGAGGAGGCCGGTCTTGAAGACCATCGCGGCCAGGCCCATGGAGGCGTGCGGGGCGGTGGCGTTGAGGGTGGCGACGCCGACCAGGTCCCAGAGGGCTTCGACGGTGCGCGGGGACTGGCCGCGGCGGGCGAGCCAGCCGGCGAAGTCGATGTCGTCGAGCGCGGGGTCGGCGGGGTCGAGGCCCTTCAGGGCGAGGGCGGCGCGCCCGACGCTCGCGCGTTCGGCGAGGGAGAGGTGCGGGTAGGTGGCGAGGCTGGCCGCGAGGTGCAGCGGTACGGGCAGGGCGGTGCGCCGCAGTCGTCCCAGGCGGGGGCCCTTGGGGTGGCCGACGTCGAGGACGGGGACGTCCAGCCGGTCCTGCACGGGGGCGAGTTCGGTGCCGCCGACGCGGTCGAGGAACCAGCGGTAGGCGGTGCAGCAGCGCAGGTAGACGTGCTGGCCGTTGTCGACGGTGAGGTCGCCGCGGCGGAAGGAGAAGGCGAGTCCGCCGAGCCTGGGGCGCCCTTCGAGGAGGGTGACGGTCAGGCCCGCGTCGGCGAGCCGCAGCGCGGCCGTGATGCCGGCGAGGCCGCCGCCGATCACCACGGCGCGGTCGGTCCGCACGTCGCGTTCGGTCATGCGCCCTCCCCTGAGCAGGCCGTTGCAGGCAGGGACGCGGCAGCCCGGCGGAGGGTTGCGTGCCGCCCGCAGTTCACGTTCATGGTGCACGTGTTGAACCTGATGCGCATCAGGGCCGCCTCCTGGCGGTCTGGCGCGAGATCGTCCGGGCGTCGAGTCCCGACAGGCCGCGCACGGCGACGTACGCCTTCTCGTGTCCGGGGAGGGAGACGCGCCCGCGGAGGACGGCCTCGGGGTCGCGCTCGATACGGTCGAGGAGGCGGCGGTAGATGCCGGCCATGGCCGCGACGCAGGCGCCGCTGCGCCGGTCGAGCATGGGCAGCAGCCGGTAGCCGTCGGCGAACAGCGAGCGGGCGCGCCGCACTTCGTAGTGGACGAGGCCGGTGAAGTCGGAGCCGGGCGGCGGGGTGGTGGAGTGGAAGCCGCTGGAGCAGCCGAACTTGGCGAGGTCCTCGGCGGGCAGGTAGGTGCGGCCGTTGGCGGCGTCCTCGCGAACGTCCCTGAGGATGTTGGTGAGTTGCAGGGCGAGGCCGAGCGTGTCCGCGTATTCGGCAGCGCGTTCGGCGTCGCGCGCGCCGGGCTCGGTGCCGAACACGCCGAGCGAGAGGCGGCCGATGGCGCCCGCGACGCAGCGGCAGTACAGCTTGAGGTCGTCCCAGGTCTCGTAGGTCTCGCCGCGGACGTCCATCAGTACGCCGTCGATGAGTTCGTCGAGGCCGCCGAGCGGCAGCGGGAAGCGGCGCGCCGCGTCGCTGAGGGCGACCGCGACGGGGTCGGTGTCGTCCTCGTCGACGTCGCCGGCGCGGACCCGGTCGAGGACGGAGCGGGTGGCTTCGAGGCGTTCCCGCTTGGTCCCGGGCGCCAGTCGGCCGTCGCCGATGTCGTCGACGCGCCGCGAGAACGCGTACAGCGCGGACATGGCCTGGCGCTTGTGGGGCGGCAGGAGTCTGATGCCGTACGCGAAGTTGCGTGCCTGCTGTCCGGTGACGGCCTCGCAGTAGCTGTACGCGGCCTGGACCGGCGCGGTCATGTGTGGCTGTCCCTCCATGGTCCGGCTCACCCCTCTCCCCGGGCGCTGCGCAGCACGGCTCCCGTTTCGCGCAGCAGTACGGGCTTGGTCGGCTTGGGCGGTCCGGGCAGCACGTCGTGTCCCGCGGCGGCGATCGCCCTCAGGGCGGCGCGCCCTCCTGCGACGAATCCGGCGAGCAGGAGCCTGAGCCTGCCGTGGACGCTGCCCACGAGGGCGGTGCCTTCGTCGAGCAGTTCGCGGGCGCGCCCGGCCTCGTAGGCGATCAGGCTGCGCACCGAGGCGCTCGCCGTGGGGCGGGCCAGGTCGGCCTCGGTGACGTGCAGCCCCCGCATGTCGTCGGCGGGCAGGTAGATCCGGTCGCGGGCGAGGTCCTCGGCGACGTCCTGGAGGTGTTCGACGATCTGGAGGGCGGTGCAGACGGCGTCGGAGCGGCGGACGCGCTCGGGGCTGGCGGTGCCGGTGATGCCGAGGACGAGGCGGCCGACCGGGTCGGCGGAGAGGGTGCAGTAGGCGCGCAGGTCGGCGTACGTGGCGTAGCGGCGCACGCGCTGGTCCTGGCGGTTGGCCTCGATCAGGCCGAGGAAGGGCTCGGGGGTGAGCGAGCAGCCGCGCACGGTGGGCACCAGGGCGCGGAGCAGGGGGTGGCGCGGGGTGCCGTCGAAGACGCGGTGGAGGTCGGCCTCGAAGGCGTCGAGCATGGCGAGCCGGTCGTCGGCGGCCTCCGGGTCGAGGCCCAGGAGGCGGGCGTCGGCGCCGCCGGGGGCGAGGTCGCCGTCGCCGATGTCGTCGACGAGCCTGGCGTAGCCGTACACGGCCATGAGGTCGTCGCGCCAGGCGCGGGGCAGGAAGAAGGGCGCCACGGGGAAGTTCTCGTGGGCGGCCTTGGCCAGGGTGGCGCGCTCGGCCGAGGCGGGCGCCGTCTGTTGGATTCCGGTCACCGCACGCTTCCCGCTACGTTTCGAACGGGGACGGCGAAAGCGTCTCGGAGCTGGAGATCATCCGTCATGGCCGTCACATCTCCCGTTCTACACCGCCGACCCATTACATCCCATTTCGGACACGCCGCTGGTTCAGCCGGGGGACCCGGAGGGGGTATCTCCCCACTTGCGGCGAATCAGCATCCGTACAGCTTACGTTGTACAACGCCCAGCACTCCGACGGGGTGCTGGGAGCGTTACAACAACACTCCGATCCGGCTCAACCTTCCCTGATGCCACCGGATTTGACGGTCATTCGCCCTCCGTGTCGGCCGGACTCCCCAGAGCCCGTCCGGCGGCCAGTCCCGCGACGGTGACGGCCACGGTCCGTTCGACGACGGGCACCCACTCCTCCTCGGAGAGGCCGCTCAGGCCGTCGATGACGAGCAGGGACAGGCCGTGCACGGCCGACCACGCCACGACCTCGGCCCCGGCCCGGTCCCCGGCGGCCATCCGCCCGGCGGCGACGAGGCCGTCCAGCGCTTCGGAGAGCAGGGCGTACGAGCGGTACACCGGCCCCTCGCCGGGCACCTCCTCCACCTTGGGGACGCCGAAGGCGGTGCGGTAGAGGCCGGGGTTCTCCAGCGCGAAGCCGACGTAGCCGCGCCCCAGCGCGCGCACGCGGCGCTCGGCGCGCTCCCCCGGGTCGCCGGCGGCCGTCGCGGCGTCGGCGTCCGACGCCGCGACGGCCCGCTCCATGGCGTCGGCCAGCCGGTCGTGGCAGTGCAGGGCGACGACGAGCAGCAGGTCGCCCTGGCCCTGGAAGTGGCGGTAGGCGGCGGCGGGCGAGACGCCGACGCGGCGCGCGGCCTCGCGCAGCACGACCTTGTCGGGACCGCCTTCGGCCGCGAGTTCGGCGGCGGCGGCGATCAGCGCGTTGCGCAGATCCCCGTGGTGGTAGCCGGACTTGCTTCCGTAGATCGTCGCCATACCCGCATCCTGCCCGATGTTGACAGTAGTAACATTCGCTGTCACCTTCAATGTTAACGTCGTGAACATTGAAAGGGCACGATCATGCTGACCAAGATCGCCGAGTTGGCCCTGCACCGGGCCAGGACCCTGCTCGTGCTGGCCGCCCTCGCCCTGGCCGCACTGGCCGTCCTGGGCGCCGGCGCCTTCGGGGTGCTGCGCGGCGGCGGTTTCGACGACCCCGGCGCACCGTCCGTCAGGGCCGGAAAACTGATCGAGGACACCTTCGGAGGCAGCACCAACCTGCTCTTCCTCGTCGAACTCGACGGCGCGTCCGCCGCCGCCGCCGACGCGCGCGGCCGGGAGATCACCGCCGTGCTCAAGGCCGACCCGCACGTCGAGAACGTCTCCTCCTACTGGGCGGGGCGCAGCCCGCTGCTGCGCTCGGACGACGGCCGCCAGGCCCTGGTCGGCGCCCATGTGAAGGGCGCCGACGGCAAGGACGACGAGCGGGCCGCCGCGCTGGTCGAACGGCTGGCCGGGGAGCGGGACGGGGTGCGGGTGCTGGCCGGGGGCGCGGCCGCGGTCAGCAACGAGGTCTCCACCCGGGTCGGCAAGGACCTCGCGCTCGCCGAGGCCGTCGCCGTGCCGCTCACCCTGGTCCTGCTCGTGCTCGCCTTCGGCAGCCTGGTCGCCGCGCTGCTGCCGCTGGCCATCGGCCTCTTCGCCGTCGCCGGGACCTTCGCCGAGCTGTACGTCATCGGCAGCCTCACCGACGTCTCGGTCTTCTCGGTCAACCTCACCACGGCCCTCGGGCTCGGCCTCGGCATCGACTACGGGCTGCTGCTCGTCAGCCGCTTCCGCGAACAGCTCGCGGCGGGCGACGCGATCGACGACGCGCTGCGCACCACCGTGCGCTCCGCCGGGCGCACGATCGTCTTCTCGGCCGCCACGGTGGTGGCCGCGCTCGCCACGCTGCTGCTCTTCCCGCCGTACTTCCTGCGCTCGTTCGCCTACGCGGGCATCGGGGTCGTCGTCCTCGCCGTGCTCGCCGCGCTCCTCGTCGTACCGCCGCTGCTGGCGCTCCTCGGCCACCGCGTCGACCGGGGGCGGCTGCCCTGGGCCGCGGCCGCGCGGCGGGCCGACGCGCCGCTGTGGGGGCGGCTCGCGGGCGCGGTGATGCGGCGCCCCGCGCTGACCGCGCTGCCGGTGCTCGCGGTCCTGCTGGCGATGGCGGCCCCGCTGCTCGGGGTCACCTTCGGCACGCCCGACGAGCGCGTCATGCACGAGGACGCGTCGGGCCGCCGGGTCGCCGCCGCGCTGGAGCGCGGCTTCCCCGGCTCGGACGCGGACGCGGTGCAGGTGGTCCTCAGGGGCCGCGTCGACGGCACGGCGCTCGCGGCGTACGCGGCCGAACTCTCGCGCGTCGAAGGGGTGCGCCGGGTGGACGCGAGCGGCGGCTCCTACCGGGCGGGGGCCGCGGGTCCCGCGGCCGCCGCGCTCGGCCGCCGAGACGCCCAGCGGCTGGTCGTGGTCGGCGCGCCCGAGGCCAAGTCGGCCGCCGCCCAGCGGCTCGTACGGGAGGTGCGCGCCGTGCCCGCGCCGCCGGGCGCCGACGCGCTGGTCGGCGGGGTGGACGCGCTGCTCGTGGACTCCAAGCGGTCCATCGCGGACCGGCTGCCCGCCGCCGTCGGGCTCGTCCTGTTCACCACCTTCGTCCTGCTGTTCCTCTTCACCGGCAGCGTCGTCCAGCCGCTGCGGGCCCTGCTGCTGAACGCGGTCAGCCTGTCGGCCGCGATCGGCGCCATGGTGTGGATCTTCCAGGACGGGCACCTGGCGGGGCTGCTCGGCTTCACCCCGCAGCCGCTGGACACCTCCATGACCGTGCTGCTGTTCTGCGTCACCTTCGGGCTCTCGATGGACTACGAGGTGTTCGTGACCAGCCGGATGAAGGAGCTGCACGAGGCGGGGGCGGACAACGCCACCGCGGTGACCGAGGGGCTGGCGCGGACCGGCCGGATCGTCAGCACGGCGGCGGGGCTGCTCGCGGTGAGCTTCTTCGCCTTCGGCACGGGCGAGATCAGCTTCCTCCAGATGTTCGGGCTCGGCACCGGGCTCGCGATCGTGATCGACGCGGTCGCGGTGCGCGGCGTGCTGGTGCCCGCCGCGATGCGGGTGCTGGGCCGCCGGGCCTGGTACGCGCCGCGCGCGCTGCGCGGGCTGCACGCGCGGGTGGGGCTGAGCGAGGAAGCGGGGACCGCGCCCGGGGAACGCACCCCCGTGAAGGTCTGAGACGGCGCGAAGGGGGCCACCGGACGGTGGCCCCCTTCGCACGCCGACCGGCGGACTACTTGCCGGTCTCCTTCAGGTACTCCTTGATGACCTCGTCCGTGGGCCCGTCCATCAGGAGCTCGCCCTTCTCCAGCCACAGCACCCGGTCGCAGGTGTCGCGGATCGAGTTGTGGCTGTGGCTCACCAGGAAGACCGTGCCGGCCTCCTTGCGCAGCTCCCTGATCCGCTGCTCGGAGCGGACCTGGAACCTGCGGTCGCCGGTGGCCAGCGCCTCGTCGATCATCAGCACGTCGTGGTCCTTGGCCGCCGCGATGGCGAACCGGAGCCGGGCGCCCATGCCGGAGGAGTACGTCCGCATCGGCAGGGTGATGAAGTCGCCCTTCTCGTTGATGCCCGAGAAGTCGACGATGCTCTGGTAGCGCTCGCGGATCTCCTCGCGGGACATGCCCATCGCCAGGCCGCCGAGGATGACGTTCTTCTCGCCGGTCAGGTCGCCCATCAGCGCCGCGTTCACCCCGAGCAGCGAGGGCTGCCCGTCGGTGTAGACCTTGCCGCTCTCGGTGGGCAGGAGCCCGGCGATCGCCCTGAGCAGGGTCGACTTGCCCGAGCCGTTGGTGCCGATGAGGCCGATGGCCTCGCCGCGGTACGCGGTGAAGGAGACGCCGCGCACGGCGTGCACCTTGCGCACCCCGCGCGACTCGCTCTTGTCGCGGCGGATTATCCGGCTCAGCGCCGCCGTCGCGCTGCCCTTGCCGCCGCCCGCGCCGTTGACGCGGTACACGATGTGCACGTCCTCGGCGATGACGGTGGGGACGCGCGCCTTGTTCTTGTCCGTCTCAGCCACGGCCGTACCGTTCCTCAGCCTTCCAGAAGAACACGAAGCCCACGACGCCCACGACGACCGCCCAGCCCAGGGCCGCGAGCCAGACGTGCGCGGGCAGGTTCGACGCCCCGTACCCGTCGATGAGCGAGAAGCGCATCAGGTCCATGTAGATCGCCGCCGGGTTGTACATCAGCACGTCCGCGATCCAGGCCGGCTTGTCCTTGAGCATCACCGGGATCGAGAACATCACGCCGGATGCGTACATCCAGGTCCGCATGATGAACGGCATCAGCTGGGCGAGGTCGGGGGTCTTGCTGCCGAGCCGCGCCATGACCAGCGCGAGGCCGACGTTGAAGACGAACTGCAGCGCCAGCGTGGGCACGATCAGCAGCCAGCTCAGCGAGGGGTAGCTGCCGAACGACGCCGCGACGATCAGCAGCACGATCATCGAGTACAGCAGCTGCTGGAGCTGCTGGAGCGCGAACGAGATCGGCAGCGAGGCGCGCGGGAAGTGCAACGCCCGCACCAGGCCGAGGTTGTTGGAGATCGCCCGGACGCCGGCCATCACCGAGGTCTGGGTGAACATGAAGACGAAGACGCCCGTCACCAGGAACGGGATGTAGACGTTCTTCTCCATCCCGCGGCCCGCGTTCAGGATCAGCCCGAAGATCAGGTAGTAGACGGCCGCGTTGAGCAGCGGCGTCGCCACCTGCCAGATCTGGCCGAGCTTCGCCTGGCTGTACTGGGCCGTGAGCTTGGCCCGGGAGAACGCCAGGATGAAGTGGCGGCGGCCCCACAGTTGCCTGATGTACTCGAAGAGTCCGGGCCTGGCGCCACTGACCGACAGACCGTACTTGGCGGCCAGCTCGGCCGGTGACAGACCGTCGTCGGGGGAAGGCGCGGTGGCCACGGCGACCGCACCGTCTTGGGTTGTGTCACTCACAAGTCGAAACTTCCGTGTTCAAGATGCGCAGCCAGTCGCGGGCGCGGCTGAGGCGGACAGGTCCCGGTGTTGCGCCCGATGGTCGTCGGCCTTCTCAAGAGCTCGTGAAGGTCCTCCGCCATCGAGCTTGTCAGATGACGGGTGGTCGGCCCAGTCGGGTCAGGCGCCATACCGTATGCCACTTCATCGGACGCCGAGGTCCGCAGGGTGCCTTCCAGCCCTCCTTGAACCCGGCGAACCACGCCTTGAGCGCGGGGCCCGAGGGGCGCCGGGCCAGCGTGAGCAGCATCCAGACGCCCGGGTAGACGGGCACCAGGGGCGCGGGGAGGTTGCGGCGGGCGAGCCAGACGCGGTTGCGGGCCACGTTGTGGTGGTAGGTGGCGTGCCGCGACGGCGGCATCGTCGGGTGGAAGAGCACCATGTCGGCGCGGTAGTCGATCAGCCAGCCCGCGTCGAGCGCGCGCCAGGCCAGATCGGTCTCCTCGTGCGCGTAGAAGAACTCGCCCGGCAGGACGCCCGCTTCGGCGAAGACCTTCGTCCGTACGGCGTTGGCGCCGCCGAGGAAGGTCGTCACGCGCGAGGAGCGCATCGGGTCCGACGAGCGGAGCCTGGGCACGTGGCGGCGCTGGGTGAGGCCGGTCTCCGGGTCGGCGATGCGGAAGCTGATGATGCCGAGCTCCGGATCGTCGGCGAAGGCCGCGCGGGCCAGTTCGGCGGTGTCGGTGTTCGGCAGGAGGCCGTCGTCGTCCAGGAACAGCAGCACGTCGACGTCCTGCCCGTGCGCGCCGAACGCCTCGATGCCGACGTTGCGCCCGCCGGGGATGCCCAGGTTCTCGGGCAGGTCGACGGTGCGGACGAAGGGGAAGTCCTCGACGCCCGTGACCGGGGCGCCGTTGCCGACGACGACGGTCTCGATCGGGTCGCCGTCCTGCTTGGCGACGGACTCCAGGAGGGCGCGCAGGTCGTCGGGGCGGTTGCCCATGGTGATGATGACCGCGCCGACCTTCAGCGGCTGCGACTGCCGCACGGCGCTCACCTCAGCCTGCTGGAGACGAGGATGGACACCAGGTGCAGCAGCGTCTGGAGCAGCGCGATGCCGGCGAGCACGGCGACGCCGACCCGCGAGAAGAACAGGTCGCCGCGGACGTGGTCGGCGATCGCCAGCGCCAGGATGAGCAGCGACGCCTCGATGCCCAGGACCAGGCGGTGGAACTTCAGCGCGGCCGCGGCCCTGCGGGCGAGCGCCATGCCGGACGAGCGGGGCTCGGCCGCGGCGTCCTTGACGACGGGCAGGCCGCCCTGGTGGCGGGCGACGCCGACGAGGTCGGTCTCGGCCTTGATCAGGATGGCGCCGAGCGCGGCGAGCGTGCCCAGGAAGGCCCACAGCCAGTCGATGCGCCCGGTGCCCCACAGGTCGGCGGCGCGCAGTCCGAATCCGACCAGGACGGCGGCGTCGCACAGGTAGGCGCCGACGCGGTCGAGGTAGACGCCGGAGAGCGAGAACTGCTTCTTCCAGCGGGCGACCTCGCCGTCGACGCAGTCGAGCAGCAGGTACATCTGGACGGCGACGACGCCGAGCACGGCGCCCCAGATGCCGGGCACCAGCAGCGCGGGGGCCGCCAGGACGCCCGCGATGGTCATCACGTAGGTCAGCTGGTTCGGCGTGACCTTGGTGGTGACCAGGAGGCGGGTGATGCGCAGCGAGATCTCGCGCATGTACAGGCGGCCGCCCCAGTGCTCTCCGCTGCGCCGGTCCTTCACTCCTGCCGGGTGAACGACCGGGCGGAGCTCAGCTACGGATGGTCTTTGCATAGTCGGCGTACGCGTCCCTGATCTGATCGGTGGTGAGGTCAAGGTGCTCAAGAATGGTGAACCGGCCGGGCCGGGTCTGCGGCGCGTACTCCACGGCCTTGACGAACTCGTCCGTGGAGAAGCCGATGTCGTCGGGGAGCACCGGCAGTCCGTGCCTGCGGAGCACGTCGGCGAAGTGGCCCGACGCGTCGCGGGCGCCGCGCAGGTGCATCGCGAAGGCGGCGCCGATGCCGACCTGTTCGCCGTGGCTGGCGGCCCGCTTGGGGTAGAGCAGGTCGAAGGCGTGGCTGATCTCGTGGCAGGCGCCGGACGAGGGCCGGGAGTCGCCGCTGATCGACATGGCGATGCCGGACAGGACCAGCGACTCGGCGAGGACGGTGAGGAACTCGTCGTCGGCGACGGTGCCCGGGTGGTGCAGCACCGCCTCGCCCGCCGTACGGCCCATGGCGGCGGCGAGGCCGTCGACCTTCTCGCCGGTCACGTCGCGGGAGAGCTCCCAGTCGGCGATGGCGGAGATGTTGGAGATCGCGTCGCCGATGCCCGAGCGGACGAACCGGTCGGGCGCCTCGCGGACGTAGTCGAGGTCGATGACCATCGCGATCGGGGTCGGGACTCCGTAGGAGCCCCTGCCGTTGTCGTTGTCCAGGATGGAGACCGGCGAGCAGAGGCCGTCGTGCGCGAGGTTGGTCGCGACGGCGACCATGGGCAGGCCGACCCGGGCCGCCGCGTACTTCGCCACGTCGATGATCTTGCCGCCGCCGAGGCCGACGACGGCGTCGTACCGCTTGCCCTTTATGTCGTCGGCGAGCTGCACCGCGGAGTCGATGGTGCCGTCGGCGACCGGGTACCAGTCGGCGTCCGGCAGCAGCGGCGCGAGGCGCTCGCGCAGCGCCTGGCCTGATCCGCGGCTGATCGCGATCGACAGGCGGCCCGCGTTGGAGATCCGCTGGTCGGCCAGGAGGCCGGCCAGGTCGTCCAGCGCGCCGCTGCTGATGTCGACGACGACCGGCGACGGAATGAGCCGGGTCAGTACAGGCACGCGATCTCACGGCCCTTCGCGAGGTCGTCGTGGTTGTCGATCTCGACCCAGGGGACGTCGCCGATGGGCGCCACGTCGACGGTGAAGCCGCGGTTCACCAGCTCCTGGTAGCCGTCCTCGTAGTAGAGGTCGGGGTCGCGCTCGAAGGTGGCCTTCAGCGCGTCGGCCAGCTCTTCGGCGGCCTCGGGCTCGATGAGCGTGACGCCGATGTACTCGCCGGTGGCGGTGGCCGGGTCCATCAGCTTGGTGATGCGCCGGACGCCCTTGCCGTCCTCGGTGATCACCTTCATCTCCTCGTCGGCGAGGTCCTTCACCGTGTCGAGGGCGAGGATGATCTTCTGCCCTTCGCCGCGCGCGGCGAGCAGGGTCTCCTCGACGGAGACGGGGTGGACGGTGTCGCCGTTGGCGAGGATCACGCCGCGCTTGAGGACCTCGCGGGCGCACCACAGGGAGTAGGCGTTGTTCCACTCCTCCGCCTTGTCGTTGTCGACGAGGGTGAGCTTCAGGCCGTACGTCGCCTCCAGCTCCTCCTTGCGCGCGTACACGGCCTCCTTGCGGTAGCCGACGACGATCGCGGCCTCGGTGAGGCCGACGGCGGCGAAGTTCGCGAGGGTGAGGTCGAGGACGGTCTTCTCGCCGGCCACGGGCACGAGGGCCTTCGGGAGCGTGTCGGTGTAGGGGCGCAGACGCCGTCCAGCACCGGCTGCCAGTACGAGGCCGATCATGCGGGTTCTCCTTCGTCGTGTACGGCGGGTGCTCCGGAGGACACCCAGAAGCGGATGGACTCCACCAGCACGACCAGCGCGATGGCGCAGGCCAGCGCCGTGAGCGCCAGGGTGAACCGGGTGTCCGTCGTCGTCAGCGCGGCGGCGAGCACCGTCACCACCAGGGTGCGGCCCTCGTGGCCGCCGATGGTCCGCACCAGCCACTGGGGCGGTGCGCCGGTGCCGCCGCGGATCCGGTACACCGTGTCGTAGTGATGGTAGGCGACCGCGGCGACCAGTCCGAAGGCGGCGGGGACCGCGTGCGGGACGTCCGAGCGGGCGGCCAGGATGAGGATCGTGAGGTACTCGGCGGCGCGGAAGAGCGGCGGCACGAGCCAGTCCAGGGCGCCCTTGAGGGGGGCCGCGACGGCGAGGCCGGAGAGGACGGCGTAGAACACCGCCGCGACGACCATCTGCCGGGAGCCGAAGGGCTGGGTGAGCGCGGCGGCGACCAGCGCGACCGCGCCGATCGCGGCGAGCACGGGGGCGGACGGGACCTTGGGGCCGCGCCGGGCGACCAGCTCGGCGAGCGGGCCGCTGTCGGCGAGGTCGGCGAGCGCCTGGGCGGCGCGGTCGGTGCGCTTCGCCTTGCGGGTCAGCGAGCGCAGCAGGCGGCCCGCCGTGGTGTAGCAGGCGGCGAAGGCGCAGCCGGCCAGGAGCGCGTAGAAGACGATCCGGGGCGTGGTGAGCGCGGTGAGGACCGCGATCATGGCCCAGCGCTCGCCGATCGGCAGCACGATCATCCGGCGGACCCAGACCGTCCAGCCCTTGCTGTCGAGCTTGTCGGAGAGGGCGGCGGTGGGGCTGGTGTTGGCGGTGGCGTCGTGGTTCGCCTCGTTGAAGGAGAAGTCCACGATGTGGCGGCAGCTCTGGAGGACCATCGCGCCGAGCGCCAGGACCCACACGTCGTCGCCGCCGCGTACGGCGCCGATCGCCAGGCCCGCGTAGTAGGCGTACTCCTTGGCCCGGTCGAAGGTGGCGTCCAGCCAGGCGCCCATCGTCGAGTACTGGAGCGAGTAGCGGGCGAGCTGCCCGTCCGTGCAGTCCAGGACGAAGGAGAAGAGGAGCAGGAGGCCGGCGACGACGTAGCCGCCGCGGGTGCCGGTGGCCGCGCAGCCCGCCGCGACGAGCGCGGTGAGCAGGGAGGCGGTGGTGACCTGGTTGGGGGTCAGGCCGCGGCGGGCGCACCAGCGGGCGATGTACTTGGAGTACGGGCTGACGCAGAACGTGGTGAAGAAGCCGTCGCGGGCCTTCACCGCTGAGCGCAGCCGCACGGCCTCGTCGTCCACGGCGGCGACGGCGGCGACGGCCGCCGCGCGGTCCGCCTCGTCCCGCGGCACGTCCGCGACGAGCGAGCCCAGCTCGGGCCGCTGCACGGGGGTGCCTTCGGCGTCGAGGGCCTCGGCGACGAGGTCGGGCAGCCCGGTGACGGTCGCGGAGGCCGCGCCGTGGTCCCCGGCGGCCGCGGAGGCCGCGCCGTGGTCCGCGGTGGGCAGCGCCTCCAGGGCGCGGGCGAGGGCGGCGCGGGCCTCGGGCTGCGCGGTGAGCGCGCCGGGGATCGCGGCGGCGGCGAAGCGCGGGTCGGTCAGGCCGAGGCGCAGCGCGTGGACGTGGCCCACGAAGCGGGGGTCCACCACGGCGACGCGCTCGGCGGCCGGGACCGCGGCGAGCAGCGCGGCGGCCTCGTCGGGTCCCGGTGCGATGCGGACGTCGAAGCCCAGCGACCGCAGCTCGCCTTCGAGCGACGATCCGGGTACCGGCGGACCGGTGAGGATGGCGGTCGACAGACGGACTCACTCCTTGGAGCTGATGGGGGCAGGTGCGCGCGGCGGTACGGCCCCAGGGCGGGCGGCGGCACGTCGGCTGAGGCTATCGGATGAACGGAACCGCGAATCCACTGCCCGTTTCCGTTCCCCCACGGCCACGGGCAGGCTCCGAATGGGCCTCGGCGATCATCATCGTCGATCAGTGCCTCGCCCCACAAACCGCGTGCACACCGCGTGCACGCCGCGGGGCCGACGGCCCGGAACCCGTGGGTCCCGGGGCCCGCGCCTAGGCTGGCCGTCATGACATGGCTGATCACAGGCGGAACGGGATACATCGGGGCGCACGTGGCCCGGTCCATGACGGAGGCCGGGGAGCGGGTGGTCGTGCTGGACGACGTGTCCTCGGGATTTCCCGACCGGCTGCCCGGGGGCGTCGACCTGGTGCGCGGCTCGGCGTACGACCGCGAGCTGCTGGACCGCACGTTCGCCGAGCACGGGGTCACGGGCGTGGTGCACCTCGCCGCGCGCAAGAAGGTCGGCGAGTCCGTCGAGCGGCCGCTGCTCTACTACCGGGACAACGTGGGCGGGCTGACCACGCTGCTGGAGGCCGTCGTCGCGGCGGGGATCGGCAGCTTCCTCTTCTCCTCGTCCGCCGCCGTCTACGGCGTGCCCTCGGTCGAGGTGATCGCGGAGGACACCCCGACGGCGCCGATCAACCCGTACGGGGAGACGAAGCTGGCGGGCGAGTGGCTGGTGCGGGCGGTGGGCCGGGCGCACGGCGTCTCCACGGCCTGTCTGCGCTACTTCAACGCGGCGGGGGCCGCGCGCCCCGAGCTCTCGGACGTCGGGGTGTCCAACGTGATCCCGATGGTGTTCGACCGGATCACCAGGGGCGAGGCGCCGCGGATCTTCGGCGCGGACTATCCGACGCAGGACGGCACCTGCGTACGGGACTACGTGCACGTCGCCGACATCGCGGACGCGCACCTGGCCGTGGCGCGGCGGCTCGCGTCGCCCGGACACGGCGGGGACCTGACGCTGAACGTCGGCAGGGGCGAGGGGGTGTCGGTGCGCGAGCTGATCGACCTGATCGCCGAGGTGTCGGGGCGGCGCGTCGAGCCGGTCGTGGAGGCGCGGCGCCCGGGTGACTCGGCGCGGGCCGTCGCGTCGGTCGGACTGATCGCGGAGGAGTTGGGCTGGACGGCCTCGCGCGGAGTGCGCGAGATGGTCGAGTCGGCCTGGGAGGGATGGCTGCTGCACCACCCCGAGGCGCGCGGCGCATGAGCGCGCGCGGCGCGGGGCGCTGATCGTCCACGCGTCGGGGCGCCACTCGCCCACAGCCCTGACCTGCGGACATTTCCGCAGGTCAGGGCACATGACAACGGTGTTCAGTACCGTGTTGCACATACCCCCCACCCGTAGTTCACTTGCCCCTGGTCCCGAGCCGGACCGACGGCTGGGCAGACGATCGGGAGGCGTCCTCATGGGGGCTGGGCACGACCACGGGCACACGCACGGCGCGGAGGCGGGCGGGACCGTGTCCGCCGCGTACGCCGGACGCCTGAAGATCGCGCTGGCGATCACCATCGGCGTGATGCTGGTCCAGATAGTCGGCGGCGTCCTCGCCAACTCGCTGGCGCTGGTCATCGACTCGGCGCACATGGCGACGGACGCGGTGGGGCTCGGCATGGCGCTGCTGGCGATCCGCTTCGCGGGCCGCCCCGCGACCGCGAGGCGCACCTTCGGCCTCGCGCGGGCCGAGATCCTGGCGGCGCTCGCCAACTGTCTGCTGCTGCTCGGCGTCGGCGGCTACGTGCTCTTCGAGGCGGTCGAGCGGTTCATCAGCCCGGCGGAGACCGACGGCAAGCTGGCGATCGGCTTCGCGCTGGTCGGCCTGGTCGCCAACCTGGTCTCGCTCTCGCTGCTCATGCGGGGCCAGAAGGACAGCCTGAACGTGCGCGGCGCCTTCCTGGAGGTGCTGGCGGACACCCTCGGCTCGCTGACCGTGCTCGTCTCGGCGAGCGTGATCCTGCTGACCGGCTGGCAGGCCGCCGACCCGATCGCCTCGCTGGTGATCGGCCTCATGATCGTCCCGCGCACCTTGAAGCTCCTCAAGGAGACCCTGAACGTCCTCCTGGAGGCCGCGCCCAAGGACGTCGACATGGCGGAGGTGCGGGCCCACATCCTGGCGCTGCCCGGCGTGGACGACGTCCACGACCTGCACGCCTGGACGATCACCTCGGGCATGCCGGTGCTCTCGGCGCACGTGGTGGTGGACCAGGACGCCCTGGACACGGTCGGCCACGAGAAGCTGCTGCACGAGCTCCAGGGCTGCCTCGGCGACCACTTCGACGTCGAGCACTGCACGTTCCAGCTGGAGCCGGGCGGCCACGCGGTGCACGAGGCGAAGGTCTGTCACTGACGGATGTTAGGCTTTTCGCAGAGACATTCGATTGCTTCGGTTGCACCCAGCTGCACCGAGCCGCATCGGCATTCGGGTCTCGTCCGTGACTGGTACAGCCGAGTCGAGAGAGGAGCTGAGGTTGATGACCGCCGCGATAGGGGCTGCCGTGCGCAGCACCGCCACCTCCCGGTCCTTCCTCAGCATCCGGGTTCACGGCTGACCGACGCCTGACGTCGGCCGGAGCCCTCTCCTTCCAAAGGGTTTCACGTTGACCGACAACGCCCAGCACGACGACATCCAGCACGACGCCCAGTACGAGGCGTTCTTCTCCCTCCACCACGGCCTGCCCCGGCAGAGCCCCGGTTCCGACGCCACCACCCGGCGTCTGCTCTCCCTCTGCGGTCCGCTGCCCGAGCGGCCGCGCGTCCTCGACCTGGGCTGCGGCCCCGGCCGTGCCGCACTGCTGCTCGCGGCGGAGGCGGGTGCCGACGTGACCGCCGTCGACCTGCACGAGCCGTTCCTGGACGAGCTGCGGCAGGCCGCCGACGCCCGCGGGCTCGGCGCCGCCGTCCGCACCGTCAGGGCCGACATGGGCGAGCTGTCCCCCGCCGACTTCCCCGACGGGTCGTTCGACCTGGTCTGGGCCGAGGGCTCGGCGTACAACATCGGGTTCGACACCGCGCTGGCCTCCTGGCGGCGGCTGCTCGCGCCCGGCGGCTCGCTGATGGTCTCCGAGTGCGTCTGGACGACCGACGAGCCGTCCGAAGAAGCCCGGGAGTTCTGGCGCGGCCACGGCTCCCTGCGGCCAGTGGCGGAGGTCACCGCGGCCGCCGTCGCCGCCGGGTACCACGTCCTCGGGGCGTACGAACAGCCCGAGAGCGACTGGGACGAGTACTACGTCCCGCTCGCCGAGCGCGTCGGGTCGGCCGACCCGACCGCGCCCGGCATGGCGTCGGCCCTCGGGGCCACCCGCGCGGAACTGGCGATGCGCCGGGACCACGCGGCGGAGTACGGCTACGTGGCGTACGCACTGCGCCCCGCCGACCCCCGGTGGCGCACGCGCCCCGAGACGGCGGCGGACCTTGCCGCCGTGCACGCGCTCAACGCCGCCGCGTTCGGGACCCCCGCCGAGGCCGACCTGGTCGACGCGCTGCGCGCCGACGCCGACGCCTGGGTACCGGGACTCTCGTACGTGGCCGAGGGCCAGGGCGACGGGATCGTCGCGCACGCCCTGGTCACCCGCTGTCACGTGGGCGACGCGCCCGCACTGGCACTGGCCCCCTGCGCGGCGGCCCCCGGGCTGCAACGGCGGGGCGCAGGACAGGCCGTGATCCGCGCGGTGCTGGACGCCGCACGGCTGCGCGGCGAGGAGAACCTGGTACTGGTACTCGGGCACCCGGAGTACTACCCGAGGTTCGGCTTCGTTCCGGCCTCCGAGTACGGGATCCGGCCAAGCTTCGAGGTGCCGGACGAGGCGATGATGGCGCTGGTCCTCGACGGGTCCCGGCCGGTTCCGCGCGGAGTGATCCGTTATCCGGCGGCCTTCGGGGTCTGACCGACGGCGGTCGCGCGCCGTGTCCTCGCTCCCGCACATCCATGCGGTGGGGATACGGCGCGGTCCGCGTGGGGCAGACTTGACCGGGCGCCGAGAACCGAAGCGAAGGATGGGTATGCCGACCACACCAGCCACCACCGCCGAAGAGATCCTGCTCGAACTGGTCGACGAGGACGGCAACACCATCGGCACGGCGGAGAAGCTCTCCGCCCACCAGGCCCCGGGCCGACTGCACCGGGCGTTCTCCGTGTTCCTCTTCGACGAGCAGGGGCGGCTGCTGCTCCAGCAGCGCGCGCTGGGCAAGTACCACTCCCCCGGCGTCTGGTCGAACACCTGCTGCGGGCACCCCTACCCGGGCGAGGCGCCGTTCGCGGCCGCCGCCCGGCGCACGTACGAGGAGCTGGGCATCTCGCCCTCGCTGCTCGCCGCGGCCGGCACCGTCCGCTACAACCACCCGGACCCGGACTCGGGTCTGGTGGAGCAGGAGTTCAACCACCTCTTCGTGGGGCTCGCGCAGGCCGCGCCCGCGCCCGACCCCGAGGAGGTCGGCGACACCGCGTTCGTGACCGCGGCCGAGCTGGCCGAGCGGCACGCGGCCGTGCCGTTCTCGGCGTGGTTCATGACCGTGCTGGACGCGGCGCGGCCCGCGATCCGCGAGCTGACGGGCGACGCTTCGGGCTGGTAGCCCCCGGCCCGTGCCCCGGGCGGAAGACCGGGAACCCCCGCCGGGCCCTCGTGGGCCGGGCGGGGGTCCCGTCGTCCGGGACGGGGGTCCAGTCCTCCGGGACGGGGGTTCAGCCCTTCGGGTCGAGCGGGAGGGCGGCCCAGATGATCTTGCCGCCGCTCGCGGTGTGCTCCACGTCGCAGGCGCCGCCCGCCTCCGTCGAGATCTCCCGGACCAGCAGCAGCCCCCTGCCGCCCGTCTGGGCGTAGTCCGTCTCCAGCGCCTTGGGGCGGTACGGGTGGTCGTCCTCGACCGAGATCTTGATCCAGTCCGGGCCGATGCTCACCTCGACGGCCAGCTCGGGCGAGAGGACCGCCGCGTGCTTCACCGCGTTGGTGACCAGCTCCGAGACGATCAGCAGCACGCTGTAGACAACCGTTTCGGCAGCGGGCACGCCCTGGCGGCTCAGCAGTTCGCGCACGGCGCGCCTGGCCTGCGGGACGGACACCTCGACCGCGGGAGCAGTGAAACGCCAGACGCCTTCGTACGACCGTGGCCTGGCCGGAACGCTCCCGCGGCTCTCCATAGATCGGCCCCATTCTCGCCCTCGCCCGGCGCCTTCCTCGAACGCCGGATAGGTCGAGTGTTGGGAACGGGCCCGCGCGGTCCGGCCGACTGACCACAAGTCAGTGCGTATCGACGGCTTCTGATCGCGTACGTATGACAACGTCAACCGGACGACTGATCCTGATCTTCTTCTGGCGGCGCCTTGGCCATGGGCACGGCGGATCCCGAGGGCGCGGCGCCCTCGTCGGGCCGTACCGGCTCGGCCGCACCGGCAGGAGCGGACGCCTCCGGTTCCGCCGGGGCCGCGGCCTGGGCCACCAGGTCCACGATGCGACGGCCCGTCACCCCGATCGCGACCAGACCGAGCCCGTCGAAGAGCAGCGCCAGCGAGAAGAAGCACCCCAGCACGTACCGGCTGCTGCTCGGCCAGTCGAAGAGCACCAGCAGACCCAGCAGCAGTCCGAACGCGCCCTGGAGCAGCGTCCAGCCGAACTGCGGGCCGCGCACCACCACGCTGCCCACCAGCCGGAACACCCCTCCGGTGAGGAAGAGCAGCGCGGCGAACATGGTCAGCGCCTCCGCCGTGCCCTCCGGGTGGCGGATCACCACGACGCCCGCGGCGAGGTTCAGCGCGGCGACGACCACACAGAGCCAGAAGTAGTTGGTGCCGCGCGACTGCACGGCGTGCAGGACTCCGACCAGGCCGCCGACCAGCAGCAGCCAGCCGAAGAGCAGCATCGAGGTCAGGGTGGCGAGGCCGGTGTAGACGAGGCCTACGAGTCCGCCGACCACCAGGATCCAGCCGAGCAGGGTCAGCCAGCCGAAACTGCGGCCCAGCTTGCGGCTTTCGGACCTTCGGCCCGAGAGCGCGGGATCGCCCATGGCGGCTCCTCGTCGTGAGGTGTTCCGGCCCCTTCTCGATCATAGGTTCGCGCACTGCGGATAGCATCCGGCGCATGGAGCCGCAGCTGCAAGCGTCCGTCGCGGACGGCATCGCCACCGTCGTCATCGCGAACCCCGCCAAGCGCAACGCGATGACCGCGTCGATGTGGCGGGCGCTGCCCGGACTCCTCGACGGCTTCGCCGCCGACCCGGCGGTGCGGGCGCTGGTGCTGACCGGTGCGGGCGACACCTTCTGCGCCGGGGCCGACATCTCCTCGCTGCGGGAGCGCGGCGGCGACACCCAGGCGCTCTCGGTGGTCGCCGAGGACGCGCTCGCGGCGTTCCCCAAGCCGACGCTCGCCGCCGTGCGCGGCTTCTGCGTGGGCGGCGGCAGCCAGCTGGCGGCCGCCTGCGACCTGCGGTTCGCGCAGGAGGGCGCGTCGTTCGGGGTGACCCCGGCGAAGCTGGGCATCGTCTACCCGGCGTCGGCGACCCGCAGGCTGGTGTCACTGGTGGGCCCCGCGACCACGAAGTACCTGCTCTTCTCGGGCGAGCTGATCGACGCGGAGCGCGCGCTGCGCACCGGTCTGGTGGACGAGGTGCTGCCGGAGGGCCAGCTGGGCAAGCGGGTCGCGGAGTTCACCCGGGTGCTGGCCGCGCGCTCGCTGCTGACCCAGGCGGCGGCGAAGGAGTTCGCCGACGGGCGCGAGGGCCGCGAGGAGCACTGGGCGGGGCAGGCGCGCGGCAGCGGCGACGCCGCGGAGGGCGTCGCCGCCTTCCTGGAGCGCAGGACGCCCCGGTTCGGGTGGACCCTGGGCGGCTGAGCCGCGGCCCCCGCCGGGGGGGCCGCCCGCCGGCCCCGCCGGACCCGCCGCGCACCGGCGTCAGCGGAGCGGCGGCCCGTCGCCCGAGGTGAGGCGCCGCACCAGCTCCGCCGGGGCCTTGTGCGGCGAGCCCGCGTCGTACGGCGGCTGGGGGTCGTACTCCGTGAGGAGCTGCACCGCCTGCGCCTGTTCGTCGTCCGCGATCCTGCCGATCAGGGTGAGCCCCATGTCGATGCCGGAGGAGACCCCGGCGGCCGTGACGTACTTGCCGTCGGTGACGACGCGCTGCCCGGTGGGCCGGACGCCGAATCCCTTGAGCGTGTCGAGTGCCAGCCAGTGCGAGGTGGCCGAGCGCCCCGTGAGGAGCCCGGCCGCGCCGAGCAGCAGGGAGCCGGTGCAGACGGACGTGGTCCAGGTGGTCGTCCGGTCGACGCGGCGGATCCAGTCGAGCAGCACCTCGTTCCCCGTCTGGACCCGGGAGCCGGGGCCGCCTGGCACCACCAGCACGTCGGGTGCGGTCACCTCGTCGAGGGTGCGGTCGGCGACGAGGCCGAGCGAGGAGCGTCCGTCGCGGACGGGGCCCGTCCGCTCGGCGACGAGGACGGTCTCGGCGCCGGGGAGGCGGCTCAGCATCTCGTACGGGCCGACGGCGTCGAGCGGGGTGAAGCGGTCGTAGAGCAGGATCGCGATCTGCACGGGGGGACCTTCCGTTCGGCGGGCGGGCTTCGGCGGGCGGGCTTCAGCGGGCGGGGCTGTGGGCGGGGCCCTGGGCCTTCGCCGGGGCCGGCAGGGGGCGGAAGCGGCGGCGGTACTCGGCGGGCGGAGTGCCGAGCGCCTTCACGAAGGCGCGGCGCATCGCCTCGGGCGTGCCGTAGCCGCAGGCGCGCGAGACCTCCTCGACGCCGTCCGGGCCGTCCTCCAGGAGCCGCCGCGCGTGTTCGAGCCTGACGCGCTCGACGTACCTGCCGGGCGGGACCCCGGTCTCCTCCTGGAAGGCGCGGGCGAAGTGCCGGGGCGAGAGGCTGGCGCGGGCGGCGAGCGCGTCGACCGAGAGGTCGTGGGCCGGGTGCTCGCTGATGTACTGCTGGACGTCGCGCAGCGGCTCGCGGCGCGCGGTCTGGGCGGCGAGCTGGGCGCTGAACTGCGCCTGGTTCCCCGGCCGGCGCAGGAAGACGACCAGGTGGCGGGCGACGGTGAGGGCGACCTCGCGGCCCAGGTCCTCCTCGACCAGCGCGAGCGCCAGGTCGATGCCCGCGGTGACCCCGGCCGACGTCGCGATGTGCCCGTCGCGCACGAAGATCGGATCGGGGTCGACCTCGACCTCCGGGTAGGAGCGGGCCAGTTGTTCGCAGACCACCCAGTGGCTGGTGACGCGGTGGCCGTCGAGCAGCCCCGCCTCGGCGAGGAGCAGGGCTCCGGTGCAGACGGACACCAGGCGCTCGGCGCGCGGGGCGTGGACGCGCAGCCAGTCGATCAGCTCGCGGTGCGGGTCGCGGGTGTAGGGGCCGCCGGGGACGATCAGGGTGTGCGGCGCGCCCTCCCCCGCCGCCGCGGCGAGGCTGGTGTCGGGGACGACCGTGAGCCCGCTGCCGGTGCGGACCGGGCCGCCGTCCAGGGAGGCCGTACGGATGTCGTAGGCGCCGCCCGCGCAGTGGTCGGCGCCCGCGAAGACTTCCACGGGTCCCGTCACGTCGAGGCTCTGCACGCCGTCGAAGAGGACGACCAGGATCGATCTCCGGTGCTTCATGGCCCCATCCTTCGCGGCGCCGGGGGGTGACCGCAATGACGTGTCCCCCACCTTTCCTGCCATCCTCCTGGAGGTCTTCCTGTCGTACCGACCAGTCAGTAGCGTGGCGGTCATGACCTCGCTGCCCGCGCGCGCCGGACGCCGCTGCCACCACGTGCTGAACCCGCTGTACTCGACCGTCTACTTCTCCCCCGACTACCCGAGGGAGCTGGCCGACGTCGGGGTCCACGACCGGGAGACGCACTTCTTCATCGGCCGCGCGGCGACCCTGGGCGCGGTCGGCCCCGGCGTGGTCACCGCGACGTTCTACAACTACAACCACGAACTGGTCGCCCGGCACGTGCCCGCGCTCTGGCGCACCACCACCCCCGAGGCCGTGGTCGGGGCCCGGCTGCGGGCCGCGGACACCACGCTGCGGCGGCTGCTGGGCGACGACGTGATCAAGTCCGACGCGATGGCGGAGGCCGCCGGGCTCGCCCTGCGCGCGGCCGAGGCCTGCACCCGGCACGCCAGGCCGCTGTACGCGGCCCAGGCCGACCAGCCGGTGCCCGCCGAGCCGCACCTCGCCTACTGGCACGCCTCGGCCCTGCTGCGCGAGCACCGGGGCGACGGCCATCTGCTCGCGCTGCTCGACGCCGAGTTGGACCAGGTCGAGGCGCTGGTCAGCCACACCGCGACCGGCAAGGGCATGCGGCCGCACTGGGTGCTGGCCACCCGCGGCTGGGGGCGCGCCGACTGGGACGCGGCGGTCGAGCGGCTGCGCGGGCGCGGGATCCTGGCGAGCGAGGGGGAGCTGACGCTCACCGAGGCGGGCGAGGCGCTGCGCGCGGACCTGGAGGAGCGGACGGACCGGCTGGACGCGGCGCCGTACGAACACCTGGGCGCCGAGGGCGTGGAGCGCCTGACGGAGCTGGGGCGCGGCTTCCTCATGACGGCGGTCGCCGCGGGCGGCTTCCCCGCGGACCTGACCGGCAAGGGCTGAGCGGGGCGCGACCGCGACCGACGCGCGGGACCGGCGCGCAGGACCCGGCGCTTAGGACCCGCGCGGGCGACACGGCACAATGGCGGCTGTCGGCCGTACGGCCCACGGGCGGTACGGCCACGTGGCGCACAGCGGTACGGCCACGCAGCACAGCCAGCACAGCCAGCACGAAAAGACGAGTCGGGGAGAACGTGACGACGTCCATCGAAGGCAGGATCGCCGAGGAGCTCGGCGTACGGGAGCGACAGGTCAAGGCGGCCGTCGAGCTGCTGGACGGCGGGTCGACCGTGCCGTTCATCGCGCGCTACCGCAAGGAAGCGACCGAGATGCTCGACGACGCGCAGCTGCGCACGTTGGAGGAGCGGCTGCGGTACCTGCGGGAGCTGGAGGACCGGCGGACCTCGGTCCTGGACTCCGTGCGCGAGCAGGGCAAGCTCACCGACGAGCTGGAGGCGCGGATCAGGGCGGCCGACACCAAGGCGCGCCTGGAGGACATCTACCTGCCCTTCAAGCCCAAGCGGCGCACCAAGGCGCAGATCGCCCGGGAGGCGGGGCTCGAACCGCTCGCGGACGGGCTGCTCGGCGACCCGTCCGTGGAGCCGGCCGCGGCCGCGGCCGCGTTCGTGGACGCCGACAAGGGCGTCGCGGACCCGGCCGCCGCGCTGGAGGGCGCGCGGGCGATCCTCTCGGAGCGGTTCTCCGAGGACGCCGACCTGATCGGCGAACTGCGCGAGCGCATGTGGGGCCGGGGCCGCGTGGTGGCCAGGGTGAAGGACGGCAAGGAGGAGGCGGGAGCGAAGTTCGCCGACTACTTCGACTTCTCCGAGCCCTTCACCGAGCTGCCCTCGCACCGGATCCTGGCGATGCTGCGCGGCGAGAAGGAGGACGTGCTCGACCTGGTCCTGGAGCCGGAGGAGCCGTCGGCGGACGGCGCCCCCTCCTCGTACGAGGGCATGGTGGCGCACCGGTTCGGCGTGTCCGACCGGGGCCGGCCGGGCGACAAGTGGCTGGGCGAAACGGTCCGCTGGGCCTGGCGCACCCGCATCCTGGTGCACCTGGGGATCGACCTGCGGCTGCGGCTGCGCACGGCCGCCGAGGACGAGGCGGTCCGGGTCTTCGCGTCGAACCTGCGCGACCTGCTGCTCGCCGCCCCGGCCGGGACGCGCGCCACCCTCGGCCTCGACCCCGGTTTCCGTACGGGCGTGAAGGTCGCCGTCGTGGACGCGACCGGCAAGGTCGTGGCCACCGACGTGATCCACCCGCACGTCCCGGCCAACCGCTGGGACGAGGCGATCGCCAAGCTGGCGCGCCTGGCGAAGGAGCACGCGGTCGAGCTGGTCGCCATCGGCAACGGCACGGCGTCCCGCGAGACCGACAAGCTCGCCGGTGAACTGATCGGCAAGCACCCGGAGTTGAAGCTGACGAAGGTGATGGTCTCGGAGGCGGGCGCGTCCGTGTACTCCGCCTCGGCCTTCGCCTCGCAGGAACTGCCCGACATGGACGTGTCGTTGCGCGGCGCCGTGTCGATCGCGCGGCGCCTGCAGGACCCGCTGGCCGAGCTGGTGAAGATCGACCCGAAGTCGATCGGCGTCGGGCAGTACCAGCACGACCTGTCCGAGGTGAAGCTGTCGCGCTCGCTGGACGCGGTCGTCGAGGACTGTGTGAACGGCGTCGGCGTCGACGTCAACACCGCGTCCGCGCCGCTGCTCTCGCGCGTGTCGGGCATCAGCGGCACGCTCGCCGAGAACATCGTGTCCCACCGCGACTCCAACGGCCCCTTCCGGTCGCGCAAGGCGCTCAAGGACGTGGCGCGGCTCGGCCCCAAGGCGTACGAGCAGTGTGCGGGCTTCCTGCGGATCCGGGACGGCGAGGACCCGCTGGACGCCTCAAGCGTGCACCCCGAGGCGTACCCGGTCGTGCGGAAGATGGCGGCGGGCGGCGAGGTCGCGGCGCTCATCGGCAACACCGGGGTGCTGAAGTCGCTGCGGGCCGACGAGTACGTGGACGAGAAGTTCGGGCTGCCGACCGTCACGGACATCCTGCGCGAGCTGGAGAAGCCGGGGCGCGACCCGCGGCCCGCGTTCAAGACGGCCACGTTCAAGGAGGGCGTCGAGAAGATCGGCGACCTGGCGTCCGGGATGGTGCTGGAGGGCGTCGTGACGAACGTCGCCGCGTTCGGCGCGTTCATCGACGTCGGCGTGCACCAGGACGGGCTCGCCCACGTCTCGGCGCTGTCCAGGAACTTCGTCAAGGACCCGCGCGAGGTCGTCAAGCCCGGCGACATCGTCAAGGTGAAGGTCCTGGACGTCGACGTGCCGCGCAAGCGGATCTCGCTGACGCTGCGCCTGGACGACGAGGCGGACGCGTCGGGCCGTCCGAAGCGCGAGCGGGGCGGCGAGCGGGGCGGTGACCGGCGCCCGCCGCAGCAGCGGCAGGGCGGCCAGGGCCAAGGTCGTCAGGGCCAGGGCCAGGGGCAGGGGCAAGGCCAGGGCCAGCGTCGTGGCAACGGCGGCGGCGGTGACCGGCAGGGCGGCGGCGGGCGCGGCTCGTCGGCTCCCGCCCCCGCGAACAGCGCGATGGCGGACGCCCTGCGCAAGGCGGGCCTGCTGAACCAGGGCGGTCGCGACGACCGCAAGGACCGCAAGCGGCGCTGAGACAGCGAAAGGGGGGCGTACGCGATTCGCGTACGCCCCCCTTTCGTCGTGTCCGTCGCGGGTCCCTCAGGACTCGACGACCTTGCCGTCCGCCACCGCGACGCGCCGCGTCGTGCGCACCGCGTCCAGCATCCGCCGGTCGTGCGTGACCAGCAGCAGCGTGCCGGTGTACGACTCCAGCGCGGACTCCAGCTGCTCGATGGCCGGCAGGTCGAGGTGGTTGGTCGGCTCGTCCAGGACCAGCAGGTTGACGCCCCGGCCCTGGAGGAGCGCCAGCGCGGCGCGGGTGCGCTCGCCGGGCGAGAGCGTCGTCGCGGGGCGCAGCACGTGGTCCGCCTTGAGCCCGAACTTGGCGAGCAGCGTGCGCACCTCGGCTGGCTCGGTCTCGGGGACCGCGGCGCAGAACGCGTCCAGCAGCGACTCGGAGCCGTAGAACAGGCCGCGCGCCTGGTCGACCTCGCCGACCACCACGCCGGAGCCGAGCGTCGCGTGGCCCGCGTCGAGCGGGATCCGGCCGAGCAGGGCGCCGAGCAGCGTGGACTTGCCCGCGCCGTTGGGGCCCGTGATGGCGACCCGGTCCGCCCAGTCGATCTGGAGCGAGGCGGGGCCGAAGGCGAAGTCGCCGCGGCGCACCTCGGCCTCGCGGAGCGTGGCGACGACGGAGCCCGAGCGCGGCGCGCTCGCGATCTCCATGCGCAGCTCCCACTCCTTGCGGGGCTCCTCGACCACGTCCAGGCGCTCGATCATCCGCTGGGTCTGGCGGGCCTTGGCCGCCTGCTTCTCGCTGGCCTCGCTGCGGGCGTTGCGGCCGAGCTTGTCGCCGTCGGTGGCCTTGCGGCGGGCGTTCCTGACGCCCTTGTCCATCCAGGAGCGCTGCATGTGGCCGCGGGCTTCGAGGGCCGCCTTCTTGTCGGCGTACTCCTCGTAGCCCTCCCGGGCGTGCCTGCGGGCCGTCTCGCGCTCCTCCAGGTAGGCGGCGTAGCCACCGCCGTAGAGGGTGATCTGCTGCTGGGCCAGGTCGAGTTCGAGGACCTTGGTGACCGTGCGGGTCAGGAACTCGCGGTCGTGGCTGATGACGACGGTGCCCGCGCGCAGCCCGGAGACGAAGCGCTCCAGGCGCTCCAGGCCGTCCAGGTCGAGGTCGTTGGTGGGCTCGTCGAGGAGGAAGACGTCGTAGCGGGAGAGCAGCAGCGAGGCGAGGCCCGCGCGGGCCGCCTGGCCGCCGGAGAGCGCGGTCATCGGCAGGTCGAGGCCGACGGTGAGGCCGAGCGACGCGGCGACCTCGTCCGCGCGCTCGTCCAGGTCGGCGCCGCCGAGCGCGAGCCAGCGCTCCAGGCTCTCGGCGTACGCGTCGTCGGCCCCGGGCGCGCCCTCGACCAGGGCCTCGGTGGCGGCGTCCATGGCGGTCTGGGCGGCGGCGACGCCGGTCCTGCGGGCCAGGAAGTCCCGTACCGTCTCGCCCTCCCTGCGCTCGGGCTCCTGCGGGAGGTGCCCGACGGTGGCGGTGGGCGGGGAGACCCGCACCTCGCCCTCCTCCGGGGTGTCGAGCCCGGCGAGGAGCTTGATCAGGGTCGACTTGCCCGCGCCGTTGACGCCGACGAGTCCGATCACGTCGCCGGGGGCGACGACGAGGTCGAGACCGGCGAAGAGGGTGCGGTCGCCGTGGCCTGCGGCGAGTTGCTTGGCTACGAGGGTTGCAGTCATCAGGGGCGTGATTTTAGTCGGGTCGCGGCGCGGGGCCGGGCGCCGGTGTCGCGGTCGCGCCGGGCGCCGCGTGGGGGCCAGGCGCCGTCAGCACGCTGCCGCCCGTGCGGGCCACCAGGTAGCACCGCCCCTTGAGCGCCTTGGCGTCGAGCGCGATGCGGTGCGTCCCCGCGTCCAGCCTGCCGTCGAACACCTCGGTGGTACGGACGCGGCGCAGGCCGCCCGCGCGGTGGGCGACCAGGCTGACCCAGCAGGTCGCGGCCGTCTCCAGCTCGGCGGCGCCGTCCGACACGGTGAGCCGGGTGAGCCTGCGGTGCCCGGCGGGGCTGCGGTCCAGGGCGTGTTCGAGCTGGGCGACGAGCAGCGGGACCAGCGGTGCGAGCGGGGAGACGTACGCGACCTCGGCGCCCGCCGCGGTGAAGGCCGCGCGGACGGCCGCGCGCTCCGACTCCTGGACCGCCCCGCCGAAGAGCACCGCGCCGTACGTGCGCAGCTCGTCGGCGGGGATGTCCACCGGGGCCGCCGTGATCTCGGCGCCGATGCCGATGGTGCGCAGCGCGGCGGCGACCCTGGCGAGCAGCGAGACGCGCGCGCCGATCAGCAGGACCCGACGGCGCACGAGCGCCCCGTCGCCGGTCAGCAGGCGCCCGAGCACGGCGCGGTACTCCGCGCCCCGGAAGCGGAAGGGCCCCAGCCCCTCGTACGGCTCGCGTCCCGCGTCGCCCCCGCCCGCCCCGCCCGCCCCGCCGTCCCCGCCGTCGGCGGTCTGCCAGGCGAAGTCCCGCCATATGTAGTCGCCCCCGTCGCCCCCCTCGCTCCGGTCGCCCCCATCACTCCCTTCACTCCGGTCGCCCCCGCCGCCCCCGGCCCGTTCGATCACCGCGGTGACCGCCCCGCAGCCCAGGTCCTCGCACTCCGGACAGGCGTAGATCACGAAGCGCCCGCCGGGCAGCGGCGCGGGCTCCTCCAGGAGCAGGCCGCGCACCTGGTGGGTGAGGATCGCGGGCGGCACGTCGGAGGCCAGCGGCGAGACCGCGTCCAGGTCGTCCAGGCGCAGCAGCAGCGGGCGGCCGTCCACCACGAAGTCCAGGAACTCCCGGTGCGTGCGGGTGAGCCCCTTCGTCCGGGCCTCGCCCATCCGCGCGGCGGGCGCGAGCGCGAAGGTCGTGTACGTCGCGTTGTCGGCAGACATGCCTGGAGCATGCCCGCCGGGTCCGCGCCCGGCACACCCGTTTCGTGATCGCCCGGCGTCCCGTACCGTCCCGGCATGACTGCTGATGTGATCGTGGTGGGCGGCGGGGTCGTCGGGCTCTCGGCCGCGGTGGCGCTGGCCGAGAGCGGGCGCGGGGTGCGGGTCTGGGCGCGGGACGGCGGCGCTGCGACCACGTCCGCCGTGGCGGGCGCGCTGATCTGGCCGTACCGCATCGAGCCCGCGAAACGGGTCGGCGCCTGGTCGGTGCGGTCCCTGCGGGTGTACGAGGAGCTGGCGGCGCGCCCCGAGGAGACCGGGGTGCGGATCGTGGGCGGGCGGATGGCGGACACCTCGCTCGCCGACCTCGACGGCTTCGACGACTGGGCCGCGGGGATCGGGGAGCTGCGGGAGGTCGGCGCCGACGAGATGCCGCCGGGTTACGCGCGGGGGCTGTACGCGCGGGTGCCGCTGGTGGACATGGCGGTGTACCTGGAGTACCTGCGGAGGCGGCTGCTGGCGGCGGGCGGGAGCGTGGCGGAGCGGTCGGTGTCCGGCTTCGACGAGCCGGCCGCCGAGGCCCGTACGGTGGTGAACTGCACCGGGCTCGGCGCGCGCGACCTGGTGCCCGATCCGCTGGTGCGGCCGGTGCGGGGGCAGTTGGTGGTGGTGGAGAACCCGGGCGTCGACGAGTGGTTCGTCTCGGCGCCGCCGGGGGCCGAGGAGCTGACGTACGTGCTGCCGCTGCCCGGCTCGGTGAAGCTCGGCGGGAGCGCGGGCGCGGGCCGCTGGGACCTGGCGCCCGATCCGGCCGAGGCCGAGGCGATCGTGGCGCGGTGCGCGGCGGTCCGCCCCGAGCTGGCCGGGGCGAAGGTCGTCGAGCACCGGGTGGGGCTGCGTCCCGCGCGCCCCGAGGTGCGCCTGGAGGCCGTCGAACTGCCGGGCGGGACGCGGCTGGTCCACAACTACGGCCACGGCGGCGCGGGCGTCACGGTGGCCTGGGGCTGCGCCGATGACGTGGTGCGCCTGGCGGGCTGAGCCCGTCCGGGCGGTACGGTGCCGGGGCGGCGGATCCGCCGCCCCGGCACCGCTCGGCTCAGCAGGTGTCCACGGGCCGCCCCTCGGTGAGGTGGTAGGTCGCCCGTGCGTCCAGCAGCAGCGGCACCAGCGCCCGCCGCGACTGCCGCAGCGGCACGAACGCGCCGTCGCCGGTCCGCCTGGACACGACGCCGTGCAGGGCGAGTTCGTCGCCCACGTCCGCGTACTGCTCCCCCGTCAGGCGGTAGCCGCAGGGCGGGTCGGCCAGGATCTCCTCCGGCTTCGCGGGCGTGTTGTCCGCGCCGCCGAGGTAGACCGGGCCCCGGTCGAGGAGGCCCGCCGTGCGGGCGAGGGCGGTCGCGGCCGCGATCCTGCCCCCGCGCTCGTGCGCGTAGGCGTACAGGCCCTTGAGCGCGGAGAGCTGCGAGCCCACCCGGCGGCGGTTGTTGACCGCCTCGTCGCGCTGTTCCTCGTCGGTGAGCGGGTCGACCCTGGACTCGATGAGCAGGCCCACCGCGTGCTTGATCCCCGAGACGTTGCGCAGGATCCGCTCCTGGCCGTCGCCCGCCGTCTGCTTGATCGGGTCGCCGGTGACGGGGTCGGTCCAGATGCCGTACGTGCCCGTGGAAAGGCCGTCGCGGGCGGCGGCCGGGCGGACGTGGTCCCCGGAGAGGGTCCGCGCCTCGCGGTGCACGCGCGGCGCGGTGTTGAGGTTGCGCGGCCAGAGGTCGAACAGGTCCTTCTCGTAGTACTTCGGCGTGGACCCGTACTCGTGCAGGTCGTAGACCACGTCGGGCGCGCGGTCGCGGACGACGGCCGCCACGGCGCGCGCCTCGGCCGTCTCCAGCGCGATGTGGTCGCGGTTGACGTCGATGCCCGCGGAGTTGCCCCGGGTGTCGGCGGCGCGGCCGTCGGGGTTGGCGGTGGGGATCACGAGGACGGTCGTCCGGGCCAGGAAGCGGCGCGTCCCGCGGTCCTTCGGGTACGCCAGGTCGCGGACCGTGGACAGGCACGCCTCGCGTCCCGACGGCTCGTCGCCGTGCTGGCTGCAGATGAGCAGCACGGTGGTGGCGGTCGGGCGGCGCTCGCCGAGCGCGACCAGCTGGAGCGGGCGCCCCTGCGCGGTCGTGCCGATCGTGCGCAGCGAGACGCCCTCGCCGCCGCGGGCGACGGCCGCGAGGAAGGACAGCTCCTCGGGCTGGGTCGTCCAGCGGGCCCCTTCGGTGCGCTCGAATCCGGTGCGGGGCGGGTCCGACGCCGGCTGGGCGGACGCCGGTGCCGTGAGGACGAGCGGCGCCGCGACGGCGGCCGCCGCGAGCCCGACGGTGAGGGCGCGCAGGCGCGTAGCCCCCGTACGGGTCGTACGGGCCGTACTGGTCAGGGGGGTCGTACGGGTCTGGGGGGTCGTCATCAGTGGCCGGCTCCCGGGATCGGACGGAACGCGCGCGGCTCGGACACGCCGCGCAGCCGCGCGGGCGGGGCGAGCACCGTGGTCGGCGGGCCCGCGGTCGCGGCGGCCAGCGCCTTGGGGCCGCCGACGAGCGGCAGCTTCGCGAAGGTGCGGGACAGGTCGACGGTGAGCGTGGGCCGGTCGGCAGGGGGGTCGATGAGCCCCTGGTCGGTGCCGCCGACGATCAGCGCGAGGCGGTGGCCCTCGGGCACGACGTGGTCGGTCGCGTGCAGGTCGAGGGTGATGGTGTACGCCTTGCCCGGCGTCAGCGGGCGGCCCTTGAGGTCGGACGCGTAGTTGCCGAGGTCGGCCCAGCCGCGGCTGACGACCTGAAAATCAACGGCCTTGGTACGGGCCTTCGTCTCCTTGAAGCAGGAGCTGTCGCCCCCGGTGCTCGCGCCCCAGCAGGTGCGCTCGGGCAGCGTGGTGATGCCCTCGCCGGACGCCGTGTAGTCGCGGATGGTGTCGGGCCCGAGGTCGACGAGGACGGCGGACAGGTGCGCGGTCGGGGTGGTCGGGGTCGCGGTGAGGGTCACCCGCGAGGAGCCGGACAGCCGCAGGTCCTTGGTGAGGGTGCGGGTGGTGAACCCGGCCTTGTCGGGGGTCGAGCGGTCGATGCTCGCCGCCCAGTCGAGTTCGCCGTTGCGGGGGTCGTCGGTGAAGGTCTCCGTCGCGCCCGCGGGGGCCGGGCGGGTGCTCAGGGTGCCGACGCCGGGCAGCGCGCCCTTCGCGGGGCGCAGCGTCGTGGCGCGGGTGCCGCTCGGCGGCCAGACGCGGTCGGTGGTCCACCGGTCGGGGGCGCGTTCGACGTCGGCCATCGGCTCGCGGTCGATGCCGTTGTCGTAGCCGAGGAGTTCGTGGTCGAACCAGCGGTGCAGGGTCTTCACCCAGTCTCCGCGCCGGAAGTCGAAGGGGTCGACGTGGCCGGTCTGGGAGAGCCAGATCTTGCGGTCGACGCCGTTCTTCGCGAGCGCGTCCCACCACTGTCCGAAGTGCTTGGTGCGGACGTTGAGGTCCTGCATGCCGTGGACCACGAAGACGCTGGCCTTCACGTCGTCGGCGTCCGGCACGTGGTCGCGCTCGGCCCAGAAGCGGGTCAGGTCGCCGGTGCGCGGGGCGCCCTCGACGATCCTCTGCTGCACGGCGGCGCAGCGCGCGCGGGCCTCGGGGCTCTCCACGTAGTCCGAGAGCCATTCGGGGCCGCTGTCGTAGAGCGGCGCGCCCTTGGCGAAGTAGTAGTCGTACCAGGAGGAGATGGCGCCGATCGGGACGATCGTCTCCAGTCCCTCGACGCCGGTGGCGGCGACGCCGTTGGCGACCGTCCCGTCGTAGCTCTTGCCGATCATGCCGGTGCGGCCGTTGGTCCAGCCCGCGCCCGCGCGGTCGCTGCCGGTGCGGGTGGTGTAGGCGCGGCCGCGGCCGTTGAGCCAGTCGACGACGGCCTTGGCGGAGAGGACGTCGGAGCGTCCGCCGACGTCTACGCAGCCGTCGGAGCGATTGGTTCCGGCCAGATCGACGGCGACGAAGGCGTAGCCGCGCGGCACGAAGTAGTTGTCGTAGTAGAGCGGGAACTGGACGGGTCTGCCGCTCGCGTCGTACGTCTTCTTCTGGCTCTCGTTGCCGCGCCCGCAGCAGGAGTAGTACGGGCTGGCATCCATGATCACGGGTATCTTCCGGCCCTGCCGCGCGGGTTCGCCCGGCCTGACGATGTCGACGGCGACCCGGTCGGTCCTCCCGTCGCCGTCGCCGTCGAGCCGCGTGTCGACCCAGACGGACTCGCGTATCGCGCCGTCGTAGGAGTACACGGGCTTGCTCTCGCGGGGCGCGGGGACGGCGTCGGCCACGGCCGGGACGGTGAGCCCGCCCAGCAGCGCGGCGAGCGAGGCGGCCACCAGTGTTCTTCGTATCGGCATGGCCGGAAGCTACAGGGGTCAACTCCCGTGCAACAGGGGGCAGTACGCAAAGGCACGGGGGCAAGAGCGGCCAAGGGCGACTGTTCGGGGCAGGCGGCACCATGTCGGCCAAATGGCGATCGTGTGACAGATGGGGCCATGGACATGGCGTGGTGTTCGACGGCTGAATAAGGTGCGGACAGATCTTGCGAACCAACGATTTGGAGCACCCGTGCTGCACCGCAGAATCCTCGCCCCGAGCGTCCTCGCGGCCTCGCTGCTGCTGGCGATCCCGGCATCTGCCGCGGACTTCACCCCCGGGGCTTCGGGCATCGGCGACCCCTACTACCCGGCCAGCGGCAACGGCGGCTACGACGTCTCGCACTACGACCTGAGACTGAAGTACCAGCCGACCACGGACGTCCTGGAGGGCACCGCCACCATCCAGGCCACCACCACGCAGAACCTCTCCCGCTTCAACCTGGACCTCGGCCTCGCGGTCAGCGAGGTGCGGGTGAACGGCAAGAAGGCGAAGTTCGTCAAGGAGGGCGACCAGGAGCTGGTCGTCACGCCGGTGACGCCGCTCCAGAAGGGCAAGTCCCTCTCGGTGGTCGTGCGGTACGCGGGCAAGCCGTCCGAGGTGAAGATCGGCGGCTGGACCGCCTGGCACCGCACCCCCGACGGCGGCGTCGCCGCGCAGGAGCCGGACTCGGCCGCCTGGTGGTTCCCGTCCAACGACCACCCGCTCGACAAGGCGACGTACGACGTCTCGGTCTCCGTCCCCGAGGGCCACTCCGCGATCAGCAACGGCACGCTCCAGTCGCAGTCCACCCGCTACGGCTGGACCCGCTTCAACTGGCGCTCCAACAAGCCCCAGGCGTCCTACCTGGCGACCCTCGCGGTCGGCAAGTTCGACATCACCACCGACACCACCGAGAACGGCATCCCCGTCCTCAACGCCTACAGCAAGGACCTGGGCGACAACGAGGGCGCGGCGCGAGCCAGCATCGAGCGGACCGCCGAGGTCACCGACTGGCTGACCGAGGTCTTCGGCCCGTACCCGTTCAACGCGACCGGCGGCTACGTCCCGAACGTCACCAGCGGCTACGCCCTGGAGACCCAGACCCGGCCGTTCTACAGCCCCCGCCAGTTCGCCAACGGCGCCAACGTCTCGGTCGTCGTCCACGAGATCGCCCACCAGTGGTACGGCGACAGCGTGTCGGTGAACCACTGGAAGGACATCTGGGTCAACGAGGGCTTCGCCCGTTACAGCCAGTGGCTGTGGTCGGAGAAGGAGGGCGAGGGCACGGCGCAGGAGATCGCGGACTACGTGTACGCGTCCCGCGCGGCCGACGACCCGTTCTGGACGGTCAAGCCGGGCGACCCGGGCCCGGACAACCAGTTCCACATCGCCGTGTACGACCGGGGCGCGCTGGCCCTCCAGGCGCTGCGCAACAAGATCGGCGACAAGGACTTCTTCGCGATCCTCAAGGGCTGGCCGCAGGCGAACAAGTACGGCAACGCGCGCGTGGCCGACTTCGTGAAGTACGCCGAGAAGATCTCGAACAAGCCGCTCTCCGGGCTGTTCGACACCTGGCTGTACCAGACGTCGAAGCCGTCGGCGACCGCCGCCGCGAAGGCCGGTCTCGCCGAGAAGGCCGCGCGGGCCCGCGCGTCCGTGACGGCGAAGGCCGGGCCGTCCCGGTCGGCCGCCCCGCTGGCCGGCAAGCCGGTCAAGCCCGTGCAGCCCAAGTCGTGGAAGAAGATCGCGGAGACCAACTCGATCCACGACCACGAGCACTGACGGCGAGTCTGCCGGCGGCCGCTCCCGTAGCCCCTCCGGCACTCCCTCCCGCGTTCTCTTCGACGGGATCTCCGTAAACCGGACGCCGTCGTCCCCATAGGGGACGGCGGCGCTTCGGCGTACCGTGTCGGAGTGACGGGAACATCATTCGAACGCACCTCCACCGCCCGCCCCACCCTGGAGGCCGTAGCGGCCCTCGCCGGGGTCTCGCGGGCCACCGTGTCGCGCGTGGTCAACGGCGGTGCCGGGGTGCGCGAACCCCTGGCCGAGCGGGTGCGGCGGGCGGTGGACGAGCTGGGGTACGTGCCGAACCAGGCGGCGCGCACGCTGGTGACCCGGCTGAGCGGCGCGGTGGCCGTGATCATCGCGGAGCCGGAGTCCCGGGTCTTCTCCGACCCCTTCTTCGCCCGGCAGTTGCGCGGCATAGGGCGCGAACTGGCGCTGCACGACTCGCAGTTGGTGCTGCTGTGGGCGGAGGGCCCGCAGGACCACGAGCGCATAGCCCGCTATCTGCGCGGCGGCCACGTGGACGGCGCGCTCGCGTTCTCGCTGCACGAGAACGATCCGCTGCTGTCGCTGATCAGCCGTGCGGGGGTGCCGGTGGTGCGCGGCGGGCGCCCCGCGGCGCACGAGGACGGGGGCGCGGACGCCGCCCCGGCCGCCGCCGTGCCGTACGCCGACTGCGACAACCGGGCGGGGGCGCGGGACGCCGTACGGCACCTGGTGTCGCTGGGGCGGCGGCGGATAGCGCACATCGCGGGGCCGGGCGACCAGACGTCGGCCGTGGACCGCGCGGACGGCTACCGCGACGCGCTCGGGGCGGACCGCTCAGCGGGGTGCGCGGGGCTCGTCGAGGAGGCGGACTTCACGGTGGCGGGCGGCGCGCGGGCGATGACCGCGCTGCTCGACCGGCGGCCCGACCTGGACGCGGTGTTCGCCGCGAACGACCTGATGGCGTCCGGCGCGCTGCGGGTGCTGCGCGAGCGCGGGCTGCGGGTGCCCGAGGACGTCGCCGTGGTGGGCTTCGACGACATGGCTGGGGTCGCCGACGCGGCCGACCCGCCGCTGACGACGGTCAGGCAGGACGTCGAGGGCATGGGCAGGCTGATGGTGCGGCTGCTGATGCGGCTGCTGGCCGGGGAGGACGCGGCGCCCGTGGTGATGGCGACGGAGCTGGTCCACCGGGAATCGGGTATGTGATTCGCCGTCGGTCCTTTGTAGCGTGAACCGTTGTTCCCGTCCGGCTCCGGTCGTCGCAGGGAGGCAAGGTCATGGGCCGCTACAGCAGGCTGCGCGAGATCCGCGGGATGGATCCCGCGCGGGACTTCGAGCACATACACAAGCTGATCACCCAGTACGAATTCCCGTGGGACTACCAGCAGGGCATCAACGTCGCCTTCCTGCGGGACTACGGCGTCCCGCGCATCTCCCGGCTCCTCGACCGCACCCAGGAGTTCGAGAAGGCGGGCCAGAAGAGGATCGACGACACGGTGCTGTTCGGCTTCGAGATGGCCGAGGAGGGCCTGGACTCCGAGCGGGGCCGGGCCGCCGTGCGCCACCTCAACCGGATCCACGGCAAGTACCGGATCCCGAACGAGGACTTCCTGTTCGTCCTCGCCACCACCGTCGTGGGCCCGGGGCGCTGGATCGACCGCTTCGGCTGGCGTCCGCTGTGCTCCAACGAGGTCGAGTCGCTGGCGCTGTTCGGGCACAGGATGGCCGCCGCCATGGACATCGCGGACGCGCCGACGACGTACGCGGGCTTCGAGAAGCTGCTCGACGACTACGAGCGGGAGATGTTCGCCTACGACCCGGCGAACCGGCGGGTGGCCGCCGCGACGTTCCGGACCATGGCCACGTGGTACCCGCGCCCGCTGCGCGGGCCGGTGCTGCGCCTGTCGCTGGCGCTGCTGGACGAGCCGCTGCTGCGGGCGCTGGGCTTCGGCCCCCAGCCCCGGTGGCTGCGGACGACGGCCGAGCGGGCGGTGCGGGCGCGCTCGCGCTGGGTGCGGCTGATGCCCGCGCGGCCGAAGCGGCGGCCGGTGCTGCCGAAGCCGCGGAGCTACCCGTTCGGCTGGACGCTGGACGACCTGGGCCCGCACTGGGCGCAGGGCCGCCCGCTGGAGCCGCTCCCCGACGAGCGGTGACGCACCGCGCGCCCAGGGAAAAGGCGAGGGTGCCGTCCCCCGCGGGAACGGCACCCTCACCCGGTGCTTCGATCGAGTGCCCCGGAAGGGGCGCGGCTCAGACCCGCTTCGAGCGGCCCGCGCCCACCGGCTCGCCGACCACGCTGGACGCGAGGGCCTCGGCCCACGCCTCCACGTCGCCCCGGAGCTCGCGCTCCGCGGACTCGCGCTCGGTCTCCAGGCGCTCCGCACCGGAGGCGAGGATCCGCTCGCGCTCGGTGTTGCCCTCGGCGCGGGCGGCGGCGATGGCGGCCGTGCCCTCCTCCTGCGCCTGCTGGCGGATGCGGGCCGCCTCGTGGCGGGCCTCGGCGAGGACGGCCTGGTACTCGGAGTGGACCTGCGCGGCCTCCTCGCGGAGCGCCTCGGCCTCCTCGCTCTTGCCGGAGGTCTGCGCCTCGCGCTCCTCCAGCGTGCTGTTGATCCGCGGCAGCAGAACCTTGTAGAAGAAGAGGAACACGGCGGCGAAGAGCACCACCATGACGATCATTTCCGACAGGTTCGGCTTGAGCGGGCCGATCTCAAGCGCGAGCAGGTGCGTCTGCATGTGCGATGACTACCCTCCGTTAGGCTGAACTACGACTTTGTGAACCGGAGTTGCGCGGGCAGCACGCCCACAGCCAGTGCGAGCGCCAGGCAGGCAACGACCGCTCCCAGCACCGGTGCCCACGGGATGACCAGGCCGACCGGAACCCCCAGGGTACCGGTGAGCACGACGTGCCTCGTCAGCAGGGACGCCACGGCGCCTCCACGGTACCCGCCGCGGGCCGGGGCGCACGGGCGGGTGCCGCGGCCGCCGACCGAACGCGAGCACCGGGTGACGGTACGTGACGCTCCGCCGACGCGCCCCGGGAACAGGCCGTCCTCCCCGGCCGGGCCGCACGCGTTCGCCGCGCCCGCGCAAATCTCCCGGCACCAGAGGGTTACCTGGAAGTAACCGCAGCTGATTTGATGGCGCGCGCCGCACGATTCCCCCCACTCCACGAGGGAGTTCCTTTGTCGCACGCCCCGCTCCGCCGCGCCCGCGGCGCGGCCGCGCTCGCCGCGTCCGCCGTCGCCGTGTCCCTCCTCGCCGCCGCGCCCGCCCCGGCGGCAGCGGCAGGGGCCTCGGGCGAAACGCCCCGGCTCAAGGTACTTACGTACAATGCGTTCCTTTTCAGCAAGAGCCTCTACCCGAACTGGGGCCAGGACCACCGGGCCAAGGCGATACCCGCCACCCCGTTCTTCCAGGGCAACGACGTCGTGGTGATCCAGGAGGCGTTCGACAACTCCTCGTCCGACGCCCTGAAGCAGAACGCCGCCGCGCAGTACCCCCACCAGACGCCGGTCATGGGCCGCGCCAAGACCGGCTGGGACGCCACCGGCGGGGCGTACTCCGCCACCACGCCCGAGGACGGCGGGGTCACGGTGCTCAGCAAGTGGCCGATCGTCCGCAAGGAGCAGTACGTCTACAAGGACGCCTGCGGCGGCGACTGGTTCTCCAACAAGGGGTTCGTCTACACCGTCCTCGACGTGAACGGCACCCGGGTGCACGTCGTCGGCACGCACGCCCAGTCCACCGACCCGGGCTGCGCCTCGGGCGAGGCGGCGCGGGTGCGCGGCAGCCAGTTCAGGGAGATGGACGCGTTCCTGGACGCGAAGAGGATCCCGGCGGGCGAGCAGGTCCTCGTCGCGGGCGACTTCAACGTGGACTCGCGCACGCCGGAGTACGCGTCGATGCTCGCCGACGCCGGGCTCGTCGGCGCCGACGCCCGCACCGGGCACCCGTACTCCTTCGACACCGCCGACAACTCGATCGCCTCCGAGCGCTACCCGGACGACCCGCGCGAGGACCTCGACTACGTCCTGCACCGCGCCGGGCACGCGCGGCCGGCCGGCGGCTGGACGAACGACGTGGTCAAGGAGCAGAGCGCGCCCTGGACGGTCTCCAGCTGGGGCAAGCAGTACACGTACACGAACCTGAGCGACCACTACCCGGTGGTGGCGTTCAGCAAGTGAGCTGAGCGCTGAGAGGTGCGGGGTGCGGGGTGCGGGGTTCCGCCGCGCGGGCGGAACCCCGCCCCGCGCCCCGGGCTACCGCTCCCCGTACAGCTCCGCGAGCTGTGCCGCGTACCGCTCCGCGATCACCCGTCTGCGCAGCTTCAGCGAAGGCGTCAGCTCCCCGGACTCCGGCGTCCACTCGTCCCCGAGCACCCGCCACCGCTTCACCCGCTCCGTGCGGTTCAGCCGGGCGTTCGCCGCCGCGACCGCCCGCCCCACCTCGTCCCGCAGCGCGTCCGGGCCCGCCCCCCGCGCCGCGGCCTCCGGATCGAGGACCAGCAGCGCCACCAGGTACGACCGTCCGTCGCCGTGCACGAACGCCTGGCCGATCAAGGGGTGCTCCTTGAGCGTGTTCTCGACCAGCGCGGGCGAGACGTTCTTCCCCGTGGAGGTGACGATCAGCTCCTTCTTCCGGTCGGTCACCCACAGGAACCCGTCCTCGTCGACCCGCCCGACGTCCCCCGTGGCGAACCACCCCTCCGCGTCCAGCACCGGCTCGACGCGCCCGTCCGCGCCCGCGTAGCCCGAGAAGACGGTCTCGCCGCGCACCAGGACCTCCCCGTCCTCGGCGGTCCGCACCTCGATCCCGTCCAGCGGGCGCCCCACCGACCCCAGCCGGAATCCGCTCGTGAGGCTGTTGGCCGTGCACACTCCGGTCGTCTCCGTCAGCCCCCACGCATCCATGATCACGATCCCGAACCCGGCCCAGAACCGCACCACCTCGATCGGCATCGGCGCCGCCGCGCTCGCCGTCCAGACGAGCCGGTCGAAGCCCGCGAGGGCCAGGAGCGGGTCGATGACCCGCTCCTTGACGCGCCGGTACTCCGCGTCGAGCCCCGGGGGCGGCGCCTCGCCCCGCTCGCGGTGCGCGACGTGCTCGCGCGCCGTCTCCCCCGCCGCCGCCACGGCCTCCCGCCGCTCGGGCGGCAGCAGTTCCAGCGCCGCCCGCACGGACGCGGTCAGCTTCTCCCAGACCCGGGGCACCCCGAAGAACTGCACGGGGCGCAGCTCCCGCACCGCTTCCGCGACGACCGCGGGGTCCGCGCAGAGCCGGACGTGCGAGGCGCGGAAGACCGGGAGGTAGATGCCGAGCATGCGCTCCGCGATGTGCGCGAAGGGCAGGTAGCAGACGTGCTGTACGTGCTCGGGGAGGTCGACCGCCCGGTCCAGGGCGAGGGCGTTGGCGACGACCATGCGGTGGGTGATCGGGACGGCCTTCGGCTCGCCCGTGGTGCCCGAGGTGTAGAGGACGGTGAGGACGTCGTCCGCCCGTACCTCGCGCCGCGCCTTCTCGAACGCCTCGCCGTCGTACAGCCGGGCCCCGGTGGCGTGCAGGGAGCCGTACGTGCGGTGCGGTCCCGCCTCCGCCGCCTCGACGACCACCTGCTTCTCCACGAGCGGAGCGAACAGCGCGGCCTCCCTCGCCCCCTCGACGACCGCGAACCGGGCGCGGCTGTGCCGGGCGATGTGCGCGACCTGCTCGGCGGACGCCGTGCCGTACACGGTGACGGGCACGGCCCCGATGTGCACGAGGGCGAGGTCGGTGAGCCAGTGCTCGGGGCGGTTGCCCATCATGAGCAGGACGCGCTCGCCCCGTACGACTCCGAGCGCGGTGTACGCGGCGGCCAGCACGGCGGTCTTGCGGCGGACGTCCCGCCAGGTGAGCGTGGACCAGCCGGTCCCCTCCCGCCAGGAGAGCGCGGGCAGCCCCGGATGGTCGTCCGCGTTGCGCAGGAGCAGGTCGGGGAGGGTGAGTCCGGCCGGTTCAGCGGGTAGTCGCAGGGTCGTGGTCATGACCGCCTCCGGGCGTCATCGACGGAGCATCTGCAGGATCGGGCGGACGACGCTTTCACAGCAGTGGTGAGACAGCAATACTGTTGCATCGAGTTGCGTCGGCCGGACGGGAAGCGAGACAGAGCCATGGCGACGGAGAGCGCGGGATCCGGGGAGCCGGTGGGCGCGGTGGAGGCGGTGGGCGGGACGGAGGCAGTGGGCGGGGCGGAGTCGACGGGCGGGGCGGAGCCGACCCTCACCGTCGACGAGTTGGCCGCGCGCGCCGGGGTGACCGTGCGCACCATCCGCTTCTACTCCACCAAGGGCCTGCTGCCGCCTCCGGTGATCGGCCCGCGCCGGGTCGGCCACTACGGCCCCGAGCACCTGTCGCGGCTCGCCCTCATCGAGGAGCTCCAGCGCCAGGGCATGACGCTCGCCGCGATCGAACGGTACCTGGAGCAGCTGCCCGCCGACCTGAGCGCCCACGACCTCGCGATCCACCGCGCGCTGGTGGCGACCTGGGCCCCCGACTCCGCGGAGGAGACCACGACGGCCGAGCTGGAGCGGCGGGCGGGGCGGGCTCTGTCGGAGCTGGATCTGGACCGGCTGACGGCGATGGGGGTGGTGCGGCGGGTGGAGGAGCGCCCCGGGGTCCTCCAGGTCGACCCCGGGCTGCTGCGGCTGGGGGTCCAGCTCCTCGACGTGCCGATCGCGCACGAGACGATCCTCGCGGCGCGGACGGTGCTCCTCGAACACACGCGCTCGGCGGCGCACGAGCTGACGCGGCTGTTCCGGGACGAGGTGTGGAACCCGTACCGGGAGCGGGAGGAGGATCCCGAGCACGTGGCGGCGATGCGGTCGCTGTCGGCGCACATGCAGCCGCTGGTGGTGCAGGCACTGGTGACCGCGTTCCAGCGGTCGCTGCGGGAGGAGCTGCGCGGCGCGTTCGACACGGGGTGAGGGGGCGCGGGGGCAGGTGCGGGCCGGGGGGCGGGCCGCTGCGCGGGGCGGTCCCCTACCCGCCCCTTCCCGAAACCCTCCGAGGGCCCTGCGGGACAGTGGGCACGTTACGCGTGTGCCCCACCCTCGCGCAGTTCCCCGCGCCCCTAAAAGGGGCGCGGGTGGGGACCGCCCGCCGCAGGCGAAACCGCCCCTGCGGGCTACGCCGGCCCGTACCGTTCGCCCTTCTCCGCCTTCTCCACCAGTGACGCGGGCGGCAGGAACCTCTCCCCGTACCGCTCCGCGAGCTCCCGCGCACGCGCGACGAAGCCCGGCAGCCCGCCCTCGTACCCGTTCATGTACTGCATCACGCCACCCGTCCACGCCGGGAAGCCGATGCCCATGATCGAGCCGATGTTCGCGTCGGCGACCGACGTCAGGACGCCCTCGTCGAAGCAGCGGACCGTGTCGAGGGCCTCCGAGAAGAGCATCCGCTCCTTCATGTCGTCGAAGGGGACGTCGGACGCCCCGTCGGCGCCGCCGCTCCCGAAGTGCTCGCGCAGCCCCGGCCACAGCCGCCCACGCTTCCCGCTCTCGTCGTACTCGTAGAAGCCCGCGCCACCGCTGCGCCCCGGGCGGCCGAACTCGTCGACCATGCGGTCGATCACCGCGTCCGACGGGTGGCCTGGCCACACCCCGCCCGCCTCCTCCACCGCGCGCCTGGTCTCGTTGCGGATCTTGCGGGGCAGCGTCAGCGTCAGCTCGTCCATCAGCGAGAGCACCTTCGCGGGGTAGCCCGCCTGGGCCGCCGCCTGCTCGACGGACGCGGGCTCGATGCCCTCGCCCACCATCGCGACGCCCTCGTTGATGAACTGGCCGATGACGCGCGAGGTGAAGAAGCCGCGCGAGTCGTTGACGACGATCGGGGTCTTCTTGATCTGGCGCACCAGGTCGAAGGCGCGGGCCAGCGCCTCGTCACCGGTCCGCCCGCCCTTGATGATCTCGACCAGCGGCATCTTGTCGACGGGCGAGAAGAAGTGCAGGCCGATGAAGTCGACGGGCCGGGCGACGCCCTCCGCGAGCTGGGTGATGGGCAGCGTGGAGGTGTTGGAGCAGAGCAGCGCGTCGGGCGCCACGACGTCCTGGACCTCCTGGAACACCTTGTGCTTGAGCGCGGTGTCCTCGAAGACCGCCTCGATCACCGCGTCGCACCCGGCGAGGTCGGCGACCTCGGCGGTCGGCGTGATCAGGGCGAGCAGCGCGTCCGCCTTCTCCCGGGTCGTACGGCCCCGGGAGACGGCCTTGGCGCAGAGCTTCTCGCTGTACTCCTTGCCCTTGGCCGCCGCCTCGGGCGTGACGTCCTTCAGGACGACCTCGATGCCCGCCTTCGCGCAGGAGTAGGCGATGCCCGCGCCCATCATTCCGGCGCCCAGCACCGCGGCCCTGCGCACGGGGCGCGGCTCGATGCCCTGCGGGCGGCTGGCGCCGGAGTTGACGGCCTGGAGGTCGAAGAAGAACGCCTGGATCATGTTCTTCGCGGTCTGGCCGGTGACCAGCTCGGTGAAGTAGCGGGCCTCGATGGTCAGCGCGGTCTCGAAGTCGACCTGGGAGCCCTCGACGGCCGCCGCGAGGATGTTGCGCGGGGCGGGGTAGGGCGCGCCGTTCAGCTGCTTCTTGAGGTTCGCGGGGAAGGCCGGGAGGTTGGCGGCGAACTTCGGGTTCGCCGGGGTGCCGCCCGGGATGCGGTAGCCGGGGACGTCCCAGGGCTGCTGCGACTCGGGGTGGGCGTCGATGAAGGCGCGGGCCTTGGCCAGCATCTCGTCGGGGGTGGCGGCCAGCTCGTGGACGAGGCCGTTGTCCAGCGCGCGCTTCGGGGTGTACTGGGTGCCCTGGAGCAGCACCTTGAGCAGCGCGTCGGCGATGCCCATGAGCCGTACGGTACGGGTGACGCCGCCGCCCGCGGGCAGCAGGCCGAGCGTCACCTCGGGCAGGCCGATCTTGGAGCCGGGCGCGTCGAGCGCGACGCGGTGGTGCGCGGCGAGCGCGATCTCGTAGCCGCCGCCCAGCGCGGCGCCGTTGATCGCGGCGACGACCGGCTTGCCGAGGGTCTCGATGCGGCGCAGGGAGCGCTTGATGGCGGTGCCGGCCTCGAACGCCTCGCGGGCGTTCTCGGGGCCGACCTTCATCATGTCCTTGAGGTCGCCGCCCGCGAAGAAGGTCTTCTTCGCCGAGGTGTAGACGATGCCGCGGATCGAGTCCCTCTCGGCCTCGGCGCGGTCGGCGATCGCCGCGATGGAGTCCTTGAAGGCCTGGTTCATGGTGTTCGCGGACTGGTCGGGGTCGTCCAGGACGAGGGTGACGATCCCGGTCTCGTCCTGTTCCCAGCGGATGGTGGTGCTCTCGCTCATGTGGCTGCTTCTCCGTTACGGGTGGTGAGTACGCGGGAGGGTCAGACGCGTTCGACGACGGTGGCGATGCCCATGCCGCCGCCGACGCAGAGCGTGGCGAGGCCGTACCGCTTGTCCTGGCGCTCCAGCTCGTCGACGAGCGTGCCGAGGATCATCGCGCCGGTGGCGCCGAGCGGGTGGCCGAGCGCGATGGCGCCGCCGTTGACGTTGACCTTGTCCAGCGAGATGCCCATGTCCTTGACGAAGCGCAGCACGACGGCGGCGAACGCCTCGTTGATCTCGACCAGGTCGATGTCGTCGATGGTGAGCCCGGCCCTGGCGAGCGCCTTGCGGGTGGCGGGCGCGGGCCCGGTGAGCATGATCAGCGGATCGGACCCGGAGACGGCGGCGGAGACGATCCGGGCGCGCGGCGTCAGCCCGTACCGCTCCCCCACCTCCTTGGAGCCGATGGCGACGAGCGAGGCGCCGTCGACGATGCCGGAGGAGTTGCCCGCGTGGTGGACGTGGTCGATCCGCTCGATCCAGTGGTACTTCTGGAGCGCGACGGCGTCGAAGCCGCCGAGGTCGCCGATGTCCGCGAAGGACGGCTTGAGCCGGGCGAGCGAGTCGGCGGTGGTGCCGGGGCGCATGTGCTCGTCGTGGTCGAGGACGGTGAGCCCGCTGCGGTCCCTGACGGGGACCACCGAGCGGTCGAAGCGGCCGTCCTTCCAGGCGGCGGCGGCGCGCTCCTGGGACAGTGCCGCGTACTCGTCGACGTCCCGGCGGCTGAAGCCCTCGATGGTGGCGATGAGGTCGGCGCCGATGCCCTGCGGGGCGAAGTCGGTGTCCCAGTTGGTCATCGGGTCGGCGAACCAGGCGCCGCCGTCCGAGGCCATCGGCACGCGCGACATGGACTCCACGCCGCCCGCGAGGACCAGGTCCTCCCAGCCGGAGCGGACCTTCATGGCGGCCATGTTGACGGCTTCGAGGCCGGAGGCGCAGAAGCGGTTCTCCTGGACGCCCGCGACGGTGTCGGGCAGTCCGGCGGCGATCGCCGCGATGCGGGCGATGTCCGAGCCCTGGTCGCCGACGGGGCCGACGACGCCGAGCACGATGTCGTCGATGGCGGCCGGGTCGAGTCCGGGGAAGCGGGCCCTGATCTCGTGGATCAGGCCGACGACCAGGTCGATGGGCTTGGTGCCGTGCAGGGCGCCGTTGGCCTTGCCGCGTCCGCGCGGGGTGCGGATCGCGTCGTACACGTACGCTTCGGTGCTCACGGAGAGGCCTTTCACGGAAAAGAGGGTGTGGGCGGTCGGCTGGGAGGGCGGGAGGTCAGCTCAGCAGGGAACGGCCGATGATCTCCTTCATGATCTCGGTCGTACCGCCGTAGATGGTCTGGATGCGGCCGTCCGTGAACGCCTTCGCGACGCGGTACTCCGTCATGTAGCCGTATCCGCCGTGCAGCTGGAGGCAGCGGTCGGCGACGCGCTTCTGGAGTTCGGTGGCCCACCACTTGGCCATGGAGGCGTGGACGGCGTCCAGTTCCCCGTTCGCGTGGTCGACGATGCAGCGGTCCAGGAAGGCGCGGGTGACGGCGCACTCGGTGGCCATCTCGGCGATCTCAAACCTGATGTGCTGGAGCTTGGCGAGCGGCCTGCCGAACGCCTCGCGCTCCTTCACGTACCGGGTGGTGATCTCCAGCAGGTGCTCGGCCGCGGCGATCGCGGCGACCGCGATGCCCATCCGCTCCTGCGCGAGGTTGGTCATGAGGTGGACGAAGGCGCCGTTGAGCTCGCCGAGCAGGTTCTCCTTGGGGACGCGCACGTCGTGGAAGAACAGCTCGGCCGTGTCCTGGGCCTTCTGGCCGATCTTGTCGAGGTTGCGGCCCCGCTCGAAGCCGGGCGTGCCGCGCTCGACGACCAGCAGCGACAGGCCGTGCGCGCCGCCCTCGGGGGTGGTCTGGGCGACGACGATCACCAGGTCGGCGAGGATGCCGTTGGAGATGAAGGTCTTGGAGCCGTTGAGGACCCAGTGGTCTCCCCGGTCCTCGGCACGGGTCTTGACGCCCTGGAGGTCGGAGCCCGCGCCCGGCTCGGTCATGGCGATGGCGGTGATCTTCTCGCCGGTGCAGAAGCCGGGCAGCCAGCGGCGCTTCTGCTCGTCGGTGGCGAGCGAGGTGAGGTACGGGCCGATGATGTCGTTGTGCAGCCCGACCGCGAGGCCGGACGCCCCGGCGCGGGTGAACTCCTCGGCGAGTACGGCGCTGTAGCGGAAGTCGGGGTTGCCGCCGCCCCCGTACTCCTCGTCGACGGCGAGCCCGAGCAGCCCCTGCCGGCCCGCGGCGAGCCAGGCGTCGCGGCTGACGATGCCGTCCTTCTCCCACTGTTCGTGGTGGGGCAGCACCTCCTTGGCGAGGAAGGTGCGGACGGTCTCGCGGAACGCCTCGTGGTCGGCGGTGTAGATCTGCCGCTTCAACTCCGGTTCTCCTTCACTGGTCGGGGTGGTCGGGCTGGCCGGGCTGATCGGTCTCGTCGGGTCCGTCGGCCGGGACGAGGGCGGGCACGTCCCAGTCGCGGGCGACCGCGGCCGTGTCGGCGCCCGGCACCGCGGGCGGCCCGTGCACGGCGCCGGGCGTCGCGGAGAACCGGGGCGCGGGCGCGGGCTGGGTGATGCCGCCGTGGTCGACGAAGGTGCCGCGGGCCTTGAGGTGCGGGTGCTCGGGGGCCTCGCGCAGCGACAGGACGGGGGCGACGCAGGCGTCGGAGCCCTCGAAGAGCGCGGTCCACTCCTCCCTCGTACGGGTCTTGAAGCGCGCGGCCACGGTGGCGCGCAGCTCCCCCCAGCGCGCGAGGTCGCCCCGGTCGGGCACCTCGTCCCGCACGCCGAGCAGGTCGACGAACTCCGCGTAGAACTGCGGTTCGAGGGCGCCGACCGCCATGTGCCGCCCGTCGGCGGTCTCGTACGTGCCGTAGAAGGGGCAGCCGCCGTCCAGGAGGTTGGCGCCGCGCCGGTCCTGCCAGCCGCCGGCCGCGACCATGCCGTGGATCATCGTGGCGAGGTGCGCGGCGCCGTCCACGATCGCCGCGTCCACGACCTGCCCCGTCCCGCCCGCGCCCCGGGCGTGCTGGAGCGCGGCGAGCACCCCGACGACGAGGTAGAGCGAGCCGCCCGCGTAGTCGCCGACCAGGTTGGCGGGGACGGTGGGCGGCTCGTCGGGCCTGCCGATCATGCCGAGGGTGCCGGTGACGGCGATGTACGCGATGTCGTGCCCGGCGCGCCGGGCCAGCGGCCCCTCCTGGCCCCAGCCCGTCATCCGCCCGTAGACGAGCTTCGGGTTGCGGGCCAGGCACGCCTCGGGGCCGACGCCCAGGCGCTCGGCGACGCCCGGCCGGTACCCCTCGATCAGCACGTCGGCGCGCTCGACGAGGTCGAGGACCGTTCCGGGACCCGCGGGGGCCTTGAGGTCGACGACCACGGAGCGTTTGCCCCGGTTGGTGAGGTCGTGCGCGGGGTCGACGCCGAGCCCCGCGCCGCCCGGTCTGTCGACGCGCACGACGTCGGCCCCGAGGTCCGCGAGGAGCATGGCGGCGAACGGTCCGGGGCCGATGCCCGCCAGCTCCACCACGCGCACTCCGGCGAGCGGCCCCCTGCCGTGCCCACCCGGCCCCGCCGGACCCGCGATGCCTGTCATCAAGCCCCCAGCGATGTGACACAACTGATGTAACATCAGTGATGCTAAGAACGTGTTCCACTCCGCACAAGCCCTCCGGGCGAGCAAGCGCTTGGTTCCCGGCAAGGATCCGCTAGCCTCTGCGCTCGACAGTGGCGCGACTCACCCGGCGGAGGCCCCGTGAACCAGTCGGACCGGCACAGCGGGGCGGACCGCCCTTACGACATCGTCCTGTTCGGCGCGACCGGGTTCGTCGGGAGGCTGACCGCCGAATACCTCGCGGCCCACGCCCCCGACGGCTGCCGCTGGGCGCTGGCCGGACGCAGCCGCACCAGGCTGGAGGCGCTGCGGGCGGAGCTCGGCAGCCCCGACGCCGCGGTCCTGACGGCCGACTCGGGCGATGGCCAGGCACTGCGCGGGCTGGCGCGGTCCACCAGGATCCTGGTGACGACGGTGGGCCCCTACCTCCAGCACGGCGATCCGCTGGTCGCGGCGTGCGCGGACGCGGGCACCGACTACCTCGACCTGTCGGGCGAGCCGGAGTTCGCCGACCGCTCCTACCTGCGGCACGACGCGCGGGCGCGCGAGACCGGCGCCAGGCTGCTGCACGCGTGCGGCTTCGACGCGGTCCCGCACGACCTCGGCGCGTACTACACCGTCCGGCAGCTGCCCGAGGGCGTGCCGCTGCGCGTGGACGGCTTCGTCCGCACCAACGCCGCCTTCTCCGGCGGCACGTTCGCGTCCGCGCTGGGCGCCATGGCGCGCGGCCCGCAGATGGTGCGCGCGGCGCGCGAGCGGCGGCTGCACGAGCCGCGCAGGCCGGGCCGCAGGGCCCGCGCCCCGCTCGGCGCGCCCCGCTTCAGCGGCGAGACCGGCACGTGGGCGCTGCCGCTGCCGACGATCGACGCGCAGGTCGTGGCGCGCTCGGCGGCGGCGCTCGACCGCTACGGCCCCGACTTCCGCTACCGCCACTACGCGTCGGTCAAGCGGCTCCCGATGGCGCTCGGCGGGGTGGCAGCGGTCGCGGCGGGCCTCGCCGTCGCCCAGGTGCCGCAGGCCAGGAAGTGGCTCACCGCGCGCTACGAGCCGGGCACGGGCCCCGACGCGCAGCGGCGCGCGAAGAGCTGGTTCACGGTGCGCTTCGTCGGCGAGGGCGGCGGACGGCGGGTCTTCACCGAGGTGACGGGCGGCGACCCGGGGTACGGCGAGACGGCGAAGATCCTCGCGGAGGCGGCGCTCTGCCTGGCGTACGACGAACTGCCGAAGACGGCGGGCCAGGTGACGACGGCCGCCGCGATGGGCGACGCGCTGCTGGAGCGGCTGCGCGCGGCGGGAATCGTGTTCCGCACGGCGGCGGTGCGCTGAGGGGCGCGGGGCGGTTCCGCCCGGGGCGGGCGGCCGTGGCGGGCGGCCGGGGTCAGCTGCCGGTCGCCCAGGCCGTCAGGGTGTAGAGCATCCCGCCGACCCAGGCGACGCCGAGCAGCACGGCGAGGAGGAGGACGGCGGCCATGGGCGTGCTCGTGTTCGAGTTCATACGACCACCGTGCCGATCATGATCGCCCGGCGGTATCCGTACGGATACTCACTTCTCGTACTCAGACGCCCGCTTCGGGCCCGGGTTCGGACACAGGCCCGCGCGCTTCGGCCAGGGCCCGGCGGCAGAGCGAGTCGGCCCTGCGGGTGGTCTCGGGGATGCGGTAGTCGGGCGCGAGGGCCAGCACGTGGGCGCAGGCGTTGTCGAGGCCGACGCGGTGCCCGACGGAGACGAACACCGGCTTCACGCCGCCGCGCGTGCGCAGCGCCCGCCCCACCTCGTCCGCGCCGTCGAGCAGCGGCGCCGCGTCCCCCCTGCGGGGGCCCGGCTGTTCGTACGTGAAGGTGAAGGGGTTCTTGGCGACGCCGATCACGGGCAGTCCTGTCAGCACGCCCAGGTGGCTGGCGAGCCCGAAGCGGCGCGGGTGCGCCCGCCCGTAGCCGTCGCAGACGACGAGCCCCGGATCGGCGGTCAGCCCGCCGAGCGCGGCCAGCGCGGTCGGCACCTCGCGGAAGGCGAGGAGCCCGGGGACGTACGGGAAGGAGACCCGGCCGACGGCGGTGGCCTCCTCGACCACTTCGAGCGTCGCGGCGTCGAGGACGACGGCCGCGGCGGCGACGAGGTCGCGCTCGTCGTCGTACGCGACGTCCACGCCGGTCACGTGACCGGCCCCGGGGAGCGGTCCCGTCTCGTCGAGCACGACGCGGGCGCGCAGCGCGTCCTGCACGGCGCGGGCCTCGGCCTCGGTGGCGGGGGCCTCGAAGGACGGGAGCGTCGGCGGCGCCTGGGGCGTTGGTGTTGTCATGGTGCCGACCACCTTAGAGCGGGGCGCCGGTAGCCTGGCGATCATGTTCGTACTCGAATTGACCTACACCGGCCCCGTCGAGCGCGTCGACGAGCTGCTGGACGCCCATGTGACCTGGCTCGACGCGCAGTACGAGGCGGGCGTCTTCATCGCGTCGGGCCGCAAGAACCCGCGGGACGGCGGCATCATCCTGGCGGTCGGCGAGCGGGCGCGGATCGAGGAGGTCGTGGCCGGGGACCCGTTCACGGTGGCGGGCGTGTGCGCGTACCGGGTCACGGAGTTCTACGCGACGAAGACCGCGGAGGAACTGGCGCGGTACCGGGACGTGCTGCCGGGGTAGCCCGGGGGCGTACGGAAGACCGCGCCCACGCGGCGGAGCCGCACGTCGCACAGCCCCGCGCCCCCGAAAGGGGCGCGGGGAACCGCGCGGGAGCGGGGCACACGCCCACCCGCCCCCGGAGGGTTTCGGGATGGACGGGGTCCCCCTCCTCGAACGAAGCCGAGAGCTCGGGGAGGGGGAGCGGACCGGCCCGCCGCAGGCGAAGAGGCGCCCGCCCCGGGCGCGGGGACCCGTGCCGCACGCGCCCGCCCCGCAGCCCGGTCACCCGCGCGCCACGCGCCCCTTCTCGCCGGAGGCCCAGCACGCGCCGTCCCACGTGCAGTCGACCGTGTCGTACGACCCCGTGTCGACGGTCCGCCAGCTGCGCCCGCCGTCCAGCGTGAGGTCCGTCCCCGTCGGCCCCACGGCCAGCGCCGCGGACCGCCCCCACGGCAGCCACGCCACCCCCGACCGGTACGCGGGCGGCGGCGTCGCCGCGCCCCGCCAGCTGCGCCCGCCGTCGCGCGTGACGGCGGCCGCCTTCGGCGACGCCTGGTCCGCCCGGTAGTCGCCGCCCACCGCGATCCCGGTCCGCCGGTCGCGGAAGGCCAGCCCGAAGACGCCCCGCGCCGAGTCGCCCGCCGGGATCGTGGTGTCCGTGACGGACCACGTCAGCCCCCGGTCCGCCGAGTGCAGCACCCGCCCGCGCGCGCCGCCGCCGGTGGCCAGCCACACGTCGCGCGGCCCCGAGCTGACCAGGCACTGTCCGCTCGCGGCGAACCCGGCCTCGCCCGGCAGCGCGTCCGGCATGCCCGCGCTCGGCAGGACGCGCCAGCTCCGGCCGCCGTCCCGGGTGGACAGGATGCGGTACTTCCCGTCGACCGGGTCGCTCATCGCGAGGCCGTGCCTGCTGTCGAAGAAGGTGATGCAGTCGTAGAAGGCGCGCGCGTCGGTGTTCCGGAAGGATTCGCTCCAGGTCGCCCCGCCGTCCTCGGTGCGCAGCACCCGGGACGCCTCGCCCTCCCCGATGGCCAGCACCACGGCCCGCCGCCCGTCGAACGCCTCGACGTCCCGGAACTCAAGGCCATCGGCCGCGGCCCCGGGCGGCGACACGTTCCGCCAGCTGCGCCCGCCGTCGGCCGTGCGCAGCACCGTGCCCTTGGAGCCCGCCACCCAGGCGACCTCGCGGTTCACGGCGGCGAGCCCCCGGAACCGCGCGTCGGTGCCGGTGTCGGTCAGCTGCCACCCGCCTCCGCGGAGCGCCTCGCCCCCGGCGTCCGCGCCGAAGGCGCCCGCCCCCGCGCCCTGCGCCGGCACCGCCGTCGCGGCGACCACCGCCGCCCCGCACAACCCCACCGTGACCATCCGTCGCACAAACCCCAAGCTCGTCATGGCGCTGGAAGCTAGCCCCACCAACCCGGCCCCGTCCAGGGCCCGGACCTCCGCCGTTCACCGGCGCGACCGCCGGGTGACGTAGCTCACGCGCCCCGTGGATGCACGCTTCGGGCCGCTTCTCCGTCTTTCCGGGTGCCGGGGGAAGGCGTTGTCGAACCGGAAGAGGGAGCGGGTCTTTGTCCACCGTCATCGAGCAGGCCGTGCAGGCCCGGATGGTCTCGTCCGTGCCGCAGATGGAAACCGTCCCCGCCACGTTGCGGTACGACCGCGACGACCCGTTCGCCGTGCGCATGGCCTTTCCGCCGCCGGCGACGCTGGAGGGCACCGAGGTGTCGTGGGCGTTCTCCCGCGAGCTGCTGGCCGAGGGCATCGAGGCGCCCGCGGGCCTCGGGGACGTACGCGTACGGCCCTACGGCTACGACCGCACGGTCCTGGAGTTCCACGCCCACGAGGGCGTCGCCATGGTCCACGTCCGCACCGCCGAGCTGCGCCGCTTCCTCAAGCGGGCGCAGGGCCTGGTCCCGGCCGGACACGAGCACCGCCACCTCGGCATCGACGAGAACCTGGCGGCGCTGCTCCGCGACGCGTACTGACCCTCCGCGCCCGCCCCTCACCACCGCCACCGCCACCGCGTCGGACAAATCACGTTGACCCGCGCCCACGGCGTTCCGTACGGTGTTCGACGTCCTGTTGTCGTCGATCGGAGACGGACGTTGCTCGTCTGAGGTCCTGAGACACCGTGCCGCACGGCCTTCGGCCGCGCGTTCCGTGTGTGACCTCGGCGTTCACTGCCGTCCTCTCCCGACCGGGATTCCGCGTCCGGTGTCTCTCCACGTTGCCCCCTCTTCCCTCCGCGCAACAGGAGACCGCCATGTCATCCACCGTCCCCGGACACCTCACCAGCACCGCCCTCTCCTTCTCCTGGCCCGACGGCACCGAGGTCTTCCACGACTTCCGGTTCGCCTTCGGCCAGGGCCGTACCGGCCTCGTCGGCGTCAACGGCTCCGGCAAGTCGACGCTGCTCAAGCTCATGGCCGGACAGCTCACGCCCACGTCCGGCAAGGTCACGGCCACCGGCGGGATCGGCCACCTCCCGCAGAACGTCGTGCTCGACACCTCGCTCCGGGTCGACCAGGCCCTCGGCATCGCCACCAGGCGGGCGGCCCTGCACGCCATCGAGGCGGGCGACGCGAGCGAGGAGAACTTCACCGCGATCGGCGACGACTGGGACGTCGAGGAGCGGGCCCGCGCCACCCTCGCCCAGCTCGGACTCGACGGCATCGGCCTCGACCGCACCATCGGCGAGGTGTCGGGCGGCGAGTCGGTGCTGCTGCGGCTCGCCGCGCTGCTGCTGGCCCGGCCCGACGTGCTGCTGCTCGACGAGCCGACCAACAACCTCGACCTGTACGCGCGCACCCGGCTGTACGCGGCGGTCGCGGCCTGGCCCGGGACGCTGGTCGTGGTCAGCCACGACCGCGAACTGCTCGACCTGATGGACCGGACCGCCGACCTGCACGACGGCGAACTGCACTGGTACGGCGGCAACTTCACCGCGTACGAGGAGGCGCTCGCCGTGGAGCAGGAGGCCGCGGAGCGCATGGTGCGGGCCGCCGAGGCCGATGTGCACCGGCAGAAGCGGGAACTCGCCGAGGCCAGGCTGAAGATCGCGCAGCGCAAGCGGCAGGGCCAGAAGGTACAGGACAGCGGGAGCCTGCCGAAGATCCTCGTGGGTGCCCGCAAGCGGTCCGCCCAGGTGTCGGCGGGCAAGCTGCGCACGCTGCACGAGGACCGGCTCGCGGAGGCGAAGGAGCGGCTGAACGAGGCGGCGGACGCGGTGCGCGACGACGCCGAGGTGCGGATCGAGCTGCCGCACACCAGGGTCCACCCGGGCCGCGAGGTGCTGCGCCTCACGGACCTGGAGCTGCTCCACGGGGCGCGGGTCGACGGCACGTTCGAGGTGCGCGGTCCCGAGCGGATCGCGCTGGTGGGGCGCAACGGCGCGGGCAAGTCGACGCTCCTGCGCACCCTGGCGGGCGAGATCGAGCCGGCGGCGGGCGAGGCCGGGGCGCAGGTGCCCCTGCGCTTCCTGCCGCAGCGCCTCGACCTGCTCGACGAGACCCTGAGCGTGGTGGACAACGTGGCGCGGTTCGCGCCCGGCGCGACCAACAACCACATCAGGGCCAGGCTCGCGCGCTTCCTCTTCCGGGGGGCCCGCGCGGACCAGCTCGTGGGGACGCTCTCGGGCGGCGAGCGGCTGCGCGCTGCGCTCGCCGCGCTGATGCTGGCACAGCCCGCTCCCCAGCTCCTGCTGCTCGACGAACCGACGAACAACCTGGACATCGCGTCGGTGCGGAAGCTGACGGCGGCCCTGGAGGCGTACGAGGGGGCGCTGGTCGTGGTCAGCCACGACCTGCCGTTCCTGGAGTCGATCGGGATCACCCGCTGGGTGCTGCTCGACGGGGAGCTGCGGGACACCTCGGCGGACGAGGTGCGCGCGGGGCTGCCCGCGCGGTGAGGCCGGCCCCGGACACGACGGGACGGGACGCGACGGGCCGCGACGGAAATACCGACAAGAGGTGTCCGGTATCCCTCCTAGCGTGCCCGTCATGGCTCAGCACATCACCATCACCGGCGCGCGCGAGAACAACCTCAAGGACGTCTCGCTCGCGGTCCCCAAGGGCGGCATCACCGTCTTCACCGGCGTCTCGGGCTCCGGCAAGTCGTCGGTGGTGTTCGACACCATCGCCGTGGAGTCGCAGCGCCAGCTGAACGAGACCTTCACCTGGTTCGTCAGGAACCGGCTGCCGAAGTACGAGCGGCCGCACGTCGACGCGATCGACGACCTGTCGGTGGCGATCGTCGTCGACCAGAAGCCCATCGGCGGCAACGTCCGCTCCACCGTGGGCACCATGACCGACATCCACGCCACGCTCCGGGTGCTCTTCTCGCGCTGCGGCACCCCGAGCGCGGGCCCGGCCGCCGCGTACTCCTTCAACGACCCGGCCGGGATGTGCCGGGTCTGCGACGGCGTCGGCCGCACCGTCAGGCTCGACCTGGACAAGGCCGTCGACCGGTCGCTGTCGTTGAACGGGGGCGCGCTGCGGCTGCCCGGCACGTCGGTGGGCAGCTGGCAGTGGAAGCTGTACGCGCACTCGGGGCTCTTCGACGCCGACAAGCCGGTCGGCGCGTACACGGAGGCCGAGCGGCGGACGCTGCTGCACGGCACGGGCGGCGCCGGGCTCAAGGTGCGCCTGGAGCTGAAGTCCGGCTCGGCCGACGTGGAGTTCGAGGGCCTGGTCGACCGGTTCGAGAGGCTGTACCTCAAGCGGGACACCGCCGGGCTCTCCGACTCCTACCAGGAGGCCGTGCGGCGCCTCACCCGGCAGGGGACCTGTGAGGCGTGCGGCGGGGCCCGGCTCAACGAGGCGGCGCTCGCCACCCGCGTCGGCGGTCTCTCGATCGCCGACTGCGCGCGCATGGAGGCCGCCGACCTGGTGGAGGTGCTGCGGCGGATCGACGACCCGGTGGCCGCGCCGATCGCGGCGGCCGCGCGCGAGCGCCTGGAGCGGATCGTCGGCATCGGGCTCGGGTACCTCTCGCTCGACCGGGAGACGACGACGCTCTCGGGCGGCGAGGGCCAGCGCCTGAAGATGGTGCGCCACCTCGGTTCTTCGCTGACCGGGCTGACGTTCGTCTTCGACGAGCCGAGCGTCGGGCTGCACCCGCGCGACGTGGGGCGGCTCAACGACCTGCTGCGGCGGCTGCGGGACCGGGGCAACACCGTGCTGGTCGTCGAGCACGACCCGGACGTCATGGCGATCGCGGACCACGTCGTGGACATGGGGCCCCGCGCGGGCAGGCACGGCGGGCGCGTGGTGTACGAGGGCCCGCCGGGGGCGCTGCGGGACGCGGACACGCCGACCGGGCGGGCGCTGCGGCGGCGCACGCCGCTGAAGGAGGTGCCGAGGACGCCGGGCGGCTGGCTGCCGGTGAAGGGCGCGGACCGGCACAACCTCAAGGGGGTGGACGTCCGCTTCCCGACCGGGGTGCTGACGGTGGTGACCGGGGTGGCGGGGTCGGGCAAGTCGACGCTGGTGGCGGGCGAGTTCACCGCCGCACACCCGGAGGCGGTGGTCGTCGACCAGGGGGCGATCACCGCTTCGGTGCGCTCCACCCCGGCCTCGTACCTGGGGATCATGGACGTCGTCCGCAAGGTCTTCGCCCGGGAGAACGGCGTCCCGGCCGGCCTGTTCAGCTTCAACTCGGCGGGCGCGTGCGCGAAGTGCGCGGGGCGCGGGTTCCTCCACACCGACCTGGCGTTCATGGATCCGGTGACCACGGTCTGCGACACGTGCGAGGGGCGGCGGTTCCAGGACTCGGTGCTGCGGCACCGGGTGCGCGGCAAGTCCATCGTGGACGTACTGGACATGACGGCCGATCAGGCACTGGAGCTGTTCGACGACGCGGGGGTGCTGCGCGGGCTGCGGACGCTCAACGAGGTCGGGCTGACGTACCTGACGCTGGGTCAGCCGCTGTCCACGCTCTCCGGCGGCGAGCGCCAGCGCATCAAGCTCGCCACCCAACTGCACCGCACCGGCAGCGTGTACGTGCTGGACGAGCCGACCACCGGACTGCACATGGCGGACGTGGGCACGCTCGTCGCGCTGCTCGACCGGCTGGTGGACGCGGGCAACAGCGTGGTCTGCGTGGAGCACAACCTGGACGTGGTGAAGCGCGCGGACTGGGTGATCGACCTCGGACCCGACGGCGGGAAGCACGGCGGCGAGGTGGTCTTCGAGGGGACGCCGGGACAACTGCTGTGCCACGACAGGTCGTTCACGGCCCAATACCTGCGCCGGGACCTCGATGTCCAGACCTCCGGCGGTCTGGAGGTGGGGCGGGCGGCCGGGTCATGATGGTCACCGCCCGTCCCGTCCGCCCCTCCTCGATCAGGAGTCGCCCGTGCCCAGCAGAAGAGCGCTGGTCCGCCGCCCGAGCCCGCGCCTGGCCGAAGGGATCGTGACCTTCGTGGAGCGCGTGCCGGTCGACGGGACGCTGGCGCTGCGGCAGTGGCAGGAGTACGTGGCGGCGCTGGAGGCGCACGGCTGGCGGACCGTGGAGGTGCCACCGGCCGACGACTGCCCGGACGCGGTGTTCGTCGAGGACACCGTGGTCGCCTTCCGCAACGTCGCGCTGATCACCCGGCCGGGGGCCGAGGCGCGGCGCCCCGAGACCGCCGCGGTCGAGGAGGCGGTGGCCGGGCTCGGCTGCTCGGTGAACTGGGTCTGGGAGCCGGGCACGCTGGACGGCGGCGACGTGCTCACGGTCGGCGACACGGTGTACGTGGGCCGGGGCGGGCGGACCAACGCGGCGGGCGTCCAGCAGCTGCGCGCGGCCTTCGAACCGCTCGGGGCGCGGGTGGTGGCGGTGCCGGTCTCGCGGGTGCTGCACCTGAAGTCGGCGGTGACCGCGCTGCCGGACGGGACGGTGATCGGCTTTCCGCCGCTGGTCGAGAACCCGTCGCTGTTCGGCCGCTTCCTGCCCGTGCCGGAGGAGACCGGGGCGCACGTCGTGGCGCTCGGCAGCGGGAAGCTGCTGGTGGCGGCGAGCGCGCCGAAGACGGCGGAGCTGTTCGCGGACCTGGGGTACGAGCCGGTGGTGGTGGACATCAGCGAGTTCGAGAAGATGGAGGGGTGCGTGACCTGCCTCTCGGTACGCCTGCGGGGCCTGTACGCGTAGCCCTGCGGCGGCCCCCTCCCGAACGGCACCTTCCGGCCGTACCGTGGGGCGCACGGCGAAGACACGGGGGTCGACCATGCGCACCGCGAAGAAGAAGAGGCTCGTCCACACGGCCTCGGCCGCCCTGCTGGCCGCGGCGGCGCTCGCGTTCACCGCGGGCCCGGCGTCGGCGATGGGCTGGATCCCCGACTATCCGAACGTCGAGAACGCCGCGCCCGCGACCGTGGAGTGGCCCGACTTCCTCCGGGGCGCGCCCGCCAACACCCCGGCGGCCGCAGCGCCGTTGGACGCCGTCTTCTGCTGCTGACGGTCCGGCAGGGCCCAGTGGATCATCGGTGCGAACCGTCTGGAAGAGTGACCGCATGGTCCTCACAGGCGATCTGCCCACACGCGTCCGCGGCCCGCGCCGCAAGAACCTCGTCCTGGCCGCGGCGGTCGCGGCGGCCGTGCTCGTCGCGGCCGCCTGGGCGCTCGTCTCGCGGTTCAACGACCACCCGGTGTGGTCCGGAGAACGTCGCCTACGAGGCCGGGTACTACCGGGGCCAGCAGGTCCGCAAGCTGGACCGCACGGGCGACAGGGTGCGGGAGGCGAAGGCCGGGGGCTGTGAGCGCTGGGCGGCCGACGGGGGCAAGAAGGCCGACGATTCGCCCGCCGCGTGGGTGCGCGGCTGCCTGGACGCGGTGAACGCCCGCCCCAGCAACCCGAACAACGCGTGACGCCGCGCGGGACGCACCGCCAACGGAGCACCACGGCTCGGTGACCGCGCCCCGGACACGGCCCTGTACTGCGGGGGATGTCACACCGCGACCGGCCGTGAACGCCGTGTAGGCCGCCTAAAATGGGCTCATGCCCTCAACTTCCGCTGACAGTAATGCCGCGCGCCCCATGGCGCCGCGCGCGGCTGCGGTGATCAACGAGGAGATCCGGGACCTCGTCGAGGGCGGGCGCGTGGGCAGCGAGGCGTACCTGGAGCTGCTGGTCGAATGGGCCGCCGCGGTGCGCACCGAGGTCGTCGAGGCGGCCTGACGCCTCCCGCCGCGTCCCGCACCCGGAGATCCACCGAAGATCACCGCTCCACCTCCGCCGCCCGCATCGCGGGCGGCTTTTTCTTTTGGTCATGTTTTGGGCACGTTACGTGCCGGTAGGGGCGCATTCCGTCGATGCCCAGGAGACATCCTTCCGGGACCGATCCATTGAATTCCCCCCAAACAATCACCAACTGATCTTGCGCGGCGCCCTCTTCCCGCCGCACCTCCCCGCTCCCCCGCTGGTCAGCGAGTGTTGCGACTTACCCCGCGCTTAACCTACGGTGTCGTAACCTACGTAGGCGTAGGTAGCCAATGCTTCCCGTCCCCAGGAGCCCCAGTGACGATCACCTCACCCAACCTCGGCAGTTCCGCGGCGTGGACCGACGCCAAGCTGCTGTACGCGCTGGAAGAGGTCGTGGAGAAGGAGCTCAACCGGCACCTCAAGGTGGCCAAGGACTGGATGCCGCACGAGTACGTGCCGTTCGGCGACGGGCGGAACTTCCCCGGGATCTTCGAGGACGGCGAGGCGTGGGAGCCGGGTCAGTCGAAGGTCACCGACATCGGCCGGATCGCGCTCGTCGTCAACCTGCTGACCGAGGACAACCTGCCCAGCTACCACCACGAGATCGCCAGCCTCTTCGGCCGCGACGGCGCCTGGGGCACCTGGGTGCACCGGTGGACCGCCGAGGAGGGGCGGCACGGCATCGTGATGCGCGACTACCTGCTGACGTCGCGGGCCGTGGACCCGGACAAGCTCGAACAGTTCCGCATGGAGCACATGAGCGAGGGCTTCGAGTCCGACAACCGGCACTCGATGCTGCACTCCGTGGCGTACGTCGCCTTCCAGGAGCTGGCCACCCGGATCTCGCACCGCAACACGGGGCACCAGTCGGGCGACCCGGTCTGCGACCGGATGCTCGCGCGGATCGCCACCGACGAGAACCTGCACATGGTCTTCTACCGGAACCTGCTGGGCGCCGCCTTCGAGATCGCGCCCGACCTCACCATGCAGGCCGTGCGCGACGTCGTCGTCAACTTCCGGATGCCCGGACACGGCATGCCCGGCTTCGAGCGCGCCGCCGCGCAGATGGCGATCGGCGAGATCTACAACCTGCGCATCCACCACGACGACGTGCTCCAGCCCGTGCTCCGCTTCCTGAAGGTCCTGGACATCGACGGGCTCGGCCCCGAAGGCCTCCAGGCCCAGGAGGAGTTGGGGATGTACATGGGCGGACTCGACGCGGAGGCGGCCAAGTTCGACGTGAAGCTGGCGGCCCGCAAGGCCCGGATCGCCGCGCGGGCCCAGGCCTGACCAAACCGCGGCGCCGCCTGACCGACCCGCGGCGCCGCCGCAGGGGCGACCCGCACCGCGCCGCCGCCGGGGCTACCCGGCGGCGGCGCGACGGCGTTCACGCCTCCGTGATCAGCTCCACGGCCCGCTCCGCGATCGCCACCGTGGGCGCGTGAGTGTGGCCGCGGGTGATCCTCGGCATCACCGAGGCGTCCACCACCCGCAGCCCCTCGACGCCCCGCACCCGCAGCGCGGGGTCCGTCACCGAGGCCCCGTCCGTGCCCATCCGGCAGGTGCCGACGGGGTGGTAGAGGGTCTGGGAGGACCGCCGGACCGAATCGGCCAGCGCCTCGTCGTCCGTGACGCCCGGGTACGGGCCCAGCGGGCCCGCCGTGCAGGCCGCCAGCGGGCCCGTCGCGAACAGTTCCTCGGCCCGCCGGACCCCCGCCAGGAGGCGCGGGAGGTCGGCGTCGGCCGTGAGGTACGCCGGGTCGATGCGCGGGCCGCCGCCCTCGCCGGGCGCGGGCAGGGTGATCCGGCCCTCGCTCTCCGGCTGGAGCAGGATCACGCCGATCGTCAGCCCGTGCTCGGTCGGTGCCTCCAGGCCGTGGTCGACGAACGGCACGGGCGCGAAGATGAGTTCGATGTCGGGCGCGGCCAGCTCGGGCGAACTGCGCAGGAAGGCCACCGCCTCGCCCACGTTGGACGTCAGCGGGCCGCGCCGCGCCAGGAGGAAGCGGGCGAGGTTGGGCAGGGTGTCGGCCCCGGTGAGCGTGACCGGGTCGGGGCAGCGCATCACCACCGCGTACGACAGGTGGTCCTGGAGGTGGCGGCCCACGTCGGGGGAGGCGGCGACGACCTCGACGCCCGCCGCCCGCAGGTCGTCCGGCGCCCCGATCCCCGACTGGAGGAGCAGCTGCGGCGAGCCGACGGCCCCCGCGCTGAGGATCACCTCGCGGCGGGCCCGCAGCACCCCCGGCCGGCCTTCGGCGCGCACGCCGGTCGCCCGCACTCCGTCGAACTCGACCCGGCTCACCCGGACTCCGGTGAGCACGTCGAGGTTGGGGCGCCGCTTCAGCGGCTTGAGGTAGGCGTCGGCCGCGCTCCAGCGGCGCCCGCGCCGCTGGTTCACCGGGGTGAGCGCGCAGCCCTGAGGCTCGGGGACGTTCAGCTCGGGGAGCCAGGGCAGCCCCGACTCGCGGCACGCGCGCACGAACGCGGCCGTGACGCGGTGCGGCGAGCGCGGCGGCGAGATGGTGAGCGGCCCCGCGGTGCCGTACACGGAGTCGGGGCCGCGCTCGCCCGTCCAGCCCTCCGCCCTGCGGAAGTACGGTTCGAGCGCGTCGTACGACCAGCCGGGCCCCGCCGCCTCGCCCCACGCGTCGTAGTCCGCGCGGTGGCCGCGCACCCACATCATCGCGTTGAGCGAGGACGAGCCGCCCAGGGTGTGGCCCCGCGGCCAGAAGAGTTCGCGCCGGGCGAGGCCGGGCTGTTTCACCGTGGAGTACGCCCAGTCGTAGGGCGACTTGAAGAGTTTCGGGAACGCCGCCGGGATCGCGATCTCCGGCTTGCGGTCGGGTCCGCCCGACTCGACCAGCGCGACCCGCACCGAGGGGTCGGCGGAGAGTCCCGCGGCGAGCACACAGCCCGCGGACCCCGCGCCCACTACGACGTAGTCGTACTCCATATATGGATCAGCCCCTTCTCAGCTGCTGCCTCTCCTTCTCCGAGAGGCCTCCCCAGACTCCGAACCGCTCGTCGTTGGCGAGCGCGTACTCCAGGCAGGCGCGCCTGCCCTCGCATGCTCCGCAGAGCTGCTTGGCCTCGCGGGTGGAACTCCCGGGAGCCGGAAAGAAGAACTCCGGCCCGGCCTGCGCGCACAGCGCCGTCTCCTGCCAGGAGAGGTCGGTCGCGGCGCCGTCCTGGACGGTGGTGCGGGTGATGCCGGTGATCGAGGTGGTGGTGATCGACATGACGGACACGCTCCCCCATGGCGATAAACACCAGCTCAACGAAAGGTCAATGGGGCGTTTTCGTGACGAACCATCACGTTCGGTGACGACGCATGGCGGTCGCGGACCCGCTTCCACTGCCTCACGGATACCAGTGTGCCCGCTGTTCGCCCGTCGCGTGGGCCGTTACCGATAAGTACGCGAGGTGCTCGACGCGCGCGCGATGCCGCGCAGCGCGGACTTCGCGGCGTTGTGCCCGCACATGCCGTGCACGCCCGTCCCCGGCGGGGTCGCGGCCGAGCAGAGGTACACACCGGGGATGCCGGTGCTGTACGGGTCGAGGGCGGGGCGCGGGCGGACCGCGAGCTGGAACGGCGTGCAGGCCCCGGTGATGATGTCGCCGCCGACGTAGTTGGCGTTGTACAGCGGCAGTTGGGCGGTGGTGCGCACCGCCTTCGCGACGACCCGCTCGCGCGTCCCCGGCGCGAACCGCTCGAACTGGTCCAGCACGGCCTCGGTGGCGTCGCCCCGGTAGCCGTGCGGGACGTGGGCGTAGGCGTACACCGGGTGGACGTCGCCGCGCGAGCGGCCGGGGTCGGCGAGGTACTGCTGGGCGACGAGGACGAACGGGCGCTCGGGCATCCGGCCCCGGCCGATCTCCCGCTCGGTGCGGGCGACTTCCTCGGCGCTCCCGCCCAGGTGCACGGTCCCGGCCGAGCGGCACGCCGCGTCGCGCCAGGGCACGCCGCCCTCGACGGCGAGGTCGACCTTGAACGCGCCGGGGGCGTGCCGGAAGCGCGCGTACGCCCGGCGGACCCGGGGCGGCATCCGGTCGCCCGCGATGCGGACGGCGGCGCCGGGCGCGACGTCGAGCAGGACGGCGTCGCAGGGCGGGAGTTGGCCGAGGTCGTCGATCCGCACGCCGGTCTCGACCGTGCCGCCGCGCTCCTTGAGCGCCAGCACCAGCGCGTCGGTGACGGCCTGCGAGCCGCCGCGGGCGACGGGCCAGCCGTGCCGGTGCCCCGCCGCGATGAGCATGAGGGCGATCGCGCTGGTCAGCGGGGCGTGCTGGGGGTGGAAGCCGTGCGCGGCGACGCCCGCGAAGAGCGCGCGGGCGGCCGGGGTGCGCCAGCGGCGCAGCTGCACGGAGGCGGGGACGGCGGCACGGAGCCCGTATCCGGCGAGCCGCAGCGGATGGCTGGGCAGGTGGGCCAACGGGCGCATGAGGTCGGTCATCAGCGCGTCGAAGCCCTCGGTGAGCGGCCCGAACAAGCGGCGCCAGGCGGGGCCGTCGGGGCCCAGCCCGTCGGCCGTCGCGGCGAGCGAGCGCCGCATGACGCCGGGCGCTCCCGCGCCCGCGTCCAAGGGGTGGACGAGATCGACCTCGGGCCAGGCCCATTCGAGTCCGTACCGGCTAAGGTCGAGCGCACCCAGGAAAGGCGAGCCGACCCCCATGGCGTGCACCGCACAGCAGTGGTCGTGGACCAGGCCCGGGAGGGTGGCCTCGCCGCTGCGGCAGCCGCCGCCGATCGCGTCGGCGGCCTCCAGGACCGTGACCCGCACCCCCGCTTCGGCCAAGGTCACCGCCGCGGCAAGGCCGTTGGGGCCCGATCCCACGACCACCGCGTCCGCATCCACCATGGAGCCCACTCTAGAACGCGTTCAAATCCGTTGCGCCCGGGGCCTCCCTTCGGCAAAGATCGCCAGGCTCACCCGCGCGCACGGCCGCGCACGCGGGCGCATGCCCATCCAGGGAGTGTATCGAATATTCCTTACCTTCATAAATTTATGAACATTCAGTATTGTGAGCGTCATGCTGCCCCAGCTGAGTACGGACCTGCTGCTCGACCCGCGGCTGATCGTCGCCGTCGCCCTGATCGCGGTGATCGGTGACGCCCTGCTGCCGGTGCTGCCGAGCGGCACCCTCGTGCTGGCCGCGGCCGTGTGGGCGGCGCCCAGCTGGGCCGCCGTGCTCGTGTTCGGCTCCGCCGTGGCCCTCGCCTCGATGCTCGGGGACGTCGTCGTGCTGCGGCTCGCCCGGCGCCTGCACCGGCGCCACCCGGGGCTCGAAGCCGCGGCCCTGCGGCTGCGCGGGGCGCTGGCGGACCGGCTGGGGCGCACGACGGTCGCCGCGCGCTTCGTGCCGGGCGGGCGGCTGCTGGTCGGGCTCGCCGTCAGCGCGTCGACCGCGTCGCAGCGCCGCTACCTCTGCTGGTCGGCGCTGGCGGGCGCGGTGTGGTCGGGCTACCTGCTGGCGATCGCGACGCTGGGCAGCCTGTGGTTCGACTCGGGGTGGCTCGGCCTCGCCGTCTCCACTGCCGCCACCGTCACCATAGGCACCTGCCTCGCCAGGGCCCTGCGCAACCGCGAGGACCCGGCGACCGGGGCCGTCGGGGGCGGTCGCGAGCCGGTCCTTGAGTCGACCCAGGAGCCGGTCCTTGAGTCGGTCCGGTCGGCCCGGGAGCCGGTCCGGGAGTCGGCCCGGGGCGAACTCCGTGCGCGTACGGCCCCGCAGGTGCGGCCCGGACCGCGCGCGGCGGACCTTCGGGGCCCGTGGGTCCGGTCCGGGCCGCCGTCCCCGCAGGGGCGCGATCCGCGCCCGCGCGACGCGCGGCGCCCCGTCGAACGGCGCCCGCGGGCGCGTCGTCCCGCCCGGCGGCGGCCCCGCCGGGCGGGGGTGCGGACCGCGCGGGGCGCGGCGCCGGCCCGCGAACCGCCCGCGCGAACCGCGTCCGCCCTCCCGGACCCCGCCACCGGCCGCCTCAGTGGTGCGGGTCGTACCCCGGGATCGTCCCGTCCGGCTTCGCTATGAGCAGCAGCCCCGCCATTCCCATGTCGGAGTGGCTCTGGACGTGGCAGTGGTACATCCAGGCACCCGCGCCCGCCAGTTCGCCCGCGACGAACTGGAATCCGAAGGAGTCGGCCGGGCCCGTGATCTTGTTGTCGATCACCGGGCTCGGGTCGTCGGGCCCCGACAGCAGGCCCGTGCGGTTGTCCGCCCAGCGATGACCGTGAACGTGGAACGTGTGGTAGTACTCGCCGTGCGTGATCATGACGATCTCCAGCCGCTCCCCCACCGTCGCCTCGAAGTTCGGGCTCTGGTGCCCCGGTCTGTTGTTGATCGTCATGTCGTTGAAGACGATCGTGAACGTCCTGTCGGGCAGGACGTCGCCCTCGCGCCGCACGATCACCCCGCCGTACAGCCCCTTGCGGATGCCGCCCGTGCCGTGGTCCGTGCCCACCACGTGGTCGTGGTAGTGCCAGTAGCCCGCGCTGCCGGGGCGCCAGGTGCCGTCGGCCCGCCTGCCGGGCCGGTGCGTGCGCCAGGTGTACGTACGGGTGGCGCCGGGCTCGACGTGGCTGCGGTTCATGCGGGTGCCGTCGTTGGCGATGTCGTAGTCCAGGCCGTGCACGTGCAGGCTCGCCGCGACGTCCAGGGTGTTGGTGAACTCGATGTGCAGGGTGTCGCCCTCGTTGACCTCGATCAGCGGCCCGGGGACCGTCGCCTTCCCCGGTTCGAGCCCGTAGCCGAGCTGCCCGTCGGCCAACTTCTCGGCGTACATCCGCAGATGGCGCACGGCGCCGCCGGCCGGTGCGGTCTTCGGCGGGGTCGCCGCGGCCGGAACGCCCGCCGCCGCCACGGGCGGCAGAGCGGCCGCCGATAACGATGTCAGGCCCGCCGCGGCCGCGCCGCCCGCGAGCATCCGTCGGCTGAAGTGCCGCCTGTCCATGCCGAACTCCCCACTGCCGTACGGAGGATGACGGGTCGACCGAGGTGCGTGCGCCCTCTGACGCGGCCTCACGGTAGCCGCCGGGCACCTGTTTATCCACGCTCAGGACAAAGTTCATGGCATTCCGGTCATACCTATTGGCGAGCCGTCGAAAGAGGTCTAGCTTCAACCGCTGCGTGTGACGGAACCGAACCGAACTGCTCGATGAGGGGTGGGTGAACACATGCACCACATGCGCGCGGTGGCGGCGGCCCTGGGCTCGACCGCCCTGGCCGCATCCCTGCTCGGCGGCACCACGACGGCATCGGCCAGACCCTATCCGGACGGGCCCAATGCCCGATCGACAACGTTGTCCCTGCCGTCGCCGCCCGGCGGCGCGAACGTGAAGGTGCTGGTCTTCCACGCGTCGGCGACCGAGGAGCCGCCGACCGTCGACGCCGGGATCGCGGCCGTCGAGCAGATCGGCCTGACCGGACCGGCCGCGGGGCGGTTCAAGACCGTCGCCACCGACGACGCCGGGGTCTTCACCGACGCCCGGCGCCTGGGCACCTTCAACGCCGTGGTCTTCCTGACCGGCGGCGGCGACGTCCTCGACCCCGACCAGGAAGCGGGCCTGGAGGCCTACATGGAGGCCGGCGGCGGCTTCCTCGGCATCCACGACGCGGCGCGCACCGAGCCGTACTCCGACTGGTTCACCGGCCTCGTCGGCGCCCGCCCCGCCGCCTCGCCCGCCACCGCGCAGCGCGCGGTCGTCGAGGTCGGCGACCGGCGGCACCCCGCGACCAAGGGCCTCCCGCTCCAGTGGAAGCGCCCCGACAAGTGGCTGAACTGGGCCGAGAACCCGTCCGGTGACGTCCACACCGTCGCCCGCGTCCGGGAGTCGACGTACGAGCCCGGCGCCGGTGCGAACGGCTGGGACCACCCCGTCTCCTGGTGCCGCGACTACGACGGCGGCCGTTCCTTCTACACCGCGATGGGCGGCACCGCCTCCTCCTACGACGAGACCGACTTCCGCGACCACCTGCGCGGCGCCCTCGCCTGGACGACGCGGCTCTCGCAGGCCGACTGCCGGGCGACGATCACCGCCAACTACACCGCCGAGCGGGTCACCCGACCCAACAAGCCGGGCCTGAACGACCAGATCGGCGAGCCGCACGGACTGGTGACCGCCCCCGACGGGCGCGTGCTCTACATCGGGCGCGGCGGCGCCGACTCCTCCCGGCCCGTCGTCACCGACTGGAACGACCCCAACGTCGGCAAGGGCACCGGCGAGGTCCACGTCTACGACCCGAAGACCGGGCAGGTCACCTACGCGGGGGGCCTGAGCGTCTTCGGCAACAAGGGCGGCAGCGACGAGCTGACCAAGAACGAGGAGGGCCTGCTCGGCATCGAGCTGGACCCGGACTTCCTCTCCAACGGCTGGGTGTACCTGCACTACACGCCGCACTCCAGGATCAACCGCGAGACGCACACGGCCGAGCGGTACGTCTCCCGCTTCACCCTCGACCTCGCCACCGACAAGCTCGACCTGGCGAGCGAGAAGGTGCTGCTCAAGTGGCCGGTGCAGATCCACAGTTGCTGCCACGCGGGCGGCGGCATGGCGTGGGACTCGAAGCGGAACCTGTACATCGCGACCGGCGACAACAACTCCTCCGGATTCAGCGGGGGTTACTCCGGCAACAACCCGCAGCCGAACTTCAAGGGCCTCTCCTTCGCCGACGCCCGGCGCACCTCGGGCAACACCAACAACCTCAACGGCAAGATCCTGCGCATCCATCCGGAGGCCGACGGGACGTACACCCTCCCCGCGGGCAACCTCTTCACCGGCGAGGAAGCCGACGAGGGCGGCGGGAAGACCCGGGGCGAGATCTACGTGATGGGGGTGCGCAACCCGGCGAGGATCTTCGTCGACAAGTCGACCGACGTCCTGTACGCGGGATGGGTGGGCCCGGACGCCGGCGCCCCCTCGACCACGTGGGGTCCCGCGAAGTACGACACGTTCGCGGCGATCACCGGGCCGGGCAACCAGGGCTGGCCGTACTGCATGGGCAACAACCAGCCGTACCGCGACCGGAACCTCCCCGACCCGTCGAAGCCGCTGGGCTGGTACGACTGCGCCGCGCCGAAGAACGAGTCGCCCAACAACGACGGCCTGGTGAACCTGCCGCCCGTCACGCCCAACACCATCTGGTACTCCCCGCAGGGCGGCGGCCCCGACTTCCCGCGCGACGCGAACGGCGTGCCGAGCTACCGGCTCGACGAGCAGAAGCTGCTGCTGCCCTGGCTCAAGGGCGGCGGCCAGGCGACCATGAACGGCCCGGTCTACCGGTACGACGCGAACACGGCGGCGCCCGGCAAGTGGCCCGCCTACTGGGACGGCAAGTGGTTCGTCGGCGACTTCTACGACGGCGACCAGCCGCGCCACGCGGTGCTCACCGATCCCAGGACGGCCGGCAGGGGCGGGCTGCCGGTGCACGCCGAGTCGCTCAAGAGGATCGTTCCCGTGGGCGCGGGCGGCATCCGCAACCTCATGGACTGGAAGTTCGCGCCGGACGGCTCGCTCTACGTCCTGGACTACGGCCGCGGCTTCTTCACCTCGGACGCCGGGTCGGCGCTCTGGCACGTCACGTACAAGGGCGGCGGGCCGACCCCGGCGGCCGGTCAACTGGCCAGGAAGGGGGCGTGAGGATGCGCGGGCACGGACCCCTGACCCTGTGGACGGCGCTGACGGCCGCGCTGCTGCTGATGCTCGGGCCGACCTCGACCGCCGCGTACGGCCGGAGCGACGACCGGGTGGCACAGCAGGTGCTGACCTGGACGGCGGGCGATCCGATCGACCGCTACCTGACGTTCCCGACGACCGCGACGGCCGGGAAGACCACGATCGTCTTCGAGAACAGCACGGCGACGGGGAACACCACCTCGATGCCGCACACCCTGACGTTCGACGTCTCCGACCCCGAGTACAACAGCGACGTCCGGCTGAACGTGCTCGCCAACCCCGGTGACGACCAGGGCGGGAAGCACACCGCCGAGGTGACGCTCACCCCGGGCCGCTACCGCTTCCACTGCACGATCCCCGGGCACGGCGCGATGCAGGGCGTCCTGACGGTGACGGACGGCGGCGGCTCCGACACCACCGCTCCGGACACCTCGGTGAAGGTGGAGGGCGAGCGGGACGCGGACGGCGCGTACGTCGGCATGGCGCACGTGACCGTGACGGCGACCGACTCCGGTTCGGGCGTCGACCGGGTCGAGTACGCGCTGGACCAGGGTGCCTGGCAGCCGTACACCACGGCCGTGATGGTCCACCAGGTGGGCGCCCACACCGTGCGGTACCGGGCCACGGACAGGGCGGGCAACACCGCCGCCGAGAAGTCGGCGGCCTTCACCGTCGTCGCCCCGCCGACCGACGACCAGACGCCGCCGGAGACCTCGGCGACGGTCTCGGGAGAGCGCAACGACCAGGGCGAGTACGTCGGGGCGGCCACGGTCACCGTGAGCGCCTCCGACACCGGCTCGGGCGTCGACTCCGTCGAGTACGCGCTCGGTCCGGGAGCCTGGACGGCGTACACGAGTCCCGTGGCGGTACGTGAACCGGGCGCCCGCACCGTGCGGTACCGGGCCACGGACAGGGCGGGCAACACCGCCGCAGAGAAGTCGGCGGCCTTCACGGTCGTCGCCCCGCCCGTCGAGGACCGCACGCCGCCCGTGACCACGGCGGCGGTCACCGGGAGCAGGAACTCCGACGGCGCGTACGTCGGCGCCGCGAAGGTGACCGTCACGGCGTCCGACGCGGACTCGGGCGTGGCCGAGGTCGAGTACTCGCTGGACGGCGGCCCCTACCTCGCGTACACCGCCCCGCTCGTCGTGGACCGGACCGGCCACCACACGGTGGCACACCGGGCGACCGACAGGGCGGGCAACACCTCGGAGGCGAGGAAGGCGTCGTTCGCCGTCGCGCCCGGAGGTGGCGTACCGTCCCCCAACTGCCCTGAGTACGACGAGCGGTTGACGGTCTTCGTCGGTACGGTCGGCACGGGCGTGCCGAACCGGATGACCCGCTCGCGGTGCACGGTGAACGAGCTGATCGAGGACGAGAAGGACTGGTCGTCGCACGCGCTGTTCCTCAAGCACGTGGACGGCGTGCTCGACCGGCTCCTCGCCGAGGGCGTGCTGGACGCGCGCGAGGTGCGCGCGGTGTACCGGGCGGCCAAGGAGTCGGGCATCGGCAGGCCGGGGCAGACCACGGGCTACCGCGACCTGTTCGACGGCACTCCGGCGTCCTTCGCCAGGTGGAGCCACGTGGGCGGCGGTTCGTTCGCCCTCAACCCGGACGGGTCGATGACCAGCTCCACTTCGGTGCCCGGCATGGGCATGCTGTGGTTCCCGCAGCGCAAGTACGGCGACTTCTCGCTGAAGCTGCGCTGGCGGGACGACGCGCCGGGCACGGGCAACGCCAACGGCGGCGTCTTCGTGCGCTTCCCCCAGGTCCACGACCACCCGGAGGAGCCGCGCCCCGAGTGGGTCGCCGTCAAGTACGGCCACGAGCTGCAGATCCTGGACCGGCCCGACGGCGACGCGTACAAGTCGGGCTCGGTGTACGGCTTCGACCGCGTCGGCCTCGGGGGCGCGGGCGTCACGCCGAAGGGCACCTGGAACGAGTACGAGATCAGGGTGGTCGGCCAGCACTACTCGGTGCTGCGCAACGGCGTCCTGATCAACGAGTTCGACAACGCGGGCGGCCAGGAGTTCAGCCCGCCGCGCGCGGACGACCCGGGCACGGACGGGCGGCGGTACGCCTCCGGCTACCTCGGGCTCCAGGTGCACGGCACGACGGACGTGATCTCCTACCGGGACGTCCGGATCAAGGAGTTGTGACGTCGGGCGGGCGGGGCGGTGCCCGCGGGGCGCCGCCCCACCCGTTGCGGTACGCCGCCCCGCCCGTTGCGGTACGCCGCCTCACCCGTTGCGGTACGCCGCCGAGAGCTCCACCTCCACCGCGTCCCCGTGCCCGTGCGTCAGCACCGGGCACGCGCGCGTGGTCACCAGGTCCTCCCGCGCCACCGTCCCCGATCCGTCGAGGTCCGCGTGGACCCGCACGGTGTAGCGCGCCCGGGGGTCGGGCGGCGGCACCCGGAGCCGTAACACCGCCCCCGCGGCGAGGTCCGCGTCCCGTACCGAGGTCTGGGAGACCACCCTGGCCCTGGCGTCGGCCGCGGTGACCTCCTCCACCCGGGCCCGCAGGGTCACGGGCGCGCCGGGCACCGGGGCGCCCGGCGCGAGACGGACGGCGATTTCTACGTTGCGCATACGCTCACCGAGCCCTTGTTGCCCGTCGGTTCCCTCAGTACTTTCCGCAAAATAGCGCTCGCTCCGCGCGGGCGGAATCACCGGGACGAGGGGGAGTTCGCATGTCCGGAACAGAGTCCAGTGTTGCGGGTGAGGGGCACGGTGAATTCCGGTCCTCGCGCGAGGTGAGGACCGCGCTGATCGAGGGCGTCAGTTTCGCGGCCAAGCCCGTCCAGTACGTGGAGATCGACGGTCTCGCGATATTCGAGGGCGACATCGTGCTCGGAAAGACCGACCTGGTCGACGAGCGCACCAGGGAACTGCGCGCCGAGTCGGAGGGAAAGGTCCCGCAGTCGGCCGTGGCGATCTCGGGCAAGCAGTTCCGGTGGGCGGGCGCGCTGGTGCCGTACGAGATCGACGCGGGGCTGCCGAACCAGCAGCGGGTGACCGACGCCATCGCGCACTGGGAGGCCCGCACGCGGATGCGGTTCGTGCGCAGGACCCCGCAGAACTCGGCGCAGTTCCGCGACTTCGTGCGCTTCGTGCCGGGCGGCGGCTGCTCGTCGTTCGTGGGTCGTCAGGGCGGCGCGCAGAACATCACGCTGGGCCCCGGCTGTTCGACGGGCAACGCCGTCCACGAGATCGGCCACGCGGTCGGGCTGTGGCACGAACAGAGCCGCGAGGACCGCGACAGGTTCGTGACGGTCGTCTGGGCGAACATCACCGACGGCTTCGCGCACAACTTCGACCAGCACGTGTCGGACGGCGACGACATCGGCCCGTACGACTACGGCTCGATCATGCACTACCCGCGCGACGCCTTCTCCAAGAACGGCCAGGACACCCTCGTACCGACCGTGCAGGGCGTGACGATCGGCCAGCGCACGGGGCTGAGCACCGACGACATCGCCGCCGTGCACGCGCTGTACGGCCCGTCGGCCGCGTCGGGGCCCGCCGTGTCGTGGGAGTCCGACCGGCTCGACCTGTTCGGGATCGGGACGGACTCCGCGCTGCACCACAAGTGGTGGCAGGGCGCCTGGGGCCCCGGAGTCACGCAGTGGGAGTCGCTCGGCGGGACGTGCCTGAGCAGGCCGACCGCGCTGGCCTGGTCGCACGACCGGCTGGACGTGTTCGTGACGGGCACGGACTCGGCGCTGTTCCACAAGTGGTGGGACGGGAACGCCTGGGGTCCCGGCGTCAAGGACTGGGAATCGCTCGGCGGCATCTGCACGAGCGATCCGGAAGCCGTCTCGTGGGGTCCCGACCGGCTCGACCTGTTCGTCACGGGCACGAATTCCGCGATGTTCCACAAGTGGTGGGACGGAAAGGCGTGGGGGCCGAGCCTCAAGGGCTGGGAATCCCTCGGCGGCATTTGTCTGGGCCGCCCCGTGGCCGTTTCCTGGGGCGCGAACAGGATCGACCTCTTCACGGTCGGCACGGATTCCGCGCTGTACCACAAATGGTGGGACGGAAACGCCTGGGGACCGAGCGTCCAGGTCTGGGAATCCCTCGGCGGTATCTGTACGGGGCAGCCGGTCGCGGTTTCCTGGGGACAGAACCGGCTCGACCTGTTCGTCGTGGGCACGGATTCCGCGCTCTACCACAAATGGTGGGACGGAAACGCCTGGGGGCCGGGCCTCAAGCAGTGGGAATCGCTGGGCGGGGTGTGCCTGGGGACGCCCGCGGCGGTCTCCTGGGAGCCGAACCGGCTCGACCTGTTCGTCGTCGGCGCCGACTCGGCGCTGCACCACAAGTGGTGGGACGGGAAGTCCTGGGGTCCGAGCACGGTCGGCTGGGAGTCGCTGGGCGGGATCTGCACGGGCAATCCGGCGGCGGTGTCCTGGGAGCCGAACCGGCTGGACGTGTTCGTGACGGGCACGGACTCGGCGCTGTTCCACAAGTGGTGGGACGGCAAGGCGTGGGGGCCGAGCGTGAAGGGCTGGGAGTCGCTGGGCGGCGTCCTGACCCGGTTCACCGACTGAGCCCCTTCGCGGCGGGGCCGGATCAGGGCGCGTCCGGCTTCTTCGCCCGGCTGGGCTGTACCCGCTTGGGCTCCCCCGGCATCTTGGGGTAGTCCGGCGGGTACGGCAGGTCCCCGAGCCCGCGCTCGTGCTCGTCCTCGTCGGCGAGCGCGAGCAGCGCCTCCAGGCCGAAGGCGTGGTCCTCGATGTCCGCGTGCACGTCGCCGAGTTCGGCGTACCGGCCCGGCACCGTCGCCAGGTCGAAGTCGCGCGGGTCGGCCGCGTCCAGTTCGTCCCAGCGCAGCGGCGCGGACACCTGGGCGCGGGGGTGGGCGCGGAGCGAGTACGCCGACGCCATCGTGCGGTCGCGGGCGGCCTGGTTGTAGTCGACGAAGATCCGCTCGCCGCGCTCCTCCTTCCACCAGGCGGTGGTGACCCGCCCGTCCATGCGCCGCTCCAGCGCGCGCCCGGTGGCGATGACGGCCCTGCGGACCTCCGTGAAGGTCCATTCGGGCCTGATCGGCACGGAGACGTGCAGGCCCCGGCCGCCGGAGGTCTTGGGCCAGCCGCGCAACCCGTGCTCGTCGAGGAGGGCGCGCAGCTCGTGCGCGGCGGCGACGGCGTCGTGGAAGTCGGTGCCGGGCTGGGGGTCGAGGTCGATGCGCAGCTCGTCGGGGTGGTCGGGGGCGGCGGCGCGCACGGCCCAGGGGTGGAAGGTGAGCGTGCCCATCTGCACGGCCCACAGCACGGCGGCCGGTTCGGTGGGGCGGATCTCGTCGGCGGTGCGGCCGCTGGGGAAGGCGATGGTGGCGGTGGGGATCCAGTCGGGGAGGTTCTTCGGGGCGCGCTTCTGGTAGAAGGACTCGCCCGCGAGGCCGTCGGGGAAGCGCTCCAGGGTGGTGGGGCGGTCGCGCAGCGCGCGCAGGACGCCGTCGGCGACGGCCAGGTAGTAGTGCGCGACGTCCAGCTTGGTGAAGCCGCGCTCGGGATAGACGACCTTGTCGGGGCTGGACAGCCGTACGGCCCGTCCGCCCGCCTCCAGCTCGATCGCGGTTGCGCCCATGCCCGCCACCGTAACCCCGGAACCGACCGGGCGCACATATGCCACATATCGGTCAGACTCGTCTCATGGACCTCCCGGTGATGCCGCCCGTGAAGCCGATGCTCGCCAAGCCCGTGAAGAAGATCCCGCCCGGCATGCAGTACGAGGCGAAGTGGGACGGCTTCCGGGCGATCGTGTACCGCGACGGCGACGAGGTGGTGCTCGGGTCGCGCACCGGGAAGGAGCTGACCAGGTACTTCCCCGATCTGGTCCCCGAGGTCCTGAGGAGCCTGCCCGCGCGGTGCGTGATCGACGGCGAGATCGTGATCGCGCACGGCGGGCGGCTCGACTTCGAGCGGCTGACCGAGCGGATCCACCCGGCGGAGTCCCGGGTGCGGCTGCTCGCGGAGCGGACCCCGGCGAGCCTGGTCGCCTTCGACCTGCTGGCGCTCGGCTCCTCGTCGCTCCTGTCCGTGCCGTTCGACCGGCGCAGGGCGGCGCTGGTCGCGGCGCTCGCGGACGCGGCGCCGCCGGTCCACCCGGCGCCCGCGACCACGGACCCCGAGCTGGCCCGTGAGTGGTTCGAGAAGTTCGAGGGCGCGGGGCTCGACGGGGTGGTCGCCAAGCCCCTGGACCTCCCCTACCGGCCCGACACCCGCGTCATGTACAAGATCAAGCACGAGCGGACGGCGGACGTGGTGGTGGCCGGGTACCGCCTCCACAAGAGCGGCCCCGTGGTCGGCTCGCTGCTGCTCGGCCTGTACGACTCCGAGGGCGTGCTCCAGCACGTGGGGGTCTGCGCGGCCTTCACCGCGAAGCGCCGCGCGGAGCTGGTGGAGGAGCTGGAGCCGCTGCGGATGGATTCGGCGGCGGGCCACCCGTGGGCCGACTGGGCGGACGGGAGCGCCCACGAGACGGCGCGGCTGCCGGGCGCGGTCAACCGCTGGTCGGCGAAGAAGGACCACTCGTGGGTGCCGCTGCGCCCGGAGACGGTCGCGGAGGTCGCGTACGACCACATGGAGGGCACGCGCTTCCGCCACACGACGCAGTTCCGCAGGTGGCGCCCGGACAGGGGACCGACGAGCTGCACGTACGAGCAGCTGGAGGAGGTGGTGGGGTACGACTTGGCAGAGGTGCTCGCGGTGTCTTGAGGGGGTGGGGCGGGGGCGGGGGGCCGGGGGGCCGGGGGGCCGGGAGGGTCGGGGGTGCCGGTCACCCCAGGGACGCAAGGGCCTCCGCCACTACGGCGCGGGCCGCCGCGCCCCTGACGGCCGCCTGCGCCTGCCCCTCGAAGGCCTTGGCGTACAGCTCCACCTGGCTCGGCTGGGTGAGGGTGGACGCGGCGTCCAGCGTGTCCGCGTGCACCCTGGCGTTGTCGAAGATCGTGAAGGTGGGCATGGGCCAAACGGTCCGCCGCGTCGCGAACGGCACGATGCCCACGGCGACGTTCGGCAGGCTCATCACCCCGAGCAGATGGCCCAGTTGCGCCGCCATGGCCTCCTCGTCGCACAGCCGGTACCGGAGCACCGACTCCTCCAGGACGAACGAGAAACGCCGGGCGCCGTCGGTCAGCACCGCGTTGCGCTTCACGCGCGCGGCGACGGCCTCGGCCACGTCGTTCGGGATTCCCCGGAACTCCGCGATGCCGGAGAGGAGGGCGGTGGCGTAGTCGGGCGTTTGCAGGAACCCCGGGACCACGTCGGAGACGTAGACCCGGAACCTCCTCGTCTGCTGGTACACGTCTCCCGCGGACTGTTGCAGTCGGCGCAGACCGCTGCGCTGGAGGCGCTTCCACTGCACGTGGGCGTCGGCGGACTGTCTGCTGGCCGCGATCAGATCCGCGATCTGGTCGACGGCACCGCACGCTCGACACCACGCCCTGATGTCGCCGTCAGAAGGCGGTGTCTTGGCGTTCTCGATCCGCGAGGACTTCGACTCCGACCAGCCGCACCGCGCGGCCAGTTCCCGCCCGGTGAGCTCCGCGTCCCGTCTGATCGCACGAAGGCTGCTCGCGAGCTCTTCGCGCGCCTTCTGAACAGTGGAAGAAGGGTGGGGAGGCATGGATCCGGCCGTTGTCAGACCTGGTACAGGTGGTGCGGGACCGCCCGGTCCCAGACCGCCGCGAACGCGGTGGAGCACAGTTTCACGGTGGTTGGGTCGCTGGTGATCTCGTCCTCCACCACCACGCCGTCACCTGAGAAATGATGAACGCGGAGCAGCGCGTCGTCGAACAGCCAGAAGTCGTTACCGGGCAGGGGGATGTCAGTGGCCCGTTTCCTTGGCAGCCACCGCACTTCCTCGCCGGCCGTGACGTTGGCGTGAGTGACGTAGTGCTCCCAGCGGATGTACTCCGACACGGGCTCGGAGACCACACGGGCCCTGCGCACGGACACGCCCCGCGCGACCGTGTCCCTGATCAACTGGTCGTACGGATGCCACCAGGAATCCCGCTCTTCCCAGTTGATCCGGTCGCCGCGCCGCCACGCGGCAAACCTCTCGGTGGGGGCGTACGAGTCGCGCAGTTCCAAATGGACGGCGGACCGCTCACACCGCCCCAGCAACTCAGCGAAACCGGGCCCGTTCGACGGCATCGCACGCCTCCCTGATCATCGGAATCATCCGGGCCGGAATCCTGACGATGGCTTCGTCGTCGGGTACCGGTCCATTCGCGGGGCTGGTCGCCTCGCACCCAATCCGAGTCTCGGGGCTGGGCTTCCACCCTTGCAACAAGATCTCCTGAGCTTCCGCGTCCGCCCACACGGTGGGGCAGTGGTCCCTGTCGGTGTTGGGGTCGATCCCGACGAACTCCAAGGCCATGGAAGCCTCCTCGGTCGAAGTGATTGCTCGGACTTGCACCAGCTTCACCAGCAGGCCAGATGGCGTCAACACCGCCTGCCGACACAGGAATTGCCGCGCAAACTCGTGCAAGTTCCTGGAACGTCGGGCAGCCGACTCCTAGCGTCGCCAACAGAACGAGAACGCCAAGCACCGCAGGGAAGCAACGATGACGAACAAGACGTACATGGACCCGCCCGTCCACCTCCGCCTGCCCCGACCGACGCCCAAGCCCGTGCAGGGCTGCTCCGCCTGCTTCGCCTTCGGGGCGTTGCGCGCGGCGGCGCGCGCCCGCGGGGACCTGTCCCGGGTCTCCGACTGCAACGTCGAGATCGAGAACCACCCGGACCACGGCGAGTGGGCCCGCCCCGAGTGACCGGCGCAGCACCCCGCAGGAAGGGACCCGCCATGATGTCCGTGCCGAACCCCGGCTCCCCCTACTACTCCAGGCGCCCCGAGCCCCGGCCCGCCCGGCCGGTCAAGGCCGCGCTGCGGTGCGTGGAAGCTCCCGCGACCGCCGCGCCCGACGCCGTCCCGCCGGACCACCCCCGCGAGCCGCGCGGCGAGCGCTCGGCGCCGCTACCCCAGGAACGGGGTGACTAGCCGCTCCCCCACCAACCCGTTGAGCCGGTCCGCTTCCGCCTCCGTCAGGAAGTAGAGCGTCATCGCCTGGCCGTTGCGCCTCGCGTAGAACCGGTGCCCGTCGCCTTCCAGGTCGTCCATGACGTAGCCGACCGTCATCAGGTCCGCCCAGTCGTCCCTGACCTCTATGTCCCAGCGGCGCTCCCGGCCCCCGGCCCGGTACTCGATCCACGCCTCCTCGGCGCCCAAGTCCACGTGGTCCCGCACGTCGGTCAGCGCGTCCTGGCGGCCGGCTGTCCGGCACAGTTGGCCGACGATCGCGACGTACGACCCCGCGCCGCGCACGCACTCCGTGTCGAAGTGCCACGCCCGGTCGCAGAACCGCCGCCCCCACGGTTCGGCCTCGACCTCGCAGCCCAGCACGTACAGCAGCACGTCGAACGGCTTGTCCTCGTACGACTCCCGCGGCCAGGAGTACAGCAGTTCGTCCACGGTCCTGCCCGCCGCGAGCGGCAGGCCCAAGTCGGCCAGCCCGGCGAGTTGCGCCTCAAGATTCATGGCCGTGATCGTAGCCCGCTGCCGGACGGCCACCGGGGGCCGACCGGGGGTTCGACCGGGGGGGCCGTCCGCGATCAGGTGCCCGTTCCCGGTGCGGGGCACGGGGTGCCCGGCGGGGGGTCCGTCGGGGCGGTCGTGTCCGTCGGGTCGGGCGTGGGGGCCGGGGTGCAGGGCGGGTCCGTCGGCGGGGTCGTGGGCGGCGTGGTCGGGGGATCCGTCGGCGGGGTGGTCGGGGGCGTCGTCGGAGGCGTCGTGGGCGGCGTGGTGGGCGGAGTGGTCGGAGGCGTCGTGGGCGGGGTCGTCGGTGGGGTCGTGGGAGGCGTCGTGGGGACCGTGGGGCGGGTCGACGGCTTCGGGGGTTTGACCACCGGCTTCGACGGGCGCGCCGAGGACGAGGGCTGCGGGCCCACCACGATTCCGCCCTTCCCGTTCCCGTTCCCCTTCCCGTTCCCGTTCCCCTTCCCGTTGCCCTTGCCCCCGCCGCCCTCGCCCACCGGCCGCACCGGCGGCGTGGAGCCGCCCGCACCCGGGCTGAGCGGGACCACGCCCGTGCCGTCCGCGACCGGGTGCGTGCCCTTGCGGTAGAACTCCAGCCAGGCCAGCACCGTGCTCAGGTACACGTCCGAGCGGTTGTAGCTCAGGATCGCCCGGTCCAGGTCCGCATCGACCGTCAACTGCCGCTGCCCCGCGCAGAGATAGCGCCCGGCCGCGAGCGCGGCGTCGTAGATGTTGTTGGGGTCCTTGCGGCCGTCGCCGTTGCCGTCCTGGCCCCAGGCCGCCCAGGTGGAGGGGATGAACTGCATGGGCCCCACCGCCCGGTCGAACGCCGTGTCGCCGTCGTACGCGCCGCCGTCCGTGTCCCCGATCCGCGCGAAGCCCGCGCCGTCCAGGACCGGGCCCAGGATCGGGGTGAGCGTCCTGCCGTTCGCGTCGACCCGGCCGCCGCCCGCCTGCCCCGACTCCACCTTGCCGATGGCCGCGAGGAGTTGCCACGGCAGCCCGCAGGACGGGTCCGTGCCCGCCACGGCCGACTCGGCCCTGCGGTACGCGGCGAGCACCGTCGCCGGAATGCCCGCCTGCGACCACGCCCGCACCTGGAGCGCCGCCTTGGGCCCCGGCATCTCGCCGGGGCGGTCCCCCACCGGCTTCGGCGAGACGAGCGGCGGGAGTTCGGTGTGGTACGAGTCGTCGTTCGACACCTCCGTCGCCTCCGGCACCCCGGAGGCGCCCGCCACCCCCTCGACGGGCCTCGGGTAGTCGAGCGTGAATTCGGGGGCCTGCGAGGCCGTGAGGGCCGCCATCGCGAAGACCGCGACGCCCGTCCCGGTGAGGCCGCGGCGCACCCGGCCCGGCCGGAGCGGACGACCCGGCCGGAGCGGTCGGCCGGAGCGGCGCTGTTTGCCTGTCATCGTGCTCCTCACCCCGTGAAGGTGTCGATGTTGGCGATCCGCCAGGTGCCCTTCTCGCGGACGGCGTCCACCGCGAACATCGCGGCGGCGTAGCTGGTCTCGCCCGCCTTGCCACCCTTGGCCGCGGTACGGGTGTTGCTCTGGTCCGCGTAGACGAGCAGCCGCGCCCGGTCGCCGTCGAGGAGTTCGACGCCGCTCTCGGTCACCACCGTCGTCAGTACGAGCTTCTGCGCGGGCCCCTGCTCCCGTACGGCCGCGAGCATCGCCTTGTGCTGCCCGACCGCCTTGCCGGTGAGGTGACCATCCGCCGTCCGCTGCGACGCGGCCGGATCGGCGAAGTTGTACGAGAACACGGCGGACACCGCCTTGCCGATCTGCCCCTTCACCTCGCTGGTGCGGGCGATGTCGGTGAGCGCGGTGTTGCTCGTGGACGGGTCCTCGCGCAGGTCGCCCGCCTGGCCGAACGCGAAGGCGGCGAAACCGCCGAGCAGCACGGTCAGGGCGCCGAGCACCACCGGCAACCGGGCCCTGCGGCGCGACGCGGAGGGGGTGACGGGGGTGACGGGAGCGGCGGGAGCGTCTTCAGGGGCGGTGGCACCGTCATTGGCATCCGGCCCGGCTTCCACGGCCTCGGTGACCTCCGCGGCCTCCGGAACTGCCGTCCCGTCCGGCTCCACGGCCGCCTCGGGCCCGGCCGTCGCGGCGGGCGCCCCTTCCGGACGGGTCGCCGTGGCCGTCCCGCTCCCCCCTGGCGCCCCCGAGCCGCCCGAGCCGCCCGAGGCGCGCTCCGGGGGCTTCGTGGCCAGTCGGCGCTGACGGTTGATGAGGTGGCGTGTTGTCGACATGCGTACGGGCTCCTTCTCCGGTCAGGCCGGGTTGTTGCCGACCGGCGCCTGTCCCAGCGCGCTGAGCTTCCAGCCGTCCGGCGTGCGCGTCAGCTCGCCGAGCATCCGGCTCTCCTTCGCCGCGGGCTTGCCCTTCGGCGCCGTGACCGTGATCCGCAGGGCGACCATCACCCGGGCCCGGCCGGCCCGCTCGTCCAGCTCGGTCACCGCTCCGGACAGCACCCGAGCCGTCGAGACCGTCCTGGCCTGTTCGATCTGCTTCTCGAACTGCGGTCGCCCCTGCGTCAGTTGCTTGTGCAGCTCGCCCGTCGTCGAGTCCTCCCAGCGGTCCAGGCCGCTGCGCAGGTCCTTGTGGTCGAGCGTGTTGAGGTTCTGCACCGCCTGCTCCCCCGCCGCCCGCACGTCGTCCCTCGCCCGCGCGTAGTCGGCCGAGTCGTCGTGCGCCGCCGCGTACCAGGACCAGCCGCCCCAGCCCGCGCCCCCCGCCGCCAGCAGCGCCAGCGCGGCCGCGGCGACGACCAGCGGGTTGCGTACCTTCCGTGCCATGTGACCCGTCCCGTCTAGCGCGATGTGATGTCGACGATCCGCCAGTGGCCGCCGTGCAGTTCGGCCGTGACCGAGAGCTGCGCCGCCACCGTGGTCGCCGGTCTGCCCTGCCGCTCCGCGACCTGGTCGAGGAAGACCAGGAGGTGGGCCCCGCGGTCGGTGAGCCGGGTCACCCCGGCCCGTACGACGTGCGTGGTCAGCGTCAGTTTCTGCTCGGCGGCGCGCCGCTCGACCTGCCCGAACAGGCCCTCGTACTGCCGCGCCGCCTTCCCCGCGAGCAGGCCGCGCGCGGCCTTGCGGGTGCCTGCCGTGTCCTCGGGCGTGTAGCTGAAGACCGTGGACAGGGCGCTGCTGACGTCGCCCGAGACCCGCTCGGTGGCCGCCGCGTCGGTGAGCGCGCGGTTGCCCGCCGCCGGGTCGTCGCCCAACTCGTCCGCCTTGAGCAGGAGTACGGCTCCGCACGCGATGAGGACGAGGACCAGCAGCCCGGCGACCCTGGCGGGCCAGCGGCGCGCGGTGCCGTCCTCCTCGTCGGCCCCCGGAGCACCGGGCCCGCCGCCGGCGTCCGCGTCCGGCGCGGCGTCCACGTCCGGCACCTCCGCGTCCGACATCTCCGCGTCCGGCACCTCCGGGTCCGCGGCGGCGGCCTTGTCGACGGCGTCCGCCCCCACCGAGTCGAGGCTCATGACGCACCTCCCAGCGGTACGGCGGTGAGCGACTGGACCTTCCAGCCGTCCCCGGTCCTGGCCAGCGTCGCCTCGAAGCGCTTGCGCTCCGGCGCGGCGGCGCCCTTCACCTGCACCCGCACCGTCGCGATCAGCTCGGCGGTCCCCGCTCGCTCGTCCAACGCGGTGAGCGCCGCGTCCGTCACGGTGCCGCGCGCATCGGTGCCCGCCTTGCGCAGCTTCGCCTCGCTGGCGGCCCTGGTGCGCCGCAGCTCCTCGTTGAGCGCGCCGGTCGACGCGTCCAGCCACCGCTCGACCGCGGCGTCCGGCTGTGTGCCGTCCGCGCTGCTGAGCCGGGCGACGTGCGCCCTGCCCGCCGTCAGCACCCGGTCCCTGGTCTGGGCGAACGTCAGCTCCTCGTCACCGTCGGCCGCCGCGTACGACCAGCCGCCGAAGCCGCAGAAGACCGCCGACACCACGAGCGCCGCCCCCCAGGCGACGGCCCGTCGACTCACCGTACGACTCGCCTCACGAATCCCAGAACCGCTCCCCGAACCGCTCATCGGCCGCCCTCCAGCCCCAGCAGCGCCGCCATCGGGTCCGCGCCCTTCGGGGCCGCGCCGACGTCCGGCAGGCCCAGCGCGCCCGGCAGGAGCGACCCCGGCTTCGCCGGTACGGGGGCGGGTCCGCCGCTCGGCGCGTGCGCGCTGCCCCGTACGTTCAGTCCGCCGCTCGCGGGCGAGGCGCAGCGCGCCTTGGTGTTGAGCCGCTTGGCCGGGGAGACGTCCTGACCCGGGCGGTACTCCGTGCCCTCGTACCCGGCCGTGCAGGGCAGCGGGTCGAAGAACGTCACCGCCATGCCGAAGTTCGCGCCCTTCGGGGTGATCGCGGTGGCGCCCGCCGAGACGACGGCCGGCATCTTCACGAAGAACTCCTCCAGGCCGCGCTGCCGGGTCACGGCGACCTCCGACGTGGTGAGCAGATTGGCCAGCACCACGCCGAAGCCCGGTTCGACGTCCCGCAGCAGCGCGGTGACCTGGCCCGCCGCCTCGGGCGCCGCCGCGATCAGCTTGCGCAGGTCGGTGTCGGAGCTCTTGAGCTGTCCCGCCAGCTCCTTGGCGCCGGTGGCGAACTCCCTGATGGCGCCGGACTGTTCGGCCTGGGTGCGCAGCACGGTCTCCCCGTCGATCATCAGCTGGGTGTTGGTGGGCAGCGCCTTGTCGGCGGCCTGGACGAAGTCGCTGCCGCTGTCCAGCAGCAGCTGGAGGTCCTCGCCCCGGCCGGCGAACGCGGTGCCCAGCTCCTCGACGACGGTGCGCAGCGCGCCCAGGTCGACGGAGGCCGCGAGGTCGTTGATGCCGGTCAGGACCTTGGTCACGGGCGCGGGCACCTGGGTGTACTGCTGCTCGATGACCGATCCGTTGCCGAGGTAGGGCCCCTCGTCCCGTACGGGGCGCAGGTCGACGTACTGCTCGCCGACCGCCGAGAGGTTGGCGACGACGGCCGTCAGCTCGTCGGGGATGTCCGGCGCGGAGTCCTTGATGCGCAGCTCGGCGACGACCCCTTCCTCGGTCAGCTCGATGGGTCCGACGCGGCCCACGGAAACGCCCCGGTAGGTGACGTTGGAGTGGGTGAACAGGCCTCCGGTCTGGGCGAGTTGGAGTTTCACGGTGTAGTAGTCGCGCATGCCGACGTAGCGGCCGAGGTCGGCGTAGCGCACGCCGAGGTAGCCGAGGACGAGCACGCCGATGACGAGGAACGCGAGGTTCTTCAGGCGGGTGGCGAGGGTCAGCATCAGCGGGCACCCCCGACCGGGGGGAGCGGCAGCGGCAGGGACTCGACGGCGGTTCCGGCCGGGCCCGTGCCCTGCGTGGTCCCGGGCGCCTTCGGCGGTTCCAGCGCGGGGATGATCTGGGTGCCGGGCACGGCCGTCGCGTCCAGGTACACGTTGAGGTAGTCGCCCTTCACGCCGCGCATCACCTCGTCGGTGAACGGATAGGTGAACAGCACCTGGAGCGAGTCGGGCAGCGACTTGCCGGAGTCGGCGAGCGCCCTGAGGGTCGGGGCGAGTGCCTTGAGGTCGGCGATCATGTCGGCCTTGCTCTTGTTGACCGTGTCGACGGCCACGGTGGACAGGGCGTCCAGGGAACGCAGCATGGTCAGCAGCGAACCGCGCTGTTCCTCAAGGACCTTGAGGCCGGGGCTGAGTCCGGTGAGGACCTCTCCGACGGCCTGCTTGCGGGTGGCGAGCGTGGCGGAGAGCCGGTTCATGCCGTCGAGGGCGCGGGTGATGTCGCCCTTGTGGGTGTCGAGGTTGGTGACGAGGGTGTCGATGCGCCGCAGTGTGGCCTTGATCTCGGGCTCCTTGCCGTGCAGCGCCTTGCCCAGCTCGGTGGTGATGGTCTTCAGCTGGCTGACGCCGCCGCCGTTGAGGAGCATGGACAGGGCGCCGAAGACCTCTTCGACCTCGGGGTTGCGGTTGGTCCTGGCGAGCGGGATGTGGGAGCCGTCCTTGAGCGGGCCGGCGGCGGGGGCGGTGGCCGCGACGGTCTGGAGGTCGCCGGGCTCGGTGAGGTCGTCGGGGCGGACCGGGTCGCCCGGCTTCCCTCCGCCCGGCTTCCCCTCGCCGGGCTTTCCGCTCCCGGGCTTGGGGGGCGGCGCGAGCTGGACGTACTTCTCGCCCAGCAGGCTGGACTGCTCCAGGCGGGCGTAGGCGTCGGCGGGCAGCTTCACCTTGCCGTTGATCTTCATGGTGACCTTGGCGGTCCAGCCGTCGTCGGACAGCTTGATCCTGGTGACGCGGCCGATGGCGACGTCGTTCACCTTCACCGCGGACTGCGGTACGAGGCTGAGCACGTCGCCGAACTCGGCGGTGACCGTGTAGGGGTGGTCGCCCAGGTCGGCGCCGCCGGGCAGCGGCAGCTGGTCGATGCCGGAGAACTCGGGCATCTCGGCGCCGCTGACGATGACGGTGAAGGCGGACACCACCGCGACGGCGGCCGCCAGTCCCGTACCCCTCTTGATGCGCGTGGCGCGGCTGCTCATCGCGCACCTCCTGACGTCGTGCCCGGCTTCCCGGTCCGGTCCGGCGTGCCGTACACCGTGCCGACCGGCGGCAGCGGCAGTACGGGCAGCGCCTGTCTGCGTCCGGCGTCGACCGGGGCGAGTCCGGCGAGCGCGGAGGCCGGGACCTGCGGGTCCTTCAGCGCGCTGATCTCCAGCAGGTTGGTCCGGCCGTCGATGGTGCGGTGCACGGGGTCGTACGCGTTCAGCACGTTGCCCGCGGCGAGCGGCGCCGCGTCCATGGCCTCCGCCAGCGCGGCGCGCTGGTCGACCAGCGTCCGGGTGATCGGCACGAGCGCCTCGACGTTCTTCTTGATCTCGCCGCGGTTCTTCTGGATGAACCCCTTGACCTGGGCGAGCGCCTTGCCCAGCTCCTTGAGCGCCGCGCCCAGGTTCTCCTTGTCCTGGGCGAGGAAGGTGGAGACCTGGCCGAGCCTGGTCTGTGCGGTGCGCACGCCCGCGTCCTTGTTCTTCAGCATGCTGGTGAAGGTCTGGAGCTGGGCGAGCGTGTCGAACAGGTCCTTGCTGCTGCCGTTGAGGGTCCTGGTGGCCTTGCCGAACTGCGCGATGGAGTCGCCGATCGCCTTGCCGTTGCCGTCCAGGTTCTTGGCCCCGGTCTCGAAGAGCCCGGTCAGCGCGCCCTTGGAGTTGGCGCCGCCCGGCCCGAGCGCCTCGGTCAACTCGGTGATGGAGGCGTAGAGCTGGTCGACCTCGACCGGGGTGGAGTTGCCCGCCGCCGGGAGCACGGCGCCGTCCTCGATCTCGGGCCCCGAGGTGTAGGCGGGCGCCAGCTGGATGTACCGGTCGGCGACGACGCTGGGCATGACCACCACGGCGTGGGCCGCCTTGGGGACCTTCACGCCCTCGTCGAGCAGCAGCACCACCTTGACCTCGTCGCCCTGGGGCTCGACGGAGTCGACCGTGCCGACCTTCACCCCGAGGATCCGCAGGTCGGACCCCTCGTACACGCCGGTGGCGCTGGGGAAGTAGGCGGTGATCACGGTCGAGTCGGAGTCGTCGAGCGCCATGACGCCGGTGGTCGCCACGGTGGCGATCAGGGCGATGCCGGCCCCGATGGCGACGGCGCGCCGTCTCTGCACGGTCACTCGCCCCCCTTCTTGTTCGGGTTCTTCGGCCTCTTCGGCGGGATGCAGTCGGTGGTCCGCGGTTCCGTCTGCGACAGGTACTCCTTGGGGACGAGCCCGCAGACGTAGTTGTCGAACCAGCGGCCGCTGCCGAGGGTGTTGCCGACCAGCCGGTAGTACGGGCCCGCGAGGTTCAGCGCCTTGTCGAGGCTCGCCCGGTTCTTGTTGAGGACCTTGGTGACCTTGCCGAGCGCGACCAGCGTCGGCCTCAGCTGGGCCTCGTTGTCGGCGACCAGGCCGGTGAGCTGGACGCCCAGGTTCCTGGTGCCGGTGAGGAGGGCGTGGATGGCGTCCCGGCGCGCCTTGATCTCGCCGAGCAGCAGGCTGCCGTCGTCGATGAGCGTCTCGAAGCTGCTCTTCTTGTCGGCGAGGGTCGCGGTGAGCTGCTTGCTGCTCTTGAGGAGGGTCGCGAGCTGCGCGTCCCGCTCGGAGATCGTCTTGGAGAGCGCGGAGAGCCCGGTCGCCGCGGAGCGCACGTGCGGCGGCGAGTCCTTGAAGGCCGCCGAGATGGTCTCGAAGCTCTGGGCGAGCTGCGCGGTGTCGATGGCCCCGACGGTGTCCCCGAGGTCGCTGAACGCCTGGGTGACGTCGTACGGGGACGTGGTGCGGCTCTTGGCGATGCGCCGGCCGGGGTCCTGGGCGCCGGTGCCGAGCGGGTCGAGCGCCAGGTACTTCTCGCCGAGCAGCGTCTTGATGGCGATGGAGATCGTGCTGGCGTCGCCGACCCAGGCGTCCTTCACCTTGAAGGTGACCTTGACCTTGGGGCCGTCCAGGGCGACCCCGGTGACCTCGCCGACCTTGACGCCCGCCACGCGCACCTCGTCGCCCTCGTCGAGCCCCGCGGCCTCGCTGAAGTCGGCGGTGTAGGTGGTGCCGCCGCCGATGAAGGGCAGCGAGTCCGCGCGGTAGGCGGCGAGGCCGACGAGCGCGAGCACCAGCAGGCCGACCAGGCCGACGGCGACGGGGTTGCGGTCCCGTACGGGCTTCATGCGCGGCACCTCGATTGCGTGATCGCTATCCCGGTGGGCGGGGCCGAGCCGTCGGAGGTCGTGACGCCGCGGATCTTCGCCTCGCAGAGGTAGAGGTTGAACCAGGAGCCGTACGAGGAGAGCCGGGTCAGCGCCTCCATCTTGGCGGGGGTCTTCTTGAGGAAGGCGTCCAGCTGCCCGGAGGCGTCCGCGAGGTTGCCCGAGGCCCTGCCGAGCTGCTTGATGCTGTCCTTGAGCGGCGCGCGGCCGTCCTGGAGGAGGTCGGCGGTGACGGTCGTCAGCGCGCCCATCGACTCCACCGCTTCGCCGAGCGGCTTGCGGTCCCCGGCGAAGCCCGTGACCAGCTGCTGGAGCGTCACCACGAGGTCGTTGAAGCCCGCCTCGCGGGCGTTGATCGTGGTCAGCACGGTGTTCAGGTTGGTGATCACCTCGCCGATGACCGCGTCCTTGTCGGCGACGGTCGTGGTGAGCGAGCCGACGTGCTGCATGACGCTGTCGACGGTGCCGCCCTCGCCCTGGAGCACCTGGACGAGCGAGCCCGCGAGCTTGTTCATCTCGGCCGGGGCCAAGCCCTTGAAGAGCGGCTGGAAGCCGTTGAAGAGCTGGGTGAGGTCGAGTGCGGGGCTGGTGCGGGCGAGCGGGATCGTCGAGCCGGGGGCGAACACCTGGCCGACGGTGCCCGCGCCCCGGTCGAGGTCGATGTAGCGCTGGCCGACCATGTTGAGGTACTTGACGGCCGCGGTCACCGACCCCGGCAGCTCGCGTCCCTTCTGGACGGAGAAGTCGACCTCGGCGATCCGCCGGTCCACCACCCTGATGGAATCGACCTGGCCGACCTTCACCCCGGCGATCCGGACGCTGTCGCCCTCGACGAGCCCGGTGACGTCGCTGAAGCGCGCCTTGTACCCGTAGGTGTCGCCGACGCCCGTGTTGGCGATGCTGAACGCGAGCACGGTCGTGGAGACGGCGGTGACCAGCACGAAGACCAGTGACTTGACGAGCGGTCCGGCTATCGAGCGGCGTTTCACTTCAGCTTCACCTCCGCGCCCCGGAACGCGGGGCCGAGCAGCAGGCTGCTCCAGTCGGGGAGTGACTGCGGGCGCACCTTGAGGTCGGGCGCGAGGAGTTCGTTCACGAGCTGGTTCTCCTGCGGGGAGTTCGGCAGCCCGAGCCCCTTGTCGACGGCGGGGACGGCCATCGGCGCGGAGCGGCCGTTGTAGGGGACGGAGTAGCACTGCGGTCCGCCGCTGGCGGTGTACGCCGGGGCGTCCTTGCCCGGCAGGTACTTGCCGCGCGAGGGCACGGCCTTGACGTTGACGTGCAGGCCCGGTTCGTCGGTGCCCTTGCCGAGCGCCTTGTCCATGGCCGGGACGAATCCGGCGAGGGTGCGCAGGGTGCAGGGGAAGGACGGGGAGTACTCGGCGAGCAGTTCGAGGGTGGGGCGGCTGCTGGCGGAGAGCCGGATGATGTTGTCCTTGTTGTTGCGCAGGAACGTGGTGAACTCGTTCGCCGTTGCCGTCGTGGAGCCGTACGCCTCGACCAGGTCGGCCCGCTCGTCGACCAGCGTGGAGCTGGTGGTGGTGAAGTCGGTGAGCGCCTGGAGTATGTCGGGCGAGTTGTCGCCGTACACCTTGGTGACCTTGACCAGCTGCTGGATGTCGCGGTTGAGCGTGGGCAGTTGGGGGTTGAGCTTCTCCAGGTGGTCGCCGAGTTCGACGAGGGTGGTGCCGAGCTTGTCGCCGCGCCCTTCGAGCGCGGTGGCGACCGCGGTGAGGGTGGCGGAGAGCTTCTCCGGCTTCACGGCGGTGAGCAGCGGCAGGACGTTGTCGAGCACCTGCTCCAGCTCGATGGCGTTGCTGGAGCGGTCCTGGCTGATGGTGTCGCCCGCCTTGAGCGCCCGGGTGCCCGCGCTGCCCTCCGGCGGTACGAGCGCCACGAAGCGCTGTCCGAAGAGGGTGGTGGGCAGCATCTGGGCGGTGACGTCGGCGGGGACGCTGCCGATCTTGTCCCGGTCCAGGGCGAGGGTGAGGCGGGCGCCGTTGCCGTCGGGGTCCGCGGTGATCTCGCGGACCTGGCCGATGACGACGCCGCGCAGCTTGACCTCCGCGTTGCGGTGCATCTCGTTGCCGACGGCGCCGGTGTGCAGGACGACTTCCGCGTCGTCGCTGAACTCCTTGTCGTACACGGCGACGGAGAGCCAGACGAGCAGGGCGGGCACCGTCAGGAAGACGACTCCGGCCAGCCGGGTGCGCAGCTTCTTCGCGTCCGCCATCAGCCGGCCACCTTCACGGTCGTGGTCGCGCCCCAGATCGCCAGCGACAGGAAGAAGTCGGTGACGGCGATCAGCACGATGGCGTTGCGCACGGAGCGGCCGACGGCGACGCCGACGCCCGCGGGTCCGCCGGTCGCGCGGAAGCCGTAGTAGCAGTGCGCGAGGATCACCATCACGCTGAAGACCAGCACCTTGAAGACGGAGAGGATGACGTCGTTCGGCGAGAGGAACAGGTTGAAGTAGTGGTCGTAGGTGCCCGCCGACTGGCCGTTGAACAGGACGGTGATCCAGCGGGAGGCCAGGTAGGAGGAGAGCAGCCCGATCGCGTACAGCGGGATGATCGCCACGACGCCCGCGATGATGCGGGTGGTGACGAGGTACGGCATGGAGCGCACGCCCATCGCTTCGAGCGCGTCCACCTCTTCGTTGATGCGCATGGCGCCGAGCTGTGCGGTGAAGCCCGCGCCGACGGTGGCCGACAGCGCGAGGCCCGCGACGAGCGGGGCGATCTCGCGGGTGTTGAAGTAGGCGGAGACGAAGCCGGTGAAGGCCGCGGTGCCGATCTGGTTGAGCGCGGCGTAGCCCTGGAGGCCGACGACGGTGCCGGTGGCGAGCGTCATCGCGATCATCACGCCGATGGTGCCGCCGATGACGCCGAGGCCGCCGCTGCCGAAGGCCACTTCGGCGAGCAGCCGCTGGACCTCCTTGGTGTAGCGGCGCAGGGTGCGCGGGATCCAGAGCAACGCACGCACGTAGAACGCGAGTTGGTCGCCCGATCGGTCGAGCCAGCTGAGCATGGACATTCCTCAGCCACCCTTCGCCGGGACGATCTGGAGGTAGATCGCCGTGAGGACCATGTTCACGAAGAACAGCAGCAGGAAGGTGATGACGACGGACTGGTTCACCGCGTCGCCGACGCCCTTGGGGCCGCCGCGCGGGTTGAGGCCGCGGTAGGCGGCGACGATGCCCGCGATGAAGCCGAAGATCAGCGCCTTGATCTCGCTGATGTACAGGTCGGGCAGCTGGGCGAGCGCGGAGAAGCTGGAGAGGTACGCGCCCGGGGTGCCGTCCTGCATGATCACGTTGAAGAAGTAGCCGCCGAGGGTGCCGACGACGGAGACCAGGCCGTTGAGGAGCACCGCGACGAACATCGTCGCGAGGACCCTGGGCACCACGAGGCGCTGGATGGGCGAGACGCCCATCACCTCCATGGCGTCCAGCTCCTCGCGGATCTTGCGGGAGCCTAGGTCGGCGCAGATCGCGGAGCCGCCGGCGCCCGCGATGAGCAGGGCCACGATGAGCGGGCTGGCCTGCTGGATGACCGCGAGGACGCTGGCGCCGCCGGTGAAGGACTGGGCGCCGAGCTGCTGGGTGAGCGAGCCGACCTGGAGGGCGATGACCGCGCCGAACGGGATCGAGACGAGCGCGGCGGGCAGGATCGTCACGCTGGCGATGAACCAGAACTGCTCGATGAACTCCCGCACCTGGAACGGCCTGCGGAAGATCGCGCGCGCGACGGTCGCGGCGAGCGCGAACATCTGGCCGGTCTGGCGCAGCGGCGCGAGCGCCTTGAGCGGCTGCGGCTCGCCGGGGGGCGCGGTGTCCGCGCCGTCCCACGGGTGGTCCGCGTCGCCCTGGGCGCGCCGGCCGGGGGTCCCCGCGTTCTTGGTGAGGTTCGCGGTGAGCGTGGGCACGGTGGCGATGCGGCCGGGCGCGGGGGTGCCGGGCGGGGCCGCCGCGGCGGGGGGCGGTGCGGGGTGATTCGGCGCGGCGTGGGGCGGCGCGGGGTGGAGCGGCGCGGCGTGGGGCGGTGCGGGGTGGTTCCGTGTGGGCCCGCCGCCCGGCGGCGTGCCGCCGGACCCCGGGGCGCCCTGCGGCGGCTCGGGGGACGGCGGGGGCAGCTGGGCGGTCACCGAACGGCCCCGCCGTTCACGGAGACCGCGGGGCCCGTCCCCGTCTGGCCGTAGCTCTGGGCGATCGCCGCGCGGGCGCCCTCCGGGAGCTGGCCCATCATCGCGAGCACGCGCTCGCGGCGGCGGAGCACGGCGCGCCGCTCGGGCATGCCGGGCGAGGGCTCCAGCTGCGGTACGACCACGCGCGGTTCGTCACCGAGGGGGCTGCCGTTCAGCTGCTCGGCCGCCAGCGTCGCGGCGTCCTTCTCCTCGGACATCCCGATGGGGCCTTCCTTGCGCCCGGCGAGGAACTGCGAGACGACCGGCTCGTCGCTGGTGAGCAGCACCTCCCTCGGCCCGAAGGTGACGAGCTTGCGGAGGAAGAGCATCCCCATGTTGTCGGGGACGGTCGCCGCGATGTCGAGGTTGTGGGTGACGATCAGCATCGTCGCGTCGATCTGCGCGTTGAGGTCGATCAGCAGCTGCGAGATGTAGGCGGTGCGCACCGGGTCGAGGCCGGAGTCGGGCTCGTCGATGAGGATGATCTGCGGGTCGAGCACCAGCGCGCGGGCGAGCCCGGCGCGCTTGCGCATGCCGCCGGAGATCTCGCCGGGGAGCTTCTCCTCCGCGCCGAGGAGGCCGACGATCTCCATCCGCTCCATGACGATGCGGCGGATCTCCGACTCCTTCTTCTTCGTGTGCTCGCGGAGCGGGAAGGCGATGTTGTCGAAGAGCGTCATCGACCCGAAGAGCGCGCCGTCCTGGAACATCAGGCCGAACAGCTTGCGCGTCTCGTAGATGGCGCGCTCGGAGCCGCGCACCATGTCCACGCCGTTGACGAGGACGCGGCCGCGTTCCGGCTTGAGCAGCCCGACCAAGGACTTCAGGAACACGGTCTTGCCGGTTCCGGACGGCCCGAGCATCACGCTGACTTCACCCGCGGGCAGGGTGAGCGTCACGTCCTGCCAGATGTTCTGCTTGCCAAAGGACTTGGTCAGCCCTTCGACGACAACTTCGATTCCCATCTCACCTCCTGGAGCACTAACGAAGTGACAGAAGCGCACCGAGGGGCGCACGTTAAGTTGGCCGGACCCGCCGGGACAAGCCGTTGTACAGGGAAATCCATCAAGATCCAGGGATTTGTCATCGGATGACAAACACCTCCGACGACTTTGTGTGCCGGTGAGCACGCGGGGCCTTCCGGAGCGGGACCCCGTGGCCCAGGGGGGCCGGGTCACGGGGTCCCGACAGGGGTGCTTCCGCCCGAAATTGGAGGGTTCGGAGCGGGAGCCTCCCCGATGCGGACCCCGGACGGGGAGAGCGCTTCCGGGGTCCCTTTTTTACGGCTCGCGAAGGCCGAGTTGCCTGCACAGCGGACGTTACGACCGGGTAACCTGCCTTAGCAATACCGGTTCCGGAACTTTTGGCAAGCCCCACTGTTCTTGTTTCCCGATGAGTACCGGGCGGATTCCCTTTGTCATCCGATGACAATGCCGCGACAAGGAACGGGGGCCATCCCGTCGGGACGGCCCCCGTGTTTTCGCATTGCGTCAGGAAGTCTGCGCCGAGTGCCAGTTCTGGGAAAGCACCTTGCCCGCGTCGGGCAGTACGCTCGCGGGCGAGGTCAGTCCGCCGCTGTACGTGGACGTGTTGTTCAGCAGCAGGCTGTTCGCACCCGAGGGCGAGGGCAGCCCGGTCTTCAGGTCGATGGCGCCGTTGAGGATTCCACCGAGCCCGCAGCCGCTCGCCTTCGGCACGGTGAAGGTGCTGTCGCCCTGGTTCTTCTCGGTCAGCGCGAACCGCAGCATGGAGCCCGCGGTGTTCGGCGTGCCGTTCCCGTCGAACCGCTGGACGGCGACCTTCGGGAAGGCCAGGTTCTGCGGCTTGAGCAGGATCGGGGTGGCGTTCGACCCGATGTAGCACTTGTCGCCGAGGAACGGGTTCTCCAGCTTGATGCGGATCGGCACCGTGACGATCGGCTTGCCGTTGCCGTATCCGGCGGTGAGGTCGTAGTCGCGCGGGGCTCCGGCGGACTCGACCTTGGCGACGACGCGGTTGAGGGTGTTGTCGGTGAGCAGCTCGCAGATGCCCGTCACCACCGGCACGTCCGGCGGGCAGGCGAGCCCGAGGAGACCGCCGGGGATCTCGGCGGGGGCCGCGAGCAGCGAGCCGGCGGGCGCCGGGACGACGGTGAACGTCTTCTCCACGGTGTTCTGGATGACGCCGAACTGCAGGTCGGTCCAGGTGGTGGGCGTGGTCGTCCTGCCGAGCTTTATGGAGCCGCTCGGCGAGTAGGACGAGACGCAGGTGGGAATCAGCGTACGGCCGTCGGCCGCGAGCATCGCGGGGTCGTCGACCGGACAGCGGCTGAACGGTGCCCAGTGGCCGCCGAGCTGGACGGCCGCGGCCTGGACGGCCTCATCGGGCGCGGCGGTCCCGGCGTTCGCGGGCGCGGTCGCCAGGGGGACGCCCAGGGCGATCGCGGAGAGTGCGCCCACCATGGCCGTGCGCGTCCTCGTCGAGGCAAGTCTCATCGCTCCCTCAGTCCTTTCCGGTTCTTGGGGAGTTGCGGGGGAAAGTGCGGTGGTGCGGGCGCCGGGTCAGCGCCTCGGCTGGGGGATGTCCACCGGTTCCTTCGTGGGGGTGCAACCGCTGCCGTTGCCAGGGGCGCACGGCCTCCCCTGGACCTGCTTGACGAATCCGGGGACCCCCGAGATCGCCGCGGTGAAGATCTTGTCCAGGTCGTCGCTCCCCGAAGCGCAGCCGGAGAACGGCGGGACGGTGACGGATCCGGTGAGCACTCCTCCGTCGCTCAGCTTGTACTGGTTCGACTTGTCGGGGTTGGTGCTGTCCGCGAGCCCCGTGAGCTCCAGCGTGAAGGGCCTGTCGCTACGGCAGTTCGGGCCGACGTCGAGCGGAACGCCGTTCACCTCGACGTCGTACAGCCTGAGCGAGAGCTTCAGGGTGATGGTCGTCTTCGTCGTGTACTTGACCGAAGGCCTGAGCTGCATCCGCATGTCGGAACGGATGTTGTACAGCGGGTTGCCGTCCTCCCCCACCCCGGGCGGAAGCTGGGTCATCTCCATCTTCGCGGTGGTCGGCATGAAGCCGAACGTCAGGAACGTCGCGGTGGCCGGCGGAAGCTGCGGCTTGCCGTAGTGGTCGAGCACGACGGTGGAATCCTGGAGCAGGTGCTTCACGAGGGGGTCCACCTCGTCGGGGACTATCTTGCTCGGCCCTTGCTCGATCTGCGCGCAGGCCACGGGCAGCAGGGCCGCGCCCTTGAGCTTGGTGACGTTCGAGTACCCGGCGGCATAGGCGTTCAGGGCCCGGCCGTTGGAGGCGTCACCCACGCACGGCGGTGCGGTGCCCGTCCCGGGTCCCGGCTCGTCCTTGATCTCGGGCAGCACGTCGGGGCCCTTCTCCCGGGGCTCGGCGGCGGGCCGCGAGGGATCCGCGCCCGGCGCCGACGGGGACGGGGACGGCTCGGCCGGTTCCTCGCCCCCGGTGACCTCGACGGTCCCCAGGAGCAGGTCCTGTCCGGGCATCGGGGTGCAGGAGAACGCCACCGGACCCGTTTCGACGGGCGTCCCGTCCTCCTTGGCGGGGACGAGCTCGCCGGAGAGCGCGCCCGCGGTGAAGGTCAGATCGCCTCCGGCCTGTCCGGTCACGGAGGGAACCGCGCCCGTGGCGAGGAGCGCGAGGTCGCCGGCGGCCGGAACGGGGGACGGCGCGGTGACCGTGCCCGCCCAGACGGCCTCGGCCTTCTCCTCGTTCTGCGCGACCTCGGTGGTGAGCCGGGTGGTCGCGGAGAGGGCGGCGGCCCCGGTCTTGGCGAGTTCCGCCAGTACGGACCCGGGCAGCGTCAGTTCCGTCTCCACGTCGGCCGGTTCGACGGCCTGCCCGGCCGCCGCGCTGCCGGGGAGCTTCGCCGAGACCCGTACCTTCACGGACTCCTTGCCCGGAGGCAGGTCGCACGTGTAGGACAGCTCCGCGTCGACCCGCTGGTCCCCCTCGGCCGCCCGCGCGCCGGGGATCATCCCGGCGAGCAGCACCGCGGCCGCGACGGCGGCGCCCTTGGCCGTCGTACGCGTCCGTGCTCCAGCGACCATGCCGTGCCTCATCCCGCTCGGCTCCCCTTCTTCCGGTTCTTCCGGTCTTCAGGTCTTCGGGTCTTTCGGCCGTCCGACGGGTCGCGCGGCGGGTGGCCCCGCCGCGCGACCCTCGTTCACGCGGGTCGGAACCCGCAGGCCGTCAGGAACCGACGATGGTCGGGATGACGTTGCCCGGGGCCTTCGCGAGGAACGAGCCGGTGAACGTCGGGTGGTCGCCGTTGGCGACGATGCCCGCGCACGCGGCGGAGGCGCCCGAAACCGTCAGCTGGTTGCCGCTGCCGGCGACCGGCGCGAGCGCCAGCTTGCCCGTGGAGTTGGTGTAGGTGCCGTCGACCGCACCCGTCACGGTGAAGGAGCAGGTCAGGACCGTGAGGCTGGCCTTGATGCCGTCGATGCGCCCGGTGGTCTTACCGCTCGCGTAGTTGACCGCCTTGAGCTTCCAGGGCGTGGACGTGTCGGTGACCGGGGTCACCGAACCCAACGGGCTGTCACAGGGCTGGGTGGCGCTGCCGAACTTGACCGGCGCGATGTTCCCGACGATGGCCGGGTTCCCGGTGGCACTGAACATGGAGCCACCGGCCGTGGCGATCGGACAGGTCAGCGGGATCCCGTTGACCTCCAGGACGGTGTCCGTGGAGCTGGCCGTGAAGGTGGCTCCGCTGGGGGTGACGGTCCAGGTGCTCGGGAGCGCCATGGCGGGCGTGGTGGCGACGACGACGGCGACGGTGGCGGCGCCTGCGGCTACGGCGAACTTTCTGACGGCATTACGCACAGCGAATTCCTCCGGGTTTGGCAGTGCGGGGGTCGGCGGTGCATGGAGCGAGAATCCCACGACGGCGATTCAGCCACGTTCGAACGGTGACAAGGCGTGACGTTACTTGCGAGAAACTTCACGACACAATGGCGGTGCCGAAGATTCTTTCCGGAGAGCTCGGTTCTCGTTCCGGCGTAAGTAACGCGCCGATTTCCTTTGTCATGGAGTGAGTACGCAGGCGGCACCGGGGCCGAATCCACCGCCGCCGCCCGGCGCCGCCGGGTCGCGCGCCGCGCGCGCGACGGGCGGGATCCCCACCGGTGGCGGGCGCACGTCCCGTGCCACCGGCGCGACCGGCAACCCCGACGCGGTGCGCACAGCCCTCTCCTCCCCGCCGCGAACCGAATGCCCGGACACTCAGTGACCACGCCGGGGCCGACCCGACGCCATCTACGGGAAACCTATCCCGATCCCGCCGCACGGCACCTTTCCGCCACGCGCTCGAATTCCTGTCAGCGGGCGAGCAATTACATCCGTGAAATCTGTCATCGGGTGAGTAATTTTATCCTGCATCACAAAATCCGTACGGCTGGGCGCCGTCACACACCTTGCGCCACCCTCGCTACGTACCAGTAACCTGACGGGTGCGATGCTGGCCATTTCGCCACCTTGCCGACCCCTTACCCGCGGTTACCTTTTGTCTCGTCCTGAGCATTCGGTCCGGATCTTTTGTCCGGAGGTGAGCAGCTTGCCCCCGCCCGGCGCCGGCCGCCCGGCCCGCCCGCTTTACGTGCCCCCTGCAACTCACCTTGTGACAAGTGGTGTGCAGGAGGCTCCGGTTGGTCTATGTTCAGCACCCCACGTTGGTACGCACCTGTCGGTCCGTGGGAGCGCTCCCCATACGCCCCAACCCCCACCGGACTCCTGAGAGATCGAGGGGACACCACGCATGCCCAGAGTCGTGCAGCCGTCGGAGACAGGAGAGACCCTCGGACCGCTGCCCCAGGAGTTCGCCGCCATCATGCGGCCCGAACTGCCCAGCCTCATCAAGGAGATAGGCGTCGAGGTCACACGCGCCTACCCCGAGTACGCGCGGCTCCTCAACGGCCCCTACGGGCAGACCATGCGCATCGGGGTCGAGCAGAGCCTCTCCGCCTTCGTGGACCAGGTGGCCGAGCCGTCGACGCCGACCGCACTGCGTGACGACCTCTTCCGCAAATTTGGCCGGTTCGAGGCTTACGAGGGACGCAACATGGAGCCCCTGCAAGGGGCTTACCGCCTCGGCGCCCGGATCGCGCTGCGCCGCGCCAAGAAGGTGGGCCGCCGCTACAACCTCTCCCCCACGCTCATGCTCAGCTTCGCCGACGCCCTCTTCGCCTACATCGACGAGCTGGAGTCGCTGTCGCGCGAGGGCTTCCTGGAGGCCCAGGCCCAGCCCGGCGAGCACGCCGACATGCTGCGCCGCCGGCTCCTGCACCTCATGCTCGCCGGGCCGCCCGCCCCCCGCACCGCCATCGCCGAGCTGTGCGAGCAGACCCGGTGGGCGCTGCCCGCGCAGGTCACGCTGGTCGCGCTGCGCACCCCCGCCTCGGTGGAGCGGGGGGATCTGGACAACGATGTCCTCGCCGACCTCAGCGATCCGCTGCCGCACTTCCTGGTCCCCGGGCCGCTTACCGACGAGCGGAGGCGCACCCTCGGCGCCGGGCTCCTGGGCAACCGCGCCGCCATCGGCCTCACCGTGCCCCTGGCCGATGCCTCCCACTCGCTGCGCTGGGCGCGGCGCGTCCTCGAACTCATCGACGCCGGGGTCGTCCCGGACGGGCCGCTGGTCCGCACCGAGGACCACCTCACGACCCTCTGGCTGCTCTCGGACGCGGCGCTCATCGACCACATCGCCGCGCGCGAGCTGGCGCCCGTCGCGGGCCACACCCCCACCCGGCGCGACCGCCTCGTGGAGACCCTGCGCACCTGGCTCGACACCCGGGGCACGGCGGCGCAGATGGGTGAGCTGCTCGACGTGCATCCGCAGACCGTGCGGTACCGGATGCGGAGCCTGGAGTCCATCTTCGGCGAGCAGCTGACCGATCCCGAGCGGAGGTTCACCACCGAGGCGGTGCTGCGGGCGCTCCAGCTGCGCGGGCGGGCGGCGAAGGGCGGCGAGACCTCGTTACGGTGACCGGCCCCGGTGCGGTGCGTTTCGCCCGCGGCGGGCCGCACCCCGCCCCGCCGCGGGCGAAGGGCGGCGCCCCTGGGCGACGCGCACCGGTCCGGCGGCGCCCGCTACTCCCGGTACAGCTCCTCGATCTCCTTCTCGTACGCCGCCGCCACCGCGTGCCTCTTCACCTTCAGCGAAGGCGTCAGCATTCCGTTCTCCTCCGTGAACTCCCCCGTCACCACACGGAACTTGCGGATCGACTCCGCTCTGGACACCGCCTGGTTGGCGTAGTCCACGGCCAGTTGCACGTCCGCCCGCATCCCGGGGTCGTCGCACAGCTCCGCGATCGACGCGCGGCGCCCCCGCACCGAGAGCCAGTGCGCGACGGCCTCCGGATCGAGCGTGACCAGGGCAGCGACGTAGCTGCGGTTGTCGCCGACCACCATGCACTGGCCCACCGGCGGCCGGCTGCGCAGCCGGTCCTCCAGGACCGCGGGCGAGACGTTCTTGCCGCCCGAGGTGACGATGAGGTCCTTCTTGCGGCCCGTGATGGTCAGGTACCCGTCGGAGTCCAGCGACCCGATGTCCCCCGTGGCGAACCACCCGTCGTCGAGGACCGCGTCGGTCGCCTCCGGGTTGTTCCAGTACGCGCCGAAGACGATCCCGCCCTTGATCAGCACCTCCCCGTCGTCCGCGATGCGCACGGAGGTGCCGGGCACGGGCAGTCCGACGGTGCCGGGGCGCGGGCTGAGCGGCGGGATGATGGTGGCCGCCGCGGTGGTCTCGGTGAGCCCGTACCCCTCGTAGATGTTGATGCCCGCCGCGTAGAAGAAGAGGTTCAGTCCGCGGTCGAGCGGGGAGCCGCCGCTGATGGCGTAGCGCAGGTTCCCGCCGAGCTCGTTCCTGATGCGGCGGTACACGAGGAGTTCGTAGAGCCCCCAGGCCGCGGCGAGGCCGACGCCCGGCCCCTTGCCCGTGCCGAGGAACTTCGCGAGGTACGCCTCGCCGAAGCGCACCGCGATCCGGTCGGCCCGCTCGAAGGACGCGCCGCGCCCCATGCGTTCGGCCGTGGCCCGCCCCGAGTCGTGGATCTTCTCGAAGAGGTACGGCACGCCCACGATGAACGTCGGCTTGAACTTCCGCAGCTCCGGGCGGAGTTCGTCGGTCTTGATGCTGGGGAAGTGGCCCAGCTCGATGCGCGCCATGAGGCAGGCGATCTGGATGGCCCTGCCGAGAATGTGCGCGAGCGGCAGGAAGAGCAGGGTGGACGCGGTCTGTCCGGTGACGGCCTTGAAGACGGGGTGCAGCAGTTCGACGGTGTTGGCCGCCTCGGCGTGGAGGTTGCCGTGGGTCAGCACGCAGCCCTTGGGCTTGCCGGTGGTGCCCGAGGTGTAGCAGACCGTGGCGATGGAGTCGTGGCGCAGCGCGGCGCGCCGCTCGCCGACTTCACTGTCCGTCACTTCGCGTCCGAGCGCGGCGAGTTCGTCGAGCGCTGCGCGCGCTTCGCCCGCGGGTTCCACGGACCAGACGCGGACCCGGTCGCCGCCCGCGCCGCGCACGAGGTCGGCCAGGTCGGCGTTCTCGGCGAAGGCGAAGCGGGTGCCCGAGTCGCCGAGGATCCAGTCGAGCTGGTCGGCCGACGACGTGGGGTAGACGGGGACGCTCTGGCCGCCCGCCGCCCAGACGGCGAAGTCCAGGACGGCCCATTCGTAGGAGGTGCGGGACATCAGGGCGACGCGGCCGCCGGGCTGGAGCCCCGCCGCGATCAACCCCTTGGCCGTGGCGGTGACTTGGCGGGCGAACTCGACAGAGGTGACCGGGTTCCAGCCGTCTTCGCCGCGGCGCCGCAGCACCACGGAGTGAGGCGCCTCATCGGCGTTGACGAACGGGATGTCGGCCACCCGCCCTCTGCTCGATTCCGTCGCGAGCGGCGCCGCGCGCACTTCCCGTACGACACCCCCACCGTCGCGTATCAGTTCGATCTGGGCTCGTTGGGCGAGGTCAGCCCGCCGTTTCGCCCTCTTCAGATCCTTGCGCACGCCCATGGTCGGCTCCTGTTCGCGGCTCGCGGGCGGGAAAATACCGGGATCTCGGCACCTAACCGGGGGGTCAACTTACTCCCGCGTAACGTGACTCGTAAACGGTTGCCGCACAGAGACGTACCCGGCGAGAAACCCGGAAGCGCATCCCGTACTTATAGATGTGCGGACCGCCGAACGCCGAGGCGGCCACCGGAAGAGAAGGAAAGACCGTGAAGACCTCGCCCCTCGTCCCCGTCCCGATCCCCGACCGCGTCGCGGTGATGATCGGCGCCTGCATCCCCGAGCGCGTCCTGCGGGCGGAGTACGAAGCCGAGTGCGCGGCGCGCGAGGTGTACGGCTTCCGCGGCATCCGCGGTCCGCTCGGCGCCGAGGACCGGGCCGACCGCGAGAGCGCACTCGCCGAGCTGGCCCGCGCCAACAAGGTGCTCGCCGCGCACAACCCCGGACTGGTCGTCAGGCCCCTTGCCCGGCGCGGCGGGGGCCTCTAACCTGACTCGCAAGTAAGCTTACTTGAGAGTAAGGAATGTTCCATGGCTGACGACGCGGCAGGCGGCATCGCCGGACTCGACTTCGCCTCGGTCTCCCCGGCCGAGTTCGCGAAGATCGTCAAGGGCCTCTCCGCCCAGGAGATCGACGAGATCATGCGCGGAGAGCTGCGCGAGCGGATCCTCGGTGAGATCTTCGGCCGGATGAAGCAGCAGTTCAGGCCGGACAGCGCGGGGTCGCTCGACGCGACGATCCGCTGGAAGGTCACCGGCGAGTCGGACGCGTACTTCGAGACGACGATCGCCGACGGCGCCTGCACGGTGCGCGAGGGCAAGGACGAGAGCCGCGAGCCGCGCACCACGCTGATCATGGCCGACGCCGAGTTCCTCAAGCTCGTCTCGGGCAACAGCAGCCCCGTGACCATGTTCATGATGCGCAAGGTGAAGGTCGCGGGCGACGTCGCGCTCGCCTCCGGACTCACCCGCTACTTCGACATCCCGAAGGCCTGAGCGCGATGGGCCCCTTCTCCCTCGGGCTGACCGAGGAGCAGCGGGACCTGCGGGACTGGGTGCACGGCTTCGCCGCCGACGTCGTGCGCCCGGCCGCCGCCGAGTGGGACGAGCGCGAGGAGACCCCCTGGCCGGTGATCCGGGAGGCCGCGAAGATCGGGCTGTACGGCTTCGAGTCGCTGGCCGACATGTACGGCGACCCGACGGGGCTCTCCCTGCAGATCGCCAACGAGGAGCTGTTCTGGGGCGACGCGGGGATCGGCATGGCCCTGTTCGGCACGTCGCTCGCGGTCGCCGGGATCTTCTCGGCGGGCACGCCCGACCAGCTCGCCGAGTGGGTCCCGCAGTGCTACGGCGACCAACAGGACCCGAAGGTCGCCGCGTTCTGCGTCTCGGAGCCCGACGCGGGCTCGGACGTCGCGGCGATGCGGACGCGGGCGCGGTACGACGAGGCGCGCGACCAGTGGACCCTGTCGGGCCAGAAGGCGTGGATCACCAACGGGGGCATCGCGGGGGTCCACGTGGTGGTCGCGTCCGTCGACCCGGCGCTCGGGGCGCGCGGCCAGGCGGCGTTCATCGTCCCGCCCGGCACTCCCGGGCTCGAAGGCGCCCGCAAGATACGCAAGTTGGGGCTGCGCGCCTCGCACACGGCGGACGTGTTCCTGGACGACGTACGGGTGCCGGGGCACTGCCTGCTGGGCGGCGGGGAGAAGCTTGAGGCGCGGCTGGCACGGGCGCGGGAGGGCGCGGCGGAGCGGCGGGGTCCGGGCGGTACGGGCCCGGGGCGCGCCAAGTCCCAGGCGGCGATGGCCACGTTCGAGGTGAGCCGGCCGACGGTGGGCGCGCAGGCGCTGGGCATCGCGCGCGCCGCGTACGAGTACGCCCTGGAGTACGCCGACGGCCGCGTCGCCTTCGGCCGCCCCATCGTCGAGAACCAGTCCATCGCCTTCGCCCTGGCGGACGTCCGCACGGAGATCGAGGCGGTGCGGCTGCTGATCTGGCAGGCGGCGTGGATGGCCCGCGACGGCCGGACGTTCGACGCGGGCCAGGGCTCGATGGCGAAGCTGCGCGCGGGCGAGCTGGCGGTGTCCGCCACGGAGAAGGCGGTGCAGGTGCTGGGGGGCGCGGGGTACAGCAGGGAGCATCCGGTGGAGCGGATGTACCGGGACGCGAAGATCTACACGATTTTCGAGGGCACGAGCGAGATACAGCGCCTGGTGATCGCTCGGGCGATCACGGGGCGGCAGATCCGGTGAGCGGTGCGGGCGGGGGTTCGACCGCGCAGGCCGACCCCCGCCCGCACCGCCAGTCAGGCGTCGGCGGGCTCCTGGGCGAACGCGTTCAGGGCGGTCACGATCTCCGACGTGACCGTCGCGCTGCCCTTGTGGCCCGCGTCGTCCACCACGATGAGCTTCGCATCGGGCCACGCCTTCGCCAGGTGCCAGGCCGTGTCCACCGGGCCGCTCACGTCGTGGCGGCCGTGGATCAGGACCCCGGGTACGCCCGCCAGCCGGTGCGCGCCGCGCAGCAGCGCGCCCTCCTCCAGCCACGCGCCTTCCGCGAAGTAGTGGGACGCGATGCGGACCAGGGCCAGGCGGCCCGCCGTGGGGCGGTCCGCGTACGGGGTGGCGGAGCCGCTGGGCTCCATGGAGAGCACCGCGTCCTCCCAGGCGCACCAGTCGGCCGTGGCCCGCGCCCGCACCTCGGGGTCGGGGTCGTCGGTGAGGCGGGCGTACGCCGCGATCACCTCGCGCGGCCCGCCCCCGCGCGCCTCCTCGGGGACCCCGGCCAGGAAGCGCTCGTACGCGGCGGGGAAGAAGCGGGACACCCCGCCGTACAGCCAGTCGATCTCCACGCGGCGCGTGGTCGTGACGCCGGAGATCACGATCTCCGAGACCCGCTCGGGGTGCTCCTGCGCGTACGCGAGGATCAGCGTCGAGCCCCAGGAACCGCCGAACAGCAGCCACCGGTCGACGGCGAGGTGCTCGCGCAGCCGCTCCATGTCGGCGATCAGGTGGTGCGTGGTGTTGTGCCGCATGTCGGCCGCCGCCGGATCGGCGACGTGCGGCGTCGAGCGGCCGCAGCCGCGCTGGTCGAAGAGGACGATCCGGTAGCGCTCCGGGTCGAAGAGGGTCCGCGCGCCCGGCGTGCAGCCGGAGCCGGGGCCGCCGTGCACCACCACGGCGGGCTTGCCGCGCGGGTTGCCGCAGACCTCCCAGTACACGAGCTGGCCGTCGCCGACGTCGAGCATGCCGTGGTCGTAGGGTTCTATGGACGGGTAGCGTTCGGGCATCCGCACACCGTACGTCGTACGGACCTCAGCACGTGCGGGGTTTCCCGCCCGGTGTGAGGGTGCGAGAGTGACCACCACCAGCGAAGCCGCGCCGCCCGCCGCCCCCGCGCCGCCCGTGCTCGACCGGCGGCAGCGCAACATCGTCGTCGCGACGATCATGCTCGGGATGCTGCTGGCCGCGCTCGACCAGACCATCGTCGGCACCGCGCTCCCGACGATCGTCGCGGACCTGGGCGGCGCCGCCCACATGTCCTGGGTCGTCACCTCGTACCTCCTCGCGGAGACGGTCGCGACCGCGCTGGTCGGCAAGTTCGGCGACCTCTTCGGGCGGAAGGTGGTCTTCCAGGTCTCCGCGGTCGTCTTCATCACCGGCTCGTTCCTCTGCGGCCTGGCCACCAACATGACGCTGCTGATCGCCTGGCGCGCGCTCCAGGGCATCGGGGCCGGCGGTCTGATGGTCACCTCGATGGCGCTGATCGCGGACGTGATCCCGCTGCGCGAGCGCGGCAAGTACCAGGGCGCGATCGGCGCGGTGTTCGGCGTCTCGACGGTCGTGGGGCCGCTGCTCGGCGGCCTGTTCACGGACCACGCGAGCTGGCGCTGGTGCTTCTACGTCAACGTGCCGATCGCGATCGTGGTGGTCCTGGCGGCGGCGCGGACCATCCCCGCCGTGCGCTCGGTGGCCCGCCCCGTCATCGACTACCTGGGCATCGCGCTCGTCGCGGCGGGCGCGAGCGCGCTCATCCTGGCGACGAGCTGGGGCGGCAACGAGTACGCGTGGGGCTCGCCGGTCATCCTGGGGCTGTTCGCCGGCGGCCTCGTCGGGCTGGCGCTGTTCTGCTGGGCGGAGACGCGGGCCGCCGAGCCGATGCTGCCGATGACGCTGTTCCGCAACCCCGTCTTCACGGTCTGCTCGGTGCTCTCCTTCGTGGTGGGCTTCGCGATGCTGGGCGCGATGACCTTCCTGCCGACGTACCTCCAGTACGTCGACGGGGACTCGGCGACGATCTCCGGCGTGCGGACGCTGCCGATGGTGGTGGGGCTGCTGGGCGCCTCGATCTTCAGCGGCAACGTGGTCAGCAAGACCGGCAAGTACCGGATCTTCCCGATCGTCGGGACGCTGGTCATGGGCGTCGGGCTCTATCTGCTCTCGCTGATGGGCACGGGGTCCAGCGCCTGGCTCGAATCGCTCTACATGTTCGTGCTCGGCATCGGCATCGGCCTGTGCATGCAGGTCCTGACGATCGCGGTGCAGAACACGGTGGACTACGCGGACCTGGGCACCGCGACCTCGGGCGTCACCTTCTTCCGTACGCTGGGCAGCTCGTTCGGCACGGCGGTGTTCGGCACGATCTACGCGAACTCGCTGAAGCCCAACCTCGCGGAGGGCGTGGCGGAGTCGGTGCGGGCGAGCGGGGGCGACGCGGCGGCGGCGTCCGCCGTCGCCAGGGCGGCGCAGAGTCCGGAGGGGCTGCACGGGCTGCCCGCCGACCAGGCTGCGCCGATCGTGCAGGCGTACGCCGACTCGCTGCACACGGTCTTCCTGTGGACCGTGCCGGTCGCGGTCGTCGGGTTCGTGGTGGCGCTCTTCCTCAAGCAGGTGAAGCTGCGGGACTCCGCGCGGGAGGCGTCCACGGACATGGGCGAGGGCTTCGCGCAGCCGACGCCCGGTGACTCAAGGGAGCTGCTGGAGCGGGCCGTGGGACGGCAGATGCGGCGCGTCGGAGTCGACACGGCTCGGCAGATCGTCGCCGGGTCCGACACCCGGCTCGACGTCGCGGGGGCGTGGGCGGTGATGCAGGTCGAGCTGTACACGCGGATGGTCGGGTACGCGAGCCTCGGGCTGATCGCGGGGCGCCGGCGGATGCCGCCCGAGGTACTGGTGCCGGTCTTCGAGCGGATGGTGGACGAGGGGTACCTCTCGCGGGAGGGCCAGTTCTACGCCCACACCGCGGCGGGGGCGCGGGAGGCGGAGGCCGTGGGGGCGGCGTGGGCGCGGTGGCTGCACCGGCAGATCGAGGAGGACCGGGGGGAGGCGGGGGCGAGCGGGCCCGAGCTCCGGGCGGCGGTGGACGCGATCGCCAAGCGGCTGCTCGCGGAGGACCTGGCGGCGGCGGTGCGGTAAGGGGGCGGGGCGGCGAGCCCGCTCGGGGGCGGGGTGCGCACGGCGTGTGCCCCGCTCCCGCGAACCGCGCGGCGCAGCCGCACACCGGACACGGCCCCGCCCCCCTTCAAGGGCGCGTGGCCGCCGCCAGGCGGGTGAGACCCAGGAGCGTGTCCACCTGCGGGGTCGCTACGCCCACCGCGGCCCCGATCTCCCGTACCGCCCCCACCAGCGCGTCCAGCTCCAACGGGCGCCCCGCCCGCGCGTCCTGGAGCATCGAGGGGGTGAAGGCGCCCAGCTTGCGCGTGACCTCGCTGCGGTCCGCCGGGCTCTCCGCGATCGGGCAGCCGATCCGGGCCCCGATCTCCTGCGCCTCCGCCATCGCCGAATGGCAGAACTCCCGCACCAGTCCGTCGGCGAGGATGCGGTCCCCCGTCGCCCCGGTGAGCGCGGCCACCGGGTTGATCGTGAGGTTGCCCCAGAGCTTGTACCAGATGTCCTTCTGGATCTCCGTGGAGACGGTCGCGTCGAGGCCCGCGGCCCGCAGCAGGCCCGCCACCTCCCGCACCCGCGCGGACTCGGTGTTGTCGGGCTCGCCCACGATCAGCCCGGTCCCCCGGAAGTGGTGCACCAGACCGGGCTCGGGCGCGCTGCTGCTCATGTGGACGACGCAGCCCAGCACCCGCTCCGCCGGGACCGCCGCGGCGATGCGACCGCCGGGGTCGACGCTCTCCAGGGTGCGTCCGGCGCAGGGGCCGCCGAAGCCGCCCTGGAAGAACCACCAGGGCACGCCGTTCATCGCGGTGAGGACCGTGGTGCCGGGGCCCACCAGCGGGGTCAGCGAGGGCAGCGCGGCGCCGAGCGACTGCGCCTTGACCGCGAGGACCACCAGGTCCTGCGGGCCGAGCGAGGCCGCGTCGTCCGTCGCGCGGACGGGCGCGGTCGTGCGTACGCCCTCCGCGTCGTCCACCCGCCAGCCGTGCGCCCGCAGCGCGTCCAGCGTCGCGCCCCTGGCGACGGCCGAGGTCTCGGCGCCCGAGGCGGCGAGCCTGGTGCCGATGTACCCGCCGATCGCCCCCGCGCCCAGTACACAGATCCGCATGGTCGACTCCCCTCCCGTACCGCAGTGTTGCGGTGATCTTCGCGGTCGGGTCCGGGGCCTGTCCAGAGGAGTCGGGAGACGTCAGCCGCTGAGGTCGGGGAATTCTCCGTCCACGTACACCCACGCCCCCTCGACCCGCGCGAAGCGGCTGCGCTCGTGGAGCTCGCCCGGCTCGCCGCGCTCGGTGTAGTGCGCGCGGAAGGTGACCGTGCCGGTGGCGTGGAACGCGGTGCCCTCGCCGGTCTCCGTGATCTCCAGGCGCTGCCAGCGCAGCGACGGGTCGAAGTCGAGGGAGCCGGGCCGGGTGTCGGGGTGCCAGCTGCGCAGCAGGTACGCGGCGTCCTCGACGACGAACGCGGCGAACCGCGAGCGCATCAGCGCCTCGGCGGTGGGGGCCGTCGCGGGCCCCCGGTGGTAGCGGCCGCAGCACTCGCCGTACGCGGCGGGCAGCCCGCAGGGGCAGGGGGACGTGTCGGTGGTGCGGGGCGCGGCGGGCGCGGGGGCCTGCCTGGCGCGGGAGGTACGGGAGGTGCGAGGCGTGCGTCGGGACATGGGGGCCATTAAATCGCGCCATTGTGAAGCGCGGCTTCCGTGTGTCTTCCGGGGTCCGGGGGCCTTTCGTATAGTCCTGCGCCCGACAGCACGTTACCGCCGGTAAACCTCTCAGGGGGCAGGGCATGGACCGTACGGGCAACACGCGGCGCACCTTCATGGCGGGCGGCGCGGCGGTCGCCGGGGCCGTCGCGGCGGGAGCGGGGACGGGGGCGGCGGCGCACGCGGCGTCCGGGGCCGGGGCGGCCGCGGGCCGTTCCGTCGCGGTGTTCGGCGGCGGCGTCGCGGGCCTGACCGCCGCGCACGAGCTGGCCGAGCGCGGCTACGCGGTGACCGTGTACGAGCGCAGGGCGCTGGGCGGCAAGGCCCGCTCGATGGACGTGCCGGGCAGCGCGAAGGGCGGACGCAGACCGCTCCCCGGCGAGCACGGCTTCCGCTTCGTCCCCGGGATCTACCACAACCTCCCGGACACGATGCGCCGCATCCCCTTCCCCGGCAACCCGGGCGGCGTGTGGGACAACCTCGTCGCACCGCGCGAGATGAGCTTCGCGCGCACGGGCCGCGAGGACATCAGGATCCCGATCCCCTGGCCGGGCCATCAGCCGCCCGAGCTGAGCCTGGACGACATCAGGCGCGCGCTGACCGGCCTCATCGACACCGCGCTCAACCTCCCCGCCCACGAGGTGCTGTACTTCGTGAACCGCGCGCTGGTCTTCCTCACGAGCTGCGACGAGCGCCGCGACGACCAGTGGGAGCACACCCCTTGGTGGGAGTTCACCAGGGCGGACCGGATGTCGGCCGACTACCAGCGGATCCTGGTGGTGGGCGTGACCCGCAACATCGTGGCGACCAAGGCCGAGGAGGCGTCGACCCGTACGGTCGGCTCGCTCGGCGAGGCGTTCGTCTTCAACGCGCTCGGCCAGGGCGCGGACGGCCCGCCCGACCGCATCCTCAACCTCCCCACCAACGAGGCGTGGATCGACCCGTGGGTGACCCATCTGCGCACGCTGGGCGTGCGGTTCGAGCTGGGCTGGACGCTGCGCGAGGTGCGGTACGGCGCGGGGCGCGTCGAGGCGGCCCTGGTCGAGGACCCCTCGGGCGTACGGCAGCGGATCACGGCCGACCACTACGTGTCGGCGATCCCCGTGGAGCACGCCCGGCGCACCTGGCCGGCCGCGCTCAGGGCGGCGGATCCGCAGCTCGCGCGGTGCGACAGGCTCCAAACGGACTGGATGACCGGCATCCAGTTCTATCTGAACAGGCCGACGCCGATCCTGCACGGCCACCTCAACTGCGTCGACACGCCCTGGTCGTTGACCGCGATCGCGCAGGCGCAGCACTGGCCGGACCGGGACTTCCCCGCCGACTACGGCGACGGCGTCGCGGCGGACTGCCTGTCGGTGGACGTCTCGGAGTGGGACAAGCCGGGGATCCTGTACGGGAAGACGGCCAAGCAGTGCACGCGCGAGCAGGTGGCGCGCGAGGTGTGGGCGCAGCTCAAGGCGACGCTCAACGACACGGGCAGGACGGTGCTGAGCGACGGGATGCTGCACTCGTGGTTCCTGGACCCGGGGGTGGACGGTCTCGGCACGCCGAACCCGACGAACGAGGACGAGCTGCTGATCCACCCGGTGGGCACCTTCCACAACCGGCCGTCGGCCGGGACGCGGATCCCCAACTTCTTCCTGGCCGGGGACTACGTGGCCGTGGACATCGACCTGGCGACGATGGAGGGCGCGAACGCCTCGGCCCGGCAGGCGGTCAACGCGCTGCTCGACCGGGAGGGTTCGACGGCCCCGCGGTGCAGGGTGATCCCGATGCACCGGGTCCCGGCGGTCGAGGCGCTGAAGCGGCACGACCTGCTGCGGTACCGGCTGGGTCTGCCCAACGCGCTCGACCTGGGGTGACCGGGGGCGCGGTCAGGCGTCGAAGCGGTCGCGCGCGTCCTCGATGTGAGCGAGGTGCCTGCCCGTCCAGCCGCAGATGACGTCGACCGCCGCGCGCAGGTCCTGCCCCGGGCCGGTGAGGGTGTACTCGACCCGGGGCGGCACCGTGGGGTACACCTTCCGGTCGACCAGGCCGTTGCGCTCCAGCATGCGCAGGTTCTGGGTGAGCATCTTGTGGCTGACGCCCTCGACCTCGCCGCGCAGCTCGCTGAAGCGCAGGGTGCCCTCCCCCAGCGCCTCGATGATGAGGAGCGCCCATTTGTTGGCGACGTCGGAGAAGATCTCCCGCGCCAGGGAGTCGGCGCGCCTCAGGTCCGCGTCCTCGGGCAGGCCCACGAGCTGCCGCTTGGTCATCATGGGGCTCCTCCGTCACCGGTCCGCCGCTGTTCCACCCACGTGGGCGCCACTCTCCTCCGGTTCCCCGGTCACCGCAAGAGAGCACGGCGGGGCGGGCGCGCTATCCGGGGGCGAGGCGGCCCGACTCCACGATGCGCCGCAGGAAGCGGCGGGTGCGCTCCTCGCGGGGCGCGCCGAACACCTCGGCCGCCGTGCCGCGCTCCAGCACCCGGCCGCCGTCCAGGAAGCACACCTGGTCGGCGACGTCGCGGGCGAAGCCCATCTCGTGCGTGGCGATGACCATCGTCATGCCCTCGTCCTTCAGCCCGCGCACCACGGCCAGCACCTCACCGACCAGCTCCGGGTCGAGCGCCGCCGTGATCTCGTCGAGCAGCAGCAGCCGGGGCCGCACCGCGAGGGCGCGGACGATCGCCACGCGCTGCTGCTGGCCGCCGCTGAGCCGGTCCGGGTACTCCCCCGCCTTGTCGGCGAGGCCCAGGCGCGCGAGGAGTTCGCGCGCCCGCTCCTCGGCCGCGGCGCGCTGCGCCCGGTGCACGCGGCGCGGGGCGAGGGTGATGTTGTCGAGCACCGTCATGTGCGGGAAGAGGTTGTACGACTGGAAGACGATGCCGATGCCCCGGCGCACCTCGTCGGGGTCGACGCGCGGGTCGGTGATCTCCCGGCCGTCCAGGAAGACCGCCCCGTCGTCGATCTCCTCCAGCAGGTTGGCGCAGCGCAGCAGCGTCGACTTGCCGGAGCCGGACGCGCCGATGAGGGCCGTGACGGTGTGCGCGGGGACGTCGAGGGAGACGTCGCGCAGGACGGGTTCGGCGTGCTTGCCGAAGGTCTTGCGGACGTTCTCCAGACGCAGCACGGGGGTGCCGGGAGGGGTCTCGGCCGTGGCGCTCATGCGGTTCCTCCCTGGGTGCGCCTGCGGTCCGTGCGTGCGGTGACCCAGTCGGTGAGGCGGGTCATGGGGATGGTCAGCGCGACGAAGACCAGTCCCGCGACGACGTACGGCGTGTAGTTGAAGGACTTGCCCGCGAGGATCTGCGCCGCGTACACCGCGTCGACCGCGCCCGCGATGGAGACCAGCCCGGTGTCCTTCTGGAGCGAGACCAGGTCGTTGAGGAGCGGCGGCACGACGCGCCGCACGGCCTGCGGCAGCACGACGTGGCGCAGCGCCTGCCGGTGGGTGAGGCCCAGCGAGCGGGCCGCGGCGCGCTGGCTGGGGTGGACGGACTCGATCCCGGCGCGGAAGACCTCGGCGACGTACGCGGAGTAGGTGAGGACCAGCGCGGTGCCGCCGAGCACGACGGGGTCGGTGGTGACGCCCTGGAGCCGGAGCGCGGGCACGCCGAAGACGACCATCAGCAGGCAGATGATCAGCGGGAGTCCGCGGAAGAAGTCGGTGTACGCGGTGGCCAGCGCGCGCAGCGGGAAGAAGGCGGGGCCGCGCAGGGTGCGGGCGACGGCCAGCAGCATGCCGATGGCGAGGACGGCGGCGCCGCAGACGGCGAGGAGGCGGAGGTTGAGCCAGAGCCCTTCCATGACGAGGGGGAACGCCTCGCGGGCGTAGTCGGCGCTGAAGAAGGTGGCGCGGGTGCGCTCCCAGCCGGGCGAGTTGACGACGGCGAGGAAGAGGACGGCGCCGGTGACGAGGGTGGACACGGCGGCGATCGCGGTGGCGCGCAGGGCGCGGCGGCGCTTGTAGCGCTCGCGGTCGACGCGGCGCCGCGACGGTACGTAGGGGTCGGTGCCGGGCGGGTCCGGGGGGATCGGGTCCGGGGGGAGCGCGTCCTCCTTGTGCAGGCTCACTTGAGCACCGGGGCGTTCGCCGCGTCCGCGAGCCACTGCTTCTCCAGTTTCGCGAGCGTCCCGTCCGCGCGCAGGGAGTCGACCGCGCCGGTGACGCAGGCGGTGAGCGCGCTGCCCTTGTCGAGGACGAGCCCGAACTGCTCGCCGCCGGGGCCGCCGCTCTCGAACTGCCCGACCACCTTCGCCTCGGGCACTTCCGCCGAGGTGATGTAGAAGGCGGTGGGCAGGTCCACCACGATCGCGTCGACCTGGCCGTTCTTGAGCGCGGACTTGGCGAAGTCGTTCTTCTGGTAGACGGCCGGCTTCTTCGTCGGCTTGATCACGTCGTTGATCACGTCGAGGCTGGTGGTGCCGACCTGCGCGCCGAGCCTGACGTCCTTGAGGTCGGCGGGGGTCTTCGCGTTCGCGGCGGGCGAGTCCTTGAGGGCGATGACCGCCTGGCGCACGTCGTAGTAGCCGGAGGAGAAGTCGACGGCCTTCTTGCGCTGCTCGCTGATCGAGATCTGGTTGATGTCGAAGTCGAACTTCTTCGCGCCGGGCGCGACGGCGGAGTTGAACGGGACGGTCTGCCAGACGACCTTGTCCTTGGCGTAGCCGAGCCGTTCGGCGACCGCGTAGGCGACCGCCGCCTCGTAGCCCTTGCCGCCCGCCGGGTCGTCGTCCTGGAACCACGGCGCGTACGCGGGCTTGTCCGTGCCCACCGTGAGCCTGCCCGCCGTCCCGGTGGCGAGCGCGCCCTTGGCGCAGGCGGCGCCGGACGCGGCGGGGGTCTTCCCGGTCGCGCTCTCGGACTCCTGCGGGGCGCAGCCGACGGCGGCGGTGAGGAGGAGGAGGGCAGCGGCGGCGAGGGTCTTGAGGTGGTTGCGGTGCGGCATGGCGGGAGCCTGGCAGCGCGGGCGGCACCGTGTCGAGGGCTACCCGTTGCGATCTTGTGAAGTTCCCCGGGAACGGCTGCGGAAACCGCCGGGCCGCGTACCGGCCGCGTCCTGACCGCGTACTGGCCGAAAAGGCGCAGCCGGAGAACTGTTCGAGTACTCCAACATCCGCTTATGATTCTGCGGTGTTCGACTCGCGGCACATCAGGACTTTCCACGAAGTGGTCCGCACCGGTACCTACTCCGCTGCCGCCCGCTCGCTGGGCTACACCCAGCCCGCCATCACCCAGCAGATGAAGGCGCTCGAACGCTCGGTGGGCACGCCGCTCTTCACCCGCGTCGGCCGCCGCATGCGGCTGACCGAGGCCGGCGAGGCGCTGTCGCGGCACGCCGGGATCATCCTGGAGAACATCTCCACCGCCCAGCAGCAGATGAACGCGATCACCCGGCTCCGCTCGGGCCGGGTGCGGATCTGTGCCTTTCCCAGCGCCAGCGCCACGCTCGTGCCCGAGGCGCTGGCCCGGCTCGACGCGGGCCATCCGGGCATCCGGGTCGAGCTCCAGGAGAACGAACCGCCCGAGTCGCTGCACCGGCTGGTGCGCGGCGAGTGCGACGTCACGCTCGCCTTCACCTACCCCGGCCTGCACGAGGAAGTGCCGGACGAGGTCGAGGAGATACCGCTCCTGGAGGACCAGCTGACCGTGCTGCTCCCGGTCGGGCACCCGCTGGCCAGGCGCCGTTCGATCAAACTCACCGACCTCGCGGGCGAACGGTGGATAGCGGGGTGCCTGCGCTGCCGGGCCAATCTGCTGCACGAGTGCGCGGAGGACGGCTTCGCCCCGGACATCACGTTCACCACGGACGACAACCTGGTGGTGCAGAGCCTGGTGGCGGAGGGGCTCGGCATCGCGATGGTCCCGGCGCTGGTGCTGTCGTTCCTGTGCCACAAGAAGGTGGTGGGGCGCCCGCTGGACCCGGCGTCGCGGCGCCAGGTCTCGGCGTACGTCCTCCGGGAACACCTGCGGATCCCGGCGACCGCGCTCGTGCTGGAGCAGCTGAAGAAGGTCGCGGCGAACCGGGTCGGCTGCTGAGCGGCACCCGCGACGCACGGCGCGACGCATAAGCGCGGCTTCGCACAAGTCCAAGGAACCGTCGTTGGACGTGATGGATCGGCCGCCCCGACGCTGCTGGCATGACCACTCCGACCGCGTACCGCGCAGAGACGACCACCGCTCGCCTCGACGCCCTCGTCGCCGACATCCGGGACGCGGTCGGCCGGGGCCTGCCGCCCGACCTCACCGCCTACCTCGTCGGCGAGCGCCTCGCGCCGCACCTCGGCGCCGCCGACCTCCTGGCCGACGTGCAGTGCCAGGGCGACCCCGAGCGCTACCGCCAGCACCTGCTGCACGCCGAGCACGACGGCAGCTTCTCGCTCGTCGCGCTCGTCTGGCTGCCCGGCCAGCGCACCTCGATCCACGACCACGTCTCCTGGTGCGTCACCGGCGTCCACCGGGGCGAGGAGCACGAGCGCCGCTACCGGCTCGTCCCGGCCACGGAGACCGGCGGCGAGGCCAGGCTGGTCGCCACCGAGGACGTCGTCAACCCGCTCGGCGCGGTCTGCGGCTTCGCCCCGCCCGGCGACATCCACCGCGTCTGGAACGCGGGCCCCTCGCTCGCGATCTCGCTCCACGTGTACGGGGCCGACATCTCGCGCCTGGGCAGCAGCGTCCGGCGCGTGTACGAGCTGGAGGCGGACCGCTGATGGCGCTGCTCGACCGGCGGCCCTCGCGCGCGTCCGCCGCTCCCCCGCGCCGCACGCCCACCCCGGCGTCGCTGCTGCCCGTCCCCGCGCCAGGCGACCTGCCGGGGCTCGCGCTCGCCGCGCTCGGGGTGGCCGTCGCCTGGTGCGTGCACCTGCTGGTGCCTGCCGTGCCGATGCTCACGGCCGCCGTGGTGCTCGGCCTGACCGCCGCCCATCTGCCCGGGGCGCGCGAGGTGGTGCGGGGCACCGCCAAGGCGGGCCTGTCGTTCGCCGGGAAGCGGCTGATGCGCGTGGGCATCGTGCTCCTCGGGCTGAAGCTGAGCGCGGGCGACGTGCTGGGGCTCGGCTGGGCGACCGTGGCGATGGTGCTCGCGGTCGTCGCGGCGACGTTCTTCGGTACGTGGTGGCTGGGGCGGCGCATGGGGCTGCCCGGCGACCAGCCGCTGCTCATCGCGACCGGGTACTCCATCTGCGGCGCGTCCGCGATCGGCGCGATGAGCGAGGTCAACGACAGCGACGAGCGCGACACGGCGACGTCGGTGGCGCTGGTCACCCTCTGCGGCACGCTCGCCATCGCCGTACTGCCGCTGCTCCAGGGGCCGCTCGGGCTGGACGCGCCGGAGTTCGGCCGGTGGGTCGGGGCGAGCGTCCACGACGTGGGGCAGGTCGTGGCGACCGCGCAGACCGCGGGACCCGGGGCGCTCGGCGACGCGGTGCTCGTGAAGCTGATGCGGGTGGCGCTGCTGGCGCCGCTGGTCGCGGCGGTGGCCCTGTCGGTACGGGCGCGGCGGCGCACGGACGGGGGCGCGGCGGGCAAGCGGCCGCCGCTGGTGCCGCTGTTCGTCGCCGGGTTCCTGGCGATGGTGCTCGTACGGAGCACGGGGTGGCTGCCGGACGGGGCGCTGGACGCGGCCGGGGTCGGCCAGGAACTGCTGCTGGCCGCAGCGCTGTTCGGCCTCGGCAGCATGGTGGACCTGCCGCGCCTGTCCCGCACGGGCGGCCGGGTCGCGGCGCTGGGCCTGTGCTCCTGGGTGGTCGTGGCGGGAGTGTCGTACGCGGGGGTGCTGCTCACCGCGTGAGCGGAGGCGGGCGGTTCCGCCTACGGCGGGTGGTTCCCCTACCCGCCCCTTCCCGAAACCCTGCCGGGGGCGTCAAAGATCGCGCAGTTCCCCGCGCCCTTCAAGGGGCGCGGGGAACTGCGCGAAACGGGGGCTGGGGCAGCGCCCCAGTTTCGGGAAGGGGCGGGTAGGGGACCTGCCCCGCGCAGCGGGACCCCACCCCAAATCCGGCTCACCCCTTGAGGTACGCCAGCCCCGGGTGCACCTCCCGGTACCCCTCCACCAGCCGCCGCGCGACGTTCACCGAGTCGACCAGCGGATGCAGCGCGAACGCCTTCACCGCCGCCGCCCGCGACCCGCTCTCCGCCGCCGCCAGCACCTCCCGCTCGACCGCCTTCACGGCCGTGACGAGCCCCACCGCGTGGTACGGCAGCGGGGCGACGGACACCGGGCGCGCGCCCTTCGCGTCCACCACGCACGGCACCTCGATGACCGCGTCCGCGTCGAGCACGGACAGCGTGGTGCCGTTGCGGACGTTCAGGATCAGCGTGGCGCGCTCGTCGCGGGCGATGCCCCGCATCAGGGCCAGCGCCACCTTCTCGTACCCGCCGGACACCAGGTCGGCCTCGTCGCGCTCGCCCGCTCCCGACGCCTCGCGGTTCTCGGCCATGTAGGTGGCCTCCCGCTCCGCGAGCGTGCGCCGCCAGGACGCGAGCGACGCGGGCTCGGCGTAGAACCTCGACTGCTGGACGCGCAGGAAGGCGCCGCGCGTCAGCTCCGCCTCCCGGTAGGCGCGCACGGTCTCGCGGTTGAAGTAGTAGTAGTGCAGGTACTCGTTGGGGATCGCGCCCAGCGACTGGAGCCAGTCCGCCCCGAAGAGCCTGCCCTCCTCGAAGGAGCCGAGCAGCTCCCGGTCCGCGAGCAGCCGGGGCAGTTCGTCGCGGCCCTCCACGCGCAGCCCGCGCAGCCAGCCCAGGTGGTTGAGGCCCACGTAGTCGATCTCGGCGCGGTCCGGCGCCGCGCCCAGCAGGCGCGCGACGCGTCGGCCGAGGCCCACCGGCGAGTCGCAGATCCCGATGACCCGCCCGCCCAGGTGGCGCGCCATGGCCTCGGTGACCAGGCCCGCCGGGTTGGTGAAGTTGATGACCCAGGCGTCCGGCGCGAGCGCCTTGACCCGGCGGGCGATCAGATCCGCGACGGGCACGGTCCGCAGCCCGTACGCGATGCCGCCCGCGCCCACCGTCTCCTGGCCCAGCACGCCCTGGTCGAGCGCGACCCGCTCGTCGGCGGCGCGCCCTTCGAGGCCGCCGACGCGGATCGCGGAGAAGACGAAGTCGGCGCCGCGCAGCGCCGCGTCGAGGTCGCCCGTCGCGCTGACGGCCGGCGCGTCGGGCACGTCGGCCGCCTGGTCGGCGAGGACCCGGGTGATCGAGGCGAGCCTGGCCGGATCGGTGTCGTGGAGCGCGACCTCGGTGACGCGGCCCTCGGCGCGGTCGGCGAGCAGCGCCCCGTACACCAGCGGCACCCGGAAGCCGCCACCGCCCAGAATGGTCAGTTTCATGCCCTCACGTTACCCTCATTGGCAACTTCGGCCTCTTTACCGCCAGTTGGCCCCGGCCCTACGCTCCGCGGCCATGAGACCCCCGAGCAGATTCGCGCTCGCCGCCACCGCGGCGACGGCACTCCTGGCGGCGTGTTTCACCGCGCCGACCGCAGCGGCCGGCCAGGCCCCCAGCGCCACGACCGACAGGACCAGTCTCACCGATCTGACCGATCTCACCGACTCCGCGACCGTCGTGCCGATCCAGACCACGGGCCCGGCCGACAAGCGCTTCAACCTGGTCGTGCTCGGCGACGGCTACACCGCCGCCGAGCTGCCGAAGTTCCGGGCCGACGTCGAGAAGCACATCAACGTGCTGTGGAGCGCCGAGCCCTTCGCCTCCTACCGTTCGTACGTCAACGTGTGGGCCGTGGAGATCCCCTCCCCCGAGTCGGGCGTCGACTGCGACCCCTCGCTCACCGCCCCGCGCCGCGACACCCCGCTCGACATGGCGTTCTGGGGCGGCTGCGACGCAGGCAGCGTGCAGCGGGCGCTGACCGTCGACTCCGCGAAGGCCGCGGCCGTCGCGGACCTGGTGCCGGGCACGACGGGCGCCAACCGGCAGACCGTGGCCCTCGCCAACAGCACCACGTACGGCGGCACGGGCGGCACCTACGCCACCGCGTCCGGCGGCAACGCCCTCTCCGCACTCATCACCCCGCACGAGATAGGCCACTCGCTGGGCAAGCTCCAGGACGAGTACGACTACTACGGGCGCGGGGTGCCCGGCGGCACGTACACCGGCGGCGAGCCGTCCTCGCGCCACCACACGCTCCTCACCGAGGAGCAGATGCGGACCCAGCGCGCCAAGTGGTGGCGCTGGCTGGGCGAGGAGAGCCTGTCCGGCGGGACGATCGGACGCCACGAGGGCGGCATGTACGCCACCAAGGGCGTGTGGCGGCCCAGCAGGCACTCGATGATGAAGAGCCTCGGCTTCGACTTCGACCAGGTCGAGCGCGAGATCATGACCCAGGCGATTTCGGCCAAGGTCAACCTGGTCCAGGACCACACCCCGAACGCGGCGCCCGTGGGCGACGACCGCGCGCTGTGGGTGGACGTGCTGCACCCGGTGGGCGGCGAGCTGGCGACGTCCTGGACCGTGGACGGCCGGGCCGTCGCCTCGTCCGTGCGCACCCTGGACCTGCGGCGCCTGCGCCTGTCCCCCGGCCGCCACACGGTGACCGCGACGGTCACCGACCCCACGCCCTTCGTGCGCGATCCGGCGGTACGGGGTTCGGCGGCACTGACCCGTACGGTCACCTGGACCGTGGACACCGCGCTGAGCACGCCGCCCGTCGCCGCCCCGCCCGCGTTCACCGGCCACACCTCGACGGACGCGCCGGTCGGCGCGGAGTCGGTGGTGTACGCGGACACCACGCACCCCACGGGCGGCCCGTACCGGGTCCGCTGGGCGCTGGACGGCAAGCCGGTCGCCAACCCGGGCAACGACCGCGACCTGGACCTGGGCGCGCTGCGGCCGCGCGCGGACCGCGACCACGTGCTGACGGCACGGATCGCGGGCACGGACGAGACCCTGACGTGGCAGGTCGACGCGACGGCCGCGAAGGCGTCGTACGCCCTGTCGAAGCCGCTGCGCACGGTCGGCAAGCCGGGCCGGACGCAGGAACACGTGTACGACGGGCCGTTCACCATGAAGCTGACGGCGGCCGACGACCGCGCGGGTTACGTCGTCACGCAGTTCCGGGTGGACGGCGACGGCTGGTACACGTACTACGGCTGGCCGACCGACGCGGACGCGCCGTTCCTCTTCACCCCCAGCGGCACCGAGATCGACGGCCTGGTCTTCGGCAAGCTCGGCCGCTTCCGCGCGGTCCCGTGGGACGACGCGACGCCCGAGTACGGGCGGCACACGGTGGAGTACCGGACGATCGACTCGGCGGGGAACGTCTCGGCGGCCCAGTCGTTCCGGGTGCGGCTGATCCGGAAGTGAGCGCTCCGGGGCGGGCGGGCCGGGCACGGGTTGACGGCCCACCCGCTTCCGGGTGAGAGTCCCCGACGATGGAGATCACCGAACTCAGCTCCGCGGAGCGCCGGGTGTGGGAGGCCGTCCCGCGCGGCGAACCCGTGGACTTCCGCACCGGCAGCGGCGACGACCCGCTGGTCGACGGCCCGTCCTGGGGCCCGGAGCGCACCGTACGCGGCGAGGTGTTGCGCGCCCTGCTGCTCGCCGGGCCCGTGCACAACGGCGAAGTGCCACGGCTGCGCCTCGGGGGCGCCCGGATCAGCGGCGTCTGGAACCTCCAGTACGGCACGGCGCACTGCTCGGTACGGCTCTCGGGCTGCCACTTCGACGAGGAGCCGGTCCTGTACGGCGCGCAGTTCCAGCAATTGTCGCTGGTGCGCTCCGTCCTGCCGGGCCTGAGCGCGGCCACCGTCCGCGTCGACGGGGCGCTCAGACTGTCCGGCAGCAGGTTCCACGGCACACTCCGCCTGGGGGCCGCCTCGGTCTCCCGGCGGCTCTTCCTCGACGGCACGCACCTCGGCGGCGGTGAGGGCGGGGCGGACGACGGCACGGTCCTGAAGCTGAGTCAGGCGACCGTCGCCGACGACATCGTGGCGACCGGGCTCGTCGCGCACGGCGAGGTGCGGCTCAACGGCGCGACCGTGACCGGTCACATCGACCTCAGCGATTCCGAGCTGCACAACCCGTCGGGCACCGCCCTCCAGGCCAAGAACCTCTCCGTCGGCACCGACCTGCGCGCGATGCGGCTGCGCGCGAACGGCCGGATCAGTCTGCGCGGCGCACAGATACCGGGCCAGCTCAACCTGGCCTACGCGGCCCTCGCCAACCCCGACGGGGTCGCGCTGAGGGCCAGCGGTGCCGCCATCGGCGAGCTGTGGCTGCGCGAGTCCGTGCCGATCGAGGGCACGGTCAACCTCAGGCGCGCCCAGATCAATCTGGTGCACGCGGTGCCGTCGGTGTGGCCCGATCGGGTCCAGCTGGACGAGCTGACCTACCGTTCACTCGTCCCACACCTCCCCGCCAAGGAGCGGATCCCGCTCGTCGAACGCGACCTCGACGGTTACGTCCCCTATTCCTACGAGCAGTTGACCGCCGCGTACCGCCGCATAGGCGACGACGCGGCGGCCCGTACCGTCCAGCTCGCGAAGCAGCGCAGGCACCGCGCGACGCTGCCCGGGTACGCCCGGGTGTGGGGGTACGCCCAGGACGCGGCCGTCGGCTACGGCTTCCGGCCGGTGCGGGCGGCGGCGTGGCTCACCTCGCTGGTGCTGGTCGGGGCGGTCGCGTACGGGCTGCGCCCGCCGAAGCCCCTGAAGGCGGACGAGGCACCCGAGTTCAACCCGCTGTTCTACACGCTGGACCTGTTGCTGCCCATCGTGGACTTCGGACAGGAAAAGGCGTTCGCCCCTGCGGGGTGGTACCAGTGGCTGGGGTACGCGCTGATCGTGACGGGCTGGTTGCTGGCGACGGCGATCGCGGCGGGCGTGACGCGCACGGTGAGCCGCCAGTAGAACGGGCCCCGCCGTCCCGGAGGGAACGGCGGGGTCTTCGTCGCTGCTCTGCCGGTACCGCTGCGGAGAGTCAGACGGCGTCGAACTCTCCAGCCTTGACGCCCGCCACGAAAGTTGCGAACGAGTCGGCCGGGATGCTGAGAACCGGACCGGTCAGGTTCTTGGAGTCACGGACGGGGACCACGCCGCGCGTCGCGACGAGGTTTGCGGCGACCTCGATGCACTGGCCGCCGTTGCTGCTGTACGAGGACGTGAACCACTGCGGGTTGTCGGTCGTCACGATGTGCCCTTTCGCGCCTGTTCGATCATGGCCACGGACGCCGCCTGAGAAGCAGCTTCGGCCTGTAGCTGATGGTAGGCCGTCAACATGGGCTGTACGAACCGCAAATCCCGCTCCAGTCGCCCTTGCTGGGCAGACTCCGAGTACGCAATGTGAGACCGGTCAGGAAGGGTCAGGAGGGTGATCGGCAGGTCGAACGAACGCCGCTCGCCGAGCCCGAACGGCGCGACTTGGAGCACCGTGTTCGGTTGCTCGGCGAACGCGACGAGCTTGCTCAACTGGGCAGCCATGGCGTCCGCTCCGCCGACAACCCGCCGGATACAGCTTTCGTCCAACACCGCGTAGACGAACGGCGGGGGCGTCCGCACCAGGGACGCCTGCCGCTCGGCGAGATGGGACAGCCGTTCGTCCGCCTGCTGCTCCGTGATCGCACCTCGTCGTACAGCACCGGTGGCAATGGCTGCTGCGTACTCCGGAGTCTGGAGCAAGCCCGGAACGATACCGAGCTCAAAGAGTCTGATCTCCGTGGCCCGCACCTCCTGCTTCGCATACTCCGGAAACCCGTCGAGCAGTGCCGAGTTCTGTAGCGCGCTCACCATGCGCTGGAACCTGTCCCCCGTCCCGAACGCCCTGTCAGCACCTGCCGCGAAGCGGCTAGTTGGTGGGCGCCGACCAGTTTCCACGGCGGAAATGTGCGTTCCGGTGCACCCGATGCGTTCGCCCAACTCGTCCTGGGTCCAACCACGTTCGTCCCGAAGTTGCCTCAGACGCTGGCCGAACGCCGCCCCCGGCGACGTTTCGGGGTCCAGCACCTTCCGGTTCACCATGCAGATTTCCTAACTCTCCGAGCAAATACCGCAAGTTGATGACTTCCACTCTCTGGGACACGCTGGTTCTCCCCAGTAGCGATGGCGTTACGGAGAGGAGTGGCCGTGTTCGGCGAGGATAGGGCAGCCGAGACCGCGCAGCGGACGAGATACGACGAGTACCAGGCCGAAGTGGTCGCCACGGGTCCCGTGAACGGCAAGTGTGTTCGGGTCGTCCTCGCCACGCTTCGGACTCCGTACCTCGGGATCACGAGTCGGTGGCTGCTCGTTCAGGCCCACCGCATCGCGGACGGGCTCGACCCCGCCCCGGACGTCCGCTGGCTCGACCCCGAGCAGCGCGGTGCGCTGGTGACGAGCCCGGAGCTGAACCGGCTTCCGAGCGCCCCCGCGGAGTTGCGGGCCTGGTGTGCGAACCGGGTGGGTCAGCGGATGACGTACGACCGGTTGCGCTGCGGGCTGTCCGTCGTGATCACCGTGGCTGACCACACCGGGACGTACTCGCTGCGCGCCGTGCCCGTGGTCGGGCCGGCCCCCGAAACTCCCGTGCGCCCGGCCGCTGTCGCGGGGCACAGCCCGTGAGGCACGTGCGGAGCGCGCTGATCGCGGTATCGGTGTTCGCCGCGTGGGCGGCGGTCGGCTGGCTGCTGACCACGCCCCTCGTACGCCCCTGATCCGCCCGTCGACGTCCGCCCCTGTGGGGACTTCACGGGCACCCACCCTCCTCAAGAGAACGGACGAACCCATGACACACGCCGACATCGACCCCGCGAACCCGCCCGGACGCCGCCTCGGGGCCGTCGTCCTCGTCCGCGACCAGGACGGTTCCGTACTCCTGGTGAAGCCGACCTACAAGCACGCGGACAGCAAGCTCGGTTGGCAGCTGCCCGGGGGCGGGGCGCACGCGGGAGAGACCGTGGCCGCTGCCGCCGCACGCGAACTCTTCGAAGAGACCGGGCTCAAGCGGCGCATCTCCCACGCGCTGATGATCGACCAGATGCCCGCGAGCGAGGACGGCACCAGTGCCGAGGGCATCAACATCGTCGTCGACGGGGGCATCCTGACCCCGCAGGAAGCCCGCGCCGTACGGCTCCCCGAGAGCGCCGTCACGGAACTCTCCGCGCTGCGCTGGGTCCCCATGGGCGACCTGGACCGGCACGCACTCCCGTACCAGGCCGCCCGCATCCGCGCGGCCGCCCGCGCCTACGAGTTCGGGATGCGACTGCCGCTCTACCGGCGTGCCGAGCCCGCCAAGGCGTAGGCCCAGCGAAACGGGAAGAAGGAGCCGGGGACCCGAGTGTCCCGACGCGCGTGTTCCGCGCGGGAAGAAGGCGCCCCCGGGCAACGGCCCCCTACGTGATCCGTAGCCCCGCCCTGCCCCGCGCCGCGGAACTCGCGCCCGCGTACACGTCGACCTCCCCCGGCTCCACCACGAACACGCCCCGGGGATCGTTCGTCCAGAACCCCAGGTCCGCCGCGCCCAGCGCGAACCGCACCACCCGCTCCTCCCCCGCCTCCAACCGCACCCGTCGAAAGCCCCGCAGCTTCCGCACCGGCTGGACGAGGCTCGCCGCCTTGTCGTGGACGTACAGCTGGACCACTTCGTCGCCCGCCCGCGTCCCCGTGTTGCGCACGGCCACCGAGACCTCCACCTCCGCGCCGCCGCGCAGCGCCGCCGCCGACACCCGGTCCCAGCTCAGCCGGGGCCCGTCCACCTCGAAGGTGGTGTAGCTCAGCCCGTGGCCGAAGACGAACTGCGGACCGTGCTCCAGGTCCAGGTACGTGGAGGTGTACTTGTTCCCGGGGTCGTACGGCCGCCCCGTACTCTCGTGGTTGTAGTAGACCGGCACCTGCCCGACGCTCCGCGGGAACGTCACCGGCAGCTTCCCGCCCGGGTTCACCTCGCCCAGCAGGACGTCGGCGACCGCGTTGCCCGCCTCCGTGCCGCCGTGCCACGCCTCGACGACCGCGGGCGCCGAGTCGAGCCAGTCGCCGATCGTCAGCGGGCGGCCGTTGACCAGGACCACCACGAACGGCCTGCCGGTCCGAGCGACCGCCGCGATCAGCCGCTCCTGCGCGCCGGGCAGCGTCAGGTCGCTGCGCGCCGCCGCCTCCCCGCTGAGCGCCGCCGCCTCGCCGACGACCACCACGGTCACCTCGGCGGCCCGCACGACGTCGAGGGCCGCCGGGATCCCCGAGGTGTCCTTCCCGTCCGCGTCGACCCCGAGCGCGTACGTGACGTCCGCCCCGGGCAGCGCGGCCGCCAGGCCCTCACGCACGGTGACCGCGGGGGCCTTCTTCGCGGCGAAGGGGAACGCCCACGTCCCGAGCAGGTCCGTGGAGTCGGCGAACGGTCCGACGACCGCCACCTTCCGCACCGAGGGGGACAGCGGCAGCGCCCCGCCCTCGTTCTTGAGGAGCACGGCCGAGCGGGCCGCCGCGCTCCTGGCCGCGGCCCGCGCCCCCGGGGTGGGCGCCGAGACCGCCGCCTCCTCGTCGACGTACGGGTCGTCGAAGAGCCCCAGGTCGAACTTGAGGCGCAGGATCCGGCGCACCGCGTCGTCGAGCCGTTCGCGGGTCAGCGCGCCGCTCGCCAGCAGCCGCTCGCCGTGGGTCGCGACGTGGGTGCTGGTCATCTCCATGTCGACGCCCGCGCCGATCCCGAGCCGCGCGGCCTCGGCGCCGTCGGCGGCGAAGCCGTGCGGGACCAGCTCCTGGATGCCGGCCCAGTCGCTGACGACGGGGCCGTCGAAGCCCCACTCGCCCTTGAGGACGTCGGTCAGGGTGTGCCGCTCGGCGTGCGCGGGGACGCCGTTGAGGGTGTTGAAGGAGGCCATGACGGTGGCCACGCCCGCGTCGACGGCCGCCTTGAAGGGCGGCAGGTAGTGGTTGCGCAGCTGGGCCTCGGAGACGACGACGGTGTTGTAGTCGCGGCCTCCTTCCGCCCCGCCGTACGCGACGAAGTGCTTGGCGCAGGCGGCGACGCGGTCCTTGTCCTTGAGGCTGCCCCGGCCTTCGCCCTGGTAGGCCCTGACCTTGGCCGCCGCGAGGACCGCCGTCAGGTACGGGTCCTCGCCGTGGCCCTCGGCGATGCGGCCCCAGCGCGGTTCGCGGGTGACGTCCATCATCGGCGCGAAGGTCCAGTGGACGCCGTTGGAGCGGGCCTCGGCCGCGGACACCTCGCCGTCCGCGGCGGCGACCGCGGGGTCGAAGGCCGCGGCCTGGGCGAGCGGGATCGGGAACGTCGTCCAGAAGCCGTGGATCACGTCGAGGCCGAACAGCAGCGGGATGCCGAGCCTGGACTCCTCGACGGCGATCCGCTGGAGGTCGTTGCAGGTCCTGGCGCCGAAGACGGAGAGCACCGAGCCGAGCCGCCCCGCGCGGGCCGCCTCCACCGCCTCCCGTGTGCCGCTGCCGCCCGGCCCGGTGTCGTACGCCCAGGGCAGCTGCTGGAGCTGGCCCAGCTTCTCCCCCGGGGTCATGTCGCCCAGCAGCCGCTCGACGTCCGCGGCGACCGCGCCGCTCGGTGCGGCGAGGTCACTGCGTCGTCGTACACCACTCATGCATTCATCCTTTGAAGGAACTCTGTGATGAAGTGCGGAAAACCCTTACAAGGGTTGAGTGGAAGCTAGGTGTTTGTTACAGACGGGTCAAGAGATCTTGCGCGACACGCCCGCATAGACCGGAATCGTGTCGTCCCCCTCGTGCGCGGCCTCGTCGCCGATCTCCGGACGCCACTTGGCGCCCAGGACGACACCGGGCCCGGCCAGCTCGAAGCCGTCGTGGAAGGCGGTGACCTCGGCCTGCGAGCGCAGCCTGAGCGTGACGCCGCCCGCCGCGTACAGCGCGGTCGCCCGCTTGGCGCCCTCCGGGTCGAAGTCGCCCGTGACCTGCGAAAGGACCAGGTAGCTGCCGGGGGCGAGCGGCTCCATCAGGGTGTTGACCAGCTCGTACACCCCGTCGTCGTCGCCCAGGAAGTGGGTGAGGGCGATCAGCGAGAGCGCGACGGGCCGGTCGAGGTCCAGGACCTGCTTGGCGAGGCCGAAGATGGTGTCGGGGTCCCGGACGTCGGCCTGGACGTACTCGGTGACGCCCTGCGGCGTCGAGCGCAGCAGCGCCTCGGCGTGCCGCAGCACGATGGGGTCGTTGTCCGCGTAGACGACGCGGGCGTCCGGCGCGACCCCCTGGGCTATCTGGTGGAGGTTCGGCTCGGTGGGGATGCCGGTGCCGATGTCGAGGAACTGCCGGACGCCGCTCTCGGCGAGCCAGCGCGTCGCGCGGTGCATGAAGGCGCGGTTGACGCGGGCGATCTCCCGGCCGCGGGGCTCGACGGCGAGTAACTGGGCGGCCAGCTCCTCGTCGACCGGGTAGTTGTCCTTGCCGCCGAGGAACCAGTCGTAGACCCGTGCGGGGTGCGGCTTGGTGGTGTCGATCTCGTGGGCGGCGCGGTCCTGGCCTGCGGTCATAACGGGCTCCAAGGGGTCGTCGGGAGGAGGCGGGCGGGCCCGGTCACGGGCTGGGGACGGACGGTGTCGGGCACGGGAGCGGATGCGGTCGCGGGGCCCGCGGAGCGGACGGGTGCGGGCGTCACGTGAGCAGGAAGTCGGCCTGACCGGCCTTCGCGCCCTGAATGAAGGCGGCGATCTCGCCGTGGGTGTAAATGAGCGCGGGGCCGTCGGGGTCGGCGGACTGGCGGACCGCGACTCTGCCGTCGGCCAGCTTCATGGCCTCGACGCAGTTGCCGCCGTTTCCGCCGCTCCACGGCTTGTACCAGCCCTCGGAGCCGAGCTCCGCGGCGGGCATGCCGTTGTATATGCGATCCATTCACAGCTCCTTGCGGAAATCCCGGAGGATCTCCTTCGTGCGTTGTGCAGTGGCGGCCTGGGCCGCCATTCGGTCCATCACCTCTAGGTAGGCGGCGACCTCGGGGCGCGAGTCGAAGTAGACGGCCCCGGTCAGGTACTCGCTGTAGACCATGTCCTGAAGCTCGGGGACGGCGAACCTGAAGATCACGAACGGGCCGTACGTGCCGGGGTGGTGGCCGCTGCCGAACTCGGCGATCTGGAGCGTCACGTTCGGCAGCTCCGCCGATTCGAGCAGCCGGTCCGCCTGGGCCCGCATCTCGTCCGCCGTGCCGACGGTCCTGCGCAGCACCGTCTCGTCCATCACCACCCACAGCCGCGGGGCGTCCGCCCTGGTGAGCAGCGCCTGCCGCTCCATGCGCAGCGCCACGTGGCGCTCGATGTCCTCGGGGCTGGTGTGCCCCATGGAACCGGTGCGCATGATGCCGCGGGCGTACGCCTCGGTCTGCAGGAGGCCGGGCACGAAGTGCGGCTCGTACGTCCTGAGCAGCGAGGCGGAGCCCTCCAGGCTGACGTACATGGAGAACCAGTTGGGCAGGACGTCGTGGAAGCGCTGCCACCAGCCGGGCTTGTTCGCCTCCTCGGCCAGCTCCACGAAGGCCTCGGTCTCCGCGTCCGTGCCCCCGTAGGCGCCCAGCAGCAGCTGGACGTAGGGGATCTTCAGCGCGACCTCGGCCGTCTCCATCCGCCGGATCGTGGCAGGTGCCACCCGCAGGACCTTGGCGGCCTCCTCGCGGCTCAGCCCGGCACGCTCCCGCAGATCCTTCAGGCGCTTGCCGAGCACCACCTGGCCCACGGTCGGAGCGGACCGGGGTTCACTCACTTCTGACCTCCCCTACGCACAGTTGTGTCGCAGTCTGCCATGCGCCTCGGATCAAGGACACGGGCACTCTGCAATTTCCAGAGTGCCTCTTGCCAAGTGTCACCGACAGGGGGACAGTTGTCTGGAGTGAACTGGTTCACGCGGCTGCCGCGCTCCGCCACGGGGGAGCACGGCGCGGCAGTCGCACCCCCACTGTGAGGATCGGCTGTGCTTGGAAGTGCGCTCGGACCCCTGCGCGAGGAGATACGCCCCTGCGCGGAAGCCCGCCGTCACGGGTTCGATTTGCCGGCGCGCGCCGAGGCCGTGGCCCAGTCCCGGAGGATCCTCCGGGAGCAGCTGGTCCTGTGGGGACTGGACGAGGACTTCCGTGACACGGCCTGCCTCGTCATGTCGGAGCTGTTCACCAACGCGGTCGTACACACCGACGGCGACCGCGTCTTCGGTGAGCTGCTCTGCGGGGTCGACCGGCTGCGCATCTCGGTGCGCGACCTCGGCCTCAGGTTCGACGGCCCCCGGATGCGCGCCGCCACGGCGGACGGCGAGTGCGGACGGGGGCTCCTGCTGGTGGACGCGGTGAGCAGTGCCTGGGGGGCGCACGACGCGTCACCGGGTCCTGGCAGGGTGGTCTGGGCGGAGCTGGCCCACGGGGCGGGCGGAGCGGGGTGGTCATGCTGAAGGGCGCCATGTCTCATCTGGGGCTGTCCCGACTGGTCAAACAGCGGGAGCAGTACACGCGCCTGCCGCTGCCGCTCGCCCTCCCGGCCACGCTGGGCAGCGACGCGGTGGGGGTGCCCGCGCGCCACGGCGAGCGGCTGCTCGACCACCTGCCGAGGGCCGGCTGCGTCTTCGCGGACGCGGGCTGGTGGTGGTGGATCGTTCCTGCCGGGTCGGACCTCGACCTGGACTGGCCGCCGCCCGTGCGGTACTCGTCGGGGGCGTACGTGCCGCCGGGCTCGCCCCGGCTGGTCCACCCGTCGGACGGTGCGACGCCCTACACGCCGCCCATCCCGCTCTACCTCACCGTCTGCCAGGTCCTGGGCGCCGTACCCGCCTGGAACGCGGACAGCGCGGATGTGCTGCCCACCCGCTGACGCGGCACGCGCCCCGGGAGCGGCCCCGGGGCGACGCCCGGCGCCGCTTCCCGGGTCCGCGCACGGCGAAACGTCCCTTCCGCAGTCCGGCGCGCCGCCACGCGCCGTGACTCGCCTCCGCGCGCCCTCCGGCGGCCGTACGCGCACCGCGTCGCGCCCCGCGCCCGCGCGGAGGCGCCCGACCTCCACGGCACCCAACTCCCCGTGTGCGCGCGCCGGTTCGGCGCTCGCGAACACCCGGCGCGGCCGTCCGCCCCCGGCGTGAGATCGCTCACCCGGCGCGCGGGGCGCACGCTCCCCGGTTGAGCAGGACCTTCCCCGAAAGGCCAATGCCCCGAATAGGCCATTCGACTATTCACCCGCTCGTGCGCCTCTCCCCGGCTTCCGGGTTGAGTTCCTCCCGCACCCCCAGAACCCTGCGCAAAGACGCTTCGAACGCCTTCCGGGTGCCGTACGTCACCGCAGTCCCGCCGCTGCCGCTCGCCGCTCTCCGACCACGCGCCGAGCCGCACCCGAATGACATCGTTATGCAGACTATGAGCGGTTCTGTGGATCCGGGTCGACCGGCACTCCTTGCGATTGGGACTAGGAACTACCGCCCCGACCACCTAAATTGACTAGTCCGGACAGCGGGCGATCAATTCGAGCCAGCTGAAGGGCATTTGCATTGTTATTGATGGTCGGACATGGGCATATACGCTCCATTGCGGGGATCGCTGAACGAGGAGATCGATCATGACTGTTGCCTCGGAAAACCGCCTGGTCCAGCAGCTGCCGGTGGTGCCGTTCTACTGCCCGGTACCAACGGCCGTACATCCGTCGGCGCGGGTACTCAACGACATGACGGTCCATTGGATGCTCAGGCAGAAACTCGACACGGACGAGCTCCAGCGAAAGCGACTGGCGCGCGTCGACTTCGGCGGCCTGACCGCCTACACGATGCCCTACGGAAAGCTCGAACGGCTCTCCTTCATGGCCAAGTTCCACGCCGTGCTGTTCTCACTTGACGACGGCGTGTGCGACGAGGGCTTCGCGACCGCCGACACCATGGCACGGGAAACTTCCCGAATAGTACGGGGGATCGAAGCCCCCGCCGTACGCCTCACCGATGAATCGCCGCACGGGGCCGCGCTGCGCGCACTCCGGCTGGAGCTCGAACGATTCGCCACACGGCAGCAGTTGAGGCGCTGGACCGACGCCATGCGCGTCTACACCTCCGGGCTCGTCTGGGAGGCGTCCTGCCGACGCAGCCCCGGACTCCCCTCGCTCGACGACTACGTGACGCTCTGGATGCGGGCCATCGGCATGGCACCCTCCACCGCGATGATCGAGGTCATGGCCGGGTACGAGGTGCCCGACCACGACATGGAGGACCCCAGGGTGCGGGCCCTCACCGAGATCACCTGGACGCTGGTCAGTTGGGACAACGACCTCTACTCGCGCAACAAGGAACTGCTTCGGGCGGACGACAACCTCAATCTGATCGATGTCCTTTCGGAAGAGCTCAGCTGCGATCCGCATGACGCCCTCGAACGAGCGGTGGAGATGCGGGACCGCGTGATGGTGCTGTTCCTCCGGCTGCGCGACCAGGTGCTGCGCTACGCGAGCGACGAACTGCGGCGCTACATAAAGGGGTTGGGGCAGTTCATCAGAGGCCACCTGGACTGGGCCTCGCGCTGCCCGCGCTACTCCCTGCCCGCGAGCCCGATCACCGCGCCCGACCAGTGGTGGAAGCAGCGCCCGGCCGACGACAGCCGGGAGCCGCTTCCGATCCCCACGATCGCCTGGTGGTGGGACCAGCTCGACCGCACGTGACCACCGCGGACCGTACGTGAACACCGCGGACCGTACGGAGCGACCGCCGGTAGCGGCGCGGGTCAGTGACCGCGCAGCCACCGGGTGAGCGAGCGCCAGAGCCGCTTGGGCGCCGATTCCCCGCGCTGCGCGGGGATCCCGGCGACGGGCGGCACTGGCGCGTCCGGGCCCGGTGCGTACGGCTCGTGCGCGGGCCGTCCAGCCGGATCCTGCGCCGGTGCGTACTGTCCGGGCACCGGCTGTCCAGGGGTGAACCGCGCCGGTGGTACGGATCCGGGTCCGCCGTCCGCCGGAGCGCTCCCCGGCGTCCGCTCCCCGGCGGCGCCGGACCCCGCGCCCGGCCCGCCGGTCACGTGCCACGCCTCGGGCTTGCGCGGCGGGTGCGGCATGTGGGTCGGGGCGACGATGACGTCCTGCGGCGGCCGGGGGCCGAACTCCACCGGCAGTTCCTGGAGGTGACGGGACATCAGCGTGCTGGACCAGCGCAGCTCGTGCTCCTCGACCGAGAGCTCCAGGTCCGGCAGCCGCATCAGCAGCGCGTCGATGCCCGTGTCGGCGATGGCGCGCCCGATGTCCTGCCCCGGGCATTCGTGCGGGCCGCCGCTGAACGCGAGGTGCGAGCGGTTGCCCTGCATGTTGGCGCCGAGGTCGGGCCGCACCACCGGGTCCACGTTGGCCGCGGCGATGCCCACGATCAGCGCGTCGCCCGCCTTGATCTGCTGCCCGCCGAACTCCACGTCGCCCACCGCCCAGCGGCCGAGGATCGTGGTGAACGGCGGCTCGTCCCACAGGGTCTGCTCGACGGCCTCGGGCAGCGTCATGTGCCCGCCGCTGAGCTGGGCGCGGAAGCGCGGGTCGGTGAGGACCATGCGCAGCGCGTTGGAGATCAGGTTGGCGGTGGTCTCGTACGCGGCGATCAGCACCAGGCGCAGGTGCTGGGCGGCCTCGTCGTCGGTGAACCCGGCCTCGTGGTGCACGACCCAGCTGGCGAAGTCCTCCTGCGGCTCGGCCCTGCGGCGCTCCACCAGCCGGGTCAGCACCTCCATGACGTACGCGTTGCTCGCGATCGCCGTCTCGGTGCCCTTGATCATGTCGCGCGCGGCCTGCACCAGGCGTTCGTCGTACTCGTCGGCCATGCCGAGGATGTGGCACATCACCATCATCGGGAGGTGCTCGGCGAACTGGCTGACCAGCTCGGCGCGGCCGTTCTGGCAGAACTCGTTGACGAGCCGGTTGCTGCACCGGTTGATGGCGCGGCGCACCCCGCGGTGGTCGATGCGGGCGATGGAGTCGGTGACCGCGCCGCGCTGCCGTTCGTGCTCGGCGCCGTCCGCGAAGACGCAGATGGGCTGCCAGGTGAAGATCGGGGCGAGCGGGTTGTCCGGGGCGACCGTGCCGTCCTTCAGCCTGCGCCAGCGCCGCGCGTCCCGGGAGAACTGCGAGGGCGTGCGGGTCATGTGCAGGTTCTCGCTGTGGCCGAGGACCAGCCAGGCGGGCGCGTCGCCGCTCATCAGCACGGGCGCCACGGGGCCGTACTCGGCGCGCAGCTTCTCGTACAGGCCCATCGGGTCGTTGGCGTGCTCGGGGCCGTAGAGCCTGCGCAGTCCGCCGGGGCCGATGCCGCCGGCGCCGTGGGCCGGGCAGCCGGGGGGCGGCACCGCACCGCCGTCCGCGCCGGGGCTCGGGGTATGGGGAGTTGTCACGGTCTCTCACTCCAGGATTCGGGATCAGGGGTGTGGCACGGCGAGGGAGTGCAGATAGCGGATCAGGGTCATCAGGACGTCACGGCTGGAGGTGCGTTGACGGGCGTCGCAGTCGACCATCGGCACCTCGGCGGGGAGGTCCAGCGCCGCGCGCAACTCCTCGATCGGGTGACGCGGCCCGTCGGGGAAGGTGTTGACGGCGACGACGAACGGCACTCCGCCCTCCTCCAGGCGGCCGATGACGTCGAAGCTGACCTCCAGGCGGCGGGTGTCGACCAGCACGACCGCGCCCAGCGCCCCCTCGAAGAGGCCGTTCCACAGGAACCAGAAGCGCTCCTGGCCCGGGGTGCCGAAGAGGTAGAGCACCAGTTCCTCGGTGATGCTGATGCGCCCGAAGTCCATCGCGACGGTGGTGGCGGTCTTGTTCTCTACGCCGCGGTTGTCGTCGACGCCGACGCCCGCCTGCGTCATGGTCTCCTCGGTGGTCAGCGGACGGATCTCGCTGACCGAACCGACCATCGTGGTCTTGCCGACCCCGAAGCCGCCCACGATGACGATCTTCACCGCCGCGGTCGCCGTGGTGGGCAGCACGTCCTCGGTGCGGGGCCCGGCGATGCGGCCGGACATCGTGTCAGAGCTTCTGGAGTCCATGCATCACCGCTTCGAGGAGAGACCGGTCGGGCAGGGTCGCACGGGCGATGGGGGCGCGCGACTCGACCAACTCGGTCGCGAGGAGTTCGGTCAGCAGCGCGGTCACCACGCTGAACGGCAGGGTGAGGTAGGCCGAGAGCTCGGCCACCGACAGGGGGGCCTGACAGAGGCGCAGGATCGCGGAGTGCTCGGGAGGTATCGAGGGCTCCGCCTCCTCGCACGCCACGATCATGGTGACCAGGTCGAGCCTGGCGCGCTCGGAGCCGTCGGGTCCACCGGTGATCACGTAGAGCCGTTCCAGCTCCCTGCCGTCGTCCTTGGCCTTCGCCTTGCCCTCCGTCTGGTGGGACGAGGAGCCCGCGGGCGGTGCGGACTGCGGGAGGGGCTTGCGGCGTACGCGGCGGGGCACGGTCATCCGGCGCGCCCGTCGTGCCGGGGCGGGCTCGTCAGGTGAGCCCCGATGCGGACGACCAGATCGCGCATCCGGGCCCCGACGAGGCCCGCCTCCACCGTCTCGTCGGTGAGGACGGCGAGGTAGGCGCCCGCGCCCGCCGCCATCAGGTAGAAGTATCCGCCCGTGACTTCGATGACGACGAGTCTCATCCGCCCGTCGCTCTCCGGGATCTCCGTCGCCACCGCGGCCGCCAGGCTCTGGAGCCCGGCGCAGGCCGCGGCCAGCCGGTCGGCGCCGTCGTGGTCACCGCCGTGCCGGGCGATGCAGAGGCCGTCCGACGACAGCACCACGATCTGGTGGATCTGCGGCAGCTCCTTGGCCAGATTCGTGAGCATCCAGTCGAAGTTGGCACGCTGCTGGATCACTTGAGATCTCCCTTGTCCCACGCATCGTCTGAGTCACCGTCGGCGGCGGGGCCCTCGGGGACTCCGTTGACGGCCTTGGTGAATGCCTCGAGCCAGATGCCCGGCCCGGGTTCCTGCTTGGGCTCCGCCCCGTACGGCTGCTCGTCCGCGTACACCCCGGTCCGCGCCGACGGCTCGGCCGGCTCGGCCGCGAACGGGTCGTCGCCGTAGGCGTCGCCGCCGAACGGGCTGTCCGCCGCGTGGCCGTTGAGCTCCCTGGCGGGGGCCTCGGGAGCGGGGGCCGGAACGTTGTGCGACCCGAGGGGCGCGCGCATCCGGCTCCGCCGCTGGGGCAGGCCGTTCGCGGTCCATTCGGTCACCACGGGGACGTCCTCCTCCATGGCCGACGCGGTCGTGGGCACCGGGCGCTTGGGGCCCCCGCCGCGCGCCTTCTTCTCGCGCCACGCCTTGGCGCGGGCGGGCTCGGGCAGCGGGTTGTCGTCGGCGTCCCTGCTGGGGCGCGAGGCGGCTCCGATGCCGTGCGCGATGCCCGGGGCGCGGCCGGTGGTGATCATGTCGCGGGGCACGATGAGGACGGCGCGGACGCCGCCGTACGCGGACTGCCGGAGCGAGACCTGGAGGTCGTACATCTTCGAGAGCCGGCCGACCACGGCCATGCCCAGGCGCGGGGTGTCGCCGAGCGCGTTGAGGTCCACGCCCGCCTGGGCCGCGGCGAGCATGTTCTCGGCCCTGCGCCTGGCCTCCTCGCTGAGGCTGACGCCGCCGTCCTCGATCTCGATGGCGACGCCGGTCTGCACCTCGACCGCGGTGACGTGCACCCGGGTCTGCGGCGGCGAGTAGCGGGTCGCGTTGTCCAGCAGCTCGGCGCAGGCGTGGATGAGGGGCTCGACGGCGGTGCCGACGATGGCGACCTGGGCGATGGCGTGCAGGTCGACCCTGCGGTACTCCAGGATCCGGGACATGCTGCCGCGGAGCACGCTGTAGAGCGGCACGGGCTTGGGCCACTGGCGGCTGGGGCGGGCGCCGCCGAGCACCGAGATGGAGTCGGCGAGGCGGCCGATGAGGGCGTTGCCGTGGTCGATGCGGAGCAGGTCGTCGAAGACCTCGGGGTTGTGCCCGTGGTCCTCCTCCATCATCCGCAGCTCACTGGCCTGCTGGTGGACGATGGCCTGGACGCGGCGGGCGATGGAGACGAAGGAGCGCTGGGCCGACTCGCGCATCGCCTCTTCGTCGTCGATGACTTCGAGGACCTTGCGGAGCATGCGCCGCTGGCCTTCGCCGATGGTGCGGAACTGCTCGTCGCTGTCGACGACGGCGATCATCGTCTCGTGGGGCGCCTCGCCCTGCCGCATCCGGGAGATCGCGGTGGGCAGCAGCTCGGTGGCGAAGCGCAGGGCCTCGGCGTCGTGCCGGGCCAGCCGGTGCTCCAGGACGGTGGTCCGCTGCTGGTGCTCGGCGCGCAGGCCGCGCAGCGTGCGGCCGCGGCGGAGCAGGGCCGTGAGCAGGCCGGCGACGACGACGGTCATCACGGCTCCGCACCACAGGACAGGTATCCGGGCGACTTCGTCGACTGCGGCGACGGCGGCGGCGGTGGCCGCGGCCATCAGGAGGAACAGCAGCAGAAGGGCCCGAACGAAGGGTGTTTCGCGATCAGTTGGAGGGGAGTCCACGCGCACCATGCACACCTTCTGGCATTCGAGTCGGGGGTCGTACAAGGGAACAATTGCCTGAATTCACAACAACTCGGCTTGTTGCGGGCGAGCTTAGCCCTCGCGATCCGGCGCGGCGGACTGTTCGGCCAACACCGGACGGAAGCGTCCCTGCCGGTAATAGACTCGCCACTTTTGCACGCTCAGCCCCCAACTGTGCACGTCGAGTCACCGGATGGGGTTCAGTGTTGGGTAATGCCCAACGCATAGTCCACGGAAGTGCTATGGGCGTTCAGGGAGCGCTCGTACGGGATTCGTACGCGGGTACGCCGGACCCCGGGCACGGCTTCCGCCGTGTCCGGGGTCCGGCTTCCGGTGCGGGACCGGCGGGCGCTCAGGGCAGCCGGGGGCCGTTCCGCAGGGCGCGCTCGGCCTGCTCCACCAGGCCGTCGGCGCTGCACGCCTTGGCGAGGTCGAGGCCGTGGCGCAGCTCGGACGCGGAGCGGGCGGCGATGCCGTACTCGACGCGCGCCAGGGCGTGTTCGTACGTGCACGGCGACGCTTCCAGATAGGCGACCGCGCGCGACAGGAGCTCCACCGCGCGCCCGCCGTCCGCGAGGGCGGCCTCGCAGCGCAACGATTCGCCGATGGCGGTGTCCGTGCCGAAGCGCTCGGCGCGGTCCCTGGCGTACGCGGCGAGTGCCGCGGCCCGCTCGGGCTCCTCGTCGGCCACGGCCCGCGCCAGCTCGACGGCCCACGGCGCCATCACGACGTTGTGCCTGCCGCGCCTCTTCAACGCCTCGCCCGCCGCCTCCAGTTCCGCGACGGCCTCCTTCCTGCGGCCCTGGGCGAGCAGCAGCCGGCCGCGGACCGTCGGCGCGTCCGGGATGACGATGGCCGACGGGTAGGGCGGGGCGAAGCCGTAGCGGTCGGCGACCTCCTGCGCCTTGTCGACCTGGCCCCGCGCCAGGAGCGTGTCGATGAGCATGCAGGCGGCGTCCCAGTGCATGGGCAGTCCGTCGCCGACGCGCGCGGACAGCCGCAGGCTCTCGCGCAGGGACCTCTCGGCGTCGGCGAGCTGTCCGCGTCTGCGCAGGAGGTAGCCGTTGAGCGCGTGCGCGAAGGCGAGGTGGCCGCCGCTCCAGCCGGCCTCCTCGAAGGACCGCAGCGCCTGGCTGAACAGGCTCTCGGCGCGGTCGAGCCGGTCGGCGAAGGCGTAGGTGAGGCCGAGCAGCGCCGGTGGCTCGAAGCCCCAGGCGGTGTTGGTCCAGCCCATGCCCGGCGCGAGGCGGCCGTTCACCAGGGCGCGGTCGCAGATCTCGACGATCTCCTCGGCGCTCTCGCCCCTGGCCATGCCGTCGAAGGCGCGCAGTATGAGGAGCGCCTGTTCGGTGTTGTCGCGGCCCCTGAGTCCTTCGGCCGCGTCCGCGAGCCGGCGGGAGCGGGCGTTGCCGTCCTCCTCGACGGCCTGCACGCCCTCCCAGAGGAAGTGCACCGCGGTGAGCCGCAGCCGGTCGGGGCCGTCGGGGGTGCGCGCCGCCTCCTCCGCGACGACCTTGGCGGCCTCGCCCGTCTCGTTGTTGTGGGTCAGTGCCTGGGAGAGCCGGAAGACGGCGTCCACCCGGTCGTCGCCCTCCAGGCCCGGGATGTCGAGCGCCGCGCGCAGGTGGCCCACGGTCTCGGCGGGCGAGGTCAGCAGCGTCGCACAGCCCAGTTCGTACAGGACCTTGGCGTGGACCTCGGGCAGCGGCGGCTCCGCGAGGGCCCGCTCCAGACAGCGCCTGGCCGCGCCCGGGGCGCCGACCGCGATGTGCTCGGCCGCGGCCTTGCGCAGCTGCTCGACCAGCTCGGGATCGTCGTCGGGGATCACTTCGAGCAGGTGCCGCGAGGCGGCGACCTCGCCGAGGCCCGACTGGGTGATGGCCCAGGCGGCGCGGCCGTGCAGCGCCGTGCGGGTGGCCGGGGTGATCGACTCGTAGACGGAGTCGAGGACCAGCGGGTGGACGAAGTCGAGCGGGTCGGTGCCGGTGAGGATGCGGGCGTCGCGCAGCCGCTGCGCACAGGCTTCGGCCTCGGCCCTGCCGATGTTCGCGAGCTTGGCCGCGAGGTCCAGGGAGATCTCGGTGCCGAGGATCGCGGCGCCCCTGGCGAACTTGAGGGTGGTCGGGCCCAGTTCCTCCAGCCTGGCCATCAGGCCCGTGCCGCGCGTGGACGCGCTGAGCGCGCGCAGCTCCGCCGCGTGCTCCTCCACCGGGTCGAGCGCGTCGTTGCGGACCTTCAGCAGCAGCTCGACCGTCCCGAAGGCGTTGCCGCCCGTGACGGCCCAGACCTCGCGGCAGAACGGGTCGTCGGCGTGGGCGCCGAGCGCGGTCCTGGCGAGGCGGGCGGTGGCGTCGGGGGTGAACGCGCTCAGCCTGTTGGGCTCGCCCGACGCGCTGTCCAGCGCGCGGAGGTGTTCGGCGGTCTCGCCGGTGGCCTCGTCGGTGCGGTAGGCGACGACGATCAGGACGGGCTGTTCGGCGAGCCGCTCGGCGTACGACACCAGCCAGTCCAGCGTCTCCACGTCGCACCAGTGCGCGTCGTCGACGATCAGCACCAGCGGGCCGTTCTCCTCGGCGAGGCCGTCCACCAGGACGTCGAGTCCGTCGCGCACGCCTTCGGGGAGCGTCGGGCTGGCGGTGGGCAGGGCGATGCCGAGGGCCGGTCCCACGATGCCGAAGCGGTCGCCCAGCAGGTCCTCGACCTGGACGGACCGCAGTCCCGACAGGGCGGGTTGCAGCAGCTGGCGCACGACGTGGAACGGTACGGACGCGACGATCTCGCCGCCGCGCGCCGACCACACGGTGCTCCGCTCCGCGGCCAGCCTGCCGATCTCGGCGAGCAGGGCCGTCTTGCCTATTCCGGCCTCGCCGCTGTAGACGAGGAGCCCGCCCTTGGGCGGTGCGGTCCCTCCGGGGCCGCCGCGGAGGGCGTCGACCGCGGTCCTGGCGTGCCGAAGCTCCACGTCGCGCTCCAACAGCGGCGCGACGGCGTTCGGCTCGGTGTTCGGGTTCTCCGGCTGGGGCACGATCATCGTCCCTCCCTACCCCCATCGTGTGGCCGATGTCGAGCGTAGCCCGGCACCTGCCGCCGTGGACCTGATACGCGGGGTTTGGGCCGGGACGGGTGACGAGAAAGGCCAACGCGCGTTCCGCCAGGCCCCTTTCGGCCACATTCGGCCGCGCGCGCAGCGGCTTCCGGTCGCCCGGAGCGTCACACTCCGGGCAGTCGGCGCGGTGCGGGCCGCAGGTACACCGCCCAGGTGAGCAGGGCGCAGACGCCGTACGCGAGGAGGAAGGTCAGGTACGCGGCGTCGCCGTCGCCCGACTCCAGGAAGGCCTGCCGGAACACGATGTTGACGAGCACCCCGCCGAACGCGCCGATCGCGCCCGCGAGGCCGATGAGCGCGGACGCCAGGCGCCGCGAGCGCCGCTCGGCCTCCTCGGGGTCGCCGCCCGCGGCGACGTCGGCCGCCGCCCTGGCCCGGAAGACCGCGGGGATCATCTTGTACGTCGAGCCGTTGCCGACCCCGCTGAAGACGAAGAGCGCGACGAATCCGGCGATGAACAGCGGCAGCGAGCCGCGCCCCGACGCGTACAGCACGAGCGAGGCGCCCGCCGCCATGGCGCCGAAGGTCGCCAGCGTCACCCTGGCGCCGCCCCAGCGGTCGGCCGCCAGCCCGCCGACCGGGCGGACCAGGGAGCCGAGCAGCGGGCCGACGAAGGTGAGGCAGGCGGCCTTGACCGGGGTGTCGAACTGGTCGTGGAACTGGACCTGGAGCACCTGTCCGAAGGCGAAGCCGAAGCCGATGAAGGAGCCGAACGAGCCGATGTAGAGGGCGGACACGACCCAGGTGTGCGGCTCGCGGCAGACCTCCCGCAGCGCTCCCCCGTCGTTGCGCAGGGCGGTGAGGTTGTCCATCTTGAGCGCGGCGCCGAGGGCGGCGAGGACGATGAGGGGGAGGTAGACCAGGGGCAGCAGCCTGGGGTGCGCGGCGCCCGCGGTGGCCAGGACGAGCAGGCCGAGCAGCTGGACCGCGGGGACGCCCAGGTTGCCGCCGCCCGCGTTGACGCCGAGCGCCCAGCCCTTGAGGCGCTGCGGGTAGAAGGCGTTGATGTTGGCCATGGACGAGGCGAAGTTGCCGCCGCCGACGCCCGCGGCGCAGGCGACGGCGAGCAGGGTCCCGTAGCCGACGCCCGGTTCGAGCACGACGCCCGCCAGGACGGTGGGGACCAGGAGCAGCAGGGCGCTGAAGACGGTCCAGTTGCGGCCGCCGAACTTCGCGACGGCGAAGGTGTACGGCAGCCTGAGCAGCGCGCCGAGCGCGGTGGGCAGCGCGGTGAGCAGGAACTTGCCCGCGGGGTCGATGCCGTACTCCGGGCCGAGGAAGAGGACCAGGACCGACCAGAGGCTCCAGACGGAGAAGCCGATGTGCTCGCAGAGCACGGAGAAGAGGAGGTTGCGGCGGGCGACGCGGGCGCCGGCCGCCTCCCAGAAGGCGGTGTCCTCGGGGCGCCAGTCGTCGATGGCGCGGGCCCCGGAGCGGGTCGTGGCGGGGGCGGGGGCGCCGGTCGCGGGGGGTTCGGGGGTGATCGTGGAGGTCATGCGGTCAGCCTGGCGGCGGCAGGTTTCGGCCCGCCGCCGCCGGTGGCTCGGGGGTGCTACGTCTCGCGCACACCGGCGGTGGCGGGCCGTGAGGTGAGCGGCGTGCCCGCGGCGCGCACGGGCCACACGCGCAGCGGCGGGCACTCCTCGTCGTCCAGGCAGACCCCGGTGCGCAGGTCGAAGGCCTGCTTGTACATGGGCGACGCGACGACCGGGACGCCGCCGCGGCTGCCGGTGAGGCCGCGCGACAGGACGTGGGCGCCGCTGAACGGGTCGCGGTTGGCGAGCGCGTAGAGGCGGTCGGCGCGGTCCCGGAAGACGGCGATCTGTTCGGCGCCGACGAGGACGGCGACGCCCCTGCCGGGGACGAGGTCCTCCAGCGCGCAGACGCGTTCCCAGCGGGTGCCGTCGTGGATCTCGACGGCGGCGGGGGCGGGGGCGGTCGGGGCTTCTTCGGTGCGGAGAGCGGCGGGCGCCGTCGTGGTCATCGGGTGCGTACCTCCAGTGCGGGGCCCGCGATCGGTTCGCCGGGGCGGGCCGGGCGGATCTGGCCCCGCTCGGGGGCGAAGCGGATGGTGGGGTCGGGGGTGCCGGGCGCGTTGGCGAAGGAGACGAAGCGGCGGAGCCGGTCGGGGTCGGCGAGGGTGGCGGCCCACTCGTCCTGGTACGTCTCGACGTGCCTGGCCATCAGTTCGTCGAGGTCGGCGCAGATGCCGAGCGCGTCGTCCAGGAGCACGGCGCGCAGGTGGGCCAGGCCGCCGTCCAGCCGCTCCAGCCAGGGCGCGGTGCGCTCCAGGCGGTCGGCGGTGCGGATGTAGAACATCAGGAAGCGGTCGACGGTGCGCAGCAGCGTCTCGCGGTCGAGGTCGGCGGCGAGCAGGTCGGCGTGGCGGGGCGTCATGCCGCCGTTGCCGCCGACGTAGAGGTTCCACCCGGTGGAGGTGGCGATGACGCCGAAGTCCTTCGACTGGGCCTCGGCGCACTCGCGGGCGCAGCCGGAGACCGCCGCCTTGATCTTGTGCGGGGCGCGCAGGCCCCGGTAGCGCAGCTCCAGTTCGATGGCGAGGCCCACCGAGTCCTGGACGCCGTACCGGCACCAGGTCTCCCCCACGCAGGACTTCACGGTGCGCAGCGCCTTGCCGTACGCGTGGCCCGATTCGAAGCCCGCTTCGACCAGCCGCTTCCAGATGGGCGGGAGTTGGTCGACCGAGGCGCCGAAGAGGTCGATCCGCTGACCGCCGGTGATCTTGGTGTAGAGGCCGTAGTCGCGGGCGATCTCGCCGATGGTGATGAGGCCTTCGGGGGTGATCTCGCCGCCGGGGACGCGGGGCACGATCGAGTAGGAGCCGCCCCGCTGGAGGTTGGCGAGGAAGTGGTCGTTGGTGTCCTGGAGCGCGCCCTGTTCGCCGTCGAGGATGTGGCCGCCCGCGAGGCCCGCGAGGATCGAGGCGACGGCGGGCTTGCAGACGTCGCAGCCCTCGCCCGTGCCGTGCTCGTCGACGAGGCGGGCGAAGGAGTCGATGCCCTTGACGCGGACGATCTCGTACAGCTCGGCGCGGGTGCGGGTGAAGTGCTCGCAGAGTCCCGCGGCGGTCTCGACGCCGCTCGCGGCGAGTTCGTCGGTGACGATCGAGGACAGCAGCTTGACGCAGCTTCCGCAGCTGGTCCCGGCCTTGGTGCACTTCTTGACCTCGGGGACCGAGGTGCGGCCCCCGGTGCGCACGGCGGCCCTGATCTCTCCCTTGCTGACGTTGTTGCAGGAGCAGACGACGGCCTCGTCGGGCAGCTCCAGCCTGACCGGCTCCCGGCCCGCGGGGAGCACCAGTTGCTCGGGCGGCGCGGTGAGCGGGGCGCCGCCGGCGGCGAGCGGGCGCAGGGTGGCGTACGCGTCGGTGTCGCCGACCAGGACGCCGCCGAGCAGGGCGCCGTCCGCGCCGATGACGAGCTTCTTGTAGACGCCGTCGCGGCTGTTGGCGTACAGCACGTCGAGGCTGCCTTCGGTGGCGCCGTGCGCGTCGCCGAAGCTGGCCACGTCGACGCCGAGGAGCTTGAGCTTGGTGGAGGTGTCGGCGCCGGTGAACCGCCCCTCCCCCGACATGAGCCGGGCGGCGGCCGTCTGGGCCATCTCGTAGCCCGGCGCGACCAGTCCGTAGACCCGGCCGTCGGCGGCGAGCGCGCACTCGCCGATCGCCCACACGGCGGGGTCGGCGGTGCGGCAGTGCTCGTCGACGACGATCCCGCCGCGCTCCCCCACCGGCAGTCCGCACTCCCTGGCGAGCTGGTCGCGCGGGCGCACCCCGGCCGAGAACACCACCAGATCGGCGGCGAGTTCGGTGCCGTCCGACAGGGTCATGGCGCGCACCCTGCCGTCTTCGCCGGTCTCGACGCGCTGGGTGCCCGCGCCGGTGTGGACCCGCACGCCCAGGTCCTCGATCTTGCGGCGCAGCACCTCGCCGCCGCCCTCGTCGACCTGGAGGGCCATCAGGCGCGGGGCGAACTCCACGACGTGGGTCCGCAGGCCGAGCGCCTTGAGCGCGCCCGCCGCCTCCAGGCCGAGCAGCCCGCCGCCGACGACGGCCCCGGTCCTGGCTCGCCCGGCGTCCGCGCGGATGCCCTCCAGGTCCTCGATGGTGCGGTAGACGTGGCAGCCGGGGGCGTCGTGGCCGGGTACCGGCGGGACGAAGGGGTACGAGCCGGTGGCCAGGACCAGGGCGTCGTAGGCCAGGGTGCGGCCGGAGCGGGTGGTGACCGTGCGGGCCTCGCGGTCGATCGCGGTCGCGGGGTCGGCGAGCAGCAGCTCGATGCCGTGCTCCGCGATGAAGCCGTCGGCGCACAGCGAGAGTTCCTCGGGCGTGGTGCCGGAGAACCACGAGGTGAGGTGGACCCGGTCGTAGGCGGGCCTGGGCTCTTCGGCCAGGACCGTGACGCGCCAGGCGTCGCGCGCTCCGGGCTGCCCGGCCAGTGCCTCCAGGAAGCGCTGGCCGACCATGCCGTGGCCGACCAGGACCAGGTGCTGGGGTGTCGCTGTCATCGGGCGGCTCCTTGGGTGGTGAGCAGGTGCAGGGGCGCGAGGGACCCGGGCAGCGGGTCGTCGCGGAGGTAGGCGCGGGTGAGGGCGCCGACGGTGGCGAGGTCGCCCACGAGGACGCCGCCGACGAGCCGGTCGCCGCGCAGCAGGAGCTTCTTGTACGTGGCGCGCGTGGCGTCCGCGAGGCGGAGCACGTCCACGCCGGGCCCTTCGGCCGTGGGGTCCCCGAACGCCGCGTATTCGAGGGGTCCCGCGGTGAGCCGGGAGAGCGGGCGGGTGCCGGTGTAGACGGCGTCCGGGTCGGCGCCGGAGAGGCGGGCGGCGAGGACGTCGGCCTGTTCCCAGGCGGGGGCGGCGAGGCCGTGGACGGTGCCCCGGTGCTCGGCGCAGTCGCCGATCGCGTACACGGCGGGCTCCCCGCGGGGCGGCTGGCCGGTCACCGCCAGCGTCCCGTCCACGACCACCCCCGCGCGCACCGGCAGTCCCGCCGCGCGGGCGAGTCCGGTGCGCGGGCGGACGCCGCAGGCGAGCACCACCAGGTCGGCCGCCAGGACGTAGCCGCTCGCCAGCTCGACGGCGCTCACGCGGTGGGTGCCGTGCAGCGCGCGGGCGCGGTTGCCCGGGTAGGTCTCGACGCCGAGCGCGGCGAGCCGGGTGCGCAGCACCGCGCCCGCCTCCTCGTCCAGGTGGCGTTCGATCAGGTGCGGGGCCTGGTGCACGATCTCGACGGGCAGTCCGAGCGCGGCGAGCGCCCTGGCGGCGCTCACGCCGAGCACGCCGCCGCCGACGACCACGGCGCGGGTGGCGTGCGCGGCGTCGGCGGCCAGCCGCGTGGAGTCGGCGACCGTGCGGAAGGAGTGGACGCCGCCGACGAGTTCGCCGTCCGGCCCGCGCAGTCCCCGGACGGGCGGCAGGACCGGGTTGGCGCCCGTGGCGATGACGAGGGTGTCGTACGGGGCGCGGGTGCCGTCGTCCAGGGTGAGGGCGCCGGGCCCGAGCGCGGTGACCTCGGCGCCGGTGCGCAGTGCGGCGCCGCCGGTCGGCAGGGCGATGTCGTCGGCGCCGTACCGGCCGGTGAGGACGTCCGCGAGGAGGACCCTGCTGTACGGGGCGCGCGGCTCGGCCCCGTACAGCGTGACCCGGCCAGGACCGCCGAGCGCGGTGTACCGCTCGGCGAAGCGCGCGGCGGCCATGCCCGCGCCGACGACGGCGATGCGGTGTCCGGCGCGGCCTGTCGTGCGCCTGCTCATCGGACCGCCTCCACGCGCACCGCGCACACCTTGAACTCCGGCATCTTCGACGTCGGGTCCAGCGCCGGGTTGGTCAGCGCGTTGGCCCGTCCTTCGCCGCCCCAGTGGAACGGCATGAAGACCGTGTCGGGCCGGATCGTGTCGGTGATCCGGGCGGGGGCCAGCGCCCTGCCGCGCCTGCTGCTCACCGCGAGCGCGTCGCCGTCGGCCACGCCGAGCCGGTCCGCGAGGTGCGGGTGGATCTCGACGAACGGCCCCGGCGCGGCCCGGTTGAGCGCGGCCACCCTGCGGGTCTGGGCGCCGCTCTGGTACTGCGCCGCGACCCGCCCGGTCGTCAGGTACAGCGGGTAGTCGGCGTCGGGTTCCTCGGCGGCGGGGCGGTGCGAGACGGCGGCGAAGCGGGCCCGGCCGTCGGGGGTGGCGAAGCGGTCGAGGAAGAGCCGGGGCGTGCCGGGGTGGTCCTCGTCGGGGCAGGGCCAGAAGACGCCGTCCTCCTCGGCGATGCGCCGGTAGCTGATGCCCGCGTAGTCGGCCCGGCCCCCGGCCGAGGCGCGGCGCAGTTCGTCGAACGCCTCCTCGGGGTCGTCGGGGAAGCCCTTGTCGGTGCCGAGGCGGGCGGCCAGCTCGCGCAGGACGGCGAGGTCGGTGCGTACGCCTTCGGGGGCGTCGACCGCCTTGCGGCGCAGGATCACCCTGCCCTCCAGGTTGGTGGTGGTGCCGGTCTCCTCGGCCCACTGGGCGCTGGGCAGGACGACGTCGGCCAGCGCGGCGGTCTCGGAGAGGACCAGGTCGGACACGGCGAGGAAGTCCAGGGAGCGCAGCCGCCGTTCGACGTGGGCGGCGCGCGGCGCGGAGACGACCGGGTTGGAGCCCATCAGGAGCAGCGCCCTGACGCCGTCCGGCTGCCCGAGCCCGTCGAGGAGTTCGTACGCGGAGCGTCCCGGGCCGGGGAGGTCGGCGGGGTCGACGCCCCAGACGCGGGCGACGTGCTCGCGGGCGGCCGGGTCGTCGATGGCGCGGTAGCCGGGAAGCTGGTCGGCCTTCTGGCCGTGTTCGCGGCCGCCCTGGCCGTTGCCCTGTCCGGTGAGGCAGCCGTAGCCGGACAGCGGGCGGCCCGCCTTGCCGGTGGCGAGGGCGAGGTTGATCCAGGCGCCGACGGTGTCCACGCCCTTGGACTGCTGCTCGGGGCCGCGCGCGGTGAGGACCATGCCGGTGCGGGCGCGCGCGAACGTCTCGGCGGCCTCGCGCATCGCGGCGGCCGGGACGCCGGTGATCCCCTCGACGCGCTCGGGCCAGTGCGCCATGGCGGCGGCCCGCGCGCCCTCGAAGCCGCTGGTGCGCTCCGCGATGAACTCCGGGTCGGTGAGGCCGCCCGCGACGACCAGGTGCAGCAGGCCGAGCGCGAGTGCCAGATCGGTGCCGGGCACGGGCTGGAGGTGCAGGTCGGCCAGTTCGGCGGTCTTGGTGCGGCGGGGGTCGACGACGATCAGCGTGCCGCCGTTCTCGCGCAGTTCGCGGAGGTGGCGCAGGGCGGGCGGCATGGTCTCGGCGGGGTTGGCGCCGACCAGGACGAGGCAGTCCGTACGGGAGACGTCCTCCAGCGGGAAGGGCAGGCCCCGGTCGATGCCGAAGGCCTTGCGGTGCGCGGCCGCCGCGGACGACATGCAGAAGCGGCCGTTGTAGTCGATGTGCGGGGTGCGCAGCACGACGCGGGCGAACTTGCCCAGGAGGTAGGCCTTCTCGTTGGTGAGCCCGCCGCCGCCGAAGACGCCGACCCGTTCCCCGGCCGCCGCGAGGCCGCGCGCGACCCGCTCCAGCGCCTCGTCCCAGGACGCCTCGCGCAGCGCGCCGCCGTCGCGCACCAGCGGGGCGGTGAGCCGGGCGGAGCGGGACAGGACGGCCGCGGCCGTACGGCCCTTGCCGCACAGGACGCCCCTGTTCACCGGGAAGTCGGGGCGCTCCAGCACCTCCACCGCCTGCGGCGGGCGGCCGGAGAGCCGCATTCCGCACTGGAGCGAGCAGTACGGGCAGTGGGTGTCGGTCGTCGTCATGGCAGGGATCGTCGCCCGGTGGCGTTTCGCGCCCGCGTCCCTCGTGTTGCGCGCGGGATATGCGGTTCTCACGCCCCGGCGGCGGCGACGTGGGCGCCGCGACATCTTCCGTAACATTCGGCGGGCGTGCGCTAACCCGCCCGTGATCCGGGGGCAACACCGGTGCAACGGCGCTGGCTGAGTCTGCGGGGCATGGCTACTGGCGAGTCCGAAGAACCGCGCGGCACGCGGCGGGCGCCGCGCGCGCCGCTCACCGGCTTCACCGTGGGCGTCACGGCGGCGCGCAGGCGCGACGAGTTGAGCGCCCTCCTGGTGCGCAGGGGTGCGCGCGTCGTCGAGGCGCCTTCCCTGCGGATCGTGCCGCTCGACGACGACGCGGCGCTGCGCGGCGCCACCGAGCGGTGCCTGGCGGGGCCGCTCGACTACGTGGTGGCCACCACGGGCGTGGGCTGGCGCGGCTGGATGAGCGCGGCCGACGGCTGGGGGCGCGGCGCCGACCTGGCGCGCGCCTGTGCGGGCGCGGCGGTGCTGTCGCGCGGGCCGAAGGCGACGGGCGCGGTGCGGGCGAGCGGGCTGACGGAGGCGTACGCGCCGGAATCCGAGGCGATCGACGAGCTGCTGGCGTGGCTGCTGGAGCGCGGGGTGGCCGGGCGGCGCGTCGCGGTCCAGGAGCACGGGGCGCCGCTGCCCGGGTTCACGGCGGCGCTGCGGGAGCGCGGCGCGGAGGTCGTCGAGGTGCCGGTGTACCGCTGGGCGCCGCCCGAGGACCCGGACGCGGTGCGCAGGCTCGTGGAGCGGACGGCGCGCGGCGAGGTGCAGGCCCTGACGTTCACCAGCGCGCCCGCGATCACCGCGTTCCTGGAGGCGGCGCGGGCGGCGCGGGCTCAGGGCGACGCCGCGCTCCACGGGGACGTGCTGGCGCGGCTGCGCGAGGGGTCCGTGCTCACGGTGTGCGTGGGTCCGGTGTGCGCCCGGCCGCTCCAGGAGCTGGGCGTGGCGACGGTGTGGCCGGAGCGCGGGCGGCTCGGCGCGATGGTGCGCACGCTCACCGAGACGCTGCCCGGCCGGCACCGGCGCGAACTGCGCTTCGGCGGGCGGGTGCTGGCGCTCCAGGGCAGTGCGCTGCTGGTGGACGAGGAGGTCCTGTGGCTGCCGCCGGTGTCCGCGGCGGTGCTGCACGCGCTGGCGCAGCGGCCCGGCTGGGTGCTGAGCAGGGCGGAGCTGTTGCGCCGGGTGTGGGCGGGGCGGGCGGGCGACGGCGCGGGCGCGCGGACGGACGAGCACGCGGTGGAGGCCGCGGTGGCGCGGCTGCGCGCCGCGCTGGGGCCGTACGCGGGGCTGATCCGTACGGTGCCCAAACGCGGGTACCGGCTGGAGGTGGAGGCCGAGCGATGAGCACCGCCGCCCTCGTGCCGGACGCGCCCCCTCTGGTGCTGGTCGCCCACGGCACCCGCGACGCGGAAGGGGTGGCCGCCACGCTCGCGCTGGCCGACCGGGTGCGGGCGCTGCGCCCCGGGCTGCGCGTCGAGCTGGGCTGGCTCGACCTGGTGGAGCCCGGCCTCGACGCGGTCCTGGCCCGGCTGCGCGGCGCCGCCGTGCTGGTGCCGCTGCTCCTGGGCAACGGCTTCCACGTCCGCGGCGACATCCCTGACGCCCTGTCCCGCGCCCCGCACCTGCGCGCCCGCACGGCGCGGGCGCTGGGGCCCGATCCGCTGCTCGCGGACGCGCTGGCCGAGCTGCTGGGCCCCGTGCCCGCCGGGTCGCCCGTGGTCCTGGCGGCGGCGGGTTCCACGGACCCGGCGGCGAACGCCGAGACCGCGCGCATGGCCGGGCTGCTGGCGGAGCGCACCGGGGCCCGGGTGAGCGCCTCGTACCTCTGCGCGGCGGCCCCGACGCCGCGGGACGCGGTGGCGGCGCTGCGCGCCGGGGGCCATGCGCGCGTGCTCCTGGCCCGCTACCTCCTGGCCCCGGGGCACTTCGCCCGGCGCGCGGCCCTGGCGGGCGCCCACCGGGTCTCGGCCCCGCTGATCGGCCATCCGGCCGTGGCCGCGCTGGTCCTCGCGCGGTACGAGGAGGCGGCGGCGCGGCCCCCTCATCCCGTCAGGGGGAACTCCAGCTCGGGCCGGTCCCACAGCACCGCGGGCGGCGCGGCCCGCACCGTGCCGACGCGCTCCGCGCCCACGCTGAGGTAGAACCCCTCGGCGGGCGGGTGCGACACGACCCGCACGCGCCCGATCCCGGCGGCCCGCGCGGTCTGCTTCATGTGGGCGGCGAGGGTGCGGCCGACGCCGAGGCCCTGCGCGTCGTCGGCGACGAACATCAGGTCGAGCTCCCGCTGCTCGACCAGGAGCGCGTAGAAGCCGAGGATCCGGCCGTCGGCCGCGACGGCGGCGTACACCTCGTGGGTCTCGATGTAGTCGGGGCCGACGCGGTAGCCGGCGACCATCGACGCGTAGTGGCCCTCGTAGGCGCGGGAGCGCCGGACGAGCCGGGTCAGGCGCGGGGCGTCGGCGGCGGTCGCCCGCCGCATCGACACCGCACCCGTAATGGATGACTTCATGCACCGAGTATTACTCACCCGTGATCGGCGCCGTGCCCCTCCCCGCTCCGCAGCTCCCGGTGCTCGTCGGCCGTCGCCTTCGGCACGTGCGAGCCCGGCCCGTACAGCGCGCGCGACACCCTGGCCCGCAGCAGCTCGCCGCGCCGCACCTTGCGGGCCACGCCGTTCTCGTCGACGAGCGGTCCCGGTGCGTACGGCTCGGGCTGCTCGTGCGCGGTGAGGGTGTACCGCTGCCCCTGCGTGAGGGGTTCGTGGACCTCGACGTACTCCCCGTGCGGCAGCCGTTTGACGACACCGGACTCGCGGCCGTGCAGCGCCTTCTCGCGGTCGCGGCGCTGGAGCCCGAGGCAGATCCGCTTGGTGACGACGAAGGCGAGCACGGGCCCGACGAAGAAGGCGACGCGCACGAACCAGGTGATCGCGTTGATCGAGAGGTGGAAGCGGGTGGCCCACAGGTCGTTGCCGCCGCCGACCAGCAGCACCGCGTAGACGGTCAGCCAGGCCACGCCGAACGCGGTGCGCACGGGGGCGTTGCGCGGCCGGTCCGCGATGTGGTGCTCGCGGTCGTCGCGCGTGGCCCAGGCCTCGACGAAGGGGTAGACCGCGATGACCGCCATGATCAGCGGGAAGAGCGCGAAGGGGATGAAGACGCCGAGCTGGAGGGTGTGGCCCCAGGCGTTGACCTCCCAGGCGGGCATGACCCGGATCAGCCCCTCGGAGAAGCCGAGGTACCAGTCGGGCTGGGCTCCGGTGGAGACCATGTCGGGCCGGTAGGGGCCGATGTTCCAGACGGGGTTGATGCTCGCGACCGCGCCCATCAGCGCCAGCACCCCGAAGACCAGGAAGAAGAACCCGCCCGCCTTGGCGACGTAGTTGGGCAGGAAGGGCACGCCGACGACGTTGCGCTCGGTCCTGCCGGGCCCGGCGAACTGGGTGTGCTTGTGGTAGAAGACCAGCACCAGATGGGCCACGACCAGGCCGAGCATGATGCCGGGCAGCAGCAGGACGTGCACCGAGTAGAGCCTGGGGATGATGTCCTCGCCGGGGAACTCCCCGCCGAAGAGGAAGAACGACAGGTACGTCCCCACCACCGGGATGGACAGGATGGCGCCCTGCGCGAAGCGGATGCCGGTGCCCGAGAGCAGGTCGTCGGGGAGGGAGTAGCCGGTGAGCCCGGTGATCAGGCCGAGCATCAACAGCGTCCAGCCGAACAGCCAGTTCAGCTCGCGCGGCCTGCGGAAGGCGCCGGTGAAGAAGACCCGCATCATGTGCGCGAGCATCCCGGCGACGAAGACCAGCGCGGCCCAGTGGTGGATCTGCCTGATCAGCAGCCCGCCGCGCACCTCCATGCTGATGTCCACGGTCGACTCGAAGGCGCGCGTCATGCGGATGCCCTGGAGTGGTTTGTACGAGCCGTCGTAGACGACCTCGGCGCCGCTCGGCTCGAAGAAGAGCGTGAGGTAGACGCCGGTGAGGATCAGGATCAGGAAGCTGTAGAGGCAGATCTCGCCGAACATGAACGTCGGGTGGTCGGGGAAGATCTTGCGCATCTGGGTCCTGGCCAGGGTGTGGACGCCCAGCCGTCCGTCGGCCCAGTCCGCGACGCGCTCCCCCCGGCCCGCTCCGGCCTTCCGGGTGCGCCGGTCGATGCTCTCGCTCATGCGAATCCCCTTCGCCGCGCTCGGGGCCCTCGGGTGGTCCCAGCGTGGCACGGCGCCCCGGCCGAGCCAACAGCACCCCACGCCCGCGTCACATGTGGAACGTCAACTCCCTTATCAGGAACACCTGTTGAACTCCTCAGCACCACGGGACACACTGGCGACGGCGATGGGGGCGCCGTCAACTCGCGTTCCCTGCCTGCCTGTTCATGCTTTCCGACAGCTTTCAGGAGCGCGCATGCCCGAGCCTCCGATCCCGTTCCCCGACGTCGAGCGCCTGGTCGTGGACCACCTCAAGAGCCGTGGCGAACTGTCCGGCGTGATCGTCGACAACCGCACGCCGCCCGGGTTCGACGGCACGCAGAAGGCGGTGCTGGTCTCCAGGTCGGGCGGGGTGTGGACGGAGGACCTGGGCCTGGACCAGCCGCTGATCGACCTGGAGGTGTACGGCCCCGACAAGCCGACGGCGCACGCCGTCGCCACGGCGGCCCGCACCGCGCTGCTGACGGTGCGCGGCACCGCGTACGGCACCGCCCACGTCACCGACGCGGTCGAGGCGGACGGGCCGCGCTGGCTGCCCGACTACCGGCACCAGGCCGCCGCGCGCTACCTCTCCACCACGCGGCTCTCGATCCGTCCGGCCTGAACACCGCACTCCCGCGACCGCGCACACCACTGCGAAGGAGCATCCACATGCCAGGAATGAACCCGAGCGAGATCCGCGTGGCCGGCACGGGCCGCGTCCTCACCGCGCCCCTGGGCACGCCCGCGCCCACCGACGTCACCGCACAGTGGCCCGCAGCCTGGCGCGACCTCGGGTACACCACCACGGACGGCATCCGCTTCAACAAGAAGGACAAGATCGACCCCGTCGACACCTGGCAGTCCGTCAGCCCGGCGCGCTTCGTCTACTCCGACCGCGACCTGACGGTGAAGTTCGCGCTGCTGCAACTGAACGAGGACACGCTGCCGTTCTTCTTCGGCGGCGCCGCGGTCAAGGAGACCGCCGAGGGGTCGAAGCTGTACCGGTACGAGATCGCCGCCGAACCCGTCGAGGACGAGCGGATGCTGGGCGTGGAGTTCGCGGACGGCGGCGTCATCCGCTACCGCTTCGTCATCCAGCGCGGCCAGGTCACCGAGACCGAGGAGCTCCAGCTCACCCGCACCGCCGCGCTGAAGCTCGGCCTCACCTTCACCGCGCTGGCCACGGACAGCACCGCGCCGCTCGCCGTGTGGCTGATGAACGACCCCGCGTACGCGAAGTAGGAGGAGACCCGACCGATGCCCGCCAAGTTCAACGTCAACGCGGCCCGCGCCCAGCGCCTCGAAGCCCTCGGCCTCCAGTGGGAGTTCGAGGTCGACGGGGAGACCTACGGCCTGCCGACCGAGATCCCGCGCAGCGCCGCGAAGGCGCTCGCCGCGCTGGACGACAACGACCTCGACGGGCTGCTCGCGCTGCTGCTCGGCGACGAGCAGTACAAGCGGCTGTGCGCGCACGACATCAGCGTCCAGGACGTGTCCGCGATCCTCAACGCGTACGGGGAGGAGACGGGCCTTGGCGTGGGGGAAGGCTGAGCCTCGGCGCGCTGGTGGAGGAGCACGCCGAGGCGCTGGAGGCGGATCTGCTGCGGTTCTACGGGGTGGACCTGCTGGACTGGCACAGGGGCGCGCTGACGTCGCGCCGCCTTTCGGTGCTGGTGCGCCACCTGCCGCGCGAGAGCGCGTTCGTGCGGGAGCGGGAGGGCGAGGCGGCCCAGTGGTCCCTGACGGACCACCTGCTGGCCGCGACGGTCGACCACCTGGCGATCGCCAACTGGATGTTCGCGTCGGTCAACCGCGACGAGGACGAGCCGGCGCCGCCGGCCCCGGACCCGGTACCGCGCCCGGGGGTGGAGGCGACGGGGCCCTTCGAGGACGCGCCCGCGAAGGAAGCGCCCGCGGAGGACGGGGCGCCGAGCGCGGCGGAGCTGATGCGGTTCTTCGGTTGAGGCGCTCTTGGCGAGGGGCGGCACGATGACGCATCCGATGGGGCCGTACTTCGGCCCCGGCAGCAAGGAACACGCCGAGGCCCAGGCCGCGCAGGCCGCGTGGATCAAGAAGCAGCTGGAGCTCACGGCGAACGACGTCGTCACGAAGCTCAAGGATGCCTGGGCGAACGCCAGCCGTGCGGGCGCCGAGATGACCGGCCTCAAAGGCGAAGCCATCGGCGGCCAGATCGGCATCAAAGGCGCCGAGACCAACTTCAGGCTGTACGGAAGGGACTTCAACCTCAACGAGTTCATCGCGGAGCGCAGGGAGCAGAAGCGTCTGAAGAGCGAGGGCCTCACCCCTGAGCAGCTCAAGAACTCGATCACTCAGACCCAGAAGTCCCTGTCTCGCACCATCAGGAACGTGGGCGCCGCCAGCCGGGCCGCGCGCGCGGCCCGGACGAGCGCGTCGGAGGCCAAGGCCCTCGCCCGTACCGCCGACACCAAGGCCGAGCGCGCCCTCAGCCGTCAGGCGAGCGCCGCACAGCGCGGCGGACAGGGCAGCAGGACCGGGCAGGGCACGGCCGACGTGCGGAACATCGACCAGGCGTCACAGGCCATCGACCGCCTGGAGCGCCGCATCAACCGCCTCGCGGCCGAGCTGGGCTGACCCGCCGAAGGGAGGGAACCGACCATGTCGCTGATCCAAGCGCTGAACCGCTCCGCCGCCGGCTTCCGGGGCCTGCGCACCAACGCCGGCCAGGCGGAGTCCGGGGTGAACAAGCTCCGCACCACCGTGCAGGGCACCGACCGGGCCGTCACGAAGATCAAGGGCGGGCTCGACCGCACCGCGACCGGGCTCAAGGGCGTGAAGCGCGAGGCCGACGCCGCCGCCGCAAGCGCGAAGAAGGCCGACCGGGCCATGGACGGGGCCGGGAAGTCCGCAGGCAAGGGCGGCGGGCTGATGGGCCGCATGAAGACCGGCCTCCAGGGCGTCACCACCGCCCAGAAGGGCCTCAACACCGCGATGAAGGCGAACGTCTTCGGCGCGATCATGGCCCTGCTCATGCCGCTCATCACCAAACTGATCGACATGGCCATGCAGTCCAAGACCGTGCAGCGCATCGTGAAGACCGCCTTCAAGGTCATCGGGGACGTCATCGGCACGACCCTGCGCGTGGCGAAGAAGGTGGTCCAGACGACCTGGAACGCCATCAAGACCGCGTTCCAGGTGGTGCTCAAGGTCATCTGGACCGTGGTCAAGACGTACTTCAACATCTACAAGGCGATCATCACCGCCGTACTCAAGGCGATCATGGCCGTGGTCCGCCCGGTGCTCGACTTCTTCAAGGAGAAGATCCCGGCCGCCTTCAACGCCGTCAAGAACGGCCTGCACAAGGCGTGGAGCGGGCTCGCGGGCTTCACCAAGGGCGTGTTCAACAGCGTGCTGGGCGCCGTGCGCGGCCCCATCAACGCCGTGATCGGCCTGGTCAACAAGGCGATCGGCGCCCTCAACCAGGTGAAGGTGACCATCCCCGACTGGATACCGGGCATCGGCGGCGAGACGTTCGGGATCAACATCCCGACCATCCCCGCCCTCGCCGACGGCGGCATCGTCCTGCCGCGCGCGGGCGGCACCCTCGCCCTGCTCGGCGAGGCCGGGCAGGCGGAGGCCGTGCTGCCGCTCGCCAAGCTGGACGCGCTGCTGGCCCGCCGCGCCGCCGCCGGCCCCGCCGCTCAGGGCGCGCGCGGCGGCCTGGTGATCGAGCACTACCACGAGGCGTCGGGCTCCAGCCCCCGCCAGACCGCCGAGGAGCTGATGTTCCTGATGAGGGCGAGGGGTTGAGATGGCGGCGTCACTGATCGGCCGGGACGGCCAGGTCCAGTGGGGCGACCTACTGCTCGGCCCCGGCACGCGCTTCTGGATCGCCGCGGAGGGCCTGACCGGCTGGGAGGAGCTGCCGGGACTGGAGTCCGCCGACGCCAACCGGCCTGCGGGGCACGGCGGTTGGCCGGGCGCGCAGTGGGCTTCGCCGCGCGTGGTGACCGCCCAGGTGTGGTTCGCGCCCGACCCGGGCGGCGGCCCCGAAGCGGCACTGGCCGCGCTGCGGGCGCTGCGCGCGGCGACGGCGGTGCGCGACGAGGAGGAGTGGCTCGCGGTGCGGTTGTACGGGGAGACGCTGGCCGTGCGCGCCCGGGTGGTCCAGCGCGTCGTACCGACCGACCGCCAGTTCCTCGCGAACCGCACGGCGAAGGCGACGCTCCAGTGGAAGGCGATGGACCCCCGGCGGTACGAGGCGGTGGAGCGGCGCGAGTCCGTGGGGCTGCCCGCGCCCGAGCCGGGGCTGCGCTGGCCCCTGGAGTGGCCGCTGAACTGGGGCGCGCCGACCTCCACCGGCGACCTCCTGGCGGAGAACACCGGCAGCGCCCCGGCCCACCCCGTGATCACCTTCGCCGGGCCGTGCGTCAACCCCCGGCTGGCCAACCGCTCCAGCGGCGTCTGGCTGGAGTACGGCATCACCCTGACCCGGGGCGACGAACTGGTCGTGGACGCGGCCGACGGGACCGTGACGTTCAACGGCACGGCGTCCAGGCGCCACACCGCGACGGTGGGCAGCGCGCCCGAGGAGCTGTTCGCCCTGGCGCCCGGCGCCAACCAGCTCTCCTTCCGGGCGCGCGACGGCGACCCCGAGCAGGCCAGCGCCACGATCAGCTGGCGCTCCGCCGACTGGTGACCGGCGGACGACGAGAGGCAGTCCGCGGCAGCGGGCGACGAGCAGCGAGCAACGACGAGCCCAGGAGCACGCAGATGACCATCCGTTCCGCCTGGCACCAGCCGACCGGCCAGACCCGGGAGGACACCCGGCTCGCCGTGAGCCTCGGCATGGCCTCGACCGGGCCGCTCACCACCCTCGCGGGGTGCGTCCACGGCGGCCTCCAGCTCACCGGGAGCGCCGCCGTCAGCATGCAGGCCAGGCTCTCCCCCGGCCGCGTCTGGGTGGCGGGCACGTCCGCGGCGGCCCAGGGGTCGTACCCGGTGACCGTGGACGCCGACACCCTGCTGACCTTCAGGGACGGCCACGCGACCCTGCCCAGGGTCGACGCGCTCGTGGTCCGGGTCCACGACCCCGACTACGACGGTACGGGCACGCCCGCCTCGGTCCTGGAGCTGATCCCCGGGGAGCCCGCCGCCGCCCCGGTGCCGCCGGGGGTGCCGAAGAACGCGGAGCTGCTGTACCACGTCCGCGTCCCCGCGGGCGCTTCGGCCGCGACCGGGATCACCTGGGCGCAGGCGGTCACCGACCGGCGCCGCTACACGGCCGCGCTCGGCGGCATCATCCCGGCGGGCGGCGGTCCGGGGGCGGCGACGTCCGGGTACCACGTGGGGCAGTACCGGGACGCGAACGGCCGCCTGGAGCGGTGGGACGGCAGCCGGTGGGCGAAGTACGTGCCGGACGCGTACCTCCTGCTGTCCGGGGACCGGGGCTACACCAAGAAGGAGGAGCCGGAGTACGAGGAGCTGCTGCGCGACGAGACGCCCGACGGGGCGGGCAGGTGCAGTGCGCCGTTCGTCGGCCCGCCGTCCGGCTACGTCCACATCAGCGTCGGCGCCCTGGTGATCGTGGAACACGCCTTCGGCGGTTACGTCTCGTGCGTCGTCCGCCAGGGGAGCACGGTCGTCAGCGCCGCGAGCGCGGACCGCGCGGCGGTCTTCTCGGGCGTCGCGGGCCGGGCATCGGTCTACACCAACTTCGCGCTGAAGGTGACCCCGGGCGCGGAGTACGTCGCCACCGCGGCCTACGCGAGCGGCAGGCTCAACTCCCAGGTCGACTTCGACAACCGCTTCGTCCGCGTCGACCCGGTGGTGTGACCGCCCGTGCCCACCAGCCTCTACCGCGCCCTCTTCGCCGACCTGCGCACCGACGCGGCCCTGGACGTGCTGCCCCTCCAGGGCCTGGAGTACGACGACTACATCGGCAAGCCAGGCTCGCTCTCCGCGACGATCCCCGTCCCCAACCGGCGCATGGCCGAGCGCGTCCGGCAGGTCGTCGAGGGCAGGACCGCGGTCTACCTGGAGCGGGACGGGCAGATCTGCTGGGGCGGCATCGTCTGGACGCTCACCCCGGCCATGGACGAGCAGGGCACCGTCACGGTCGCGCTCCAGGCCGCGACCTTCGACTCGTACGCGGGCCGCCGCTACGTCCGGGAGGACTGGTCCCGCACCGGCGTCGAAGACCTCCAGATCGTCCGGGACCTGTGGGCGTACATGCAGCGCGAGGAGACCGGCGGGAACATCGGCGTCGGCTTCGCGCCGGGTCCCAAGGGCTCGCCGCGCACGGTGGCGTTCCGCGACGGCGACGAGACGTCGGTCGAGGAGGCGGTCAACCAGCTCGCCGCGATCGAGCCGGGGTTCGAGTACCTGGTCTCCGTCTACCGCGACCCGTCGACCGGGTACCGCGTCAAGCGGCTGCACTTCGGGGTGCCGCGCATCCTCGTGGGCGACGGCACGGTCGTGCTCGACCACCCGGGGGACGTCCTCGCGTACTCCTTCCCGCGCGACGCGACCCGCGGCGGCACGGCGGTCAGGGTGCGCGGCGGCACCCCGCCGAACGCCGACCGCCCCGCGGTCTCCGACGAGCAGCTCGCCCGGGACCTGATCGCCGACGGGCACCCCAAGCTCGACGTCTCGTCCGACCACGGCGCCGCCACCGACAGGGCGACGCTCAACGCGATCGCGAGGGCCGAGCTGGCCGCGCTGCGCGGCCCGGTGGTGATCCCGGCCGTCAAGATCCGCCTCGACCGGGGCGGTACGCCCGCGCTGCTGGGCACCGCGGTGCGGCTGCGCATCAGGGACGTGTGGTTCGCCGAAGGCCTCGACGCGTCGTTCCGGGTGGTGGGCGTGAAGGTGCAGCCGCCCGAGCGGGGGCGCGCCGAGACCGCCGAGCTCTATCTGGAGGCCCTCTGATGCCGAACCTGCCCGAGGACATCGTCGACCGCGTCAAGCGGCTGGAGCGGCAGGTGCAGCAGCTCACGGCGCGGATGCAGGCGGCGGCCCCGGCCGTGCGCACGGCGGCGCCTCCCGGGGCGGCGGCGGACGGCGCGGCGGCTCCCACGGCGGCGCCTCCCACGGCGGCGGACGGCGCCGGGGAGAGCGCCTCCCCCGAGGACGGCGCGCCCGGCCGCGACGGGGACGGAAGCTGAGTCGCAGGCCCGCCGACCGGGACGTACGGTGCTCTGGGGGCCACATTCCCGGGGGACGCGTTCCTGGAGGTACGGGCATGAAGTTCGGCGAGCCTGTGCTCGGCGGTCCCTGCTGGGTCGAGCTGAGCACGAGCGACCTGGCGGCGTCGCGGGCGTTCTACGGCGTGCTCTTCGGCTGGCGGTGCGAGACCGACCCCCGCGAGGAGGCGGGCGGCTACACCGTCGCCCACGTCGGGGACGCGCCCGTCGCCGCGCTCACCCCGCTCTACTCGCCCGAGCAGCCCGCGGGCTGGCAGGTCTCCTTCGCGACCGCCGACGCGGACGCGAGCGCCGAGGAGGCGCGGCGGCTGGGCGGGACGCTGCTGGCGGGCCCGATGGACGTCTTCGACATGGGCCGCTTCGCGATGCTCGCGGACCCCGGGGGCGCGGTGTTCCACGTGTGGCAGGCGCGCTCCTTCCCGGGCGCCGGGCTGCTGAACGCCCCGGGCGCGCTGGGCTGGGTCGAGCTGGCGACGCGCGCCCCCGAGGCGGCGCTGGCGTTCTACCCGGCGCTCTTGGGGTGGACGGTCGCCCCGTCGGAGTTCTATCCGCAGTGGGGCGTGGACGGCGCGGACTTCGGCGGGATGGCGGCGATGGACGAGGAGGTGCCGGCCGACGTGCCGCCGCACTGGCTGCCGTACTTCGCCGTCCCGGACGTGGACGCCGCGGCCGAGCGGGCCGGGGCGGCGGGCGGCGAGGTGGTCATGGAGCCCGCCACGGTCCCCGAGGGCCCGCGCATCTGCGTCCTCAGGGACCCGCAGGGCGCGGAGTTCGGCATCCACCGGGCGTACGAGGAGGGCTGAGCCGTGGCCGACTACCGCGTCGAGGCGGTCAGGGAGTCCTCGCGCCGCTGGACGGTCCGCAACGCGCGCGGCGCCGAGGTGCGCGTGGGCGCGGCGGACGACGAGGGCGCACAGCCCTCCTTCACTCCGGTGGAACTGCTGCTCGCGGCGCTGGGCGGCTGCGGCGGCCTGGTGATGGACCGGGTGGCGCGCACGGTCGTGGACGACGGCCTGCGGATCACGGTCGAGTCGGTCTCGGGCCCCGAGGACGACGGCCGGGTGGGCACGGTCCGGATCGCCTACGAGATGGAGCTGCCCGAAGGTGCGCGGGAGGCGTTCGAGCGGGGCGTGCGGCTGACGCACGAGAAGTACTGCACGGTGAGCAGGACGGTGGAGCACGGCGCGCGCGTGGAGGCGCTGCTCCCGGACGGCACGGCGGGCTTCGCGGCGGGACCCGAGCCCGGGGGCGCGTAGCCCCTTCGGCGCGGAGCGGTCCCGGGAGCGAGCGGGCCCCTCGGCACGGAACGCGGTCCCGGGGGCACGTAGACCCCTCGGCGCGGAGCCGTCCCGGGGGCGCGCGGGCCCCTCGGCGCGGAGCGGTCCCGCGCACCCCCGTACCGCCTGATCACGATCCGGTCACGCCCTGGCCCGAGCCCCTTGCGCACGGTCCGTGTAATCGATTCCAATCACCCGTGTAATCGATTCCAAGACCACAAGGAGGTGGTCAGGGCGATGCCGAGCATCAAGGACGTCGCGGCCGAAGCGGGGGTTTCCGTCGCCACGGTCTCCCGGGTCCTCAACGATCACCCTTCCGTCAGCCCCGACGCCCGCTCCCGGGTGCTCGCCGCCGTCGCGGCCCTCGGCTACCGGCCCAACGCCGTCGCCAGGTCCCTGCGGACCGACCAGACGCGCACCCTGGGCCTGGTCATCAGCGACGTGCTCAACCCGTACTTCACCACGCTGGCCCGCTCCGTCGAGGAGGAGGCGCGCGCGCTGGGCTACAGCGTGATCATCGGCAACGCCGACGAGCGCCCCGACCTCCAGGACCACCACGTCCGCACGCTCCTCGACCGGCGCATCGACGGCCTCCTGGTCTCCCCCACCGACGGCGGCTCCCCGCTCATGCTGGACGCCGCGCGCGGCGGTACGCCGATGGTCTTCGTGGACCGCTGGATCCCCGGCCTGGACGCGCCGGGCCCTCCCGTGGTGCGCGCCGACGGCAGGGCCGCCGTGCGCGAGCTGGTCCGCCACCTCCACGGCCTCGGCCACCGCAGGCTCGCGATCATCGCCGGGCCGGCCGCCACGACCACCGGCAGCGAGCGCGTCGCGGCGTTCCGCGACGCGCTGGGCGAACTGGGCCTCGCGCTCCCCGACGCGTACATCGGGCAGGGCGACTTCCAGGCGGAGAGCGGGCGCCGCGCCACCGAGCGGTTCCTGGCGCTGCCCGAGCCGCCCGACGCGGTGTTCGCCGCCGACAACCTGATGGCGCTCGGCGCGCTGGACGCGATCAGGGAGCGCGGGCTGCGCGTCCCCGGCGACATCGCGCTCGCCGCGTTCGACGACATCCCCTGGTTCGTGCACACCGATCCGCCGATCACCGCGATCGCGCAGCCGACCGGCGAGCTTGGCCGGGCGGCCGTGCGCGCCCTGGTCGACCTGATCGAGGGCAGGCCCGCCCGGTCCGTCGACTTCCCCGCCCGGCTGGTCGTCCGCCGCTCCTGCGGCGAGGCGCCCCCCGTCCAGTGAAGGAGCGACCCGTGAACCGTCCGGACGAGTTGCTGCGCATGGAGGGCGTCCGCAAGACGTTCCCCGGCGTGGTCGCGCTCGACAGCGTCGACTTCGACCTGCGCCGCGGCGAGGTGCACGTGCTGCTCGGCGAGAACGGCGCGGGCAAGAGCACCCTCGTCAAGATGCTCTCCGGCGCCTACCGCCCCGACAGCGGCCGCATCCTCGTCGAGGGCCACGAGGTCCGCATCCACGGCGCGCAGGACGCCGAGCGGCTCGGCATCGCCACGATCCACCAGGAGTTCAACCTCGTCCCCGACCTGACGGTCGCCGAGAACGTCTTCCTCGGCCGCCAGCCCCGGCGCCTCGGGCTGATCGACCGGGGCCGCATGGAGGCCGGGGCCGCGAAGCTCCTGGAGCGCGTCGGGCTGGCCGTGTCCCCCCGCGCCAAGTGCCGCGACCTGGGCATCGCCCGGCTCCAGATGGTCGAGATCGCCAAGGCGCTCAGCCTGGAGGCGCGCGTCCTGATCATGGACGAGCCGACCGCCGTGCTCACCTCCGACGAGGTCGCCAGGCTCTTCTCGATCGTCCGGGCGCTGCGCGCCGACGGCACCGCGGTCGTCTTCATCACCCACCACCTCGACGAGATCGCCGCGCTCGGCGACCGCGTCACGGTCGTCCGCGACGGCCGCAGCGTCGGGCAGGTGCCCGCCGACACGCCCGAGGACGACCTCGTGCGGCTCATGGTGGGGCGCAGCATCGAGCAGCAGTACCCGCGCGAGCGCCCCGAGGCCGCCGAGGGCGCCGAGAGCGCCGAACCCCTGCTGGCCGTACGGGGGTTGAGCAGGGCGGGCGCCTTCCATGACGTCTCCTTCGAGGTGCGGGCCGGTGAGGTGGTCGGTGTCGCGGGGCTGGTGGGCGCGGGCCGCACCGAGGTCGCCCGCGCCGTGTTCGGCGCCGACCCCTACGACGCGGGGACCGTGGAGGTGCGCGGCGCACGGCTGCGCGGGGGCGACGTGAACGCGGCGATGGCCGCGGGGATCGGGCTCGTGCCCGAGGACCGCAAGGGCCAGGGCCTGCTCCTGGACGCGTCCGTCGAGGAGAACCTGGGGCTCGTGACGCTGCGTTCGGCGACGCGGGCGGGCCTGGTGGACCGCGCGGCGCAGAGCGCGGCGGCCGCCCGGATCGCCGAGCGGCTCGGCGTGCGCATGGCGGGGCCGCACCAGCACGCGCGCACCCTGTCCGGCGGCAACCAGCAGAAGGTCGTCATCGGCAAGTGGCTGCTGGCCGACACGAAGGTGCTGATCCTCGACGAGCCGACGCGCGGCATCGACGTGGGCGCCAAGGTCGAGATCTACCAGCTCGTCAACGAGCTGACGGCGTCCGGGCACGCGGTCCTGATGATCTCCAGCGACCTCCCCGAGGTGCTGGGCATGAGCGACCGGGTGCTGGTGATGGCGGGCGGCAGGCTCGCGGGCGAACTGCCCGCCGCCGAGGCGACCCAGGACGCGGTGATGGCGCTCGCCGTCACCGCCCCCAACGGCAACAACAACGACAACGACAACAACGCCAACAGCAACGACGACAACGACGCCGACCGAGTGGAGGGCTCCCGTGGCCACTGACACCCAGCCGATCAAGGGAGCCGGTGGCGGCGCGGCCGCCCTCCGCGGGATCCTGCTCGACAACGGCGCGCTGAGCGCCCTGGTGGTCCTGGTGGTGGCGATGTCGCTGCTCTCCGGCGACTTCCTCACCACCCAGAACCTCCTCAACGTCGGCGTGCAGGCCGCGGTGACCGCGATCCTCGCCTTCGGCGTCACGTTCGTGATCGTCTCGGCGGGCATCGACCTCTCCGTCGGCTCGGTCGCCGCGCTCTCGGCGACCGTGCTCGCCTGGTCGGCGACGAGCGGGGGCGTGCCGGTGTGGCTCGCGGTGGTCTTCGCGGTCGCCACGGGCATCGCCTGCGGTTTCGTCAACGGCGCCCTCGTCTCGTACGGGAAGCTCCCGCCGTTCATCGCGACGCTGGCGATGCTCTCGGTGGCCCGCGGCCTGTCGCTGGTGGTCTCGCAGGGCAGCCCCGTCCCGTTCCCCGACTCGGTCTCGCACCTCGGCGACACCATCGGCGGCCGGCTGCCGGTGCCGGTCCTGGTGATGGTCGCCATGGGGCTGCTGACGGCGCTGATCCTGAACCGCACCTACATCGGCCGTTCGATGTACGCGATCGGCGGCAACGAGGAGGCCGCGCGGCTGTCCGGGCTGCGCGTCAAGCGGCAGAAGCTGGTCGTCTACGCGCTGTCGGGGCTGTTCGCGGCCGCCGCCGGAATCGTCCTGGCCAGTCGGCTGTCCTCCGCGCAGCCGCAGGCCGCGCAGGGGTACGAGCTGGACGCGATCGCCGCGGTCGTCATCGGCGGCGCGAGCCTGGCGGGCGGCGTCGGCAAGGCGTCGGGGACGCTGGTCGGCGCGCTGATCCTCGCGGTGCTGCGCAACGGCCTCAACCTCCTCTCGGTCTCCGCGTTCTGGCAGCAGGTCGTGATCGGCGTGGTCATCGCGCTCGCGGTGCTGCTGGACACCGTGCGCCGCAGGGCGGGTGCGGCGCCCGCCGCCGCCGCGTCCCCCGGCGGCGGCACGAGCAAGCTGCGGCTGGCGCTCGCCGCGGTCGTGGTGGCCGCCGTCGTCGCCGCCGTCTCGCTGCTCAACCCGGGCCCGTCGGGGACGGGCACCAAGGTCGGCATGTCGCTCTCCACGCTCAACAACCCCTTCTTCGTGCAGATGAAGGCGGGCGCGCAGGCCGCGGCGGAGGAGGCGGGCGTCGAGCTGACCGTGACCGACGCCCAGAACGACGCGTCCCAGCAGGCCAACCAGCTCCAGAACTTCACCGGCGGCTCCGTGAAGGCCGTCATCGTCAACCCGGTGGACTCCGACGCGGTCGGCCCCGCCGTGCGCGCCGCGAACAAGGCGGACGTGCCGGTGGTCGCCGCCGACCGGGGCGTCAACGAGGCGAAGGCCGCGACGCTCGTCGCGTCCGACAACGTCGAGGGCGGCAGGCTCGCCGCGCGCACCCTCGCCGAGCGGTTGGGCGGCAAGGGCCGGATCGTCGTCCTCCAGGGCACGGCCGGCACCTCGGCCAGCCGGGAGCGCGGCGCGGGCTTCGCCGCCGGCATCAGGGCGTTCCCCGGCATCGAGGTCGTGGCGAAGCAGCCCGCGGACTTCGACCGCACCAAGGGCCTGGACGTGATGACCAACCTCCTCCAGTCGCACCCGGACGTCGACGGCGTGTTCGCCGAGAACGACGAGATGGCGCTCGGCGCGGCCAAGGCGCTCGGCGCGGGGGCGGGCCGGTCGGTGGCCGTGGTCGGCTTCGACGGCACGCCCGACGGGCTGAAGGCGGTCGAGGCGGGCACGCTGTACGCGTCGGTGGCGCAGCAGCCCCGGGAGCTGGGCCGGATCGCCGTGGAGAACGCGGTGAGGGCGGCCAGGGGCGAGCGGGTGGCGCCGCTGGTGAAGGTGCCGGTCAAGGTCGTCACCGCGAAGAACGTCGGGGACTTCTCATGAGCGCGCGGCAGGCTCCTCGCGACCTGCTGGTGGTCGGCTCGGCCAACGCCGACCTCGTCGTGGGCGTCGAGCGCAGGCCCGCCGCGGGGGAGACCGTCCTCGGCTCGGACCTCGCCGTCCACCCGGGCGGCAAGGGCGCCAACCAGGCGGTCGCCGCGGCCAGGCTCGGCGCGGACACGGCGCTGCTGGCCCGGGTCGGCGACGACGCGCACGGGCGGCTGCTGACCGGCTCGCTGCGCGCGGCGGGCGTGGACGTCTCGGGCATGCTGACGGGCGGTGCGCCCACCGGGGTCGCGCTGATCACCGTGGACCCTTCGGGCGACAACAGCATCGTGGTGTCGCCGGGGGCCAACGCCCGGCTGACCCCGGCGGACGTCGAGGCGGCGGGCGGTCTCTTCGCGCGGGCGGGGGTGGTCTCCGTACAGCTGGAGATCCCGCCCGCGACGGTGGCGGCCGTGGCGCGGGCGCTGCGGCCCGGGGCCAGGCTGGTGCTGAACCCGTCGCCGCCCGCGCCGCTGGACGCCGCCGTCCTGGCGGCGTGCGATCCGCTGGTGGTCAACGAGCACGAGGCGCGGGTCGTCATCGGGGAGGGCGCGGGCGAGGAGCCCGAGGAGTGGGCCGCCGCGCTGCTGGCCCTCGGCCCGCGTTCGGTGGTGGTGACGCTGGGCGCCGGGGGCGCGCTGGCCGCGGACGGGGAGAGGACGGTGCGGGTGGCGAGCCCGCGCGTCGAGGCGGTGGACACGACCGGTGCGGGCGACGCCTTCACGGCGGCGCTGGCCTGGCGGCTCGGGCTCGGCGACGACCTGGTGGCGGCCGTGCGGTTCGCGGTACGGGTCGGCGCGGCGGCGGTCACCCGGCGCGGCGCGCAGGATTCGTACCCGACGCGGGGCGAGCTGGCGGCGTTCGCGGAAGAGGTGCGGGCGTGAGCACCCGGAAAGCCGGGGCGGGGTGGGGGGGGGGGCCCCCCCCCCCCCCCCCCCCCCGGGGGCCCCCCCCCCTCAGCGGACCCCCACACGTGTAA
>NZ_JBITHO010000001.1:80346-239643 GCF_044458065.1 Streptomyces sp. NPDC050504 | reverse complement strand
GGGGTGCCCCCCGGGGGGGGGGGGGGGGGGCGGGGGGGGCGCGGGGGGGGGGGCCGCCCCCCCCGCCCCCGGGGGGGGGGGGGGGGGTGGGGCCCCCCCCCGCCCCCCGCCCCGCTGTCGTCAGCCCCTCTTCAGCGGACCCTCACAGGTGAACGAGGAGGTGCCGGCGCGGCCACCCGTCCAGACGTCCACCTTGCCGAAGGTGCAGTTCATGTCGTTGAAGTTGTTCACGCCCGACTTCGACCGGTCGAGGATGAAGTAGTCGACGGTCTCGGACATGTCCTTGAAGACCTGGTCCGGGTCGCCGGAGTTGCCCAGGTTCGCGGTGATCCGGCCGTTGCACACGAAGCGCGGACGCTCGGTGTCGCCGTTGGTCTTGCAGTCGGGCGAGTTGCTGGTGGTCGCGGCGAACGACGACTTGATCTGGGCCGGTGTCGAGGCGCTGAGCTGGTCGAACGGCACGTGCGTGGTGACGGGCACGTACAGGTCGTTGACGATCGCGATCTGCTTGTCGAGGAACCTGTCGTACGCGGCCTGCGTGCCGGGGTCGTTGCCGACGCGGTTGCGCCACGCGTCGAAGCCCGCCACGTCGTTGGCGCGCAGGTAGCCGTACATCGACGTGAGCATCGCGGGCCGCTCCAGCCACAGGAACTCGAAGAACGTGCCCGCGTAGGGGTAGAGGCGGAAGCCGTCCCCCGGGAAGGTGGCGTGCAGGAGCTGGTTGACGGTCATGCGCGAGCGGCCGCCCGCGGTGTCGTCGATGATCTTCGCGACCAGCGACTTGCGGACCTTGATGCCGTCGTCGCGGGTGGCGCCGTCGAAGAACTCGGCGGTGCCCTCCTCCATCGCCGTGGTGCGGTCGTTCTCGTACCAGGCGCCCTTGCCGTAGGAGCCGTGGATGGCCCAGCGGCCGTTGAGGTAGTGCACGTACTCGTGGCGGAAGAGCTCTTCCAGCGTCAGCATGGAGTCCTGCGGCACGCGGCGCTGGTAGGTGTAGAAGGTGGCGCCCTTCTCGATGTAGATGCCGCCGTTGTCGGTCTCCATGCCGGTGAGCAGCGGGTGGTAGATCTCGTAGTCCTTGCGGGACGCGTACAGCACGGTGTTGAGGCTGTCGTTGGGGTCGTCGGCCAGCGGCGCCTCGCTGCCGAGGACGCGGTGGTACTGCGCCTTGACCTGCTTGCTCGCGTAGTAGAGCTGGTCGACGGTGGCCCGGTCGAGGCCGGTGCGGACCTTGATGCCGCCGTTGTCGTAGGTGAAGGTGTTGGGGAAGAGCCTGCGCTCGATGTCCTCCTTGCAGATGTTGTACTGCTTGCAGGCACCGAAGTCGTTGAGCCAGGTCGCGGCCTTGGCCCAGGACGCGCTGCCCTCGCCGAAGTTGGCGGCCGTGGTGCTCAGCAGGGCGCCGAGGCCGGTGACGATCTCGCTCCGCAGCCCCTCGACCTCGCCGAACCTGCCGTACTCCAGGGTCGCGTCGCGCACGGCCCACTCGTTGGTCTTGCCCTTGAGGTGGGTGTAGCCGCCGAACGCCTTGAAGGCGTCGCGGAAGGAGGCGTCGGCCTTGACGGCGGCGTGGAACGCGGCGTCCCGGTTGCCGGAGTAGATGCCGAGGTAGGTGGTGGTGAGCGCGGCCCAGGTCGCGTCGCCCCAGGCCTTGCTGGCGTTGGTGGCCGGGTGGGCGGCGTCCATGGTGGACAGGACGCGCTTGATCAGCGGGAGCTGGTACTGGCGCAGACCGGGGGCACTGCCGGCGATGAGGGCTTCGCGCAGGGCCTCGGCGTTGGTGTCGGTGGCGTCGAAGGTGCGGGCGGCGTTGCCGAAGGCCTCGATGGCCTGGCGCATGGCGTCGACCGTGGGGGCGTCGGTGACGTCGATCTCGCCGCGCGTGAAGTCGTGGAAGATCACGGCGTGGAGGTAGGTGAACATCTCCACGAGGTGCGTGCCGTTCTTGCCGTCGTGCGAGGCGGCGAGGCTGGATATGCGCCGGGAGACCGCCTGGACGTGCGCGTCGGACATGACGGGGGCCAGTCTCTGGTCCCAGGTCCAGACGATGCTGCGCAGACAGCCGTTGGCCGTGACCGCCGGGTCGGCGAGGAAGTCCGCGAGCCCTTCGGGCGACAGGCCCCTGATGCCGTCGAGCGTGCAGGGGACGCCTGCGAGGGTGCGGGCCGGGGCGGAGAACTTGGCCTTGGCGGCCGTGCCCTGCACGCCGGGGACCTTGCCCGGGGCGGCCTCGCGCGGGCCCTTGGCCAGTGCGGCGTACTGCTTGGGCGCGGTGGCCAGGCGCTCGACCTCGTCGTGCGGGTTGGCGGCCGACGGACCGGGTCTGCCCGCGTCGAACGCGGCGGGGAGCCCGGAAGCGGCGGGGGCGGCGGGGGCCTTGGCGGGGGTGGCCGCGAAGCCCGCCTGGGCGGCGGTGGCGCAGAGCGTCACGGCCGTCGCGACGGCGAGCAGGGAGGTGCGGAGGGTCTTCAACTGGGACACCAGTGTCTCCAAGCGTGGGGATGTGGGAGGTGGGCACATACGCGCAGCGATCAACTGCCATGTGCCTGGCGGCACTTGTGGGGACAGTGCTGCGCCATGTGATGCGTAACGTAGTAATGTGAAATTGCACTGAGCAAGACGCTGTCGCTCCCGTTATCGATCTGTGTCCTTCGGATGGACGGTCGATGGACGGTCGATGAACGGACCAGCGCGAACTCCCCGAAACCCGATCGCTTCAGACCCTTGGCAAGTTCAGTGCCATGTGAAATGTTACTGGCGTGCTCACGAGAAAAACCTCGGACCTCATCGTCGTCGGAGCGGGGGTCGTCGGCGCCGCCTGCGCCTATTACGCCGCGCGGGCCGGCCTCGACGTCACCGTGATCGACCGCGGCCCCGTCGCGGGCGGCACCACCGGGGCGGGCGAGGGCAACCTCCTCGTCTCGGACAAGGAGCCCGGCCCGGAACTGGACCTCGCCTTCCTCTCCCTGAAGCTCTGGGGCGAGCTGGGCGACCTCCTGCCCCACGACATGGAGTACGAGAACAAGGGCGGCCTGGTCGTCGCGTCCTCCCCCGAAGGACTCCGCGCCCTCGGCGGCTTCGCCGCCAAACAGCGCGAGGCCGGGGTCGAGGCGAAGGAGGTCCCGGCCGACCGGCTGCACGACCTCGAACCCCATCTCGCACCCGGCCTGGCGGGCGGTTACCACTACCCCCAGGACTCCCAGGTGCAGCCCGCCGTCGCCGCCGCCCGCCTGCTCCGGGCGGCCGACGTGCGGGGCCGCGTCCACCTGCGCCTCGGTGAAGAGGTGACCGCCGTCCTCACCGACGCCGACGGTGGAGTGCGGGGCGTGCGCACGCCGACCGGCGAGGTGCACGCCCCGCACGTGGTCAACGCCGCCGGCACCTGGGGCGGCGACCTGGCCCGGCTCGCGGGCGCGGACCTGCCCGTGCTCCCCCGCCGGGGCTTCGTGCTCGTCACCGAACCGCTGCCGCGCGTCGTACGGCACAAGGTGTACGCGGCCGACTACGTCGCCGACGTCGCCAGCGACTCGGCCGCGCTCCAGACCTCCGGCGTCGTCGAGTGCACCCCGGCGGGCCCGGTGCTGATCGGCGCGAGCCGCGAGCGCGTCGGCTACGACAGGACCCTGTCCGTCGAGGTGCTGTCCCGGCTCGCCGCGCAGGCGGTCCAGCTCTTCCCCGTCCTGTCCGGGGTGCGGGCGATGCGCAGCTACACCGGCTTCCGGCCCTACCTCCCCGACCACCTGCCCGCGATCGGCCCCGACCCGCGCGTGCCCGGCCTGCTGCACGCCTGCGGCCACGAGGGCGCGGGCATCGGCCTCGCCCCGGGGACCGGGCTGCTCATCGCGTCCATGGTGGCCGGCCACGAGCTCCCCGTGGACGCCTCCCCCTTCCGCCCCGACCGCTTCCCGGCAGCCGTCCACGCCGCCCCCGGAGAGGAGCCGCCCCATGGCGCCTGACCGCAACACCGGATCCACCGGCCCCACCGGACAGGGCGCCGCCGCCCCGGGCGGCCGCACGCCCGCCCGGCTCGTCGGCGCCCCCGCCGACGGGGCCTTCGAGGTCACCTTCGACGGCCGGACCCTGCCCGCGCTGCCCGGTCAGTCCGTCGCCGCCGTCCTCTGGTCGGCCGGCATCCTCGCCTGGCGCACCACCCGCGGCGGCGACCGCCCGCGCGGCGCGTTCTGCGGCATCGGACAGTGCTACGACTGCCTCGCCACGATCAACGGCGAGCCGAACCGCCGCGCCTGTCTGGTGCCCGCGCAGCCCGACGACGCGATCACCACCCAGGAAGGGAACGGCCGTGCCGGACTCGCTGTATGACGTCGCGGTGATCGGCGCGGGCCCCGGCGGCCTCGCCGGAGCCGTCACCGCCGCCGAACTCGGCCTGTCCGTCGCGCTGCTGGACGGGGGCGGACAGCTCGGCGGGCAGTACTACCGCCACCCCGCCCCGGCCACGGGCGCCACCCGCCCCGAGGCCCTGCACCACGGCTGGTCCGCCTTCACCGCCCTGCGCGGACGCTTCGAGCGCAGCGGCGCCGTGCACCTCGCGCGCCACCACGTGTGGACCGTCGCCCGCGAGGGCGGCGACACCGGCGACGAGAACGCGCCGTGGAACGTGCACGCGCTGGTGGGCGACGACGGCGACGGGGGCACGCCCGTGCGCGTGCGCGCCCGCGCGGTGCTCGTCGCCACCGGCTCGTACGAGCGCCAGCTGCCCTTCCCCGGCTGGACCCTGCCCGGGGTCGTCGGCGCGGGCGGCGCCCAGGCGATGCTCAAGTCCGGGCTCGTGCTGCCGGGGCGGCGCGTCGTCGTCGCGGGCAGCGGCCCGCTGCTGCTCGCCGTCGCCGCGTCGCTCGCCGCCGCGGGGGCGCGGGTGCCCGCCGTGATCGAGGCGGCCGGATACCTGGGGTACGCCAAGTACCCCGGCGCGCTCGCGGTGAACCCGGGCAAGATGGTGGAGGCCGTGGTGCACGGCTCCGCGCTGGCCAGGCACGGGGTGCGGGTGCGCGGGCGGAGCGCGGTCACGGCCGTGCACGGGAAGGACCGGGTGGAGGCCGTGACGGTCTCCAGGCTGGACGCGTCGTGGCGGCCGAAGCCCGGGACCGAGCGGCGGATCGAGTGCGACGCGCTCGCCGTCGGCCACGGGCTCGTGCCGCAGATCGAGCTGGCGACGACGCTGGGCTGCGCCACGCGGCCCACCGCGGACGGCGCGCACGCACTGGTGGTGGACGAGGAACAGCGGACGTCCGTGCCCGGACTGTGGGCCGCGGGTGAGACCGGCGGCATCGGCGGCGTCAAGCTCTCCTTCGTCGAGGGCGAGCTGGCGGCCAGGTCGATCGCCGAGCGGCTCTCCGCCGCCCCGGCGTCCGACAGCGGCTCCGCGCGCGTGCGGCGGCTGCTGCGCCGCAGGGGCCGCATGCGCTCCTTCGCCGACGTCATGGCGGCGGCCCACGCCCCCGGGCCCGGCTGGCACCAGTGGCTGGACGACGAGACGGACGTGTGCCGCTGCGAGGAGGTGACGGCGGGCCGGATCAGGGAGGCCGTCGAGGACCAGGGCGCCCGTGACGCCCGCACCGTCAAGCTCCTCACCCGGGCGGGCATGGGCTGGTGCCAGGGCCGGGTGTGCGGCGCGGCCGTCACCTGCCTCGCGGGCAAGGCGCCCGCCTCGCCCGACCGCAGACCGCTCTCCGTGCCCGTACCCCTCGGCGCGCTCGCCGCCTCCCACGACCCCGCTGACACCGCAGAGAGGGCCACGCCATGAGCACAGAACCCGCCGTCTCCCCCGCCCCCGAGACCCCCGCCGCCTGGAGCCCCGAGCGTCCGTGGCGCGGCGTGATGGTCGCCACCGCGCTGCCGCTGCGCGAGGACCTGTCGGTGGACCACGACGCGTACGCCGAGCACGTCGCGTGGCTCATCGCGAACGGCTGCGACGGCGTGGTGCCCAACGGCTCGCTCGGCGAGTACCAGACCCTCACCGACGAGGAGCGCGCCCGCGTCGTGCGCACCGCCGTCGAGGCCGCGGGCGACGGCGCCCGCGTCCTGCCCGGCGTCTCCGCCTACGGCAGCGCCGAGGCGGTGCGCTGGGCCGAGCAGGCCGCCGGGGCGGGCTGCGGCTCGGTCCTGCTGCTGCCGCCCAACGCCTACCGCGCCGACGAGGAGCCGGTGCGCGCCCACTTCGCCGAGGTCGCGAAGGTCGGGCTGCCCGTGGTGGCGTACAACAACCCGATCGACACCAAGGTCGACCTGCGCCCGGCGCTGCTCGCCCGGCTGCACGCCGAGGGTTCCATCGTGGCCGTCAAGGAGTTCACCGGCGACGTCCGGCGGGCCTACGAGCTGGCCGAACTCGCCCCGGGCCTCGACCTGTTGGTCGGCGCCGACGACGTGCTGCTCGAACTGGCGCTGGCCGGCGCGGTCGGCTGGATCGCCGGGTACCCCAACGCCTTCCCCGCCTCCTGCACCGAGCTGTACCGCGCCGCCTGCGCGGGCGACCTGGACGCGGCGCTGCCGCTCTACCGCTCCCTGCACTCACTACTGCGCTGGGACACCAAGACGGAGTTCGTCCAGGCCATCAAGTTGTCCATGGACATCACGGGACGGCACGGCGGCCCGAGCCGTCCGCCGCGCTCCGCGCTGACCGGCCGGGTCGAGGCCGCGGTGCGCGCCGCGACCGAGAAGGCCCTCGCGGACAACCACCGCTGACCCGCAAGAGCCGGCAGAGAAGGAGTTACCCATGCGCACCCGCAACGTCTACCACGCGGTCGACTCGCACACCGAGGGCATGCCCACCCGGGTCATCACGGGCGGCGTCGGGGTCATCCCCGGCGCCACCATGGCCGAGCGCAGGATGCACTTCATCGAGCACCTGGACCACCTGCGCACGCTGCTGATGTACGAGCCGCGCGGCCACGCCTCGATGAGCGGCGCGATCCTCCAGCCGCCGACCCGCCCCGACGCGGACTACGGCGTGCTCTACATCGAGGTGTCCGGGCTGCTGCCGATGTGCGGCCACGGCACCATCGGAGTGGCGACCGTGCTGGTGGAGACCGGGATGGTGCCGGTCACCGAGCCGGTCACCCGCGTCAGGCTCGACACGCCCGCCGGGCTGGTCTCCGTCGACGTCCGCGTCGAGGACGGCGCGGCGAAGTCGGTCACGTTCACCAACGTCCCGGCGTTCAACGTGGCCCTCGGCCGCAAGATCGACGTGCCGGACTACGGGACGGTGACGTACGACCTGGCGTTCGGCGGCAACTTCTACGCGTTCGTCGAACTCGACGACCTGGGGCTGCCGTTCGACCGCGCGCACAAGCAGGAGCTGCTGGCGGCGGGCCTGGCGGTGATGGACGCGATCAACGCCTCCGCCGACCGTCCCGTCCACCCCGAGAACCCGGACTTCGCGGGCGTCAAGCACGTCTACCTCGCCGCCCCCGGCTCCGACGCGCAGCGCTCGCGCCACGCGATGGCGATCCACCCCGGCTGGTTCGACCGCTCCCCGTGCGGGACGGGCACCTCGGCACGGATGGCGCAGCTGCACGCGCGCGGCGAGCTGCCGATCGGCCGCGACTTCGTCAACGAGTCCTTCATCGGTACGGAGTTCACCGGCCGCCTCGTGGAGGAGACGGAGGTCGCCGGCCTCCCCGCGGTGGTCCCGACCATCACGGGCCGGGCCTGGATCACCGGCACCGCGCAGTACTTCCTCGACCCGGACGACCCCTTCCCCGGAGGCTTCCTCCTGTGAGCGGCACCCCTCACGACAGCCATCAGATTCCCGAACGCGGCGACACCCCCGAGAGCGACAACACCCCCGTGAACAACACGACTTCCACGTCCGGCACGACTTCTTCCAGCAGGGCGGGCGCCGCCCGGATCCAGTCGCGCAACCCCGCAGACCCCACCGACCTCGTCGTGGACGTCGCGGCCCCCGGCGCGTTCGCCACCGTGGACGCGGTGGAGCGGGCCAGGACAGCGCAGCGCCAGTGGGCGGGCGGCGGCGCGGCGGCCCGTGCGGCGGCGCTCACGGGCATCGCGGACGCGGTGGCGGGCGCGGCCGACGAGCTGGCCGCCCTCGCGGTGCGCGAGGTCGGCAAGCCGATCTCCGAGGCGCGGGCCGAGGTGGCGCGCACGGTCGCGATCTGGCGGTACTACGCCCAGGCGCCGTACGCGCCGGTCGGCGCCGTGCACGAGTCGGCCGACGGCCTCGGCACGCTGCTGACGCGGCGCCGCCCGCACGGCGTGGCCGGTCTGATCACTCCGTGGAACTTCCCCTTCGCCATTCCGACGTGGAAGGCGGCCCCCGCGCTCGCGGCGGGCAACACCGTGGTGCTGAAGCCCGCGCCGGACGCGACGGCGTGCGCGCTGCGCCTCGCCGAACTGGCCGCGCCGCACCTGCCGGAGCGCGCGCTGACCGTGCTGCCCGGCGGCCCGACCGAGGGCAACGCGCTGACCTCGGCCGCCGACGTGGTCTCGTTCACCGGTTCGACCGCGGTGGGCGGTGCGGTCGTGCGCACCGCGACGGGCCGAGGCGTCCCCGTGCAGGCCGAGATGGGCGGGCTGAACGCGGCGATCGTGCTGCCCGACGCGGACTTCGGCAGGGCGGCGGCGCACATCGCGGCGGCGGTCGCCGGGTTCGCGGGCCAGAAGTGCACGGCGACCAGCAGGGTGATCGCGGTGGGCGGGGCGTACGAACCGCTGCGCGAGGCGCTCGTGGAGGCGCTGGCCAAGACGGCGGTGGGCGACCCCGCGGACCCCGCGACGGCGTGCGGGCCGCTGATCACCGAGGCGGCGCGGGACCGGGCCGTGGAAGCGGTCGCGGGACTGCGGGTCGCGGCCTCGGGCGCGGCACCCGACTCGTCCGGCTGGTTCGCGGCTCCGGTGCTGGTGGAGGGCGTGGCACCGGACCACCGGGTGCTGCACGACGAGGTGTTCGGCCCGGTGGCGGCGCTGCTGCGCGCCGACGACCTGGCGCAGGCGACCCAGATCGCCAACTCCGTGCCGTACGGCCTGGTCACGTCGGTGCACACGGCCGGACTCGACGCGGTGCTCGGTTCGCTGGACGAGCTGGACACCGGGATGATCCGGATCAACGCGCCGTCCACGGGCGTCGACTTCCACCTGCCGTTCGGCGGTGCGAAGGCATCCAGCCACGGATCGCGCGAACAGGGCGCCGCGGCACTGGAGTTCTACACCTCAAGCCGCACCTACACCCTTGGACCCGCATTGGCAACGTGACATTGTACTCTGGTGATCCGCCCGGCCCCGGCAGTTCCGGCACTTCCGACGGGAGACGCGTGTCCGGCGGGTGACGGAGGGAAACAGGCCATGGGGCACCTGAAGCAGAACAACCTGATCACGACCACGGAACGCCTGCGCGACCAGGTCGCCCATGCTCTGCGTGCCGCGCTGATCTCCGGCGAGCTCCGCCCCGGCGAGGTGTACTCCGCGCCGGGGCTCGCCGAGGACTTCGGGATCTCGGCCACGCCCGTCCGCGAGGCGATGCTCGACCTGGCCCGCGAGGGCCTGGTCGAGCCGGTCCGCAACAAGGGCTTCCGGGTCACCGAGGTGAACGAGAAGGACCTCGACCAGTACACCGAGATCCGCGCGCTGATCGAGATCCCCATGGTCGGCCGGATCACGCGCACGGCGGCGCGCGAGGACCTGGAGGTGCTGCGCCCCGTCGCCGAGGAGATCGTGCGCGCCGCCCGCGAGCACGACCTGATCGGCTATCTGGAGTCCGACCGCCGCTTCCACCTCTCGCTCCTCGCGCTCTCCGGCAACGACCGCCTCGTGGAGACGGTCGGCGACCTGCGCAAGCGCTCCCGGCTGTACGGCCTGACCGCGCTGGACGAGAGCGGCAACCTGCTGCCGTCGGCCGAGGAGCACGTCGAGCTCCTGGACCTGATGCTCGCGGGCGACGCGAAGGGCGCCGAGAAGTGCATGGCCCGCCATCTGGGGCACGTGCGGTCGCTGTGGGCGAACAGCGAGAAGGACGAGGCCGAGGCCGCGTCGTCCGCGCGCGGGACGAAGACCCCCGCGAAGCCCGCGGCACGCCGACGGGCGGCGGTGCGCTGAGCCGTCCCGCCCGGCCCCGGACACGAGGGGCCTGCGCCGGGCGGGACGACGGGTACGACGAATCTCCCCGAAAGCCACGAATGCGGCCGAACTAGACTGCTTCGAACGACCGCTCGAAAGACGTCGTGGACGAAGAGCAAGGTGGAGCCGCATGATCGACAAGCCCCGCAACACCCTGGCCGATCTGGCCGTGGCCGTGGCAGCCGTGTTCGTGGTCGGGATGACCGCGCTGCTGCTGCCCGTGCCCAACTGGATCGGCCCGGCGCTCGGCGGGGTCGTCGCCGTGTACGCGCTGGAGGCGCGGCTCGGCCGGCGCCTGACGGACCGGCTGGGCGGGCGCCGCCGGGGGGACGGCTAGCCGGGTCGTCAGGCGGCGGTGCGCACGCCCGTCGTCGCCGTGATCCACGCCAGGGTGTCCGCGCGGGTCACGTCCGTGCCGACCCACGGGTACTTGCCGAACTGGTCACCCGTACCCGAGGGGCCGCCGCCCCCGCGCACGGCCGCGACCTGCACCCAGTCCGTGCCCCGCTTGACGACGATCGGGCCGCCGGAGTCCATGGACGCGGCGGACTGGCCGTCCGGGTTGTCCAGGCAGAAGGAGTAGCCCGGGTACCTGGTGACGATCTCGTTGCCCGCGCAGTCGGCGTCGGGGCGGTAGCTCACGTCGAGCTGCCTGAGCCGCTGCGCGGGCTCGCCGCCGCCGATCGCCGTGATGCCCCAGCCCAGCACGCGCGGGTGCTCCGCGAGGTCCTTGGAGCCGCCGAGCCGCACGGGCCGCGCGCTCGCGGGCGCGGCGCTCTTCAGCCGGAGCAGCGTCACGTCGTCGGCCCTGCCCTCGGCCCCGCCGCCGTAGCGCGGCGCGTAGTCGGGGTGGTCGACGGCCTCCTCGACCTCGATCAGGGTGCCGCCCGACGTCTGGTCCAGCGAGCCGACGCGGACCTTGGCGCCCGCGACGATGCCGCAGTGCGCGGCGGTCAGCACCCAGCGGTCGGAGATCAGGGAGCCGCCGCAGTAGTGGCCGCCGTACTGCTGCACGGAGACGACGAAGGGGTGCTCCCCCGCCACGGCCTCCCGGCCGCCGACGATGGCCTGCGCGGGCGTCGCCGCGGCCAGCACGGCCGTGCCCGTCGCGGCGGCGAGCAGCCCGGTGGCGGAGAGGAGGCGGGAGGCGGACGCCTTGAGCGCGGACGCCTCGAACATGGCGGATTTCGTGGTGAATCGTGTGGTGAACAAGAGAGAGCCCTTGGATCGGCCGTACGGGGAACAGGCCCGTGACGACGACGCTGGCGCACACGTGGCACGACGCCGAGGGGTGGCGTACGCAACCCTACGGCGGCCCCCCACCGGCACGATCCAAGGTATCAACTCAAGATCACCATCGTTTGCCGGGTCCTGTCGGTGCTCCCGGTGCTCTCAGTGCTCCCGGTGCTCCCGGTGCTCCCGGCCGGAGCGCTACGGCTTGTCCAGCGCCCCCGCGACGACCGCCGCCGCCTGCGCGATCAGCTTGTTGTCGTACTCGGCGTCCTTCGTCCCGAGGTTCGACATGATCGAGACGACGAGGGGCGCGGCGTCCGGGCGCCAGACCACCGCGATGTCGTTGCGGGCCCCGTAGTAGCTGCCGGAGCCGGTCTTGTCGCCGACCACCCAGCCCTTGTCCTTCGGCATCCCCGCCCGGATCAGCTCGTCCCCGGTGAGGTTGGTCTTCAGCCACCGCGCGAGCCGGTCCCGCTCGGGCTCCTCCAGCGCGTCCCCGAGCACGAACGCGCGCAGGTTCTCGGCGAAGGCGCGCGGCGTGGTCGTGTCGCGCCGCTCGCCCGGCACCCAGCGGCTCAGCTCGGGCTCCTCGCGCACCATCCGGGTGGTGTCGTCGCCCAGCTCCTTGAGCACGGCGTTCAGGCCCCGGGGGCCGCCGAGTTCGGCGAAGAGGAGGTTGGCCGCCGCGTTGTCGCTGTACCGGACGGCCGCCTCGCACAGCGCGAGCAGGGTCATGCCGGTGTCGAGGTGCTTCTCGGTGACGGGCGAGTGGTCGACCAGGTCGTCCCGGGTGTACTTCACCACCCGGTCCATGCCGCTCAGCTTGAACTTCCGCAGCACGGCTCCGGCTTGCAGGGCCTTGAAGGTGGAGTTGTACGCGAAGCGCTGCCCGGCGTTGTGGGTCACTTCGCGGCCGGTGCCGGTGTCGATCGCGTAGACGCCGAGCCGGGCCCCGAACTTCCGCTCCAGCGACTCGAACCGGGCGGTGTGGGTCCGCGCGGCCGCGTCGGACCCCGTGGGCGCCACGGCCTTCACGGACGACGCGGACGCGTCCTGGGCGGACGCGGCGGCCCGCGCCGACGGCTCGTCGCGCGTGCAGGCCGCCAGCGGGACGACGACCAGCGCGGCGAGCGCCGCGACGAACGCGCGCTGGGTGCGGGTGTGCTGCATGTCCGTACCTCCAGTGATACGACGTGGCGGGTCAGCGCCTGGGCATGAGTGCCTGCACCAGCCTCGCCCCGCCGCCGTCATGCGGTCCAATGCGTCAATGTGCTGTTCCATGCTGTTCCGGCATAGAGTGCCGGGCGTGGACCTGGTGGGAGCGTGCCGCGCCTTCGTCAGCGTCAGCGAGCACGGCAGTTTCACCGTCGGGGCGTCCGCCGCGCGCATGTCCCAGTCGGTGGCCAGCCGTCGCGTCGCGGCCCTGGAGGAGCGCTTCGGCGAGCAGTTGTTCGAGCGGACGTCGCGGCGCGCCGTCCTCACGCCGTTCGGCCGCGACCTGCTGCCTGCGGCCAGGCAGCTCGTCCAGGCGGCCGACGTGCTGCTGCACGAGGCGACGGAGGCGGGGCGCAGGCCGTGGCGGCTCGCGGTGCCCGGCACCTGCTCCACGGCCGGCCTCGCGCGGCTCGTCGCCGAGGCGCGCGGGCACGGCGTCACCCTCGAACTCCGCGCCGCCGACCCGGCGCGGCGCCTGGAGCTGATCCGCTCCCAGCAGGTGCGCGCGGCCCTGGTCGCCGTCGTGGAGTCCGACGCGACCTGGTCCGTGCCCCTCGGCCTCGCCTGCGCCTCGCCGCCCGGCGCGCGGCGCGTCTACCTGGAGACGCTGCGGGTCGGGCGCGGCGCGAGCGGACCCGCGCGGCGCGTCTGGATCCAGCCGGAGGACGACGTGCCGCACATCCGCGACCCGCTGACCCGGCTGCGCGACGCGCTCGGGCTGCGGCCCGCGCAACTGGCCGTCGCGCCCGACCTGGCGACGGCCGCTGCCGAGGTGCTGTGCGGCGACGACCTGTTGCTGTGCTCGCCCGCGCAGGCGGCCGAACTCGCCCTCGAATGGCGGCCGATCGGCGAGACCGCACTCGGCAGGGGCTACGCGGTCGCCACGGCGGCGGACGGTAATCCGCAGCATGTCGAGGCACGCCTGGGCGGGGCGATCGCCCGCTGCCTGGGCGCGCAGCCGGTCGCCCCCCGCCCCCACCCCCGCTCCAACCCCGACTCCGACGGCCCGGCACCGATCCCCGACTCCCGCCCCGGAGGCGCCGAGTGAACTCCGAAGCCCTCCTGCTCGACATGCGGCAACTGCTCCGCGACAGCGGCCTGCGCGGCTGTCTGCTCGTGCGCGACCTGCACACGGGCCGGGAACTCGGCATCGACCCCGACACCGAGCTGCCGTCCGCCTCGCTCGTCAAGGTCCCGCTCGCGCTGGCGACCGTCGAGCGCATCCGCAGGGGCGAGCTGGACGGGGCGACGCCCCTGGACGTACGGCCGGGGCGGATCACCACCCCCGGCCCCACCGGCGTGAGCCGCTTCCGGCACCCGGCGAGGATCGCCGTCGACGACCTGCTCTACCTGAGTACGTGCATCAGCGACGGGGCCGCCGCCGACGCGCTGTTCGAGCTGACGCCGCCCGCCCGGGTCGCCGCGATCCTCGACGAGTTGGGCGTACGCGGCATCACCGTCCGGCACACCATGCGCGAGCTGTCCGACACCCCGGCGGAGCGCTTCGACGCCGCCGAGGCCCATCTCGCCCACGCCCTCGCGATCGACGCCGGGACCGGTGGCCGCGGCCACCGGCTGCCGCAGCTGGACACGACGCGCGCCAACACCGGCAGTGCCCGCGCCTACGTCGAACTGCTCCAGGCGCTCTGGACTCCGTCCGCCGTCCACCCCGAAGTGGCCGCCCGAATACGCGAGTTGATGGCCAACAACATGCTGCGCCACCGCCTCGCACCGGACTTCAGCTCGGACGCGACCACGTGGTCGTCCAAGACGGGCACGCTCCTCAACCTGCGGCACGAGATCGGCATCGTGGAGCACGCCGACGGCCAGGCGTTCGCCGTCGCCGTGCTCACCGAGTCACTGGTCCCGGCGGGGGCGCAGCCGGGCGCGGAGGCCGTCATGGCGCAGGTGGCGAGGACGCTGCGCGACCACCTCAGACAGTTCTGAGAGCCTGCGTCCGAGGCTTCCCACGGCCGCGCCGCGGGCTCAGATCCTCCGCAGCCGCGCGGAGAGGTGGTGCTGGAGCGGCCGGCCGACCGCCGCGAGCTCGTGGACGAAGGTGAGCGTGCCGTCCTCGGCCAGCGCGTACCCGCGCCGGGTGGCGTCGACCTGCTTGGCGGTGGGCGCCAGCGCCACCTCGTGCGTCGCGAGGTCGACCGCGGTGCCGTCCGCGCTGCCGACGGCGATCTCCGCGATGCCGGTGGGCTGGGTGATCAGCGCCTCGACGCGCCCTTCGGGCTGGAGCCGCCACCAGCCGCTTTCGCGGGCCGACGGCCGCAGCGGGGCGCCGTCCGCGTCGAGCAGCCAGGCGCGGGCCTCGTAGCGCAGGAAGGGGCGCCCGTCGTGGCTGAACGTCACCTCCTGGGCGTACGAGAACGGGCCGTCGATCGTCGGGTACTCGCCCCGCCCCAGTCCGTGCCACCTGCCGAGCAGTCCGAGCACGGGCGCGAGCAGCGCGTGCGGCACGGGCGCCGAGTCGGGCCGGACGCTCTCGGGGTACGGATACTCCGCGGGGTTCGCGGAAGCCGAAGGGTCTGCGGGACCTGCGGGGTCTGCTGGGTCTGCGGGTTCGAACACGGTGTGCGCTCCTGGGGAGGAAGGGGGCCGGGCACGGGCCCGGTGCGTCGCTGCCGCACAGCAGCCTAGGCGCCCGAACCGTGACGTTTGGCGTCGGCTCTCCGGGCCACCCGCCGGGCAGCGTCTCAGGAAAGGCGGGGTCGGTCCCATGCCTGTTGTCGTCCTGCTCGTCTCGCTGCTGACACCGGGGCTGCTCCTCGTCACGGTCGTCGGTCTGGGCCACTACGAGGACCGCCTGTTCGGTCCCGAGCCGTCGCGGCTGCCGCCCGCGCGGCCAGGAACGGCGGGGGCGCACCGGGCCCCCGGCCCCCTCCCGTCGCACCGCCCGCCCAGGCGGTCCGGCGCCCGCGCGGCCCGCCCGCGGCACGCCAGGGACCGCGCCGCGTCCCGGGCCCGGCGCAGGACGGCCGCCGTCCGCGCGGCCGGGCCCGGGAGCGGCGGCGCCTCCGCCCAGCCGTGACCGCTCCCCCGCGGCGCCCCTCCGCCCTCCCGGCACTGATCGGCCCCGACCGTGGTACCCGGTCGCCATGGACCACACCACAGCCCCCGTACTGGAAGCCCTCGACGCCTATCACCGGCGCGGCCGCCTGGCCTTCACGCCTCCGGGGCACAAACAGGCGCGCGGCGCCGACGCGCAGGCCAGGCGGGTGCTGGGGGACGCGGTCTTCGCGGCCGACGTGCTCGCGTCCGGCGGGCTCGACGACCGCCGCTCGCTGGGCGGCGTGCTGCGCCGTGCCGAGCGGCTGATGGCCGACGCGGTCCACGCCGAGCACACCTTCTTCACCACGTGCGGCAGTTCGCTCTCGGTCAAGGCCGCGATGCTCGCGGTCGCGGGCCCCCACGAGAAGCTGCTCGTCGGGCGCGACGCCCACAAGTCGGTGGTCGCCGGGCTGATCCTGTGCGGGATCGTCCCGGTGTGGGTGGAGCCCCAGTGGGACGGCGCGCACGCCCTGGCGCACCCACCGTCGGCCGCCTCGTACGAGAGCGCCTTCGCGCGCCACCCCGACGCGCGCGGCGCACTGGTCACCAGCCCCACTCCGTACGGGAGTTGCGCGGACCTGGGCGCGATCGCCGACGTGTGCCACGGCCGTTCGCGCCCGCTGATCGTCGACGAGGCGTGGGGCGCGCACCTGCCGTTCCACCCCGAGCTGCCCTCCTGGGCGGTGGACGCGGGCGCCGACGTCTGCGTGACCAGCATCCACAAGATGGGCAGCGGCCTCGAACAGGGCTCGGTCTTCCACTTGAGCAGCGGGCTGATCGACGTGGCGGCGCTGCGGTCCCGGGCCGATCTGCTGGGCACGACCAGCCCCTCCGTACTGATCTACGCGGGCCTCGACGGCTGGCGGCGCCAGATGGCGCTGCACGGCGAGGAGTTGCTGGGCCGGGCGCTGGAGCTGGCGAGGGACGTGCGCGCCGAGATCGGGCGGATCGACGGGCTGCGGCTGTACGGGCACCGGGACCTCGCGGGCCCCGGTCTCGCCGCCGACACCGATCCGCTGCCGGTGCTGATCGACGTGTCGGAGCTGGGCACCACCGGTTACCGGGCGGCGGACTGGCTGCGCTCCCACCGCTCCATCGACCTGCACGTCGCCGACCACCGCCGCATCGCCGCCCAGTTGACCCACGCGGACACCCCCGCGACCGCGGCGGTGCTCCTCGACGCGCTGCGCGACCTGGTCAGCCACGCGGGCGAGCTGTCCGGCGCGCCGACCGTGGCCGTGCCCACGCCGCGCGAACTGAGGCTGGAGCAGGCGTGCGCGCCCAGGGACGCCTACTTCGGCCCGGTCGAGGACGTGCCGCCGGCCGAGGCCGCGGGCCGCATCGCCGCCGAGATGGTGACGCCCTATCCGCCCGGCATCCCGGCGGTCCTGCCCGGCGAGCGCCTCACGGAGCCGGTGATCGCGTACTTGCGCACGGGCATCGGCGCGGGCATGAACGTCCCGGACGCGGCGGACCCGCGGCTGCGCACGCTCCGAGTGTGCGCCCGGGACCGCTGACCGCTCCGGTCAGGCGCCCCCGGCCCGGTCCCCGTCGCGGGTCGGCTCCGCCGAACCCGTCTCCGACAGGGGCCGGGCGACGTCCTCCAGGGACCGTCCTTCCGCCCGTACCGCGCACACCGCCGCCACCAGGCCCGCCGCGCACATCAGGGCGGCGCCGAGCCGGAAGGCGAGAGCCGTGTCCCCGACGACTCCCGAACCGGTCAGGTCGGCGAAGACCAGGGGACCGCTGATGCCGCCCGCCGCCGTGCCGATCGCGTAGAAGAAGGCGATCGCCATGGCACGGGTCTCCATCGGGAAGATCTCGGAGACCGTGAGGTACGCGCTGCTGGCGCCCGCCGACGCGAAGAAGAGGACCGCGCACCAGCAGGCCGTCATGGTCGTCGCGGTCAGCCCGCCGCGGTCGAAGAGCCATGCCGTGCCGAAGAGCAGGGCGCCGGAGAGCAGATGGGTGGCGGAGATCATGACACGCCGCCCGACCGTGTCGAAGAGCTTGCCGAGGAGCAGTGGCCCGAGGAAGTTCCCCGCGGCGATGACCGCGAAGTAGTAGCCCGTGTGCCCCGCGGGGACGTCGAAGAAAGTGGTGAGGACGGCGCCGAAGCCGAAGGTGATCGCGTTGTAGAGGAACGCCTGGCCGACGAAGAGGGAGAGCGAGAGCACCGCGCGCCGGGTGTGGTCGCGGAAGACGGTCCTGGCGATCAGCCCGAAGCCGATGCTCTTGCGCTGCTCCACGGTGATCTCGCCCGCGGGCGGTGCCAGCGGTTCGCCCTTCTCCTCCTCGACCTTCCGTTCCACGTCCGCGACGAGGTCGCGCGCCTTGTCCTCGTGGCCGTGGAGGAACTGCCAGCGCGGGCTCTCGGGGACGTTCCGCCGCACCAGCAGGACGGCCAGGCCGAGCACGACCCCGAGCGCGAAGGCGAGCCGCCAGCCCACGTCCTTGGGGAACAGTCCGGTGTCGAGCATGACGACGGAGAGCAGCGAGCCGCCGACCGCGCCCAGCCAGTAGCTGCCGTTGACGACGAGGTCGACGCGGCCCCGGTACGCGGCCGGGACGAGCTCGTCGATCGCGGAGTTGATCGCCGCGTACTCGCCGCCGATGCCGAAGCCGGTCAGGAAGCGGCAGCCGAAGAACCACCAGGGGCTGAAGGAGAGCGCGGTCAGCGCGGTGGCGGCGAGGTACACGGCGAGGGTGACCATGAAGAGGCGCTTGCGGCCGTAGCGGTCGGTGAGCCGTCCGAAGAACAGCGCGCCGGCGCAGGCGCCCGCCACGTACAGCGCGGCCGCGATGCCGGTGACCTGCGCGGAGGTGATGTCGAGGCCGCTGCCGTCCTCGGAGAGACGGCTCGCGATGTTGCCGACGGTGGTGACTTCGAGCCCGTCCAGGATCCACACGGTGCCCAGGCCGACGACGATCGTCCGGTGCCAGCGGGACCAGGGGAGCCGGTCCAGGCGGGCGGGAACGTCGGTGGTGACCGTACGGGCCTGGGCGGCCGGGGTGAGCGGGGTCATGGCGTGCGGGCTCCCTCCGCGCGGCGGACAGCGCCGCGTACCCCGTACGCGGCGGTCCACTCCCCGTAACGCCCCACACCGCCCGCACCGCCCCACCCGCACCGCCCGCCCCGGTCACCGCACGCGCAGCTCCGCCAGCTTCTCGGCGAACGGCACCACCGTGAACCCCGTCTCCTCGTCGACCGAGGTGATCGCCCCGGTCAGCGAGCGCGGCGCGATGGCCGCCGCGGTGTCCACGTCGGGGTGCGCGGCGTCCCCGGTCGCGCGGTCGGACGCGTCGGAGCGCCCCAGGAACCGCGCCAGTTCGGCACCGGCCCGCTCGATGCGCTGTGCGAGGCCGTCCCCGCCCCAGTCCTCGGACGCCGCGTAGACCGCGGTGGGCAGGACCAGGGCCCGCAGGTAGGTGAAGAGCGGGCGCATCGCGTGCTCGGTGACCAGCGAGTGGCGGGCGCTGCCGCCCGTGGCACCGATGAGCACCGGCTTGCCGGTCAGCGCGTCCTTGTCGATCACGTCGAAGAACGACTTGAACAGTCCGCTGTACGAGGCCGAGAAGACGGGCGTCACGGCGATCAGCCCGTCCGCCGCCGCCACCGCGTCGAGCGCGGCGGCCAGCCGGGGCGCGGGGAACCCGGTGACCATGTGCTGCGCGATCTCCGCCGCGAGGTCGCGCACCTCGACGACCTCGACTTCGGCGGGGACGCGCGCCGCGGTCGCGGCGGCGATGCGGTCGGCGAGCAGCCGGGTGGACGAGGGGGAGCCGATCCCCGCGGACACGACGACGAGCTTCATGCGGCACTCTCCCCTGACGTGGCGCTCACCACGGACTTGTCGCTCTCCTCGGACTTCGCGGCCACGCGCGCCGCGTGCGTGGGCGCGTCCGGCACGTTCGCGGCGCGCAGGTTCGCGAACTCCTTGCGCAGCACGGGGACGACCTCCTCGCCGAGCATGTCGATCTGTTCCAGGACGGTCTTCAGCGGCAGCCCCGCGTGGTCGACCAGGAACAGCTGGCGCTGGTAGTCGCCGACGTAGTCGCGGAAGGACAGGGTGCGCTCGACGACCTCCTGCGGGGAGCCGACGGTCAGCGGGGTCTGGGAGGAGAACTCCTCCAGGGAGGGCCCGTGCCCGTAGACCGGCGCGTTGTCGAAGTACGGCCTGAACTCCCGTACCGCGTCCTGGGAGTTCTTCCGCATGAACACGTGGCCGCCGAGCCCGACGATCGCCTGCTCGGGGGTGCCGTGCCCGTAGTGGGCGAAGCGCTGCCGGTACAGGTTGACCATCTGCTTGGTGTGGGAGGCGGGCCAGAAGATGTTGTTGTGGAAGAACCCGTCTCCGTAGTACGCGGCCTGCTCGGCGATCTCCGGCGAGCGGATGGAGCCGTGCCAGACGAACGGCGCGACGCCGTCGAGCGGGCGCGGGGTCGAGGTGAAGGACTGCAGGGGCGTACGGAACTTGCCCTTCCAGGTCACCACGTCCTCGTCCCAGAGCCTGCGCAGCAGCGCGTAGTTCTCCACGGCGAGGTCGATGCCGTCGCGGATGTCCTTGCCGAACCAGGGGTAGACGGGCCCGGTGTTGCCGCGCCCCATCATGAGGTCGACGCGGCCGTCCGCGATGTGCTGGAGCATCGCGTAGTCCTCGGCGATCTTCACCGGGTCGTTGGTGGTGATGAGGGTGGTGGCGGTGGACAGCAGCAGGCGTTCGGTGCGGGCGGCGATGTAGCCGAGCATGGTCGTCGGCGACGAGGGCACGAACGGGCGGTTGTGGTGCTCGCCGGTCGCGAAGACGTCGAGCCCGACCTCCTCGGCCTTCAGCGCGATGGCCAGCATCGCCTTGATGCGCTCGTGCTCGGTCGGCGCGCGACCGGTGGTGGGGTCGGGGGTGACGTCACCGACGGTGAAGATTCCGAACTGCATGGCTGCTCACCTTCCACAGTTAATTAAAGTTTCAACTTCATCTGTCGGAACAGTACCCCCTCGCCCCCTATTCCCGGACCCCGCCCCCTCGTCCAGCGCCCACCACACGGCGCCCCACAGTCCGCAACGCGACCGAAATGGACCGTTGAATCCCCCTCTGATCGCAACTTTCGATCACTTGTGGCCTTCCGGGGAGCCCCGCATCGACACGCCATCACACTGTGCGCATGGCCGACCACTGGAAACTGCAGCTGAAGCAGCTGCACGCGGACCTGGTGCTCCGCGACAACCCTGTCGAACTGGTGACCGAGACGGATGCCGCCTCGGCCTCGTACCGCTTCCCGAACGTCGCCTTCAGGGGCCCACTCTTCGGCCTCGCCGCACAGGACCCGGCGGTCGGCCCCGAGTGGCGGGTGGTGGCGGCGGTGGTGGACGGGGCGCCGCAGACGGTCAGGGACGACTTCAACTCCACGCTCTGGTTCCGCGCCAGGGACGACACGGACGACCCGGCGGTGCGCCGCGAACTGCTCGCCGCGGTCGCCGTCCTCGAACGCGAACCGGTCGACGAGCTGGAAGTGCTCGGCGTGCGCTACCGGGTGGTGCGCGCGGATGAGTTCGCCAGGACCGGCGAGGACGGCATGGAGCCGCCGCGCCCGACCGACAGGGAGCCCGCCGTCCCCTCCTGGAAGCACGAGGGCGCCAGGACCGTCGACGTGGGCCACGTCCTGTCCCCCGCGATGAAGGGGATCGGCCCCATGGCGGGCGCCCTGAAGCTGGGGCTCAGGGACTTCAGCTACGCCGGCGACCAGTTCCCCGACGAGGTCCGCGCCGACTCCGAGGCGGCCGTGTCGACCCACCCGGGCATCGCCATGCTGCCCGTCGGCTTCCGCGTGACGGAACGCGGCACGCGGGGCTGGCGTCCCGTGGGCGCCCTCTCCGCCACCCCGCACGACGCCAGGCGGGGCCTGTACGAGGGCATGACGCTGGCGTGGCCGCTGCTCTACGGGTTCGACGAGGAGACCAAGGCCGAACACCTGCGGGCAGCCGAGGAGTTCAAGGCCAAGGGCCGCGCGAACGAGCTGAGCGTGGGCGGGAGCGTGTACCGCGTCAGCCGTGTCGAACGCCTGGTCCGCATGGGCCCCGACGGCCCGGAGCCGCCCCGCCCTTCGGACGTGGACGAGTACGGTCCGGTGAAGATCCACCCCCGCATGGACGAGGACGGCACGGTCCACCGCGACGAGTGACTCCGGTCTGGCCTGGCCCGGTCCCGGTCTGGCCTGGCCTGGCCTGGCCTGGCCTGGCCTGGCCTGCAAGGGTCCTGCAAGCCCGGGGCAAGCCTCCCGTCCCCCGCCCCGGGCAGACCCCGGGTCAGACGGACCACGGGTCCGTACGGCACTCAATCCTGGGGGAAAAGATGGCCGTAGAGATCGAGAGAACCACGTCCGGACGTCCCACGCGGCGCGGGGGCGCACAGTGGGTGACGATGCCCGGCTGCAAGCGGGTGCTGTTCGTCGTGCACACCGAGGTGTACGGGATGCGGCTGCGCGACCTCCTGCCGCTGCTGGAGTCGGACCTGCGGCTCCAGGTCGACTTCACGATCGCGCCGCACGCCTTCAACTCCGGCGCCGAACGCTCGCTGCGCTCGCTCGGCTGCACGGTGCTGCCGTGGGAGGAGGCGCTGCGCATCGACTTCGACCTGGTGCTGGCCGCCGGGTCGCAGGGCGTCGACCGACTGCGCGGCCCCCTGGTGCGGCTGCCGCACGGAGCGGGGCACAACAAGCTCTCGCGGCTCGCGGACGACCGGGACGGGGACGGCGCGGCCGACGGGAACGGCACGGCCGACCGGGACGCGGGCGCGGGCGTGGGCGCGGGCGCGGTCCGCACGGTGGGCGGGCTGGGCCGCAAGTACCTGATGCGGGACGGGCGGGTCGTCCCCGCCGCGGTGGCACTCGCCCACCGCGACGAGCTGGCCACGCTGGAGCGCCACTGCCCCGAGGCGCTGGGCATCGCGTCGGTGGTCGGCGACGCGAGCCACGACCGGCTGGTCGCCAGCCTGCCGATGCGACAGCGCTTCCGCGCGGCGCTGGGGCTGCGGCGCGGGCAGAAACTGATCGTGGTCTCCTCCACGTGGGGACTCGGCTCGGCGTTCAACCGGCTCGACGCGCTGCTGCCGAGGCTGTCGGCCGAGCTGCCCGCGACCGAGTACCGCGTCGCGGTGCTGGTCCACCCCAACGTCTGGTCGGGACACGGCGGCTGGCAGGTCCGCTCGTGGCTTTCCGGGGCGCGGCGCCAGGGCATCTCCCTGGTCCCGCCGACATCGGACTGGCGCTCGCTGCTGATCGCCGCCGACTGGGTCATCGGGGACCACGGATCCGTCCCGCTGTACTCCACGCTGACCAGGGCGACGATCCTGCTGGCCCGCTTCCCCTCGGAGGACGTCGACCCGGGGTCGCCCGGCGCGGAGCTGGCCCGGGTCGTCCCGGCGCTCTCGCCCGCCAGGGCGCTGCCGGAACAACTCGCGTACGCCCGCGCGGAGCGCCCGGTCGCCGAGTACGCGCGCATCGCCCGGCGCATCTCCTCCGAGCCCGGCAGGTTCGGCCGCAACGCCCGGCGGCTGATGTACGGCCTCCTCGGAATCGGGGAACCTGCCTTCGCGCCCGAACTGCCGCCGCTCCCCCTGCCGACGCGCTGGGACGTGGCGGAGGCGCACTCATGAGGGAACCGGTGATCGTCGACGCGGACGGCGGGGCGAGCGAGGCCTGGCGGCAGTGCGCCGACGTGCTGTACGGCAGCCGCCCGCGTCCGGCCGAGGCGGCGTCCGCGTGGCCCGGCCGGCTGCTGCGCCGCTACCCGGGCTGCCTGCTCGCGGCGGCCGCCAGGACCGACGGCGGCTGCGCCCTGGCGGTACGCGGCGGCACGCCGACCGTCCTGCCGGGACCCGACGGCACGGGACCCGGCAGGACGGTGACCGACAGCGCAGGACCCGCTGGCCCGGGACCCGACGGCACGGGACCCGACGGCACCAGACTCGCCGACACGGGACTCGCCGACACAGGACCCGGCAGGACGGTGGCCGACGGGATGACGCCCCTGCTGTCGTTCTGGTACGCGTTCCTCGTCGGCGCCGCCCGCGAGATCAGTGCGGCCCCGGACCGAGTCGGCGCAGACGGTCCCGGATCCGCTCGGCGTCCACGTCGCTGACCGGGGCGTAGCGGGCCAGGGACCGGGTGTACCAGTCCCTGGCCCCCTCCGCGTCCCGCCGCTCCTCGGCGCACTCCCCGAGCAGTTCGAGCACCTTCCCCTGCCAGTGCACCGAGCCGGTCGCCTCGAACTCTTCCAGGGCCTGGCCGAGTTGTTCGCGCGCGAGGTCGTACCCCGTGCCGTCCGGCGCGAGCTGCGCGCGGCCGAGGAAGGCCAGGGCGCGGGCCGCGTCGTAGGGGTCGTGCACGTCGAGCAGGTCGGCGCGGGCCCTGACGAGGTGGGGCAGGGCGTCGGCGCGGCGGCCCTCGGCCAGCGCGACGTCGCCGAGGCAGATCCGGGTGAGCGCGGCCCCTCTGCGGTAGCCGATGGCCTCGCGCAGTTCGAGTGCCTGTCCGAAGTGCAGCGCCGCGGGGGCGAGGCGGCCGGCCAGCCGGTGCGACTGTCCGATGCCGTGCAGCGCCTGTGCCTCGGCCTTGCGGTCGCCGTCCTCGCGGGCGCCTTCGAGTGCCTGGCCGAACCACTCGACGGCCTCGTCGTGGCGGCCCGCGTTGCGCAGCCCGCCGCCGCCCGAGGTGAGCATGCGGCTGACGGCGGGGCGGCTGCCCGCGCGGCGGGCGGCGGCGAGGCCGATCTCGTGGGCCTCTATCCACAGGTCGTACGGGCGCAGCCGGAGGAACAGGGGCCACATCGCGTCGGCGAGCTGCCAGGCGGTGTGGTCCCAGCCGCTGCGCGCCGCGGTGCGCAGCGCGGCCATGAGGTGGGCGCGCTCCGCGTCGAGCCAGCGCAGGGCGCCCGCCGGGTCGGTGAACGGCGGCTCCGGGGTGAGCGGCGGCTCGTAGTCCCTGGCGAGGGTGCGGTGGCTGGGGGTGAGCAGGGCCTCGGCCGCGGTGGCGGTGTGGAGGTAGAGCTCGACGACGCGCCGGACGGCGGCCGCGCTGTCGGCCGGGGTCTCGCTGCGCGCGGCGAGCAGTCCGGCGTGGACCTTGACGAGGTCGTGGAAGCGGTAGCGGTCGAGCCCTGTACGGAGGTCGGGGCCGAGGTCCTCCAGCAGGTTCACCTCCGCCAGTTCGTCGAGCAGCCTGCCGCCCTCGTCCTCTTCCACGGCGCAGGCAGCGGCGGCGATCGGGGCGTTCAGCAGGGGGACGGGCGACAGGCCCAGGCGGCGGTAGCCGCGGGCGAGTTCGGCGGTCAGCAGGCGGTACGACTCGTCCAGCGCGCCGCGCACGGCGCGTTCGCCCGCGACGCGCAGCGTGTCCAGGGCCCGTTCGCCGTCCCGGCCCAGTGCCCCGGCCATGGCGGCGAGCGGCTGGCGGGGACGCGCCGCGACCCGGGCGGCGGCGACGCACGCCGCGAGCGGGAGTCCCGCGCAGGCCTCGGCCAGTTGTCTGGCCGCCTCGGGCTCGCGGCTGACGCGTTCGTCGCCGACCCTGCGGCGCAGCAGTTCCACGGTGTCGCGCGTGGAGAACGGGTCCACCGGCTGGAAGGAGGCGCCGTCCACGCCAAGACCCGTCAGCCGTCCCCTGCTGGTCACGACGACCAGGGCGTGGTCGGTCCCGGGCAGCAGCGGGCGGACCTGCGCCGCGCTGACCGCGTCGTCCAGCAGGACGGCGATCCGGGACCCGGCGGTGACCGAGCGCCAGAGGGCCGCCGCCTCGCCCAGTTCCACGGGGACCCGGGTGATCCCGAGCGACCGCAGGAACTGGCCCAGGACCTCGCCGGGGGCGGCGGGGCCGCCGGGTGCGTGGCCGAGGAGGTCGGCGTAGAGCTGTCCGCCGGGGAAGTCGTCGGCGATGCCGAGGAGCCAGCGGCGCGCCAGGGTGGTCTTGCCGACTCCGGCCGGGCCGTTGACCACGACCATCACGGGCCGTCGGCCCACGTCGGGCACGAGCCTTTCGAGCTCGCCCAGTTCACGTTCGCGGTTGGTGAAGTGGGCCGGGATGCGGGGTATTTGGCGGGGTGCAGAGGAGCCAGGGCTTCCGTTGGCGCCTGATGGATCCGTGTCCTGCGGGGCGGGGGCCGACGGGGCGGCGGGAGCCTGGTGGATGTGGATGCCGCCGTGGACCTCCTGGGCCTGGATGACCGGCCCCGACACGCGCGACCCGCTGACGGTGTTGTCGACGCGGTGCGTCGCGGAGGGGACGGCGGGTCTCTCTGGGGCGGGAGAAGCGGGAGCGGAAGAAGCGGGAGCGAAGGACGCGGGGCGCGTGGCGAGTTCGAGCCACGCGTGCAGTTCGTCGGCCAGGGCCGGGTGCCGCCGCGCCTGTTCGACGAGGGCCAGGGCGAGCGCGTCGGCGCGGTCGGTGTCGCCCGGTTCGGCGCCCGCCTCCGTCCACTCGCGCCAGCGCGCGGCGGTCGCGGGGTCGCCGAGGGAGCGCACGATCCCGGAGAGGTGGCGCCACAGGCGCGGCCGTTCGGGGGCCCCGGCCAGGGCGGCGCCGAGTTCGGGAGCCGGCACCCGGTCCATTGATCGCCTCCCCCGCGACGCCCCGTGTCTGGCGCTATCTACCCGACATCTGGTCGTTCTAGACCGCGATCTTTCGAAAGAGGCACTTTGAGCCAAGTAACTAATCAAGAAGCTTCACTATTTGAATGATTTAGAGCACGTGCGAATCTTTGAGGTCACCCAGTGATACGGAAGCGTCGAACGGGGGCACTGATGGATCCGAGAATTCGCGTCCTGGGACCCGTCGCGCTGCACGCCGACCCGGGACGCGAGATCCCTTTGGGCTCGCCCAAAGAACGCCTGATGCTCGCGGCCCTCGCCGTCGCGGTCGGCCGCCCGGTCTCCCTCGACACCCTGGTCGACCGCCTGTGGGAGGACGCCCCGCCGTCCAAGCCGCGCGCCAGCGTGCACGCGTACGCCACCCGGATCCGCCAGCGCCTGGAGGACGCGGGCGGCGGACGGATCGTCCAGCGGGCCCGTACGTACACCCTGGAGATGCCGCCCGAGTGCGTGGACTGCGTCAGGTACCAGTGCTTGGCCGAGCAGGCCCGCGCCCTGTGCTGCGACGACGAGGACACCGCCCTGGCCCTGCTCGTGGAGGCGGACGCGCTGTGGCGGGGCGAGCCGCTCGCCGGGCTGGGCGGGCTGTGGGCGGCGCAGGTCAGGGCGAACCTCGGGGAGCGGCGGCTGGCCGCGGCACTGACCAGGATCGGGATCCAGCTGCGCAAGGGCCTGTTCGCCGAGGTCGTGCCCGACGCGACCGAACTGCTGGACGGCCACCCGGACGACGAGACGCTCGCGGGCTGCCTGATGACGGCGAGCTACGGCTGTGGACGGCAGTCCGACGCGCTGCGCGTCTACGAGACCCTGCGCCGCCGCCTGCGCGAGGAGCACGGCACGAGTCCGGGGCCCGCCCTGGCCAGGCTGCACGGCCTCATCCTCGACGGAGCCCCCGTACGGGACCTGCTGACGCCGTCGGAGGCGACCGCGAACGCCCCAAGCACCCTGCCGGCCCACGCCGAACTGGTCGGCAGGAAGGAGGAGTTGACGTCCATCCTCCAGGCCGCTCCCGGCACCCCGACCGTCGGGGCGGTGCTCGCGCTGCAAGGCATCTCGGGCATGGCGGGCGTCGGCAAGTCCCTGCTGGCCCTGCACGCCGCACGCGTCCTCGCACCCCGCTTCCCCGACGGCCAGATCCATCTGGACCTGCGTTCCCACGCGCCCGGCCTACAGCCGCTGACCGCCAGGGACGCGCTCACCGCACTGCTGCGGACGTTCGGCGTCCCCGCCGCCGACATTCCCGACGACCTGGACGGGCTCACCACCCTGTGGCGCACCCTGCTAGGCGCCCGCCGCGCCGTCGTCGTCCTGGACGACGTGTCGGGCCCCGAGCAGCTGCGGCTGCTGCTCCCCGGCGCCTCGCCTTCCCTGATCATCGTCACCAGCAGACGCGGGCTGGCCGGACTGCCCGGCGTGAAGCCGCTGCTCCTGGACGTCCTGCCGCCGGCGGACGCGGTCGCGATGTTCCGAAAACTGACGGGTCCCGATCGCGCCACCCGTACCCAGGAGGTCACCAAGATCGTACATTTATGCGGATATCTCCCCCTGGCCATCGAGCTGGCCGCAGGACGTCTGATCTCCCGCCCCTCCTGGACCACGGCCCATCTGCTGCACCGACTGACCCGGGGACCGGGCCGCCTCCGGGAAATTCACACGGGCTCGCGAGAGATAGCTCGGGCGTTCGCAGTCTCTTATCGAACGCTTTCCGATGAAGAGCAACATGTGTTCCGACTCGCCGGACTCCAACTCGGTCCGGATTTCGACGTGTTCGCGATGGCCGCACTCACCGGACTCCCGACGGAGCGGACGGAAGCCGTTCTGGAGACATTGCTCGACGCCCACCTCCTCCGGGAACCGACGCCCGAGAGATACGCTTTCCATGATCTTATCGGGGAGTATTCCCGGACCCTTACGGCAGCCGAGGACACCGCCGAAGAGCGCGAAGCCGCCCTGCGCCGACTGATCGATTTCTATGTACGGGCCGCGGCGGAAGCGGACCGGTTGATCAATCCGCGGCGACTGCGGCCCGGGGTCGCCCGCTCGGCCGCACACGCCCCGAACCGGCCGGGCAGGCTGTGGGACAGCGCCGCGTCCGCCCGGCTCTGGCTCACCGCGGAGCGGACCGCGCTCGTCGCGGCGGAACGTCACTGCCGCGGCAACGGACGCCCCCGCGAAGCGGCGCTGCTCGCCGGGTCCCTGGCCGCGTTCCTCGACGAGGAGGGCTACTCGGCGGAGGCCCAGCAGATGCACTCCGCCGCCGCCCGCCACTGGCGTCTGACCCGAGAACCGCAGGCAGAGGTCCACGCACTGCTCGACCTGGGCAACGCGATGTCGCGCTGCGGCCGGTACGAACCCTCGATCGGCCACGCCCGGCGGGCCCTGCGGATGACCGAGGAGACCGGTGACGTCGCGGCGAAGACCGAGGTGCTGCACCTCCTGGGTGTACTCCACTGGAACCTCGGCCGCCTGACGGAGGCGCTGGCCCACCAGAACGAGACCCTGGAGCTGCGCCGCCGGGCGGGCGACAGGCTCCAGGTGGCCAGAAGTCACAACAACATGGGAATTACACAGCTATACCTCGGAAACTTCCCGGCGGCACTGGAGAACTTCAATGCGGCACTCGCCGGATTCCGAGAAGTCGGAAACATGCAGGAGGAATCGAGCACACTCAACAACATGTCGGACCTCAGTCTGCAGACGGGCGACAAGGAATCAGCCCGCGAACTCCTCCGCGAAGCCCTCGATCTGCTCAAGAATTCCGACACCCCGACGCGCCGGGCCATCATGCAGATAAACCTGGCGAATACCATGAACTCCCCCGACGACCTGAATCAGATCATGGACCTCCTACGGGATTCCCTTTCTTCCTTCCGCCGCACGGGCGACCTCAGGAACGCGTCCATCACGTTGCACTCCATGGGCCGGGCCCTGCACGCGGCGGACCGCTGCCTGGAAGCGGCGACGCACCACCGACAGGCCCTGGAGCTGTCCCGAGGCATCGGCGCGGCCCACGAACAGGCACAGGCGCTCCACGGTCTGGGAGCGGCGGAGCATCGGCTCGGACAGACCCGCTCAGCTATTTGGCATATGACAGAGGCGATTTCAATAGCCGAGCGAATAGGCGCGGCCCCCGAGGCGGCACTCGCCCGCGCCGACCTCGCCGCGATCCGGGAAAGCGGCGCCACCGAGGCCGGGCCCTGAGCATCTGATTCGACGCTCTACCACAATTGCTCCGACCCGCATCGACCGACTTGCCTTGCCGGGCCCTCATGCCATTGAATTACCGAACGCAGCGCTGCGCATCAGATCAACGTTCAGAACTCGCGCAAGGAAATTCCGTATGCCCAGCAGAGTCAAGAAAAACCTGGTGTCCGCAGCCACAGCCCTGGCCTGCATCCCGTCGATACTCACCGGGATCGAAACCCTGCACGCTCCCAAGGCGCATCCGCCGATGACGGCCGCCTCGCCCACCACCGGCCAGCACGCCGACGCGGACACCGACCGCGCCTAGGACACCCACCCCACCGGGGAACGCGCCGCCGTCCACGCACCGCACGGCGGCGGCGCACATACGCCGACAACGCAAAAGACCCCAGATGAACTGGGGTCTCAGCTGGTGTCCGAGGGGGGACTTGAACCCCCACGCCCGATAAAGGGCACTAGCACCTCAAGCTAGCGCGTCTGCCATTCCGCCACCCGGACAAGGTGTCTGTCGTTCGCGGGGTGTTCCCCGCGGCGACAGATGTAACTCTACCAGGGGTTTGAGGTGCTCTTCACCTGCATATGCGGAGGTCAGTGACCACTCGCCGCCTTGTTCGCGTCGATCCAGTCCGCGTCGTACTGCCAGGCGTACAGAGTGCTTCCGTCCGTGTACGCGTAGTACAGATCGCAGCGCATCGACGCCTTGGACGTGGTGTTCTTCGGGAACCAGGGCGCTTCGACGCCCGGCTTCGGCAGTGCGGTGGCCTGCTGGTGGGGCTTGCAGGTCGGCGGGAGCGCCTGGAGTCCGGCCGCCGGGAGCGTGGCCTTCAGGAGGCGGTCGCCCCCGGTGGTCTTCATGCCGTACTCGACGTCCTTCGCGTCGTCCGGCAGCCAGCGCGGGACCGACGCCCGGTCCTCCTTGGCCTTCGCGCCCGTGGCGTACGCGGCGAACTCGTCGTGGCGGCTGTCGTACCAGTCCTTGACCGCGGGCACGGCGACGACCGCGGCGAAGGCGAGGGCCACCAGGGCGCCCGCGGCGGCGAGGACGACGTTCCTGGTCGTGCGGGGGTTCGTGCGGGACTTCGTACCGGACATGGGGCGGCCTTTCGGAGCGCGGGAAAAGTTGGGGTGCTTTCATCCTCCTCGGGCGATTACCGCTCATTCGTCGCTCCGAAGGACCAAACCGGGTACTACTTCGGGCTCACGGGGCGTCGCGGACCCCTACGGGGACGGCCCCGCTCTAGCCTCGCCGCGTGAGCCTCCCGAACGCCCCCCACGGTTCCGCCCGCCCCCGGCTCCCCCGGTCCCACTGGGCCCGCAGGGCCCTGCGGCCGCGCAGGCCGCTGCGGCTCTCGCCGCTGCGCGAGCACCTGCGGGACACCTTCTGGTTCGCGCCGACCGCCGCGATGGCGCTGGTCGTGGCCGCCTGGTGGCTGGCCTCCCTGATCGACTCGGCCCTCGTGGAGTCGCTGCGGAGCGACGGCGACTACGACGCCCTCACCGATCTGATCGGGATCGCGGACGACGCCAAGACCATCGTGACCACCGTCAGCTCCGCGATGATGACCTTCATCGGCGTCGTCTTCAGCATCTCGCTCGTCGCCGTGCAGATGGCCAGCGGGCAGTTCACGCCCAGAGTCGTGCGGATCTTCGTGCGCAGCCGGATCACCAAGCTGACCTTCTCCGTGTTCCTGGCGACGTTCCTGCTGTCCCTTCTGGTCCTGGCCGCGTACGACGGGGAGACCGACCCGCGGCTCGTGACCACGGTGCCGTTCGTGCAGAGCATGCTCACGCTCCTGATGGTCGGGACGAGCCTGCTGCTGTTCGTCGCGTACGTGAACTCCACGCTGCGGCTGCTGCGCGTCAGCCACGTCATCGACCGCATCGCCCTGGAGTCGTACCGCGCCCTCGCCACCATGCCCTTCTCCGAGCACGAGCCGCCGGAGCCCGGCCACGTGAGCGAGGTGATCACGTACCGGGGGCGCGCCGGCGTCCTGCGCGACGTGAACATCGCGCAGCTCGTGGCGGCCGCGCGGCGCCGCGGGGTCGTCCTGCGGCTGCTGCCCCGCATCGGGGACTTCATCGGCCCCGGCACGCCGGTCTTCGCCGTGCACGGCGGCACCGGGCCGCGCCGGTACGCGCTCTCCGTCGGGGTGGACCGCACGTTCCACCAGGACATCGGGTTCGGTCTGCGTCAGCTCTCCGACATCGCGCTGCGCGCGCTCTCTCCCGCGGTGAACGACCCGACCACCGCCGTGCAGTGCCTGGACCGCATCGTCGCGTTCCTCGGCTCCCTGGCCGACGTGCCGCTGGGCGCCGTGTCCCACACCGACCGGAAGGGCGAGGTCAGGCTGGTGCAGGAGCTGCCCGGATGGACGGACCTGGTGGATCTCGGGATCGCCGAGATCCGGGGGTGCTCGGCGGGGAATCCGCAGGTCAGCCGGAGGCTGATGGCCGGGCTCGACGATCTGCTGTCGCTGGTGCCCGCCGAGCGCCGAGCGCCGCTGGAGCGGCACAGGGCGCTGCTGCGGCAGGCCGTCGAGCGGGACGTGCCGGAAGCCGCCGACAGGGAGTTCGCACTGGTGTCCGACCGGCAGGGCATCGGGTGACCGGTGGGCGGGCCCGTCAGCGGTCCTTCTCGCGCAGTGCGTGCAGGTGCGCACTGGACTTGCGGGCGAACGCGAAGGAGGAGACCGGGTTGTCGTGCTCGGCCTGCCAGTGGTGGTCGCGCCGCCCGCCGTGCGTCCTGGTCACGGCGGAGATGAACCGCTGGTAGTCGATGTCGCCGTCACCGACGTCGACCATGCGGTAGCCGTCCCTCGTCGTCTCGTCGTGCTCGCCGTCCTTGACGTGGAAGAGCGGGTAGCGGTCGGGCTGCCGCAGGACGTAGCGCAGGGGGTCGAACGGCGCCGGAGTGCCGTCGGCTCGCCGGGAGAAACGGTACTGCGCCACATACGCCCAGTAGACGTCCATCTCCAGGAACACCAGTTCCGGGTCGGTCTCGGCGAGCAGCACGTCGTAGAGGCGGACGTCGGGGCGGTCGGTGGCGAAGGAGAACTCCTCGGCGTGGTTGTGCTGGTAGAAGCGCATGCCGCGCTTCTTCGCCTCGGCGCCGTACCGGTTGAAGTCCTCGGCGCACCGCTTCCAGCCGTCGACGGTCGCGCCGTGGCGCCAGGGGCCCGACGCGGTGCCGATGTGCTTGAGGCCGAGGGCCTGTGCGTCGTCGAGGACCTTGGTGAGGTTCTGCGCGAAGGTGTACGCGCCCGGGTCGCCGTCGGAGTGGTAGCCGACGTGGCTGCCGATGGCGCGCAGGCCGTTGTCCCTGGTCAGCCGCTTGAGCTGGGGCAGGGTGAGGGGGCCTGCCGAGCCCTGGGTGTAGCCCGCGTACTCGACCTCGTCGTAGCCGTACTTGCGCAGCTCGGCGAAGACGGCGGCGAAGCCGAGGGTGCCGACCTTGTCGCGCAGGGAGTACAGCTGGATGCCGAGGCGGCCGGGCGGCAGGACGGGGCGGCCCCGGCCGTGAGAGGGGGCGGTCGCGGGGGTGGCGGTCGCGGGGGCGGCGGGCGCGGGGGCGGAGGCGGAGGCGGTGGCGGACGCCGGGGTCGTGGCCGCGCCGATGAGGGCTGCGGCGCCCGCCCCCGCGGCGACGCCGAGCATGCCCCGGCGGGTGATTCTGCTGGTCAGCTCAGGGTCGGGGGTGGCGGCGTACCTGCGGCTCATGCGGGCTCCTGGGGTCGGGTGGGACGGCCGCGGGTGGGCGGCCGGGGGCGTTGTCAGTGGGGCGTGCTTCAGTGGAGTCCTGCCAGCCGGAGCAGGAGGGACTTCACTTCGGTGGCCGCCGTGCGGCCGTCGACAGCACTGGGGGTGGAGCAGATGACGAGCGGACCGTTGTCGGTGTCGTCGGGAGCGGGGACGCGGCCGTGGCTGCCGCGAATAGGCGACGGGTCGAGGGGCACGACCGCCATGCGGTAGCGCATGCCCAGCTTCTTGCGGGCGAGCGCCGCTGCCGCCTTGAGCCGTACGTACGGGTCCTGGGGGTCCATGAACAGCTCGACGGGGTCGTAGCCGGGCTTGCGGTGGATCTCCACGAGCCGCGCGAAGTCGGGGGCCCGCGCGTCGTCGAGCCAGTAGTAGTACGTGAACCAGGCATCGGGCTCCGCGACGGCGACCAGCTCGCCCGACCGGGGGTGGTCCAGGCCGTGGCTCTTCTTGCCCTCGTCGTCGAGGAGCAGGTCGACGCCGGGGAGGCCGGCGAGGGCCTCGCGGGTGGCTGCCAGGTCCTCGGGGCGCTTCACGTAGACGTGGGCGATCTGGTGGTCGGCGACGGCGAACGCCCGGGAGGCCATGGGGTCCAGGTACTCCATGCCGTCCTGGGTGTGCACCTCCAGCAGCCCCGCCCCGCGCAGGGCGCGGTTGATGTCGACGGGGCGGTCGGCGCGCGTGATGCCGTACTCGGAGAGGGCGACCACGGTCCTGCCCTCGCGGGCCGCGTCGTCCAGGAGCGGGGCGACGGTCCGGTCCAGCTCGGCGGCGGCGCGGTGGGAGCGGGGGTCGTCGGGGCCGTAGCGCTGGAGGTCGTAGTCCAGGTGCGGGAGGTAGCAGAGGGCCAGGTCGGGGCGGCGGGTGTCGACGATGTGGCGGGTGGCGTCCACGATCCAGCGGGAGGAGACGATGCCGGCCCCGGGACCCCAGAAGTGGAAGAGGGGGAACGTGCCGAGCTTTTCGGTGAGTTCGTCGTGGAGGGCCGGTGGCCGGGTGTAGCAGTCGGGCTCCTTGCGGCCGTCGGCGTAGTAGACGGGGCGCGGGGTGACGGTGTAGTCGGTGTCGGCGCCCATCGCGTACCACCAGCAGATGTTGGCGACGGTGTAGCCGGGGTGGGCGCGGCGGGCCGCGTCCCAGAGCTTGTCGCCCGCGACCAGGTCGTTGTGCTGGCGCCACAGGAGGACGTCGCCCAGCTCGCGGAAGTACCAGCCGTTGCCGACGACGCCGTGTTCTGAGGGGAGGGTGCCGGTGAGGAACGTGGACTGGGCCGCGCAGGTCACGGCGGGCAGGACGGTGGTGAGCGGCGCGCTGGACCCGGCCACGGCGAGGGCGGTCAGGCGGGGCATGTGGCGGAGCAGCCGGGGGGTGAGGCCGACCACGTCCAGGACGAGCAAGGGCGTGGGCCGGCCGGGAGTGGGCGTCGGCGGGCCGGGGCGGGTGGGGCCGGGGGTGTCGGGCGGCGCGGGCGGTGGCGTCATGGCAGCTCCTTCAGTCCCAGGTCGACCAGGAGGTCGCGGGCCAGGGTCAGTTCGGCGGCGATCCCGTCGGCGAGCTGGGCCCGGGTGCGGGGGCGCAGCTCGGCGGGGAGCGCCTGCCAGGTGTAGGTCTCGACTTCCAGGTGGCGGGTGAGCGGGCGGGGGCCGCCGACGAGGTGGGCGAGGGCGTCCTGGAGGACCGGGAGCGTGGAGGTGAGGGGCGGGGCGGGGGGTGCGTGGAGGGGGACGTGGAAGTGGGCGCGCCAGGGGGTGCCGTCCGGGAGCGCGGTGCCCGTCAGTGCCTCGGGCAGGTCGTCGGTGCCGCGCAGGCCGGCCGCCGTTGCGCTGCGGGTCTGGTGCAGGAAGCGGGGTTCGGCGAAGGCGGCGAGCGCGTCGCGGACCTCGGGGAGGTGCGGGTGTTCGGCGTGCAGGGCGGCCGACAGCTGGGCCTTGGGAATGGTGATCGCGGCCGCGGCGAGCGCGGCCAGGGCCCCTGTGGGGTCCTCGAAGGAGGTGGCGAGGTGGCAGGTGTCGAGGCAGAGGCCGATGCGGTCCCCGCCGGTGGCGGCGGCGAGGGCGGCGAGCGGGGCGATCGCGTCGGCGGTGGTCTCGATCGTGCAGCCCGGTTCGGGTTCCAGGCCGATGCGGATGGAGGTGCCGGTGAGGTCTTCGAGGGCGCGCAGCCGGTCCGCGAGGGTGGACAGGGCGGTGTGGGCGCTCTCGGCCGCTGCCGGGGACCAGGGGGTGCGCCAGGCGAGGGGCAGGGTGGAGATGGTGCCCTCGGTGACGTCGTCGGGGAGGAGCGCGGTCAGGAGGCGGGCCAGGTCGGTGGTGTGGGCGAGGCGCTCGGGGTCGGTCCAGTCCGGTTTGTAGACGCGGTGCTTGACCACTTCGGCGCCGAAGCCCTCGTACGGGAATCCGTTGAGGGTGACGACCTCCAGGCCCCTCGCGTCGAGGTCGAGGCGCAGGGCGCGCAGGGCGGACGGGTCGGTGACGAGGGACCGGGCGGCGTCCCTGGCGAGCCAGAGGCCGATGCCGATGCGGTCCCTGCCGAGTCGTCTGCGGACAGGTTCGCAGTGGTCGCGCAGTTGGGCGCGGACGCCTTCGAGGGTTTCGGCCGGGTGGACGTTGGTGCAGTAGGCGAGGTGGACGGTGGAGCCGTCGGGGTGGCGGAAGCGCACGGCGGCTCACTCCCCGCCGCGGAGGACGGAGTTGCCCTCGTGGAGTGCGGCGGGTTCGGGGACGTCCAGGCGCAGTCGGCCGCTGAGGCCGTAGAAGGCGACGGGGTTGCGCCACAGCACCTGGTCGACGTCGTCGTCGGTGAAGCCCGCGTCGAGCATGGCGTCGGCGACCGCACGCGTCTTGAGCGGGTCGCTCCTCCCCCAGTCGGCGGCGGAGTTGACCAGGACCTTCTCGGTGCCGTACGTCCGGAGGACGGCCACCATGCGGTCCTCGTCCATCTTCGTGTCGGGGTAGACGGAGAAGCCGAGCCAGCAGCCGCTGTCAGTGGCGGCGGCTACGGTGGTCTCGTTGAGGTGGTCCAGCAGGACGCGGTCCGGGGCGAGGTCGGATTCCCGGACGACGTCCACGGTCCGGCGCAGTCCGGCGAGTTTGTCGCGGTGCGGGGTGTGGACGAGGGCGGGCAGCCCGTGGGCGGCGGCGAGCTGGAGCTGGGCGGCGAGGGCGGTGTCCTCGGCGGGGGTCATGGAGTCGTAGCCGATCTCGCCGACGGCGACGACGTTGTCCTTGACCAGGTAGCGGGGAAGCGCGTCGATGACGGGTGTGCAGCGGGGGTCGTTGGCCTCCTTCGGGTTGAGCGCGAGCGCGCAGTGGTGGGAGATGCCGTACTGGGCGGCCCTGAAGGGTTCCCAGCCGAGGAGCGCGTCGAAGTAGTCGAAGAAGCTGGCGGGCGAGGTGCGGGGCTGGCCCAGCCAGAAGGAGGGCTCGACCAGGGCGCGCACCCCCGCGTCGTACATGGCCAGGTAGTCGTCGGTGGTGCGGGAGGTCATGTGGATGTGGGGGTCGAAGATGCGCATCAGGACTCCTCGGTGGGTGCCGATGGCGGGGGTGTCGCGGGGGCGGCGGGTGAGGCCGGGGGCCGGTCCCTCGAGTGGTTCCGGGGCCGGGTCGCTGCCGGTGCGGGCGGCTCGGAGGGCGTGGGCGAGCGGGGCGCGGTGAGGGCCAGGGCGCGGTGGAGGTCGTCGGGGACGGCGCGGCCGGCGGCGGTGCGCTCGCGGGCGAAGTCCTGGAGCATGCGGGCGAGTTCGGCGTCATCGGGGGCGCGGTCCGGCAGACCGTGGACGGCGTCGACGGGGACACCGGTGAACAGGCACTTGAGGACGGCGTGCCGCCAGGCGTGGGAAGGGAGGTGCGCGGTGGCGTAGGGGCCGACGGCGGCGGCGATCAGGGTGGTGTCGTTGGTGCGCAGCGCGTCCTCGACGAGCGGCAGCGCGGTGGCGCCGAGGGCGGGGAGGCGGGCGAGTGCGAGGAGGACCGCGCGGCGTTCGGCGGCGGTGCCCTGTCGGTAGAGCCGGGTGAGGGTGGGCAGGTCGGCGCGGGCCTCCTGGAGGAGGGCGGCGCGTACGGAGTCGGCGTGCTCCTGCCCGCAGTCGCGGCCCGCCGAGGCGTAGCGCAGCTCCCAGGGCGGCGCGGCGGTGTAGGGGTTGGGGTCGGATTCGGGGGTGGTGGCTGCGGCGGCGGCGTGCGCGGCTTCGGCGAGGGCCTCGTCCAGCCAGGCGCGGGCGGCTCCGCCGAGGCGGGCGTCCAGCTCGTCGCGGGTCAGCAGGGCGGAGGGTCCATGGCCCGTGGGCGTATGGGCTGCGGGCGTACGGGCCGTGGTCGTACGGGCTGCGGTCATGCGTGGGCTCCCTTCGCACGGAGGAACTCGATCGAGGCGCGGGCGAGTTCGGGGCCCGCGTGGGAGTGACGGGGCAGCTCCACGACGGTGAGGCCCTGGTAGCCCACGGCCGCGAGAGCGTCCAGCACGGGCGGGAAGTCGATCTCGCCGTCACCGAAAGGCAGGTGTTCGTGGACACCGCGCCGCATGTCCTCGACCTGGACGTGCCGCAGCCAGGGCGCGGCGGCGCGGACGCAGTCCGCGGGAGGGAGCGGTTCGAGGCACTGGCAGTGGCCGATGTCGAGCGTGAGGCCGAGGAGGTGGGGATCGGGGTTCCCGAGGAGGGCCCGGAGGTGGTGGAAGTCGTCGAGCGTGGCGAGGAGGTGTCCGGGCTCGGGCTCGACCGCGAGCGGCACTGAGGCGGCGTGGGCCGCGTCGAGGACGGGCCCGAGGGAAGCGGCCAGGCGCTTCCAGACGGGAGCGGGGACGGTAGCGGGGGCGGGGACGGTCAGGGTGCGGGAGGCTTCCGCGGGCGCGGCGCCCGGCGGGGTGACGGGTGCGGGTGGGGGTGTGAATGGGGTGGTGTCCGGGGGTGCGGTGCCGCTGAAGCAGTGCACGGCGTGGGCACCCAGATCGGCGGCGACCTGGACGGCGGTCTCCAGGAGTCGGATGCGGACGGCGCGGGCGTCCGGGTCCGGATTGAGGAGCGAGGGGCCGTGCTTGTGGCGGGGATCGAGGATGTAGCGGGCGCCGGTCTCGACCGTTGCGGAGAGGTTCAACTCATCGAGCCTGGCGGCTAATCGGGCGGTGCGGGAAGGGAGGTCGGGCGCCAAGGGGTCGAGGTGCATGTGGTCGAGGGTGAGGCCGACGCCGTCGTAGCCGAGGTCCGCGAGGAGGGCCAGGGCGTCGGTGAGGCGGAGGTCGGTGAGGCCGTTGGTGCCGTAGCCGAGGCGGAGGGGGGTGACGGGCGTCATGTGGGGCTCACCTTCCGGGCGAGTCGGCGGGCCAGGGGGGCGAGGCCCAGGAGCGCGGTCGCCGTGAGGGGCGCGCCCGCGCGGGCCGCGAGGGCGGCCTGGAGCGGGATCAGGGCCTGGATGCCGCCGCCCACCGCGCGTTGGGTGAGGGGCGGGGAAGGGTTGAGGGCCGCGTGCAGGTAGGGCGTGCCCGCGGTGCGGAGGTAGGCGGCGACGGCGAGTGCGGCGGGCAGGGCGCGGGCTGCCGCGCGGGCAGCGTCACGGGCGGGGGTGGCCGCTCGGGCGGGGACGCGGCCGGGGGCGGCGTGGGTACGGCCGGGGGCGTGGGTGCGGGCGGGGGCGGTCGCTCGGGAGGTGTCGTGGGTGCGGGTGGGGGCGGTGTCACGGGCGCGGCGGCCGGCGGTTGCCGTCGTGGTCGGGGCGGGTGGCGGGGCCCCGGTGGCCGGGGGCGTGGTGCGGGGTGGGGCCGGGCGGGGGACCAGCGTGGCGGCCAGGGCGGTGGTGGTGGCGAGGGCCGTCAGGGGTGGGACCGTGGACCCGCCCCGGGTCTCGTGGCGCGACACCGCTGTCACCGCGTAGGTGTGCGCGGCGAGGAGTGCGGCTTGGGGCAGGGCGCGGAGCGCGGGGGTGCCCGCGGTGGCGGTCGCACCCAGGAGGAGGTCGAGGGCGCGGGCGGCGGCCATCGCGGCGGGGCCCGCCGGGGTGTGCTTGGCCTTGAGGTCGTACGTCCACACCGTGGCCGCCAGGGCGCCCGCCACGGCGAGGGCGGGGCGTCCCGCGCGGGAGGCCAGGGCCAGGCCGCTCGCGGTGAGGGCGCCTGCCGCCGCGAAGGCCGCGAGCGGGGTGACGCGCCCCGAGGGGATCGGGCGGTGGGGGCGTTCGGCCGCGTCCTCCTCGCGGTCGGCCCAGTCGTTGAGCGCCATGCCCGCCGCGTAGAAGGAGAGGGAGGAGGCGAGGGCGCAGGCGGTGGCACGGGTGGGTCGGAGACCGGTGGCCGCCGCCCCGGCGAGGGCGTCGCCGGGGACGGTGAACAGAGCGGAGACGCGCAGGAGTTCGGCCCAGGCGGCGAGGGCCGGAGTGCGGCTCCCGGGCGGGGGCGGGGTACGGGGCGAGCGGCGCGGGCCGTCCCCGCGCCCGGGGCGGAACGACGCGTCGGGGGCGGTCATCGGGTGGGCCTCAGGCGCGTGGTGAAGGCGAGGAGCGCCGCGTACTGGTCGGAGAGGGAGGAGGGGCCGCCGTCGGGATCCTTGAAGTAGAAGCCGAGTTCGGGCAGGGGGCCCGCGATGCCGACCTCGTGGGCCCTGGCCAGGAGGCGGGCCAGGTCCAGGACGAGGGGCGCGGCCAGCGCCGAGTCGGGGGCCTGCCAGGTGGTCTGGAGGAGGATGCGGGAGCCGAGGAAGCCGTCGACCGCGATGTGGTCCCAGGCGGTCTTCCAGTCGCCGAGCGAGGGGACGTTGTCGATGTGGACCTCGCCTTCGGGGGCCGCGCCGAGGGTGTCGGCGAGGACGCGCGCCTTGCCCGCGTTCTTGGCGGCGGCCGCCGCCGGGTCGGCCAGCGCCGCCCCGTCCCCGGCGCCCAGGAGGTTGGTGCCCGACCACGCCCGTACGGAGAGGGCGCGCTGCACGAACATCGGGGCGAGCACGGAGCGGAGCAGCGTCTGGCCGGTCTTGCCGTCGCGTCCCGCGTGGGGAAGGCCGCTGGCGGCGACGGCGTCCTGGAGCGCGGGGGCGCGCAGTCCGGTGGAGGGGGTGAAGTCGACGTAGGGGCAGCCGGCCCGGACGGCGGCCGCCGCGTAGAGGGAGCTGGGTGGCAGGCGGGGGTCGCCCGGGGCGGGTTCCGGTTCGGTGGAGGAGACGTTGACGACGACCGTACGGGCGAGACCGTTTCGGCGGGTGAAGGAGGTGAGGTCGGCGGTGAAGGCGGCGATCAGTTCGGCGTCGGTGCGGGGGTCGGCGGGGAGGGGGCCACCGGTGCGTATCTCGGCGTCGGCGGAAGCGAGTTCGGCCTGGACCGCGCCGGGGACGCCGTACGGGACGACGCCCGCGGCGGTGAGTTGTTCGGCTCGTTTCGGCAGGGGGCAGTCGGCCGTGTCGTGGCCGCCGAAGACGAGGGAGGCGAGGGGCGGGAGGGCCGCTTCGGCGAAGGGCTCGGTCTCGGTGACCAGGCCCGTGGGCGGGTGCAGGCCGGCGACGACGGCCGCGCAGCCCGTGACTGCGGTGGTGGCGACGGAGCCGCGTGCTCCTACGAACCAGACTCCGGTGCGTACCTCGGGTGCGGTCACGGGCTGCCTCCCAGTGGCTGTCGTGGCTCGTGGCTCAGAGCGCCTTGATGCGGATGTCGCGGAAGGAGACCCGGTCGTCGGCGCCGTGGTTCTGGAGGCCGATGTGGCCCTGGCGCAGGCTGCGTGCCGGGTCCTTGTTGGTGAAGTCGTTGATCAGTGCGCCGTTCAGGTAGACGCGCAGGCGCTCGCCCTGGACCTTGATCTCGTAGGAGTTCCACTGGCCCGGCGGGCGCAGGGCCCTGTCGCGTGCGGCGGTGTCCGCGGACTGGACGCCGTAGACGGATCCCGTGGTGCGGTCGGGGGCGTCGGTGGCGTCGATCTGGATCTCGTACCCCTTGTTCACCGCCGACCAGGGGTCGTCGGACGGCGGGAAGCCGATGAAGATCCCGGAGTTGTCGTCGCCCGCGACCTTCCAGTCGAGCTTGAGGGAGTAGGAGCCGTACTCCTTCTCGTGCCAGAGCAGGCCCATGCCGCCCTCGGTGCGCAGTTCACCGCCTTCGGTGGTGAACGCGCCGGGTCCGGCCTGCTTCCAGCCGGTCGTGGCCCGCCCGTCGAAGAGGGAGGTGTAGCCCTTCTCGGGGCCGCAGTAGCCGCCGACGGCGCCGGTCGCCCACTGGATGCCGCCGAGGAGGTGGCCGCGGAAGGCGGGTTCGGCGTACGACTGCGCGGTGTGGCCGAGCCCGGTGTAGAAGGACCTGCCGCCCTGGTGGTTCCGGCACCAGGCGATGGGGTGGTCGGCGCCCATCGAGCCGCCGGTGTAGCTGGACTCGTCGAGGGTGGCGAGCACGTGGACGTCGCCGCGCGGGTTGGCGCGGTAGTCGTACCACTCGTCGGTGCGGCTCCAGGTGGCGGGCAGGTGGGCGGTCGCGGGGTGGGAGGAGTCCGCGCTGCGCACCGTGGCCCGCTGGACCGCGGGGTGGGACTTGAAGCGGGCGCCGACGAGGTCGCCGTAGAAGGGCCAGTCGTACTCGGTGTCGGCCGCGGCGTGGACGCCGACGTAGCCGCCGCCGTCGCGGACGTACGCCTCGAAGGCGGACTGCTGGGCGGTGTTCAGGACGTCGCCCGTGGTGGAGAGGAAGACCACGGCGTCGTACCGGGCGAGGCCGGCGGCGGTGAAGGCGGCGGCGTCCTCGGTCGCGGTGACGGAGAAGCCGTTCGCGGCGCCGAGTTCGCGCACGGACTGGACGCCCGCGGGGATGGCGTCGTGGCGGAAGTCGGCGGTCTTGGAGAAGACGAGGACGCTGTGGCGGGCGCGGGGGCCGGTGGTGAAGGTGAAGTCGTCCACGTCGTAGAGGGCTCCGGTGCCGGTCCCCCTGAAGACCAGGTAGAGGGTGGTGGTGCCGGACGGCGGGTTGCTGACGGGGGTGCTGACGTCCTGGAACTTCTCCCAGCCGCCGGTCACCGGCACGGTCGCGCTGCCGACGAGGCGGCCGGTCGGGGAGCCCGCCCTGATCTCCAGGGTGCCGCCCGCGCCGCCCGACGAGACGCGCGCGGTGAGGAGTCTGGCGTCGCCGATGCGGTAGGGGGTGAAGGCGATCCAGTCGCCGTCGTGGACGTCGCCGACGGTCTTGCCGCCGTGCGCGGTCGGCTTGTCGATCCGCGACACGCCCTGGGCCTTGGAGTAGTGCTCGGCCTGACGCTGCTTCTGCTGGAGTACGGCCTGGTCGCGGCTGGTCAGCGGCTGTTGCCCGCCGCCGCCCCCGTCGGTGTACTCGGCGTCGACGACGCCGAAGATGTTGGCGTTCGGGTCGTGGCCCCCGTCGCTCGCGGTCTTGAGGGTGCCGGTGCAGCCCTTGGCGGTGGTGACGGGGTGGCCGTGGCTGTCGTGGCCGAGCACGAAGCGGACGGTGACCTTGGCGCAGTCGACGGCCTTCCCGTCCTCGGGGTCGGTGACGCGGACCTTGAAGGGCACCTCGTCGCCGAAGTTGAACAGCTGTCCGTCGCCGGGGAGCTGGAGGGTGACGGTGGGCGCGGTGTTGCCGACGACGACGCGGACGCTCGCGGAGCCCGTACGGCCCGAGGGGTCCTTGGCGGTGAGGGTCGCGGTGTAGGTGCCGTTGCGCGTGTAGCGGTGGCCGGGGTCGGCGGCGGTGGAGCCGGTGCCGTCGCCGAAGTCCCAGCGGTAGGTGAGGGCGTCGCCGTCCGCGTCGGTGGTGCCCGCCGAGGAGAAGCGGGTGGTCAGCGGGGCAGTGCCGGAGGTCTTGGTGGCGGCGGCCTGGGCGAGGGGGGAGCGGCCCCCGGTCGCGTTCTCGATCCGGTAGAGCGCGGAGTTCTCGTCGCCGCCGAACCAGGCGGTGCCGTAGTCCAGGACGTACAGCGCGCCGTCCGGGCCGAAGGCGCTGTCCATCACCTGCGTGCCGGTCCACGGGAAGGGGTTGATCTTCCGCACGGCGCCGGTCGTGGCGTCGTGCTCGATGCGCTTGATCCAGCGGCGGCCGAACTCGCCCGCGAAGAAGTCGCCGTCGTACGCCTCGGGGAACTTCACCGGGGACGTGTTGGCGGGGTCGTAGCGGTAGACCGGGCCCGCCATCGGGGACTCGGAGCCGGTGCCGAACTCGGGGACGGATCCGCCGTCGTAGGGGATCCAGGCGGGCTCGGCGGGCGGCAGGTCGGTGAGGCCGGTGTTGTGCGGCGAGTCGTTCTTCGGGGCCGTGCAGTCGAAGGCCGCGCCGGAGGTCTTGGTGGCGAAGTCGTAGTCGACGTACGGCTGGTTGTCGCCGGCGCACAGCGGCCAGCCGAAGTTGCCGGGCTTGGTGACGCGGGCGAACTCCACCTGCCCCGCCGGGCCTCTCTTCGGGTCGGCGGCGCCCGCGTCGGGGCCGTAGTCGCCGACGTACAGGACGCCGGTCGGCTTGTCGACGCTGAAGCGGAAGGGGTTGCGGAAGCCCATCGCGTAGATCTCGGGGCGGGTCCTGGCGGTGCCGGGCGCGAAGAGGTTGCCCGTGGGGACGGTGTAGCCGCCGTCGGCGGCGACCTTGATCCGCAGGATCTTGCCGCGCAGGTCGTTGGTGTTGCCCGAGGTGCGGCGGGCGTCGTAGGCGGGGTTGCGGGTGGGGCGCTCGTCGATGGGGGTGTAGCCGTCGGAGGCGAAGGGGTTGGAGTCGTCGCCCGTGGAGAGGTAGAGGTTCCCCTGGGCGTCGAAGTCGATGTCGCCGCCGACGTGGCAGCAGATGCCGCGCGTCGCGGGGACGTCGATGACCTTCTTCTCGCTGGCGTTGTCCAGCGTGCCGTCGGCGTTGAGCGTGAAGCGGGAGAGGCGGTTGACGCCGTCGAACTTCGCGAAGTCGGCGGCGGTGCCGTCGCTCGGGGCGTCGCCCTGCGGCGTTTCGAGGGGCGGGGCGTAGTAGAGGTAGATCGCCCGGTTCCGGGTGAAGTCGGGGTCGACCCCGATGCCCTGGAGGCCCTCTTCGTCGTGCGTGTAGACGGGGATGCTGCCGACGACGCGGGTGTTGCCCGCCGCGTCGGTGAGGCGCAGCTCGCCGTTCCTGGAGGTGTGCAGGACGCCGCGGTCGGGGAGGACGGCGAGCGACATCGGCTCGCCCGTCTCGTCGGCCCCCTTGGCGAGGGTGACCTGCTGGAACTCCTCGGCGGCAGAGGCGGCGGCTGCGGCTGCGGTTGCCGCTGTGCGGTCCGTGGGGGCCGTCGGCGCAGTGGGGGCCATGGCGGCCGTCGGCGCGGTGGGGGCCATGGCGGCCGTCGGCGTGGTGGGGGCCGCGAGTGCGGTGGGGGCCGCGGCGAGGGTGGTGGCGGCGAGCAGGGCGCCGGTCAGCAGCGCGAGCGCCTTGCGCGCTCCGGGCGTGCGGGAGGCGCGGGGCGCTCGTGGGGCGCCGGGGACGCGAGGGACGCGGGGGCGTCGTCTGTGCACGAGATTCCTCCGGAATTGGCCGGTTGTACGGACGTGGTGCCGTGTGCCGTTCCGATCCGTTGCGATTCACGCGGGGCGCGAGTCATGTCGTGTACACGATTGGGACGGTAGCCGGGTTCGTCCGGGACCGAAACCCCTTGCGCGGCGGCCAAGTTGAACTTCTTCCCGTGGAAAGACAAAGCAGGAGGCCGCAGCGGTGGCGCACCCTCCGGTTCCCTCGGCCCGAACCCTGACACCAACCCCGAGACTCCCCCGCCCGCCCTCCACCACCTGGAGTACGTACCGCATCCCGTACGTACCACCCGAGTTGGATACATCTCGCCTTTCCGGGCGATTCGCTCCACCGGCGACGGCGACAGGATCAAGAAGGAATACGTCACCACACCTCCGGAAGGACCGTTCGTGCGCAGAAAACACCTGCCGCCCCTCGTCGCCGCAAGTGTCCTGGCCGCGCTGGCACCCGGCCTGGCGGCCGTCCCGGCTCACGCCTCACCGGGGCCCGCCACCGCCGCTGCCGCCACCCCCGGCGCCGCACCGGCCGCCGCATCCGCCGCCCCCTCCCCCGTCGCCACCACCGCGCTCCCCGCCTCCTACACCCGGCAGAAGCTCGACTGGCGCCGCTGCGGCGCCGACACCCCCGCCGCCCTCCAGTGCGCCTCCTTCAAGGTGCCGCTCGACTACCGCCGCCCCGGCGGCAGGAAGATCGAGATCGTCGCGTCCCGGCTGCGCAGCACCGACCCGGGCAAGCGCCGCGGCGTGATGCTCTCCAACCCCGGCGGCCCCGGCGGGCCCGGCATCACGGTCCCGCTGCGCCTGGCCGAGGTCTACCCGAAGTCCGTGCTCGACCGCTACGACCTCATCGGCCTCGACCCGCGCGGCATCGGCCGCAGCACGCCCGTCAGCTGCGGGCTCGCCAAGGACGAGCAGTCCCTGATGCGGCCCCTGCGGACGTTCGACGCGAACGTCGCGTGGGCGAAGCGCGTCGCGGACAAGTGCCGCGCGAAGTCCGGCGACCTGCTGCCGCACATCACGACGCGCAACACCGCCCGCGACATGGACGTCCTGCGCGCGCTGCTGGGCGAGCGCAGGATCTCGTACTTCGGGATCTCGTACGGCACCGCGCTCGGCGCCGTCTACACGCAGATGTTCCCCCAGCGCGCCGACCGCTTCGTCCTGGACAGCGCCGTCGACCCGGACGGCATGTGGCGGGAGATGTTCCGCAGTTGGGGCCGCGAGGCCGAGCCCGCGTTCGCCCGGTGGGCGAAGTGGACGGCCGAGCGCTCCGCCACGTACGGGCTCGGCACGACGGCCGACGAGGTCACCGAGACCTTCTGGGGCCTCGTGCGGCGGGCGGACCGCGAGCCGATCGTGGTCGGCGGCGCGCCGTACAGCGGCGCCGACATCCGCGACGCCCTGCGCGCCGAGTTCTTCACCCCCCGCAGCGGGGCCGAGTGGGTCGTCGTGGTCAAGAAGGCGGCGGCGGGCGAGGACACCGAGATCCCGCCAATGCCGGGGCCGACGGACCAGACCGTCTCGGCGCTCTGGTCCGTGCTGTGCGGCGACGCCGCCTGGCCGCGCGACCCCCGGACGTACCGCGCCAACTCGATACGCGACGCGGCCAGGTACCCGCTGCACGGGGACTTCGCCTCGGGCATCGGGCCGTGCGCGTTCTGGGACGCGCCGGTGGAGCCGGTCACGAAGGTCGACAACACGGTGAAGGCGCTCGTCGTGCAGAACGAGTGGGACTCGCAGACCCCGCTCAAGGCCGCGCAGAGCATGCACCGCGCCATGAAGGGCTCCCGGATGGTCACCGTCGCCGGCGGCGAGGGCCACGGCGTGGCGGGGCTCAACCGCTGCGCGGACGGCTTGGCCGCGACCTATCTGGCCACCGGCAAGCTGCCGGCGCGTGACGTGACCTGTCGGGTGGATCCGCAGACCGGGGCGCGCAGTCCCCTGGTGGCGGACAGCGGCCGACCGGCCCCGGCCGCCCGCTGACGCACGGCACCGACGCGCGCGCCGAACCGCGGCGCGCGGTGCGGACCGGCCGGGGCCCACCGCCGTACCGGGCCCCGGCCACTCCCCCACCCGCCCCTGACCTCCCGCACCTCAGCACCACCGCACCCCGGTACCCCCGTGCCCCCGCGCCGCCCCCCCTAGGAACCGCCCCCGAACGCCGCGTCGAACGCGGCCCCCGGCGGGTCGAAGTCGTACCGCTTCAGCACCTCAAGGGCCTCCGGCGCCCCCGCGAGGCGGTCCATCCCCGCGTCCTCCCACTCCACCGACACGGGCCCCTCGTAGCCGATCGAGCGCAGCATCCGGAACACGTCCTCCCAGCGCACGTCACCGTGGCCCGCCGACACGAAGTCCCAGCCGCGCCGCGGATCGCCCCACGGCAGGTGCGAGCCGAGGCGGCCGTTCCTGCCGTCGAGCCGCTTGCGGGCCTCCTTGCAGTCGACGTGGTAGATCCGCTCCCGGAAGTCGTAGAGGAAACCGACCGGGTCGAGGTCCTGCCAGACAAAGTGGCTGGGGTCGAAGTTGAGGCCGAAGGCGGGCCTGTTGCCGACCGCGTCCAGGGCGCGCCGCGTCGTCCAGTAGTCGTAGGCGATCTCGCCGGGGTGCACCTCGTGGGCGAAGCGCACGCCTTCGGCGTCGAAGACGTCCAGAACCGGGTTCCAGCGCTCGGCGAAGTCCTCGTAGCCCCGCTCGATCATGTGGGCGGGCACGGGCGGGAACATCGCCACCAGGTGCCAGATGGCGGATCCGGTGAAGCCCACGACGGTACGGACCCCGAGGGCGGCCGCGGCCCGCGCGGTGTCCGCGATCTCGCGGGCCGCCCTGGTGCGCACGCCCTCCGGCTCGCCGTCGCCCCAGATGCGGGCGGGCAGGATCGCCCGGTGGCGTTCGTCGATGACGGCGTCGCAGACGGCCTGGCCCACCAAGTGGTTGGAGACCGCCCAGCACGTGAGGCCGTACTTGTCGAGCAGCGCGTGCCGCCCGGCGACGTACGAAGGGTCGGCGAGGGCCTTGTCGACCTCGAAGTGGTCGCCCCAGCAGGCGAGTTCGAGTCCGTCGTAGCCGAAGTCGCGGGCCAGTCGGCAGACCTGCTCCAGCGGCAGGTCCGCCCACTGGCCGGTGAAGAGGGTGAAGGGACGTGGCATGACGGCGTGCCTCCTATGCCTGTGCGGGGACGGAACCGGCCCCTACGGGGGCGGGGTCGGCCGCCACGGGGGTGTAGACGGCGTTCTTCCGCGCGCTCTCCTCCACCGCGGCGAGCACCCGCTGCACCCGCAGCCCGTCCGCGAAGGACGGTTCGGGCTGGACGCCGTCCGCGACGGCCCGCACCAGGTCGCGGGCCTGGTGGACGAAGGTGTGCTCGTAGCCGAGCGCGTGGCCCGGCGGCCACCACGCCTCCAGGTAGGGGTGGCCTGGCTCGGTGACGAGGATCCGCCGGAAGCCCGCGGACACGGCGGGCTCGGTGTGGTCGTGGAAGGACAGTTCGTTCAGCCGCTCCAGGTCGAAGGCGAGGGAGCCCAGTTCGCCGTTGACCTCCAGGCGCAGCGCGTTCTTGCGGCCCGTCGCCATGCGGGTCGCCTCGAAGGAGGCGAGCGCCCCCGAGGCGAGGCGCCCGGTGAACAGCGCCGCGTCGTCCACGGTCACCGCGCCCCGCTCCGCGCGGGCGCCGGGCACGGGCCGCTCGCGCACGAACGTCTCGGTCAGCGCGGAGACCCCCACCAGCGGCTCCCCCGCGAGGTGTTGCGCGAGGTCCACGATGTGCGCCCCGAGGTCGCCCAGCGCCCCGGAGCCCGCCCGCTCGCGGTCGAGCCGCCAGGTGAGCGGGAAGTCCGGGTCCACCAGCCAGTCCTGGAGGTACGTCAGCCTCAGGTGGCGCAGCGCGCCGAGGCGCCCGGCCGCGATGAGTCCGCGCGCGTGCGCGACGGCCGGCACCCTGCGGTAGTTGAAGCCGACCATCGCCAACTGCCCCCGGGTGCGGGCCGCTTCGGCGGCCGCCGCCATCGCCTCGGCCTCCGCGACGGTGTTGGCGAGCGGCTTCTCGCACAGCACGTGCTTGCCCGCCTCCAGCGCGGCGATCGCGATCTCCGCGTGGCTGTCGCCCGGGGTGCACACGTCGACGAGGTGGACGTCGTCGCGGGCGACGAGCGCCCGCCAGTCGGTCTCGGCGGCCGCCCAGCCGAGCTTGTCGGCCGCGGCCCGCACGGCGTCCGGGCTGCGTCCGCACAGCGCGGCGAGCCGTGGCCTCAGCGGCAGGTCGAAGACGCGTGCGGCGGTGCGCCAGCCCTGCGAGTGGGCGGCTCCCATGAACGCGTGTCCGACCATGCCGATGCCGAGTTCCCCGGCTGCTTCGCCGGTCGCTTCCTCAGGGTTACGGGCGGCCATACGGGCTTCCTCCTCGTCGTCGTGCGGTGCGGGGCCACTGGCGGGGGCTCGCCGTCAGCGGAAGCCCGTCGGCAGGTACTGGTCGACGTTCTCCTTGGTGACGACGGCCGAGTAGCAGGTGACCGTCGCGGGGATCTCCAGTTCGGAGAGACCGCCGATGCCCTTGCCCTGGCCCAGCGCGCGGGCCAGGTCGATGGCGGAAGCGGCCATCGTCGGCGGGTAGAGGACGGTCGCCTTGAGCACGCCGTCGTCGGCCTTGATGGCGTCCATCGCGGACCTGGCGCCCGCGCCGCCGACCATCAGGAACTCCTTGCGGCCCGCCTGCGCGATGGCCCGCAGCGCGCCCACGCCCTGGTCGTCGTCGTGGTTCCACAGCGCGTCGAACTTCCCCTGGGCCTGGAGGAGTTGGGCCATCTTCGCCTGGCCGGACTCGACGGTGAACTCGGCGGCCTGACGGGCGACCTTCTTGATGTTCGGGTAGTTCTTGAGGGCGTCGTCGAAGCCCTTGGTGCGCTGTCGGGTCAGCTCCAGGCTGTCCATTCCGGCCAGCTCGACGACCTTGGCGTCCGGCTCGTCCTTGAGCTGTTCGCCGATGTAGCGCCCGGCGTTGAGGCCCATGCTGTAGTTGTCGCCGCCGACCCAGCAGCGGTACGCCTGCGGGGTCGCGAAGATCCGGTCGAGGTTGACGACGGGGATGCCCGCCTTCATGGCCCGGAGCCCGATCTGGGTCAGGGCCTTCCCGTCGGCGGGGAGGATGACCAGGACGTCGACCTTCTTGTTGATGAGGGTCTGGATCTGGCCGATCTGGGCGGCGGTGTCGTTGGAGCCCTCGGTGATCTCCAGGGTCACGTCCGAGTACTTCTCCGCCCGCGCCCTGGCGTTGTCGTTGATGGCGTTGAGCCAGCCGTGGTCGGCCTGCGGGCCCGCGAAGCCGATGGTGACGGCCTTGCCGGTCCCGTCGTCGGCGGGGGCGTCGTTGCGGGCCGGTTCCTCGTCCTTCGACTCCTTCGGCTCGTTGCTGGTGCAGGCGGTGAGCAGGGCGGTCGCGGAGACTCCCGCGGCGCCCAGGAGCATCCCTCTGCGGCTGGTGCGGGGGCTTTCTGGCATGGCGGTTCAACCCTTCCGGGAGGGGGGATCGGGTGGGTTCGCGGGGGGGTGTACGACCGGGTGTCAGGCGGGGTCGCCGCGCAGCGTGCGGCGCTGCACCAGTACGGCGGCGACGATGATCGCGCCCTTGGCGATCTGCTGCGTGGCCGTCTCCAGGTTGTTCAGGGCGAAGATGTTGGTGATCGTGGTGAAGACCAGGACGCCGAGCACCGAGCCGACGATGGTGCCCCGGCCTCCGCTGAGCAGGGTGCCGCCGATGATCGCGGCGGCGATGGCGTCCAGCTCGTAGAGGTTGCCGTTGGTGTTCTGTCCCGAGCCGGCGAGGACCACCAGCAGGAACGCGGCGATGCCGCAGCAGAGCCCGGAGAGCAGGTACAGGTAGAGGCGCTGTCTGCGGACGTCGATCCCGGCGAGGCGGGCCGCCTCCGCGTTGCCGCCGACGGCGACGGTGCGCCGCCCGAAGGTGGTGCGGCCCAGCAGCAGCCAGCCGACGGCGGTGACGGCGGCGAAGACCAGCACCAGCGGCGGAACGCCGAGCACGTAGGAGTCGGGGACGCCGAGGTCGAGCACCGAATCGACGGTGACGATCTGCGTCTTGCCGTCGGTGATCTGGAGCGCGAGCCCGCGCGCCGCCGCGAGCATGGCGAGCGTCGCGATGAACGGCACCATCCCCCCGTACGCGATGAGCACGCCGTTCACCAGGCCGCAGCCGAGGCCGACGACGACCGCGGTGAAGAGGATGCCCGCGAAGCCGTACTCCTGGGTGGCGAGCGTCGTCGCCCAGACCGAGGCGAGCGCGACGATCGCGCCGACCGACAGGTCGATGCCGCCGCCGACGATGACGAAGGTCATGCCGACGGTGACCACGCCGATGACCGAGGACTGGGTGAGGACCAGCTGGAGGTTGCCGGTGTCCAGGAACTCGTCCGGTTTGGTGAGGCCGCCGACGGCGACCAGCACGGCGAGCACGCCCAGCAGCGAGAGGTTGCGCACGTCGAGGCGGAGCCCGAGCGCGGGGCGCGAACGCGGCGCGGGGGAAGGGGACTTGGTTTCGGGTGGTGCGGTGTCCTGCGGGATCATGCGGTCGGGCTCCCTTCCATGACGAGGTCGAGCACGCGGTGCTCGTCGAGCTCCGTGGCGGGCGCGCCGTGCACCACGCGCCCCTCGCGCAGGACCAGCACCCGGTCGGCGAGACCGAGCACTTCGGGGACCTCGCTGGAGACGAGGAGGACCGCGAGCCCTTCGTCGGCGAGGCGGCGGATCACCGCGTACAGCTCGGCGCGGGCGCCGACGTCGACGCCCCGGGTCGGCTCGTCCAGTAGCAGGACGCGGCAGCCGCGCAGCAACCAGCGGGCGAGCACGGCCTTCTGCTGGTTGCCGCCCGAGAGGGTGCGGACGGGGGCGTCGGGGTCGTCGGGGCGCAGCGACAGTTCGCGGGTGGCGGCCCCGGCGGCGGCGCGTTCGGCGGCGCGGTCCAGCCAGCCGGCGCGCGAGAAGCGGGAGAGCGAGGAGACCGAGACGTTGCGGGTCACGGATTCGAGGGCGAGGAGCGCCTGGGCCTTGCGTTCCTCGGGCGCGAGGCCCAGCCCCGCGCGGACGGCGGCGCGGACGCTGCCGGGGCGCAGGGCGCGGCCGTCGACCAGGACCCGGCCGGTGTCGGGGCGGCGCGCACCGTAGACGGTCTCCAGGATCTCGGAGCGGCCGGAGCCGACGAGCCCGGCGATGCCGAGGATCTCGCCGGGGCGCAGTTCCAGGTCGACGTCGCTGAACTCGCCCTTCCTGCCCAGGCGTTCGACGCGCAGTACGGGTTCGTCCGCGCGCTCCCCGGTGGTGGCGGGGCGCGGCGGGAAGACGTACTCGACGTCGCGTCCGGTCATCAGCGCCACCACGTCCCGGGTCGGGGTGGTCTTCGCGGGGAGCCCCGCGGCGACGGCCCGGCCGTCCTTCAGTACGGTGACCCGGTCGCCGATCCTGCGGATCTCCTCCAGGCGGTGGGAGATGTGGACGACGGCGACGCCGTCGGCGGTGAGGTCGCCGACGATCCGGAAGAGGTTGTCCACCTCGTCGGGGTCGAGGGCGGCCGTCGGCTCGTCCATGACGATGAGGCGCACGTCGTGCGAGAGGGCGCGCGCCATGGAGACGACCTGCCGCTGGGCGGCGGAGAGCCGGGCGACGAGCCGGTCGGGGTCGATCTCGGGGTGGCCGAGCCGCCCCAGCAGGGCGGCGGTCGTGGACCTGGCGCCGCGCCTCCTGACGACGAAGCCCGCGGTGGTGGGTTCGTGGCCGAGGTGGACGTTCTCGGCGACGGAGAGCCCTTCGACCAGGTCGAGTTCCTGGTAGATGGTGGCGATGCCCAGGCGCATCGCGGCGCTGGGCGACTTGAGCGCGACGCGGTCGCCGCGCCAGGTGATCGTGCCGCCGTCGGGCTGGTGCGCCCCGGCGAGGACCTTGATGAGCGTGGACTTGCCCGCACCGTTCTGGCCGAGCAGACAGTGCACTTCGCCGGGGGCGACCTCCAGGTCCACGCCGTCGAGCGCGCGCACGCCGGGGAAGGTCTTGGTGATGCCGGACATGGCGAGCAGTGGTGCGGACGGCTCGGCCGGTGCCGGTGCCGGTATTGATGCTGGTGTCGGCTCTGGTGCTGGTGGTGCTGATGCCATGACGGTTCCCCCTGGCGGGTGCGGCCGGATTCAGGGCAGAGCAGGAGCAGCGGTACGGAGACGGTGGCGCGGAGGCGGTGGTGCGGGGCCCGTCAGGCGGGTGAGAAGAGGTGGTCGCTGATGAGGCGGGCCGCGCCGATCACTCCGGCGACGGGGCCCAACTCCCCCAGCACGATGGGGAGGTTGCCGGTCGCCAGCGGCAGGGACTGGCGGTAGACCTGGGTGCGCACGCTCGCCAGGAGGGTGTGGCCGAGGCCGGTCACCCCGCCGCCGATGACGACGAGCCCGGGGTTGAAGAAGCTGACGAGCCCCGCGATGACCTGGCCGACGCGGTTGCCGCCCTCGCGGATCAGGTCGAGCGAGGTGGCGTCGCCCGTCGCGGCGGCCGCCGCGACGTCCGCCGCGCTGAGGGCGCCCGCGGCGGCGAGGCGGGCGGCCAGCTCTTCGGAGCGTCCGGTACGGGCCGCTTCCTCGGCGTCCTTGGCGAGCGCGGCGCCGCTGAAGTGGGCCTCCAGGCAGCCCCGGTTGCCGCAGGCGCAGGAGCGGCCGTCCGGCTCGACCTGGATGTGGCCGATGTCGCCCGCGCTGCCGGTGGTGCCGCGGTGGACGGCGCCGCCCACGACGATGCCGCAGCCGATGCCGGTGCCGATCTTGACGCAGAGGAAGTCGGCGACGGTGCGGGCGACGCCCGCGTGCTGCTCGCCCATCGCCATCAGGTTCACGTCGTTGTCGACCATGACCGGGCAGCCGAGCTCCTGGCTGAGCGCCTCCCTGACCGGGAAGCCGTCCCAGCCCGGCATGATCGGCGGCGCGACCGGCACGCCCTCGGGGAAGCGCACCGGGCCGGGGACGCCGATGCCCGCGCCGTCGAAGCCCTCCGCGAGGCCGGACGCCCTGAGCTTGCCCGCCATCGCGAGCACCTGCTCGAAGACGGCGACGGGGCCCTCGCGGACGTCCATGGGCTGGTTGAGGTGGCCCAGGACCTCCAACTCCGCGTTGGTGACGGCGACGTCGACCGAGGTCGCGCCGATGTCCACGCCGAGGAAGCGGAGTTCGGGGGCGAGGCGGATGTTGTGCGAGCGGCGCCCGCCCCGGGACGCGGCGAGGCCGTCCGCGACGACGAGGCCGGTTTCGAGGAGGCGGTCGACCTCGACGGCGAGCTTGGAACGGGAGAGGTCCACCTGATCGCCCAGCTGGGCGCGGGAGTTGGGCCCCGAGTCGCGGAGGAGGCGCAGCAGGCGGGCCTGGTGCGCGTTGGCGGGTCGTGCGGTCATGCGTCTCACGCGGCGGCCCCTGCCTTTCCCCTGCGGTGGCCTGCGGTGGGCTTTCGAGGGGGAACGTAGCAGTCGCTGTCGGGAGTGGGAAGAAGTCGGGCGTGAATCGCCGCGAACTTTCTCCACACCGAGGACAAAGGTGGGTACGGGGGTGCTGGTTCCGCTGCGCGGGGGCGGGCGCCCTACGGGCAGCGGATCACCTGGCCCGCGTACGACAGGTTCCCCCCGAAGCCGAAGAGCAGCACGGGCTCCCCCGTACTCACCTCTCCCCGCTCCACCAGCTTCGAGAGCGCCATCGGGATCGACGCGGCCGACGTGTTCCCGGAGTCCACCACGTCCCGCGCGACCACCGCGTTCACCGCCCCGATCCGCGCCGCCATCGGCTCGATGATCCGCAGGTTCGCCTGGTGCAGCACCACGCCCGCCAGCTCCTCGGGCGTCACCCCCGCCCGCTCGCAGACCTTCCGCGCGATCGGCGGGAGCTGCGTCGTGGCCCAGCGGTAGACGGACTGCCCCTCCTGGGCGAACCGCGGCGGCGTCCCCTCGATGCGCACCGCGCGCCCCATCTCCGGCACCGACCCCCACAGCACGGGCCCGATCAGCGGCTCGTCGCTCGCCTCGACGACCGCCGCGCCCGCGCCGTCCCCGAGCAGCACGCACGACGTGCGGTCGGTCCAGTCGGCGATGTCGCCCATCTTGTCCGCGCCGATGACCAGCGCGCGGCTCGCCGCCCCGGCCCGTACCGCGTGGTCGGCGGTGGCCAGCGCGTGCGTGAAGCCCGCGCAGACGACGTTCAGGTCCAGGACCGCGGGCGAGGCCATGCCGAGGCGGGCGGCGACCCTGGCCGCCATGTTCGGCGAGCGGTCGATGGCCGTGGACGTGGCGACCAGCACCAGGTCGATGTCGGCGGGCATCAGCCCGGCCGCCGCGAGGGCCTTGGCCGCCGCGTGCGCGGCCAGCTCGTCCACGGGCTCGTCGGGGCCCCCGATGTGCCGGGTCTTGATGCCGACGCGGCTGCTGATCCACTCGTCGCTGGTATCGACCATCGCGGCCAGGTCGTCATTGGTGAGCACCTTGGCGGGCTGGTAGTGCCCGAGGGCGACGACGCGTGAGCCGGTCATGTGCGGGGTCCCCTTGCTGCGAGTGACAGGAGCTTCCCAGTCTTGGCGGCTACCGCCGGGTACGGGGTGCGTGATCCCACAGGATCCGGCGGCCGTCTTTGGAGCCTTCCGCGCCGGGGTGCGCGTCCCGGGCGGCGCGCGGCCCCGCGTACCGTACGGCGAGAATGGGGCGAACACCGGACATCGGCACCCCGTCGAGGCAGCCGTACGCGGCAGTGAGGGAGGGTCGGCCATGGGACGCGCCACCGAGCGCCGCAGGGTCGTGCGCATCAGGGACGGCGCGGTGTCCACCCGCCCCGACACGCTCGTCGCCGAGGAGCCCCTGGAGATCCGGCTGAACGGCAAGCCGCTCGCCATCACCATGCGCACCCCGGGCGACGACTTCGCGCTCGCCGCCGGGTTCCTGGTCAGCGAGGGCGTCGTCGGCGCGGCCGACGAGGTGCGGTCGATCGTGTACTGCGCGGGCGCCAAGGACGACGGCACCAACACCTACAACGTGGTGGACGTGCGCCTCGCCCCCGGCGTCCCCGTCCCCGACATCACCCTCGAACGCAACGTCTACACCACCTCGTCCTGCGGGCTCTGCGGCAAGGCCAGCCTGGACGCCGTGCGCACCGCGACCCGCTTCCCCGTCGCCGACAGCCCGCCGCTGCGCATCGCGCCCGCGCTGCTCTCCGAGCTGCCCGACCGGCTGCGCGCCGCGCAGCGCGTCTTCGACACGACCGGCGGGCTGCACGCCGCCGCGCTCTTCTCGGAAACCGGCGAGCTGCTCGACGTGCGGGAGGACGTCGGCCGCCACAACGCCGTCGACAAGCTCGTCGGGCGCGCCCAGCGCGACGGGCGGCTGCCGCTGTCGCGCGCGGTGCTGCTGGTCTCGGGGCGCGCCTCCTTCGAGCTGGTCCAGAAGGCGGTGATGGCGGGGATCCCGATGCTCGCCTCGGTCTCCGCGCCCTCGTCCCTCGCGGTGGAGCTGGCCGCCGAGTCGGGGATGACGCTGGTCGGCTTCCTGCGGGGCACGTCCATGAACGTGTACGCGGGCGAGAAGCGGCTGGAGCTGTAGGGGCGGGGCGGGGTCCGCGAACCGTTCACGGACCCCGCCCGCTCCCACCGTGTCCGGTCCCACCGGGTCCGGTCCTACCGGCCGAAGAGGCGGGCGATCCTGCTCGGGCGGTGCCACTCCTGGAACTCCCGCGCCGCGCCGCGCCCGCCCGCCTCCTCGACCTCGCGCGCGATCCGGGCCGACTCCTGCTCGCGCACCGCCTGCCTGAGCACGTCCTCCAGCAGCCCGGTGCGGGTCTTCTCCCACAGGGCGTTCAGGCCCGGCGCCATCGACCAGCTGAGGTAGCAGAAGGCGGCGTACGCGGGCGAGTCCGCGATCCGGTGGCCCACCGGCTCCTCGCGGGCGGCACCGGCGTACGCCGCGATCAGGTCGGCGTGCGCCGAGAAGGCCAGGTGCTCCAGCTCACCCGTCGGAAGCCCCTCGTCGAGCAGCGCGCGGGCGAGCGCGGTCCTCGCGCGCAGCGCGGTGACGGGCTCCAGGGGCTGCGCGGTGCGGTACAGGGTGACGGCCTCCTGCGTGAAGCCCGCGTCGGCCGTGCCGTTCTCCATGCGGCCCGCGAGGTGCAGCAGCGCGAGGCCCGCGCGGCGCCTGGAGTCCAGGCTCCGTGGGACGAAGCGCACCAGGTCGGCGGCGAGCTCGGGGGCCTGCGGGTCGTCGACGGGGGCCGTGGTCGCGGTCGCGATGAGGTCGACGTCTATGCCGGACGCGACGAGCCATTCGGGGCCGACCTGGTGGAGGAGGGTCCGTGCCTCGTCGGTGCGCATGGGGCGGGCGCCCCAGACCTTCCGGTGGGCCGCGGTCAGCACTTCGGCCCGCCCGGCGGCCTCGGGGCCCGCGCCGCCCACGAGCGCGTGGAACCGCCGCACGTCGGCGGCGGGGTCGGGCTCGGGCTCGGGCTCGGGCTCGGAATCGGGTTCCGCCCCGGCTTCGGACCCGGAGTCGGTCTCGGGTCCGGCCTCGGGTTCGGGTTCGGCGGGCGGGGCCTGCGTCGGCAGCGGGATCGGGAACGGTACGGAGGCCGGCAGGTTCTGGAAGAGCGAGGCGGGCAGCGGCACTACGGGCGGAGCGGGCGGAACGGCCTCAGGGGCGGGAGCGGGAGCGGCCTCAGGGGCCGGGGCGACCCGCAGGTCCCGTACGGGAATGTCCTCCTCGTCCGCGAGATCCATGAGATCCGCGAGATCCGCGAGATCCGCGTCCGGCTCGGGCTCCACGACCGGCTCGGGCTCCGCTTCCGGAGCCGACCACGGCTCCCCCGCGGGGACCGCGCCCATCTCCCGTACGAGGCCTGCCCCCGCCTCCTCGGGCGCCGCCACCACTGCGACGGCCGTCACCGCGACGGCCGCCCGCAGCGACTGCGGCACGGGGACCTTCAGCGCCTCGGCCAGGGCGCTGAGGTCCCGGACCAGCTCCGCCTCCCCCGCGTCCACCCACGTCAGCGCCTTCGTCAGGTCGGCCTTCAGCTGGTCCGTCGCCTGGTGCTCCGTCATCAGGGCCATCTGGTGCGCCAGTCGGGCCTGCGCCGCCCACTCCTCGGGCGAGCGCGCGTCGCCGTCGCCCTCGGCGAGCGTCACCAGCAGCGGGCCCCAGAACTCCGCGCCGTGCTCCTCGCCGTGCCGCTCCGCCCAGCGGGCCGCGGCCGTGCGGCCCACCGAGTCGAGGGCGACGCAGCGGGACGCGGCGAGCGCGGCGAGCCGGTCCGCGTCGAAGGGGCCCTCTCCCGGCAGCCGTGCGGCGAGCGCGAAGAGCTTCGGCAGGCCCGCGAGCCACACGGCGGCCGCGACGCCCGCCCAGGGGTCGGTGCGCCCGGCGCCCGGCAGGCCGCGGGCGCAGTCGTGGACGCGCAGCCCGCCGTCCAGGAGGTCGACGTCCACGTCGGGCGAGGTGCCGACCAGCCGCTGCGGCGCCGTGCCGGGGCTCGGGGTGTACGAGGCGAAGGTGAGCCCGTGCGCGGCCTCGCGCGGCAGCACGGAGCTGGCGATCGCGATCCACTGCACGGCGTCGGACTCCTCGCGCTCGACGACGACCACCCGGGGCGCGTCCGGCGACTCGTACAGCGCGCGGACGTCGGCGACGAACGCGGCGAGGTGCGCGGACCTGGAGCGGGCGAAGACGGTGAGGCCGACGCGGTTGAGCCGCCTGCCCGGCCTGAGCTCGCCGAGGGCGGGCGACTCCCACAGTTCTATCGGGAGCAGCGGGACCACGACGCCCGGGGCGAGCCGCACGGCGGTCACGTCGCCGTCGCCGTCGCCGCCCCGGGCGACGAGTCTGCTGCCGTCCGAGAGGAAGCTGTGCGTGAACGATGGTTGGGAGAGCGGGAGTCCACCGCCGTGGGCGACGATCTCCGCGATCTCCGGGAGGAGTTCGGCGGGAGTGTCCGCCGCTACCGAAGTGAACCGGGAATCCGTCCCCGACCAGTGAAGCATCACCCTTGTCCCCCTTCCGTGCGGGTCCATCCCACCAGATCCTGTCAGGCGCGGGCGCCCGAGGGGTCGGCAATGGGGGTCAAGGTCTCCGAAATCGCTTCCGGCGCGTCCGCCGCGCGGCGCCTCGCGATCACCGCGCACACCATCAGCTGCATCTGGTGGAACAGCATCAGCGGCAGCACGGCCACCGCCGCCTCCGCGCCGAACAGCACGCTCGCCATGGGCAGTCCGGCCGCGAGCGACTTCTTCGAACCGGCGAACTGGATCGCGATCCGGTCCTCCCGGCCGAAGCCGAGCCGCTTCGCCCCGTACCAGGTGAGCGTGAGCATGACCGCGAGGAGCACCGCCTCGACGCCGAGCAGCGCGCCCAGCCGCGCGAGGCCGACCCGGTGCCAGACGCCCTCGACGACGCCCGCGCTGAAGGCGGTGTAGACGACGAGGAGGATCGAGCTCCGGTCGGCGTACCCGATGACCTTCTTGTGCCGTGCGAGGAACCCGGCGACCCGGCCGCGCAGCAGCTGGCCCGCGAGGAACGGCACGAGGAGCTGGAGCGCGATCCTCAGCAGCGAATCGGCGGAGAAGCCGCCCGCGTCGCCGCCGATGAGCGCGGCGGCGAGCAGCGGGGTCAGCAGGATCCCGGCGATGCTGGAGAAGGATCCGGCGCAGATCGCGGCGGGGACGTTGCCGCGGGCCATCGAGGTGAAGGCGATGGACGACTGGATGGTGGACGGCACCAGGCAGAGGAAGAGCAGACCGCTGTGCAGAGAGGGGGTGAGGACGTACGGGACGAGGCCGTACGCGGCCAGGCCGAGCAGCGGGAACACCACGAAGGTGCAGGCCAGCACGGTGGTGTGGAGCCGCCAGTGGCGCAGCCCCGCCAGGGCCTCGCGGGCGGACAGGCGCGCGCCGTAGAGGAAGAAGAGCAGGGCCACCGCGCCCGTCGACGTCCCGCTCGCCACCTGGGCGCCCGTGCCCGAAGCGGGCAGCAGGGCCGCGAGGACCACGGTGCCGATCAGGGCGAGTACGTACGCGTCCAGGGGCAGCCAGGGCGGGAGTTTCGGAGCGGGGAGGCGGGGGCGGGGGCGGGGGCGGTTCATGGGATCATCGTCCCCCCGCCCGGCCCCATCGGGAATCCCGCTCACCGCTCTCACTGTCATCGCGGACCGTGATGACCCGGGGTAGCGTGCCGGGATGTACGAGACCTCGCAGCTGCGCACCTTCCTGGCCGTGGCCCAGACCCTGAGCTTCACGCAGGCCGCGCGGCGGCTCGGGCTGCGCCAGTCGACGGTGAGCCAGCACGTGCGCCGCCTGGAGGAGGCGGTGGGGCGGCCGCTGTTCAACCGGGACACGCACCGGGTGGACCTCACCGAGGACGGCGAGGCGATGCTCGGGTTCGCGCGGACGATCCTGGACGCGCAGGAGCGGGCCGCCGCCTACTTCACCGGTACGCGGCTGCGCGGGCGGCTGCGGTTCGGGGCGTCGGAGGACTTCGTGCTCGCACCGCGCTTCCCGGAGATCCTGGAGTCGTTCCGCCGCGAGCACCCGGAGGTGGACCTGGAGCTGACGGTGGGCCTCTCGGGGACGCTGCACCGGCGCCTCGAAGCGGGGCGCCTCGACCTGGTGCTGGCCAAGCGGCGCTCGGGGGACGCGCACGGCGAGCTGCTGTGGGAGGACGAGCTGTGCTGGATCGGGGCGCCGGGGCTGCGGCTCGATCAGCGGCGTCCCGTACCGCTGATCGTCTTCCCGCCGCCCGGCATCACCCGGGCCCGCGCGCTCGAAGTGCTGGAGGAGCACGGCCGGCCGTGGCGGGTGGTGTGCACGAGCGGCAGCCTGAGCGGGCTGATCGCGGCGGCGCGGGCGGGCCTGGGCGTGATGGTCCACGCGGGCGGCCTGGTGCCGCCGGGGCTCGTGCCGCTCCCGGCCCGCGGCGGGCTGCCCGAGCTGGGCGGCGTCGACTTCGTGCTGCTGCACGGGCGCGGGCGGCCCGCCGCGCAGGGCCCGGCGGACGCGCTGGCGGCGGCGCTGCTGGCGGGCGGGGACCGGCTGCACCGCGCGCGGCCGGCGGCCCGCGCGTGAGCCGTGCCACCAACCAACCCGCGTGCACGCGTGTCGGCCTGTGTCTGAACCTGGGTCGGAGCGGCGCGCGGGCCGGGCGGCGTGCGCCCGGCCCGGGTTCGGACACGGGCCCTCAGCTCCTGGCGCGGTGCGTCTCCTCGTACGTCAGCTGCTTGACGGTCCTGAGGATGGGCGCGCTGTCGATGTGCTGGACCCCGGGCAGGCTACCGAGGCGCCCGCTGACGTACCGGTAGACGTCCGCGGTGTCGGCGCAGACGACCACCGCGACGAGGTTGCAGTGGCCCGCGGTGGCGGAGACGAAGGCGACCTCGGGGTGGGTCGCCACGGCCCGGCCGACCTCGTCGAGCGCGGCGGGCGCCGTCGTGATCCACAGGACGGCCCTGGTGTCGTGGCCGATGGCCGCGGAGTCGAACTGCACGTCGATGAAGAGCGCGCCTGACGCGAGGAGCTGGTCCAGGGCCCGGCGCACGGACGACTCGGTGCGCCCCGTGGCCCTGCGCAGTTCCTCGACGCTCGCCCTGCCGTCCTGCTCCAGGGCCGCGATCAGCCGGTCGTCCTCGGGGGTGAGGACGGGCGGCGGGCCCGCGGGGTCGGCGGCGGGCGGCGCCAGGGCGGCGATCTCCCCGGGGGTGAGGTAGTCGCGCTTGGACAGCCAGCCGGTGGGGCCGCCGTAGAAGCGGTGCAGCATCTGGTGGGCGCGGATCTCCACGATGCTCGGGGTGCGCGGGAGCCTGCCGAGGATCAGTTCGTCGTGTTCGTCCCGGGAGCGGGGCAGGGTCATGCCGACCACTTCGGTGCCGCCCGACGCGAGCCCGATCCAGGCGGTGCGCCGACGCCTGGCGAGCGCCCTGGCCAGGGGTTCGGCCGCGTCGGGCGTGCAGCGCAGCCGCAGCAGCCAGCTGTCCTCGCCGAGCCGGGTGCCGTCGCGGACCGCGACGATCCGCAGCCCGGCCAGCTCGCGCAGCCTGCGGTAGCGGCGGGCGACGGTCTGGTCGGAGACGCCGAGGACCGCGCCGATCCGGCTGAAGGGGGCGCGGCCCGCGATGTCCAGGGCCTGGAGCACGCGCCGGTCGAGTGCGTCGAGGGTGTCGGAATTCATCGCACGGGGCTCGTCTCGTGTCGGTTTTCGTCGCCGATGGCGACCGGATCGGTGGGACTCCGACCGGTGGGCCGATCGTACGGGGGCAGGACGCCGACGTACGAGGGAGAGAGTCATGCGCAAGTGGGGGCCGCTCGTCGCGGTCTGTCTGGGGACGTTCATGCTGCTGCTGGACGTGACGATCGTGATCGTCGCGCTGCCCGACATCGCGGGTGAGCTGGGCGCCTCGCTCACCGGACTGCAGTGGGTGATCGACGTCTACGCGCTGGTGCTGGCGGCGCTGCTGCTCGGCGCGGGCGCGGCGGCCGACGTGCTGGGGCGGCGGCGGGTGTACGCGGCGGGGACCGCGCTCTTCACCCTGGCCTCGGTCGGCTGCGGCTTGGCGCCGGGCACGGGCGCGCTGGTGGCGATGCGGGGCGTGCAGGGGCTCGGGGCCGCCGCGATGTTCGCCACGACGCTGTCCCTGCTGGGCGCGGCCTACCGGGGCCGGGACCGGTCGTTCGCGCTCGGCATGTGGGGCGCGGTCAGCGGCGCCGCCGCGGCGCTCGGGCCCGTGCTGGGCGGGGTGCTGACGCAGGGCCTGGGCTGGGAGTGGATCTTCTTCATGAACGTGCCGGTGGGCGCGGTGGCGATCTGGCTGACGCTGAACGCGGTGGCGCCGGACGGCGCGCGCGGGACGCGGCGGCTCGACCTGGCGGGCGCGGCGGCGTTCGCGCTGTTCGCGGGGGCGACGACGTACGCGGCCGTGCGGGCGGGCGAGGAGGGCTGGACGTCGGGGCGGACGCTCGCGGTGTTCGGCGTGGCGGCGGTCGCGCTGGTGCTGTTCGGCCGGGCCGAGCGGCGGGCGGTGGACCCGCTGCTCGACCTGTCGCTGCTGCGGCGCGGGGCGTTCGTGACGGTGCTGGTGGCGGGGCTGGCGTACAACGCGGCGGCGTTCGGCGTGATGCCGTACGTCTCGGTGTGGCTCCAGACGGTGCTGGGGCTGAGCCCGGTGCGGGCGGGGCTGGCGCTGCTGCCGCTGGCCGCGGTGTCGTTCGTGGTCGCTGCGGCCGGCGGGCGGCTGCTGCACGGGGCGCAGGCCCGGTTCGTGCTCGGCGGCGGACTGCTGCTGATCGGCGGCGGGACGCTGGGGCAGGCCGTGCTGGACGCGGACTCGGGCTGGGCGTCGCTCTCGGCGGGCCTCGCGGTGAGCGGGGTCGGCGTGGGGCTGGTGTCGCCCGCGCTCGGCGGGGCCGCGCTGGCCTCGGTGCCCGCGCGGCACTCGGGGATGGCGGGCGGCGCGGTCAACACGTTCAGGCAGCTCGGCTTCGCGCTGGGGATCGCGGTGTTCGGCACGGTGGCGACGAGCCGGATGACCGACGTGCTGCACGACGGCGGGGCGGCCAGGGAGCTGGCGGGCGGCGGGGCGGCGGCGCTGCGCGGCACGGTGCCGGACGAGGTGCTGCGCACGGCCTTCGCCTCGGGGCTCGACGGGGCGCTGACGGCGGCTGGGGTGCTGGGGCTCGTCGGGGGCCTCGCGGCACTGGCATGGGTGCGGTCGCCGGGGCCGGAGGCAGAGACGGAGGCGAAGGCAGAGTCGGAGCGGGACCGGGGGGACGGCGTGCCCGCGGTCGGCGCCGGGGCCCCGGCGTCTCCGGGCGGCGCGTGAGCACGTAGTACAGATTTGATGGAGATTCGGGCGCGCGCTCCTTGCCCGTCGGCCGGGAGCGCGTCCCGTCTTCCCCCTTTGTGCCGGGGTTTCACCGCCTGACCTGTGGCAATGCTCTTGGCACCGGGCCTCACCAGGCCTCCGGAGCCCCTCCCGCGGGCCGGTCCCGTGGGGTAGCGTCGCGGCTCGCTGTGCGGAGCGCCACGAGGAGCAGGCCATTGCGCGAGTTCACTGTCCCACCGCTGGCGGCGCAGCCGCAGGCCGGTGGCCTTGCGGACGCCGTGTTCGACAACGCCGACAGCGATCCGCACCGGGTCGCGCTCGGCCGCAAGTCCGAGGACGGGCACTGGACCGACGTGTCCGCGGCGACCTTCCGCGACGAGGTGCTGGCGCTGGCCAAGGGGCTCATCGCGCACGGGGTCAGGTTCGGCGACAGGGTCGCCCTGATGTCCCGCACCCGCTACGAGTGGACCCTCTTCGACTTCGCGCTCTGGACGGTCGGCGCGCAGCCCGTGCCCGTCTATCCGACGTCGTCGGCCGAGCAGGTCCACTGGATGCTGCACGACGCCGAGGTGTCGGCGGTGCTGGTCGAGCACGAGGACCACGCGATGACCGTCGGGTCGGTCGTCGACCGGCTGCCGCACCTCAAGCGGCTGTGGCAGCTGGACGGCGGCGCGGTGGGCGAGCTGTTCGCGGCCGGCGAGCACATCGCGGACGACGTGGTGCACCGGCACCGGCGCGCGGTGACGCCCGACTCGGTGGCGACCGTGATCTACACGTCGGGCACGACCGGCCGCCCCAAGGGCTGCGTGCTGACCCACGCGAACTTCACGTACGAGACGGACACCGTCGTCCGGCGCTGGGAGCCGGTCTTCCACACCCGGCCCGGCGACGAGGCGTCCACGCTGCTGTTCCTGCCGCTCGCGCACGTCTTCGGGCGGATGGTGGAGGTCGCCGCGGTACGGGCCCGGGTGAAGCTCGGCCACCAGCCGACGCTCTCTGCGGGCGCGCTGCTGCCCGACCTCCAGGCGTTCCGGCCGACGTTCGTGCTGGCCGTGCCGTACGTCTTCGAGAAGGTGTACGCGGCGGCGCGGCGCAGGGCCGAGGAGGAGGGCAGGCTCGGCCCCTTCGAGAAGGCCGAGGAGGTGGCGGTGCGGTACGCGGAGGCGCTGGAGCACCGGGCGTTCGGGCTCGGCCCCGGCCCTTCGGCCGCGCTGCGGGTGCGGCACCAGTTCTTCGACAAGGTCGTCTACGGCAGGGTCCGCGAGGCGCTGGGCGGCCGGGTGCGGCACGCGATGTCCGGCGGCTCGGCGATGGAGCGCGGGCTCGGGCTGTTCTTCGGGGGCGCCGGGGTGACGGTGTACGAGGGGTACGGGCTGACCGAGACGACGGCGGCGGTCACCGCGAACCCGCCGGAGCGGGTGCGGTACGGCACGGTCGGGCAGCCGGTTCCCGGCACGACGGTGCACATCGCGGAGGACGGCGAGGTGTGGGTGCACGGCCCGCAGGTCTTCGCCGGGTACCTCGGCGAGCCCGACGCGACGGCCGCGGTGCTGCGCGACGGCTGGCTGGCCACCGGGGACCTGGGGGCGCTGGACGAGGACGGCTACCTGACGATCACCGGGCGGAAGAAGGAGATCCTGGTGACGTCGAACGGCAAGAGCGTGTCGCCGGTCGCGCTTGAGGAGCGGGTGCGGGCGCATCCGCTGGTGGCGCAGTGCATCGTGGTCGGCAACGACCGACCGTACGTCGCGGCGCTGGTGACCATCGACCAGGAGGGCGTGGACCACTGGCTGCGGATGCGCGACGAGCCGCCGATGCGGGCGGAGCAACTGGTGCGCGATCCGGAACTGGAGAAGGAGATCCGGCGGGCGGTGGTCACGGCGAACACGCTGGTGTCCCAGGCGGAGTCGATCAGGACGTTCCGGATCCTGGCGCACCCGTTCAGCGAGGAGCACGGGCTGCTGACGCCGTCCCTGAAACTGAAGCGCAGGGCGATCGAGGCGGCGTACCGGGCGGAGGTGGACGCGCTGTACGAGCGGCCGAGCCTCCCGTGACCGGCCGGTCCCGCCGGGGCGGGGCGGTCCTGCCGGGGCGGGGCGGTCCTGCTGGGGCGGGGCGGGGCGGCTAGCCGAAGAGCGGCTGCCCGGCGTCCGTGCACAGCTCGGCCGGTGGCCGCTCCCGCGCCTCGCCCGGCCGGAAGGCGATCGGCGGGCCCGCCTCCCACTGTCCGCCGTCGAACCGCACCACCCGCAGCGCCAGGACGTGCTCCCGGCCCTCGCGGGCGACGAACACCTCGTTGTAGCCGTTCTGTTCGTCGGACTCCTTGGAGCCGAGCGTCGGCGCGCCCGCGATCCGCATCGTCCAGTCGGCCTCGCGCCCGCCGAGCAACAGCCGCTCGGCGGCGGCGAAGCCCAGGTGGGTGTGGCCGTGCAGGACGAGCGCCGTCTCGGCCGCCGACAGCGCCCGCTTCGTCTGCCCCGCGTTGAGCAGGCCCGAGTAGGGCGCGACCTCGACCGCGGGGACGGGCGACAGCGGGTGGTGCAGCGCCGCGATCGACACGTACCCGGGCTCGGGCGCCAGCCGGTCCAGCACCCCGCGCGCGACGACCGCCGGGTCGTAGCGCTCGAACCCCTTGATGAGCCGTACGGCCTCCTCGCCGTCGCGGTCGTCCGCGACGGCCACGAACCGCGCCATGTGCTCCTCCAGCCGGGCCCGGTCCCCGTCGTGCACGGGCTCCCCGCCGGACTCGGCCGAGCCGAGCAGCGCGATGCGCAGCTGGGCCAGCGGGTACCTCACGTACAGCCGCCGCGCCGCGTGGTCGGCCAGGTGCAGGTCGGGGTGGGGGTAGGCGTCGAAGACCCGGGCGAACCAGGCGTGCCTGGCCTCGGGCCCCGGGGCCAGGCACAGGTCCCAGGAGACGTCGTGGTTGCCGCCGACCAGCACGACGCGCGGATCCTCCTCCCGCAGGTCCCGGTGGTCGGCGAGGAGCGCCCGCACTTCGGCCAGCCAGTCGGCGGCCTGCGCGCCGTACTCGTCCTCGGGCAGGTTCACCACGTCGCCCGTGACGACCACCAGGTGCGGGGCGCGGCCGGTGTCGGCGAGTCTGCGCAGGTGGGCCAGGTAGCTGTCCATCGGGGTGCCGTCGCCCGCGAGCGAGGCGAGCAGCCGCCCGGCCCGCGACGTGTCCTTGGCGTCGACGGTGGAGCGCAGGCTGCCCCCGTGGTGCAGGTCCGAGATCTGGTGGACGCGCAGCACCTCGGGCAGGTGCCGCGCGAGGACCGGGTCCTGTTCGATCGCGGTGTCGGGGCGCTCGCGGCCCACGCACTCGCCGAGCCCCGCGGTCCGCCACCGGGCGGAGCGCAGGGCCGCCCGGTGCTCGGGGGCGAGCCCGTCGCGGAACCACTGCTCCACGTAGGCGTGCCTGCTGACGGCCTCCTCGACGGCCGCCCGCGCCAGGGCCGCCGGGTCGTCCCTGAGCCGCGGCTGCCCTTCCGCGACCTGAAGGGCGAGTTCGAGCAGGAAGGGCACGAGCGTCCAGCCCTCCTCGTGGGCCCGCAGCCCCCGTACGACCGCGTCGGCCCACTCCGGCGCCCTGGCGGCGAACCGCGCGCACTCCGCCCGGTCGAGCGCGGGCGGGCGCACCACGTCCTTGGGCGCGTCGGCACCGAGGCAGGGCACGAGGAGCCGGTGCTCGGCCGGGGTGGCGAACACCACGGGCACGGCGCCGGTCTCCCGCACCGCCCACAGGCCCTCCGCGAGCAGCGCCGGGTCGGCTCCGGCGGCCCCGGGGCGGGCCAGTGCGGGCTCGTCGACGAGCAGCAGCTGCCCCTCCGTGAGACCGGGCTTCCCCTTGCCTCCGACGAGGCACTGGAGCCGCTTGCGGCGCACCTCCCGGTCGCCCCCGCGCAGATCGACCCGGAGCGTCGCGCCGCTCCCCCTGGCCCGCTGCACCGCGTGCGCGAGCCAGGTCTTGCCCGCGCGGCGGCCCATCACCACCAGCCAGGCGGGGCCGTTGGGCAGCGACGCGGTGGTCAGCGGCACCGCCCACGCCGGCGCGGTGCCGTCGGCGAAGCGGACGTCGAGGTCCGGCTGGTAGGACCGGCCGGCCCGGTAGTCGTTCATCGGGACGCGTTCCCCTCGCGCAGTGCGGATTCGTTCCTGGCGATCCAGTCGTAGAACGGCAGGTCGGGCAGTGCCGCGCCGGAGCTGAGCAGTCCGACGTCGACCAGGTCGGCCCGCTGCGCGCCCGCGAGCCGGACCGGTACGCGCCCGGGTGCCAGCAGCAGCCCGGCGCGGCCCGCCGGTTCGATCTCGGCCCAGCGCCCTTCGAAGTGCGAGGCCCAGCCGTCCAGCAGGCAGTCGTCCACCAGGCGGCGCAGCGCGGCCCGGCCCGCGAAGTGCGTCAGCTTCCCGCTCTGGACGGCGCGGACCACGGCGTCGCCCACCACCTGGAGGTAGAACGGCCAGGTGCCGACGAGGCTGAGGACGTCGGCGCCGCCGCGCTCGGGGGCGATCTCCACGCCGAGGTTGGCCGCGGTGCCGACGAGGAAGCGCAGGGCGTCGCGCTCTTCGAGCGGCCCCAGGTCCCGCCGCAGCACGTCGTTGCCGAAGCTGGAGCCCGGCCACTGGAGCGCCCAGCGCACCACGCTCCCCCAGTCCTTGTGGGTGCCGGTGTAGACGATCCAGGCGCCCGCCTGGCCCAGGTCGCGCAGCCAGGAGACGGCGGCGGGGTGGTATCCCGTGAGCCGCCCGACCTCGTCCAGCAGGAACACCAGGCGCTCGGTGCCGCCGCGCCCCTCCGCCTTGTCCAGGAGCGCTTCGGCGGGCCGCTCGTGGCTCCACACCTCGCGGTCGAGGCTGCGGGCGAGCCCGTCGGGCGTGTTCACGGGCGCCTCGTGGTCGTCGGGGAGCGGCAGGACGACCCGGTGGACGCCGGGCACGCCGTCCGCCCTGAGCCGGTCGGCCAGTTCGCGCAGCACCCAGGTCTTGCCCGCCCTGCGCTGGCCGAGCAGCGCGGCGGAGGTGCCGGACGCGTACAGGTCGCGCAGGTGGGCGAGTACGTCCTCGCGGCCGACGGGCCGTCCCGTGCCGCTGCCCACCGTGAACCGGTCGGCGACGAGCGAGGTGCGTTCGATGCGGAAGGGCAGCTGGGCGGCCGTCACGTCGGCGTACCGCTCGCGCGCCGCCCGGCCGATCTCCGTGAGCGCCCGCTCCTGGCCCCGGCGCGTGGGGTCGCCCGGCAGGAGGGCGACCTGGATCTCGCCGGAGCCCGCCTCGCGCTTGACCCGCCCCGGGATGTCCGCGTCCAGGTCCAGGACCGTGGCGGCGCGGACGACGTCCCGGATCGCCTCGACGGTGAAGGCGCGCGTGTCTTCAGGGGTGCCGGGACGGAAGCGCAGGCCCCGCGAACCCGCCATCACCAGGTGGATCCCGTACCGCGGGCCGCGCTCGAAGAGCGACCTGAGGTCGCCCATGACCTGCTGGGTCTGTTCGGCCGGCCAGCTCCCGCACGGCGCGAACCAGTCGTCGACCAGCACCAGCAGGTACGGCAGCCTGCGCCCGCCCGTCGTCACGCCGCGCTGGTCGACCATGGACTTGAAGCCCCCGGCCGCGAACAGCTCCTGCCGCCTGCGCAGTTCCGCGGCGAGCCGGTTCAGCAGCCGCATCACCAGGTCCGGCTGGTCGAGGGCGGCCAGGGTTCCGCAGTGCGGCAGCTCGGCCAGCGCCCCGAGGGCGCCGTCCCCGAAGTCGAGCCCGTGGACGTGGAGGTCGGCCGGGCTGTGCAGCAGCGCCGCCGAGGCGGCGAGCGTACGCAGCATCTGCGACCTGCCGCTGCCCGGGGTGCCGAAGACCACCGCCCCTCCCCCCTTGGTGAGGTCGAGCACCGCGGGGCGGCGGGCCAGCTCGCTCGGCACGTCCTCGATGCCGTACGCGATCGGTGCGGCGTCCCGGCCCGCGGCGGCGGGCTCCACCTGGCTCAGCAGCACCACCGGTTCGAGCGGGCGCAGCCAGGGGGCGAGCTGCGGCGGCACGTCGAGCTCGGCGGCCGCGGTGCAGACCGTGGAGACCAGCACGTCGAGGTCGTCCGGCCCTTCGTGGGCCGGCTCGTCCTTCAGCGACCTGTGGCGGGTCGTGCGGCCCGGCCGCACCCAGCCCACTTCGGCGGCCACCGGGCCCGCCCTGCCCGGGTCGCGCAGCCAGGTGGACGCCGTCGACATCCTGACCAGGGCCTCGCCGCCGGTCCGCAGCAGGGCCTCGCCGCGGTCGCCGCGGCCCAGGGAGGCGGCGTCGGGCGCGTCGATGAAGTCCATGCTCTCTCCGCGGTCGGCCAGCCGCAGGGCGATGCGCAGGTTGGCGGTCTCGTGCACCGCGGGCGGGAAGCCCTTCCCCGGCTGTTGCGTGGCCAGCAGCAGGTGCACGCCGAGCGGGCGGCCCCGGCGCGCGATCGCGACCAGCGCGGCCACGAACTCCGGGCGGTCCTCGACGAGTGTCGCCGTCTCGTCGACCACGATCACGAGCCGGGGCAGCGCGGGGAGTTCGCGCCGCCCGGCTCGCCGCCCGGCACGTCGCCCCGCGTAGTCGCCGAAGTCGCGCGCGCCCGCGTCCTGGAGCACGACGGCCCGGCGGCGCAGTTCCGCCTCCAGCAGCCGGGCCAGCCGGTCGGCCTGCTCCGCGTCGAGCCAGCTCACCACGCCGTTGGTGTGCGGAAGCCCGGCGCAGGGGCCGAACGCGGCCCCGCCCTTGTAGTCGATCAGCAGGAAGTTCAGCTCGTCCGGCCGGTTGCGCAGGGCCAGCGAGGCGATCCAGGTGCGCAGGAAGTGCGTCTTGCCCGAGCCCGTCGTTCCCGCGACCAGGGCGTGGGGGCCGTCCCTGTCCAGGTCGGCGACGACCGGCCCGCCCTGGGCGACGCCCACCACCGCGGCCGGCGACCGGGGCTCGGCGGCCCAGGCCCTCAGCAGTTCGGCGGGGTCGGACGCGGGCGCGCCGACCAGGTCGGTCAGCCTGGTGCCGCGGGCCCCCGCGCCGGACCTCGCCCTCGCGTCCCGCAGCGGCGCCAGGGCGCGGGCGGTGGCGTCGAGCCAGGCGTCGGTGACGGTGTCGGCCCGCCAGCCGGTCCGGTCGGGTCCGGCCGAGCCGCGCAGCTCCATGCCGTAGTGGTCTCCCGTGACGACCGCGGTGCAGTGCGGCGGAAGCCGGTCGGCCCGCGCCTCCAGGTAGACGAAGCGCATGTTGGCCAGGTGCCCCCTTTCGAGGAGGGCCAGCAGCGAGGAGCGGGCGGCCGACAGCTCGGCCCCGTCCAGCACCACCACGGTCCACGGCGGCTCGGGACCGCCCCGCTCGCGGTCCGCGAACTCCCGCAGCAGTTCGTTGACCTGGCGTACGTGCCCTTCGATGTCGCGGCTCACCGTGGGGGCGTCCCCGGTCCGCGTCGCGGGCAGCCAGCGCGCGAACCGCCAGGCGTCCGCGTACTGGGCGCCCGCCAGGACCCGCACCTTCACCTCGGACGGGCGTCTGCGCAGCGCGAGCTGGACCACGATCCAGGCGGCGAGCGACCGCCGGACGCCGCTCGGCACGGCGATGCCCAGGACCTGGTGGTCCGCGAGGTCGACGGTGACCGGGTCGTGCGCGCGCGTCAGCCCGCGCCGCAGCCTGACCCGGCCCGCGCGCTGCCCGAGCCGCACCTCCAGGGGCGCGGCGTGGACCGGCGGCCTCAACCCCCAGAGTTCGCCCATGAAGATGTTCTCCGGTTCCGGTACGGACAAGTGGTGCACGGCTGTGACCGCCTTGTCCAGGCGCGTCTGCCTCCGGCGCCGACCGCGCGGAGTCAGCCAGAAGGCACCCTTCAGCTCGTTCCGCACCTTCTCCTCGCGCTGCACCCGCCAGTCGACGGCGTCCCCCGCCGCGAAGGGGGGTGCCTCGGGCACGACGAAACCGCCGGGGCGCCGTCCCGCCTCCCCTTCCCCTGCCAGGATGCTCCGCAGCCCTCTGCCGGTCAGGCTCCGCACGGAAAGCGGCGGCGGAAGGGGCGCGCCGAAACCGACGCGCGCGCCGTCCAGCACCGGGAAGTCCCCCATCGTCCCGGACAGGCGCCGCGGCCCGTCGTACAGCATGCCGCCCCCGGCCAGCTCGGGCAGGAGCACCGCCAGCGCCCGCGCGACCTCAAGGACGGGCGTGGCGTCCGTCGCCTCCACCACCACGTCCCGCTCCGCCCCCTCCCGGGAGACGACCGTGAACATCCACTCGGGCACCGTGCGCTCCCCGCCCTCAGCGCTCCAGCTGCGGCGGCGCCTGCGCCTGGAGCTGCTGCGCGGTGGACCGGAACTCGGTCAGCCAGTCCGCGGTCTCCGACTCCACGTGCGTGCGCACCGCCGTCACGAGCCGGGTGATCAGCTTCAGCCGCCGCTCCAGCGCGGCGGGCTCCAGCGGCCCGTCGCCGCCGCGCAGCAGCTCGCCCGACCAGGCCATCCGGAACCGGCTCAGCTCGCCCTGTAGTGCCTGGGCCGCCGCGATGTCGCGCATCCAGCCGGACGAGAGCCCGAAGAAGTGGTCGAAGCCCTTGCAGCCCGCGGCCACCGCGAGCAGGACGTACCCCCAGCCCTGGGCCCCTCCCCCGTTCGCCGCGTCGGCGAGCGGCACCGCGGTGCCCGCGACGGCGAGCGCGACGGTCAGGCCGCGGACGATCCGGGACCCGACGCGCTTGAGGCGCTTGTCCCGGAAGTACCAGTCGATGGCCTCCTCGGCCTCCCGCTCGGCCCAGTCCCTGATCAGCTGGAGCGCCTGGTTCCGGTCACGGAGCGTGTCCGCGGTGAGGGCCGGGAAGGGCCTGTTCCGCAGGTTCCGCAGGTCGCGTCTGCCGTGGCTGTCGGTCGGACGCGCCGCGGGCAGTGGTGCGGGTGATGGTGCGGCCGGTGGTGTCCCCATCCTCAACTGCCTCCCCCGAAGGCCAAGTTCAGTGAGGAAAGCGTACCGCCCGGCAGGCCCGCCGGTCCCGGGAATGCGATCACCCTCCCGCACGTTGACCATGGGAGTACCAACCGACGACGTAAGGATCGACCGCTCGTGAGCAAGGTCCCCTCCATCACCCTCAACAACGGCGTCGAGATGCCGCAGCTCGGCTTCGGCGTCTGGCAGGTGCCCGACGACGAGGCCGCGAAGGCGGTCGGCACGGCCATCGAGGCCGGGTACCGGAGCATCGACACCGCTGCCATCTACGAGAACGAGAAGGGCACGGGCCAGGCGATCGCCGCCTCCGGCCTCCCCCGTGACGAGCTCTTCGTCACCACCAAGCTGTGGAACAGCGAGCAGGGCTACGACTCGACGCTGCGCGCCTTCGACGCCTCGCTCGACAAGCTGGGCCTCGACCACGTGGACCTGTACCTCGTCCACTGGCCGCTGCCGATGAAGGACGCGTACGTCGACACGTACAAGGCATTCGAGAAGCTGCTCGCCGACGGCCGCACCAGGGCCATCGGCGTCTCCAACTTCCTCCCCGCCCACCTGGAGCGGCTGATCGCCGAGACCTCCGTGGTCCCGGCCGTCAACCAGGTCGAGCTGCACCCCCAGCTCGCCCAGGCCGAGCTGCGCGCCTTCCACGCGGAGCACGGCATCGCCACCGAGGCCTGGTCGCCGCTGGGTCAGGGCAAGGGCCTCCTGGAGGTCCCGACGGTCGTCGCGATCGCCCAGAAGCACGGCAGGACCCCCGCCCAGGTGGTGCTGCGCTGGCACCTCCAGACGGGCAACGTGGTCATCCCGAAGTCGGTGACCCCCTCCCGCATCCAGGAGAACATCGACGTCTTCGGCTTCGAGCTGGACGCCGACGACCTCGCCGCGTTCGCAGCGCTGGACGAGGGCAAGCGCCTGGGCCCCGACCCGGCGACCTTCGACGTCGGCGCGTGAGCGCGGCCGGGCCCGTCGAACCGGTCCCGGAGGGGCTGTACCTGCTGCGCAACATCGGCAGCGGGCTGGTCCTGGAGGTGTACGGGGGAGCGAAGGGCAGCGGCGCCAAGGTGCAGCAGGGCGCGGAGACCGGCGCCGCCTCGCAGCACTGGCGCATCGCCCCGGTGCACGAGGGCGCGAGCCTCTACCACGTGGTGAACGCGCACAGCGGCAAGCGGCTCGACGTGGCCAACGCCGACACCGAGAACGGCGCACGGATCCAGCAGTGGAAGGCGAACAACTTCGGTGCCCAGGAGTGGCTGGTCGAGCGGCACCTCGACCCGGCCGCGCCGGGCACGGTGACGCTCACCGCGTTCATCAGCGGCCTCGCCCTGGAAGTGGACGAGGCCGGTGACGCCAGGCAGTGGGAGGACACCGACTCCCCCGCCCAGTGGTGGCGGTTGGAGCCGGTGAAGGAGTAGGGCCCGAGGGGGCGCCGCGCACCGCGGCGCCCCCTTCCACCTGCCCGGGGCCCTTCTGCCTGCCCGGGGCCCGTTCACTTGCCCCGGAACTCCTGCGGGCTCACTCCCCGCACCCGCTTGAACGCCGCGCTGAGCGCGAACGACCCGCCGTAGCCGACCTTCCTCGCCACCGCCTCGATCGTGGCGTCCGTCTCGCGCAGCAGATCGGCCGCGAGCGCGAGCCGCCACCCCGTCAGGTAGGCCATCGGCGGCTCGCCCACCAACTCCGTGAAGCGGCGGGCGAGTCCGGCCCGGGAAACGCCGGTCTTCGCGGCGAGCGCGGCCACCGTCCAGGGGTGCGCCGGGTCGTTCTGGAGGAGCCGCAGCGCCTGCCCCACGACCGGGTCGCCCATCGCGGCGTACCACGCGGGCGGCCGTGCGCCCGGCCGGGAGAACCAGGCGCGCAGCACCGCGATCAGCAGCAGGTCCAGGAGCCGGTCCAGGACCACGCTCTGGCCCGGCTCGTCGCGCGCGATCTCCTCGTCGAGCAGCGGCATCAGCGGGCAGTTCCACACCTCGGCGGGGAGCAGCAGCAGCGGCGGCAGCGCGTCGAGGAGGCGTCCGCTGATCTCGCCCGCGAGCAGGTACGTGCCGATCAGCATGGTCGCCGAGCCGTCGGGGGCGTTGCCCCAGGTGCGCACGCCGAGGTTCATCGACTGGGCCAGCGGCTCCCCGCGCAGGGTGGTGCACACCCCGCCGGGGCCGACGGTGGCGTGCGGTTCGGCGTCCGGCGCGTGCGCGACGGTGTACGCCTCCGGGCCGCGCACGACCGCGACGTCCCCGGCTACGAGCCTGACGGGCTCCCCGCCGTCGGGCACGATCCAGGCTTCGCCCCTGGCCATCGACATGAGGCAGATCGGAGCCCGGTCCTCGATCCGCACGGACCAGGGCGGTTCCATCACCATGCGCAGCAGGAAGGCCCCCCTGGCCCGCGGCCCGTCCAGGAGTCCGGCGAGTGCGTCCATGCCGAAAGCGTAGACGCAGGCGCATGCGGCTGAGCTTCTGGGCCATGGAGGGCGCCGGGGGTCGGGGGCCAGTCTGTGGTCATGACGACGAACACGAGGAACAGCGGAACGGACAGCGGGAACGGCGGGCGGACCGTGCTCGTGACGAGCGGCACGGGCAAGACCGGCCGTCGCGTGGTGGAGCGGCTGCGGGAGTCGGGCCTGGACGTCAGGTCCGGGTCGCGCGGCGCGGGCGACGTGCGCTTCGACTGGGACGACCCCTCGACCTGGGAGCCGGCGCTGACCGGCGCGGACGCGGCGTACGTCGCGTACTACCCGGACCTGGCGGCGCCGACCGCCCCCGACGCGCTGCGGGAGCTGGGCCGGATCGCGGCGCGGTGCGCGGTGCGCGAAGTGGTGCTGCTCTCGGGGCGGGGCGAGCCCGAGGCCGTGGTGGCCGAGCGGGCGCTGCGGGAGGCGGCGGACGGCGTGGTGGTGACGGTCGTACGGGCGGCGTTCTTCGCGCAGAACTTCAGCGAGGGGCCGTTGGCGGAGGGCCTCGCGACGGGTGAGCTCGTCTTCCCCGCGGGGCGGACGGCGGAGCCGTTCGTGGACGCGGACGACCTGGCGGACGTGGTCGTCGCGGTGCTGGCCGGGGACGGGCAGCGGGGCGGGGTGCACGAGGTGACCGGGCCGAGGCCGCTGACCTTCGACGAGGTGGCGGCGGAGCTGTCGCGGGCGACGGGGCGCGCGGTGCGCTACGTGCCGGTGACGCCGGAGCAGTACGCGGCGGCGCTGGAGGGGTTCGGGATGCCCCGGGGCGAGGCGGTGTGGCTGGCGGAGCTGTTCGGGACGCTGCTGGACGGCCACAACTCCTCGACGACGGAGGGCGTGAAGCAGGTGCTGGGCCGGGACCCGAAGGACTTCGCGGAGTTCGCCGACGGGGCGGCGGCAGCGGGTGTCTGGGGGGCCTGAAGGGGCTGCCCGGAGCCGGGGGCTCCAGGGCGTGCGGAGACGTGCGGGTGACGCCGATGTGACGCACACGTATTGCCGGTGCGGCCGAGGGGCCATAACTTGCCGGTATGGAGCTGGAGTTGCGTCACCTTCGGACGATAAGGGCCATCGCGGACGCGGGCAGCCTCACCAAGGCGGCCACCGCTCTGGGGTTCGCCCAGCCCGCGCTCTCCACGCAGTTGCGGCGCATCGAGAAGGCCCTGGGCGGACCGCTCTTCGACCGGGACCACACCGGGGCGCGGCCCACGCTCCTGGGCGAGCTGGTCCTGGAGCGGGCCAGGGTGCTGCTGCCCGCCGTGCGCGAACTCCAGGAGGAGGCGGTGCGGTTCGCCAACACCGTGGAGCGCCTGGACCGGTTCAGGCTCGGCGGGACGCACGGCCCGCTGCTGGGCGGGGTGGTGGACCGGCTGGCGACGGCCCGTCCGTCGGCGCCCGTGTCCACGTACACCTCCTGGTCGGTGAGCGAGATCAGCTCGATGCTCGTCGCGGGGCGGCTGGACTTCGCGCTGATCGGCACGTGCGGCGAGAGCGCGCCGCCCGAGGCGGAGCGGCTGCGCTGGCAGGTGGTCGGTACGGACCCGGTGTTCGTGATGCTCCCCGACGGCCACCGGTTCGCGGGCAAGGAGGAGTTGGAGCTGTCCTGGCTCGCCGACGAGTGCTGGACGAACGTGCCGGGCGAGGGCTGTTTCGCGGACTGCTTCAACGCGGCGTGCACCCGGGCTGGCTTCACGCCCTCCCAGGTGTACGAGACGGACACCGCGTCCTGCGTGCACCTGGTCCAGGTGGGCCGCGCGGTGGGGTTGTGCCGGGCGACCTTCCCGCCGACCCCGGGCCTCGTGACCCGTCCGCTGGCCGGGGCGCCGCTGGCCTGGCGGCACCTGCTGGGCTGGCACCCGGACGCCCCGGCGGCGGACGCGGCGGGCGCGGTGTCGGGGCACACCCGCGCGGCGTACGCCGAGGCGGTGGCGCGCAGCGAGACGTACGCGCGGTGGCTGGCGGAGCACCCGAGGTTCGGCGCGTCGGACTGAGCGGGGCGGAGCCGGTAGCGGTACGGGCACACGGGGCAGGGCCGGTAGCGGTACGGGCACCACGTGCCCCCGTACGGCTACGGGGGCACCACGTACCCCCGTACCACCGCTACGGCCCCTGCCCGTCAGTGCGCGCCGTGGCCGCGCGCCGCTTCCTCGACGCGCTGGGCGAGCGCGAAGTCCTTCTCGGTGACCGCGCCGCCCGCGTCGTGGGTGTGCACCGCGAGCGTCACGGTGTCGTAGCCGAGGGTCAGTTCGGAGTGGTGGCCCAACTCCTCCTGGATCCCCGCGACGTGGACGACCAGGGCGGTCGCGGCGAAATGGTTCGCGAGGCGGTACGAGCGACCGATCCGGTCTCCCGTCAGCGTCCATCCCGGCAGCTCGCGCAGCCGGTCCTCGATCTCTTTCTGGGACAGCGGTTCCGTGGGCATCGCCCGACTCCCTCCGGTGGGCCGGCAGGTGGCACGAGTATGACACCCGGCCTGCCACTCCAGCACGGGTACTGACACGATCCACTCATGACACAGGGAAAGCGTCACGCGATCGTCATGGGCGGCAGTCTCGCCGGGCTCCTCACGGCACACGTGCTCGCCGCGCACGCCGACCGGGTGACCGTGATCGAGCGCGACCGCTACCCCGAGGGGCCCGAGCCGCGCGCCGGGGTCCCGCACGGCAGACACACCCACATCCTGCTGGAGAGCGGGCTGCGTGCCCTGGACGAACTCCTCCCCGGCTTCGCCCGGGAGCTGGTCGACGGGGGCGCGCACCGCGTGGGCATGCCCGACGACGTGGTGCTCTGGCAGTCGGGCGGCTGGCAGCGGCGCACCGAGGGCACCGCCCATCTGGTCTCCGCGTCCCGCCCGTTCACCGAGTGGCTGGTGCGCCGCCGGGTGCTGGCCCACGAGCGGATCGAGGTCCGGCAGTCCACCGACGCGATCGGCCTGGTCGGCGACGCGTCCCGGGTCAGGGGCGTGCGGGTGCGGACCCGGGATACCCGGGCCGCCGGGGCCGCCGGGACCGCCGATGCCGAGGTCCTGACGGCCGACCTGGTCGTCGAGGCGACCGGCCGGGGCAGCCGCGCCCCGCAGTGGCTGGCCGAACTGGGCGCCGAGCCGCCCGCCGAGGAGACCGTCGACTCGGGCCTCGGCTACGCCACCCGGATCTTCCGCGCCCCGCCGCCCGACCACCCCGGCACGTACAGCGGCGTCTACGTCGTCCCCGATCCCGGCCGGCCGCGCGGGGCCGTGGTGCTCCCGCTGGAGGGCGACCGCTGGATCGTGACGCTCTCCGGTTTCCGGGACGGCGCGCCGCCCACCGACGAGGAGGGCTTCGCGCGCTTCGCCGACCTGCTGCCGCACCCGGTGGTCCACGACTGGGCGGCCAAGGGCGAGCCCGCTTCCCCGGTGCACGGCTACCGCAGGACCGCCAACGTCCGCCGCAGGTACGACCGTTCGGGGCGCCGCCCGGCCGGGTTCCTGGTCGTGGGCGACGCGCTCAGCGCGGTGAACCCGGTGCACGGGCAGGGCATGACGGTGGCCGCGCTGGGGGCGCTCGCGCTGCGCGACGTGCTGGCCGACCGGGGCCGCGCGCCCACCACGCGCCGCGCGCAGCGGGCGCTGTTCACGGCGACGCGGCAGGCGTGGGACGTCGCGACGGGCGCCGACAAGGCGATGCCGGGGACCACGGGCAACGCGTCGGGAGCGCGGGCCGCCGACGTGCCCGTCGACTGGTACCTGGGCCGCATCCTGGCGCGCGCCTCGGGAAACCCCGTGGTGGGCGCGGCGATTCGCGACGTGCTGTTCCTGAAGGCGCCGCTCGTCTCGCTGTTCGCGCCGCGCGTGCTGCGGGAGGTGCTGCTGAGTCCCGTACCGCCGCTGGTGACCGAGCTGCCGAGGTTCCCCGAGCGCCACTGACCCCCGGCGCCCGGTGGGGGCGTCCCCGAATCCCCGCAGACGCCCGCGCGTTTGATCGGTTACGGTCGAAGGCATGACGACTGCCGCACCCGCGCCCGCGCCCGCCACCGGAGTGGGCCCCCTGCTGCGCGGCTGGCGCGAGCGGCGGCGGCTGAGCCAGCTGGAGCTGGCCCTGCGCGCCGACTCCTCCGCCCGCCACATCAGCTTCGTGGAGACCGGCCGCTCCCGGCCCAGCGAGGAGATGATCCTCAAGCTGGCCGACCACCTGGACGTGCCGATGAGGGACCGCAACGGCCTGCTCCTGGCGGCGGGTTACGCCCCCCGCTACGCCGAGACCACGTTGGACGACCCGTCGATGTCGGCGCTGCGCGAGGGCATCGCGCGCCTCCTGGAGGGCTACGAGCCCTACCCGGCGCTCGTGGTGGACGCGGCGTACAACGTGGTCGCGGCCAACCGGGGCATCATGGCGCTGCTCGACGGGGTGCCCGAGCACCTGCTGACCGCCCCGCTGAACGCCATGCGCCTGGCCCTCCACCCGGAGGGCCTGGCGTCCCGGCTGCTCAACTACCGGGAGTGGCGCGCCCATCTGCTCCACCAGATGGAGCGGCAGATCGCCCTGGCAAGGTACGAGCCGCTGCGCGCGGTGTACGACGAGGTCGCCGCGTACCCGGCGCCGGAGGGCGCGGACGCCTTCGACCGTACGGTGGAGCCGGAGCCGTACGCCCACTTCGCGCTCCCGATGGTCGTCGAACACGGCGGCCAGGTGCTGTCGTTCGTCTCGTCCATCGCGACGTTCAACACCCCGATGGACGTGACCGTCGCCGAGCTGGCCATCGAGACGCTGCTCCCGGCCGACCCGGCGACGGCGAAGTACCTCAGGACGCTGGCGTCCTAACGCCCCGTCGCCTTCAGCGCCATCTGCTGGACGACAGCGAACCCCGCGACGACGGCCGCCTGGGCCGGGATCCAGAACGTCCCGACGGCGGTCGCGTCGAACCAGGCGAAGAGCGCGACGACCGAGAGGACCGCCCAGGCGTAGTTGGCCTCGATCACCAGCTTGGTGAGGAAGGCGGAGGGCTCGCGCCGCGTGGCGAGCCAGGCGACGTCGGCGGCGTACAGGAGCAGGAAGACCCCGATCCCGAGCACGAGCCCCCGCCCGACCCCGAGCAGTTCGGCGACGGGCCCCGACAGGGCGGCGTACACGAGGCCGTTGGCCCCGGTGACGACCGCGTCGAGAGCCAGGAAGCGCCGCAGGGAGGCGACGGGCTCGGCGGTACGGGAGAGGCCGGAGAGCAGGGCTGACGACATGGTGGATCGCCTCCGTCGGAGTCGTACGTGCAGGTCAGGACCGCGGACTCGGACGGAGTGCGCCGCCCGAGTCCCGGTACGACAACCATGCCGGGCGGGCCGGCGGGGGTCGATTACCCGAGAGGTAATGGAGGCGCCGCCGCTACTGCGCCGCCGTTACTGCGCCTCCAGGTAGGCCGACAGCCTTCGCAGGTCGGTGTGGACCGCGCTCTCCGGGGTCAGGACTATGCGCAGGTGTTCCGTGACCACCCGCTCCCTCGATGCCGTCAGGAACGAGATCACTATCAGGTGCACCAGGTCCGCCTGGGAGATCTGGCCCGAGAGGCGGGCCAGGCCCAGGCCGATCGCCGGGATGTTGAGCGTGCCCAGGTCGCCCGAGGTCCGGACGGTCGGCCAGAGTGCCGCCAGCGCGTCCCAGATGCGCGAGACGCTGGACTCCGCGACGCAGTCCTCGGTCATCCGGCTGTACGCCAGGCCGTAGTACGTGCGTCGTTCGTTCCTCAGGACCGCCACCGTGCCGAGCGGGTAGCGGTCCAGTTTGCCCAGCGGCTTCGTCTCCCGCGTCTCCCGGCCCACGACCGGCTTCGTGCGCAGCGCGCCCACCAGGTCCGCGTCCAGTGCGGTCCTGTCGTCGCCGTACTCGCGGGCCAGGAACTGCGCCTGCACGCTCGTGGTGGCGATGATGCGGGGCGGCTCGGTGTCGAAGGTGTCGGTCATTCCGATGACCAGGTGGCCGTCCTGTTCGAAGAGGTCCCCGACGACCACGGAGATCCGGGTCGTCGGAACGCCGAACTCCCTGCTGTACGAGGAGCGCGGCCACGCCGTCCACAGCGCGTAGCCGAGCGGGACCGCCAGTGCACCCGTGAGGATCGGGACGCCGAACTCCTGGGTGAGGTCGGGGAACAGGCCCGTCGCGAGCCCGACCACGCCCGCGACGAGGCCGAGGGCGGCGAGGAACGAGCGGGTGAACAGGGCGATGGTGCTGGGGCGCCGCAGATTGGCCAGCAGCGCCCGGCCGGGCAGTCCGCTCACTCAGCGGCCGTGTAGCGCTCGGTGGCCGTGAAGGACTCGGGGACCTCGGTGGCCCCGGAGGCCGCTGGGGATCCGGGAACCGCGGAGGGCCCGGGAACCGCGGAGGACCCGGTCGCGGATTCGCCGTCGCCCGGCCGCCCGGCCCGGTGCGGGGCCAGCGGGAGTGCGGGCGGCAGCAGCAGGGTCTCCCGGTCGGGGCCAGCGATGATCTCGTAGCCGTCCTCCGACTTGACCGAGACGTGGACGCCCCGGACCTCCGCGTACTCGTCCACCTCCCGCGCGAGCAGCTCAGCGGTGGAGTTCGAGATCGCCCCGGCCTCGTACACCACCTGGTACTCCTCGGGGATCCGGTCCGTGATGACCCGGTAGTTGAGCGCGCGGTCCTGCGGGACGGAGAGGTGGCCGATCAGCTCGTCGATGATCTGGCGCTGCGCCTTCCGGTCGGCGGCCGGCACCTGGTCGTCCCGCTCCGGCTTCACCCTGAGCATCGGGGCGGAGGAGTCGAGGCGCGCGAACAGGGTGCGCATCACGCTTTCCTGACGTCGCGTCAGGACCAGTACCTCTTCCAACACGTCCCCGGTGTCGCGCACCGGCGTGGCGTCGGGCGACGCCCCCGGCAGTTCCCTGGCCTGCTTCAGCGCCTTCTCCAGGCGCGGCCAGAAGAGGTCGAACGTCTCGTCCAGCCTGGCGTCGTCCAGGTCCCCGAGGTTGACGTGGTCGCGGACCGTGCGGACCATCGCCAGGACGTCCTCGCGGCTGGCGCTGGACGCCGCCTGGAACTGGGCGAGCGGCCCCGTGAGGTCCTTGACCGGGAGGTCGAGCAGGCACGGGATGACCCGCGCCTCGCCGAGCGCCTTGGAGAGCGCGCCCGCCTCGAAGTTGATCCACGGCGCCTGGCTGTTCTCGCGGGTGACGCAGATGATGCCGAGCGAGGTCTGCTCCAGCTCGGTCGCGATCACCCTGAGCCCCCGGTCGCCCTTGGCGATGTCGAGCGAGGAGACGAAGGGGTCGATGGCCTGGATCACGTACTTCAGCCAGGACTTGAGCGACTCTGCCATCAGCTTCGACTGGGGTCCCGACCAGCTGATGAACACCTTCACCGCAGCGGTCCCTCCGCATTCGGCGCGGGCCGGTCGCCCGGCCGCCAGCTGAGCGTGATCTCGAAGTGGGCGTCCGTCGTGTTCTTGGCCACCACGGCCTGCCCGCTGCCGGTCACCTTGATGCCGAAGTGGATCGTCACCTCGTCCGGCTGCGTCTCCCGCAGCGCGCGCATGGCGGCGGCGGCCGCCTCGCTCACCGGCTGGAAGACCCGGTCGAAACTGGCCACCGGCCGGTCGGGGCGCAGTGAGCGGAAGTCGCCGTCCCGCTCCTCGATCTCCACGCTCACCACGTCGCCGCGGGAGTGGTAGTTCACGACCCCGTCGTCGATTCTGCCTACGCTCAACTGCTCCAACTCCTCAGCGCCTCAGGACAACGTCACCAGCGTACGGAGGAGCGGGCCCCGCCGGGAGTGTTCAGCCGATCGGAGTCACGACGCGCGCGGCCCAGGCGTCGGAGACCTCCGCGAGCGTCGCCGGCGACCAGCGGGGGGCGCGGTCCTTGTCGATCACCTGGGCGCGGATGCCCTCCACCAGGTCGGGCCAGGCGAGGGCCGCGCAGGAGGTGCGGTACTCCTGCTCCAGGACCTGCTCCAGGGTGGGCAGCGCGCGGGCGGCGCGCATCGCGGCGAGCGTGGTCTTCAGGGCCGTGGGCGACTTGGCCAGCAGGGTTTCGGCCGTCTCCTTCGCCTCGGGGACCCCGCTGTCCAGGAGCCGTTCGACGATCTCCGCGACGGAGTCCGCCGCGTAGCAGGCGTCGATCCACGCGCGCCGCTCCGCGAGGGCGCCGGGCTCCGGCGCGGTCTCGTGGCGCGCCACCACGTCCGCCGCCTCGTCCCTGGCCAGTTCGGCCACCAGGACGCGCAGCCGCTCGGAGGGGACGAAGTGGTCGGCGAGGCCGCACAGCAGGGCGTCGGCGGCGCCGATCGCCGCGCCGGTCAGCGCGAGGTGGGTGCCCAGTTCGCCGGGGGCGCGGGAGAGGAGGTGGGTGCCGCCCACGTCGGGGACGAAGCCGATGCCGGTCTCGGGCATGGCGACCTTGGAGCGCTCGGTGACGATCCGTACGCCGCCGTGGGCGGAGACGCCGACGCCGCCGCCCATCACGATGCCGTCCATCACGGCGACGTACGGCTTGGGGTAGCGGGCGACGCGGGCGTTGAGGCGGTACTCGTCGCGCCAGAACGCCGCCGACGCCGTGCCGCCCGCCCGCGCGTCGTCGTGGATGGCGCGGATGTCGCCGCCCGCGCACAGGCCGCGCTCCCCCGCGCCGGTGAGGACGACCGTACGGACGTCCCGGTCGTGCTCCCAGGCCGTCAGCGCCTCGTCGACGCGGTTCACCATGGAGTGGGTGAGGGCGTTGATGGCGCGGGGGCGGTTGAGCGTGATGTGCCCGGCGCGGCCGTCGGTGTGCAGGAGCACGGTGTCGTCGGGGGCGCCGGTGGGGATCGGGGTCATGGCGCCCCAGCGTAGGAGACGTCCCGGGGTGTCATCGCGGCTGGTGCGCCCTGTTCACCGGGCGGACGGTGGCACGCCTCATCCAGGACGCGCCTCATCTAGGACACGTGGCGGCCTAGTTCCCTGGGAAGCTGGACGGCCCGTCCCCCGCCCCGAGGAGTCCCCGCGTGACCGCCCGAGCCGACGCCGCCCCCGTCCGCCTCGTCGACGACGCCGAGCGCCGCCGCCGCATCGCCGTGCGCCAACTGCTCGCCCCCGCGCACCGCGCCGCCACCGTGCGCGGCGTGGTCGACGCGGTGGTCGCGCTGCACGCCACCGACCCGGCGACGGTGCACCTGTCGGCGGCGGCCCGGCTCGCCGAGCCCTCGGTGGCGGCGGTCGAGTCGGCCCTGCACGAGGACGGCGGCCTGGTGCGGATGCACGGCATGCGGCACACGCTGTTCGTGGTCGCCGACGGCCTGGTGCCCGCGCTCCAGGCGTCCACGACCGGTCCGGCCGCGGTCAAGGAGCGGCGCGGCCTGACCGCGTTCGCCGCGGAGGGCGGGCTGGACGAGGCGTGGCTCGCGGCGGCCGAGCGGGACGTGCTGAAGGCGTTGGAGGAGCACGGGCCGAGCGGCGGGGCCGTGCTCGGCACGCGCGTCCCCGCGCTGCGACAGACCCTCACGGTCTCGGCGGGCAAGCCGTACGAGGCGCGGCAGGCGATCGGCTCGCGGCTGCTGCGCGTGATGGGCATGGAGGGCAGCATCGTGCGGGGCAGGCCGCTGGGTACCTGGATCTCGGGCACGTACACCTGGGCGCACGCCGCGCCGCGTCCGGAGCTGGGCACGGCCGAGGCGCGGGCGGAGCTGGTCGCGGCGTACCTGACGGCGTTCGGCCCGGTGACGGAGGCGGACGTGAAGTGGTGGACGGGGTGGACGCTGACGGCGGCACGCGCGGCCCTCGCGGCGAACGGCGCGGAGCGCGTCGCGCTGGAGGGCGGCGCGAGCGGGTGGGTGCTGCCGGGCGACACCGGGACGACGCCCGACCCCGGACCGTGGGCGGCGCTCCTGCCCGGCCTCGACCCGACGCCCATGGGCCGAAGGGACCGGGACCACTACCTGCCGCCCGAGTACGTGGCGGCGCTCTTCGACAGGAACGGCAACATCGGCCCCACGGTGTGGTGGAACGGCCGGGTGGTGGGCGGCTGGGCGCAGCGCGCGGACGGCGAGGTGGTGTTCCGGCTGCTGGAGGAGATCGGCGCGCGCGGCGAGGCGGCGGTGGCCGGGGAGGCGGCGAGGACGGCGGCGCTGCTGGACGGGGCGCGGGTGACGCCGCGCTACCGGACGCCGCTGGAGCGGGAGTTGGCGGACGCGGCCCCGGCGTAGCGCGGTGGGCGGTGGGCGGTGGGCGGTGCGCCGTGATTGCTCGGCGCACCGCCCTGGTTCAGCCGTCCCGTCTCCCGCCGGACGTCAGTGCGTCGGTCGGGTGCGGGCCGCGCCGTTCTCCGGGGCCGTCTCCTTCGACGGGCGCTCCGAGCGCGCCGGGCGGTCCGTTTCGGGTGTCTGCGGGCGGGCGCGGGTGGTCTCGTCGAGGCGCGCGGCCTCCGCGCGGAGCATCGCGTTCAGGGCTGCGAAGGGGTCGATGGGCATGGCTGTGCGTTCCTTTGGCTACGGGGGTTGTGGCTACGGGGGTCATGCGGGCTGTCGAGCGGCACCGGCCCCTCAGCAGCGCATCACCACGCACCGCACCCCCAGGACTCCCGGCCCCGGGCCCGGCGCCCTTCCCCCGCCGTGCCTCCCGTCGGCCCCGGCCCACGCCGCCGCCGCGTGCACGGTGGTCGCGCCCCGCCCCTCGGCGCGCGCCCCGGGCCTGCCGGAGCGACGCGCGGACGAGGCGGACGAGGAGAGCGAGGTCGACGTCTCGGACGAGGGCGCGTCCTGGCGCTCCCCCTCCGCGTCCGCCGCCCCGAGCACGGCGGGCACCGCCGCGCCGCACTGCGCCCCCGCGTTCCCCGGAACCCCGAGCACCGCGAGCGCCGCCAGCAGCACCAGCAGCGCGAGGCGCACGACCGCACCCGGACGCGTCGCCGTGCCCGGACGCGCCGCCGTGCCCGGACGCCCGGTCGCACCCGGACGCGCTGCCCGGCATCGGTGCGCGGCGCGGCGGCCGGAGGCGTTGGTCATGCGCCTTCCTGTGCCCCGGAGCGCGCCTCCTCAGCCCGCGCCGCGCCGAGATCCCCTCCTCCGGACGCAGCCCATTACTCCAACGGGGTCCGTTCGGCCCCTCCCGTAATTCCTGTCGACCGCTCACCCTGGTCCTGAGAAGAGAGACACGGCAGAAAGCACGACGAAAGGCACAGCAGGAGCACAACAGAAGGAAACAGGTTGCCGGGAACCCCGGAGGGGAGGGTTTCCGGCAGTCGAGCCGTCGCCTCCGGGAGCAGCGATGTCCACCACCGTTCCAGCCGATTCCCCGGACCCCGCGGGATCACGTACGCCCGCGCCGCCCACGCCGTCCGCGCCACCCGCCGGAGTCCGGGTCTTCCTGCTCGACGACCACGAGGTGGTGCGCCGCGGCGTGCAGGACCTGCTCGACTCGGAGCCGGACATCGAGGTCGTCGGCGAGGCGGCCACCAGCGCGCAGGCGCTCCTCAGAGGGCCCGCGCTGCGCCCGGACGTGGCCGTGCTCGACGTACGGCTGCCGGACGGCGACGGCATCACCGTCTGCCGCGAGCTGAAGTCGCGCGTCCCGGGGCTCGCCTGCCTCATGCTGACGTCGTTCGACGACGACGACGCGCTGCTGGACGCCGTGATGGCCGGGGCTGCGGGGTACGTGCTGAAGCAGATCAAGGGCTCGGACCTGGTGGCGGCGGTGCGTACGGTCGCGTCCGGGGCCTCGCTGCTGGATCCGGCGTCGAAGGCGCGGCTGCTGGCCGGCCTGGGCAGGCCCGGCGGACCTGGCGGGACTGGCGGTCCTGGGGCCGTGCGGGACTCGGCCGCGGGCGATCCGGTCCACCCGGTGATGCCGGGCGGGCTGTCGGCGCGCGAGCACGAGGTGCTCGCGCTGATCGGGCGGGGGCTGACGAACCGCCAGATCGGCAAGGAGCTGTTCCTGTCCGAGAAGACCGTCAAGAACCACATCTCGCGGCTGCTGGCGAAGCTCGGCGTCCAGCGCCGCATCCAGGCGGCGGTGATCGCCAGCCGCTACGACCCGCCGGGCACCGACGAGGGCCGGGCCCGCCCAACCTGATGACCGACCGGGCCCGGTCCGCCTCACCTGATCACCGACGGATGCCCGGTCCGCCCCACCTGATCACCGGCCCAGGCCCGGCCCGCCCCACCGGATCGACCGACCGGGCCCGCCCCGCCTCATGTGATCACCGGCACCTGCCACTCCACCGCCGTACCCCCGTCCTCCCCCGCCGGGCCCACCCGCAGGGACCCGCCCAGCTGTTCCGCGCGTTCCGTGAGGTTGCGCAGGCCGCTGCGGCGGCCCCGGTGGTCGTGGTCCACGCCCACCCCGTCGTCCCGCACGGTGAGCGTCAGCTGCCCCTTGCGCACCACGAGCGACACGTCGACGCGCGTGGCGTGGGCGTGGCGCGCAGCGTTGGCCAGCGCCTCGCCGAGCACGGCCACCACGTCGTCCGCGACGGTGCGCGGCACGTCCGTGTCGATCAGGCCCTCCATCCGCAGCGAGGGCGTGAAGCCGAGCGCGGGCACCGCGTCCTCGACCGCCCTGGTCGCGCGGGACCGCAGCCCGGGGTCGTGGCCGGTCGCCGAATCGTGGCCGCGCAGCCCGAAGATGGTCGAGCGGATGATCTTGATGGTGGTGTCCAGGTCGTCGACGGCCCTGTTCAGCCGCTCGGACGCCTCCGGGTGGCGTACGAAACGGTGTGCGCTCTGAAGGGTCATCCCGGTCGCGAACAGCCGTTGGATCGCCAGGTCGTGCAGGTCGCGGGCGATCCGGTCGCGGTCTTCGAGGAGGCTCACCTGCTCGGCGTCGCGCCGTCTGGCGGCCAGCTCCATGGCGAGCGCGGCCTGCCCGGCGAAGCCGAGGAGCGGCGCGGTCTCCGCCCTGGTGAAGACGGGCTGTCCGGCCCGGCGCGCCAGTACGAGCACGCCGCGCACGCCCTCGCTGGTCGCCACGGGCACGGCGACGGCGGGGCCCAGGCCCTTCCAGCGGACGGGGCCGTAGGTGATGCGCGGATCGTGCTGCACGTCCGGCGTGGTGACCAGCTCGCCCGTCGCCAGCGCCGCCCCGGCGAACGTCCCTTCGCGGGGCAGCAGCAGCCCGAGGTGCACGTCGGCCGCGTCGCCCATCGCGAACGCCCCGCGCAGTTCCTCGCCCGCATCGGCGCCCTCCTCCACCAGGTTGACCACGCCGAGCGCGGCGGAGGTGATCTCCCGGGCGCGCTCCACCATCAGTTCGAGCACCGCGTCCTCGGCCATGCCGGACAGCAGCCCGCTGGTGACCTCGGCGCTCGCCTCCAGCCAGCGCTCGCGCAGCCGCGCCTGTTCGTAGAGCCTGGCGTTCTCGATGGCCACGCCCGCGGCCACGGCCAGCGTGGACAGGACGGACAGGTCCTCGTCGTCGAAGTCGGCGCCGCCGCGCTTCTCGGTCAGGTAGAGGTTCCCGAACACCTCGTCCCTGACCCGGACGGGAACTCCGATGAAGGTGTGCATGGGCGGGTGTTCGAGCGGGAAGCCGGAGGACGCGGGGTGCTCGGACAGCTCGCTCAGCCGCAGCGGCTCCGGGTGCCTGATCAGCTCGCCGAGCAGGCCGTGGCCCGACGGCAGGTCCCCGATGCGCTCGCGCAGCGCGTCGTCCATGCCGACGGGCAGGAACTCCGCGAGCCGCTGCCCCTCGCCGATGACGCCCAGCGCGCCGTACTCCGCGTCGACCAGCACCACCGCCGCCTCGACGACGCGCCGCAGCACCTGCGGGAGGTCCAGCTCACGGCCGACCGCGAGGGCCGCCTCCAGCAGGTTGTGCAGCCGGTCCCGGGTGCCGCGCACCGCGTCGATGCGGACTTCGAGCTCTTCGAGCAGCTCGTCCAGCCGCAGCCGCGGCAGCCCCGAGGCGCCGCCGGGGCGTTCGGCCCCGGGGCGGGCGCCTCCCGGCTTCCTCCCGGAGCTGCGCTCCCCACCGGCCCGTTCCCCGTCAGTCCGTTCCCCGCCCACCCGGCGCCTCCCGACTCACGGCCCCGCTCGGCGCGTCCCTGGGCCGAGCTACGCACAGTGCATTCACCGTAGCGGCGGGCGAGCGCGGATGTGGGCGATCTGCCGGGTCACCGCGGTCCGCCGGGTCAGCGCAGCCGGAAGACCGGGCCGCGCGGGGTGAACGGGAGCGCTGAGCCCTGCGGGACCAGGTAGGCGTGCTCGCGTCGCACGCGCAGCACGTCGCAGTACCCGTCGGTGATGATCAGCACGGGTGCGGCCGACGGGAAGTCGTCGGCGCGCTGGAGCAGGTCGACGCCCGGCTGGAGTTCGGTGCCGCCGCGCCCCCTGACCCGGACCCGTCCGGCGATCTCGGCGGGCGGCAGGTAGCCCGCGTCGAAGGGGGCCGCGTCGCAGAACACCACGCGCGCCGCCGGTACGTCGCGGGCGTCGGCGAAGTCGGCGGCGACGTTGAAGAGGTACGGGTCGCGGGCGCCGCAGCGGTCCTGGTGGCGGAGGGCGGCGTGCGGCATCTCGTGGCCGAAGCCGAGGTGGAGCACGCAGTGCGCGAGGGCCCAGGCCCACTCGGCGGGTTCGGCGCGGCGGGCGGGGTGGGCGTGGACGGTGCCGTTGGAGTCGACGGCGGCGAGTCCCCGGCATCCGGGGAACGCCTTGCGGTGTGATGAACGGCCTGTTGCGGACCGACGGTTGGGGTGATTCCGCGCATATGCTCTGCCGCGCCACCCCCCTCCCGCCGTCTTCCGAGGAGCCCCGTGCCCACCCGTCGCGACGTGCTGAAGCTGCTTGCCGCCTCGTCCGTGCTCGCCACCGCCACCACTCCCGCGCTGGCCTCACCCGCGCCCGCGCCCGGTGTCCTCGGCGCCCCCGGCCTGCCCGGCGTCCACAAGCCGCTGCCGCCCGAGCTGTTCACGCTGCGCGGCACCAACGCCGAGACCAGCTTCGCCGCGCTGCGCTCCACCGGCGCCCTCACCCCCGTCTCGCACTTCTTCGTCCGCAACCACACCTCGACGCCGCTGCTGGACGAGCGGGACTGGCGGCTGACGGTGTGGGGCGACGGGCTGCGCGGACAGCGGCCGTTCACCCTCACGTACGGTCAGCTGCGCTCCCTTCCGGCCGTCACCCGTACGTGTGTCGTGGAGTGCGCGGGCAACGGCCGCAGCTTCTTCGGCAGCCAGCAGGGGCAGCCCGCCACCGGCACGGCCTGGACGCTGGGCGGGATCGGCGCGGCCCGCTGGCGCGGCGCGCGGCTCTCCGACGTGCTGCGGCTCGCCGGGATCAGCGGCGACGCGGTGGACGTGATGCCGCGCGGGCTCGACGCCCCGTACGTCGCCGACGGCGTGGACCACGGCAGGGTGCGCCGCCCGCTGCCGGCCGCCAAGGCGCTGGACGACGTGATCCTCGCGTACGAGATGAACGGCGCGCCACTGCCGTACGACCACGGCTTCCCGGTCCGCGTCGTGGTCCCGGCCTGGGTGGGCATCGCGTCGATCAAGTGGGTGGGCGACATCGAGGTGAGCACGCGCCCGCTCCAGTCGCTGTGGAACACGCAGTCCTACCGCCTCTTCGGCGCGGCGTACCCGCCGGGCGGCAGCGCGCCGATCACCCGGCAGACCATCAAGTCCGCCTGGGAGCTGCCGCTCGGCGCCGAGCTGGCCGGCGGCCGCGCGCACCGGCTGACGGGCCGCTCCTGGTCGGCCGCCGCGCCCGTGCGGCACGTCGACGTCAGCACGGACGGCGGCGCGCACTGGCACCGCGCCCGGCTGACCGACCGGCCCCGGCACGGCACCTGGACCCGCTGGTCCACCACGTGGCGGCCGAAGGCCGAAGGCCCGGGTCACCTCCTCGCGCGGGCCACCGACACGGCGGGCAACGTCCAGCCGCCCACGACGGTGCCCAACACCCAGGGCTACCTCTTCGACGCGGTCGTACGGCACCCGGTGCGCGTGGTCTGAGGCGCGCCCGCGCGGGACGGGAGCGCACGTGCCCGCGCGGAGCGCCGTACGACTCCGTATAAAGGGAGGGTGCGGGGGATCCGATGGACTCCCCCGCGTCCCACGAAGTCCCCGAGGGCAGGAGGCGCGGATGCGACGGACGGCTGCGGAGGACCGTGGACCCGTCCGGTACGGTCCGCCCGCGCCCGAACCCGGGCTGCCCGTGCTCCCCGAGCTGGCCGCAGCGCTCGCCGCCGCCGCCGACCGCACCGAGCCCGAGCCGCCCGGCGGCGGCGCCGCGCTCCGCGATGCCGCCGCGGGGTACTGGGCGCGGCGCGGCCTGCGCTGCGGCCCCGACGAGGTGGTGGCCGCCGCGGGCGCGGGACCGCTGCTCTTCGCGCTGCTCGCCGCGCACGGCGGCGACGTGCTGGTGCCCCGGCCGTGCCCCGCGTGGTGGACTCCGCAGGCGCGGCTGCTCGGGCGGCCCGCCTACCACGTGCCGACCCCGGCGGAGTGCGGCGGCGTGCCCGATCCGTACGCCCTCCTGGAGACCGTGCGCAGGGTGCGGGCCGAAGGGGGGCGCCCGGGGCTCCTGCTGCTCTCCGTCGCCGACGACCCGACCGCCACGATCGCGCCGCCCGAACTGCTGCGCGAGGCGTGCGAGGCGGCGGTCGCCGAGGGGCTGCACGTCGTCAGCGACGAGACCTGGCGCGACACGGTGCACAGGCCGCACGAGACGGTGCTGCTCAGCCCCGCCGAGATGTGTCCCGGCCACGTCACCGTCCTGAGCGACCTGCGCGGTGCCCTCGCCCCGACGTCCTGGCCCGTCGCCGTGGCCCGGCTGCCGGGGTCCGGCCCGCTGCGGGCGCGCGCCCTGGACGTGCTGGCCGCGATCGGCGCGGCCGTGGCGGGCCCGCTCGCGAACGCCGCCGCGCTCGCGCTCACCGAGCCGGACCCGGTCGCGGTCCGCGCCAGGCGCGCCGCCGTGCTGCACGCCGGGATCGCGGCCGCCGCGCACCGCGCCCTGCTGGAGTCCGGCGCGCTGGCCCGTCCGCCGCAGGCGGGGCGCCACCTCTACGCGGACCTGGAGCCGCTGCGCGCGGGGCTCGCGGCGCGCGGCGTCTCCGACGCGATGGAGCTGGAGGAGTACCTCACCGCGCGGCTCGGCGCCCCGGCGCCCGGCGGCCACCGCTTCGGCGACGAGCTGGACGCGCTGCGGGTGCGGCTGGCGACGGGCCCGCTGCTCGGGGCGACGCCGGGGCAGCGCCTGGAGTCCCTCACCGCGGTGGATCCCCTCGGATTGCCGCACATCGGGGAAGCGCTGAGCATTTTCGGGGAGGCCTTCGCAGAACTCGGGTAGGGCCGCTCACCTCCGATGACGGGAGCCCTCGATGACGGAGACGGCGCGGCGCGCGGGAACGCGCGGGAGTACGGGGACGCAGGGGACTACGGGGACACACGGGAGTACGGGGACGCACGAACGGCCCGGACGGACCGTAGAGCCCGTAGGGCCTGTAGCGCCGGGCGTGCGCCGCGCCTGGCCCACGTCCTTCGCCGACCGGCTCACCGCCCCGCTCCCGGGGCTGCGCGCGATGGCCAGGCTCGCCCGCGAGGGCGCGATGCGGCCGGGCCCCGAAGGGCTGCGGGACGTCCCCCGGCTGCCGTACTCGCCCGCGCCGCTGCCGCCCGCGGAGCCCGGCACCGTCGCCGTCACCTGGGCGGGCCACGCCAGTTGGGTCGTGCGGATCGGCGGCCTCACCGTCCTCACCGACCCCGTCTGGTCCCGCCGGATCCTCGGCACCCCGGCCCGGCTCACGCCCGTCGGCGTGGCCTGGGCCGAGCTGCCGCGGATCGACGCGGTCGTCATCAGCCACAACCACTACGACCACCTGGACGCCCCGACGCTCAGGCGGCTGCCGCGCGACACCCCGCTGTTCGTCCCCGCGGGGCTCGGCCGCTGGTTCGCCCGGCGGCGCTTCACCGAGGTCACCGAGCTGGACTGGTGGGAGGCGGCGGAGCTGGGCGGGGTCCGCTTCGACTTCGTGCCCGCGCACCACTGGTCCAAGCGGACCCTCTTCGACGCGTGCCGCTCGCTGTGGGGCGGCTGGGTGCTGAGCGACGGCGGGGGCCGCAGCGTGTACTTCGCCGGGGACACCGGGTACGGCCACTGGTTCGGGGAGATCGGCCGCAGGCATCCGGGGCTCGACCTGGCGCTGCTGCCGATCGGCGCGTACGCGCCGCGCTGGTGGCTGAGCACGGTGCACACCGACCCGGAGGAGGCGGTACGGGCGTACGAGGACCTGGGCGCGCGGGCCATGGCGCCGATGCACTGGGCGGCGTTCGTCCTGTCGGCGGAGCCGGTGCTTGAGCCGCTGGAGCGGGTGCGGGCGGAGTGGGAGCGGGCGGGGCACGCCAGGGACCGGCTGTGGGACCTGCCGGTGGGCGGCTCGCGGGTGCTGGGCGCCTGAAGGGCACCGTCGCGCCCCGCGCGGGGCGCCCCGTTCTCACGCGTACCGCGACCGCACCCTGCGCCACACCGTCGGCACCCCGCTGATCAGCAGGGTCAGGGCCACCGCCGCCACCATCCCCTCCCACGGCTCGTCGAAGAGCGAGCCGCCCAGGATGCCGATCAGCTGGTACGTCGCGGCCCACGCCAGGCACGCGGGCAGGTCGCCGCGGAAGAACCTGCGCAGCGGCCACTTCGCGAGCAGGCACGCCAGCATGATCGGGATGCGCCCGGCGGGCACGAGCCTGGACAGCACCAGCACGGTCACCCCGTGCGTGCGCAGCTTGTCCTGCGCCTGGGACAGCCGCTCGGGCGCCACCCGGTCGCGCAGCGACTCCAGCCAGCGCGAGCCGTTCCTGGAGCGGACGCCCCGGCTGCCGAGCCAGTACAGCGCCACGTCCCCCACCAGCGCGGCGAAGGACGCCACCGCGAAGACGAAGAGCAGCGCGAACGGCGAGGTCTGGTGGACGGCGACGACGGCCGCCGAACTGACCAGCGCGCCGGTCGGCACGACCGGCACCAGCGCGCCGAACGCCACCAGCAGGAAGAGCGACGGATAGCCGATCGCCTGCTGGGTGGACTCCGGGGGCAGTTGCCCCACGACCTCCTGGATGTCCCCGATCACCGGGCGACCTCGGGTCTGGCGCGCTCGCCGTGGGCCAGCCGGTGCACCGCGACGCCGGGCGCGAGCCGCGCGGCGTGCCGGACGAACTCGTCGCCCGGCGCGTGGAACTCGTGCGGCCTGATGCCGTCCATGCCGATCGGCCAGTACGTGCCGTAGTGCACGGGCACGGCGGCGCGCGGCGCGATCCGGGTCAGCGCCTCGGCCGCGCGGCGCGCGTCGAGGTGGCCGTGCCCGAGGTAGGGGCCCCAGCCGCCGACGGGCAGCAGGGCGACGTCGACGTCGCCCACGGCCTCGGCCATGCCGTCGAAGAGGCCGGTGTCCCCCGCGAAGTAGGTGTGCGCGGCGCCGCTGATCACGTAGCCGAGCGCGGGCGAGCGGTGCGGGCCGACGGGCAGGCGCCGCCCGTCGTGCAGCGCGGGCACGGCCCGTACGCGCAGGGGCCCGACGGCGACCTCGTCGCCGGGCTCCACCTCCGTGAGCGGCAGCCCGAGCCTGCGCAGTCCCGGCACCGCCCGCGTGGCGCCGCGCGGCACCACGAGCAGGGTGCCGGGGCCCCTGCGGGCCAGGCGCGCGAGCGAGGGCAGGTGGAGGTGGTCGGAGTGCAGGTGCGAGACGAGCACCGCGTCGGCGACGGCGGCCTCGGGGGGCGGGACCTCGCCCCTGCGGCGGCGCAGGTGCGCGAAGCGGCGGGCGAAGAGCGGGTCGGTGAGGAGCCGCGTCCCGGAGTCTTCGACCGTGCAGGTGGCATGACCCCACCAGGTGACCTCCACCGCCACGCGGCGCCTCCTCTCGTGCCGGGGCCGTACCGGACCCCGGACCGTCCTCCACGAGCCTAATGCGCGCCTCGTCGCGGACGCCCGATCGGAGTAGGGTCGAGCGCCATGGACGACGTACGAGTCGCTGCGATCGCGAGCCTCACGCCGCTGGAGGAGCTCGACAGCGAGCCGTTCCTGGTGGACACGCGCAGCCAGTACGCGATGTGCGCGCGCTGGGCCGCCGACAAGGGGTACGTCGTGACCCGCCAGCTCCTCGTCTACGGGCTGCGCCACGACCACCGGGCGCTGTGGGCGGACGTGGAGGCGGGGCAGGTGGAGCTGTTCGTCGCGCCGAACGAGCGGGTGCTGGAGCGGGCGGTCAGCTCGGTGCGGGAGTTCTCCGCCGAGTGCGAGCGGCGCGGGGTGCGGTTGGAGACGGCGGGGCTGGACGAGCCCGCGTACGACGCGGCGATGAAGGCGAGCGTGCACCGGCGGATGTCGATGCCGACGGCGGGGTACGACGGCTGCTGAGCGTCCGGCCGGGGTCGGCCCCGTAGCCCGGGGGCGCCGTTTTCGCCTGCGGCGGGCCAGTCCCCTCCCGCCCCTTCCCGAAACCCTCCGGGGCCCTGCGGGGCAGTGGGTACGCGCGGCATCTGCCCCACTCTCGCGCAGTTCCCCGCGCCCCTGTCGGGGCGCGGGGTGGGGTGTGGCCCCGCGCAGCGGGATCTGTGGTGTGCCACGCTGGGGGCGTTCCGGGGAATCCAGGGTGGAGGCGCGAGCACGTGCGTGGACGGTGGCAGACCGCTGGCAGCGCCCTGTTCCGGGTGGTCGTCGTCTGGGCGGTGTCCAGCCTCACCATGCTCGCCCTCGCCGGCGCCCTCCCCGACTTCCAGCTCCAGTCCCCCGACGGCGACTCCGTCACCAAGATCGCCTTCACGGCCGCCTGGGGCGCCGGTGCCTTCGGTCTGCTGAGCGCCCTCGTCTGGCCCGTGCTGGTGCGCGCGCTGCTCCTCGTGCCCGCCCTCGTGCTCGGGCTGCTCGTCTTCTTCCTCAACGGCTCCCTCCTCCTGGTCGCCCTGCGGCTGATCCCCGACGGCCGGGGCGAGGCCGATCCGCGGACCGCCGTGGTGGTCGCGGCCGTGATGTCCGCGGTCGCGTCCGCGACGTCCACCGCGCTCGCGGTCAGGGACGACGGCGCGTACCGCCGCAGGCTCTCCCGGCTCGCCCAGCGGCGCAGGCGGCGCAGCGGTGACGACGGCGGCTGCGACGGCCCGCCCGGCACGGTCTTCCTCCAGCTGGACGGCGTCGGCCACGACACGCTGGAGCGCGCCGTGGCGGCCGGGCTGATGCCCACCGTCGCCGGGCTCCTGGCCCGCTCGCACCGCCTCGCGCCGTGGCGCACCGACTGGTCGAGCCAGACGGGCGCGAGCCAGCTGGGCATCCTGCACGGGTCGAACGAGGACGTGCCCGCGTTCCGCTGGTACGAGAAGGAGACCGCCGCGCTGATGGTCTCCAGCCGCCCCGCGTCCGCCGTCGAGATGCAGCGGCGCGCCGTGGAGCGCACCGGGAGCGCGGGGCTGCTCGCGACGGACGGGGCGAGCCGGGGCAACCTGTTCAGCGGGGGCGCCGAACAGGTCGCGCTGGTGCTGTCGATGGCGGCCCGCAGGGGGCCGCGCAACCGCTCGCGCGCCGGGTACTTCGCGTACTTCTCGGACCCGGCGAACGCGGTGCGCACCGCCGTCTCGTTCGTCGCCGAGGTGGTCCGCGAGATCGGCCAGTCGACGCGGGCCAGGCTGCGCAAGGACGCGCCGCGCGTGAAGCGGGGCGGGCTCTATCCGTTCATCCGGGCGTTCGCGACGGTCGTGCAGCGGGACGTGGTGGTCGCGGCGGTCATAGGGGACATGCTGGCGGGCCGCACCGCGGTCTACGCGGACCTCGTCGCGTACGACGAGGTGGCGCACCACTCGGGCCCCCGCAGCCGGGACGCCGAGGCGGTCCTGGAGCGGCTGGACCGTTCGGTGGCGCTGCTGGTGAAGGTCGCCGAGCACGCGCCGCGCGCGTACCGGATCGTGCTGCTGTCCGACCACGGGCAGAGTCCGGGCGAGACGTTCCTTGGGGCGTACGGGCTGACGCTCAAGGACCTGGTGCGGGCCGGGTGCGGGCTGCCCGTGTCGCGCAGGGCGTCCGGCACCAGGAGCGGCGCCGAGGCGCGCGACGCGGTGCGGTTCGCGCTGCACAGGCGCCCGGCGGAGGATCCGGACGCGCGCCCCGCGGGCGGCACCGACCCGGTGGTGCTGGCGTCGGGGAACCTGGGTCTCGTCTCGTTCCCCGACATCGCGGGCCGGGCGAGCCGCGAGCAGATCGACGCGGCGCACCCCGCGCTGCTGGGCACCCTCACCAACCATCCGGGCATCGGCTTCCTGCTCGTGCGCAGCGAGGAGCACGGCTCGCTGGTGCTGGGGCCCGGCGGGGCCGAGGTGCCGGTGGACGCGCTGTGCGACGGCGCGGGGCCGCTGGCGGCCTTCGGGCGGGGCGCGGCGGACGCGGTGCGCCGCACGGACTCCTTCCCGCACGTCGCGGACGTGATGGTGAACTCGATGCACGACCCGGCGACCGGGTCAGTGCACGCCTTCGAGGAGCAGATCGGCTCGCACGGCGGGCTCGGCGGCGGGCAGTCGCGGCCGTTCCTGCTGTGGCCCGCCGAGCTGTCGGAGCCGGTGCCCGGCGGGGGCGAGCTGGTCGGCGCCGAGCAGGTGCACCGGGTCCTCGCGCGCTGGCTGCGGGAGGACGCGGGTTCGACGCGTCCGGCGGAGCCGGTGGAGATTTCCGTGCCGCCCGCCGAAGCGGACGAAGCTTTTCCGGTTGCCGGCCGTGCCGTACAGGACAAATCCAGCTGATTTGGTGGACCGTTTCCCGTACCTGACCATGGTGAGGTTTTGGCACGAGGAGAGGCGCACCACCCCATGACCACGCAAGACGAACAGAGCAAGCACGCCCGGCAATTCGGACTGCCGATCGCGACCGCTCTGGTCATGGGCAACATCATCGGCGGCGGGATCTTCCTGCTCCCGGCGTCGGTCGCCCCGTTCGGCACGATCAGTCTCGTCGCGTTCCTCGTGCTCACCCTCGGCGCGATCGCCCTGGCCCTGGTGTTCGGCAGGCTCGCCGAGAAGCTCCCGAAGACCGGCGGCCCCTACGTGTACGCGCGCGAGGCGTTCGGCGACTTCGCGGGCTTCCTGGCGGCCTGGGCGTACTGGATCACCACCTGGGTCTCCAACGCGGCGCTCGCGGTGGCGGCCGTCGGCTACCTCGACGTGCTGGTGCCGGTCCACGAGTCGAAGGGCGCGACGATCGCGGCGGCGCTGGCGATCCAGTGGATCCCGGCGTTCGCGAACTTCGCGGGCACGCGGTACGTCGGGGCCGTGCAGCTCGTGGCGACCGTGCTGAAGTTCCTGCCGCTGCTGCTGGTCGCGGTCGGCGGGCTGTTCTTCTTCGACCCGGCCAACCTCGGGCCCTTCCGGGCCGACGACTCGGGGGCGCTCGGCGCGGTCTCGGCGTCGGCGGCGATCCTGCTCTTCAGCTACCTGGGCGTGGAGTCGGCCGCGGTCAGCGCGGGCGAGGTGCGCGACCCCAGGCGCAACGTGGGGCGCGCGACGATCTTCGGCACGCTGGCCGCCGCGCTGATCTACCTGCTGGGCACGCTCTCGGTGTTCGGCACGGTCCCGCACGAGAAGCTGGTCGACTCGACCGCCCCGTTCACGGACGCGGTCAACGCGATGTTCGGCGGCTCGTGGGGCGGTACGGCGGTGGCGGTGGCCGCGCTGGTGTCGATGGTGGGCGCGCTGAACGGCTGGACGCTGCTGAGCGCGCAGACGCCGTACGCGGCGGCGCGGGACGGGCTGTTCCCGAAGGCGTTCGCCGAGAAGCGGCGCGGGGTGCCGACGTTCGGCGTGCTGGTGACGGTGGTGCTGGCGTCGCTGCTGACGGTCTACAACTACACGGCGGGCTCGGGCGGCGTGTTCGAGATGCTGGTGCTCGTCACGACGTTCACGGCGACGGTGCCCTACCTGCTGGCGACCGCCGCGCAGATCTACTTCCTGGTCTCGGGCCAGTCCGCGCGGGTGCGGCGCGGCCAGTTGGTGCGGGACGGGGCGCTGGCGGCGGCCGCGTTCGGCTTCTCCATGTGGCTGGTGGCCGGGTCGGGGTACGCGGCGGTGTACCAGGGCGTGCTGTTCCTGTTCGTGGGCGTACTGGTGTACGCGTGCATGAAGGCCAGGCGGGAGAGGGTGCGCGCCGCAGGATGAGCACGGGATGACCCTGGGGTGGCCGCCCCTCCCCGGGGCGGCTACTCCTCCGCCGCCAGCGCCGTGAGTTCGCGCTCCAGGCCCCGCCCCCGCGCCCGCACCACCCCGTCCGCGACCTCCGCGAGCTTGTTGTTCGTGCGCTGCGAGATCCGCCGCAGCACGGCGAACGCGCCCTCCGCGTCGCAGCCCAGCACGTGCATCACGATGCCCGTGGCCCGGTCGATCACGGGCCGGGAGCGCAGCGCGGTCTCCAGCTGCTCAAGCTCAGCGAGCGCGGCGTTGTACCGGCGGTCGCGCAGCAGCCCCGCCGTGGCCTCCTCGCCGAGCACCGCCGCGAGGCCGAGCGCCGCGGCGTCCAGCGCGCCGGGGCGGAAGCTGTAGAGGCTGAGCGTCACCTCGATCCCGCTCTGGCTGAACGGCAGCGTCACGCTCGACCGTACGCCGGATTCGAGCGCCACCGCGCGGTATCCGGGCCAGCGGACCTCGGTCAACAGGTCTTCCGCGTCCACTGTTTCGCCGGTGTCCAGCGCGGCCGGTATGGGCCCGTCGCCCGAGGCGAGCTGGACGGAGGCGAGCGCGGCCAGGTCGGGATGGGTGGCGCTCGCCCTGCGCTCGGCGCCGCCCTCGGTGAGGGTGGCCACGGCGCCGCAGCACGCGGGTGCGCAGCGTGCGGACTGTTCGGCGAGGGCGGAGAGCCGACGGGCGGCCGAAGCCGAGTCCGGGCCCGTCGGCGGTCCTTGGGGCGGGCCCTGGCGGGTTCCTGTGGTCGTCCGGGGTGCCTGCTCGGGCAGCATGGGTGGTGCCTCCTCTCTCTTCTTGCGGCTTCCCCGCGCCCTCCCTGCGAAACGGCCGGAGCGGCTAGGTTCCAGATATGACGCAGACAGACGAGTTCGGCGAGGAGCTGGCGGATTTCGTCAGACGGGTCGGCGAACTGCGGACCGCGCGCACGCTGCCCGCCGAAGAGCGGCTCACGGTCCTGGACGCCGCGCTGTTCGAGCTCCAGCACGTGGCGGACTCCCTGTGGCCGAGGTTCCAGCGGCTCGCGAACCACACCGGCGGCGCTTCGGGCGCGCCGCCCGCCGACCGACAGGAGCGGCAGTTGCTGAAGGCGTTGTTCCAGCGGATGCCGCTGCCGGTCGCGCTGGTGGACCGGGAGACGGTGGTGCGCCGCGTCAACTTCGCGGCGACCAACCTCACGGGCGTACGGGCCGGTTACGCGACGGGGCGCCCGCTGGCCGCGCTGCTGACCCACGGCGACCGGGCGGTGTTCCGCTCGCAGGCCGCCGCGGTGGCCAGGGGCGAGGGCGACCGGTCCGTCGTCGTCCACCTCCAGCAGCGGCCCGACGAGCCGCTGCTGGCGACGCTGACGGCGCTGCGCCCGCCGGACGAGCCGCACGCCGCGGTGCTGGTGGTGCTCCAGCCCGGTCTGGAGCGCGCGGCCGACGCGGCGCCCGGCGGGGCGGTCGGGCACCGGGCGCCGCTGCCCGACCTGGCGGAGGCGGCCCGGCACACCGAGCTGATGGACCTGGTGGACACCATGGCGACGGAACTGCTGGGCCTGGGGGCCGACGCGGACCGTGACGAGGTGCTGGCGGTGGCGGCGCGGGTGCTGGACGGGAGGTTCGCGGACTGGGTGGTCGCCGATGCGGCGCTGCCGGGGCCGCTGCGGCGCTCCACGGTGTGCGGCCCCGACGCGCGGCTCGTACGGGACCTGTTGGCGCTGTCCCCCGAGGGCTGCCCGCTGGTGGTGGAGGCGGCGCGGGGCGGCGCGGCGGCGCTTCAGGTGCGGCCCGAGGACACGGAGGGCTTCGGCCTCGACGGCGCGGGCGCCCCGGTCCTCGTACGGGCCGGGGTGACGTCGCTGCTGTGCGTGCCGCTGACGGCCACCGGGCCCGTACGGGGCGTGCTGACGCTCTTCCGTACGGGGGCCCGGCGGGCGTTCTCCATGGCCGAGGCGCAGGTCGCGGACGTCATGTCGCGCCATCTCGCGCTGGCGCTCGCGGCCGCGGCTAGGCGGCTTCCGGAACCCGGCGCCCGTGCGTCGGCCGTGACGTGCGCCTCTGCTGCTGATCCCGCGGCGCCCGGTCCCGCACGGCCCGGTCCCGTACCGCCCGGTCCCGCACGGCCTGCTCCCGGAGCGCCTGGTCCCGCAGACGGGTGCAGCAGCGGCTGATGAGCCGGGACACGTGCATCTGGGAGATGCCCAGGTCCTCCGCGATGCGGCTCTGCGTCATGTCGCGGAAGAACCTCATGTAGAGGATCCTCTTCTCGCGCTCGGGCAGTGCGCGCAGGCCCGGTTTGACGGACTCGCGGTCGACGACGGTGTCGAGGGCCGGATCGGGGGCACCGAGCGCGTCCTGGAGGCTGTACCCGTCGTCGGCGCCGGGCAGTTCGGCGTCGAGGGAGAGCGCCGAGTAGCTGTCGAGCGCCTCCAGGCCCGCCGTGGCCTCCTCCTCGGTGATCCCGGCGCGGGCCGCGATCTCGGCGAGCGTCGGCGGGTGGCCCGACGCGGTCTGGGCGAGTTCCTGGCGGGCCGCGCGGACCCGGCCGCGCAGGTCCTGGACGCGGCGCGGGACGTGCACGGTCCACAGGTGGTCGCGGAAGTGGCGTTTGATCTCACCGGTGATGGTGGGCACCGCGAAGCTCTCGAAGGCCGAGCCGTGCTGGGGGTCGTAGCGGTCGACGGCCTTCACCAGGCCGAGGGCCGCGACCTGCTTCAGGTCCTCCATCGCCTCGCCCCGGTTGCGGAAGCGGCCCGCGAGCCGGTCGGCCATGGGCAGCCAGACGCTCGCGATCTCGCCGCGCAGCGCGTCGCGCTCCGGGCCCGCCGGGAGGACCGCGAGGCGCCGGAAGGCGTCGGCGGTGTCGGGGGCGTCGTCGTGCGGGTGCTTGCTCTTCGGATGCGTGGGCATCTCTGCGCTCCCTGGAAGGTACGGATCGGGCGGGTGTCACCGCGGGAGCCGCACCGTTTCCGGGCGTGGCACGTCCGGAGCTCGAAAGCCCCCGCGGACGTGCCTCCGGTCCGAAGCACGCAGGACGCCTGCCCCCGCGCGCCGACGCCAAACGTGGCGCGCGGGGTTCGTCCGGCGCCGACCGGGTACCCGGACCGCTCGCCCGCCAACACACGCGAGAACACCCGAGAACCGCGAGAACCGCGAGAACACACGAGAACACAGCCACGAGGTGGACAGCCATGTCACAGCTGGTGAGGGATGTCATGACGACGGGGGTCACGGCGGTGCGGCCGAACGCCTCCCTGGTAGAAGCCGCCCAGTTGATGCGCGCCCAGGACATCGGGGACGTGTTCGTCGCGCAGGACGGCCACCTGCTCGGCGTGCTCACGGACCGGGACATCACCGTGCGGGCCGTCGCGGACGGCGCCGATCCGCTGACGGTCAACGCCCAGTCCGTGTGCACCCCTTGGCCGGTGTGCGTGGGCCCGGACGAGTCGGTGGCCGCCGCCCTGTCGCTGATGCGGCGGCACGAGGTGCGGCGGCTGCCGGTGGTGGAGAACGGCAGGACGCTCGGCGTGGTGTCGCTCGGCGACCTGCCCCACGAGGCCTGACCTGACACCTGCCCGCGCGGGGGGCGTGTGGTTCGCGGCGGCACCACCGGGTACCCGCGCCCCATGTCCTCGTACCCGCACCCCGTGTCCCCGTCCGGCACGCCCCTCGCGTCCGCCTCCGCCCTCACCCGCGGCCGCTCCCCCGGCCGGTCCACCGGCCGTGCCGCCGTGCGCGCCTGGCTCGCTGCCCGGGACAACGCGCTGTTCGACCGGGTGGCCACCCGGCACTGGCCGGGCGGCGACGCGCTGCTGCCCCGGCTGAGCCGGGCGGCCGACCACGGCGTGCTCTGGTTCGGCACGGCGGCGGGCATCGCCGCCCTGGGCCGCACCCGGCGCTCCCGCAGGGCGGCCGTGCGCGGGGCCGCCTCGCTGGCCGTGGCGTCCGCCGTCATCAACACGCTCGGCAAGCGCACGGTGCGCAGGCCCCGGCCCCTGCGCGACGCGGTGCCCCTGATGCGGCAGTTGAGGCGCCAGCCGTTCACCTCGTCCTTCCCCTCGGGGCACTCCGCGTCGGCCGCCGCCTTCGCCACCGGGGTCGCCCTGGAGTCCCGCGCGTGGGGCGCGGCCGTGGCGCCGCTCGCGGTGGCGGTCGCCGTGTCCCGGGTCTACACCGGGGTCCACTACCCGGGCGACGTGCTGGCGGGCGCCGCGCTCGGGGTCGGCGCGGCGTTCGCGGTACGCGGCCTGGTGCCGACCCGCGACCAGTTCCCCGCCCCCGGCAGGCCGCACGCCGCGGCGCCCGAACTCCCCGACGGCCGCGACCTGGTGGTCGTGGTGAACGCCGAGTCGGGCTCGGCCGCCGCGCAGGCCGCCCTGGTGCGGGACGCGCTGCCGCTCGCGGAGGTGGTGGAGTGCGCGCCCGACGAGCTGTGCGCGACGCTGGAGAAGGCGGCGGGGCGGTGTGCGGCGCTGGGCGTCTGCGGCGGGGACGGGACGGTCAACCGGGCGGCGACGGTGGCCGCCGCGCACGGTCTGCCGCTCGCGGTGTTCCCGGGCGGGACCCTCAACCACTTCGCGTACGACATCGGAGTCGAGACGGTGCACGACACGTGCCGGGCGCTGGCGTCGGGCGACGCGGTCAAGGTGGACATCGGCCGCTTCACGCCGGGGCCGGGCGGCGAGGGACGCGGCCACTTCCTCAACACCTTCAGCCTGGGCGTCTATCCGGAGCTGGTCCGCATCAGGGAGCGCTGGTCGCCCAGGATCGGCGGCTGGCCGGCCGGGGTGCTGGCCGCGTACCGAGTGCTGCGCGGGGAGCGGCCGTTGACCGCAGAACTGGACGGGCGGCGGCGGGCGCTGTGGCTGCTCTTCGCGGGCAACTCCCTCTACCAGCGGGTCGGTCCGACGCCGGGGCACCGGCAGGACCTGGCGGACGGACTGCTCGACGTGCGTCTGGTGCACGGCGGCCGGGGTCCGGGGCTGCGGCTGCTCGCGGCGGCGCTCGCCGGCCCGCTCAGCCGCTCGCCGTTCCACGCGGCGGTACGGCGCGGGGAGCTGCGCGTCGCCGGACTCGCCCCCGGCACCCTCCTCGCGTACGACGGCGAAGTGGCACCGGCGCCGCGCGAGTTCTTGCTGGACAAGGCGGACGAGGCACTGGTCGTGTACCGGCCGCGCGGATGAACCGTGCGCACGGAACGCGTGTGCGCGTACGAATTCGGGGCACCCGCATCCGAGGAGGTAGAGAATATGGTTCCCATCCTGCTCGTTCTGCTCCTGGCACTGCTGCTTTTCGGTGCCGGATTCGCGGTGAAGGTACTGTGGTGGATCGCCATCGCGGTACTGGTCGTCTGGCTGCTCGGATTCCTCATGAGGTCGACGTCGGCAAGCGGGACGAGGTCCCGTTGGTACCGCTGGTAGCAGCCCGCGCGAAAAGGCTTGCAAAAAGGCTTGAGGGGCGGCGGAATCACCGTGATTCCGCCGCCCCTCCTCGTCCTGTCGCCTTTTCTCTGTTCTCCGCTACCTGTCCTTCGGGAGGAGCGGGCCGAGCGGGCCGAGGTCGATGTTGAGGTCGTCGGGTGCGAGGCCGAACTTCTCGCGCAGCAGGTCCATCCGGTCGGCGAGCAGCATGAGCGTCGTGCCGATCCGCTCCTCCTGCTCCTCGGTCAGCTCCCCGGTGTCGACCCGGCGCAGCGCCTGGCGCTCCATCAGCTGGCGGAGCAGTTCGACCACGGTCAGCACCAGCCGCGCCAGGTCGCGCTCCACGGTGTCGGCGTCGAGTTCCACCCGGCGCGCGTCCCGTTCCGTCATCACGCCTCCTCGAAGGGCGAGGGGAGGCGGGCGTCGATCGAGCTGATGAGGGCGTTGAGGTCGACGCGCACCAGGTCCACGTCGGCGATGCGCAGCGTGAGGTCGCCCGCCAGCACCACGCCGCCCGCCAGCAGCCGGTCCAGCAGATCGACCAGGGCGACCTGCCGCTGCGCGAGCGGATCGTCCGCGAAGCCGCCCGCCGCTTCCCTTTCCGCTTCCCTTTCCGCTTGCGTTTCCGTTTCCGTTTCCGTTTCCCTTCCCGTCGTCCCGCCGCTCACCGCGGGGCCTGCTGTCCGGTGAAGGAGTACGGCGCCCAGGGCCCCGTCAGTTCGACCCTGATCGCGGGGGACGCGGGGTGCAGCGCCTCGACGCGCTCCACGAACGCCTCGCTGTGCGCGCGCTCCACGAGGTAAGCGGCGTTGAGGACGTTGCGCCCCGGCGCCGCGGAGAGCCTGGCGTCCTGCGGCCGGTGCACGACGCCGTCCTCGGCGTGCCGACACAGTTCGGTGTGCAGCTGCCTGGCGGCGGTCACCGCCCGCTTCCACGCGTCGTCGCGCGCGTCCCGCTCCTGGCGCCGCCCGCGCAGGTAGTCGCGGCCCGAGGGGACACGGCCCGGCTCGCCGGGCACCCGGGCCGCCGCGGCCGTCGCCGGACCCTCGTCCACGTACACCTTGACGCCCCACTCGACGCGCCCGTCCAGCCGCTCCAGGGTCCGTACGAAGTGCTCGCGGCCCGAGTCGACGAGCCGCCGCACCCCGCTGTCGTCGCGGCAGACCGTGGCCAGCCGCAGCGGCAGCGGGGTGGTGAGGGTGGCGAGCGCGGCGACGACGGCCTGGTGGGTGCGGGCGGTCGCGGTCACCCAGCCGAGGTCCTCCAGGTGCGCCTTGAGCGGGATCTCGTCGAAGTCCCCGGCGCCCACGGGACTGACCGCGGCGACCAGGCCTTCGTGGCCGACGAGCCGGGGCGGCCGCCCGTCGAGGCCCTCGACCCCTTCGGGCAGCACGCCTTCGAACGGCCTGGTGACGGCGTACACGTAACGCAGTTCATTCATGGTGCCCTTCCAGTTCCGCGATGTGCCGGCGCAGGCGCTCGTTCTCCTCGCGGAGTTCGCGGCGGTGCGCGCCCGAGGAGAGGGAAGGGTCGTCCTCCCACCAGTCGATGCCCATTTCCTTCGCCTTGTCGACGGAGGCGACGATCAGCCGGAGTTTGATGGTGAGGAGTTCGATGTCGAGCAGGTTGATGCGAATGTCGCCCGCGATGACGATTCCCTTGTCGAGAACCCGTTCAAGGATGTCGGCGAGATTGGCGCTGCCGTTTCCCGCGTACGGGTCGGGGAGTCGGCTCGCGGTGGTCATCGACCGCTCCTGGAGCGACGGTCCTCCGCCCTTTCTTCTTCCTCTCCCTCTCCCTCTTCCTCTTCTTCCTCGAAGTCCGCGTCGTCGGCTTCATCGGCGTACTCGTCGTCGGCCTCGTCGGTCAACTCCGCGTCCTCGTCGGCCTCGGCGTAATCCGCGTCCCCCGGTTCCTCCGCCGCGACGCCGTCGCCCTCGTGTTCGCCCTCGTGCTCGCCGTCGCCCTCGTGCTCGTCGTACTCGTGGGTGTACTCGTCGTCCTCGTCCGCCCGTTTCTCCTGCGGTACGGCGGTCAGCGAGGTGTGCCGGGCGAAGTGCTTGAGGTCGAGGCGGGCGCGGCGGCCCTGAGCGCGCCAGAGGTTGCCGGTCCGCTCGAACAGGCCCTTCGGGTAGTACTCGATCAGCAGCAGCACGCGCGTCAGGTCGTCGCCGAGCGGATGGAACGTCACCACGCCCTTGGTGGTGCCCTTGGCCCCTTCAGAGGTCCAGGCGATCCGGGCCTCGGGCTCCCGGTCGGTGACCTTGGCCTTCCAGCTCCGCGTGGACCAGAAGATCTTCAGCTTCCAGTCCGACGTGTCCTCGTCGGCCTCGGACACGCTCTGCACGCCCTTGGCGAACCGGGAGAACTCCTCCAGCTTGCACCACTGTTCGTAGACGTCGGCGACCGGCACCCCGATGTCGACGGACTCCAGGATGACCGTGGGCCTGCGCCCGGCCGAGCCCGCCTTGCGGCCCTTGCCCCCGAGGCTCTTGAACGCCTCCTTGACCTTCTCCTTGAGGTGTCCCGCGCCGACCTCGACGGCACCGCGCAAGGGCCCCTTGCCCTCGGCGAGCTTGCGGCCGCCCTCCAGGGCCATCCTGGCCAGCCCCGGGCTGCGCCCCTCGGCCATGTCGTTGAGCTTCACGGTGCTCTCGCCGAGCTTGCGGCCGACGCCGGTCAGGGCGCGGACCGCCTGGGCGGCGAGGTAGTCCTGGAGCTCGCCCTTGAGGCGCTGCGCGGCAGGGCCGCCGGCGATGCCGGACAGGGGCGATGCGGTACGGGTGTCGGTGTCAGTCACGGTCGCGCGCTCCCCTCGAACCGGCGGTCGACCGGGCTGAACCCGACGCGCCGGAGGCCGACTTGGCGGAACCGGACCCGGACCCGGACCTCGCTCCGGCTCCGGACCTGGCCGTCGGCTTCTTGGCCGCCGCGCGCTTCTTCGCCGCGCCGGAGGAAGCGGGCGTCTCGGCCGTGCGCGAGGACGAGCCGACCGACGGGCTCGCGGCGCGTTTGCGCGGGGCGCGGCGCTTGTCCTGGCGCTGCTCGGAGGTGTCGTCGGGGGTGTCGTCGGAGGTACGGCCGCCGGAGGCGCGGGGCTCGTCGTGCTCCACGCCGTCCTCATCGCCGTACGCGTCCGCCTCGTTCACTCCGTCCGCCTCGTCCTCGCTCTTGCGGCCCTTGCGCGACACCCGGTCCTTGAGGCCGCGCGACGCGCGGGACGCGCCGTCCGACACGCCTTCCGTCGCCCCCGACAGCCGGTCGCGGGTGCTCTGGGTCCGGTCGTGCAGCCGGTCGGCGAGCCCTTCGAGCTGCCGGTTGACGAGCGCGCCCGTCGCGGCCCTGCCCACCCCGCGCACGTCCTCGCGGAGCTGGTCGCCGATCTCCTTGAACTGCGGGTTGTCCCGCAGCTGCGTCGCGGCGAACTCCGCCAGCGCGCCGGGGCTGAGTTTGAGCTTCTTGCCCATGACCAGGGTGCCGATGCCGAACGCCAGTTTCGCCTTCTTGGTGCGTCCGAGCACGTAGCCCGCGCCCACGGCGAGGCCGATGGCCAGCCGGTTGTTCATGTCGGGGGTTGTCCTCTCTGGAGCCGGTCGAGGAGTTCGTCCTCGCGCCGGTCGAATTCCGCCTCGTCGATCTCGCCCGCTATCAACCGCTCTTCGAGCAGGGCGAGTTCACGTGTGATGGCGGACGGGTCGTAGTACTGCCGCTCCGCCTCCGCCAGCACCTGGCGCAGCACCCAGGCGGTGCCGCGCACGGGCGCGACGGGCAGCAGGAGCAGCTCGCCGAGCAGCCCCACCTGGGGTCACTCCACGAAGCTGTAGGGCGGCAGCGGGCCGTTGACCTGGAGCACCAGCTGCGGCTGTTCCTCGCGCAGCGCGTCCACGGCGGCGAGGAACGCCTCCCCGTCGCCGTGCGCGACCAGGAACGAGACGTTGGCGAGCCATCCCTGGCTGTCGGGTCCCGGGCAGACCTCGTCGGAGGCCGCCTCCAGCGCCTGCCTCACGAGCTGCGCGTCGCGCGCCTCGCGCTGCTGCACCGCGGCGACGACGAGCTGGCCGAGCCGCAGCTTGTCCTCGTAACTTCCGCCGCTCGCCGTCCTGTTGGCCTCGCTGAGGGCGCGCAGGTCCGGGTCGTCCGCGAGTACCCGGTGCAGTACGCCCTCTTCGTCGTGGGTGGCCTTCACGTTGTACTCGCCCTTGCCCTCCAGGGCTTCGAGCCGTTCGAGGTAGTGCTTGGCGCGCTCGGCCAGCACCTGCTCGATCGCCTCGTCGTCCGTGGAGAGCGAGCCGAAGCGCATCGGGAGCACGGGGCCCGCCGTTCCCGCCAGGGCGAGGACGCCCTGGTGGGCGAGCAGGTCGCGGCGCTTGGGGCGCAGGTCGGACGGTGCGTCGCTGACCAGCGCGGCCAGGTCGCCGTGCGTGACCAGGCGGACGGGGCGCGGCGGGTCGCCGACGCCCGCGGTGCCTTCGGGGGGCGCCGGGGCCGTGGCGCGGGTGATGCCGTAGACGTAGCTGTGGGCGACGGTGCCCGAGCCGGTGTCGGCGCCGCCGGTGGACGTGCTCACTCCTGCTCCTCCTTCCTGCGTGCCGCGGCGCTGCGCCGGGAGCGCGGCCTGGACTCGGTCTCGCCCTCCTCGCGCGCCTGCTGGAACGCGTCCGAGATGGTCTGCGCGGCGCCGGACAGCGCGCCCTTGGACTTGCCGCGCGCACCGGACTCGGTGATCTCCCCGACGATGTCGGGGAGCCCGGGGCTCTTCTTCGCGCCGGTCTCCAGGTCGAGCCGGTTGCACGCCTCGGCGAAGCGCAGATAGGTGTCGACGCTCGCGACGACCACCCTGATGTCGATCTTGAGGATCTCGATGCCGACGAGGGAGACGCGGACGAACGCGTCGATGACGAGCCCTCGGTCGAGTACGAGTTCCAGGACGTCGTAGAGGCCGCTGGTGCCGCCTCCGCCGCCCTGCTGCTGTGCCGGGACCACGGTCATGCCGCCGGTGCCTCCTCCTGTTGTCTGTTGTCGGGGCGTTCAGGGGGTACGGTCGGCCCTGCCCCGCTCGTAGCGGCGCAGCCGCCGGTAGCCGGTGAGTTCGCCGCCCGGGTCGAGGTCGACCTCGTAGGTGGCGAGCAGGCTCATCGTGTCGGGGACCCTGGCCAGTTCGAGGATCTCGATCCGCAACAGCCAGCCGTCCTCCGTGCGTTCGAAGGACGAGACCGATTCGGCCGCCATGCCGGTGAGTTCGGCGAGCTGGGTGCGCGCGGCGCGCAGCACCTCCATCGGCGTGCCGTACGCGTTCTCCGCCCCGTCGCTCTTCGTCGTGCCGCTCTTCGTCGTGCCGCTCTTTGGTGCGTCGCTCTTTGGTGCGTCGCTCTTCGATGTCTCGGTCATGGCGCCTCCGACGACGGGTAGCCGTCGCGGGCCGACCCAAACCACCGCGTCCCGAACGCGCGTGCGCCCGTGCGCCGACCCCTACGCCACCACCCGGTCCACCAGCAGCCGCACCGCCGCCGCGATGCCCTGCGCGTCCACGCCCGCCGCCGCCAGCTGCTCCCCGCTGGTCGCCGAGCCCGGCATGCCGCGCACCGCGAGCCGGGCGAGCCGCGGCGCGGGGGCGCCGTCCGCGAACGCCTCGGCGACCGCGTCGCCCAGGCCGCCCTCGGGGCGGTGGTCCTCCACCGTCAGCAGGCACCCCGTCTCCTCCGCCGCCCGGCGCAGCGTCGCCGCGTCGACCGGCTTCACCGAGTACAGGTCGACGACCCGCACCGGCACGCCCGCGCTCTGGAGCAGATCGGCCGCGCGCAGCGCCTCGTGCAACGTGACGCCCGCCGCGACCACGGTCACCCGGTCGTCGTCCGACTCCCTCAGCACCTTGCTCCCGCCGATGGGGAAGCGCTCGTCGGGCCCGTAGACGACGGGCGTGCTCCCGCGCGTCGTACGCAGGTACCTGATGCCCGGGACTCCGGGCTCCGCCATCGCGGCGACCAGTCGCACGGTCTGGTTCGCGTCGCACGGGTAGAGCACCGTGCTGCCGTCGAGCGCGCGGAACATCGCCAGGTCCTCCAGGCCCATCTGGGACGGCCCGTCCTCGCCGATCTCCACGCCCGCGTGCGAGCCGACGACGCACATCGAGGCCCGGCTCACCGCCGCCATCCGCAGGAAGTCGTGCGCCCGCGTGAGGAACGCGGCGAACGACGAGGCGAACGGCAGCCTGCCGCGGGCCTGCATGCCGACGGCGGCCGCGATCATCTGCTGCTCGGCGATGTAGCACTCGAAGTACCGCTCGGGGAACTCCTTGGCGAAGTACTCTGCGCGCGTCGAGTCCCCCACCTCGCCGTCCAGCACGACCACGTCGCCGCGCGCGGCGCCCAGCGCGGCGAGCGCCCGGCCGAACGCGTCGCGGGTGGCGGCCCGCCCGCCCGGCTCGAACACGGGCGGCGTGAACCTGCGGCCGTTCTGCGTGCGCGCCGCCCGCGCGGCAGGGGGCCTCGCGACCTCGACCCGCACGAACCCGGGCCCGCCCAGCTCCGCGATGGCGGCGCTCGCGTCCGGCAGCGGCTTGCCGTGCAGGCCCTCGCGGTCCGCCGCGGACGCGACGCCCTGGCCCTTGCGCGTCCTGGCGAGCACCACCGTGGGCTGCCTGGTCGTCGAGCGCGCCTCGTCGTACGCGGCGGAGATCGCGGTGACGTCGTGCCCGTCGGTCTCCACGACGTGCCAGCCGAACGCGCGGAAGCGGCGGGCGTACGCGTCGAGGTCCCACTCGTGGCGGGTGGGCCCGCGCTGGCCGAGCCGGTTGACGTCGACGATCAGGGTGAGACCGTCGAGGCGCCGGTCGGCCGCGTGCTCAGCCGCCTCCCAGACCGACCCCTCGGCCAGCTCGCCGTCCCCGCTGAGCACCCACACGCGGTACGGCACCTGATCCAGGTACTTGGCCGCGAGGGCCATGCCCACGCCGACCGGCAGCCCCTGGCCCAGCGAGCCCGTGGCGACGTCGACCCAGGGGACGCGGGGCGTCGGATGGCCCTCCAGCCTGCTGCCGAGCCGCCGGAAGGTGAGGAGTTCCGCGTCGTCGACGACGCCCACCGCCCGGTAGAGGGCGTAGAGCAGCGGAGACGCGTGGCCCTTGGAGAGGATCAGCCGGTCGTTGCCCGGGTGGTCGGGCCGGTCGAAGTCGTAGCGCAGGTGCTCGGCGAGCAGTACGGCCGCGAGGTCGGCCGCCGACATGGACGACGTCGGATGGCCCGATCCCGCGGCGTCCGCCGCGCGCACCGCGTCGACCCTGAGCTGCTGGGCGAGTTCGGCGATCTGTCCGCTGTGCATGGCGTGGCTCCTCCGGGCGTGGGTGGGCATGGGTGGGCATGGGTGGGTCCGCCGGGTGCCCGGCGGCGCGCTCGCCAAACGTCGCCGTACGCCACCGGCAGTCGTCGAACAACGGCCGTCGTCAAACACCGGCCGTCGTCGAACACCGGCGGGCCGAGGCCGGTTTCACCGCGCGCCCGCGGGTTACCCGCCGGGTACCGGGCCCGGCGTCCTGGTCCGGGTCCGCTCGCGAGACTGGAGCTGGGGTGAAACCCGAACTTCCGCTGGAACAGCTGGTGGTGTCCGCCTACACCGTGCCCGCCGACGGCCCCGAGGCGGACGGGACGCTGGCCTGGGACGCCACGAACGTGGTCGTCGTCGAGGCGCGTGCGGAGGCGGCGTACGGCACGGGCTGGACGTACGCCCCCGCCGCCGCGGGGGCACTGATCGTGGAGCAGCTGGCGCCCGTGGTGCGGGGCGGGGACGTCGTGGACGTCCCCGCCCTGCACGGCAGGATGTGCCGCGCGGTGCGCGACGCGGGCCGCCCCGGCATCGCCTCCTGTGCGATATCGGCGGTCGACCTGGCACTGTGGGACCTCAAGGCACGGCTGCTGGACCTGCCGTTGACCCGGCTGCTGGGCGTGGCGGTGAAGCGGGTGCCGGTGTACGGCAGCGGCGGCTTCACCACGTACCACGAGACGCATCTGGCCTCGCAGCTCAACGGCTGGGTGCACGGCCAGCGGATTCCCCGCGTGAAGATCAGGATCGGTGAGGCGTGGGGCCGCGCGGCCCCGCGCGACCTGCGGCGGGTGCGCCAGGCGCGGGAGGTGATCGGCAAGCGGACCGAGCTGTACGTGGACGCGAACGGCGCCTACACGCGCAAGCAGGCCGTGCGCGTCGGCCGGGCGCTGACCGAGTACGGGGTCGGCTGGTTCGAGGAGCCGGTGTCGTCGGACGACCTGACGGGGCTGCGGCTGGTCCGGGACGCGCTGGTCTGTGACGTGGCGGCGGGCGAGTACGGCTACGACCTGCCGTACTTCGCGCGGATGGTGTGCGCGGGCGCGGTCGACTGCCTCCAGGTCGACGCGACGCGCTGCGGCGGCCTCACCGAGTTCCTGCGGGCCGCCGCCCTCGCCCAGGCGCACGGTCTGGAGGTCTCGGCGCACGGCTCGCCGCACGCGCACGCGCACGGCGCCGCGGCGGTGCCGAACCTGCGGCACATCGAGTGGTTCCACGACCACGTGCGGATCGAGGCGATGTTCTTCGACGGCGTCCTGGACCCCACCGGGGGCACGGTCACGCCGGGCGGTTCGCCGGGCAACGGGCTGCTGCTGCGCCACGCGGACATCGAGCCGTACCGGACGGCGTGACGGGCCTCGCGGAGCTTCAGCCGGGCGTGCCGCCGAGTTCGCGCTCCAGCCAGGCCACGCCGAACTCCACCACGTCCGCCGCCTCGAAGAGGTGGCTCTCGGCCGCCCCGACCGTACCGCCGCGCCCGATGCCCGCCGCGAGCATGCCGCGCGCGATCACCTCGAACGGGTCGTGGCCGTCGGCCACGACCGACGAGTAGTCGAACGCGCCGTCCGAAGAGTCGATGTCGTGGAACCTCCGCCAGACGCGCTGCCCGTTCTCGCTGACGGGCTGTTCGTAGTCCACGAACCGCTTGCCCGGCGCCTGGGCCAGCGCCTCCGCGTGGTGCAGCAGCGTGAGCGTGTCGAGCGGCGCGCCGAGCATCAGCACCCGGCCGCCGCGCTCGACCAGGCGCGCCAGCGGGCTGCCCGGACCGTGCGGGTCGTCCCACGGGTGGTCGGCCATCAGCTCGGCCGCTTCGGCGCCGAGCGCGGCGAAGCTCGCGTCGGGGTGGCGGCTGCGGACGGCGCCCGGCATGCGGCGCAGCGCCTCGGGCAGCCGGCCGTTGTTGTGGTCGGCCTCGCTCAGGAGCGGGTCGTACGCGGGGTGCTCGGCGCGCAGCGCGGCCTGCCACGCCTCGGGCCAGTCGGTGAAGTCGTAGGGCGGGGCGTCGTTCCAGCCGCAGGTCACCATCAGCGTGCCCCGCTCGCCCACCACGTCGCGCAGCGCGCCGACGACGGTCTCGGGGCCGCCGGAGACGTAACCGATCGCGGACATGCGGGTGTGGAACATGACGGTGTCGCCCTCGCGCAGTCCGAGCGCGGTGAGGTCGCGTGCGATGCGGCCCCGGGTCACCGGGCCTTCGGAACGCTTCAGCAGGGCCAGTTCGTCCATGGGGCGACGCTAACCGCCGCCGCGTCCGCCCCGCGAGCGGATATCGGGCGGGCGGGCCCGGTTCAGGCGCGGTAGTGCGGGGGTTCCGCGCCCGGCACGGCCGGCGGCGCCATCGGCGGGGTCGTCGGGGTGACGGGCGGCGTCGCGGGGGCGGCCGGGGCGTGCGACGGTACGGGCGGGGCCTGCGGGGCGTCCGCCACGCGCTGCCGCGCGTCGTCCCGGCCCTTCAGGCCCTTCCCGCCCGTCAGCCCCTTCCCGCCCGTCAGGCCCGTCCGGTCCTTCCGTGCGGCCGACTTGAGGACGGCGGCCACTCCGAGCAGCAGTACGCCGACGACGAGCGCCGCGGCCCACGCGGGCAGCGCGAGCGCGAGGGCCAGCACCAGGAACGCGGTCAGCGCGGCACCGCCGTACAGCCCCGCCGCGCCCGCGCCCGCGTACATCCGCATCGTGCGGCGGCGCTTCGCGCCCTGTTCGCGCAGCTCTTCCCTGAGCGTTTCGCGCACGGAGCGGGTGACCTCGTCGGCCAGCTTCCTGTCGATGTGCGGGTCGATCGTGTTCCTGTCCATGGCAGGGCGAGTACCCGTCCCGTCGGCCGCCATGCGCCTTCCGCCACAAGGGGCTTGTCCGCATCTTGAAACGCAGGTCTCATCATTCGACATGTCGGCGTACCGTTGCGGCACCGCGGAAACAGCGGCGAGAGGGAGGCACACCATGTCCGAGAAGCCGGCGGAGACCGTCGTCTACACCCACGGCCACCACGAGTCCGTACTGCGCTCGCACACCTGGCGCACGGCAGCCAACTCCGCGGCGTACCTCATCGGCGAACTGACCCCCGAACTGCACGTCCTGGACATCGGCTGCGGCCCCGGCACCATCACGGCCGACCTGGCGGCCCTGGTGCCCCGCGGCCGGGTGACCGGTGTCGACATGGCGCCCGGCATCGTGGACCGGGCGCGGGCGCTGGCCGCCGAACGCGGCCTGGACAACACCGGGTTCGCGGTGGCCGACGTCCACGCGCTGGACTACCCGGACGACTCCTTCGACGTCGTCCACGCCCATCAGGTGCTCCAGCACGTGGGCGACCCGGTGCGGGCGCTGCGCGAGATGCGGCGGGTCACGCGGCCCGGCGGGCTCGTCGCCGTGCGGGACAGCGACTACGGCGCGTTCACCTGGACCCCGGCGTCTCCCGTACTGGACGAGTGGCTGGCGCTGTACCGCCGCGTCGCGCGCGCCAACGGCGGCGAGCCGGACGCGGGGCGCGCGCTCAAGTCCTGGGCGCTGCGGGCCGGTTTCGCCGAGGGGGACATCACGGCGACCGCGTCGGCGTGGTGCTTCTCGACGCCCGACGAGCGCGCGTGGTGGAGCGGCCTGTGGGCGGAGCGCACGACCGCCTCCTCGTACGCGCGGATCGCGGTCGGCGGCGGGCACGCGACCGAGGAGCGACTGGCCGCCGTGGCGGACGCGTTCCGCGCGTGGGGCGCGCAGGACGACGCGTGGTTCATGGTGCCGCACGGCGAGCTGCTGTGCCGGGTCTGAGGAGCGGAACCCGGCGCGCCACCGAACGCCACCAACTACCCTTCTGCGCATGGAGATCTTGGGCACCACACTGCGCGTCTACGTCGCCGACCTGGAGGCCGCCGTGGCCTTCTACGAGGGGCTGGTGGGCAGTCCCGCGCTCCGCTTCGAGCGCGGCGGCGTCTCCGTCGCGGCGGTCGGCTGCTTCCTCGTGATGAGCGGACCCGAGTCGGAGCTGGAAGTGCTGCGCAAGGTCTCGGCGACGATCGCGGTGAGCGACGTGGACGCCGCGCACGCGTCGCTGACGGCGGCCGGGGCGCGGATCGTCGCGGGCCCGGTGCCGACCCCGGTGGGCCGCAACCTGATCGCGGTCCACCCGGACGGTTCGGTCTTCGAGTACGTGGACCGCAAGCCCGCCGTGTAAGGCGGCCGCGTGAGGCGGCCGTGTGATGCGGCCGCCCCCTGCCCCGGAGCGGACAGGGGGCGGTCGCGTTCTCAGTCCTCCAGGCCCGTCCGCCGCCGGGGCGGGCGCATCGCGTACTCGTACCGCTCGGGCAGCGGGTCGGTGGTGATCGACGCCCACACCTCGCGCAGCACCTCCGCGCCCTCCCGCAGGTCGGCGACCTCGAAGCCCGTCTCGTACACCGCTCGGGCCTCCGCCGTGCGCCCTTCCGCGACGAGGATGCGCGCCTCCAGGAGCCGGAAGCGCCCGCGCACCCTGACCGCCGTGCCCAACCTGCCCTGAACGCCCCGCGCTTCGGCTGTCCGACCCGCGTCGAGCAGGGTCTCGATCGTCTCCCTGGCCAGCGCCGCCGTCGCGGCCGTCCATGCCTCGCCCTCGTCGCGGCGCTCCTCGCACAGGTCCGCGAAGGCCGCCAGATAGCGGTCGCCCGCCCGGCCCTTCTCGCCCGCCACCCGGTCGGCCGCCGCGAGGCAGCGCAGCAACGGCCAGCGGGACGGCGCGAGTTCCAGCCCGCGCTCCCAGCTGCGCACCGCCTGTGCGAGGTCGCCCGCGTGCCATTGCGCGACCCCCAGGTGGTACTCCGTCAGCGGATCGGCTGGCGCGGTCTCCAGCATGTCCCGCCAGTGCGGGGCGACCAGCGTGGGTCCCGGCGGCGCCACCCTGCGCGGCTCGGGGAGCGCGCCCTGGCGGAACAACTCAAGCCAGGGTGCCTGCTGTTCGCCGAGCGTGCTCTCCGGGAAGGGCGTGCCGGGCAGCTTGAGTCCGGCACGCAGCACTTCGAGCGCGCCCCAGCCCGAACCGGTCGCCAGCACGGTGTCCGGTTCGGCGTCGGCGTACGGCCGCCAGACGGCGTACGCCTCGTCCAGCGCCGCGCGCGGCAGGGCGTCGGCGAGCCGCGCCCCGACCTCCGCACGGGCGGCCGCCCAGTCCTCGCCGTGGACGCGCGCGGGGTCACCGGCCAGCGGCCCGTACGCCTCCAGCCAGCTGAACTCGGCGCCCTCGTCGAGGGTGACGTGCTCCAACTGCGTACGGGCCAGGCCCGCTTGGATCTCGGCGTAGCCGCCGGTGCCCGGTTCGGTGAGCCACCGCTGCCAGCGGCGGCCGCCCGTGCCCGAGCCCCACAGGAAGAGCTTGCGGCCGCGCAGCAGGTCGGTCGAGGTCTGGACGAGGCCCCGGCCCCCGGCGTCGAGCGAGGCGATCCACTTCCTGGAGTCGTCGGGCACGTCGTAGAAGTAGTCCCCGGCGAACTCGCCGCGCGTCGGGTACGAGCGGTCCGCGCCCTCGGACTCGGGCACCGGGACGCGGCGCAGGCTGCGCTCGTAACCGAAGTGCCAGGCGGCTTCGGCTGGGGCGACGATCCGGGTCGTGTCGGACTCGGGCACCGCGATGTTGGACCACCAGTAGGTGGGCACCGGATGCTCGTGCGGATTGCGGATCCGCACGCCGACGTGCAGGAATTCGGATCCGGTCGGCAGCCAGAGGTCCACCTGGAACGGCAGGTCGCGCAGCCGCTCCCACTCCCACAGGCGCAGCATCTCGCCGCCGTCGGGCGCGGTGACGACGGCGGCGTGCAGCGGGGCGCAGCTGAGGGTGGTGTGCCCGGTCGCGCCGATGTTCCACTCGATGCCGCCGGAGAACCAGGCGCCGTTGAGCGCGAAGTCGGCGGGCTGGAACACCGGGTTGCGGTACAGCAGTTCGCGTCCGGTCGGCTTGTGGAACAGCGAGTGGACCCGGCCCCCGAGGCCGGGCAGGACGGTGGCGCGCAGCCGGTCGTTCTCGACGACGACCGCGTCGATGCCGGTCCCGGTGCGCTCGCGCCCGTAGCCGTCGAGCACGCGGGTGGGCAGGATCGTGCGCAGCGGCGCGTGGCCGAGCTGCCGCGCCATGTCCCTGGGCAGTGCGGCCCGTTCGACCCCGCCGACCTCGACGGTCTGCGCGGCGCCGGGCGGGCTGAGCGCGGGCAGCGGGTTCTCGGCGCCCAACGGGGCGGCGGGCAGGGTCAGTACGGTCCTGCGGACGGTGGTGGCGTTCACGGCCAAGGCAACCTCGCTCGCTCGTGCGGGCGGCCGTGGGTGGGACGGCCGCGCTGAGAGCCTGGACACAGGCCCTGACCATGGAACACTCAGCGGGCGTGCGCTGAGAAGGGGTACGGGTGGGCGCGGCTCTCGCGGCGCCCCCGCCTACGCCGGGGTCAGTGCCTCGACCAGCAGGTCGGTGAGGAGCGTGCCCGCCGAGCCGTCCGGGTCCCGGTCCGGGTCGTACACCGTGACGTTCATGCCGACGCAGCGCTCGGACGCCAGCACCGTGCGCAGCAGGGGCAGGAGTTCGTCCGGGAGCAGGCCGTCCTCGTCGGGGCTGTCGACCGCCGGCATCACGGACGGGTCGAGCACGTCGGCGTCGAGGTGCACCCAGAACCCGTCGAGCTGGGGGATCTCCAGGCTGGTCACGGCGGCGCCCGCGACCTCGGCCGGGCCCCACTGGCGGATCTGGCCGACGGTGGTGTTGGGGATCTTCAGCGCGGCGAGCTCTTCGTGGTCGTCGGTGAAGGCGTCGCGGCAGCCGAAGAGCCGTACGTCCTCGTCGCGCAGATAGGGCCGCAGCCCCTCGATGTCGGTGAGGTCCGTCTGGCCGCGCCCGGTGGCGATGGCCAGTTCCTCGCCCGCGGCGGCCCCGACGCGGTCGGAGTTCCCCGGGTGCCTGAAGTCGGCGGACGCGTCGATCGACACCAGTCCGTACCGGCCGGCTCGGCGCATCGCCAGCGACGCGCCGAGCTGGATCGAGCAGTCGCCGCCGAGCACCAGCGGGAAGTCGCCGGCGCGCAGGTGTCCTTCGATGCGGTCAGCGAGGACGCGGGTGTACGCGGTGATGGCGGCGGCGTTGAACACGCCGTCGCCCTCCTGCCAGCCGCTGATGTCGTAGCGCGGCGGGACGACGACACCGCCCTCGAAGGCCCCGAGCCGCTGCACGATCCGCCGGTCGCGCAGGGCGCCCGCGAGCTTGTGGCAGCCGGGCACGGCGCCGGGGACCGGGGGGCGCAGACCGAGGTTGGAGGGGGCGTCGACGGCCACGATATTCCGCATGCGCCCCATCCTCACCGCCGTACGCTGATGGATCAACGGTGTTTCGCGGAGAGGGAAGTGGAGCGGAAAGTGGAGCGGGTAGCGGAGAAGGAAGCAGAGAGGGAAGTGGAGAGGCAAGCGGACGGCATGGGAGTGCGGCACACGTACCGGGTGATCGTCCGGGGCGTATGGGACGGCCTGACGGACGAGTCGCGGGCCCGGCTCCTCGCGGAGGCCGACGACCACGGCCTGACGGCGATGCGGTTCACCGAGGAGGGCTCCCTCGCCTACGACCGGGCCCTCAAGCACTTCAGCTTCCGCTGCGTCGTGGTGTCGGACGCCGACGACGGCGACGAGATGGCCGGCGTGATCGCCGAGGACCGCGTGGAGCGGGCGCTGGGCGGGCTCGGGCACGGGTTCCGGGACCTGCGGTCGACGGTGACCGACATGGACACGATGAAGATCAACCGCAAGGGGCGCTGAGCCGGGCGGGGCGGGGCGGGTGCCCGGTGCGCCGTCCGTCAGGAGACCATCTCGGCGGTGATCGCCCAGCGTTCGTGGTCGCGCCACGCGCCGTCCACGAGGAGGAAGTCGGGCGAGAGCCCTTCGAGCCGGAATCCGGCGCGGCGCACGAGGGCGATCGAGGCCGCGTTGGCGGGCTGGACGTTGGCCTCCAGGCGGTGCAGCCCCATCGGCCCGAAGGCGTGCCCGAGCAGCAGGCCGAGGCCCTCGCCCATGAGCCCGCGTCCCGCGGCGTGCGCGAAGGCGCCGTAGCCGATGGCGCCGCAGCGGAAGGCGCCGAAGACGATGTTGTTGATGTTGATGAACCCGGCGATGGCTCCGGAGTCCCGCTCGCAGACGAGGAACCCGGCCTTGGCCGGGCCCTCGATGAGCCCCTTCGCGTACGGGGCGTAGGCCTCGGGGTCGGCGGGCGGGAAGAGCCAGGGGCGGTGCAGCTCCCGGCTCTCGCGGACGCGGGCGGTGAACTCCTCGGCGTCGTCGTGGCGAAAGCCCCGTATCGCCGCGCGCTCGCCCGCGGCGAGGAAGTCGTCGGTGGACATCGCCCCACCCTATGCGCGACCAGCCGTCCACCGGCCCGAGGAGGCCCCCTGCCGATGGCACCTCTTCAGCGCCGCGCCCCTCCGGCACCGCGCCCCTACGGGCAGGCCTCGCCCTTCTTCACGACTCCGACCCGTACCGTCTGTCCTTCCAGCCGCTTCCCCGCCGCCGGATACTGCTCGCACACCTTCCAGTTGAAGGGCCACAGCACCTTGCGGTGCGCCGCGCTCACGTCCTTGACCTCCACCTTCTGGCGGTAGTCCAACTCGTTGTAGACGCGGATCAGCCCCTTGCCCAGGAAGTCGGGCATGGGCCTGGGCGCGGGCCCGGCCACCACGCCCGAGCCCGCACCCGTCACCGCGGCGGGCACCGCCAGCGCCGCTCCGGTCGTCGCCGAGAGCGCGAGCAGCGCGCCCGCCGCCACCGTCACCGCCCGCCTCACTTGCCGCGCCTCCTGAAGAAGTAGCCGCCGCACAGCACGCCGACCACGAAGACCATCAGCAGCGCCAGGTAGAGCGGCATGGACACTTCGGGGATGAGCAGGCGGATCTTCACCTGCCGGGTGTTCTCGAAGATGAAGACGAGCGCGAGTACGAAGACCGCGATGACGGCGATCCTGCCGGGCGTGAACGGCCCGCTCAGAGCGCCGCCCCTGCCGGGTGCATCCTTGGGGCTCATGGTCCGGCCCTTTCTGGACGGGTACTGGATGTTCCGTACGTTCCGTTCCAGCATGTGCGGACGCGCCCGGGTCGGGGCAGCGGAGCGGGCCGTACGGGTGAGACGGTACGGTCGGGGCCGCGCCGGACACGGCGTGCACTTGTCTGACAGGAAGGGCGTACACGGCGTGAGCGGGCAGCAGCGGAGGCCGGTCGTCGTGCTGTACGAGCGCATCGCGGACGCGATCCACGACGGCACCTACCCGCCGGGCTCGACGCTGCCGTCCGAGCCGAAGCTCGCCACCGAGCTGGGCGTGAGCCGTCCCGCGCTGCGCGAGGCGCTGCTGCTGCTCCAGGAGGACGGCCTGCTGACGGTACGGCGGGGAGTGGGCCGCACCGTCAACGACCGCCCGCCCCGGCGCGGCTTCGAGCTGCTGCGCCCGCTGGAAGAGCTGCTGTCCCCCGCCGCGCCGCTGCGGGTGCGCGCCCTGCTGCGCGCCCTTGAGGAGCCGACCGACTTCACCACCCAGCATCTGCTCGCGCCTGCGGGCTGCGAGCTGCACTTCTGGGAATCGGTGCTGGTCGGGGACGGTACACCGGCGGCGCTCAGCCATGAGTGGGCGGCGCCCGAGCCGGTCCTCGAAGCGGCCCGCCCCGCCTTCGCCGCCGCGCTGCGCACGGCGCTGTCCGAGCCGCCCGCTTCGATGCTCGCCGTGCTGTCCCGCCACTCGCGCGGCCTGCCGCTGACCGCGCACAGCTCGGTGAGCGCCACGCTCCTCGGGCGGCGGCGCGGCGAACAGCTGGGGCGGCCCGCCGACACCCCCGCCGTGCTGATCACCCAAGTGGTGCGGGTCGGCGAGACCCCGGTGCTCGCGGCCAAGCACATGCTGCCGACGGGCGCGCCCGCGCTGCCGGTCACGCACTCGTTCTGAACCGCCACTCCAGTGGCGTACACTTCCGCGCCATGCACTTGTCTGACATCCTCCGCGCGCCCAAGGTCGTCCTCCACGACCACCTCGACGGCGGTCTGCGCCCCGCCACGATCATCGAGCTGGCCCGCGAGGCCGGATACACCGGTCTGCCGACCGAAGAGCCTGCCGCGCTCGCCGTCTGGTTCCGCGACGCGGCGGACTCCGGTTCGCTGGAGCGCTACCTGGAGACGTTCGCCCACACCTGCGCGGTGATGCAGACCCGCGAGGCCCTGGAGCGCATCGCCGCCGAGTGCGCCCAGGACCTGGCGGAGGACGGCGTCGTGTACGCCGAGGTCCGCTACGCCCCCGAGCAGCACCTGGAGCGGGGGCTGACCCTCGACGAGGTCGTCGAGGCGGTGAACGCGGGCTTCCGCGAGGGCGAGCGGCGCACCGGCGGGAAGATCACCGTGCGCGCGCTGCTGACCGGCATGCGGCACACCGACCGCTCGCTGGAGATCGCCGAGCTGACCGTGGCGCACCGGGACGGCGGCGTCGCGGGCTTCGACATCGCGGGCGGTGAGATCGGCAACCCGCCGGCCCGCCACCTCCCCGCGTTCCAGCACCTGAAGCGCAACAACTGCCACTACACGATCCACGCGGGCGAGGCCGTCGGCGCGGAGTCGATCCACGAGGCCGTGCAGGTCTGTGGCGCGGAGCGGATCGGGCACGGCGTGCGGATCACCGACGACATCGCCGAGGACGGCACGCTGGGCCGCCTCGCCGCGTACGTCCGCGACAACCGCATCGCGCTGGAGGTCTGCCCGACGTCCAACCTCCAGACGGGCGCCGCGAAGGACTACGCCACGCACCCGATCGAGCGGCTGCGCACGCTCGGCTTCCGGGTCACGCTCAACACGGACAACCGTCTGGTGTCGGGCACGACCATGAGCCGCGAGTTCGCGCACATGGTGGAGGCGTTCGGCTACGGCCCGGAGGTCTTCGAGGAGCTGACGGTGGCGGCGGCGGAGGCGGCGTTCCTCCCGCTCCCGGAGCGCGAGCGCCTGATCGAACAGATCATCCGTCCGGGTTACGCGGCGCTCACGGCGTAACCGCCTCCGGGTAGCGCTCCGCACCCGCGGCCCGGTGGTGGGCTGATCGCGCGGTTCCCCGCGCCCCCGAGGCGCCTGTGCCCAACGGGGCCGTCCAGCACAGGCGCCCCCGCCGGGGGCGCGGGGAACCGCGCGAGAGCGGGGCACACCCGCAGCACACGCCCACCCGCCCCGGGCGGGCTCGCCCCCCCCTACCGCTCCACGAGCGCGGGCTCGTCGAGCACCACCACGCCCAGCGCGGCGTCGAGCACCCCCGCCACCCCCAACGGCACCGTCACGGCCTCCGCGCAGTGCCCGAACCCCAGCTCCTCCACCACCGGCACCCCGAGCCCCCCGAGCCGGTCCAGGAGCAGCGCCCGCACCTCCTCGTAGGGCCCGCACTCCACCCACGAGCCGAGCGCGATGCCCGCGACCCCGTTCAGCAGCCCGGAGCGCAGCAGCTGCGTGAGGATCCGGTCCAGCCGGTACGGCTCCTCGCCCACGTCCTCCAGGAGCAGCAGCCCGCCCGCGGCGGACGTCCTGGCCCACGGCGTACCCAGGTCCGCCGCGAGGAGGCTGGCGCAGCCGCCCGTGGTGACGCCCCTTGCCCGCCCGGGGACGAGCGCACGGGCGGTGCCGAGTCCCAGGGTCCGTACCCCCTCCGGCTCGAAGAGCGTCGCCCGCAGCGAGTCCTGCGTGCCGGCGTTCTTCAGGAACGCCTCGGTCGCGACCATCGGCCCGTGCAGCGTCGACCAGCCGCACCGCGCGGCGACCGCCTCGTGCAGCACGGTGACGTCGCTGTACCCGACGAAGGGCTTGGGGCCCGCCGCGCGCACCGCGGCCCAGTCGACCAGGTCGACCATGCGCTGTGCGCCGTACCCGCCCCTGGCGCAGAGGACCGCCGCGGTCGACGGGTCGCACCACGCCTCGGTGAACTCCCGGGCCCGCGCCGCGTCCGACGCGCCCGCGAGGTACCCGAACCCGGGCTGGACCTCGCGGACGTGGGGCCGGACCACCGGGTCGAGGTCCCAGCCGCGCAGGATGTCGAGCCCCCTGTCCAGGCGCTCGGCGGGGACCGGCCCGCTGGGCGCGACGACGGCGACCCTGTCCCCCGCCCGCAGCCGGGCCGGCCTGGTCAAGGGCACGAGCGGCGCCGCGCCGCGCCCGGTGCGCCCGGCCGACCCGCTCACTTGCCGAGCTCCAGCGGCGGCACGTCGGGCCGCTCGACCCCGAACACCTGGGCGTACAGGGAGAGTTCCGCCTCCAGCGCACGGACCAGGGTGTCGGCCCTGCGGAAGCCGTGGCCCTCGCCCTCGAAGGCGAGGTAGGCGTGCGGGACGCCGCGCCCGGCGATCGCGGCGAGGAAGCGCTCGCACTGCTCGGGCGGGCAGATCACGTCGTCGAGGCCCTGGAGCAGCAGGAACGGCGCGGTGAGAGTCGTGACGTGCCGCAGCGGCGAGCGCTCCCGGTAGCGGGCGGGCACCTCGGCGTACGGGCCGATCAGCGACTCCATGTACCGGGACTCGAAGTCGTGGGTGCCGCCGTCCGTCCAGCCCTCCGGGTCGAGCACGGGGTAGCTGATGGTGCCGCAGGCGTACACGTCGGTACGGGCCAGTGAGGCCGCCGCCGTCCAGCCGCCCGCGCTGCCGCCGCGGACGGCGAGCCGCGCGGGGTCGGCCGTGCCTTCCGCGGCGAGTGCCGTCGCGACCGCCGCGCAGTCCTCGACGTCGACCACGCCCCACTGCTCGCGCAGCCGGTTGCGGTACTCCCTGCCGTATCCGGTGGAGCCGCCGTAGTTGACCTCGGCGACGCCGATGCCGCGCGAGGTGAAGTAGGCGATCTCCAGGTCGAGGACGAGCGGTGCGCTGCTGGTGGGGCCGCCGTGCGCCCACACCACGTAGGGCGGCAGTTCGTCGTCGGGCGCGGCGCGGTCGGGGTTGTGCGGCGGGTAGACGTGGGCGTGGATCTCGCGGTCGTCGGGCCCGGTGAAGGTGCGGATCTGCGGCTCGGGGTAGTAGGCGGGGTCGACCGCGTCGTCGTGCGGGGCGCCGATGACGCGGGCCCGCCCGGTACAGGTGTCGAGCTCCACCACTTCGCAGGCGCTGCGCGGGCTCGCGGCGATGCCGAAGACCCTGCTGCCCCGTACGGCGAGGCTGGCGGCCCACTGGGTCCAGGGTCCCGCGGCGTCGACGATCTCGCCGGTCTCCGGGTCGAGTATGCCGAGCGCGGTCGAGCCCCTGCCGTGGACGGTGGCGACGAGGCCGCTCTCCAGGGGCCTGAACCAGGTGAGCCCGGTCTTCCAGAGGGGTCCGGCGAACTCCTCCTCGCGGCCGGGGCAGAGCGCGGTGCGCTCCTGCCCTTCGGCTCCGCTCCGGTACAGCTCCCACCAGCCGCCGCTGTCCGACGCGAGGAGCAGTGAGCCGTCGGGGGCCCATTCGACCTGTGCGACGGATTCGTCGGGCCCGCCCGCCACCGACCGCGCCGCGCGCAGCGGGCCGCCGTCCGCGGGGTCGGGCACGTCGGCGACGACCACTTCGGTGCCGTCCCAGGGCATGCGGGGGTGGTCCCAGGCCAGCCAGGCCGCGCGGCGCCCGTCCGGGGAGAGCTTGGGTCCCGTGACGAAGTGGTGCCGGTCGTCGGAGAGTTCCCGCACGGCCCGCCGGTCGTCGGCGGCGGAGCCGTCCAGCGGCACGGCGGCCAGGACGCGGCGCACGTCGCTCGGCGCCCCTCCGGTGAACTCCTCCAGGACGCACCAGACCTCGCCCCGGTCGAGGAGGATCACGGGGTCGGCCCAGCGCAGCCCGCCGCCGACGCCGGAGACGGGGGTGAGGGGGTGCGGTTCCCCGCCGCCGTCCGGCTCGTGGGCGTAGAGCCGCTGGTCGGGGTAGTGGACGAAGACGACGAGCGGGCCGTTGTCGCCCGCCGCTCCGGCCCACGGCTGCCCGCCGTACTCGATGACCCGGCTGCGGACGTTCCAGGGCGCCGGGAGCACGGAGGTGGTCGCGCCGTCCGCCGCGAGCCTCACCAGGGCGCGTCTGCCGTCCTCGGCGGGCCTGGGCTCGGTCCACCAGACCTCTTCGCCGACCGTGCCGATGTGGTCGGGCCGTCCGTCGCGCGACGCCGCGAGCGACGCGTCGATCGGTGACGGCCAACTGCCGTACGCCCCCGTGGGCACCATCGTCAACTCCCCTTAAGCGGACTGGAGGTAGTGGTCGAGAACGCGGACGCCGAAGTGCAGCGCGTCGACGGGGACGCGTTCGTCGACGCCGTGGAAGAGCGCCTGGTAGTCGAAGCCGGGCGGCAGTTTCAGCGGCGAGAAACCGTACCCCGTGATGCCGAGCCTGGAGAACTGTTTGGCGTCCGTGCCGCCCGACATGCAGTAGGGGACGGCGCGCCCCGCCGGGTCGAACCTCTCGACGGCGGCGCGGAGCTTGGCGTACGTCGGGGAGTCGACCGGGGCGGTGAGCGCGGTCTCCCCGTGGTGGAACTCCCACTCCACGTCGGGTCCCGTGAGCCGGTCCATCGTCTCGCGGAACTCCGCCTCGCCGCCGGGCACGATCCGTCCGTCCACGAAGGCCGTGGCGTGCCCCGGGATGACGTTGACCTTGTAACCGGCGTCCAGCATCGTCGGGTTGGCGCTGTTGCGGACGGTCGATTCGACGAGCGCGGCGGCCGGGCCGAGCTTGCCGAGCAGTTCGTCGACGTCCAGGTCGGGGGCGTCGAGGTCGGGGGCGATGCCGTGCAGCGCGGCCAGTTCCGCGAGGGCGGCGCGGACCGTGGGGGTGAGCCGCACCGGCCATTCGTGCGCGCCGACGCGGGCGACGGCGGCCGCCAGGCGGCTGACGGCGTTGGTGCGGTTGACCTTGGAGCCGTGGCCCGCCCTGCCGCGCGCGGTGAGCTTGAGCCAGGCCGTGCCCCGCTCCCCCGCCGCGATCGGGTAGAGGCTCAGGCCGGGTCCCGCGTGGAAGGTGAAGGCGCCGGACTCGCTGATGCCTTCCGTGCACCCCTCGAAGAGGTCGGCGTGGTGGTCGGCGAGGAAGCCGGAGCCGTCGACGGCGCTGGCCTCCTCGTCGGCGGTGTAGGCGATGACGATGTCCCTGCGGGGCCGGACGCCCGCGCGCTTCCAGGCGCGGGCGACCGCCAGCACCATCGCGTCCATGTTCTTCATGTCGACGGCGCCCCGGCCCCAGACGACGCCGTCGGCGACCTCGCCGGAGAAGGGGTGGACCGTCCAGTCGGCGGCCTCGGCGGGCACCACGTCCAGGTGGCCGTGGACGAGCAGGGCGTCGGCCGAGGGGTCGGTGCCCTCGATCCTGGCCACCACGTTCGTCCTGCCTGGGCTGCGTTCGAGGAGTTCGGGCTGGAGCCCGGCCTCGGCCAGCCGCTCGGCGACGTACTCGGCGGCGGGCCGCTCGCGGCAGTCCCCGCTCCCCCGGTTGGTGGTGTCGATCCGGATCAGCTCGGAGGTGAAGGCGACCACCTCGTCGAGTGCCGTCCCGTCCACGACGCCGTCGCGCCATTCCTCAGCCATACTGCTCCTCCACTGCGGCGGAGACGATCGTGGTGACCGCCTTGAAGGTGCGAATGCCCTCATACATCCGCTCGCTGGTGTACGCGACACGCCGTTCGCCGGTCTGTTCGACGCCGGGAACCACCGTGGCAGCCGCCGCGAGGTGCTCCGCGTCGAACTCCAGCGCCACGGTGAACGGCCCGCCCCGCACCGGTTCGTGGCGGACCGCGAGGGACGTGGCGTCCTTGGCCGCGGCCCGGATGTCGGCCGCGGTGCGGGCCGGGGTGCGGCACACCGCCGCGTACCGCGAGACGTGGTCCTTGACGGCGACCTTCAGTGCCCCGGGGGCGTACCCGAGGGCGTCCTCGCAGGTGAGGTCGTCGCCCGTGACGAGGACCACCGGGATGCCGTACTCGGCGACGACGTGCGCGTTGAGCAGGCCCTCGCTGGCGCGGACGCCGTTCAGCCAGACGCCCGTGATGGAGTTGGCGAGGTAGGTGTGGGCGAGCACGCCCTCGGCGCCCGCACCCGTGTGGTACCCGACGAAGGCGATGCCGTCCACGTCGCCGTGCTGCACGCCCTCGACCATGGAGAGCGACTTGTGCCTTCCGGTGAGCATCTGGGCGCGCTCGTCGAGCCGTTCGAGCAGCAGGTTGCGCATCGTCCAGTGCGCCTCGTTGACGAGCACCTCGTCGGCGCCGCCGTCGTAGAAGCCCAGCACCGCGGCGTTCACGTCGGACGTGAACATCGTCCGGCAGCGTTCCCACTGCGGTGTGCCGGGCAGCACGTCGGCCGGCCAGGTGACGCCCGTGGCGCCCTCCATGTCGGCGCTGATGAGGATCTTCGTCATGCCTCGAAACCGTACGCGGTGCCGACCGAGCCCCGCCAGGCCTGTGGATAACTATCGGTGGTCTAGACCGCCAGCTTCACTCGTTGTGCCCTACGGCATGCCCCACGACCAGCCATTTCGAGGGAAGTTCCAGGCGCGAGCCGTCCGCCGTGTACTCCGTCGTCGTCAGTGGAAGCTCCCCGCTCGCCAGCACGTCGAGACCGGCCGCAGCGATGTGTCCGAGCAGCGCCGCGTCCGCGACCCTGCCCGGCGCGATGCCGTGCTCGAAGACCGGCCTGAGCTTCGGCGGCGGCCCGCCCGGGTCCTTCGCCAGCTCCAGCAGCAGCGGCCCCGCCGCCTCCGCGAGCTCCACCAGGATCGCCCTGCCGCGCTCCCCGACCAGCACGGCGACGGCATCGGCCAGGGCCTGCCTGTCCGCCTCCTCCGCCTGGTGCAGCACACCGCGCACGTACACGTTGGCGTCGCCCAGTTCGGCGTGCAGCCGCGCGACGGCCGCGCCGTCGGCCGCGTCCAGCTGCTCGAACCGCACCTCGCCCAGCTCGTCCCCGCCCCGCGCCTGTCTCACCGCAGCGGCCGACAGGTCCACGCCGAGCACCCTCGGCAGCCGGTCGGCGAGGTACCGCGTCTGGGTGCCGTTCCCGCACCCCAGGTCCACCAGCGGCAGCCCCCTGTCGGCCAGTTCGGGCTCCAGGAGCGCGAGGTGGACCCCCGAGGTGAGCGCGGGTTCGGAGTCCCAGAAGACCGTGCCGCGCCCCTCGGGCGCCTCCTGCCAGAAGCCCTCCCAGGCCGCCTTGTACCGATGCGTGACGCTCATGACCAGCTCCCCAGGACGCGGTGGACACCACAGCCGTACCGGAGTACTGGCGTACCGCACTACCGGCCGCGCGGCAACGAGGACGACGCGGGAAACGGCGTCTCGAACCAGACCGTCTTGCCCTCGCCCGTACGGCTGCTGCCCCACTCCCGCGCCAGCGCGCTCACCACCCGCAGCCCCCGCCCGAACTCGTCGTCGGGGCCTGCGGCGAGCAGCGCGGGCAGCGTGTGGTCGTCGTCCACGACCTCGCACAGCAGCTCGTCGCCGCGCACCAGCCGCAGCTCCACGTGCGAACGGTGCGCGTGCCGCAGCGCGTTGGTGACCACCTCGCTCACCATCAGCTCGACCTGCCAGGCGATCTCGTCCAGGCCCCACTGCCGCAGCCGCCCGACGGCCAGCTTCCTGGCCCGCGCCACCTCGCGCGCGTCGATCGCGAGCCGCCAGCGCGCGACGTCGTCGGTCCCGATGCCGTTCAGCCTGGCCATCAGCAGCGCCACGTCGTCCCTGCGGCCGCCGCGCGTGCCCAGCGCGCGGATGATGGTGTCGCAGGCGTCGTCCATGGACGCGGCCGGATGCGCCGCCGACTCGCAGAGCGTCGCGAGCCCGACCCCGATGTCCTCGCCGCGCACCTCCACCAGGCCGTCGGTGCACATCACCAGCCGGTCGCCCGGCTCCACGGGCACCCGGGCCGTCTCGAAGGGCACCCCGCCGACCCCGATCGGCGCGCCCGTCGGCAGGTCGAGCAGCACGCTGCGGCCGTCCCTCGCACGCACCAGCACGGGCGGTACGTGCCCGGCGTTGCCGAGCAGCAGTTCGCCGCCCGTCGGGTCGTAGACCGCGTACAGACACGTCGCCAGGTAGTGCTCGCCGAGCCGCTGCGCCAGGTCGTCGAGGTTGCGCAGCAGTTGGGCGGGCGGCAGGTCGAGCGCCGCCATCGTCTGCACGGCGGTTCGCAACTGGCCCATCATCGCGGCGGCGTTGAGGCCGTGCCCCATCACGTCGCCGACGACCAGGGCGGTGCGCGAGCCCGGCAGTTTGATCGAGTCGAACCAGTCGCCGCCGACCCGGCCGAGCAGGGTGCCGGGCAGATAGCGGGTCGCCGTGTCGCAGCCCGGCATGCGCCGCGCGACGTGCGGCAGCATCGAGTCCTGGAGGGTCTCGGCGACGCTCTCCTGGTAGGTGTACATCCGGGCGTTGTCGAGCACGAGTCCGGCGCGGGCGGCCAGTTCGGCGCCGGTGACCCGGTCCATGTCGTTGAACCTGGCCCGCTGCGGATGGCGCAGCAGGATCATGAAGCCCAGCACCACGTTGCGCGCCTTCAGCGGCACCACCAGCATGGAGCGCCCGCTGATCAGCGGCCTGATGTCGCGCTTCTCGAACTGCGAGGCGATGGCCGTGCCCATCTCCTCGCTGATGTGCGGCACGAGGACGGGTTCACCGGTCGTCATGCACTGGAAGAACGGCGTGTGCACGGGGAACGGCATGGACTCGCCGACCGGCACCACGTCGTCCCAGCGGCCCGGCGCGTCGACGTGTTCGACGGCGACCCGGTGCCACAGGGTGGTCGCGTCCGGCGGTCCTTCGGGGAACCCCTCGCCCGCGACGACCTGTTCGCGCAGGTAGGTTCCGGCGACGTCGGTGAGCCGGGGCACGACGGCGGCGCTGACCTCCTGGATCGTGACCGCCAGGTCGAGCGAGGAGCCGATCCGGCCGCTCACCTCGTTGAGGAATTCGAGCCGCTCCCGCACGGCGGCGTACTCCAGGTCCTGCCGCTCCTGTTCGGGGTCGGGCACCGTCTGGTCAGCGCCCTCCGCCCGGTTGGAGCCCTGCCGTGCCGCCCCGCGCCCCGCGCGCCTGGGCACGCCCCAGTCGGGAGTGACGGGCACCCGGTCGTGGTGGCTGAACTCCAGGACGGGATAGCCCAGTTCCAGGACCTGCGAGACGATCCGGGTGGCCTCGCGCACGCTCATGCTCGGCAGGATCTCCGGGAGCTGTCCGGCGAGTTCCCGGTAGCCGGGGAAGTCGGTGTGGAGGGCGAAGGCGGGGGCGATCCGCTCGACGCCCGCCTCCCCGTCGGGGTCGTCCCCCTCGGGGTGCAGCTGTCCCGCGTCGGCCGCGAGCACCAGCAGCCGTTCGGGTCCCGGACCCACCAGGGGGTACGCCCACCAGAGCACGTCCACCCGGCCGCCGTCGGGGCGCGGGTCGGTGAACCTGGCCCGCCCCGCGGTCGGATAGGAGGTCGCCCCCGCGAGCGAGGCGTCCAGGTCCGGCCGGTCGGGTCCGAGGTCGCCGTACGGATCCGCGTTCCCGCTGCCCCGCAACGCCCCGGAGACCGGCAGCAGTTCGATCGCGGGGCGGCCGACCGCCGTCTCCTTGTCGTGGCCGAAGAGCCTGCGCGCACCGGTCGACCAGTGCGTGACCAGCCCTTCGGCGTCGACGACGACCACGGCGAGCGGCATGCGCCCGGACGTGCCGGGGCGCTGGTCGCGCGGCGGGGACAGGGGTGGAGGCGGGGGTGCCGGTGGAACGCCACTGTCCATGGCTGGGAGGCTCCTTCCACGCCACAAGAATCTGCGGCCTGCCTCCACCGTACGGCCACCCGAGGGGCGCTCGCGGGGCAACGGCCGAATCGGTCGCGCGCCCGCGTGCGCCGTTCGAACAATCAGTCCTCGTGGCCCAGTTGGAGGTCGCGCTCGGTGCGTCCGCCGCCCGCGACCTGGAGCACCGTGGCGACCGGCGGATAGCCCGCCGCGATCACCGTGTACTCGCCGGACGACAGGTCGACGAAGCGGAACGTCCCGTCGGCGCCCGTGGTCAGCGTGTCCACCACGTTGCCCGCCGCGTCCAGCAGCGTGACCCGCGCATCCTCCACGGGCCGCCCGCCGGTGGCCCGTACGGTCCCCCGCAGCACCGCGCCGCCCGCCAGCTCGACGTCCTGCCGGGTCTCGCGCGACGCCTGGACGCTCACCGGCAGCGCGGCGGGCCGGAAGGCGGGCGCGCTCGCGGCGAGCGTGTACTCGCCCGCCACCAGCTCCGTGATGACGTAGGCCCCTTCACGCCCGCTGCGCGTGGTGGCGACGACCTCGCCGCGCACGTCGGTCAGGGTCACCGCCGCGTCCCGCACGGGCGTGCCGTCGGCGGTCACGACCGACCCCGCGAGGCGGCCCGCGCCGCCCAGCACCACGTCCAGCTCGACGGGACGCTCCCCGACGGTGACGGACACGGCCTGCGGCTGGTGGCCGCCGGCCGCCGCGATCATCACGTACGAGCCGGGTCCCGGCACGCTCAGCGCGTACCGTCCGTCCGCGCCGCTCGCGCCCCGGCCGATCTGGTGCCCGCGCACGTCGATGAGGGTGAGCGCGGCGCGCGGCACGGTGGTGCCGTCGTGGTGCGCGACGGTCCCGCAGACGGGCACGCCCGCGAGGCGGTCGGGGCGGGCCTGCGGCAGCGGGGCGGCCTCGGGAGAAGGAGCGGGGGCGGGGACGTTCTGGGACACCAGCGGTTTCTCCTTGAGGAAGAAGGCGAGGAACAGGCCGAGCGCGAGGACCGGCACCAGATAGAGGAAGACCCGCGGCATCGCGTCGGCGTACGCCTGGACGTAGGCGTCCCTGAGCGCGGGCGGCAGCGTGTGGACCAGCTGCGGGGTGATCGACTCCGGGTCGGGGAGCGCGGCGCCCGCCGGGAGGCGCTCGCCGAGCGCGTCGTCGAGGCGGCCTGCGAAGAGGGTGCCGAAGACGGCCGCGCCGACGCTGCCGCCGATCTGCCGGAAGTAGTTGTTGGCGCTGGTGGCGGTGCCGAGGTCGGCGGGCGGCACGGAATTCTGCACGGCGAGGATCAGGACCGGCATGACCAGGCCGATGCCGATGCCCAGTACCGCCTGCCAGATGCTGTACTCCAGGCGCGGGGTGCCGGTCTCCAGGCGGGACAGCAGCCACATGCCGACGGCCGCGAGGGCCGAGCCGAGCAGCGGGTAGACCTTGTAGCGGCCGGTCCTGCTGATGAGCTGCCCCGAGACGATCGAGGCGCCGACGATGCCGCCCATCATCGGGAGCATCAGCAGCCCCGACTCGGTGGCGGTGGCGCCGTCGACCATCTGGAGGAAGGTCGGGAGGTAGCTGGCGGCGCCGAACAGGGCGACGCCGATGACCGCGCCGACGAGCCCGCTGACGTTGAAGACCGAGTCCCTGAAGAGCCGCGGCGGCACGATCGGTTCGACGGCGCGGTGCTCGACCACGACCAGGAGCAGGGCCGTGCCCGCGGCTCCGGCGGCGAGGCCGACGATGACGCGGGAGTCCCAGGCGTACTCCGTGCCGCCCCAGCTGGTGAGCAGCACCAGGCAGGTGGAGGTGGCGGCGAGCAGCAGCGCGCCGAGCACGTCGAGGCGGGCGCGCGCGGTCGGCCTGGGCAGCTTCAGCACGAGGGCCACGAGGACGAACGTGACCAGGCCGAAGGGCACGTTGAAGTAGAAGCACCAGCGCCAGGAGGCGTGGTCGGTGAAGAAGCCGCCGAGCAGCGGGCCCGCGACGGACGCGAGGCCGAAGGCGCCGCCGATGAGGCCCATGTAGCGGCCGCGCTGCCGGGCCGGGACGATGTCCGCGATGATCGCCTGTACGCCGATCATGAGGCCGCCCGCGCCGATGCCCTGGATCGCCCGGAAGGCGATGAGCTGGTCCATGGAGCGCGACCAGCCCGCGAGGCCCGAGCCGACCACGAAGACGACGATCGAGAAGAGGAAGACGCCCTTGCGGCCGAAGAGGTCGCCGAGCTTGCCGTAGATCGGCAGGGCGATGGTGGAGGTGAGCAGGTAGGCGGTGATCGCCCAGGACATCCGGTCCAGGCCCTGGAGTTCACCGACGATCTTCGGCAGCGCGGTGGCCACGATCATCTGCTCCAGCGCGGCGAGGAGCAGCGCGAGCATCAGCGCGAAGAACACCATGCGCACGCGGCGCGGGCTCAGCTCCGCGGTGTCGTGCGCGGCCCCGGGACCCGGCGGGGGCGGGGCTTCGACGCCGTTCGAAGGCGCCTCGTCGAACGCGGGGGCCGCGGCGTCCGCCGCGGGTGCGCCCGGCGGCCCGTCCTTGACCAGCGTGATTCCACCCACGTACCGCTCCCCTCGTCACGCCCCGTCGCACTTGCGCGGCCCATTTCTCGCATCGAGCGACAAGTACGGGCAAGCTCGGGCAAGCACGACGAAGCGTCTTCGAAGGGGTGTTTCAGCGGCTAACTCGCCGGTCGGAGCCTTACGACGGACCACGGGGGCGGGTACGGAAATCCACCCGAACCGGTGAGTGCCCGAGGCTACTTCTCGACCTTGGCCGCGAGGTTGGCGAGCACGGCGTCGTAGATCCGGCCGAGGCCCTTGGGGGCGAAGGTCTTCTCGAAGAAGCCGCCGATGCCGCCCGCGCCGTTCCAGACGGTGGTGACGACCGCACGGGACCTGCCCTCGCCCGCGGGCGTGACCGTCCAGGTGGTGACCATCGAGGAGTTGCGGTCCTTCTCGACGAGCTGGCCGTCCGTCGGCTCGGTCACCTCCAGGAGGCAGTCGCGGATGCGCTTGCTGGTCGCCTGGAGCTTCCAGTGGACGAGGGTGCCCTCGCCGTCGCCGCCCTCGCGCACCTCGTACTCGCTGAAGTGCTCGGTCAGCAGCTCGCCGCGGGCCTCCTGGTAATCGGCCAGCGTGTCGAACACCGTCTCCGCGTCCGCCGCGATGATCCGCTCCGTCGTGGCTTCGACCTGCGCCATGCCTGTTCCTCCAGCACTCGTTGTTCGGGGTGCCCGCTCGGGGTGCCCAGAGCCAATCACCTGGGGCACGGCCGCTCAAAATCGGGGTTGCGGGAAAGAAGGGAACACCTGTTCTATTCTGGGGTCAGTGCTACCGAGGAGGCGCGATGCGCTGGGACCATCTGGCGGACGACCCCACCCACACGAACCAGTCCCCGAGCACCGCGCTCTTCGCGGCGGACTCGGTCACGACCCGGACCTTCGACAGCCCGGAGTTCCGCGGCATCACCTTCCACGAGGTCCGGGCCCGTTCGATCGTGAACCGGGTGCCCGGGGCGTCCCGCATGCCCTTCGAGTGGACCGTCAACCCCTACCGGGGCTGCACGCACGCCTGCGTCTACTGCTTCGCCCGCAAGACGCACAGCTACCTCGACCTCGACACGGGCCTCGGCTTCGACTCGCAGATCGTCGTCAAGGTCAACGCCCCCGAACTGCTCCGCCGCCACCTCGGCTCGCGCGGCTGGCACGGCGCGCACATCGCGATGGGCACGAACGTCGACTGCTACCAGCGGGCGGAGGGCCGCTACCGCCTGATGCCCGGCATCGTCGAGGCGCTGCGCGACCACGCCAACCCCTTCTCGATCCTCACCAAGGGCACGCTGGTCCTGCGCGACCTGGAGCTGCTGAAGCAGGCGGCCGAGGTCACCGAGGTCGGCGTGTCCATGTCCGTCGGCTTCGTCGACGAGGAGCTGTGGCGCACGGTCGAGCCCGGCACGCCCTCGCCCGCGCGCCGTCTGGACGCCGTACGGACGCTGAGCGACCACGGCCTCGACTGCGGGGTGCTGATGGCGCCCGTGATCCCGTTCCTCGGCGACCACCCCGACCAGCTGCGCGCCACGGTGCGGGCGGTCGCGGCGGCCGGGGCGACCTCGGTCACCCCGCTCGTCCTGCACCTGCGGCCCGGCGCCAGGGAGTGGTTCACGGCCTGGCTGGCGCGCCACCACCCGCACCTGGTGCGGCGCTACGAGCGGCTGTACGCGGAAGGGGCCTACGCGCCCAAGTGGTACCAGCGGCGGATCACGGGGTACGTGCACGAGCTGGCCGAGGAGTTCGGCATCGGGCCCTCCCGGCAGGCCGCCGCGCGGCGCGTCCCGCGGCGCCCCGTGCCCGCGCCGGACGCGGGGCCGACCCAGCTCACGCTGCTCTGAACGGCTGCGCGAGGATGGCCGCATGACGACGAACTCACATCTCACCCACGTACTGGCGCCCGAGGGCGTCGCGCCCGGCACCGGCTACAGCCACGTGGTCTGGGGCACCGGCCGCTTCGTCGCGGTGTCCGGCCAGTGCTCCCTCGACGAACAGGGCGCGGTCGTCGGCGAGGGCGACCCCGAGGCACAGGCGCGGCAGGTGTTCGAGAACATGCGCCGCTGCCTCGCGGAGGCCGGCGCGACCCTGGCGGACGTGGTGAAGCTGACGTACTTCATGACGGACCTCGCGCACCTGCCCGCCGTGCGGACCGCCAGGAACGAGGTGTTCGACGAGACGCGGCTCCCGGCCAGTTCGGCGGTGCAGGTGTCCGCGCTGTTCAGGCCCGGACTCCTCATGGAGATCGAGGCCTTCGCGATCGTCCCCGAAGGGCGCTGAGCGTGTCCCTCGTGGTGCGCGACCTCGTCCCGGACGACTGCGAGGCGGTCGCGGAGCTGCGGGTGTCGGGCTGGCGGGCGGCGTACGCGGGGCTGGTGCCGCGGTCGTACCTCGACGCGATGGACGCGGCGGCGGACGCGGCGCGGCGGCGCGAGTTCCTGGCGGGGCCCACGGCTCCGGCGGTCACCAACGTGGTGGCCGAGGACGGCACGGGCGTCGTGGGGTGGGCCGCGTACGGACCGTACCGCGAGGGGAGCGAGCGCATCGCGGGGACCTGCGAGCTGTACGCGATCTACCTCAGGCCCGAGCGCGTCGGCACGGGCGTGGGCCGGGCGCTGCTCGCGGACGTGCTGGAGCGGGTGTCGGGGGCCGGGTTCACCGAGGTGCGGCTCTGGGTGCTGCGGGAGAACGCGCGGGCGCGGCGGTTCTACGAACGCGCGGGATTCGTGTTCGACGGGGCGGAGGAGCCGTGGGAGGTGGACGGGACGGTGGTCCCCGAGGTGCGGTACGCACGCGGGCTCCCGTAGCCGGGCAGGGCCCTCGATCGAGCACGAACGGTGTCAGACCCTCCCGTTAAGGTTTTTTCGTCTGCAAGTGGGTGCGGGGGGTGCGGCCGGGGCGTACGCGTCCCTGCGCTGAGACGCCCGGCCGGGGCGGGGCGCCGCCTGCTCAGCGGAGCCCCGCCCCCGCCCCGCCGCCGTCCACCTGCCCCCGCAACCGCTCCAGCGCGATGACCGCCACGATCCCCAGCTTCGGGTGCCGCACCGCCGCCTCAAGCACCCCCCGCCCCCGCTCGTCCCGCAGCTCCCCCAGCCCCTCCACGCACGCCAGCCCCACCCGCCAGTGCGGGTCCCCCGGCACCAGCCTCCTGCGCAGCGCCGTGATCAGGGCCGGCACCGACTCCGGGGCCCGTAGCCTCGTCAGCAGCCGCACCGGCATCAGCGCGTACGCCGCCCGCAGTTCGTTCGTCGCGAGCGCGGCCGCGGCCCGGGGCGTGCGCGGGTCCGCCAGGATCTCCAGCGCGTGCGCGGCCGAGACGCACCGCTCGGGGTCCCGGTGGTTCAGCAGCAGCACCAGCGCCTCGAACGCCCGCCGGTCCCCCGCGCACCCCAGCCGGAACGCCGCGACCTCCCGCGCCCACAGGGGCTGTTCGGCGGCGGTCAGCACCCCCGCCAGCGCCTCCAGGTCCGCCGTCGCGACCAGCCGGTCGCACGCCGCGACCGCGTCCGCCGAAGGACCCGCCTCGTCCCGCAACCGGTCCGCGAGCGACCGCAACTCCTCGTCCATGGTCGGAAGCGTAGCCAGCACACCGGCCCGCCACGCGGCGCAGATCACATGTCACCGGTACCGCGCGGGGCTGGCGCGCTCGTTACTCGCCGGTTAATCTCAAGTGAGCGGGGCACACCCCGCGACTGCCCTGCTCCTGGCGGCCTGGTGACGCAGCCGCCACGAGTGTTCGTCGGTTCGGCAGTCGAAGCACGCGGTCCACCGCATCGAGTCGCAGCACCCAGTACGGCCCCGGGACAGGGCCGCACCCTCAACACCCGTACGCCACGAGCGTGTTCACGCACCCGACGGGTTCTCCACGCACACGCACCGCGTACCGCCGCATCGCGCGCCGCCGCACCGCCGTCCCAGTCGTCACTCATCTCCTGGAGTCCGCCAATGGACACCCCTCTCTCCACCATCGCCGTCGTCGGCCTCGGCACCATGGGCGCCGGCATCGCCGAGGTCCTGCTCCGCGCGGGCCGCGAGGTCATCGGCATCGACATCAGCGCCGACGCCGCCCGGGGCGCCGTCGCCGCCGTCGAGGCGTCGACCGCGCGCGCCGTGACGCGCGGCCGGATCACCGAGGACGAGCGCACCGCGCTCCTCTCCCGCTTCCGCACCTCCGCCGAGCTCGGGGCCGCCGCCACCGCCGAGTTGGTCATCGAGGTGGTCCCGGAGTCGTACGAGCTCAAGCAGCGCGTCTTCCGCGAGCTCGACGCGATCGTCGCGCCCACCGCCATCCTGGCGACGGGCACCAACGCGCTGTCCGTGACCCGGCTCGCCGCCGAGTCCGCGCACCCCGAGCGCGTGCTGGGCCTGCACTTCTTCAACCCGGCGCCCGCCATGAAGCTCGTCGAGGTCGTCTCGTCGGTGCTCACCGCGCCGCCCGCCGTCGACGCCGTCACCGCGCTCGCCCTGGAGCTGGGCAAGGAGCCGGTGGCCGTCGGCGACCGGCCGGGCTTCGTCGCGGACGGGCTGCTCTTCGGCTACCTCAACCAGGCCGCCGCGATGTACGAGTCCAACTACGCGTCCCGCGAGGACATCGACGCCGCGATGAAGCTGGGCTGCGGCCTGCCGATGGGCCCGCTCGCCCTGCTCGACCTGATCGGCATCGACACCGCCAGGACCGTGCTCGAAGCGATGTACAGCGCGTCGCACGACCGGCTGCACGCCCCCGCGCCGATCCTGCGCCAGCTCAGCGAGGCCGGTCTGACCGGCCGCAAGGCGGGGCGCGGCTTCTACACCTACGAGGCGGCGGGCTCGGCGGTCGTCGTGCCCGACGCGCTCACCCCGGCCGCGAGCGGCGGGGAGCCCGTCGCGCACGGGGTGCGCTCCGTGGGCGTCGCGGGCTCGGGCACCATGGCGTCGGGCATCGCGGAGGTCTTCGCCAAGGCGGGGTACGAGGTGGTGCTGGCCGCGCGCGGCCGGGAGAAGGCGGACGCGGCGAAGGCCCGCATCGCCAAGTCGCTGGCGCGCTCGGTCGACAAGGGACGGCTGAGCGCCGACGCGAGGGACGCGGCGCTGGCCCGGATCACCCCGGCCGCCTCGCTCGACGCGTTCGCGGACGTCGACCTCGCGGTGGAGGCCGTCGCCGAGGACCTGGCGGTCAAGCAGCAGCTCTTCGGGACGCTCGACAAGGTCTGCAAGCCGGGCGCGATCCTCGCCACCACCACCTCCTCGCTGCCGGTCGTCGCCTGCGCCCGCGCCACCTCGCGCCCGCGGGACGTCATCGGCATGCACTTCTTCAACCCGGCCCCGGCGATGAAGCTGGTCGAGGTGGTCCGCACGGTGCTCACCTCCGACGAGGTCCACGCCACGGTCAGGGCGGTCACGGCCGAGATCCGCAAGCACCCGGTGGACTGCGGCGACCGGGCCGGTTTCATCGTGAACGCGCTGCTCTTCCCGTACCTCAACAACGCGATCAAGATGGTCGAGGAGCACTACGCGACGCTGGACGACATCGACGCGGCGATGAAGCTGGGCGGCGGCTACCCGATGGGCCCGTTCGAGCTGCTGGACGTCGTCGGGCTGGACGTCTCGCTCGCGATCGAGAAGGTGCTGCACGCGGAGTTCCGCGACCCGGGCCTGGCGCCCGCGCCGCTCCTGGAGCACCTGGTGGCGGCCGGCTGCCTGGGACGCAAGACGGGGCGCGGATTCCGCGAATATGCCAGGCGCTGACCCCGGCGCCGGGTGGGGCGGGCTGCTGGATCCTTCCGGCGGTCCGCCCCCACAGGCGCACTCTCCTGCATCAATGCAGTACGTTCAGCTCATGTCCCAGCCCGCGAAGAACTCCCGTACGTCCTCCGCAGCCGACGCCCCGGAAAGTGCCGCGGGCAGTCGCGCGGCGGCGCAGCGCCTGAAGATGCGGCGCGAACTCGCGGCCGCTGCGATGGAGCTCTTCTCCACCAAGGGCTACGAGGCGACGACCGTCGACGAGATCGCCGGTGCGGCCGGAGTCGCCCGACGCACCTTTTTCCGCCACTTCCGGTCCAAGGAAGAGGCGATCTTCCCGGACCACGACGACACCCTCGTACGCGCCGAGGCGGTGCTGAACGCGGCCCCTGCGCACGAGCACCCGCTGGACACCGTCTGCCGGGGCATCAAGGAAGTCATGAAGATGTACGCGGCCAAGCCGGCCGTGTCCGTCGCCCGCTACAAGCTGACCCGCGAAGTGCCCACGCTGCGCGAGGCCGAGATCGCCTCCGTCGCCCGCTACGAGCGCCTGTTCACCCGCTACCTGCTGGGCCACTTCGACGAGCGCGACCACCACGACGGCAACGACGACCCGCTGCTGGCCGAGGTCGCGGCGTCCGCCGTCGTCACCGCGCACAACCACGTGCTGCGCCGCTGGCTGCGGGCGGGCGGCCAGGGCGACGTGGAGACCCAGCTCGACCACGCCTTCGAGATCGTCAGGGAGACCTTCGGCACGGGCATCGGCGCGGGCCGCACGGCCCCGCAGGAGGACCGGGCCCCGGCGGTGACGAGCGCGCGGGAGGGCGAGGTGCTGGTGACGGTGGCCCGGACGGACGCACCGCTGCCGGAGATCATGCGCACCATCGAGAAGGCGCTCAAGCAGCGCTGAGACGCCCCCGCCCAACCCCTGGCACTGCGTGCCATCGAGCCCCCGCACCGGCCCCGGTGCGGGGGCTCGATGGCGTTTCCCGGACCTCGTGACCACACCCGGGAACGCTTCGGCCGACCCCGCGGAACCCCTGCCTGGAGCGGCATTCGATCGATCATCGCTCATATGCGCGGGCCAATCCGCAACTGAGGGAAATTCTTGGCACTGAGTGCCTTGCCAGGTGTCACGAGGTGCCATACGTTGATGTTGTCCGGGCGGCCGGCGCACCGGGACAGCTCGTGCGCCGGCTGTCCCCACCGGTCATCGACCGGTGCGCCCGGACGCCTGCGTCACAGGCAACCTCCCGCGCCACACCCAGCGCTCTGCCAGCACCCAGCACCACCGGCCGAACCGACGGCACACCTCCACCCCAGCACCCTCATCCGCGCTTCCCTCGGCGCGAACCATCCGGAGGAACCACCGTGAAGCACATCCTGGACGCGATCCAGTCGCAGGACAGCACCGCCGCCGACTTCGCGGCCCTGACCGTCCCCGAGTCATACCGCGCCGTCACGGTGCACAAGGACGAGGCCGAGATGTTCACCGGGGTCGCCAGCCGCGACAAGGACCCCCGCAAGTCCCTGCACGTCGAGTCCGTCCCCGTGCCCGAACTCGGCCCCGGTGAGGCCCTGGTGGCCGTCATGGCCTCCTCCGTGAACTACAACTCCGTCTGGACCTCGATCTTCGAGCCGGTCTCCACCTTCGGCTTCCTGGAGCGCTACGGCAGGCTCAGCGACCTCAGCAAGCGCCACGACCTGCCGTACCACGTCATCGGCTCCGACCTGGCGGGCGTCGTCCTGCGCACCGGACCAGGCGTCAACGCCTGGCAGCCCGGCGACGAGGTCGTCGCGCACTGCCTCTCCGTCGAACTGGAGTCCAGCGACGGCCACAACGACACGATGCTCGACCCCGAGCAGCGCATCTGGGGCTTCGAGACCAACTTCGGCGGCCTCGCCGAGATCGCCCTGGTCAAGTCCAACCAGCTGATGCCCAAGCCGCGGCACCTGAGCTGGGAGGAGGCCGCGGCCCCCGGCCTGGTGAACTCCACCGCGTACCGCCAGCTGGTCTCGCGCAACGGCGCGGGCCTGAAGCAGGGCGACAACGTGCTGATCTGGGGCGCGAGCGGCGGACTCGGCTCGTACGCGACGCAGTTCGCGCTCGCCGGCGGCGCCACCCCCATCTGCGTCGTCTCCAGCGACCAGAAGGCCGACATCTGCCGCTCGATGGGCGCGGAGGCCGTCATCGACCGCAATGCCGAGGGCTACCGGTTCTGGAAGGACGAGCGCACCCAGGACCCCAAGGAGTGGAAGCGCTTCGGCAAGCGCATCCGCGAACTCACCGGCGGCGAGGACATCGACATCGTCTTCGAGCACCCGGGCCGCGAGACCTTCGGCGCCTCGGTGTACGTCACCCGCAAGGGCGGCACCATCACCACCTGCGCCTCCACCTCCGGCTACATGCACGAGTACGACAACCGCTACCTGTGGATGTCGCTCAAGCGCATCATCGGCTCGCACTTCGCCAACTACCGCGAGGCGTGGGAGGCCAACCGCCTCATCGCCAAGGGCAAGATCCACCCGACGCTCTCCAAGGTCTACTCGCTCGACGAGACCGGCCAGGCCGCGTACGACGTCCACCGCAACCTCCACCAGGGCAAGGTCGGCGTCCTCGCGCTCGCCCCCGAGGAGGGCCTCGGCGTGCGCGACCACGAGAAGCGCGCCCAGCACATCGACGCCATCAACCGCTTCCGCAACGTCTGAACTCCTCGGGGAGCACACGATCATGACTGAGCGTCAGAAGGACCGGCCGTGGCTGATGCGGACCTACGCCGGTCACTCCACGGCCGAGGCGTCCAACGAGCTGTACCGCCGCAACCTCGCCAAGGGGCAGACGGGCCTGTCGGTCGCCTTCGACCTGCCGACCCAGACGGGGTACGACCCCGACCACGTCCTCGCGCGCGGCGAGGTCGGCCGCGTGGGCGTCCCGGTCTCCCACCTGGGCGACATGCGGCGGCTGTTCCAGGACATCCCCCTGGAACAGATGAACACCTCGATGACCATCAACGCCACCGCCATGTGGCTGCTGGCGCTCTACCAGGTGGTCGCCGAGGAGCAGGGCGCGGACATCGCCACGCTCCAGGGCACGACGCAGAACGACATCGTCAAGGAGTACCTGTCCCGGGGGACGCACGTCTTCCCGCCGGGACCCTCCCTGCGCCTGACGACCGACATGATCGCGTACACGGTCTCCCACATCCCCAAGTGGAACCCGATCAACATCTGCTCGTACCACCTCCAGGAGGCGGGCGCGACGCCGGTCCAGGAGATCGCGTACGCCATGTCGACCGCCATCGCCGTCCTCGACGCGGTGCGCGACTCGGGACAGGTCCCGGCCGAGAAGTTCGGCGACGTCGTGGCCCGCATCTCCTTCTTCGTGAACGCGGGCGTCCGCTTCATCGAGGAGATGTGCAAGATGCGGGCGTTCGGCCGGATCTGGGAGAAGATCGCGCTGGAGCGGTACGGCATCGACAACCCCAAGCAGCGCCGCTTCCGCTACGGCGTGCAGGTCAACTCCCTGGGCCTGACCGAGGCGCAGCCGGAGAACAACGTGCAGCGCATCGTCCTGGAGATGCTGGCCGTGACGCTCTCCAAGGACGCCCGCGCGCGGGCCGTGCAACTGCCCGCCTGGAACGAGGCGCTGGGCCTGCCCCGCCCCTGGGACCAGCAGTGGTCGCTGCGCATCCAGCAGGTGCTGGCGCACGAGAGCGACCTGCTGGAGTACGAGGACATCTTCGCCGGTTCGCACGTGGTCGAGGCCAAGGTGGACGCCCTGGTCGCCGAGTGCCTGACCGAGATCGAGCGGATCCAGGAGATGGGCGGCGCGATGGCCGCCGTCGAGTCCGGCTACCTCAAGTCGCAGCTCGTCTCCTCGCACGCCGAGCGCAGGGCCAGGATCGAGGCGGGCGACGACAAGATCGTCGGCGTGAACATCTTCGAGACGACCGAGGAGAACCCGCTCACCGCCGACCTGGACGGCGCGATCATGACGGTCGACCCGGCCGTCGAGGCGCGCGTGGTGCGGGCCGTCGGCGACTGGCGCACCACCCGCCAGGAGTCCTCCGACCGCCAGGGCATGGGCGACCCGTTCCACTTCCCCACCGTCCGCCAGGCGCTGGACCGCCTCAAGGAGGTCGCGGCGGGCACCGGGAACCTCATGGAGGCCACCCTGGAGTGCGCCCGCGCCGGGGTCACCACCGGCGAGTGGGCCGGGGCGCTGCGCGAGGTGTTCGGCGAGTACCGCGCCCCCACGGGCGTCTCCTCCGCGCCGGTCGCGGTGACGGCCGAGCCCGGCACGCCGCTCGCCCTGGTCCGCGAGAAGGTCAGGCGGACCGGCGACGAACTGGGCGGACGGCTGCGCCTGCTGGTCGGCAAGCCGGGCCTGGACGGGCACTCCAACGGCGCCGAGCAGATCGCGGTGCGCGCCCGCGACGCCGGGTTCGAGGTGGTCTACCAGGGCATCAGGCTCACGCCCGAGCAGATCGTGGACGCCGCGCTCGCCGAGGACGTGCACTGCGTGGGCGTGTCCATCCTCTCCGGCTCGCACGCCCAGCTGGTGCCGGACGTGCTGGAGCGGCTCCGCGAGGCGGGCGCCGCCGACATACCCGTCATCGCGGGCGGCATCATCCCGCCCGCCGACGCCGAGGAACTGAAGCGGGCCGGCGTGGCCGCCGTCTTCACCCCGAAGGACTTCGGCATCACGGAGATCATCGGTCGTATCGTCGACGAGATCCGAAAAGCGAACAAGCTCGACCCTCTGGAGGTTCCCGCATGACCCAGGTAAACCGACTGCGCCCGCGCCGCTCCTGCCTCGCGGTCCCCGGATCCAACCCGCGCTTCCTGGAGAAGGCCCAGGGCCTCCCCGCCGACCAGGTCTTCCTCGACCTGGAGGACGCCTGCGCGCCGCTCGCCAAGCCCGAGGCGCGGCACACCATCGTGAAGTTCCTCAACGAGGGCGACTGGACCGGCAAGACCAGGGTCGTACGGGTCAACGACTGGACGACCGAGTGGACGTACCGGGACGTCGTGACGGTCGTCGAGGGCGCGGGCCAGAACCTCGACTGCATCATGCTGCCGAAGGTGCAGGGCGCCGAGCAGGTCGTCGCGCTGGACCTGCTGCTCACCCAGATCGAGAAGACGATGGGCTTCGAGGTCGGGAAGATCGGCATCGAGGCGCAGATCGAGAACGCGCGCGGCCTCAACAACGTCAACGCCATCGCCGAGGCGTCCCCGCGGCTGGAGACGATCATCTTCGGCCCGGCCGACTTCATGGCGTCGATCAACATGAAGTCGCTGGTCGTCGGCGAGCAGCCGCCCGGCTACGGCGCGGACGCGTACCACTACATCCTGATGAAGATCCTGATGGCGGCCCGCGCCAACGACCTCCAGGCGATCGACGGCCCCTACCTCCAGATCCGCAACGTGGACGGCTACCGCGAGGTGGCCCGGCGCGCCGCGGCGCTGGGCTTCGACGGCAAGTGGGTGCTGCACCCGGGCCAGGTCGAGGCGTCCAACGAGATCTTCTCGCCGTCGCAGGAGGACTTCGACCACGCCGAGCTGATCCTGGACGCGTACAAGTACTGCACGTCGGAGGCGGGCGGCAAGAAGGGCTCCGCGATGCTCGGCGACGAGATGATCGACGAGGCCAGCCGCAAGATGGCGCTGGTCGTCTCCGGCAAGGGCCGCGCGGCCGGCATGACCCGTACCTCCACCTTCGAGATCCCGGAGGCCTGAGCGACATGCAGTTCGGACGCACCTACGAGGAGTTCGAAGTCGGCGCCGTGTACAAGCACTGGCCGGGGAAGACGGTCACGGAGTACGACGACCACCTCTTCTGTCTCCTCACGATGAACCACCACCCCCTCCACATGGACGCCAACTACGCCGAGAACACGACGGACTTCGGCAAGAACGTCGTCGTCGGCAACTACGTCTACTCGCTGCTGCTGGGCATGAGCGTCCCCGACGTCTCGGGCAAGGCGATCGCCAACCTGGAGATCGAGTCGCTGCGGCACGTGGCGCCGACCTTCCACGGCGACACGCTCTACGGCGAGACGACCGTCCTCGACAAGACCCCGTCGAAGTCGAAGAACGACCGCGGGATCGTGTACGTCGAGACGAAGGGGTACAAGCAGGACGGCACGCTGGTCTGCGTGTTCCGCCGCAAGGTGATGGTCCCCACCGAGACGTACGTCAAGGAACGCGGCGGCGAGCAGCCCGGCCGCCCGCAGCTGAAGGAACAGGGGAAGTAGCCATGTCCCGTCTCGCCCAGACCCACGGTCTGACCGACGTCCAGCAGGAGATCCTGAAGACGGTCCGCGAGTTCGTCGACAAGGAGATCATCCCTGTCGCCACCGAGCTGGAGCACCGCGACGAGTACCCGACGCAGATCGTCGAGGGGCTCAAGGAGCTCGGGCTCTTCGGGCTGATGATTCCCGAGGAGTACGGGGGCCTCGGCGAGTCGCTGCTCACCTACGCGCTGTGCGTGGAGGAGATCGCGCGCGGCTGGATGTCGGTGTCCGGCATCATCAACACGCACTTCATCGTGGCGTACATGCTCAAGCAGCACGGCACGCAGGAGCAGAAGGACGCCTTCCTGCCGCGGATGGCACTGGGCGAGGTGCGTGGCGCGTTCTCGATGTCGGAGCCGGGCCTGGGCTCCGATGTGTCGGCGATCACGTCCAAGGGCGTCAGGGACGGCGACGAGTACGTCCTGAACGGCCAGAAGATGTGGCTCACGAACGGCGGGACGTCGAACCTGGTGGCCGTGTTGTGCCGGAGTGACGAAGGACACCCCGAGGGGACCGCCCCCCACAGATCGATGACGACCTTCCTCGTGGAGAAGGAGCCGGGCTTCGGCGAGGTCCGCCCCGGCCTCACGATCCCGGGCAAGATCGACAAGATGGGTTACAAGGGCGTCGATACCACCGAACTCATCATGGACGGACTGCGAATTCCGGCCAATCGGGTCCTCGGGGGCACGACCGGGCGCGGTTTCTACCAAATGATGGACGGCGTCGAGGTCGGCCGCGTCAACGTAGCGGCGCGTGGCTGCGGAGTCGCACAGCGTGCGTTCGAGCTGGGTGTCTCATATGCCCAACAACGTCACACTTTCGGCAAGCCGATCGCCCAGCACCAGGCAATTCAGTTCAAGCTGGCCGAGATGGCTACCAAGGTCGAGGCCGCCCATGCCATGATGGTGAACGCAGCACGCAAAAAGGACTCCGGGGAACGAAACGACCTGGAAGCGGGGATGGCGAAGTACCTCGCGTCCGAGTACTGCAAGGAAGTGGTCGAGGACGCGTTCCGCATCCACGGCGGCTACGGGTTCTCCAAGGAGTACGAGATCGAGCGGCTCTACCGGGAGGCACCGATGCTGCTGATCGGTGAGGGGACCGCCGAGATCCAGAAAATGATCATTGGGCGCCGACTGCTCGAAGAGTACCGAGCCCAGGGTTGATTGTCCGCTTGGTGGTGATTTGACCGCGAAGAAGATCACACCCTGTCATGGCGATTCGGTGCCTTCAAGCCGCGAGACTCCGCCGCTGGCTTGCCCAGTTGCGGGCCGCAACCGATAGCATCGCGGGAAACGCCAAGCAATTCGCCGCCGTCCCCCGTTACTCAGCGCGGCACCATCCGCTACGAAGGTCATCCATGCCCCACAGCCAAACCTCTGCACCTCGCGACAGCCTCGTCGGCGTACGCCTCGCGCGCGGAGCATCGCCGTGGCTCCTGCCGACCGTCGCCACCGCGGCGCTCAGCCTCGCACGGGCCCGCAAGTCCGGTCGCTGGGCCGCCGTGGCCGTGCCCACCACCGCTCTCGCGGCGGGCATGCTCTGGTTCTTCCGGGACCCCGAGCGCGAGATCACCCAGGGCCGGGTGATCTCTCCGGCCGACGGCGTGGTGCAGAGCATCATGCCGTGGAAGGACGGGCGCACCCGCGTCGCCATCTTCATGAGCCCGCTGAACGTCCACGTCAACCGCGCGCCGCTGGCCGGCACGGTGACGTCCGTCGAGCACGTCCCCGGTGGTTTCGTTCCCGCGTTCAACAAGGAGAGCGAGAACAACGAGCGGGTCGTCTGGCACTTCGACACCGAGCTCGGCGACATCGAGATGGTGCAGATCGCGGGTGCGGTCGCCCGTCGCATCGTGCCGTACGTGCCCCAGGGCACCAAGGTCGAGCAAGGCGAGCGCATCGGTCTGATCCGCTTCGGCTCCAGGGTCGACATCTACCTCCCGGAAGGTGTCGAGGTCGCGGTCGAGGTGGGCCAGACCACTACCGCGGGGGTGACTCGAATTGACCGTGATTGATCCCGACACACAGGCGAACTGGGTCCCCGAGGCCGAGGAGCAGGACGAGTCCGAGGACATGCCGCTGTCACTGCGGCTGTCGATAGCGGACACGCTCACCCTCGGCAACGCCACGTGCGGCTTCATGGCGGTGTACTTCACCACCACCGGGATCCTGATTCCGCACCTCCAGGGCAGCCAGGAGACCGGCATGGCGCGGCACAGCGCCGCGACCGCCGTGATCCTGATGCTCCTCGCGGCGATCTTCGACCTCTGCGACGGCCTGGTGGCGCGCAAGCTGCGCTCCTCGCCGATGGGCGCCGAGCTGGACAACCTCTCGGACCTGATCAGCTTCGGGCTCGCCCCGGCCTACTTCGTGCTCGTGTACGGAATGGTCGCGGACGACGCCCACCAGCGGGTCGCGGCGGTCGCCGCGATCGTGGTGCTGCTCGCGGTGGTGCTACGGCTCGCCAGGTTCTCCTGCGTGACCATGAAGGACGGCATGTTCCAGGGCATGCCGAGCCCCTTCGGGGCGCTGACGGTCGTCTCGATCGTCCTGCTGGAGCTGCCCTTCATCCCCACGCTGCTCGCCGTGATCGGCGTCGCGTGGCTGATGGTCAGCCGGGTCGAGTACCCGAAGCCGCGGGGCATCCTCGCGGTCGCGATGCTCAGCTGGATCGTGGGCGCGATGGGCATGCTGGCGGCGTGGGCGTTCGACGCCCCCGGCGGCCAGCTGCTGCTCCAGACCGGCTGCGCGCTCCAGGTCGTCCTGGGTGCGGTGATCCCGCTCTTCGCCACGGCGCGGCGCGTGAACACCTTCCGGGGCAACCGGCGCGAGGCACGGGCGGCGCAGCTGCCGTAGCGGTACGGATGACACGACGAGGGCCCGGGTGCAGGGGGGACGGCACCCGGGCCCTCGCACGTCCGCGTGCGCCCCGCCGCCGCCCTCCCCAATGTCGGTGGGCTCTGGGATGATCCTCGGTCATGACGACTGGGGGAACGGCCAGGGGAACGACGGACTTATCGACGCTGATCGAGGAGCGGGTGCGCGAGGCCCCGGACAGGACCGCCGTACTGACCGAGGGCGGACGGCTCTCGTACGGGGAGCTGGACCGGCGCGCCCGGCGCCTCGCGGCCCGGCTCGGGGCGCAGGGGCTGCGGCCGGGCGGCGTGGTCGCGGTGTGCACGGTGAAGCTGCCCGACGTCCTGGTGGGCGTCCTGGGCGCCCTCAGGGCGGGCGGGGCGTACGCGGTGGTCGCGCCGCACGAGCCGGGGCGCGAGGTGCGGGCGCGGCTGGACCTCGTGAAGGCGGCGGCCGTCGTGACGCACGCGGTGCACCTGCCGAGGGTGGACGAGCGGGGGGCCGACGGGGGCGGGCGGCCGACGCTCTGCCTGGAGGACGTCGAGGACGGCGCCGCGGGCGACGGGGACGACGGGGGCGGTCCCGCGGCGCCGCGCAGAGCGGCGGCGGCGGCCGTGCTGGTCACCGCCGGGGCGGCCGGGAAACCCCGGGCGGTCACGCTGAGTCACGCCCGCCTGACCGCCGCGTACCGAAGCTGGGCCGAGGTGTACGGGCTCGACGACCGGGACCGCGTCCTGGTGACCGCTGCCCCGGACACCGCCGCGTTCACCGGTGGCTGGATACGGACGCTGGGCGCGGGCGCCACGCTGGTGGCCTCCTGGCGGGCCGCGGGGGCCGAGGGGTGCACCGTGCTCGACACGGACCCGCTGGAGGCCGCACGGGCCCTGGAGCGGCCGCGCCGGGGGCTGCGGCTCGTGTCGGTGGGCGGCGAGCGGCTCGGCCTCGCGGAGCAGGCGCGGCTCCAGGGGCTGCTCGCGCCCGGGGCGCGGGTGCTGAACGTGTACGGGACGGCGGAGGTCGCCGGGTGCGGCACGTGGTTCGGCACGGACCAGCTGGCGGGGCCCGTGGAGGCGCCCGAGCGGGTCTCCTACGTGGGGCGGCCGTTCCCCGGGTGCGGGGCGCAGCTGCGCAAGGGACAGATCTGGCTGACGCCTCCGGAGGGCGGCGACCCCGTGCCGACCGGGGACTTCGGCCGCGAGACGCCTGCCGGGGCCGCCGGGGCGGCCGGTCCGCTGGAGTTCCGGGGCAGACGGGCGGACCGCGTCAACCTGGGCGGCCGGACCGTCGACACCTATCGGGTGGAGAGCGCGCTGGCGAGCGTGCCCGGGGTGCGGGAGGCGGTCGTCACGGAGGCGGACGGCGAGCTGGTCGCGTACGTGGTGCCGCGGCAGGGCGGCGGCGGCAGGACCGGCACCGGGGTGGCGGAGCTGCGGAAGCTGTTGACCGGACTCGTCCCTTCGGCGGACGTACCGGAACGGGTGGTGACGGTGGCGTCGCTGCCGCGCGACCGGGCGGGGAAGGTGACGCGGAGCGCGCTGCCCCGCCCGGCGCGCGAGCGGGCTCCGGGCTCGGGCCGGGCCTCGGGGGGCGGGAAGGGTGCGGGCGGGGACCTGCCGCCCGAGGTCGCGCAGTGGGCGCTGGTGCCGGTGGTGGCGACGGTCCTGGCGGCGTTCCTCACGGGGGTGTTCTGGCCCGGCTCGACGGACGTGAGCGCGGTGCCGGCGCCGTGGGCGGGGCTCTTCCGGATGCTGTACGTCGCGGAGTGGCTCGCCTTCGGGGCGGGCACGGCGTTCCTGCTGAGCGGGTACCCCCTGATGCGGCGGCAGGGGAAGCCCAGGGGGCTGACGGTGGCGGCCCACCTGGCGGTGGTGTGGCTGCTCGTGTCGTGGTGGCCGCAGGACAATTCCTACCGGCTGGCGGCGAAGGACGACTGGGGGCGGCAGGCGGCGCTCGTGTACGTGTTCAACGTGCCGCTGATGCTGGCGGGGGTGGTGGTCGCGGTCTGGGCCTCGTACCGCCCCCGGGAGCGGTGAGGCGGGGGCGGGGTCACGTCCCTCGTGGGGCCCGTTGCCCGGGGGCGCCGTTCCGCCTGCGGCGGGCGTTCCCCTACCCGCCCCTTCCCGAAACCCTCCGGGGGCCCTGCGGGGCCGGTTGGGTACGCGCGGCATGTGCCCCACCCTCGCGCAGTTCCCCGCGCCCCTAAAAGGGGCGGGGTGGGGGACGCCCCGCGCAGCGGAACCCGCGCCCCCCGCACCCCGCGCCCCGCACCCCTCACAGGAACATCTCCGCCAGTTCGCCGCTCCGGACGCGGAGCAGTGCCTCCGCCGCGTCCACCTGGGCCCGGCTCCGCGCAGCGACCAGCACCCCCGCGTACGGCTCCGGTTCGTAGGACGCCGTCGGGATCGTGGGGATCAGCGTCGCGCCGATCCCCGCGCACGTCTCCCCGACGGACCGCAGGTGCTCCAGCAGCTCCCGCTCCGGCAGCCGCGCGCCCAGCACGACCCGGTCGACCGCGCGCACCACGTGCTCCCCGCCGCGCACCTCGTCGAGGCGGGCCTTGGCCATGAACGCCACGGCGGGTCCCGTCAGGCGCAGGTTCGTCTCGGTGGGCGCGAGGCCGCCCGTACCGACCACGTAGTCGACGTCGTACCACCCCCGGTACCCCGCCGCGGCCAGTGCCCCGCCGACCAGGACGCCGAACCCGCGTGCCACGGCGGCGAGTTCCCCGGGCACGGAGCCGGGCCCCACCGTCGCGCCCAGGTACACCGCGTCCCGCACCCGCATCTCCGCGACGCCGACCTCGTGGACCGTCCCGTCCGCGTCGACGACCCCGTCGAAGGTGATGTCGCGCAGCGGGCCCGCCGTGCCGACGAACTCCTCCAGCAGCAGCGGCCCCTTGGGGAGCGCGCGCAGGACGGCGCGCGGCCGACGGGCGGAGGTGATGCGCGTCGTCGCCCCGCCCGCGCCGTGCTCCGCCTTCACGACCGTGACCGCCCCGGCGCGGGCCCGCGCCGAGAGCAGCCGGGCCGCGGCGCGCCGCGTCGGCGCCCGCCACTGCTCGGGGACCGTGATCCCGGGGCAGCGCGGGGCCAGGGTGCGGAACAGCTCGTTGGCCGCGCTCTTCCCCTCGTACCGGAAGGCGTCCTTCGGCGGTGCGTACCCGGTGAGGCGTCCGCTCTGCGCGGTGTGGCCCCACGGCACGAACGGCAGGCCGAGTCCGCGCAGATGGCTCTCCAGGGCGGGCCGCCGCAGCACCTCGGCGACCGGGTCCGCGACCTCCTCGTACAACTCGACCTGCCCCCAGGCCAGTTCGCGGCCGACGGTCGCCAGCCACGCCTCGCCGACCCGGCCGGGCAGCACCACGGCCGCCGGGTGCGGGCTGGCCAGCGCGGCCAGGCTCGCGTAGTGCGCGCTGCCGCGCCGCGCGGCGGGCGACAGCTCCGCGAAACCGCCCTGGAACTGGGCGGCGTTGCCCAGGTGGACGGCCCGCCGCTCGCCCGTCCAGGCGCGCAGCCAGCCCTCGCGGGGCGCGATGCTCACCTCGTAGCGGGGCAGGGCGCGCAGCGTTCCGGCCGACTCGCCCGCCCGGCGCGCGCCCATCGCCCGGTAGAAGCCCTCCGCGTGCGGGTCGGACTCGATGGTGAGCCGGGTGAAGCCCGCCTCGCGGGCCGCGGCGAGCACGTGCCCGTACAGCAGCCGTCCCACGCCGCTGCCGATCTCCGAGGGCTCGACGAAGAGCATGCCGATGCTGCCGTCGGGGGCGGTGCCCTCCAGCGTGGCCAAGCCGACCACCCCGTCGGGATCCCGCTCGGCGACGACCGTCCGACGGGCCGTCACCTCGTGCGGCGCTATGGTGAGTTCGTCACGGCAGGACTCCAGGAACGCCTCCCCGTACCCCCAGTGCGCCTTGGAGCGCAGCACCAGGTCGGTGAGTCGTACAGCTTCCTCGGGACAAGCCTCGCGAATTCGCACACACGGACTCTAACGGGAATGCGGCGGGCTACCCGCCCGGCGTGAACCCCTCGGCCGCCTTCGCCGCCGCCGCGGGCCTGACCACCTTGAGCCCGCCCTTGATCACGAGGTCCGGTTTCATGATGACGCTCTGCTTCGTCGAGGGCCCCGCCGGGTCGGAGAAGTCGTGGCTGACGCCGAAGCCGTTGTCGTACGAATTCAGCGAGAGCAGCGCCCTGCCGACGCCCTCGCGCGTGAGGTCCTTGGCCGCGCACGCCTTCTTCAGCACCTCGCCGAACACCGAAGCGGCCGTCCAGCCCGCGACGACGCCGTTGTCGAGCACGTCCTTCGGGTAGGCGGCCGCGTACTCCGCCGCCAGTTTCGCGGGGCCCGCGCCCGGGTCGCCGATGGGCAGCGAGGAGGCCGCGACGTAGTAGTCCTGGGCGAGGGCGGGGCCCGCCTGGGTCTTCAACAGCTGGGGGGCGAAGGCGGAACCGTTGCCGACGACGGGGACGCGCCAGCCCGTCGCGGCGGCGACGCCGACCAGCGAGGCAGCCTGGCGCGGGCCCGCGCTGATCAGGACGGCCTTGACGCCCGCCTGTTTGAGCGCGGCGACCTGCGCGGACATGTCGTTGTCGGTGGGCTTGATCTTCTGCTCGACGACCGTGAGCCCGGCCTGCTTCGCCGCGTACCTGGATCCGGCGAGGGAGTTCTCGCCGTAGTCGCCCTCGAAGTAGACGTGGCCGATCCTGTCGCCCTTGGCGATGCGCTTCTCGGACAGCAGGAAGTCGACCGCGTTGATCGTCTCGATGTCGTACGTGGCGCCCACGACGCGCACGTACGCGGAGCCGAGCAGCGCGGCCGACCACGCCTGCGGCAGGACCAGGCCCTTGTCCCGGCCGTCGACGCGCTGTTTGACGGCGGCGACGAAGGGCGAGCCGATGAACTGGGTGAAGCCGAGCACCTTCGGCTCCAGTTCGGTGTAGCCGGCGACGGCGCGCTGCGGGTCGTAGCCGTGGTCGCGGACGGTCAGCCCGATCGTACGGCCGCAGATGCCGCCCGCCGCGTTGGTCCGCTTCACCCAGAGCTGCTGGGCCTGGGTGACGCTCTTGCCGAGCGAGGCGTAGACGCCCGTCATGTCGGTGAGGGCGCCGAGGGCGATGGTCCTGTCCGTGACGCCCTTGCCGGTCTTCACGCCTCCGGCGCCCTCGTCCCCGCCGCCCTCGTTCCCGTCCTTGGCCTTGTCGCTGCACCCGGCGACGGTCAGGGCGAGGACGGCGAACAGCGCCGCGTACCCACGTGGCTTCATTTCTTCTCCCCTGGGGTGATGAGTCGCGTGAGGCCGCCGGGCAGGAACAGCACGACCGCGACGACCGCGGCTCCGTACAGATAGCGGGACGCCTCGCCCGGCGAGACGCCGCCCGTGCCCGGGGCGGAGACCAGCGGGAGCGAGTCGCTGTAGTGCGTGAGCAACTGCGGGAGGAGCGAGACGAACGCGGCGCCGACGACGGCTCCCGCGACGGTGCCGAGGCCGCCGATGACGATCATGGCGAGGTATTCGAGGGACAGGATCATCCCGAAGTACTCGGGGACGGTGCGCTGGAAGACCAGGGCGACCAGGACGCCCGCGAGCCCCGCGTACATCGAGGAGAGGACGAAGACGGCGGCGCGGTAGCGGGCGACCGGCACGCCCATCACGCCCGCGGCGACGCGGTGGTCCCGGATGGCGTTCATGGCGCGGCCGGGACGGGAGCGGAGCACGCCGCGGGCGAAGAGCGCGCAGCCCACGAGGGCGGCGAGCGCCGCGTACCAGAGCTTCTCGGAGGACTGGAAGGGGACGCCGAGCACCACGGTCACGGAGTCGTCGAAGTCGATGCCGAAGAGGGAGAGCGGGGGCACGGCGCGGCCGTTGAAGCCGCCGGTGAGGTCGCGGGCGTTGAACAGGACGTGCTGCCCGATGAAGATCAGGGCGAGGGTGGCGATGCCGAGGTACGCGCCGCGCAGCCGCCCCGCGATGGGGCTGAACAGGCCGCCCGCCGCGCCCGCGACGAGCACGGCGAGGACGGCCGCGAGCCACCCCGGCAGGCCGAGTCCGGTGAGGCGGTGGCCGCTCTCGGTGGTCGGCCCGCCCGCGAGGACGCAGTAGCTGTACGCGCCCACGGCGAGGAAGAAGGCGTGGCCCATGGAGAGCTGGCCCGTCGCGCCCGTGAGGAGGTTGATGCCGATGGCGCCGATGGCGGCGGCCATGGCGAAGAGCCCGGCCTGGAGCCAGAAGCGGTCGAGGTAGAAGGGGAGGGCGAGGAGGAGGACCGCGCCGAGGGCGGCGACGGGCCGGTGGTACGGGACGGGGCGGCGCGGGGCCGTGGTCACGCGCGGGGGCCCGTCGGGGGTCCTGGGGGGCGGGGGTTCAGACACGGACCGGCTCCTTCGTGCCGAAGAGGCCGGCGGGGCGCACCAGCAGCACCGCGACCATCACCAGGTACGGGGCAAGCTCGCCGATGCCGCGCCCCAGGAAGGACAGGTCCGACTGGTAGCCGGTCGCCAGGGCCTCGGTGACGCCGACGATCAGGCCGCCGGCGAGCGCCCCCGTCGTGGAGTCGAGGCCGCCCAGGATCGCGGCGGGGAACGCCTTGAGCGCGGCGAGCGACGTGGTGCGTTCCAGGCCGGGGGTCGGGAAGACGGTCAGGAACAGCGCGGCGACGGCGGCGAGCGCGCCCGCGACCGCCCACGCGGAAAGCGAGACCCGACCGAGGCGCACGCCCATGAGGGCGGCGGCGTTCGGGTTCTCGGCGGCGGCCCGCATCGCGACGCCCCAGCTGGTGCGGCGGAACGCCAGCAGGAACACGGTGATCAGGAGCGCCGCCGCGACGAACGCGGCGATCCTGGTCTGGGCGACGGTGACGTCCCCGACGGTGACGACGCGGTTGCCCCAGGGGTCGCCGAGCGAGAGCACGTCGGTGCCGATGCGGCGGGTGAGGTCGGTGGTGAGGAGGATGTCGACGCCGATGGTGACGATCGCGAGCACGCTCGTGTCGCTCCCCCGGTAGCGGCGCATCACCAGGAACTCGACGGCCGCGCCCACCACGGCGGCGCCCGCGATGCCGACCGCGAGCGCGGGCCAGAAGCCCAGGTCCTCGTGGAGCACGGCGGTGAGGTAGCCGCCCGCGAGGAGCAGCGAGGCGTGGGCGAAGTTGACGACCTCGGTGGCCTTGAAGATGACGACGAAGCCGAGGGCGATCAGGGCGTAGACGGAACCGGCGGAGAGGCCGCCGATGAGCAGTTCGACGAAGGTGGTCACGGGGCGCCCGCCTCTCCGGGGGCGCCGGCCTCTCCGGGGACGTCGGGCCCAGGGTCGCCCAGGTAGGCGCGCAGCACCTCCGGGTGGCGCTGCACCTCCTGGGGCGTGCCCCCGGCGATCCGGCGGCCGAAGTCCAGTACGGTCACCGCGTCCGCGAGCCGCATCACCACCCCCATGTCGTGTTCGACCAGCACGATCGATATGCCGAGGCTGTCGCGGACGCCCGCGACCACCGCGGCCGTGCGCCGCCGCTCGTCGGCGGTCATGCCCGCGACGGGCTCGTCGAGCAGCAGCACGCTGGGCTCCATGCACAGCGCGCGGCCCAGCTCCACCAGCTTCTGCTGCCCGTACGGCAGGGCGCCCGCGGGCCTGTCGAGGGCGTCGGCGAGCCCGATGAAGTCGGCGATCTCCGCGACGCGCCGCCGGTGCGTCCGCTCCTCGCGGGCGGCGCCCGGCAGCCGCAGTCCGGCGGCGATGAAGCCGGTGCGGGTGAGGCGGTGGCGGCCGAGGAGGAGGCTGTCGGCGACGGTCGCGCGGGGTGGCAGGGCGAGGTTCTGGAAGGTGCGGGCCACGCCGAGCGCGGCGATGCGGTGCGGGGCCAGTCCGGTCAGTTCGGTGTCGCCGAGGAGCACGCGGCCCGACGTCGCGCGGTAGACCCCGGAGAGGACGTTGAAGCAGGTGGACTTGCCCGCGCCGTTGGGCCCGATGAGCGCGTGGACGCTGCCGGGCTCGACGGTGAACGAGACGGCGTCGAGGGCGGTGAGCCCGGCGAAGCGCACGGTCAGTTCGCGCGCCACGAGGGCGGGCGCCCCGCCCGCCGGGGCGGGGCCGCTCTTCCGCGCTCCCCCGCTCACGGCGTCCACCCGCGCAGCCGGGGCGCGTCGGCCTCGGCCCGTACCGCGTCGTTCGCCGCGTCCTCGTCGACCACTCCCAGGTAGCGCCGCCGCACCTCGTCGGACGCGGCGAGTTCGGCGGCGGGGCCGTGCAGCGCGACCTCGCCGACTTCGAGCACGTACGCGGTGGAGGCGAGCCGCAGCGCGATCGCGGCGTTCTGCTCGACGAGGAGCACGGACGTGCCGGCCGCGTTGATCTCCCGTACGGTCTGGGCGATGCGCCGCGCCATCAACGGGGCGAGGCCCAGGGAGGGTTCGTCCAGCAGGAGCAGCCGGGGGCCCGCCATCAGCGCGCGGCCCAGCGCGAGCATCTGCTGCTCGCCGCCTGACAGCAGCCCGGCGCGCTGGTGGGCGCGGTCGGCGAGGACCGGGAAGAGCGCGTGGACGCGGGCCAGCGCGGCGGCGCTCGCGCGGCGCCCGCCGGGGCCCCGGCCGTCCCGTCTGCCGAGCGCGCCCGCCCTGAGGTTGTCGGCGACGGTCATCCGCGCGAACACCTGCCGCCCCTCGGGGACCTGGACGACCCCGGCGGCGACGACCCGGGCGGCGCCGAGGCCGTCGAGCGCGATCCCGCCGAAGCGGATGGAGCCCGTCCCCGCGCCCCGGTGGAAGGCGAGGGTGCGCGAGATCGCCCGCAGCAGGGTGGTCTTGCCCGCGCCGTTCCCGCCGAGCACCGCGGTGATCGCGCCGTCGGGCACCGTCAGCGACACGTCGTGCAGGGCGCGCACGGGCCCGTACGACACGGAGAGCGAGCTGACTTCCAGAGCTGCGGCCACCGCCCCGCCCCCTCCCTCTGCCACCGGGCCTCGCGGCCCGTGGGGGCACAGACCAGCAGTCGACTCGTGTCACCGTCCACCGGCCGCGCCCGAATCGCTGCCGATGACCAGCAAAGGAGCCGCCCGGTTGTGCACGGGCACAAGCGGGCGCGGCTCCGGGGGACGCATGGCCCGCGCGGGACCTGGGCAGGGGCGGCCCGCGCTGGCATCCTCACCAGCCATGGGCGGCCGCAGAGCGCGTACGGAACGCGAATGGTCGGTCCTGCTGAGCTCCTCGCGCCTGTTGTTGGAGCGCGTGCCGAGGCTCGCGGACCAGCTCGTCGAGGAACTGCGGGGCCACTCGCCGCAGTACGACATCGCCGTGCCGAGGGACGAGCACTGGCGGCAGATCAGCGAGGCGATGCGCTACGGCATCGAGGCGCTGGCCGCGACGCGCTCGGCGCCGAGGCGCGACCTGGAGTACGCACAGGAGCTGGGGCGCGAACGGGCCGAGCAGGGGCTGCCGTTGGAGCTGCTGCTCTACGCGTACCGGCAGGCGGGCTATCTGATCTGGGACGAACTCCTGGAGATCGTCGGCGAGAAGGACCCGGACGCGCTGCCGCTGCTGGTGCACACCGCGTCGCACATGTGGGCGGGCGTGGACCGGGAGGCGGCGACGGTGGCGGAGGCGTACCGCAGGACGGAGGAGGAGTTGCGGCGGCGCACCGACGAGCGGGTGCAGGCGCTTCTCGACGCGCTGCTGGAGGGGGGTGCGACGCCGGGCCTCGCAGCCCGCGCCGCGGCCGGTCTCGACCTGCCGGAGCAGGGCAGGTACGCGGTGGCGCTGCTGCGGGTCGACCGGCACGCGCCGTTCCACCGGATCGCGGAGGCGGACGGGATGCGGTTCTTCTGGCGGATGCGGACGGATTGCGAGGTGGCGGTGGTGGCGCTGGGCGACGCGCCGCTGGACGCGCTCGCCGCGCTGCTGGTGGACCGGTGTCCGGGGACGGGCGGGATCAGCCCCGTGGTGCACAGCCTGGCGGAGCTGGGCCCGGCGCGGCGCCTGGCGGAGACGGCCCTGCTGACGTGCGGGCCGGACGCGCCGTGCATCGTGCGGCTGGACGAACGGCTGCCGACCGCGCTGGTGGTGAGCCGGCCCGACCTGGCGGCGCGGCTGGTGGCGGGCGTGTTCGGCGAGCTGCTGACCCTGGATCCGGCGGACCGCGCGGTGCTGCTGGAGACGCTGGACGCGTGGCTGGAGTGCGGGGGGTCGGCGGGGCGGGCTGCGGGGCGGCTGTACTGCCACCGCAACACGGTCTTCAACCGGTTGCGGAGGCTCGAACAGTTGACGGCGAGGTCGCTCTCGCGGCCCCGGGACCTGATCGAGATGACCCTGGCCCTGGACGCGTTCCGGCTGACGCCGGGGTGAGCGGGGGGGGCTCGTGGCGGGCCCGCCGGGGCCGGGTGACCACGTGCGGGCGGGTGGTGGGCTGGTCGCGCCGGGCCCCCCCCCCCCCCCGGGGGGGGGGGGCCGGCGCGGGGGGGGGGGCCCCCCGCCCACGGGCCCCACACCGCCGGCCGGCGCGGCCCCCCCGCC
>NZ_JBITHO010000001.1:77012-80338 GCF_044458065.1 Streptomyces sp. NPDC050504 | reverse complement strand
CGGGGGGCGGGGGGGCGGGGGGGGGGGGGGGGGGGGGGGGGGGGGGGCCCCGCGGGGGCGGGGGCCCCCGGGGGGGGGGGGGGGGGGGGGGGGCGCGCTGTCCCCCGCCCCCCTCCGGGGGCGCGGGGAACTGCGCGAGAGTGGGGCACACGCGCAACGTGCCCACTCAGCGCGAGCGGGCTCGCCACCCGCCCCACCCACCCCGAGCGGGCTCGCCACCCGCCGTACCCGCCCACCCCGCGCAGCGGACCCCCGTCCTACAGCAGGAAGTCCCGTCCGATCCGCTCTGCCACGCGTTCGAGCAGCGGACCCGCCTCCGCCATCGACCTCGCCGGGTCCGGCTCCAGCTCCGTCAGGGCGTACGCCCTGCGGATGCCCGCCCTGCCCAGGGCCTGGGGCGGCAGGGCGAGGCGGCCGCAGACCGCGACGACCTCGACGCCCGCCGCACGGGCCGCCGCCGCGACGCCCGCGGGCGCCTTGCCGTGCAGCGTCTGCTCGTCGAGGGAGCCCTCGCCCGTGACGACGAGGGTCGCCCGGTCGAGCGCGGGGGCGAAGCCCAGCACGTCCAGCATGACCTCGATGCCGGGCCGGAAGCGCGCGCCGAGCGCGACCAGCGCGCCGTACCCGATGCCGCCCGCCGCGCCCGCGCCCGGCAGTCCGGCCTGCTCGGGGCCGAGGACCGAGGCGTAGTGGGCGAGCGCCGCGTCCAGCGCCGCCACGTCGTCGGGGCTCGCGCCCTTCTGCGGGCCGTACACCGCGGGGGCGCCCTTGGGGCCGGTGAGCGGGTTGTCCACGTCGCTCGCCAGGATCAGGTCGACGTCCTTGAGGCGCGGGTCCAGCGTCGAGAGGTCCGCCTCGGCCAGTTCGCCCAGGCGGCCCGGCTCGACGGGCCCGCCCGCCGCGTCCACCAGCCGCGCGCCGAGCGCGGCGAGCATGCCTGCGCCGCCGTCCGTGGTGGCGCTGCCGCCGACGCCGAACACGATGGTGCGCGCGCCCGCGTCGAGCGCGGCGAGCAGCAGTTCGCCCGAGCCGTAGGTGGTGGCCGTGAGCGGGGCGAAGACGCCGTCGGGCAGCAGTTGCAGCCCGGACGCCTCGGCCATCTCGACGACCGCGGTGCCCCCGCGCAGCGCGTACGCCGCCGTGACCGGGGTCCCCAGCGGGCCGCGCACCTCGACCTCGCGGCGCTCGAAGCCCGCCGCCACCGCCGCCGCGACCGTGCCGTCGCCGCCGTCCGCGACGGGCAGGGCCTCGACCGCGAGGCCCGGGACCGCGCGCCGCAGCCCCGCCGTCACCCGCTCGGCGACCTGCACGGCCGTGAGCGAGCCCTTGAACTTGTCGGCCGCCACCAGCACACGAGCGGTCCGATTCACTGCGCCGTCCGTCACTTGTCATCCCTTGCTTTTCGAACAGGCAGTCGCGCCGACCCGACCATATCCGCACCACCCGCCCCCCGGGAAGCGGCGAGCCACCCCGATTTGAGCGGAAATTCCGCCCATAGTTGGACGCCATGAGCACGGAAACAATCGACCGGACAACAGAAGGTCCACCCCCCTCCGACCCGGGGCCCGACGTCGCCGTCGTCGCGATCGGGGTCGCCGCGGTCGTGGCCGTGGTCGCCTGGGCCGCGATCGGCAAGGACTCCTTCGACAGCGCGTCCTCCAGCGCGCTGTCCTGGGTGCTGAACAACTTCGCCTGGTTGTTCGTGATCGCCGCCGACGTCTTCCTGGTCCTGTGCGTCGTGATCGCGCTCAGCCGGTTCGGCCGGATCAGGCTCGGCCGCGACGACTCCGAGCCGGAGTTCACCAACCTCGCGTGGATCGCGATGATGTTCAGCGCGGGCATGGGCATCGGCCTGATGTTCTACGGGGTCGGCGAGCCGCTCCAGCACTACGTGAAGCCGCCCCCGGCCAGCGGCGTGACCCCGCAGACCGGCGAGGCCGCGCGCACCGCGATGGAGTACTCGTTCTTCCACTGGACGCTCACCCCGTGGGCGATCTACGGCATGGCGGGCCTCGCGCTCGCCTACGCGACGTTCCGCAAGGGCCGCGGCAACCGGCTCAGCTCCGCGTTCGTGCCGCTCCTGGGGCAGCGCAGGGCCGACGGCTGGCCGGGCAGGGCCATCGACCTGCTCGCCGTCTTCGCGACCGTGTTCGGCACCGCGACCAGCCTCGGGCTCGGCGCGCTCCAGGTCTCCAAGGGCCTGAACATCACGGCGGGCGTGGAGGACTCCAAGACCGTCGAGCTGATCATCATCGTGTCGCTCTCCGCGGCCTTCGTGCTCTCGGCCTTCTCCGGGCTGCACAAGGGCGTGAAGTGGCTGTCCACGGCGAACATCGTGCTGGCCGCGTGCCTGATGCTGTTCGTGTTCCTGCTGGGCCCGACCGTCTACGTCCTGGACACCATCCCGGCCTCGGTCGGCGGCTACCTGCACGACCTGCTCCCGATGGCGAGCCGTACGGGCGCCTTCACCGACCGCGCCTGGCTCGGCACCTGGACGATCTTCTACTGGGCGTGGTGGCTGTCCTGGGCGCCCTTCGTCGGCACGTTCATCGCCCGCATCTCCAAGGGCCGTACGATCCGCGAGTTCCTGTTCGGCGTGCTGCTGGTGCCCAGCGGCGCGACCGTCGTGTGGTTCTGCGTGATGGGCGGCACGGCGCTGCGGCTGGACGCGACGGGCGGGGCCGACCTGGCGGAGACCGTCAAGGACGGCGCCGAGGCCTCGCTGTTCGCGATGCTGGACGCGCTGCCCGCCGGGACGGTCACCTCGTACATCGCGATGCTGCTGGTGATGACGTACTTCGTGACCAGCGCCGACTCCGCGTCGCTCGTCATGGGCTCGCTGACCAGCAGGGGCGCGCTGCACCCGCCGACCTGGCTGGTCGTCACCTGGGGCGTGCTGATGGCGGCGGTGGCGGCCGTGCTACTGCTCGCGGGCGGGCTCAGCTCGCTCCAGACGGCGACGATCCTCGTCGCGCTGCCCTTCGTGCTGGTGATGCTCGGGCTGTGCTGGGCGCTGCTGAAGGAGCTGCGCGAGGACCCGGGCGCGGGCCCGGCCAGGCACCAGGCGCTGCACGGGCTGCGCGACGCGGTGCGGACGCTGGTCGGCGACGCGATCACCGAGCAGGGGCCCTCGCGCCACCACAGGCTGCGCCGCGCGGCGAAGTCCCGCACGGAGGACAGCGAATCGGAGTGACCGGCGGGCCGGGCGACCGGCCACGGCGGCGGGGGGGGGGGGGGGCGCGGGGGGGCCCCCCCCCCCCCCCCCCCCCCCCGGGGGGGGCCCCCGGGGGGGGGGGGGCGGGGCGCCGGGCGCCGCGTGGGGCTTC
>NZ_JBITHO010000001.1:0-77002 GCF_044458065.1 Streptomyces sp. NPDC050504 | reverse complement strand
TGCGGCGGGGGGGGGGCGCCCCCCCCGGGGGGGGGGGGGGGCCCCCCCCGCGCCCCCCCCCCCCACCGCCGCACGGAACCGGCGGGGGCCGACAAGGGTCCGGAGCGGAACGGGACGGCGTCCGCATCGGGGAACTGGCCGAAAGGACCGCACGGCTCGTCGGTTGATCTGCACAATGGTCCGCATGCCCGAGTACATGGAACTGGACCTCGCGGGAGCCGCGTTGCGCGTGCAGCTCGCCGACGCCGGTGCGCACGCCCCCGCAGGTGCCCACGAGACGGGCGGGACCAGCGGGGAGGACGGGGCCGCGGACCCGTACGACGGGGCGGACCTGCCCGACGGGTTCGGGACCGCGACGCCCGTCGCGAGCGGCCGGACCAGGGCCGCGGCGCTCGCGACCGGGACGCTGCGGGCCACGCTGCGCCCGCTCGGCCCGCTCCTCGAAGAGATCCATGAATCGGTTTCGGCCAACGACCATCCGCCGAGCGAGCTGACCGTCGCCTTCGGCGTCGAGATCGGCCAGGACCTCAAACTGGGCATCGTGGGCGCGAACGGCAAGGCCACGATGACCGTATCGGCGACCTGGCAGCTCGACGCCCGGAGCTGAGACCCGTGGGCTGGTTCCACCGGGGCTCCGAACCCGCGCAGGTCGTCTCCGTGCTCGGCCGGCGCGACCACCGCGCCGCGGGCGCGGCCGTACTGCTGTCCTCCGGGCACGTGCTGACGTGCGCACACGTCGTCAACGACGCGGTGGGCGCCGACCACTTCAGCGCGGCGCGCCCCGAGGGCGACGACCTGGTCGTGGCCTTCCACGGTGACGCGGCGCCGCAGCGGGTGAAGGCCCGCGTCGCGCTCTGGGTGCCGCCGCGCAGGCACCGCGCCGTGTGGCACGGCGACCTGTGCGTCCTCGAACTCGCCGAGCCCGCCCCGCCCTGGGCGCGGCCCGCCGTCTGGGCCGACATGGCGGAGGGGCAGTCGCTGCGCGCCTGGCACGGCGGCGGCGAGCGCATCACGGTCGCCGGGACGACGGTGCTCCAGCTCGACGGGCACATCGCGGTCGTGGACGGCTCGCCGGGCGGCGCGGCGATCGGCCCCGGGTACAGCGGCGGCCCGCTGTGGTCGGGCGCGGACGCGTCGGTCGTCGGCATCGTGACCGGGCACATCGTCGCCGATCCCGCCGTACCGCTGCCCCAGCAGGTCAGCCGCCGCAGCCTGGCGCTGCCCTGGCAGCGGGTCCGCCAGGAGCTGCGCGCGGCGTACGCGCCACCGGAACAGCGGGGGGCCGCGGAAGGGGCGCGAGGGGTACGGGAAGGGGGCGCGCCCCTCGATCCGTACGGGATCCGCGGCCCCGGCGGCTCCTACCGGCCCCGCGAAGCCGACGAGCCCCACCCGGCCCACGGTCCTGCCGGGCACCACCCGGCCCACGGTCCGCTCGGGCCCCACGCGGCCCACGTGGCCCACGTGGCCCACGGCGCCGACGAACTCGCCGCGCTCCTCGGGCTCGACGGCGGCGGCCGCCCCCGCGAGCACCGGCCGCCGCTCGCCGACGACCCCGTGGCGTACGCGCTCACCGGCGCGCTGCGCTGTCTGCTCTCCGACCCCGCGCTCCGGGCCGACCAGGCGCGCGCCCTCGCCGCTCAGCTGGGCATCGGCACCCCGGCCGACGGCAGCGCGCCCTCGCTGGACGAGCTGGCCCGGCTGCTGGTCACCGTCGAGCGCGCACTGCCCACGCTCACCGAGTCGCTGGCGGCGGCCGGGCCCGGCGGCTCCCGCCCCGACGGCCTCGACGACCTGATCGCGGCGGGGCGCCTGGTGGGCCGGGCGCGGCTGCTGTCGGTCGCGGAGTACCGCACCCTGCTGAGCTGGCTGGGCGAGGCGGTGCGCGAGGACCCCGCGCTGGTGCCGCGCGCGGCGCGCGAGGCCCTGCGGTACGCGGAGCTGCCCGCCGTGCTCGCCACGGCCGCGCTCGACCCGCTCGCGGTCGAGCGGGCCGTGGCGGCCCTGGAGGGCTACCAGGACGGCGGGCCCGTGCCCGTGGGGACCCCAGGGGTGCCCGCGCTCGTCCAGCTGGTCGAGCTGGTGGCGGCGTGCGCGCGCCCCGACGTGCGGGACAGCCTGCGCGCCTGGAACGCCCACGTGACCGCGCGGCTCGGCATCCATCCGGCGGCGCTCACCGAGCGGCGCGCGGACGCCGGGCGCTGGGCGGCGCACCGGCCGGAGGCGGTGACGCGGCTGGTCGCGGTGGTGACGGCGGCCGACGCCCCCGCGGTCGGAACCGAGCGCAGGTACGGCTGCGCGGTGTGGCGGGCCGGGGACGACGGGGCGCTGCGGCGGCTGCCGGTGGGCGACGAGTCGCCCCGTACGCCCGAGGAGGTCGGGCGGATGATCCGGGAGGCCGCCGAGGGGTGCGCCGCGCCGGGGGACGCGCCGCCCGCCGTGGAGGTCGTGGTGGGGCGGGACGCGCTCCAGCTGCCGGTCGACGAGTGGGACACCGGCAGCCCCAACGCGTTCGTGCCGTCGCTGCCGCTGGGCGTCATGTTCCGCACCACGCTGCGCTGCCCCGAGATGAGCCGGATGGTGCCGACCCGCGACGAGGAGCTGCTGCGCCGCTGGAACGACGGCGTGGGCCGCCCGCTGGTGGTGGGCCGCGACTGCGCCGATCCGCGCCGCCTCGCCGGACTGCTGACCCGTACCCACACGGACGCCAACCAGGTCGTGCTGCACGGTCCCGCGCCGCAGAAGCAGCGGCTGCTCGAACTGTGCCTGGCGCTAGGCGTGCCGGTGATCCTGTGGGACCGCGAGGCCCTGAGCCACGACCACGCGGACCGGCTCGACCCGGTGGCGCCGACCGGGCCGCTGCACCGGCTCCCGCACCGCGTCGGGGAGTTCCGCACGGCGGCGATGTCGGAGCCCGACCGGCACCCGGCGCGCCCCTCCCTGGTGTGGGAGGACTCGGTGCTCGCCCTGCCGTCGGTGGTCGGCCTCGCGGACCCGCCGGGAGCAGCGGCGCACGCGCCGGACGATCCGGTGCACACCCCCATGAAAGGAACCATCCCGTCATGACGACGACCGGGCCCGCCGCCGACTGGCGGCTCTTCAAGGGCGACGGACTGCGGCGCGAGCCGGTGTTCCCCGAGGCCCCGCCGTGGCGGCGGTTCGCGCCGCTGGACGGCGCGGAGGGCGCGGCCGCCGGGGCGCGCCCGCTGCCGTACCTGATCGGTCCGGCCGAGGCCGACGTGGTCAACGCCGCGCTGCACCTGCGCAGGCCGCTGCTGGTGACCGGGCACCCGGGCACGGGCAAGTCCTCGCTGGCGCACGCGCTGGCGCACGAGCTGTCGCTGGGGCGGGTGCTGCACTGGCCGGTGAACAGCCGCTCCGCGCTGAGCGACGCGCTGTACCACTACGACGCGATCGGGCGGCTGCGCGAGGCGGGGCTGCGCAGGGACGCGGGCGGCGGGAGCGAGGACCCCAGGATCGACCGGACCGGGGACGTCGGCCGCACCGGGCACGTCGGCCGCACCGGGGACGTCGGCCGGACCGAGCCGGGCATCGGCTCGTTCGTGCGCCTCGGCCCGCTCGGTACGGCCCTGGTGCCGGGCCCCCGCCCGCGCGTGCTGCTCGTCGACGAGCTGGACAAGGGCGACGTGGACCTGCCCAACGACCTGCTGACCGTCTTCGAGGAGGGCGAGTTCGACATCCCCGAGCTGGCCAGGCTCTCCCACGAGCGGTCCCGCGTCGAGGTGCTGACCGACGACCCCGACGGGCGCACCGAAGTGGCGCACGGGCGGGTGCGGTGCGGGGAGTTCCCCGTCGTGGTGATCACCAGCAACGGCGAGCGGGAGTTCCCGCCCGCCTTCCTGCGCCGCTGCGTGCGGCTCGAACTGCCCGAGCCCGACGAGCAGCGGCTGCGCGACATCGTCACCGCGCACCTGGGGCCGGGCGCGCTCGCGGGCATGGACGACCTGCTGCACGCGTTCCTGGGCCGCCGCGCCCCGGGCGAACTGGCCACCGACCAGCTGCTCAACGCGGTGTTCCTGCGCAGGGGCGGCGTCGAGCTGGACGCCGACGGGCTGCTCGACGCGGTGCTGCACCGGCTCGGCGGGGCGGTGTAGCGGTGCCGGAGCGGGTGAGGCGGCTGCTGGCGGAGTCCGGGGCCGAGCTGTCGGCCGAGGAGCTGCTGGACGCCCTGTGGCTGGCGGAGCGCATGCCGGGCGGCGCGGACGCGCCGCTGCTGCGCGCGGGCGCGACCGTCCCCGGCGAACCCGCGACCGTGCCGCCCCTGCCCCCGCTCCCCGGTTCCCCGCTCCCCGAGGGACAGCCCGCCGCCGGAGCCGTACCCCCGCGGCCCCCGTCCGGCCCGCCCGCGGCCCAGGCCCCGCCCCCTCCCGCGCCCTCCCCGCTGCACGCGGCCCCCGCGCGCGCCGGGCACGAAGCGGCGCGCGCCCAGTCCGTGCGCGCCCCGCAGGAGAGCGCGCTGGGCGCGGGCGAGCTGCGCCTGGGGCGGGCGCTGCGCCCGCTGAAGCAGCGCAGGCCCGACCGCAGGCTGCGGAGCCTCGACGAGGAGGCGACGGCCTCGGCGATGGCCGAGACGGGGCTGCCCGACGCGGTGCTGCGCCCGGCCCGCACGCGCTGGCTCGAACTGGTGCTGCTGGTCGACGACGGGGTGTCGATGCGGCTGTGGCGGAGGTTCGCCGCCGAGGTGCGGCTCCTGATGCAGCGCAGCGGGGCCTTCCGCACGATCCGGGTGTACGGGCTCGACAGCCGCGGCCCGCACGCGCCGCGCCTCACCCGCCGCCCGTACGAGTCCGGCGGCACCCCGCTCCCGCCGGGCACCGTCACCGATCCCACGGGCGGCACGCTCGTGCTGGTCGTGAGCGACGGCGTGGGCGCGGCCTGGCGCGACGGGCGGATGCGGGCCGCGCTCGACCGGTGGGCGTGCGCCGGGCCCGCCGCCGTGGTGCACGCGCTGCCCAGGCGCCTGTGGGAGGGCTCCGGCATCCGGGCCCACACCTGGCGGGTCACGGCCTCGGGGCGGGGCCCGGCCAACCGCGACTGGACGGTCACCGATCCCGTGCTCCCGCCGGAGGTGGCGCGGTTCGAGGGCGTGCCCGTACCGGTGCTCGCGCCCACGCCCGAAGCGGTCGGCGCCTGGGCCTCGCTGGTCGGTTCGCCGGGGGCGAGCGCGCTGCTGCCGCTCCTGGCCCCGGCCCCCGGGCCCCCGGCGCGCGCTCCCGAGGGGGACGCCCGCGCCGAGCTGCGCCGCTTCCGGGACGCGGCGTCGCCCGGGGCGTACCGCCTCGCGGCGCACCTGGCGGCGCTGTCGCCGGTGTCCGTGCCCGTGATGGGTCTGGTGCAGCACGCCCTGGAGCCCGAGGTGGACGCGGGGCACCTCGCGGAGGTGTTCCTGGGCGGGCTGATGCGGCGCACGCGGGAGGACGGCGGCCTCGACCACGACTTCGACGAGGAGACCCGGCAGATCCTGATCGGGTCGGTCGCGGGACCCGAACTGGCGCGCACGGCACGGGTGGTGACGTCGCGCCTGATGGAACTCGCGGGCCACTCTCCCGAGTTCCCCGCGTGGCTCGCGCACCCGGAGGGCGCCGGTGAGGTCGACGGGGCCGGGCGGCCCTTCGGCTGGGTGAGCGGGCGGCTGCTGAGGCGCATGGGGACGGCGCCCGCGTCCGGGGCGCCCGCGTCCGGGGCTCAGGCACCGGCTCCGGCACCGGCACCCCCGTCCGTAGCGCTTCCCGCACCCGTGGGACCGACCTCACCCGCGGTCCCGTCCTCGCCCGCGGTGCCCGCGCCGCCATTCGTGGGCCGGGAGGGCTCGGACTGGGTGCCGCTGGAGGCCGGTGATCCCCTGCGGATCGGCCCGTACGAGCTGTTCGCCCGGCACCGCGGCGGCTGGTTCGGCGGGAACAGCTACCTCGGGCACGGCAGCGGGCCCGACAGCACGGCCGAGGCCGCCGGGCAACGGCCGGGCGAGTGGGCGGTCGTCCACACGGTGGGCGGGCGCGGGACGGGCTACGCGCGGCGGGTGCACGACGCGCAGGTGCGGGCCCTGCGCACGATGGACGGCAGGCACGCACCCCGGCTGCTGTCGTACGGGAGCGAGCCGCTGGACTGGCTGGCGGTGGAGTTCGTACGGGCGCCGGACGAGCCGGGCGCGCCCGACGCCTCCGGCGGCGGCGAGCACGCCCCCGACCTGGCCGCGTACCTCCGCCACCACCGCCCGCTGTCCGAAGAGCGGTTCGGCGCGCTCGGCCTCCAGATGGTCAGGGCCGTCGCCGCCGCGCACGGGCGGAACCTGGTGCACGGCGCGCTCGGCAGGCGCAGCTTCCTGGTGTCGGAGCGCGGGGTGCTGCTCCAGGGGTGGGGCGCGCCGGGTCAGGGGCCGGGCCCCGCGACGCCCAAGCCGCCGTCCAGGGCCGAGGACGTGTACGGGCTCGCGGGGATCCTGCTCCTGCTGCGGTTCGACGGCAGGGGCGACGAGGGACGCACGGACGCGGGCAGCGGCCCGCTCGGCGCGGTGGTGGGCGGGGCCGGGCTACCGGCCGGCGGACAGCCCACCGGCGGACAGGACGCGTACGTGTACGCGGCGGACACCGGCGCGAGCACCGGCACGAGGCCCGAAGCCGCCGACGCCCCCCGGCCCCCCGATCCTGCCCACCCCGATCCTGCCCACCGCGATCCCCGCTGGACGGCGCTGTACGGCGTGCTGGGCGACTGCCGCGACCCGTGGCCCGAGAACCGCCCCTCCGCCGACGACCTCGAACGCGCCTTCCTCGCGGTCGCCGAGCACGAGCCCGCGCCCCGGCTGCGCCCCGCGCCCCTCGGGGTGGACGGACGCGGTCGGCTGTTCGCCCTGGACATCGCCCCGCCGCAGCTCGACGGCATCGGCCCGCACGGCCTGATCCACGGCGGAGCGGGCCCGCGCAGGGCCGAACTGGCCGCCATCGTCGAGGGGTTCGCCGCCGCCAACGACCCCGCCGCGCTCACCGTCATCTGCGCCGACCGCACCGGCGCCCTCACCCCGTCCCCGCTGCCCGCGCTGCCGCACACCGTCTGGTGCCAGTCCGTCGGCGACGACTCGGACCGCATCCGCGAGCTGGGCACACTGCTGCGCAACGAGGCCGTCCAGCGCTCGGCGGTCGACGCGGACCGGCTCCCCTGGCTGCTGGTGGTGATCGACGACCTCGACCAGGTCGTCGACGCCCAGGGCACCTTCTTCGCCCTCGTCGACTCGTTGGGCGTCCTGGCCGCCGGCCCCCGGGTCCACCTGCTGATCTCCCAGGACACGGCGTCCTCGTCGCTGTCCGACCTGTTCGCCGTCGGGTACCGGATCGACAGCGGACCCGCCCGGTTCCCCTCGACCGCCAGGACGCTGACCCTGCACAGCCCGCCGCACGCGCCGGTCACGCTGCACCCGGCCCCCGGCCTCTCGGCGCCCGCCCCCGAGTGGGACCACGCCGAGCGGCACGCGCACGGCGTCGAGCTGCTGCGCGGCGGCCGTCCCCAGCTCGCGCACCGGGTGCTCGGCGAGGCGGTCAGGACGCGCACGGCCGTGCTGGGCCCCGACCACGAGGCGACGCTCGCCTCGCGCTACGAGCGGGCGTTCGCCCTGCTCGCCCTGGAGCGGCACGGCGAGGCGCTGGCGGAGTACCGCGACGTGGCCCGGCACCGTACGAACGCGTTCGGCCCCTCGCACCCCGACACCCTCAACGCCCGCCAGCAGACGGCGTTCTCGCTGGGGCTGCTCGGCCGCCACAGCGAGGCGCTCTCGCAGTACGTGGGCGTGCTGGCGGCCCGCCAGCGGGGCCAGGGCCCCGACCATCCCGACACGCTGCGCTGCGGCCACAACATGGCGTACACCCTGGCCCAGCTCCAGCGCTACGAGGAGGCGCTGCGGCTCTTCGAGGAGGTGCACGGGCTGCGCGCGCGGCAGCTCGGCGAGACGCACCCCGACACCCTCGTCACGCGGCGCGAGCTGGCCCACGTGCTGCTGCGGCTCGGCGACCGCGCGCGGGCCAAGCAGCTGTACGAGTCGGTGTACGCGATCAGGAACGCCACCCTGGGCGGCCGGCACCCCGAGACCCGCACCAGCTACGCGGACCTCGACGCGGTCACCCGGTAGGGATACCGGCGCACGCGGCGGCGGGGCGGCTCCTAGGCTGCCCCCATGACCACCATGGACTACGCCGCGTACATCGCCTCGCTCCCCCGCGTGCTCGCCGGGGCCGCCACCCTGTTCCGGGACGCCGAGGGCCGGATCCTGATCGTCGAGCCGAACTACCGTCAGGGGTGGGCGCTGCCCGGCGGGACCATCGAGTCGGAGTCGGGCGAGACGCCCCGGCAGGGGGCGCGGCGGGAGACGCTTGAGGAGATCGGGCTCGACGTGGCGCCGGGCAGGCTGCTGGCCCTGGACTGGGTGCCGGGGACGGCGCGCCCGCCGCTGGTGGCGTACGTCTACGACGGCGGGGTGCTGGACGCGGAGCAGCTGGCGGCGATCCGGCTCCAGGAGGAGGAACTGGACTCGTGGCGGCTGGTGCCGGTCGCGGAACTGGGCGGGTACCTGCTGGGGAACCTGGGCAGGCGGGTGGCCGCGGCGTGCGCGGCGCTGGAGAGCGGGACGGGGCCGGTGGAGCTGGAGGACGGCGTTCCGATGTGACGGCGGCGCGGGCATCCGCGCTCCGAACCCGTCGTGAACCCCTTCTATACACCGCGTGTACAGTGAATCGGGTTCCTGCCGATACCGCGCAAAGCGCACCACCGAGAGCGAGACGCCTCCTCATGCTCCGCGAGAAGACGGCCCGGCTGACCACTGCGGCCGCCGGACTGGCCGCCGTCATGGCCCTGACCCTGACCGGCTGCGGCATGGACACCACCGCGCCCGCCACGGCCAGGAAGGAGGCGGGCGACGGGGGCGGGGGGAAGCTGGGCGCCGTCGACTGCCGCAAGGCCAAGTGCATAGCGCTCACCTTCGACGCGGGGCCCGGCAAGGACACCCCGAAGCTGCTGGACACGCTCAAGAAGGAGAAGGTCCCGGCGACCTTCTTCCTGCTGGGCAAGCACCACGTGCTGAAGTACCCGGAGGTGGTGAAGCGCCAGGCGGCCGAGGGCCACGAGATCGCCAACCACACCTGGACCCACGAGATCCTCACGGACCGCAAGCCCGCCGAGATCCGCGACGAGCTGGAGCTCACGCAGAAGGCGATCGAGAAGATCACCGGCGAGCGCCCGAAGCTGATGCGCCCGCCCCAGGGGCGCACGGACGACACCGTCTCGGGCATCAGCAAGGACCTCGGCCTGGCGCAGGTCCTGTGGAACGCCACCGCCAAGGACTACTCCACGAACGACTCCGCGCTGATCGAGGAGCGGATCCTCAAGCAGGCGAAGAAGGACGGGATCATCCTGCTCCACGACATCTACGACGGCACGGTCCCGGCGGTGCCCGGCATCATCGCGGAGCTGAAGAAGCGCGGCTTCTCGTTCGTGACGGTGTCCCAGCTGCTGGCGCCCGCGACGCCGAACCCGGGCGAGATCTACCGCCCGTAGGGGGCGGACCGCGAGCCGCCGCGAAATCCCTTCGCCGCGCACGACCGGTCCGCATACGCTCCCCGCATGACCATGGTCGCGATCCTCAGCGGAGCCGGAATCTCCACCGACTCGGGCATCCCCGACTACCGGGGGCCGAACGGACTGTGGCGGCGCGATCCGGAGGCCGAGAAGCTCGTCACGTACGAGTACTACATGGCCGATCCGGACATCCGCCGCCGTTCCTGGCAGATGCGGCGCACCAGCGAGACCTGGAACGCCGAGCCGAACGCGGCGCACCGGGCGATCGCGGAGTTCTCCGCGTCCGGGCACGCGGTGCGGGTCCTGACGCAGAACGTGGACGGGCTGCACCAGCTGGGCGGCATGCCCGAGCGCAAGGTGCTCGAACTGCACGGCACGGCGCGGACCGTGGTGTGCACGCGGTGCCACGAACGCACACCGATGGCGGACGCGCTGACGCGGGTGGAGGCGGGCGAACCCGACCCGCCGTGCCGCGCGTGCGGCGGGATCCTGAAGTCGGCGACGGTGATGTTCGGGGAACGGCTCGACCCCGAGGTGCTGGCCGCCGCGATGTCGATCGCCAAGGCGTGCGAGGTGTTCATCGCGGTCGGCACGACGCTCCAGGTCCAGCCCGCGGCCTCGCTCGCGGGGATCGCAGCGGAGGCCGGGGCGCGGCTGTTCGTGGTGAACGCGGAGGCCACCCCGTACGACGAACTGGCCGAGGAGGTCGTCCGCGAGCCGATCGGCACGGCGCTCCCCGCGCTCCTGCGGCGCCTGGGCTGAGGCACCACCGGAGGGCGCGCGCCGTGGACGTCCCGCTGGTCCGTGCCGCCCCGCATCCGGGCGGCGCGGACCAGTAGGAAGCGGCTTACGCCTCCTTCAGTACCGCCCGCACCTCCGCCACCAGGCGCGACGCGTCGTCCAGCGCCGCCGCGTCCAGTGCGCGCAGCGTCGACGCCACCCGGTCCGCGAAGTCGCGCGGGGTGTCCGGGAGGGCGGCCGCCGCGGGGAGCGCGCCCTTCTCGTTGAGGCACCAGGTGCCGTGGTGGGCGTGGAGGGACTGGGCGAGGACTCCGTACGCGCGCGACAGGCACAGCGAGACGTGCAGCGCGTCGCCGCGCTTCGCCGACTTGCGGGCCATGTCCACCAGGAAGTCGGCCTCCCACGCCGCGTCCGCCAGCGCCCGGCGCAGCGCCCGCGGGTACTCCTCGGTCGCCGTCCGCAGCGCGGTCAACTCGCCCGAGGGGTCGGCGAGCACGCGGCACAGCGCGACCTCGCCCGGGTAGGCGGGCGACCAGAAGCCGAGCGGGTGGCCCGCCTGCGTGCCGACCTCGATGCGGCCCTCCCGGCAGTCCGCCCAGACCCGCTCCACCCGGTCCAGGTCCCGCAGCAGCCAGTCGACCTGGACGCCGTCGACGAAGAGCCACGCACCGCCGTTGACCCAGGAACCCCAGCTGCCGGGGCCGTTGACCTCCACCGGCTTGCCGGCGAACTCCTCGGCCAGCGCCGCCAGCGCGGCCGTGTCGACCTCGCCCCGGTAGTAGAGGCCGAGGTCCCAGTCGGACTCGGGGGTGTGGGTGCCGCGCGCCCGGCTGCCGCCCAGGGCGACCGCGCGGACGCCGGGGACCTCCACCAGGCGCGCCGCCATCTCGGCGATGACGTCGTTCAGGTCGCTCACCAGCTCGTTCGGCTGTTCTGTCGTGCTCATTCGACCGGACAGTACCCGCCGCACGGCCTTCCGTACAGGGTCGACAGTACGGGCGAATATCCTGTGACCTCCAAGGTCGGCCGACAGAGGAGTCTCAGGTGCCGTCGATGCTCGATGCCGTCGTCGTGGGCGCGGGGCCCAACGGACTGACCGCCGCCGCCGAGCTGGCCCGCCGCGGTTTCTCCGTCGAGGTGTACGAGGCCGAACCGACCGTCGGCGGGGGCGCGCGCACCGAGGAGCTGACGCTGCCGGGCTTCCGGCACGACCCGTGCTCGGCCGTGCACCCGCTCGGCATCGGCTCGCCCGCGTTCCGCGCGCTGCCCCTGGAGCGGCACGGACTTGAGTGGCTGCACCCCGAGACCGACCTCGCCCACCCCTTCGACGACGGCACGGCCGCCGTGCTCACCCGCTCGGTCGGCGAGAGCGCGATGTCGCTGGGGCCGCGCGACGCGGGCGCGTACCGCAGGCTCGTCGCGCCCTACCTCGGCCGCTGGGACACCCTCGCCGCCGACTTCCTGCGCACCCCGTGGGACGGCGTGCCCCGCGACCCGTACCGGCTCGGCCGCCTCGGCCTGGTCGGCACGCAGCCCGCGTCCTGGCTCTCGCGCCGCTTCCGCGACCCCAAGGCGCGCGCGCTGATCGCCGGGCTCGCCGCCCACGCCATCGCGCCGACCAGCGGCTTCGCCACGGGCGCCATCGCCCTGGTCTTCGCGCTCGCCGCGCACGCGAACGGCTGGCCCGTCCCGCGCGGCGGCTCCCAGGCGATCTCCGACGCCCTCGCCTCGTACGTCCGCGAGCTGGGCGGCACGATCCGCACGGGCACCGAGGTGCGGCGCCTGGACGAGCTGCCGCCCGCCCGCGCGTACGTCTTCGACACGTCCCCGACCGCGCTCGCCCGCATCGCGGGCCTCGGCGACGCCTACCGCAACTACCGCTACGGCGCCGCCACCTTCAAGGTCGACTACGCGCTCTCCGGGCCCGTCCCGTGGACCGCGAAGGCCGCCGAGCGCGCCGGGACCGTGCACATCGGGCCCACCGCTGGCGAGATCGACGCCGCGCTGCGCGCCGCCGTGGGGGGCCGTGACCCCGAGGTCCCGTTCCTGATCACCGCGCAGCCGAGCGTGGTCGACCCGGGCCGCGCGCCCGACGGCAAGCACGTCTTCTGGGTGTACGGGCACGTCCCGGCGGGCTGGGAGGGCGACGCGACCGAGGTCATCGAGCGCCAACTGGAGCGGTTCGCCCCGGACTTCCGCGACCTGGTGCTCGCGCGCGCCGTCGCGGGCCCGCCCGAGCTGGCCCGGCGCAACGCCAACTACGTGGGCGGCGACATCGCGTGCGGGGCCTTCTCCGGACTCCAGACCCTGATCCGCCCCAAGCTCGCCCGCGTCCCGTACGCCACCGCGCACCCCGCGGTCTACCTCTGCTCGTCCGCGACCCCGCCGGGTCCCGGCGTCCACGGAATGTCGGGGCACCACGCGGCGAAGGCCGTGTGGCGCCGACTGAGGAAAGGCTGACCCCCGTGACCGTGACCCTCACCCTCGTACGCGGGGACATCACCCTGCAGTCCGTCGACGCCATCGTCAACGCGGCCAACTCCTCGCTCCTGGGCGGGGGCGGCGTGGACGGCGCGATCCACCGGCGCGGCGGACCGGAGATCCTTCGGGCCTGCCGCGCGCTGCGCGCCTCGCACTACGGCAGGGGCCTGGCGACCGGGCGGGCCGTCGCGACCACCGCGGGCCTGCTGGACGCGCGGTGGGTGATCCACACGGTGGGCCCGGTGCACTCCGCGACCGAGGACAGGTCCGACCTGCTCGCCTCCTGCTACCGCGAATCACTGCGCGTGGCGGGCGAGTTGGGTGCGCGCACGGTCGCCTTCCCGGCCGTCTCCACAGGGATCTACGGCTGGCCGATGGACGACGGCGCGCGGATCGCCGTCCGCACGGCGCGCGCGTCGGCGCCCCGTTCGGTGACCGAGGTCCGCTTCGTGCTCTTCGACGACGACGCGTACGTGCGGTTCCAGGCGGCGCTGGCGGCGGAGGGCTGAGGTCGGCGCGGGGTGACGTCGGCGCGGGGTGACGTCGAGGCAGGACGGTGTCGACGCAGGGTGATGTCGGAATTCCGCCAGCCCGGGTGCGGCCCGTGGCCCACCCTTGAGGCATGCACACCGACACGGAGCACTGCGTGCGGGCCGTCCAGTCCAAGGACGCCCGGTTCGACGGCTGGATCTTCACCGCCGTCCTCACCACCCGGATCTACTGCCGCCCCAGCTGCCCCGTCGTACCGCCCAAGCCCGAGAACATGACGTTCTACCCGAGCGCGGCCGCCTGCCAGCAGGCCGGCTTCCGGGCCTGCAAGCGCTGCCGCCCCGACACCAGCCCGGGATCCCCCGAGTGGAACGCCCGCGCCGACTCCGTCGCCCGCGCGATGCGGCTGATCCAGGACGGCGTGGTCGACCGCGAGGGCGTGCCGGGGCTCGCGGCGCGCCTCGGCTACTCCACGCGGCAGATCGAGCGGCAGCTCCGCGCCGAGCTGGGCGCGGGGCCGCTCGCCCTGGCCCGCGCGCAGCGCGCGCAGACCGCGCGGGTGCTGATCGAGACGACCGCGCTGCCGATGGCGGACGTGGCGTTCGCCGCGGGCTTCGCCTCGATCCGGACGTTCAACGAGACGGTGCGCGAGGTGTTCGCGCTCTCGCCCGGAGAGCTGCGGGCACGGGCGGGCAAGGGCACGGGGGCGGGTCCGGGGGCCGCCCCGGGTGTGATCAGCCTCCGCCTCCCCTTCCGCGCGCCGCTCAACCCCGACAACCTCTTCGGGCACCTCGCGGCGACGGCGGTGCCGGGCGTCGAGGAGTGGCGGGACGGCGCGTACCGACGCACGCTCGCCCTTCCCTACGGCCACGGCACCGTCGCCCTGTCCCCCCGCCCCGACCACATCGCGTGCCGCCTCTCCCTGACCGATCCGCGCGACCTCACGAACGCGATCAGCCGCTGCCGCAGGCTGCTCGACCTCGACGCGGACCCGGTCGCGGTCGACGCGCAGCTCTCCGCGGACCCGCTGCTCGCGCCGCTGGTGGCGAAGGCGCCGGGGCGGCGGGTGCCGCGGACGGTGGACGCGGCGGAGTTCGCGGTACGGGGCGTGCTGGGCCAGCAGGTGTCGACGGCCGCGGCCCGTACGCACGCGGGGCGCCTGGTGACGGCGTACGGGACGCCGGTCGACGATCCCGAGGGCGGGCTCACCCACCTCTTCCCGACGCCCGAGCAACTGACGGCGCTGGACCCCGGGTCGCTGGCCATGCCGGCCAGCCGGCGGCGGACGCTGACGACCCTGGTCGCGGCCCTGGCCGACGGCAGCCTGGTGCTGGGCGCCGACAGCGACTGGGCCAAGGCCCGCGCCGGGCTGCGGGAACTGCCGGGGTTCGGTCCGTGGACGGTGGAGGTGATCGCGATGCGGGGGCTGGGCGATCCTGACGCGTTCCTCCCGTCCGACCTGGGGATCCGCAAGGCCGCGCAGGGCCTGGGCCTGCCGTCGACCCCGGCCGCGCTGACGGCGCGGGCGGAGGGCTGGCGGCCCTGGCGGGCGTACGCGGTGCAGTACTTGTGGGCGACGGACTCGCACCCGATCAACCATCTGCCGAAGAACGGAGAATGACGGTGGGAACGAACGCCCAGGGGCGCAGCCACCTGGTGATCGACAGCCCGTACGACCGGTTGACGCTGGTCGCGACGGACGGTGAGCTGTCCGGCCTGTACATGGTCGACCAGCGGCACCGCCCCGCGGAGGAGACCTTCGGGGAACGGGTGCGGGGGCGGGGCCCGTTCGACCGGGCGGTGGAGCAGTTGGAGGCGTACTTCGACGGCGGGCTGACGGAGTTCGACCTGCCCCTGACGCTGCACGGCACGCCGTTCCAGCGGAGCGTCTGGGAGCAGCTGCGGCTGATCCCGTACGGCGGGACGCGCACGTACGGCGAGCTCGCGGAGGCGCTGGGGAAGCCCGGGGCGTCCCGGGCGGTGGGGCTCGCGAACGGGAAGAACCCGATCGGGATCATCGTGCCGTGCCACCGGGTGATCGGCTCCACGGGGAGCCTGACGGGGTACGGGGGCGGGCTCGCCCGCAAGCAGCGGCTGCTGGAGCTGGAGGGAGCGGCGGGCACGGGGGCGCTGTTCTGAGGGATGGGCCGCACCGGGGCGGGGGGCCCGCCCGCCCCGGGCGCCTTTCGCCCGCGGCGCGCGCCTTTCGCCCGCGGCGGGCAACGGACACCCCGCGGGGGCGCCCGCCGCGCTCAGCCCGCCAAGAGCGCCCGGACCCGCTCCGCCGTCGCCGCGTCCCGCGCCGCCGTGAACGGCAGCGCGTTCCCCCCGGTCACCCGGAACCGCTCCCCCGCGACCGTCACGTCGGTGCCTCCCGCCTCCTCCAGGAGCAGCAGCCCCGCCGCGTGGTCCCACGCCAGCTCCCAGGAGAACGCGACCGCGTCCAGCTCGCCCCTGGCCACCGCCAGGTACTCGAGGCCCGCCGATCCGCACGGCCGCGGCCGCACCCCTTCGACCTCGAGCCGCCGCAGCGCCCGCTTCTGGTCGTCGGTCGTGTAGTCGGGGTGCGACGTGGCGATCCTGAGTTCGGCGCCCGCCTCCGGCGCCCCGGACCGCAGCGGCACGCCGTTCAGGGTCGCGCCCCCGCCCCGTACCGCCACCGCCATCTCGTCCAGCGCCGGGGCGTACGTCCAGGAGGCCAGCACCTCCCCGGCCCGCGCCAGCGCCACCAGCGTGCAGAAGCCGTCCTCGCCCCGCACGAACTGCCGCGTGCCGTCCACCGGGTCCACGATCCACACCGGGGCGTCGCCCCGCAGCGCCTCGTACACCGCCGGGTCCGCGTGCACCGCTTCCTCGCCGACCACCACCGAGCCCGGCAGCAGCTTGCCCAGCACCTCCGTGAGGCGCTGCTCGGCCAGCCGGTCCGCCGCCGTCACCAGGTCGTGCGGGCCGCCCTTGGTGAGGATCTCGTGCGCGGCCAGCCGCCTGTGCCGCGGCATGATCTCGGCGGCGGCCGCCGCCCGTACCGCTTCGTCGACCGCGGACAGGTCACTGACGCTGGCAAGGAAGTCATCGATGATCATGTGACCAGCTAAGCACGCCGCGCCGACCGGCCCACTGCCGCACCTCCTCGCACCTCCCCGCCCGCCCCTGTCGGGCTCCGCCCGTCTCCGCCCGTTTCGCACGGGCCCCGCGGGTACCCGGCAAGGATGTATCGCACCGGCACACCGACCGACGCACCACCGCTCGCGCTCGACGGCAGCTTCCTGGCCGGCGCCGCCCCCTTCGCCGTGGGTCTGGTGCTGGTCGCCGTGCTCGTCGCCGCAGTCTGGTGGGGCATGCGCAGGCAGGACCGGCAGCCGGGCCCGCCGACCCCCGACGAGCAGCCGCGGCTGCCGGAGTCCGGGCCGGTCGGCGAGGTCCGCGAGCGCCGCGCCCCCGCCGAGGTGCCGCGCGGCCGCGGCCGCCTCACCCCGCACCAGCTGATGAACCACGGCAACCAGGGCACCCGCAGGGCCGACGGGCAAGCACCCCGCGACCCGGACGGGGGCGGTCCGACGGAGCGTCCCTGAGCGTGTCCCACACGTTTGCGCGCGGCCCGCACGGATACGCGGGACTCTCCGGACGCACCCGGCCGGAGCCGAGCGCACCACCTTCCCCCGGAGAGGAGCCGATCGTGCCCCGAGGATCGAACGCCAAGCGCGAGAGGCAGTACGAGCACATCAGGCAGAGCGCGCTGGACCGCGGCGAGTCCCCCGAGCGGGCGGCGGAGATCGCGGCCAGGACCGTCAACAAGGAGCGCGCCAGGACCGGCGAGGCCGCCACCGGCAGCCCCGCGTCCACCCGGGACGTCTCCTCGTCCCGGCGCGGCGGGCTGCGTTCGCACAGCGGCTCGCGGGGGCCCACGCGCGACCAGTTGTACGCGGAGGCCAAGCGGCGCGGCATCGAGGGCCGCTCGTCGATGACAAAGGAACAACTGGCCGAAGCACTCGGAAAGCGGGGTGAGTGACCGTGCGGACCGCACTCGCGACGCCGACGGCACCGTTCGCGGCCGGGGAGGTGGCGACGTGACGGGCCCGCGCGGCGTGCCCGGGGAGCCGGGGCCCGAGAGCCTGGCGCCCGCCCCCGGGGGGAGCGCCGCCGACCTCCGGGGTCGGGCGCGGCTCGACGCCTTCCGCGCCGCCGACCCCGCGGGCGGCCCGCTCACCACCGACCAGGGCACGGGCGTCGGGCACACCGACGACTCGCTGCGCGTCGGGCCGCGCGGCCCGACGCTCCTGGAGGACTTCCACTTCCGGGAGAAGCTGACCCGCTTCGACCACGAGCGGATCCCGGAGCGCGTGGTGCACGCGCGGGGCGCCGGGGCGTACGGCTACTTCGAACCGTACGCGTCCTGCGCGGAGTTCACCCGCGCCGCCTTCCTCCAGGACCCCGGCGTGCGGACCCCGGTGTTCGTCCGCTTCTCCACCGTCCAGGGGCCGCGCGGCTCCGCCGACACCGTGCGGGACGTCCGCGGGTTCGCCACCAAGTTCTACACCTCCGAGGGCAATTACGACCTGGTGGGCAACAACTTCCCGGTCTTCTTCGTCCAGGACGGGATCAAGTTCCCCGACTTCGTGCACGCGGTGAAGCCCGAACCGCACAACGACATCCCGACCGGCGCGTCCGCCCACGACACCCTGTGGGACTTCGTGTCGCTCCAGCCCGAGACGCTGCACGCGGTCATGTGGCTGATGTCGGACCGGGCGATCCCGCGCAGCTACCGCATGATGCAGGGCTTCGGGGTGCACACCTTCCGCATGGTCGACGCGGCGGGCCGGGGCACCTTCGTGAAGTTCCACTGGACGCCGAAGCTCGGCGTGCACTCGCTGGTGTGGGACGAGGCCCAGGAGTGCCAGGGCCGCGACCCGGACTTCAACCGGCGCGACCTGTGGGACGCGATCGCGTCCGGGGAGTTCCCCGAGTACGAGCTGGGCGTTCAACTCATCGCCGAGGACGACGAGTTCACCTTCGACTTCGATCTGCTCGACGCGACGAAACTGGTGCCGGAGGAGCGGGTGCCGGTGCGGCCGATCGGCCGGATGGCGCTCGACCGCAACCCGGAGAACTTCTTCGCCGAGACGGAGCAGGTCGCCTTCCACACCGCGAACCTCGTTCCCGGCATCGACTTCACCGACGACCCGCTGCTCCAGGCCCGCAACTTCTCCTACCTGGACACCCAGCTGTCCCGCCTCGGCGGACCCAACTTCGCGCAGCTGCCGGTGAACCGCCCCGTCGCCGCCGTCCGCACCAACCAGCGCGACGGCGCGCACCAGAGCGAGATCCACAGCGGTACGAACTACTCGCCCAACTCGTTGGGCGCGGGCTGCCCCGCCCTGGCGAGCACATCGGGCGCGGGGCCTGGCGGCACGGCGTTCACGCACTACGCGGCGCGGCTCGACGGGGCGAAGGTGCGCCGCCGCGCCGAGAGCTTCCGCGACCACTACAGCCAGCCCGCGCTGTTCTGGAACAGCCTGAGCCACTGGGAGCAGCGGCACGTCGTGGAGGCGTTCCGCTTCGAGCTGGGCAAGGTCGAAGCGCTGACGGTACGGCGCCGGACGGTGGCCGAACTGGCTCACGTCGACACGGAGTTGGCGGCCCGGGTGGCACACGGGCTCGGAATCGCCGTGCCGGAGGGCGCCCGAGCGACCGCGTACAAGGCGCGCTCCCCCGCGCTGAGCCTGGAGCATCCGCGTACGGCGGGCGCGCCCGACTCGATCCGTACGCGGCGCATCGCGCTCCTCGTCGCGGACGGCGTCCACGCCGCGCAGGCCGTCGCGGTCCGGGAGCGCCTGGAGGCGGCCGGGGCCGTGGTGGAGACCGTCGCGGCACACGGGGGCGAGGTGCGGGGCTCGGACGGCACCGGGCACGCCGTGGACCGGGCGCTGGCCACGGTCTCCTCGGTGCTGTACGACGCGGTGCTGCTGCCGGACGGCACGCCAGGGGCCGCCGCGTCAGGCCCGTACCCCGCTCTGCTCTCGGAGCCGGGGGCGGCGCGGTTCGTGCGCGACAGCTATCTGCACGGCAAGGCGATCGGCGCGCTGGGCGGCGGGGCGGGGGCGCTGCGGGTGCTGGGCGTGCTCCCGGACGGGCCCGACCCGGTGCCGGGCGTGATCACGCGCGCCGGGCCCGCGCCGGGCGCGGACACGGAGGAGTTCCTGCGGGCGTTCGCCGAGGCGGTCGCGGCGCACCGGCACCGGGACCGCCCGCCGCCGCGCGTCCCGTGACGTCCGCCGCGCGGTGACCGCCGTGCCGCGCCCCGCACCGGCCCGGTTATCGTGAGGTCCGGGAACGGACATCTCGGTCACGGGACAGCGGATCGCGGAGGCGCACGGTGCACGGTGAGTACAAGGTCCCCGGCGGCAAGCTCGTCGTGGTGGACCTGGAGGTCGAGGACGGCGCCCTGCGCGGCGTGCGGGTGGCGGGCGACTTCTTCCTGGAGCCCGACGAGGCGATCCTCGCCATCAACCGGGCCCTGGAGGGCGCCCCCGCCGACACCGACGCGCCGGGCCTGGCCGCCCGCGTCGAGGCCGCCCTGCCGCCCGGCACGGTGATGTTCGGGCTGTCGGCGGAGGGCGTGGCCGTCGCGGTGCGCCGCGCCCTGGCGCACGCCACGGACTGGACGGACTACGACTGGCAGCTGATCCACGCGGGCCCACAGCCCCCGGCCCTGCACATGGCGCTGGACGAGGTGATCACGACCGAGGTCGCCGAGGGCAGGCGCCCGCCGACGCTGCGCGTCTGGGAGTGGGGCGCGCCCGCCGTCGTCATCGGCTCGTTCCAGTCGCTGCGCAACGAGGTGGATCCGGCGGGCGCCGAGCGGCACGGCATCCAGGTGGTGCGCCGGATCAGCGGCGGCGGGGCGATGTTCATCGAGCCCGGCAACACCATCACGTACTCCCTCTCCGTCCCCGACTCCCTGGTCTCGGGGCTCTCCTTCGCCGACAGCTACGCCTATCTCGACGACTGGGTGCTGGGCGCGCTCGGCGACATGGGCGTCAAGGCGTGGTACCAGCCGCTCAACGACATCGCCACGGACGCCGGGAAGATCGCGGGCGCGGCCCAGAAGCGCGTGGTGACGGGCGGCGGCGCGGTGCTGCACCACGTGACCATGGCGTACGACATCGACGCGGACAAGATGCTCGACGTGCTGCGCATCGGCCGCGAGAAGCTGTCCGACAAGGGCACGAAGAGCGCGAAGAAGCGCGTCGACCCGCTGCGCCGCCAGACGGGCCTGGCCCGCGAGGCCGTCATCGACCGCATGATCGACTCGTTCCGGGGCCGCTACGGGCTGACCGGGGGCGAGGTCACGGACGAGGAGATGGCGCGCGCGGAAGAGCTGGCGCGGACGAAGTTCGGCACGGAGGAGTGGACGGCGCGGGTGCCGTAGGACGACTGGTACGGCCGGGACGGCGGGGTCACCGGCGGCGGGGGCTCAGCGCGCCCCGCCGCCGGGGGTCACGAGGCCCGACTCGTAGGCGAAGACGACCAGTTGGGCCCGGTCGCGGGCACCGAGCTTGGTCATCGCACGGCTGATGTGGGTCTTCGCGGTGTACGGGCTGATCACCATGTGGTCGGCGATCTCCTCGTTGCTGAGGCCGCGCGCGGCCAGCGCCGTCACCTCGCGTTCGCGGCGCGTCAGGGTCTCGAAGCCGGTGGGGGTCGCGCGGTCCGGCGGGCGGGAGACGAACTCGCCGATCAGACGGCGGGTGATCGCGGGCGACAGGAGCGCGTCGCCGCTCGCCGCGACGCGGACCGCCCGGAGCAGTTCGGCGGGCTCGGTGTCCTTGAGGAGGAAGCCGGCGGCGCCCGCGCGCAGCGCGTCGAAGACGTACTCGTCCAGGCCGTAGTTGGTGAGGATGACCACGTGCACGGAGGCCAGCGCGGGGTCGTCCGCGATGCGGCGGGTCGCCTCGATGCCCGTCATCACCGGCATCTGCACGTCGACCAGCGCCACGTCCGGGACGTGTGCGCGCGCCAGGGCGACGCCCTGCGCGCCGTCCGCGGCCTCGCCCACCACCTCGATGCCGTCCTCCGCCTCCAGCAGCGCGCGGAACCCCGCGCGCATCAGGGCCTGGTCGTCGACGACCAGGACGCGGATCGTGCCGTCCGTACGGGCCTCGCCGCCCGGCTCCGGCGCGTCCCGCACGCTGCGCCCGCCCGTACGGCCGCCCGCGCCCGGCGCGCTCATCGTGCCTCCAGCGGCAGCCGCGCGCGCACCGCGAATCCGCCGCTCTCGCGGGCCGCCGCGCTCAGGGTGCCGCCCAGCGCGGCGGTGCGCTCGCGCATGCCGGTCAGACCGGTGCCCGGCACCACCGGATCGCCGGGCGCGAGCGGCCCCTCGTCCTCGACCCGGACCAGCAACTCGCCCCGCCCGTAGGTGATCCGCACCTTCGCCTCCGCCCGGTCGGCGTGCCGCGCCACGTTCGTCAGCGCCTCCTGCACGATGCGGAACGCCGCCCGGTCCACGTCCGGCGGCAGGGACCTCACCGCGCCCTCGACCGTGACGGTGACCGGCACCCCGGCCGAGCGCGCCCGCTCGGCCAGCTCGTCCACGCGGGCCAGTCCCCCCGCACCGTCGGGCGCCACGTCCGTGCGCAACACCTCCAGTGTGGCGCGCAGTTCGCGCATCGCCTCGCCGCTCGCCTCCTGGATGGCCAGCAGCGCGGGCGGCGCCTCGTCGCCCCGCTTGTTCGCGAGGTGCACGGCGACGCCCGCCTGGAGCTTGACGATCGAGATGGAGTGGGTCAGCGAGTCGTGCAACTCGCGCGCGATGCGCAGCCGTTCCTCGCCCGCCCTGCGCAACGCGACCTCCTCGCGGGTGCGTTCGGCATCGGCCGCGCGCTGCTCGGTCTGCCGGAGGTACGCCTGCCAGTTCTTGTCCGCGATCCCGGTGACGACCGCGCACAGGAACCAGCCCGCGAGGAGCACGGTGCGCTCCGCGACCCCATCGGCGCCCGCGTGCGCGGTGACGTACCCGGCGAGGAACACCCCGCCCGCCGCCGCGCCGACGCCCCTGTTGCCGCTGCGCGAGACCGCGTGGACGGCGGCGACCACGGGCAGCGCCGCCCAGGAGCCGCCGTCGCCGTGGAACACGTACCCGAGCATGGCGGCCGTGGTGAGCGCGAGGACCGGCACCGGGGCGGACCGGTGCGCGACCAGGACCAGCGAGCCGACCGCGATCAGCGCGAGGTCCACCGCGGCCCCTGCGGCCCCGAGGCCGTCCGGCTCCCCCGACGCCAGCCCGGCCGCCGCGGTCAAGACGCCGATCACCACGACGAAGGCCACGTCGGCCACGTGCACCAGCCGCTGCCGCCCCGCACCGGCCGGCCCGCGCACGCCATCCGGCTCCACGCCAGCCGCCTCCCGCACGCCCACCCCGTCCACACCGGCCGCCTCCCGCACGCCCACCCCGTCCACACCGGCCGCCTCCCGCACGCCCACCCCGTCCACCTCCCGCACGCTCATCCCATCCGCGCCGGACGGCCCGCGCACGCCCACCCGCTCCGCATCCGCGGACTCCCGCGCGTTTCCCCGCTCCACGCGGGACGGTTCCCGCCTGCTCCCCTGCATGCGCGCACCCTAGCCCGCGCCGGCCCCGCCCCGCCTCAGTCGTCGAGACGGTTGCCGCACTACTCCCCACGCAGTAGTCGCGCCCCTCTCCGGCCCGCTCGCAGCAGTCGCGACTGCCTCCGGTCGTACGACGACGGGGACGCACCCGGGCGGCGAGCATCGTCCCCATGACCGGACCTTTCCGCTTCACCTCGCCCGTACCCGTCCCGTCCGCGACCGGAGTCGTCGCGGACGCCTACGCCCAGCAGGAGGCCGAGTTCGGCATCCGCGCCCCCGCGCCCTTCGCCGCGCTGTCGCCCTCCGTGCCGCTGTTCACCGCGGCCTGGGTGCTGATGCGCGAGTCGCTGCTCACCGGCATCGCGTCCCGTACGGAGAAGGAGCTGGTGGCCACGGGGGTGTCACTGGCCAACGCGTGCGGGTTCTGCGTGGGCGCCCACAGCATGCTGCTCCTCGCGGGCGGCGAGCGGGAGTTGGCGGCGCGGCTCGCCTGGGGCGACGAGCCCGCGGACCCCGCGCACGCCGCGCTCCTCGACTGGGGCAGGCACGGCGGCCCCGCGCCCTTCCCCGCCGACCTGGCGCCCGAGTTCATCGGTACGGCCCTCACCTTCCACTTCGTCAACCGCATCGCGTCCGTGCTGGTCCACGAGCCCGCCATGGCGGACCCGCGGCAGCGGGAGCGGCTGCTGGCGAGCCCGGCGGGCCGCCGCCTCGCCGAGGCGGTCCTGCGCGTGCCGCCGTCGGGCGAGGGGCTGCGGCTGCTCCAGACCCGGGGCGTGGAGCCGCCCTGGGCGTGGGGGACCCCGATCGGCGCGGCGTACGGCGCGCTGCGGGACGCGGCGCTGATGGGCAAGGGGCTGCTGTCGGGCGACGAACAGGCCTTCGTCGAGCGGGCGGTGGCCGAGTGGGACGGCGTTCCCCGTCCGGCCGAGCTGCCCGAAGCCCCCTCCCCCGGCGCGCGCCTGGCGCTGCTCGCGGCGCTCGCCCCGAACAGCGTCACGGAAGCGGACGTGGCCGCCTGGCTCGTACCGCCGCACTCGGACCACTGCCTGGTGCATCTGGTGTCGTACGGCGCGTGGTTGGCGGTCGAGCGGATCGAGGCGTCCCTGCTGGGGGTGCGGGCCGCCGGGGCCGTGGGGCACGGCGCCCGCTGAACACCCCCCGGAACCCGGGCGGTTGACGGCTATCGCGTCGGCGTGCTCCCCCGTACCACCGGCTCCGCCGGGAGGAGGAGGCCGCTCTCCGGGGCGGCCGCCGGGTCCTCGACGGCCGTGATCAGCCGCTCGACGAGGGCCTGGGCGATGGCCGGGAGGGGCAGCCTGACGCTGGTCAGGGCGGGCTGCAGCAGCGTGCAGAGGGGGATGTCGTTGAAGCCCGTGACGGCGACGTCGTCGCCGACGGTCAGACCGGCCGCGCGGACGGCCTGGTAGGCGGTGAGCGCGAGCCAGTCGTTCGCGCAGACCAGGGCGGTCGGCCGGTCGGGTCCGGTGAGCAGGCGCTGGACGGCCAGGGTCAGCGCGGCCGGGTCGTCGTCGGGGACGCCGACCTCGAAGGCGCCGTCGGTGGCGGCGGCCGCGGCCTGGAGGAAGCCGGTCCTGCGGTCGGCGAGCCAGGGCAGGGACGCGGCGGAGTTGAGGAAGCAGATCCTGCGGTGGCCCTGGTCGAGCAGGAGCCGCACCAGCCCGGCGGTGACGGCGGTCGAATCGATGTCCACCCAGTTCTGCGGGCGTCCCGGTGCGGTGCGGCCGAAGGCGGCGAACGGGAACCCGGCCTCGGCCAGCACGTCGACGCGCGGGTCGTCGTGGACGACGTCGGAGAGGACGAACCCGTCGACCTGCCGGGCCGCGATCAGCCCGTTGAACGCCTTGGCGACCGCGCCCGCGCCCTGCTGGGGGTCGGCGCGGAACAGCAGGATGCGGTGGCCCACCGCGTCGGCCGCGCTGACCAGCGCCTGGAGGAAGCCGCCCATCAGCGGGTTGGGGTCGGCGGGGTTGTCGGCGGGCGCGGGGTAGCCGATGACCTTGCGGGTGCCGGTGCGCAGGCTGCGGGCGGACTGGTCGGGCTGGTAGCCCAGCTCGTCGATGGCGGCGGTGACCCGGGCGAGGGTGGTGGCGCGCAGCCGGTGGGGCGCGTTGAGGGCGTTGGAGACGGTCTGGCGGGAGACTCCGGCCGCGTGTGCGACGTCCTCGATGGTCACCTGTCGAGCGGTCATCGTTCCTCTGCGGGCGGTAGGCGGCGGGTGGTGGGGCGGCCGGGGCCGGGGGGGGCGCCCGCCCCCCCCCCCCCCGGGGGGGGGGCCGCCCCCCGCCCCCCCCCGGGGGCGCCGGCCCGGGGGGGGGGGGCGGGGGGGCCCGGCCCCCGGGGGGCCCCGGGGGGGGCGGGCGGGGGGCCCGGGGGGGGGGGGGGGGGGGGGGGGGGGGGGGGCGGGGGGGGGGGGCCCCCCCCCCCCCCCCCCGGCCCCGGTGCTGCGTCCGGCCCCCGGCCCCGGCCCGGGGCGAGCGGTCAGGGCTCGCGGGTCAGGGTGAGCAGGCCGCCGGTCGGCACGGTCACCGCGTTCGCCCCCGCGGCGAGGTCGAGCGCGGTCTCGGACAGGATCTCACCACGGCAGTCCTGGACGCGGACGAGGGCACGCTGCGGCCGTGCGGCGACCAGCGGCACCACGGGGTCGTCGTCCGCGTTGGCGACGAACAGCGTCCCGGCCCCGGCCTCGCCCGTCCGGTCGGGGAGGTCGACAGACAGCGGCGCGTAGCGGGCGACGACGGTGGTGGCTCCGGCGCGGGCCACGACCAGCGGGTAGCCGAGGTCGGGCCGTACGGGCTCCAGGTCGCCGAGCTGGAGGACGTCCGCGTGCTCGCGGCAGAAGCCCAGCCAGAAGCGCAGCACGGCGAGCTGGTCGGCGCTCTGGGCGGTGAGGTCGACGGATATCTGCGGTACCGAGAACAGGGCGTTGACCAGGTGGACGGCGACGGACTCCGGCGTTTCGGCCGGGTGCCACATGGTCATGTCGGCGTGGACGGCGAGCGGGCCCGCCGTGAGCCGGCAGTCGACGGTGCGCTGGCGGTTCTGGGCGGCGCCGAGCGGGCAGTCGACGGCGCGGACCATGCTGGCGTACGGCCAGAGCCCGGGGCCGACGTACGGCTGGCGGTGCTCGACGATCACGTCGGGGCGGGTGCGGCGCAGCCGGGCGTCGAGGTCGGCGAGGAGCTGCCGCACGCCCTCGTGGACGGCGGTGCGGTCGGCGCCGGGCGGGGCGGGCGGCGGGTCCGCGACGGCGAAGCAGTCGATGAAGTCGAGCTTCACGCCGTCCGCGCCCCACTGTTCGACGGCGCGCGAGACCTTCTCGATCAGGTGGGCGCGCACCTCGGGGTGGCGCGGGTCCAGGACGGCCGCCTCCAGGTCCGCGTCCTCCCGCAGGACCAGGTCCTTGAACCGGTCCCACGCCTTGTTCTGGCGGCCGATGAACGGCAGGGCGTACCAGAGGAGGTGGGCGAGGCCGAGCCGGTGGACCTCGGCGACGTGGGCCGCGGGGTCGGGGAAGGCGGCCGGGTTGGGCTCCCAGTCGCCGCAGTGGGCGTAGCCGCGGGCGCGGTCGGCGGTCTGCCAGCCGTCGTCCACGATGACGCTCGCGCAGCCGAGGCCGGCGGCGAGCGCGGCCTGGCGCTCGACGGCCGCGGCGTCGACGTTCTGGTGGAGGCTGTACCAGGTGGAGTACGCGGGCAGCCGGGCGGCGGGCGGGACGCCGGGGTGCGTGGTGCCCTCGGCCCACCAGGCGGCGACGGCCCGGACGGTGGCGGCGAAGTGGCGGCCGCCGAGGTCGATCCGCAGCCTGAACGGCGCCGCGCCCGGGGCGAGTTCCTGCTCCACGGTGAAGGCGAACTCGCCGGTCTCCTCGACCACGCCCCCGCCGATGCGCACGGGTGCGGAGGTCTCGCCCAGGGCCGCGGTGCACAGGGCGCGGTCGCCGGTGCCGACGAGGCTGGCGACGGGGGCGCCCTTGGCGTACGAGACGGTCCTGGGCGTGCTCCAGGAGGGCGGGAGCCAGCGGGCGGCGCTGGTGTCGGGGGTCCAGTAGGCGGTGGCGCCGACGCAGGGCACCCGCCATTCGGCGCGGACGGTCGCGGGGGCGGCGGACGAGACCTCGATGAGGGTCACGCCGTCGTCGAGCTGGGTGGCGGTGGCCTCCAGCCCTTCGGCACCGGGGCCGGGTCCGGCAGGGGCCGCAGGGGCGGCAGGGGCGGCGGTGAGGTGGACCGTGAGCGGGGCGCCGGTGACGTGCGTCAGGCCGGTGGTCACGGTGATCGCGGCGTTCACGGGGTCACTCCTTGGTCGCCCCGGCCAACAGGCCGGAGATGAACTGGCGTTGCAGGAAGAGGAAGAGGGCCATCACGGGGATAGCGGCGATGGCGCTGGCGAGCAGGACCTGCGCGTAGTTGGTGGTCGAGAGGCCCTGGAGGGTCGCGGTGGCCACGGGCAGCGTGTGCATCTCGGGGCTGCGCAGCGCGATCAGGGGCCAGACGAACTGGTTCCACGCGCCGAGGAAGACGAACAGCGCGAGCGCGGCGATGACGGGCCGGTTCACCGGGATGACGATCCGCCACAGCACCCGCAGTTCGCCCGCGCCGTCGACGCGGGCCGCGTCGAGGAGTTCGTCGGGCATGGAGCGCAGCGCCTGCCGCATCAGGAAGATGCCGAACGGGGTGACGAGGCCGGGCAGGACGACGGACTGGTAGGAGTCGATCAGTCCGATGTCCATCATCATCTCGAAGATCGGGATCAGCATCACCGTGTCGGGGATGACGAGGGTGCTGAGCAGCAGCGCGAAGAACAGGTTGCGCCCGCGGAACTCGAACTTGGCGAAGGCGTATCCGGCCAGCACGGAGACGGCGACCGCGCCCACGGTCTGGGCGGTCGCCACCACGAGGGTGTTGACCAGGACGCGGGTGAGTCCGATGGACTCCTCAAGGCCCCGGAGGTTCTCCATCAGGTGGCCGCCGGGGAGCAGTTTCGGCGGCCAGGAGAAGACGTCCTTGTCGTCCTGGGTCGCGGCGACGGCGAGCCAGTAGAAGGGGGCGACGCAGAGCCCGAAGGCGCCCGCGAGCAGCAGCGTGAGCGCGGTGCCCCGGCGCTTCACCGGCGCTCTCCCATCACGCGGACCTGGATGAGGCCGAGTACGGAGACGATGACCGCGAGCGCGTACGCGAGAGCGGAGGCGTACCCGAAGTCGAAGTACTTGAAGCCGTTGTTGTAGAGGTACATGGTCACCGTCAGGGTGGAGTTGTCGGGGCCGCCGCCGGTGAGGACGTACGGCTCGTCGAAGAGCTGGAGGGTGCCGATGGTGGAGAGCACCACGGTGAGCAGCAGGATCGGCCGGAGCTGGGGCAGGGTGATGGCGGTGAAGCGGCGGACGGGTCCCGCCCCGTCGACCTTCGCGGCCTCGTAGAGCTCCTTGGGGATGCCCTGGAGTCCGGCGAGGTACAGCACCGCGTTGTAGCCGGTGTAGTGCCAGGTGAGGACGAGGACGATGGCGATGCGGGCCCAGAAGGGGCTGCCGAGCCAGTTGATCCGGTCGGTGCCGAACAGGGAGAGGACCCAGTTGAGCAGTCCCGCGTCGTGGTTGAGGATCACGGAGAACATCACGCCGGTCGCGACCAGGCCGGTCAGCGAGGGCACGAAGACGCCGAGCCGCCACACCGGGCGGAGCCACACCTTGCTCGAATTGAGGCCGAGCGCGACGAGCAGGGCGAGGCCGAGCATCAGCGGGACCTGGACGGCGAGGATCAGGCCGGTGTTCTTCAGCGCGGTCCAGAACAGCGGGTCGTCCAGCAGGCGGCGGTAGTTGGCGAGCCCGGCGAACTCCCGGTCGTCGCCGTTGCCGGTGGTGAGGCTGATCCAGAGCGAGGCGACGATGGGGTAGGCCTTGAAGACCGCGAAGCCCAGGACCGCGGGCATGATCAGCAGGTACGGGACGGAGGCGCGGGTGAGCAGTCGGCGCCGTCCCTTGCGGGCGGGGCCCGGCCGCCCGGCGGCGCGGCGGCCGGCCGGGGCGGGGGCACTCTTGGGCGGGGCGAGGGACATGATGGTCAGGCCGCCTGCTTCCGACCGGTCTGCTGGGCGAGCTGCTTGGCGGCGTCCTTGAGGGCTGCCGCCGGGTCGGCGCCCTTGAGCAGCACCTTGCTCTGGGCGTCGCTGGCGAGCTTGAGGGCGCGGGAGTAGTCGCTGGTGAAGTTGGTGGCGCCGGACCCGGCGCCGAGCGAGTCCACGAAGGTCTTCAGCACCTTCTGGCCGCCGTAGAAGGGGTGGGGCGCGCTGAACTTGGGGTCGGCGTAGGCCGCCTTGAGGGCGGGGAAGACGCCGCCGGCCGTGAAGATCCGGTTGATCTCGGCGGGCTTGGTGAGCGCGTACTCGACGAACCGCCAGGCGGCCTTGCGGCGCTTGCTGGAGCCCGCGACCGCCAGGTAGGTGGAGTTGACGATGGCGTTGCGCTGCCCTCCCGGCAGGGCGGCCGGCGGCTGCATGACGCGCCACTTCCCCTTCTGTCCGGGGAACTTGAGGGCGAGGTACTCGGCGGCCCAGGCTGCGTCCGCGACGGTGGCGAGCTTTCCCTGGCTCAGCAGCCGCTTGCTGGTGCCCTGGCCCGCCGTGTCGGCGAGCAGTCCGGCGTCGTTGAGGCGCTTGACGACGGTGAGGGCCTGGACGGCGGCGGGGGCCGCGAGCGTGATGTCGCCCTGGCCGTCGAAGTAGAAGGCGCCCTGGAGCTGCATCAGGTTCTGGAAGAAGTCCACGTCCTGGGTCGCGCCGGTCTTGTCGAGCCCGAGCAGGCTCGCCCCGGAGGCGGACCGGATCTTCGGTCCCGCGGCGATCAGGTCGTCCCAGCTGCTGATGCCGGCCGGGTCGACGTCGGCCTTCTCGAAGTAGTCCCGCCGGTAGAACAGGCCGAGCGGGTTGACCTCCCACGGGAGGGCGTGGACGGCCTTGTCCTCGCCGATGACGGTCGGCCACAGGCCGTCGGCGAAGGCGTCCTTGTGCTTGTCGGCGCCGAGCTTGGACAGGTCGGCGAGGCCGTCGGGGAACTTGTCCAGGTAGCCGGGCAGGTAGTCGACGCCGACGTGCAGCACGTCGGCGAGGCCCTTGCCGCCCGCCGCGAGGCCGACGGTGATCTTGTCCCAGATGGCGGGCTCCCCGACGTCCTGGACGTCGACGGTGATGCCGGGGTTGTCCCGCTCGAAGGAGGGGACGACGGCGCGCAGGCCCTCGGCGGCGGTGGTCCAGCTCCAGACGGTGATGCTTCCGCTGTCGCCGTCACCTCCTCCCGCGGCGCCACCGCCGCCGTTGTCGCCGCAGGCGGCCAGGCCGAGACCGGCGGCGGACGCGGTCGCTGTCCGGAGCAGTTGGCGGCGGTTCAGGCGGTGGGACATGTCGGCTCCTGGGGTGGGGTCGTGGGACGGAGGGTGGAGTGGGAGGGGACGGGGTGGTGCGCCGTGCCGCGCGCGAGCGCGTGCAGCGCGTCCGCGAACAGGTCGGCCGCGGCCGTCGGGGTGTCCGCGTGCGGGGACAGCCGGATCCACTCGTCGCGGCGGGTGGTGATCACGCCCGCCGCTCCGAGGGCCGCGTGCACGGCTGCCGGGTCGTGTCCCGGCAGCCGGAACGCGCCGATGCCGCCCCGCTCGCCGGGGTCGATGCCGTCCAGCAGGACTTCGGCACCGGCCCGCCGCGCGCGGTCGAGGAGGTCGGCGAGGGTGGCGCGGATCCGGGTACCGACGGCGGCGGGGCCGCCCCCGGCGAGCAGGTCGTCGATCGCCGCGCCGAGCGCGGCGGCGGCCGGGAAGTCGGGGTTGGTCGCGAGGTGCGCGGCCGCGCCCGGCAGCGGCGCGGCCGGATGCCGGTGCGCGAAGGGCTCCTCGACGCCCGCCCAGCCGCCGAGCCCCGGGGTCAGGCGCTGTGCGCACCGGTCGCGGATGAGCAGCAGCGCGGCGCCCCAGCCGGCCCGCAGCCACTTCTGGCCGCCGCTGACGAGGACGTCGGCGGCGCCCGCCTCGATCGGGACGGCGCCCAGGCCCTGGATGGCGTCCACGATCAGCAGCCGGTCGGGGCCCAGGGCCTCCTTGAGGTCGGCGAGCGGCGCCAGGTGGCCGGTGAGCGAGTCGACGGCGCTCACCGCGAGGGCGGTGACGTCGGGGGCGAGGTGGCGGCGCAGCAGGTCGGGGGTGATGTGGCGGTGGCCCGCCGGGTCGAGGAGGCGGACGGCGGGGCCGCCCCTGGAGGCGAAGCGGAGCCAGGGGTAGAGGTTGGCCGGAAACTCGCCCCTGGGGACCAGGACCGCCCCCGGGCCGCGCAGTGCGGCGGCCACGGTGAACAGGCCGTTGCTGGTGGACGGGGCGAGCGCGATCTCGTGCGGCCCGGCGTCGAGCAGCCGGGCCGCCGAGGCGCGGGCCGCGTCACTGAGGGCGAACAGCCGGTCGAGGTCGGCGGGGCCCGAGCGGGTGGCGAGCGAGGTCGCCCCGGCGAGCGCGGCGGCGGCCGGACGGGAGACCGGGCCGACCCTGGCGTGGTCGAGGTAGCCCGCGGCCGGGCCCTCCCCCTGAATCGACACAGAAATTGGATCGTTCAAAATTTGCCCTAACGGAACCCACGTGAAGCACTTCCTGGAATTTGAAGGTTCACATTAGGGAGGTCGGGCCACCCCGGCAAGAGGTTGGACGCACCTGGTTCTCAGCGGGACGCGGACACCTCGCGGTCGCGCTGCGGCCACATCCCGGCCACGCCGAACGCGGCGGGGGCGTCGTGCGTCCAGGGTCAGCGCGCGCGGCTGGCGCGGACCGCGCTGGTGTACGTGTCGCGGGTCAGATCCTCCTCACCGATCCCCAGATCGGCGAGTACGGCCCGCACGTCCGCGAGAGCCGCCACAACGTCGTCCTCGGCGGCCAGTGTCTCCACTTCCAGGAACGTCCCGTCGATCTCCGGGACCCGCACCAACGTCGCCAGCACGTCGCGGCCATGGGCCTCGATGTCGTAGTTCCGACAGCGCTTCTCGAACGCGATGAGCGGCACGTAGCCCAGCCCGCGCAGCATCGCGTGCACCGCATCGGCGTCCTCCACTCGCGTCTCGTACTCAGGCTTCGACCCTGACGCCTCGTCAACTGCGGCGCCCTTGAAGGTGAGCACCGTGCGGATGCCGTCGGCGCCGTGCACGGTCCGTACCCTCAGCTCCTGATCCTGCCCGTCGAGTGACCCGTCCGGCCGGTCGTAGTACGTGTCCTGATACACCTCTACCCGGCCGGGCGCACGCTCCTCCAGCCGGTTCAGGACCTCTTCCGGTGCACGCACCCAAGCCTTCAGCTCTGCCTCGATCACCCGCTGCTCCCTTCTCAGGCCGTGCGTTCGCCCTCGTCGAGCATCGCCTCGAACATCCGCCGGAAGCCGCGGTACAACGGCCCGTGTGGTGTCTCCATCACCTTGTACGTCGCCGACTCGTGTCCCTCCCACCCGACGTCGAAGGCGGACACGAACATGACGGCATCCAACCGGATGATCCGCCAGGTCGGCAGCATCCGGTAGCGGAACACCGACAGGTCGCAGATGTCGGTTAGCTCGCGCAGCCGCGCCTCGGCGAGGCGGACCCCGCTGGCCAACGACTCCACGGATTCACCGATCTCCGCAGCGCGGCGGGCGAGTGCGGACGCTTCGGGGTGGAGGAGCAGTACCCGGACCCGGGGCAGCGGTCCCGCAGTGCGGGTCAGCGAGGCCCGCAGCAGAGAGTCGTTCAATCCGATCAGCCCGAGCCCGCGAACAGCAAGCACATCCAACTCGGTTGCGGTGGTGGCCTGCTGCTGGATCTCTTCGGCGGCGGACGCCTGCCCGGCGTAGACGCGTACGACCTCGGGGAAGGCGGCCAGGTCGAAGACCGCACCCGCTGAGCGGGCCTCTCGACTCGCGGCGAGTCCCATCAAGTGTCGGGCGTCGTCGGGCATGTGGAGGCCGTCGGCGACCCGCTCGTACACGTCGAGCCTCACGACCTCCCGGCGCCCGTTGATGATCTCGTTGACGCGGGCCTGGGTCATGCCGACGGCCGCGGCGATGCGGGACTGGCTGGCGCCGGCGTACTGCTGAACGTAGCGGAGGACCGCGCCGACATCGCGGGCCCGTAAGGCCTGGCGCACCTCGGCGTGTTGCCATGCCCACTCGGGCATGGGGATCGGGACGAGCGCTGTCGACATCGGCCCCCACTGTTCATGGCGGGATGGAAATGCATCTCACCATGAGATTACCGGCAGGGGATAGAGCAGTCAGGCACGCCACAAGATCCTGAAGACATGACGAACCCACCGCCTCTCGAATGGACGCCATCCGGCGTCACGGTCTCCATGCAGCCCGCAGGGAGTTGGTGGGACGCCGTGCGCGTCCCCCGGAGTCTCTGCCCGGTTGCCCTCGGCCGACTCGACGCGCGCACGGGCGCCGTCATCGAGGACCCCCAGAGCGGACCGCCGTACTGCCTCGACCGCACTGCGGCGCGGACACTCGGGCCACGACCGTGACGGCGCACCTCGTAGCCGACTACGACCAGCCGTGCCACCGGTGCGGGCATCTGATCCTGGCCGATACCCCCTACGTCGAGTTCGTCGTGGGTGAGGGCCTGCGTGGGACCGTCCGGGTCCACCTCCGGTGCCCGGATGAGAGCGAGGACGCCCCGTGCCCGGACGCAGGGGGAGGACGCGTGACCCGCGAAGCGGCACTGTGCGCACGCTGCGGCAGCGGACGCAACGTGCAGACCGTCGCATACGTGGATGCCGCGTCGGGTCCACCACGGTCGGTGTACGCGTGCGGCGAGCATCGGGCCGCAGTCGCCAAGGCGGCCCGGTGATCCCGCCCCCTCCCCCGTCAGCCTCAAGCGCCGGTGAACACCGGGACGACCTCGGAGCCGTACGCGTCGATGACGCTCTCGCGCGCGTCGTGCATGGCGTACACCGCGAACTGGTCGACGCCCAGGTCGCGCAGTGCGGTCAGCTTCTCGATGTGCGCGGACGCCGGGCCGAGCAGGCAGAAGCGGTCGACGATCTCGTCGGGGACGAAGGCGGTGTCGGGGTTGCCCGTCCTGCCGTGGTGGCTGTAGTCGTAGCCCTCGCGGGACTTGATGTACGCGGTGAGGTCCTCGGGCACCAGACCGGAGTGTTCGCCGTAGCGGGCGACGAGGTCCGCGACGTGGTTGCCGACCATGCCGCCGAACCAGCGGCACTGCTCACGGGCGTGCGCCAGGGCCGCCGGGGAGTCGTCCGCCGTCACGTACGCGGGGGCCGCGACGCAGATGGTGACCGAAGCGGGGTCGCGGCCCGCGGCCTCGGCGGCATCGCGCACCGCCTTGACCATCCACTCCGTGAGGAAGGGGTCGGCGAGCTGGAGGATGAAGCCGTCGGCCTTCTGCCCGGCGAGGGCCAGCGCCTTGGGCCCGTACGCGGCCATCCAGACCGGCAGCTTCCCCTCCCGCACCCAGGGGATCCTGACCGGGTTGCCGTCCACGGCCGCCTCCCGGCCCTCGGCCAGGTCGCGGATGACGTCGATGGCCTCGCCCAGCCTGGCCAGGGTGTTCGGCGCCCGGCCCGCGACGCGCATCGCGGAGTCGCCGCGCCCGATGCCGCACACCGTGCGGTTGCCGTACATGTCGTTGAGCGTGGCGAAGGTGGACGCCGTCACCTCCCAGGTCCTGGTGCCGGGGTTGGTGACCATGGGGCCCACCGTCAGCTTCCTGGTGTGCTCCAGGATGCGGCTGTAGATGACGAAGGGTTCCTGCCAGAGCACCGCCGAGTCGAAGGTCCAGCCGTAGGTGAATCCGTTGCGCTCCGCGCGGCGCATCAGTCCGACGACCTCGGATGCCGGCGGGTCGGTCTGGAGGACGAGTCCGAAGTCCATGGCGTGCTGCCCCTCTTGGTCCGGTTCGGGTGCCGGGGACGGCCCGGCGGTCGGGCCGCCCCGGCGGTGGGATCGAGTGGCCCCTTCGGCGGGGCCGCACTCAGCCGAAGTGCTCGCCGACGCCTCGGGGCACGTACGCGCCGTGTCCGGCCCGGCCCACGAACTCCCGCCGCTCGATGACGAGTTCACCGCGCGAGAAGACCGTATCGGCGCGGCCGGTGACCGTCTTGCCCTCGTACGCCGAGTAGTCGACGTTCATGTGGTGGGTCTCGGCGGAGATGACCTGGGTCGCCGCCGGGTCGTAGATGACGACGTCGGCGTCCGCGCCGGGCGCGATGGTGCCCTTCTTGGGGTAGAGGCCGAACATCCGGGCCGGACTGGCGCAGGCGATCTCGATCCAGCGGCGGCGCGAGATGTGCCCGTCGAGCACGGCCTGGTGGAGCAGGTCCATGCGGTTCTCGACGCCCGGCAGACCGTTGGGGATCTTCGAGAAGTCGCCCCGGCCCAGCTCCTTCTGGCCGGTGAAGCAGAAGGGGCAGTGGTCGGTGGAGACGACCTGGAGGTCGTTGGTGCGCAGGCCGCGCCAGAGCGCGGCCTGGTGTTCGCGCGGCCGCAGCGGCGTGGAGCAGACGTACTTGGCGCCCTCGAAGTCCGGCTCGGCGAGGTTGTCGGTGGACAGGAAGAGGTACTGGGGACAGGTCTCGCCGAACACCGGCAGGCCCTCGTCCCTGGCCCTCGCCAGCTCGGCGACGGCCTCCAGGGCGGAGACGTGCACCACGTAGAGGGGGGCGCCCGCGACCTGGGCGAGCTTGATCGCGCGGTGGGTCGCCTCGGCTTCGAGGAGCGCCTTGCGGACCTCGCCGTGGTGGCGGGGGTCGGTCTCGCCGCGCTGGAGGGCCTGTTCGACCAGGACGTCGATGGCGATGCCGTTCTCGGCGTGCATCATGATCAGCCCGCCGTTGGCCGCCGAGCGCTGCATCGCGCGCAGGATCTGCCCGTCGTCGCTGTAGAAGACGCCCGGGTAGGCCATGAACAGCTTGAAGGAGGTGATGCCCTCGCCGACGAGGACGTCCATCTCCTTGAGGGTCTTCTCGTTGACGTCGGAGAGGATCATGTGGAAGGCGTAGTCGATCGCGCACTTGCCGTCCGCCTTGGCGTACCAGGCGTCCAGTCCCTTGCGCAGGGCGTGGCCTGGCGACTGGACGGCGAAGTCCACGATGGTGGTCGTCCCGCCCCAGGCGGCGGCCCTGGTGCCGGTCTCGAAGGTGTCGGACGCGAAGGTGCCGCCGAACGGCAGCTCCATGTGGGTGTGGGCGTCGACGCCGCCCGGGACGACGTACTTTCCGGTGGCGTCGAAGGTGCGGTCGGCCGTCAGGGCGTCGGCGGCGGCCGTGCCGTGCGCGACGAGGGCGGCGATGCGGCCGCCCTCGATCAGCACGTCGGCGTGGGTCTCTTCGGCGGCGGTGACGACGAGGCCGCCGCGGATCAGGGTGCGGGTGCTGCTCATGGTGGTGCGCTCCCTCGACGGTGCGTCGGTTGTCCGGTGCGTCGGTTGTCCCGTGCGTCGGCTACAGCGCGCGCAGCGCTCGTTCGATGATCGACGCGCCCTCTTCGGCCTCGGCCACGGTGAGCGTGAGCGGCGGGGCGATGCGCAGGACGCTGGTGTCGTGGCCGCCGCCCTTGCCGATGAGCAGTCCGCCCTCGCGGGCCGCCTCCAGGACGGCTGCCGCCGCCTGCGGGTCCGCCTCGTCGGTGCCCGGTTTCACCAGCTCGATGCCGAGCATCAGGCCCCGGCCGCGCACCTCGCGCACGGCGGGGCTCTGCGCGCCGATGGCCCGCAGCCGCTCGATGAGCAGTCCGCCGACGCGCCGCGCGTTGCCCTGGAGGTCGTGCTCCAGGAGGTACGCGAGGTTGGCGTTGCCCGCGGCCATGGTGACCGGCGAACCGCCGAACGTCGAGATGGAGTTGGCGTCCAGGCAGTTCATGACCTCGGCGCGGGCGACGACGCCGCCGATCGAGGTGCCGTTGCCGATGCCCTTGGCGAAGGTGAGGACGTCGGGCGGGCCGCTCGCGGCGTGCGCCTGCCAGCCCCAGAAGTGGTCGCCCGTGCGGCCCCAGCCGGTCTGCACCTCGTCGGAGATCCACAGGATGCCGCGCTCGGCCAGCACCTCGCGGAAGGCGGCGTACAGCCCGTCGGGCGGGGAGGTGAAGCCGCCGACGCCCTGGATCGGCTCGGCGATCAGGGCCGCGGCCTCCCGGGTGTGGCCGAGGAGGTCGCGCAGGTCGGTGACGCACGCCTCGATGAACTGCGCGTCGCTCAGGTGCGCGTACGGGCCCCGGGAGCGGACGCCGCCGTGCACGTACAGCGTCTGGAGCGGCGAGAGGCTCGTCGGGGACCAGGCGCGGTTGCCGGTGATGGAGACGGCAGAGAAGGAGCGGCCGTGGTAGCTGTTGCGCATCGCCAGGATCTGGTTGGAGCGGCGGTACGCGGTGGCGAGCAGCAGGGCCGTGTCGTTGGCCTCGGTGCCGGAGGTGGTGAAGAAGACGCGGGCGTCGGGGATGCCGGAGAGGGTGGCGATCCGCTCGGCCAGCTCGACCATCGGGCGGTTGAGGTAGAGGGTCGAGGAGTGGATGAGCCGCCCGGCCTGCTCGCTCACCGCCTTGGTGACCTCGGGCAGGGCGTGGGCGGTCATGGTGGTGAGGATGCCGCCGAAGAAGTCGAGGTACTTGCGGCCCTCGGCGTCCCAGACGTGGCGGCCCTCGCCGTGGGTCAGCTCGATGGGCTCGCCGTAGTAGAGGGCGAGCCACTCGGGGGTGACGGCCTTGTGGCGGTCGAAGAGGGACGTCACGGCTTGACCAGCCCTTCGTAGGCGTCGGGTCGGCGGTCGCGGTAGAAGGCCCACTGCTGCCGCACTTCGTCGATTAGCCCGAAGTCGAGGTCGCGCACGAGGAGTTCCTCCTCCTTGTCGGAGGCCACGTCGCCGACGAACTGGCCGCGCGGGTCCACGAAGTAGCTGGTGCCGTAGAAGTCGTTGTCGCCGTACTCCTCCTGGCCGACGCGGTTGATGGCGGCGACGAAGTACTCGTTGGCGACGGCGGACGCGGGCTGTTCCAGCTGCCAGAGGTAGCCGGAGAGGCCGCGCGAGGTGGCGGACGGGTTGTACACCAACTGGGCGCCGTTGAGGCCCAGTTGCCGCCACCCTTCGGGGAAGTGCCGGTCGTAGCAGATGTACACGCCGATCTTGCCGACGGCGGTGTCGAAGACGGGCCAGCCCAGGTTGCCCGGCTTGAAGTAGTACTTCTCCCAGAAGCCCTTGACCTGGGGGATGTGGTGCTTGCGGTACTTGCCGAGGTAGCTGCCGTCCGCGTCGATGACGGCGGCGGTGTTGTAGTAGAAGCCGGACTGCTCCAGCTCGAAGACCGGGACGACGATCACCATTCCGGTCTCGCGGGCGAGGTCCTGCATGCGGCGGACGGTCGGCCCGTCCGGGACGGCCTCGGCCCAGCGGTAGTGCTCGGGCTCCTGGACCTGGCAGAAGTAGGGGGCGTTGAACACCTCCTGGAAACCGATGACCTTCGCCCCCTGCCGGGCCGCCTCGCGGGCGTGCTCCTCGTGCTTGGCGATCATCGATTCGGTGTCGCCCGTCCAGGTCGCCTGGACGAGTGCGGCGCGTACGACGGAAGGGTCTGCGGACATGTGCCTGCTCCTTCGACGGGACGTCAGAGAGCCTCTACGCACGTAGACATGGCGTGTAGGAGGAGAACGTAAGCCCCGGCCCACGCCGGGGCAAGACCATCGCCGTCAACAGCCAGAGTCGATCATGTTTCGCACCCGACCGGTCCACAACGCACAGGATCCGCAGGCAGTCATGCCCCTTGATCGGCACCCGGGTTCCGGGCGTGCGTCAGCGTCTCCCACGCCACGAACAGGTCGTCCGTCCCCGCGGGCCGCTGCTTCTCGGCGAGCCGTTCGGTCTGCGGCAGGGCCTGGTGGAGCCGCCCCTGAAGGTGGTTGAGCGCGACCTCGACGTCCGGGCCCATGCTCCGCTCGACCTTCCCGCCGCACAGCCACTTCGGCGCGGGCGCGCCGAGCTGGTAGCGGGCGTGGAACTCCAGCGCGGCGCGCAGCCGGTCGGCCTGCTCGTCGTAGAGGTCGACGCCCTGGTGCCAGGCGGTCTCCGCGATGTGCGCGGTCGAGGCGAGCGAGTAGCCGATGTGGCGCAGGTTGCGGCAGGTCTCCTGGCCGAGCCCGTCGCGGTAGGTGCGCTGGCCGAACCAGTACGTCGCCAGCTCGTCGGGGGTCTTCACGTGGCCGCCCGGCGGCGCCTTGGGCAGCGGGCCGTCGGACGACAGGTAGAAGTACGCGGGCACCCGCGCCCTGAACCGCTCCAGGGACGCCTCGAACAGGCCCTTGTCCTCCAGGAACACCGCCATGCCGATCGACGCGTCGGTCATCGCCAGTTCCCAGTTGCCGTTGTAGTCCGGCACCCGCGCGGTCACCGCGGGCAGGTACGCCTTGCGCAGCATCCACTTGAAGCGCTGCACCTCGGGCCCCCGCCACTTCGGGTACCCGGCGTGCACGATCTCCGCGGCCCGCGCCCAGGACGAGCCCGCCCACGCGGTCTGGAGGTCGGCGTCGTCCCTGGTGTGCGCCTTGATCACGGCCGACCAGGCGTCCATGATCTCGACGGCCTTGGCGGCGTGCGCCTCCTGGCCCGTCACCGACCAGAGCAGCGCCTGGGTGTACGCGGCGATGGCGTCCTCGCGCTCCGCGACGCAGGCGGGGGTGCCCGCGTTGGACGCGCAGGCGACGGTCTTCGCGGGCTGGGCGGTGTAGTCGGGGTCGGCGTACCTGCTGGCCTTCATCGCGGTGAACGCGGCGGCCCACGGCTCGGCGCCCGCGGCGACCTTCTCCCGTACGGTGCGCAGTTGCGCCCCGTCGACCAGTACGCCCGGATGGCTGAAGCGCTCGGGCGCGCCGCTCTCGTCCGCGGCGGCGACCGCGGCCCCCCGGGTGCCGGTACCGGCCGACGAGCAGGCGGCGGTCAGGAGCAGGGGGCCCGCGAGGGCGGCGACGACGGCTCTCCGTACGTATCGGTGCACGCTGTCCACGGTCGCCCCGGGCGCGCGGCCCCGCAATCCGGGCGGGGCGGGGGCAGGGGCCGGGGCGGGGGCAGGCCTGGGCCGGGCCGGGGCGGGCGACCGGGGCCCGCTGCCCGGCACCCGGCACCCGGCACCCGGCACCCGGCACAGTCGAGCGCAATGGAGCACTTCCGTACACGCGCTCGGCTCGTTGTCCCTCCCGACGGGCCGAGCAGGTTGCCCGGTGCAGAGCGGGGCGCACACCGGACGGCGCTCCGCGGGGCACCGATACGGCCGACGGAACACAGGGGAAAGCGAGAGATGAGCCCACACATGACGACTGGTGCCAGGACGCTCGACGGGCGGGCCCAGCGAAGTGGCAGCGGCAGGCGAGGGGCGGTGGCCGTACGGGCCGGGAGGATCGCGGACGCGGCCTGGTTCTCCGCCGCCGGGGTCGCGGCCATCGCGCTCAACGCGGTGCTGCTCGGCCTGGAGACGTACTCCGGCCTCGCGGCCGGCTGGCGGCAGCAGCTGCACTCCCTCGAACACCTGCTGCTCGTGGCGTTCACGGTGGAGATCCTGGTGCGCGCGCTGGCCCACCTCGACCGGCCGGCCGACTTCTTCCGCAATCCGTGGAACGTCTTCGACGCGCTGGTCGTCGGGATCGCGCTGGCCCCGTTCGGCGGCCAGAACACCACCCTGCTGCGGCTCCTCAGGCTGGCCAGGGTGGTGCGCGCGGTCCGCTTCCTGCCCCAGCTGCGGATCATCGTCACCGCCATCGGCAAGAGCCTGCCGGGCATGGCGGGCTTCCTGCTCGTGGGCTCCCTGCTGCTCTACCTGTACGCGATGCTCGGCTGGGCCTGGTTCGGCGACGTCGACCCGGGGCACTTCGGATCGCTGGGGCGCGCGGTGCTCACGCTCTTCGTCCTGATGACGCTCGACGGCTTCGGCGACGCGGTGCACGCGGGCCTGGCGATCTCGCCCTGGTCGATCGTCTACTACGGCTCGTACGCGCTGCTCAGCTCGTTCCTCCTGGTCAACATGTTGATCGGGGTGGTCATCGAGTCCATGGACCAGGCCCGGGAGATGGAGCAGGAGGAGAAGGCGCGGGAGCGGGAGGCGAGGCGCGCGGGGGCCGCGCACCACGAGCGGGAACAGGAGCGCGCGGAGCTGAGCGCGGGCATCGCGGCGGCCAGGGAGGTCCTGGACGAGCTGGAGCGCAGACTGGCGTCGGCGCCCTCGAAGTAACCGCCCCGGACCGGACCGCGGGTCAGGCGGGACCGCAGGTCAGGCGGGCACCAGTGCGCAGCGCACGATCAGCTCGTCCATGGACAGGCCGAGCGCCCCGGCGAGCGCGGCCACGGTGAAGAACGCGGGCGTCGGGGCGCGGCCGGTCTCGATCTTCCGCAGCGTCTCGGCGGAGATGCCGGCCGCCGCCGCGACGTCCGCCATGCTGCGGATGCCGCGCGCCTCGCGGATCAGGAGGCCGAGCTGCTCGCCTCGGCGGTGCTCTTCGGGAGTCAGTGGGGTGCGAACCATGACCCCATTCTAATACCGGTATAGTAATTGGAATGGTACAGCTGAAGACGGACACGTCCATCGAAGAAATGCGCGAGGCGGGCCGGGTCGTGGCGCAGGCCCTGACGGCGGTGCGGGAGCGGGCCGCCGTCGGCGTCTCGCTCCTGGACCTCGACAAGGCGGCGCGCCGGGTGCTGAAGGAGGCGGGCGCGGGCTCGCCGTTCCTGAACTACCGCCCCTCCTTCGCCACGACCCCCTTCCCCGCCGTGATCTGCGCGTCGGTCAACGACGCGATCGTGCACGGCATCCCCGACGAGTACCGGCTGCGCGACGGCGACCTGGTGAGCATCGACTGCGGCGCCACGCTCGGCGGCTGGGTCGGCGACTCGGCGATCAGCTTCACGGTCGGCACGCCGCGCCCCGAGGACGCCCGGCTGATCGCCACCGCCGAGGAGGCCCTGGAGGCGGGCATCGCGGCGGCCGTCGTCGGCAACCGCATCGGCGACATCGCGCACGCCGTAGGCCGGGTGTGCCGCGGCGCCGGTTACGGCATCCCCGAGGGCTTCGGCGGGCACGGCGTGGGCCGGTCGATGCACGAGGACCCGTCCGTGCCGAACGAGGGGCGGCCCGGCCGGGGCGTACCGCTGCGGCACGGCATGGTGCTCGCGATCGAGCCGATGCTGATCGGCAGCGGTCGCGACGACTACTACGAGGCGTCGGACGGCTGGACACTGCGCACCTCGGACGGCAGCAGGGCCGCGCACGCGGAGCACACGGTGGCGATCACGGACGCGGGACCCCGCATCCTGACGCGGCTGTGAGCGGACCGGGCGGGGCACCGGGAACCCCGGCGCCCCGCCCGCGCCCCACCCGCCCTTCGCGGCTACCCCGCGCGCACCACCATCGCCGAGCCGCCGCCCCTGCGGACCTTCTCGGCCGCCGCCTGCCAGCGGCCGTCGGGCAGCCGCCGCACGCCGGTCGCCGCACCGATCTCCGGGTTCAGCCGGAACGCGTGGCCGATCGCCTCCAGCTCCGCGCGCACCGGGCTGTTCCACAGCTCGGGCTCCAGCTCGGTCGTCGGCTGGTTGCGCTGGCTCGCGCGCGGCGCGGCGATCGCGTCCACCAGCGGCAGGCCCCGGTCGAGGTGGCCGGTGAGCGACTGGAGGACGGTGGTGATGATCGTCGCCCCGCCCGGGGAGCCCAGCGCGAGTACCGCGCGCCCCTGCCGGTCCAGGACGACCGTCGGGGAGATCGAGGAGCGCGGCCGCTTGCCGGGCCCGGGGAGGTTCGGGTCGTGGACCGCCGGGTTCGCCGGGGCGAAGGAGAAGTCGGTCAGCTCGTTGTTGAGGAGGAAGCCGCGGCCAGGCACGGTGATGCCGCTGCCGCCGGTCTGCTCGATGGTCAGGGTGTACGAGACGACGTTGCCCCACTTGTCGGCCACCGTCAGGTGCGTGGTGTTCTCGCCCTCGTACGTCGTCGGGGCCGCCGCCCCCTTCGTGCCGCAGGGCACCGGGTGGCGCGGGTCGCCCGGGGCCAGCGGGCTGGTCAGCACGGCGTCGTCCTTGATCAGGCAGCCCCGCGCGTCCGCGAAGCGCTGCGAGAGCAGCTCCCGCTCCGGCACGTCCTCGAACGCCGGGTCGCCGACCCACCTGCCCCGGTCGGCGAAGGCGATCCGGCTCGCCTCGATGTAGCGGTGCAGGTACTTGGCGTCCGACAGGCGCGAAAGGTCGGTCCGTTCGAGGATGTTGAGCGCCTCCCCGACGCTGGTGCCGCCCGAGGAGGACGGGCCCATGCCGTACACGGAGAGCCCCCGGTAGTCGACCTTCGTGGGCCTGGGCCGCTCCACCTCGTACCGCCGCAGGTCCTTGCCCGTCAGGTCGCCCGGACGCACGACGCGGGTGGACGCCGGATCGACGGGCGGCTTGCGCACGGTCCGTACGATCTCCTCGGCCAACTCGCCCTCGTACAGCTCGCCGATGCCCCTCCGGCCCAGCTCGCGGTAGGTGCGGGCCAGGTCGGGGTTCTTGAACACCGAGCCGACGACGGGCAGTTGACCGCCGGGCAGGAAGAGCTTCACGGTGTCGGGGAAGTCCCGGAAGCGCGCCTCGTTCGCGGCGGTCTGCGTCCGGAACGTGCCGTCCACCACGAAGCCCTCGCGCGCCAGGCGCTCGGCGGGCTTGAGGAGTTGACGCAGCGGCTTGCTGCCCCAGGAGTCGAGCGCGGCCCGCCAGGTCGCGGGGGTGCCGGGGGTGCCGACGCCGAGGCCGCTGGTGACGGCGTCGGCGAAGGGGATCGGCTGCCCGTTCTCCTGGAAGAGCGTCGCGTCCGCGCTGTGCGGGGCGGTCTCACGGCCGTCGATGGTGCGCACGGCGCGCCGCTTCGCGTCGTAGTAGACGAAGTAGCCGCCGCCCCCGATCCCGGCGGAGTAGGGCTCGGTGACGCCGAGGGCGGCGGCCGTCGCGACGGCCGCGTCCACCGCGTTGCCGCCGTTCTTCAGCACCTCGATCCCGGCGGCCGACGCGTCGGCGTCCACACTGGCCACCGCGCCTCCCCAGCCGGTGGCGACGGGACTCTTCGGCGGCGGGTCCACCGCACCCGCGGCCCGCTCGGGCGGCACGGCCGCCGTGACGGTCAACACAGTGGCCGCTACGGCCAGAAACGACACATTCCGCGCGCTTGTGCGGCGCATGCGTACCTCCTGCGACGAGACGTCCGCGCAGGGTAACTCCCCCGTGGCCGCCCCGCCAGGACGCTCCCGGACAAGCGGGAGCGGGACCGCTAACATGCCCGCCCATGACCGACGACGTACGCAACATCGTGCTGGGCGTCATAGCCGCCGGCCTCAGCGCCGCCATCGGCTGGTTCACCCGCACCTACCTCTGGCGGCGGAAACTGCGCCGCAAGCAGAGGTTCTTCGGGCTGCCGAAGAACTCGGAGAGCCTGCTCGTCGTCAACCGCGACGCGGGAGGCACCGGAGCGGTCCACCGCTTCGACGTCTTCGCGCTGCTCGAACTCTCCGTCCTCATCAAGGACTGCGGGGCGCACGCCCAGATCATCCAGCACGACCTGACCCAGCAGGGCTTCGGCGAACGCACGGAATTCTGCGTCGGCGGGCCGGTCTCGAATCGCCGGATGGCAGCGCACCTGCACAGCCTGCTCCCCGGCATCCGCATCAACACCGACCCCGAACCCGGCCCCGACCGCGCCGCCTTCCAGATCGGCACCGAGCGCTACCGCATGGAGCCCGGCACCAGCGAACACGTCATCCTGGCGCGACTCACGGCGGGCCAGGACGCCCGCCCGGTCTTCGTCTTCTGCGGCCAGAGCGCCATCACCAACCAGGCCGCCACCCGCTATCTCGCGCGCAACTACGAGAAGCTGGCGCGCAAGCACGGCAACAACTCCTTCTGCCTGCTGCTCAAGGTCAGCAACTCGCAGGCGTACGGCCCCGACGTGGTCGACACCGTGCTCGACGTGACGCGGGCGGCGCAGTCGCCGGTGCCCGCGCCGCGCACCTCACACCGTGCCGGTTGACAGCCGCAGCTCCTTCACGCCGTTGATGAAGTTGGAGACCAACCGGCGCGGCGGCGCCGCGAGTTCGTACGGCGGCAGGATCCGCAGCGCCTCCTCGTGCAGCACGCGCAGCTGGAGCCGGGCGAAGTGCGCGCCGAGGCAGACGTGCGGACCGTCGCCGAAGGAGACGTGCGGATTGGGCGTCCGGGCCAGGTCCAGGCCGTACGGGTCGGTGAACACCCGCTCGTCGTAGTTGGCGGACGCGTGGAAGACCACCACCTTGTCGCCCGCGCGGATCCGCCGCCCGCGCAGCCCGGTGTCGCGGGCGGCGGTGCGGCGGAAGCTGAGGACGGGCGGGTGGTACCGCAGCAGTTCGTCGACCGCGGTGCCGATGCCGGTCGACCCTTCGCGCAACCGACGCTGCTGGTCCGGGTGTTCGGCGAGCGCGAGGAAGCCGCCGGGGGCCGCGGCGCGCACGGTGTCGTTGCCCGCGACGGTCAGCAGGAAGAAGAACATCTCCAGTTCGCCGTCGTCGAGCCCGCCGTGCGCGAGCGAGGTCATGACGTCGTCTGCCGGGCTGCGGCGCTTGTGGGCGGCGAGTTCCTGGGCGTACGCGAACATCTCGGCGAGCATCGCGGGCGAGCGCGGGTTGACGGGCCGTCCGTCGGGCCCCGTGACCTTGGGCTCGTCGGGGTCCTGGTAGGCGATGACCCGCTCGGTCCACTCCAGGAGCAGGGCCCGGTCGCCGTGCGGGACGCCGAGCAGGTCGGTGAGGTTGAGCAGCGCGTACTCGTCGGTGACGGCGGCGACGAGGTCGAAGGCCGGTCCCCGTTCGCGCGCGGCGGTCAGCAGCTCCCCGGCCCGTCGGCGGGCCGCCGCCTCGAAGCGGTCGGTGCGGCCCGGTACGAACGCCCGGCTGACGAGGCGGCGCAGCCGTCCGTGGTGCGGGACGTCCTGGTTGAGCATCATGCGCCGGATGAACGGCAGGTCGGCGGGGTCGGGGTCGCGGATCTGGGTGGCGCCCAGCCGCGAGGAGTACGTCCGGGAGTCCTTGAGGACGCGGACGACGTCCTCGTGCCGGGTCACGGCCCAGAAGCCGGGGCCCGGCGGCCAGCCCAGCACCTCGTGCTCCTCCTGCCGGTGCACGGGGTGCGCGTCGCGCAGCGCGCGGAAGACGGCGTGCGGGAGGCCCCGCGCGTACACCCGGGGGTCGAACACGTCGAGTGCGCGGGGGCGCACGTGGAGGTCGCTCATGCGCGCAGGAAGTCCTCCACCGTGCGGATCAGCTGGAGCGGCGTCTCGTCCATGGCGTAGTGCCCGGCGCCCGGCAGCTCGACGAGGGAGCCCCTGCGGTACCAGATGAGCCAGGTCTCGCGCATGAGCCGGGCGCTCAGCGCCGGGTCCAGGGCACCCGCGATCGCGAGGGCCGGCACCTCGCTGCCCGCGATCTCGGTGTGGAAGTCCTCCCCCGCCCAGGAGTCGAACCAGGCGCGGAACGCCTTGGGGTCGCTGCGCTCGACGGACTGCCGCACGACGCGGTCGAGCCAGGCGGCGGGGCGGCTGCCGCCGGTGGTGGTGTCGAAGATGACCCGGCGGTTGGCCGGGGTCTCGGCGGCCTCCTGGAAGAGCCGCCGCTGTTCGTCGGGCATCGGCAGTCCGCTCGCGGGGACCGGGGACACCCCGACGAGGCGGCGCACGCGGTGCGGGGCGGCGGCGAGGACGCGCTGGGCGACGGAGCCGCCCATGGAGTGCCCGACGAGCGAGAACGTCTCCCAGCCGAGGCGGTCGGCGAGCGCCAGGACGTCGGCGGCGCCCTCGGAGGTCGTGTACTGCCCCGGCGCGTCCTTGGCCTCGCCGTAGCCGCGCAGGTCGACTAGGGCGTAGGTGAAGGCGGCGGTGTCCAGGTCGGCGGCGACGGCGGAGTACGCGGAGCGGTCCGCGAGCCAGCCGTGGATCGCCAGGACGGGGTGGGAGCCGGTGCCGATGAGCTGGTGGGGCAGCGCGAAGGTGTCCATGGGGGAAGCGTGGGGGGCGCCGGGGGCGGGGGCAAGAGGGCGTGCCGGTGCGCGGGGCGCGCGGCGGGGGGAGCGGTGCGCGGGCGCGGGTGCGGGTCTGGGTGCGGGTGGGCGCGGGTTCCGCTGCGCGGGGCGTTCCCCACCCCGCCCCTTCCCGAAACCCTCCGGGGGCCCTGCGGGGCCAGTGGGTACGCGCGGCATCTGCCCCACCCTCGCGCCGTTCCCCGCGCCCCTAAAAAGGGGCGGGGCGGGGTGCAGCCCGCCGCAGGCGACGGGCCACACCCCCGTAACCGCTACCGCGTCGCCAGCGGTTCCTGGAGTTCCGTCACCCACTGCTCCGGGTCCTCCGGGCACTCCAGGTTGACCTCACGCGGATACCCCGCGGAGCGGTACTCGCTGTCGTCCACCCACCGCGCCAGCACCTGCGCCGTCGGCACGATCCGTTCCATCGACCCCCGGTGCACCACCGTCGCCGCCCGCTCGACCGCGGGCAGGTCGACGATCGAGAAGTCGTGGCCCTCGCCCGCCGAGGCCGCCGCGGACACGACGACCGCCGCGTGCACCAGTACCGCCCCGTCCCCCTCGGGCGCGTCCTCGTAGTAGGTGATCCCCGGCCCGGCCGGGGTGACCCCCGCCGCCTCCAGCGCGGCGAACAGCCGGCCGTACAGCGGCTGGATGACCGGCCCGATGTTCTCGGGCCCGAAGCTCGCCGCGACACCGGTCAGCTCGGCGACGCGGACCGCCGGGACGCTCTTCACTACGACGTCGTTCGTGGGCATGTGCCCCTCGCTCTCAATGGTGCGGAGCCTCGCCTCGACCTGGACCAGTCGCGCCGCCGCGGCGGCCATCGCCGCCTCCAGCTCGGCGTGCCGCAGGCGCAGCATGCCGCGCAGCTCGTCCGTGCTCACCTTGTCGTCGAGGATCTGCTGCACCTGTTCGAGCGTGAAGCCGAGGTCCTTGAGCGCGATGACGCGGTTGAGCCGGGCGAGCTGGGCCGCCTCGTAGTGGCGGTAGCCGGTGAACGGGTCGGTACGGGCGGGGCGCAGCAGTCCGATGGCGTCGTAGTGACGCAGCATGCGGACCGACACCCGGCCGTGCCTGGCGAAGTCTCCGATGGTGAACATGATGTCTCCGAGTTCAGGGCCTCACACGGTGTCAGGGTCAACATCCTCTCCCCTGCCCGCCCCGTTCGGGACTTTGGTCCCGGACATCGGTGACCAAAGGCCCGCAACCAATCGCCCCGGCTCCCGAGTCTCCCTGATTGTCATCACTGCAATGGAGGAGTCCCGTTGAGCCGCATACGTCCCCGCACCCTGGCCGTCGGCACCGCTGTACTCGCCGCGGCCCTCTCCGCCTGTTCGGGCGGGGGCAAGGGCGGGGACGGGGGCAGGGGCGCCGCCGACCTGAAGGCGGAGCAGCCCCCGAAGATCTCGGTGAACCTCCAGGGGCAGGCCGCTCGGGCGGGACAGCCGGTCACGGTGACGCTGGCCGAGGGGAAGCTCGCGCAGGTCACGGCGACGGCCAAGGACGAGGACGGCAAGGGCGTCCCGCTCGCGGGCAAGATGTCCGCCGACGGGCGGACCTGGACGTCGGAGCGGGTCGCGGCGCCGGGCACCTCGTACGACATCACGGCGAAGACGGACGGCGGCGGCAGCGCGAAGGCGGCGTTCGCGACGGCCGCGGCCGAGAAGGTCAACAAGCTGACGCTGGTCCCGGGGAAGAACTCCACGGTCGGGATCGGCCAGCCGCTGTCGATCGTCTTCGACCACCCGGTGAAGAACAAGGCGGCGGTGGAGAAGGCCCTCAAGGTGACGACCTCGAACAACACCGAGGGCTCCTGGGGCTGGATGCAGGACTGGTCGGGCAAGGACCGCGTCGACTGGCGTCCCAAGGAGTACTGGAAGTCCGGTACGAAGGTGACGCTGGACGCGAAGCTCGACGGCGTCGACTCGGGCCAGGACGGCGGCTGGTTCGTGCGCGACTACACCACCAACCTGACCATCGGGAAGAACCAGCTGGTCAAGGTCGACCTGGACGGCCACCGGCTGAAGCTGGTGCGCGACGGGCAGGTCGTCAAGGACGTTCCGATGTCGGCGGGCACGCCCGGCGGCGAGAAGGCGTCGTGGCGCGGCAAGATGGTGCTGATGTCGAAGGAGGGCACGATCAACATGCGCTCCGAGACGGTGGGCCTGGGCGACGCCTACGACAAGATGGTCGACTACTCGATGCGGATGACGTGGTCGGGGATGTACGCGCACGCGGCGCCGTGGAACGCCGGGTACTTCGGCAACGCGAACCGCAGCTCGGGCTGCGTCGGCATGAGCGACGCGGACGCCGGGTGGATCTACGGCGAGGTGCAGGTCGGCGACCCGATGGAGGTCACCGGGTCCGAGGCCAAGGGCACCCAGGCGCTCAACAACGGCTACGGCAACTGGAACCTGTCGTGGGCGGACTGGCAGGCGAAGAGCGCGCTGCGCTAGGGCGCGCGGCAGGCCCGGAGGGGGTCTCGCGCGGCAGGCCGAAGGGGGCTACGGTCCCCAGACCTTCTCCGGGGTGATCGGCAGTTCCCGCACCCGTCGTCCCGTCGCGTCGTACACCGCGTTCGCGACGGCCGCCGCGGCGCCGGTCACCCCCAGTTCCCCCGCGCCGAGCACCCCGAGCGGCATGGTCGGGTCCGGGTCGTCCAGGAATGCCACCTCGATGTCGGGCACGTCGGCGTGGACCGGGACGCGGTAGCCGTCGAGCCCCGGGTTGACCACCCGGCCGTTCCTCGGGTCGACCAGGGTCTCCTCGCTGAGCGCCATGCCGATGCCCATCACGATGCCGCCGCGCAGCTGGCTCCCGGCGAGCTTGGCGTTGACGACGGTGCCCACGTCGTACGTCCCGCTCCAGCGGACGACCCGCACCTCCCCGGTGTCCCGGTCGACCCGCACTTCGCAGAAGTGCGCGCCCGACGCCGCCCGCATCACGGCGCGGCGCCGCTCGCGCAGCCGCCGCGCGAGCCCGGCGGCCCTGTCGGCGGCGCGCTCGGCGAGACCGAGCGGTCCGGTGCCGCAGCCGACGGACGCCTCCACGTACGGGCGTCCCGGCGGTACGGGCATGCGGCGGCGCAGTTTGGCGCACGCCCGCAGCAGCGCGCCCGCGACGGTCGCGGTCTGTGCCGAGCCGCCCGCGCCGGGCCCGGTGGGCAGCGCGGTGTCGCCGTACTCGATCCGTACCGCCGTGACGTCCACGCCCAGTTCGTCGGCGGCGATCTGGGCCTGCGCGGTCGCCGCGCCCATGCCCAGTTCGTGGAAGCCGCACCGCACGAGGACCGTGCCGTCCGCGTGCAGCCGTACGGTCAGCCGGGCGTCGAAGCGCCAGGAGGGGTGGTAGGCGACCGCGCAGCCGGTGCCGGTCAGCCAGCGGCCCCCGGGGTCGGGGCGCGGTCGGCGCGCGTCGGCCCAGCCGAAGAGCTCCGCGCCGCGCCACAGGCACTCGGCGACCCTGCGGTGGGAGAACTCCCGGCCGTCGTCCGGGTTGGTCAACGGCTCGTTGACGAGCCTCAACTCGACCGGGTCCAGGTCGAGTTCGCGGGCCAGTTCGTCGACGGCCGATTCCAGCGCGAAGGATCCGGGCGCCTCGCCGGGCGCGCGCATGTAGGTGTTGGGGACGAGGTCGAGGGTGACGCTGCGCTGGGTGAGGGCGAGGTCGGGCGCGGCGTAGAGGTGGCGGGACGGCGAGACCGTCTGTTCCTCGTCGCCGCCCGTCCTGGGGAGGTAGCCGGTGCCCCAGTGCCTGAGCGAGGTGAGCCGGCCGTCGGGCCCGGCGGTGAGCGCGAGGCGCTGGCGGGTGGCCGAGCGGCAGCCGACCGTGCGGGTCACGGCCTCGCGGGTGAGGGCGAGGCGTACGGGTCGGCCGGTCGCGCGGGCGGCGAGCACGGCGAGCACGGTGCCGGGCCAGACCCTGATCTTGCCGCCGAAGCCGCCGCCGACGAAGGGCGCGCTGACCCGCACCCCGGAGGCCGGGACGCCGAAGGCGCGGGCGAGGTGGGCGCGGGTGCCGTGGACGTTCTGGGTGGTGTCGAGGACGGTGAGCCGGTCGCCGTCCCAGGCGGCGGTGGTGGCGTGCGGCTCGATGGCGTGGTGGTTGAGGTACGGGGTGGTGTAGACGCGGTCGACCGTGGCGGCGGCGGGCGGGACGACCTCGGGCAGGTGGTGCGCCTCGGCGGTGAAGTCGGTGGTGGCGGGCAGCTCCCGGTAGGTGGCGCCGACCAGGGACGCGGCGTGGTGGGCCGCCTCGGGGGTCTCGGCGACGACGACCGCGACGGGTTCGCCGTTCCAGTGCACCTCGTCGGAGGTGAGGCAGCCGGGTGCGGGGACGCGCAGGACGGGGGCGTTGCGGTGGGTGAGGACGGCGACGACGCCGGGCACCGCCTCGGCCTCGTCCGTGCGCAGCGCGGTGATGCGGGCGCGGGCGACGGTGGAGTGGACGAGCGCGGCGTGGGCGAGGGGGCGGCCTTCGGCGGCGCCGGGCGCGGGCAGGTCGGCGGTGTAGCGGACCGTGCCCGCCGCCTTCGCGGGGCCGTCCACGCGGTCGAGGGGCCGTCCGACGAAGCGGCCCGAGCGCTGCCCGCCGTCGGCGGGGGCGGGGGCGGGGGTGTCGGCGGGCGCGGGGGCGATGGTGCCGCTCGTGCCGGTGCGGTCGCTCATTCCGGTGCGGTCGCTCGTGCCGGTGCGGTCGCTCATGCCAGGCTCCTCAGGACGGCGACGAGGGTGCGCCGGGCCAGCGCGGCGCGGGCGGCGTGGCGCGGTTCGGACGCCGCCCCGGCGAGTTCCGCGCGGGCCGCCGTCTCGAACGCCGCCTCATCGGCCCGCGCCCCGAGCAGCGCGCGCTCCGCCTCGTGGGCCCGCCACGGGACGGTGGCCACGCCGCCGAGCGCCAGCCTGACGTCCGCGACGGCTCCGTCCCGTACCGCCAGCGACGCGGCCACCGACACGAGCGCGAAGGCGTACGAGGCCCGGTCGCGCACCTTGCGGAAGGCCGCGCGTCCGGGGTGCGGCGGGGGCAGCTCGACCGAGGTGATCAGCTCGTCGGCGGCGAGCCCGGTCTCGACGTGCGGGGTGTCGCCCGGCGGCAGGTGGAAGTCCCCGATGCGGACGCGCCGGGTGCCGCCCGGTCCCGTCGCGACCACCACGGCCTCCTGCGCGACGAGCGCCACGCACAGGTCCGAGGGGTGCACGGCGACGCAGGCGGCGCCGCCCCCGAGGAGCGCGGCGGTGTTCCCCGGGCCGCCGGTCGCGTCGCAGCCCGCGCCGGGCGCGCGCTTGTTGCAGCGGGCGGCGAGGTCGTAGAAGTACGGGCAGCGGGTGCGCTGCATGAGGTTGCCGCCGACCGTCGCCATGTTCCGCAGCTGCGGCGACGCGCCCGCCAGGAGCGCGTCGGCGACCAGCGGGTACCGCTCGCGGACCAGCGGATGCGCGGCGAGGCGGGCGGACCTGACGAGCGCGCCGACGCGCAGCCCGCCGTCGGGCAGTTCCTCGACCCGGTCCAGGGGCAGCCGGTTGAGGTCCACGACGGTCGACGGGTGCTCGATCCCGCCGCGCATCAGGTCGACGAGGTTGGTGCCGCCGCCGAGGAACTTCGCGCCGGGTCGGGAGCCCTCGGCGACGGCCTCCTCGACGGTGGTCGCGCGGAGGTAGGTGAACGGCTTCATCCGCGCGCCGCCTCCTCGATCGCGTCGACGATGCCGTTGTAGGCGCCGCAGCGGCAGAGGTTGCCGCTCATCGCCTCCCGGATGCGCTGCCGGTCGAGCGGCGCGCCGGAGCCGCCGGTCTCGCGCGCCGTCTCCGCGAGCAGCGCGACGGCCGAGCAGATCTGGCCCGGGGTGCAGAAGCCGCACTGGAGGCCGTCGTGCCGGACGAACGCCTCCTGGAGGGGGTGGTCGATCCCCTCGACGGTGACGACCTCGCGGTCCTCGCAGGTCACGGCGAGCGTGAGGCAGGCCAGCACGCGGTCGCCGTCCACAAGCACGGTGCACGCGCCGCAGGCGCCCTGGTCGCAGCCCTTCTTGGCGCCGGTCAGCGCCAGGTGTTCGCGCAGGGCGTCCAGGAGGCTGGTCCTCGGGTCGAGGCCGAGGCGATGGACCGTGCCGTTCACGTCGAGTCGCACATCGATCACGTACCGATGCTAGGGGTTCCGCCGCGGACAGGAGGGTCGATCCGCAGGTCGGCCGGTATCCACCGCCCCCGCCCAATCGTTACCCGCACGTAACTTACCGACCAGTTACCCCAGGTAGCCACACCCGGTTACCGTCGGGTCACTTTTGCACCGCGCACGCGAGGAGCGACCCCCCATGGCACACCCCCGCATGGCACACCCCCGCACCGCACGTCCCCGCAGGGCCCTGCGCGCCGCCACCGCCGCCGCCGCGACCGCCGCCCTCGTCGCGGGCGCCGGGCTCGCCGCGGGCCCCGCCGCACAGGCGGCCCCCGGCGCGCGGACCGCCGCCGCGTCGAGCACCGTGCGCCTCCACGACCTCCCCGGCTCCGGCGGCATCACCCTCAAGGGCAACGTCTTCACGCCGTCGGGCGCGAAGGAGGGGCAGAAGTTCCCGCTGCTCGTCTTCCCGACCAGCTGGGCCATGCCGCAGATCGAGTACGTCGCCCAGGCCGAGCGGCTCGCCGACGCGGGCTACGTCGTCGTCAGCTACACCTCGCGCGGCTTCTGGCTCTCCGGCGGCGAGATCGAGACGGCGGGCCCCGAGGACGTCGCGGACGCCCGCTCGGTGATCGACTGGGCGCTCGCCCACACTCCGGCCGACGCCGACCGCATCGGCATGGGCGGGGTCAGCTACGGCGCGGGCATCAGCCTGCTGGCCGCCGCGCACGACGACCGCGTCAAGGCCGTGGCCGCGCTGAGCGGCTGGGCCGACCTGATCGACTCGATCTACAGCGGCCGCACCCAGCACCTCCAGGCCGCCGCGCTGCTCGGCGGCCTCGGCCTCGTCACGGGCCGCCCCAGCGCCGAGCTGAAGCAGACCCTGAAGGACTTCACCGGGTCCAACCTCGACAAGGAACAGGACATGCTCGCCTGGGGCGCCAAGCGCTCCCCCAAGACGTACCTGGACCGCATCAACGAGAACGGCACGGCCGTCCTGATGGGCAACGCCTGGGGCGACACCATCTTCCCGCCCAATCAGTACGCCGCCTTCTACGAGCGCCTCACCGGCCCCAAGCGCCTGGAGTTCCGCCCCGGCGACCACGCCACCGCCGAGGCCACCGGACTGCTCGGGCTGCCCAACGACACCTGGACCAGCACCCGCCGCTGGTTCGACCACCACCTCAAGGGCGCCGACAACGGCATCGACCGCGAGCGGCCCGTCCAGCTCAAGTCCCGTTCCACGGGCGGCTACGAGGGCTACCCCGACTGGAAGTCGGTCGGCGCGGACCGGCGGAAGATCGAGCTGGCGGCCACGCGGAAGATCCGCACGAACCTGGATTCGGGGGCCAACGGCGGCACCTCGATGCTCTCCAACACCCTCGACCAGTTCCTGAGGATCCCGCCGATGGCCTCGATCCCGCTGCTCCCCCGCTCGTACGCGGCCGTCTGGCAGTCCGAGCGGCACGCCACCGCGCAGCGCGTGCGGGGCGACGCGAGGCTGCACACCACGGTGACCTCGACGGCGTCGAGCGGCACCCTCGTCGCGTACCTCTACGACGTGGGCCCGCTCGGCGTCGGCAAGCTGGTCAGCCACGCCCCGTACACCTTCCACGACAAGGCGCCCGGGCGGCCGTTCGGCGTCGACCTGGAGCTGTTCTCCACGGCCTACGACGTCCCGGCGGGCCACCGCCTGGCCGTGGTCGTCGACACCGTCGACCCGCTCTACATCGAGCACAACCCGACCGGCGCGCAGCTGACCTTCTCCTCGCCCGCGTCCGACCCGTCCTACCTGTCGGTCCCGCTGCGCGAGGAGTGATCACCGGCTGCTGCCGGGCGGGTGCCGCCCTCCCGCTACCGCGCGCCCGGCAGCAGCGTCCCCGGTTCGGCCGGGGCGACGTCCACGGCCTCCGTCTTCGGATTGCGCTTCTGCCTCCTGGCCACCCAAGTGGCGAACCAGGAGAGCAGCATGCACATCCCGATGTAGATCGGCGAGATCACCATCACCACGGGGATGAACGGCAAATCGTAGTCGAGGTTCGACGCGATCAGCTTCCCCGCGTGGAGGAACTCCTCATAGGTGATCAGATAGCCGAGGGAGGTGTCCTTCAGGGCCACCACCAGCTGGCTGATGATGGTCGGCAGCATCGCGCGCACCGCCTGGGGCACCAGCACGTGCGTCATGACCTGCGTCTTGTTCATGCCCAGTGCATACGCCGCCTCCTTCTGGCCCCGCTCGACCGAGTTGACTCCGGTACGGAAGACCTCGGCGAGCACCGAGCCGTTGTAGAGCGTCAGGCCCGCGACGAGGGCGGGCAGGGGCTGGACCTTCAGCGCCACGAAGACGAAGAAGATCATGACCAGTACGGGCATGGCGCGGAAGAACTCGACCAGCAGCGTCGCCACCCAGCGCACCGGCCGGTGGTCGGAGAGCCTGCCGACCGCGAGGACCGCGCCGAGCGCCAGCGAGAGCACGGCCGCGTACGCGAAGGCCTTGAGGGTGTTGCCCAGGCCCTTCAGCAGCAGTTCCTGGATGCCCTTGTACTCGAAGGGCGCCCACTTGGTGCTCGTGAACTGGTCGGTGTCGAACAGCAGGTGGACGAGCCAGCCGAAGAGGGCGAGGATCAGGACCGTCGAGCCGATCCCGTACACGAGGTGCCGACGGCGGGTCCTGGGGCCGGGGATGTCGTAGAGGGCGGTGGAATCGGCGGTCATCGGGCGACTCCCCAGCGCTTCTCCAGGACGTTGAAGAGCGCACTGATCGACAGGGTGATGATGAGGTAGCCGACGGCGATCCAGACGAACGTCCAGATGATGCTGTAGCCCAGCTCATTGAGGGTCTTGTAGGTGCCGAGCAGCTCGGTGACGCTGAACGCCCCGGCGATCGCGGAGTTCTTGGCGAGCGCGATGAGCGTGGAGCCGACGGGCGGGATGACGGCGCGGAACGCCTGCGGCAGCACGATGGCGGTGAGCGTCTGGCCGAAGGTCATGCCGAGGCTGCGGGCGGCTTCGCCCTGGCCCTTGGGCACGGTGTTGATGCCGGAGCGCAGCGCCTCGCAGATGAACGCGGAGGTGTAGCAGCCGAGTGCGAGCACCGCGAAGACCTGGAAGGGCAGGACGAGTCCGAAGCGCGGCAGGCCGAGCAGGACGGCGAAGAACAGCAGGGTGAGCGGGGTGTTGCGGAGCACGGTCACCCAGACGGCGCCCAGCACCCGGAAGGAGCCGACCGGGGACACCCGGCAGGAGGCCATCGCGAAGCCCAGGACCAGGGCGAGCAGCGAGGCGTAGACCGTCAGCTCGACGGTGCCGAGGAAGCCCTTGCCGTAGAGCGAGAAGTTCTCTGTCAGTACGTCCATGGTGCGTCTCCCCCTCAGCTCGCCGGGTAGCGGTCGATGGGCGGGGCGGGCGCCGCCCTGCGGCCCGAGAGGCCGAGCGTCGCGTCGTACGCCTTCTGCCAGTCGCCGTTCTTCTCGTGGCGTTCGAGGGCGTCGTCGATGGCGAGGCGCAGGGCGTCGTCGCTCCTGGGGACGCCGATGCCGTAGGGCTCCTTCGAGAACGGCTTGCCGACGACCTTCATCTCGTCGGGCAGCTTGGCCGCGTAGCCGCTGAGGATCGTGTCGTCGGTGGTGACGGCGTCGACCTGGTAGGTCAGCAGGTTGTCGACGCAGATCGAGTAGGTGTCGTACGCGACGAGGTCGGCCTTCGGGTAGTCGGCCTCGATGCGCTGGTACGGGGTGGAGCCCGCGGCCGAGCAGACGCGCCTGCCGTCCAGGTCCTCGGGCCCGTCGATGTCCTCCTCGTCGGCGCGCACGAGCAGGCCCTGGCCCGCCAGGTAGTACGGGCCGCCGAAGCCGACGAGCTTCTTGCGGTTGTCGTTGATGGTGTAGGTGCCGACGTAGTAGTCGATCTGGCCGTTCTGCAGGGCCGTCTCGCGGTTGGCCGACGCGATGGTCTTGAACTCGATGCCCTTCGGGTCGAAGCCGAGCGCGGCGGACATCATCTTGGCGATCTCGATGTCGAAGCCGGAGTAGCGGCCGGTGGCCGGGTCCTTCTCGCCCATGTAGGGCTGGTCCTCCTTGGCCCCGACGACGAGGTGGCCGCGGCTCTTCGCCTTCTTCCAGGTGCCGGAGGCGGGCAGCCGGAAGTCGGCCGCGATCCGGTAGACGGGCAGCTGGTCGGCGCGCGGGCCCTTGGTGGGCGGGCTGCCCTCCTTGCCGCAGCCCGCGAGGGCGGCGACGCACACGGCCAGCACCGCGAGGGTTCGCTTGGTACGCACAGTGGATCCGCCCCCGTCAGTGCTTGAGGATCTTGGAGAGGAAGTCCTTGGCGCGGTCGCTCTCCGGGTGGGTGAAGAAGTCCTCGGGGCTGCGGTCCTCGACGACGCGGCCGTCGGCCATGAAGACCACGCGGTTGGCGGCGGAGCGCGCGAAGCCCATCTCGTGGGTGACGACGACCATGGTCATGCCGTCCCGGGCGAGCTGCTGCATGACCTCAAGGACCTCGTTGATCATCTCGGGGTCGAGGGCCGAGGTCGGCTCGTCGAAGAGGAGGACCTTGGGGTCCATGGCGAGCGCGCGGGCGATGGCGACGCGCTGCTGCTGGCCGCCGGAGAGCTGGGCGGGCAGCTTCTCGGCGTGGGCGGCGAGGCCGACGCGTTCGAGCAGTTCCCTGGATCGCCCGTCGGCCTCGTCCTTCTTCCGCCCGCGGACCTTGGTCTGCGCGAGCGAGACGTTGGCCAGCACGGTCTTGTGCGCGAAGAGGTTGAACGACTGGAAGACCATGCCCACCTCGGCGCGGAGCCTGGCGAGCGCGCGTCCCTCCTCGGGGAGGGGCTGTCCGTCGATGGTGATGTCGCCCGACTCGATGGTTTCGAGTCTGTTCATGGTCCGGCACAGCGTCGACTTGCCCGAGCCGGACGGGCCGATGACCACCACCACCTCCCCACGGCCGACCGTGAGGTTGATGTCCTGGAGGACGTGCAACTTTCCGTAGTACTTGTTGACGCCACGCAGTTCGATCAAAGGATCGACGGCCATACGCTGTCCTGCCCACTCGTCGACGTGTAGGAGTCAGCGCAAACTATCCAGCCCGATAAGGGACTTCACGCCCGACACGCGCATATGGGGCGTAAGCCTATTTATTCAGTTTTAACGACGTCGTACGGCTCCGAACGACGTCGTTCACCGCGCGAACCCGGCGCCGTTCACCGCGGGAGTCCGGCGCCGGCGGGCTCAGCTCTCCGCCGCCTCCGCGTACACCTGGGACAGCTCGGGCGCCCCGGTCGTCGCCCACTCCTGGCCCGTGTGCACCGCGTCGATCTCCTGCCCCGACGCGAGCCGGACGATCGGGCTGTCGTCGTCGCCGATGCTCCAGTGCGCGCCCTCGACCGTGCGCACGATGACCGTGCCCAGGTAGAGCCCGGCGTCCTTGCCCAGCTCGGGCAGCTCCTCCGGGTCGTCGCGCCAGCGCGGCGGCAGCTGGTCCAGCGCCTCCAACGACTCCGGCGTGTCGTCGAGTTGGAGGCCGTACTGCCCGGCTCGGACGCGCAGCAGCTCGTACTCCGAGAGCAGCTCGGCCAGGCCCTCGGGGTTGTCCTTGACGGCGGCGGCGAGGCCCGTCGCCTGCGCCTCGTCATGCCGCTTGCGCCAGTTGTCCAAGAAAGGGATGTTCATACCGCTCAGGGTCGCATTCCGTAAGCCGTAGGGACCACAGGGCGCGCGGAAGTTGGCGCGCGCCCCGTGGCAGGAACCGGTCAGATGGGTCACACGTCGAGGTCGACCACGACCGGCGCGTGGTCCGAAGCGCCCTTGCCCTTGCGCTCCTCGCGGTCGACGTAGCCGTCCTTGACGGCGGCGGCGAACGGGGCGTTGCCGTACACCAGGTCGATGCGGATGCCCTTGTTCTTCGGGAAGCCCAGCTCGCGGTAGTCCCAGAAGGTGTAGGGCCGGTCGTACTTGAGGGGGCGCGGCACCACGTCCGTCAGGCCCCCCTCGCGCAGCGCGGCCAGCGCGGCGCGCTCGGCGGGCGTCACGTGCGTGGCGCCGACGAACAGGGCGGGGTCCCAGACGTCCTCGTCGGTCGGCGCGACGTTGAAGTCGCCCAGGACCGCGAAGGGGCGTGCGCCCGCGCTGTCCTCGGCCACTGCGGCCTTCAGCGCCTCGAACCAGCGCAGCTTGTACGCGTAGTGCTCGTGGTCGACCTCGCGGCCGTTGGGCACGTAGACCGACCAGACGCGCACCGGGCCGCACGTCGCGGACACCGCGCGCGGCTCCTGCCCGCCGTCGTAGTCCGGACCGCCCGGCAGGCCCTTGACCACGTCGTCGAGGCCCACGCGGGAGAGCAGCGCCACGCCGTTCCACCGCCCCGTGGCGTTGACCGCGGCCTCGTAGCCCAGCTCGCGCAGCGGCTCGTAGGGGAACTGCTCGTCGGAGCACTTGGTCTCCTGGACGCAGAGCACGTCCGTGCCGGACGTCTCCAGCCAGGCCAGGAGGCGGGGCAGTCGGGCGGTGATCGAGTTGACGTTCCAGGTTGCGATGCGCATGTGCGTAAACCTAGCGGTTGGGTGTGACAGGGACGGGCTCTCAGAGGGTGGCGGACTCGCCGGGGGTCAGGCGCAGGTGCTCGGCGCCGCCGAGGGCGCCGATCTGGCCGTCGTAGATGGGGCGGGCGAGGTCGGTGAGCAGCGCGTCGTGGATGTCGTACGCGCGCCGCGGCTTCACCTCCCTCACGTAGTCGATGACTTCGGAGATCTTGTTCCAGGGGGCCATGACGGGCAGCAGCAGGGTGTCCACGGCGTGGCCGGGCACGGTCAGCGCGTCACCCGGGTGGAACACGGAACCGTCCACCAGGTAGCCGACGTTGGTGATGCGCGGGATGTCCGGGTGGATCACCGCGTGCAGCTCGCCGTGGACCTGGACGTCGAAGCCCGCCGCGGTGAACGCGTCGCCGTGGCCGACCGTGTGGACCCGGCCGGGGAAGGCCGCCGAGACCTTCTCGGCGACGCTGCGCAGCGTCCAGAGCTCGGCGGCCGGGTTCGCCTCCAGCGCGGCCCGCAGCTGCCCCTCGTCGAAGTGGTCCGGGTGCTCGTGGGTGACCAGCACGGCGTCGGCGCCGACGGCCGCGCCCGCCTCGGTGAACGCGCCGGGGTCGACGACGAGGCTCCGGCCGTCCTTCTCCAGCCGCACGCAGGCATGCGTCTTCTTCGTCAGCTTCATGGTTCCCATCCTGCTACGCGCGCGGGGTGGTTTCCTCCTGGACGACGGTCCTGGCCACCTTGAACGCCGCGTTCGCGGCCGGGGCGCCGCAGTAGACCGCGGTCTGGAGCAGCACCTCCTTGATCTCGGCGGGCGTCAGGCCGTTGCGCAGCGCGGCGCGGACGTGCGCGGCGAGCTCGTCCAGGTGTCCGGACGCGACGAGCGCGGTGAGCGCGACACAGCTGCGGGTACGGCGGTCCAGACCGTCCCTGGCCCAGATCTCGCCCCAGGCGTAGCGGGTGAGCAGCTCCTGGAAGTCGGTGCCGAAGCCGTCGGCGACCGCCTCGGCGTCGGCGGTCTCGCGGTCCACGTGCGCGTCGCCGAGCACCTCGCGGCGGATCCGGGCGCCTTCGTCGTACGGGTCGGGCCGGCCGGCGGGCGGGGGCGCGGCGGCGGGACCGGCACCGGTGCCGGTCCCGGGGACCGCCTCGGGGGCGGGGGCGGCGAGCGGGTGCGGGGGCGGAGTCGGCGGCTGCGGGGGCTGGGGCTGGTCCTGCGCGGGGTGCGGGGGCGGGGTCGCGGGGGCCTGGGGAGCCGCCGGGACCGGGGCTGCGGGGGCGCCCGGGACGTCCGGGGCGGGCCGTGCGGGCTGTACGGGGGCCGGGGCGGGCGGCAGGGGCGCGAGCGCGCGGGGAGCGTCGGGCCAGGCCGTCGCGAAGTGGTGCGCGAGCAGGTCCGTGACGGCCGCGGGCTGCTCGATCGGGGCGAGGTGCGAGGCGCCGGGCACCACCGCGAGGCGGGCGTCGGGAATGCCCGCGACCAGGGTGCGGGCGTCGGCGGGCCCGGTCACCTCGTCCTCGGCGCCGACCAGGACGAGCGTGGGGACGCCGATGCGGCCGAGCCCGGTGCGGACGTCGAAGGCGGCCAGCGCCTCGCAGGCCGCGATGTAGCAGCCGGGGTCGGTGGTGCGCACCATCTGTACGGCCCACTCCACGATCGCGGGCTGCGCGGCGGCGAAGGCCCCGGTGAACCAGCGCTCGGGCGCGGTGCGGGCGATGGGGTCGAGGCCGTTGGACCTCACCACCACCCCGCGCTGCCGGAACTCGTCCGCCGTGCCGAACCGCGCGGACGCCGCGACCAGCGCGAGCGAGGCGACGCGGTGCGGATGGCGCAGCGCGAGGTCGGCGCCGATCGCGCCGCCGATCGAGCAGCCCGCGTACCCGAAGCGCTGGACGCCGAGCCCGTCGAGCGTGGCCAGCAGCCGGTCCGTGAGCTCCTGGACGGAGGCGGCCGGGACGGCGGGGGCGCCGCCGTGGCCCGGGAGGTCGAAACGGAGCACCCGCCACTGCTGGGACAGCTCGGGGACCTGCCGGTCCCACATGTGCCACGTCGTGCCGAGAGACGGGCCGATGACGAGGACGGGGGCGTCTTCCGGTCCGTCGAGCCGGTGCTGCAAGGTGTTCGGTGGTGTCTCACTCACTCGCCCGAGCCTCTCATCCGGCGCGGCAGCCCCTATGAGCGGGGTCCCGACCACGGCCGGTCGCGTCGCGCGCGGGCCCCCGCCGACCCGGAGCCGGCCGGGCGCGTCGCGACCGCGGGGAGTCCGGAGGGCGAACAGCCGGGCTTTGTCACCGAGTTGACCATCCATTACAGTGAGGCATTCCATTGTGAGAGTGTGAGACATTCGCATAGCGCCTTATGCGGAACACCCCCGGCGCCCGATCACAGGATGCGATCGATATTGTTTGAGCCAACATTGTTTGAGCCGACAATCATCTGCGCGGCGGCGACCACGGGCACGGGAGACCGTCGTCATGCCTGACGAATTCCCCGCATCGCGCTACAGCATCGTCATCCTGAATGATCCGGCCGAGCCGCGGACCCGTTCGACGCTGCCGATCGCCCAGGAACTGCGCCGCCGCGGGCACCGCGTCACCTATGTGACCACCCGCGATTTCGCGCCGCGCGCCGTGGCCACCGGCGTGGACGTCCTCGTGCACGAGCCCTGCCCCGCCTACGGGCTCGAAGTGGACCTCTGGGCGTGCGAGAGCGCGGCCGACCCCGTCTCGGTCGTGAGCACCCTCGACTGCGCCGAGGACATCCACTCGGCGCTCGTCGACGACATACCCGACCTGGTGCTCTACGAGGCGTCGGCGCGCATCACGGCCCGCCTCCTGACCTGCCGCTGGAACCGGCCCGCCGTACAGATCCTCCCGTCGTTCGCCGGGAGCGACACGGCCGTCGGGGACGCGGCGCACCGGGCCGTTCCCGACACCGACCGCACTTCGTGCGTCAGCACCCTGCCCGTGCGCGTCAGGGAGCGGCTCTGGCGGTTCCTCTCCCCGGCGGGAAAGTCCGGTATATCGCCGAGCGACTTCTATACGAAGCCGGAACCCCTGTCCATAGCTCTTTTTCCCCCGGAGTTTCAAGCCAACGGTGACGGCTTCGACAGCCACGTGGCTTTCGTCGGGCCCTGCATACCGGAGCGGACGATGGCCGAAAGGTGGGTGCCACCGATCACGGACCGTCCCCTCGTGCTCCTCTCCCTCGACCGGACTTTCACCGGGGACCCGCAGGATTTCCTCAGCGGCTGCGCCTCGGCCTTCGCCGGGAAACCGTTCCGTCCGGTGGTCGCGACGGACGGCGGTCCGGGGTCCCTGGCGGCCGACGAGCAGTCCGCCGTCGTCGAGATCCACGAGAACGTGCCGCGGACCGTGGTGCTGCGCCGGGCGGCGGCGGTCGTCTGCCACCCGGACCTGGACGACGTCATCGAGTCCCTGTACTTCAACACCCCGCTCGTCGTCGTCCCGACGTCCCGCTTCCAGCGCGCGGTGGCCGACCGGGTGACCGAACTCGGCCTGGGCATCCAGGTGGCCCCCGAGGACGCCGACTCCGCCGCTCTCGCCGACGCCGTCGCCACCGTCATGGACGACCCGGACATCACCCGCGCGGTGCGGGAGTTCCAGCGGCAGATGCGCCGCGCGGGAGGCCCGCGCCGCGCCGCCGACGAGATCGAGCGCTATCTGGAGTGGAGCTACGGGCCGTGAGGCCCGGCCCGCCCGGCCCTCCCCGACCCGCTCGGCCCCGCCCGCTCAGGCCGACTCGACGTCGCCCGTGGGGACGACGTTGAGCCGCTGCGCCAGGTCCGACCGGCGGCTGACGCTCAGCTTCCGGTAGACCCGGGTCAGGTGCTGTTCCACGGTGCTGGTGGTGATGTACAGCTTGCGGCCGATCGCCCGGTTGGTAGCGCCCAGTGCCGCCAGTTCCGCCACCCGCCGTTCCGCCTCGGTGAGCAGGTCGGCGCCGTCGGGTCTGGTCCCGGCCGCCGGGGGCGCCGCCTCGGGCTGCGGCGCGCGGGCCGGTGCCGGTACCCGTGAGGGCTGCTCCCACTCCGTGGCGGCCGAGCACGCCCGCAGCATCTGTGCCGCGTTCTCCGCGAGGTCCTCCGCCCGGTCCTTGTCGCCCAGCTGCCGGTGCGCGTCGCTGAGGTCGGACAGCGCGCGGGCCAGCTCGTAGCGGGCGACGTCGGGGTGGAGCAGCCTGATGGCCTGTTCCAGCAGTTCGGGCCGTTCCTCGGGTTCCGACGTCGCGGCCAGCACGCGCAGCGTGGCGCCCCTGCTGCTCGGCAGATGGGCACCGGTGCGGCTCAGTTGCTCCTCGATGAGGACGCGGGCCTTCCTGCGCTGCCCGAGGGCCAGCGCCGCTTCGGCCGCGCCGCCGCGCCAGGGGACGAACGACGGCAGGTCCATCCCCCAGGTGTCCATGAGCCGTCCGCAGCTCTCGAAGTCGGTCAGCGCGGCGGTGGGTCTGCTGCGCGACAGGTGGAACTGTCCCCGCGCGTAGAGGTAGGGCAGTCCGTACCGGGACTCGAAGAGCGTGTCGGGCACCGGCAGCCGTACGTACTCCACCGCCTGTTCGTGCCGTCCCTGGTAGGTGTGGGCCAGGATGAGGTTGGCCAGCGTGCCGCCGAGGGCCACGCCCCAGCCGATCGGGGAGAACTGGCCCAGTGCGGCCTCGCCGTGCCGTACGGCCGTCTCCGTGTCCCCCTGGCGGAGCGCCGCCTCCGCGCGGACGGCCGCGAACAGGGCCCGCCAGGCCGTCGACCCGTGCTCGGCCGCGACCTTCAGCAGCTCCTCCGACCAGGCGGTCGCCTTGTCGGGCCGGTCCGCGTAGAGCAGCGTGAGCAGCGCGGCGTGGAGCGAGACCAGGGTGTCGTCGCCCAGGCTGACGCTGTGCAGGATGCCTTCCGCGGTCGTCACCGTGTCGTCGTCGGGGCCCTGGTCGAGCAGCCGGGTCAGTTCGGTGACCGCCTTGCGGCCGAACGAGCGCGCCAGTTCTCCGGTGCCCCTGGGGCCCGCGGTCACCGTCCCGTCGGCGGAGCGGGCGGCGGACCTCGCCGCTCCCCCGGCGCTGGGAGCGCTCCCCGCTCCAACGGTCACCGAGGGGTGCGTGTAGGCGACCCAGTGGGTGAAGGCCGTCAGTTCCTCCGAGGGGGCGCCGTGGCTCCCGGTCTCGTTCTCCTCCCACAGGGCAAGTGCCTCGCGCGCCTCGGTGTACCGGCCGTGCCAGAGCAGGTTGCGGATGAGCAGGCTGGAGTCCTGTCCCGATATGTGTCCCCGGCGCAGGGCGTCCTTGAGCCAGGTGGTGTGGCGCATGGCGCGCAGCGGGGACTTGCGCCAGTCGATGCGCATCAGGTCGGCGATGAGGGCGGCGAGCTGGCGGCTGTTCGTGCCGTAGGTCAGCGCGAGCCTGAGGTACTCGCCCGCCGCTTCCGTGCGGCCCGCGGCCAGTTCGGCGCGGGCGGCCTCGCGTAACACGTTGATCATCCAGCTCTCCGGGGCCTTGCCCGCGGCGAGGAGCTGATCGGCGACCGTCGCGGGGGGCGTGCCCTCGTTCTGGAGGACGGTCGCGACCCTGAGGTGGAGTTCCTGCCGCCGGTCGGGGGGCACCTGTTCCAGGATCGCCGTGTGGGCCGTGGGGTGCCGGAACCTGCCGGAGTTCAGCAGGCCGGTGGCGGTGAGCGTGGCGACCGCGTGCTCGACGGTGGCGGTGTTCCGGCCCAGGATGTGGGCGATGGCCGCCGGGGGGAGCACCTCGCCCGCCGCGGCCACGGTGCGCGCGACGTCGAGCACGGCGGGGCTCGCCATGAAGAGACAGCCGGTGAGCGCGTTGCGGAACGACTCGTCCGCGATGGCCGGTTCGCAGCGGTGGTCGCAGCCTGCCGTGCGGTGGCCCGCCTCGTAGTCGTCGAGCAGGGCGGACAGGAAGAGCGGGCTGCCGCCCGACGCCTCGTAGTACGAGTCGGTCAGCTCGTTCGCCTTGGCGGGGCCGAGTCTGGTCTCGATCACGTCGCGGGTGCCGGCCGGCGAGAGCATCCGCAGGCGGATCTTGCGGCAGTTCGGCTGCCGGAACAGCTCGGCGTGGAAGACCGGGTGGGGCGAGCGGACGGTGGACTCCTCGGCGAGGAGCAGCAGCGTCCGGGACGCCTTCGTCCTGCGTTGCAGGAACAGCAGCATCTGGAGCGAGGGGCCGTCCGCGAACTGCAGGTCGTCGATGCTCAGGACGACCGGGCAGCGTCTGCTCAGCTCCAGCAGCACCGAGCGCAGCCCGTGGGCCACGGTGATGCTCGGCTGTCCGGCCATGATGGGGTCGCGGACCCGGCTGGCGGACAGCTCCTCCATCAGCAGTTCGCCGGCCCGGTCCCGCAGTTCGGGGGGCAGCTCCGCACTGCGGAAGAGCTGGTCCATCACCCCGAGGGGCACGTCCTGCTCCGTCGGCGAGGCGGCGGCGGTCAGTACGACCGTGCCGGCCGCCTCCGCCTGCTTGCAGAAGGTCTGGATCAACTGCGTTTTTCCGCTACCCGTCGGTCCACTGACGATAGCGATACCGCTCCGTCCTCCCGCCGATTCGCCGAGCAAAGCAGTCAGAGCGGCCAGTTCACGCTCGCGCTCGGCGAGCTGCATCGTTGGCCGTATTTCCATACCGTCCCCCGTACATGTCCATATGCCCCGGGGAACGTGAATATAGCAAACGAAATCGAACGGCCGAAGATTCCTTGATCACATGGCCTGAATAGGTACTTCAGCGACGATTCCTGTCCTGAACCCGCGCGAGGGCCGGTCCGGTGCGCAGCCAGGACTCGACGGCCCCGGCGGTGGTCCCCGCGGCATTCTCCAGCAGGGTGAAATGATTCCCCTGAACTTCACTCAGAGTGTGCGGGGCGGGCCAGGAGGAGCGCCATTCGCCGTCGTCGGCCCCGGCGCCCGGCTCGACCGGAACGAATGATTCCGTGGGTCGTACGAACAGCACGGGCGCCCTGACCTCCTGCGGAGCGCACTGCCGCATGAGGGTGCCGTAGCGGCCCATCGCCGACAGCCTGGTGGCGGAGAACGTCCCGAAGTGGTCCTCGCGCTCCATCATTCCGTCGAGCATGCGGGCCCACAGTCCGTCGGCGTCGTCCCTCGCGCCGGTGGCCCGCTCGTCGTCGCCGTCGAGGGGCAGGTAGGTGTCCAGCAGGACGATCCCCGCGGGGAGCACGCCGTCGCGCTCCAGGCGGGCGGCGGTGGCGTGGGCGAACTGGCCGCCCGACGAGTAGCCGACCAGCACGAAGGGCGCGTCGCCCGCCAGTTCCCGCACGCTCCGCGCGAAGTGGTCCACGGCCGCGTCCACCGACACGGGCAGCGGCTCGCCGTCCGCGAAGCCGGGCGGGCTGACGACGTGCACCTCGCGCACGTCGTGGAAGCCCGCGGCGAACCGCGCGTACTGCTGGGCCCCGGCGAGCGCCATCGGGGACGGGAAGCAGATGAGCACGGGGGCGTCGGGGCCCTTGGCGAGCTGTACCGGCGGGCTGACGGCACCGGCCTCGGCGGCCGTCGTGAAGGACGGGCGCAGCTCGGCGACCGCGCCCAGCAGGGCCATTCCCTGGACCATCCTGCCGTCGCGGACCGCCGCCCGGAACAGCGCGCCGACGGCCTCCGGCGCGGCGGCCGGGTCCTCGGCGGCCGCCGGCGCGGCACGCGGCGCGGCCGCGAGGTGCGCGGCGAGCCGGGCCGGGGTGCCGAGGTCGAAGACCGCGGCGGCGGGGACCTCCAGGCCGGTGGCCCGCCGCAGGCCCTTGCGCAGCTCCATCGCGGACAGGGAGTCGATGCCCACTTCGAGGAAGGCCCGCTCCGGGTCGAGCGCCTCGGGCGAGTCGTGGCCGATGACCGCGGCCACGTGCGCCATGACCACCTCGACCAGCAGCTTCTCGCGGTCGGGCCCGGTCAGCGCGTCCAGCCGGGCACGGAACCCGTCGGCCGCGAGTCCGTCGGTGGGCGGGCCAACGGCCGCGGGCCCGGAGGCGTCCGGTGCGGCCTCGCCGTAGAGCGCGGGCGACGCGGTCCAGTAACGCCGGTGCTGGAAGCGGTAGGTGGGCAGGTCCACCACCTGCGCGCCGCTGCCCCGGTAGAGCGCGGGCCAGTCCACCCCGGCGCCGGTGGCGTGCAGCATCCCCACTCCGGCGAGGAGGGTGCCGACCTCGGCGCGGTTCGCGCGCATCAGGGGGATCACGGTGGCCCGCTCGGCGTCGTCCGGGCTCAAAATCGGCTGCACGAGACCGGAAAGCACCGCGTCGGGGCCGATCTCCACGTAACGGACGACGCCCCGCGCCCCGACGGACCGCACCGCGTCGGCGAACCGGACCGCCTCGCGGACGTGGGTGATCCAGTAGGCGGAGGTGGTGGGGGCGGCGGGCTGCCCGGTGACGGTGGAGACGAAGGGGAGGACGGGTTCGTGGAAGGTGAGGCCGCTGACGGTGTTCTCGAAGTCGGCGAGCATCGGTTCCATGAGGGGCGAGTGGAAGGCGTGGGAGACCTTGAGGCGGGTCGCCTTGCCACCGGCGGCCTTGACGGCCTCGACGACCGCATCGACGGAGGCGGCGGCGCCGGAAACGACGACGGAACGCGGCCCGTTGACGGCCGCTATCGCCGCGTCCGTCACACCCTCCAGCAGGGCCCGGACCTCGTCCTCGGTGGCCTGCACGGCGGCCATCACACCGCCCTCGGGCAGGCCCTGCATCAACCGGCCCCGCGCCACGACCAGCGCGCAGGCGTCAGGCAGGGAGAACACCCCGGCCACACATGCGGCCGCGATCTCACCGATGGAATGCCCGGCCAGCACGTCAGGGCGCACCCCCCAGGACTCGACCAGCCGGAACAGGGCGGTCTCGACCGCGAACAGGGCAGGCTGCGCGTACTCGGTACGGTCCAGGAGTCCCGCGTCGCCTTCCTCCGCGTACAGCACCTCCTTCAGAGGACGCGGCAGCAGCGGGTCCAGATGCCCGCACACCTCGTCCAGCGCCTCCGCGAACACCGGGAAGCTCTCCGCCAGCTCACGGCCCATACCCACCCGCTGCGCACCCTGACCCGTGAACAGGAATGCGGTCTTGCCGCTCGGGTGGGCCGTGGCGCGGACGAGGTTCGACGCGGGGGCGTCCTCTACGAGGGCGGTCAGGGCGGCGGTGAGTTCGTCGGCGTCGGCGGCGGTGACGACGGCCCGGTGGTCGAGGTGGGCGCGGGTGGTGGCGAGGGAGTAGCCGAGGTCGGCGAGGGAGGGGGCCCCGGATTCCACGACGCGGGCGCGCAGGGCCGCGGCCTGGTCGCGCAGGGCGTGTGCGGTGGCTCCCGACACCGGCCAGAGCACCGGCGTACGGGAGTTCCCGGGCGCCGGGGCGTCGTCCGGGGCGGCCACGGCGCTCGGGGCCTGCTCCAGGATCACGTGGGCGTTGGTGCCGCTGATGCCGAAGGACGAGATGGCAGCGCGCCTGGGCCGGTCGCTCTGCCAGGGCCGGGACTCGGTCAGCAGCTCCACCCGCCCCGCCGACCAGTCCACCTTCTTTGACGGCTCGTCCACGTGCAGCGTCTTCGGCAGCACGCCCTCCCGCATCGCCATGACCATCTTGATGATGCCCGCGACGCCCGCGGCCGCCTGGGTGTGACCGATGTTGGACTTGATCGAGCCGAGCCACAGGGGCCGGTCGGCCGCGCGGTCGCGGCCGTAGGTGGCCAGCAGTGCCTGGGCCTCGATGGGGTCGCCGAGGACCGTGCCGGTGCCGTGCGCCTCGACGGCGTCGATCTGGTCGGCCGAGAGCCGGGCGTTCGCCAGCGCGGCCCGGATGACGCGCTGTTGCGCGGGCCCGTTGGGCGCGGTGAGGCCGTTGCTCGCGCCGTCCTGGTTCACGGCGGAGCCGCGCACCAGGGCGAGGATCCGGTGGCCGTTGCGCCGGGCGTCGGACAGCCGCTCCAGGGCCAGTACGCCGACGCCTTCGGAGAAGCCGGTGCCGTCGGCTGCCTCGGCGAAGGACTTGCAGCGGCCGTCGGCGGCGAGCCCGCGCTGCCTGCTGAAGTCGAGGAACGTGCCGGGCGTGGCCATCACCGTGACGCCCGCGGCGAGCGCGAGCGAGCACTCGCCGTTCCGCAGCGCCTGGGCCGCGAGGTGCAGCGCCACCAGCGACGACGAGCACGCCGTGTCCACGGTGACCGCAGGGCCCTCGAAGCCGAAGGTGTAGGAGACCCGGCCGGGGACGACGCTGCCGCTGCCGTAGCTGTTGACGTAGTCGTGGTACATCACCCCGGCGAAGACGCCGGTACGGCTGCCGCGCAGCGTGCCGGGCACCAGCCCGGCGTGTTCCAGCGCTTCCCAGGCGACTTCGAGGAGGAGCCGCTGCTGCGGGTCGAGCGCGGCGGCCTCGCGCGGTGCCACGCCGAAGAAGGCCGGGTCGAAGTCGCCCGCGTCGTGGAGGAATCCGCCGTGCCGGGAGTAGGTGGTGCCGTCGTGCTCCGGGTCGGGGTCGTAGAGGGTGCCGAGGTCCCAGCCCCGGTCGGCGGGGAACTCGTCGATGGCGTCGGCCCCTTCGGCGACCAGCCGCCACAGGTCCTCGGGGGAACGGACCCCGCCGGGGTAGCGGCACGCCATCCCGACGACGGCGAGGGGTTCCCGCGCGGCGGCGGTCAGGCGGCGGTTCTGCTCGCGCAGCCGCTCGGTCTCCTTGACGGACGCCCGCAGCGCGTCGACGAGCTTCGCGCCGGGGTCGGCGGATGCGGCGGATCCGGCTGATCCGGCTGATCCGGCGGACGGGGGTACGGCCCGGCCCGGACGAGTGGTCTCGGTCATGGCGTTCTCACTTCTCCCACGTCGTGTCGTTGCCGTCGAACTCGTCCTGGCCGTTGCCGTACTCGTCGTACGCGTCGGATCCGTACGCGTCCGTTCCGTACGCATCTACGTCGTACGCGTCTGCGTCGTACGCGCCGTCCGCGCCGCCGTCCCGCGCGGTGCCGCCGGGGCCCGCTTCCGCGAGCGCCATGCTGATCAGCGCGTCGGCGTCCATGGCGTCGATGGAGCCGCCGCCGTCCGCCTCCCCGGTGACCGGTTCCGCCTCGATGCCCGCGAGTTCGAGCAGGCTCTCCAGGAGTCCCGCCTCCCGCAGCCGGGACAGCGGTATGGCCGCGAGGGCGCCGCGGACGCGGGCCTCGGCCGACCCGCCGTCCGCCCCTTCCCCGTACTCGCCGCTCTGTGGCACGAGTTCCGCCAGCAGGTGGTCCGTGACGGCGCGGACGCTCGGGTGGTCGAAGATGAGCGCGGCCGGGAGGCGCAGCCCGGTCGCGGCGCCCAGGGCGTTGCGGAACTCAACGGCGGTCAGCGAGTCGAAGCCCAGGTCGCTGAAGGACCGGTCGGCGTCGACCCCTTGGCCGTCGGCGTGGCCGAGCACCGCCACGACGTGTCCGCGCACCAACTCGATCAGCAGTTCGTCCCGTTCGGCGGCCGGCGTCCCGGTGAGGCGGGCGCGCAGCCCGTGGGAGTCGGCGGGCGCCGCGACGGCCTGGGTAGCCCGCCGCGCCGGGGCCCTGACCAGGCCGCGGAAGAGCGGCGGCAGCTCTCCCCCGCCGCCCTGCGCCATGGCCCGGGTGTCGAGTGCGACGGGGACGAGGAGCGCGTCGGCGGGGGCACCGGCGCGTTCCGTGCCGAGTACGGCCGCGTCGAGGAGCGCGAGGCCCTGCTCGGCGGTGAGCGCGCCCGCTCCGGAGCGCGTCATGCGCTGGGCGTCGGTGCCGCTGAGCCCGCCGCCCATGCCGCCCTCGTCCGCCCACAGGCCCCAGGCCAGCGAGGTGGCCGTCAGACCGTGGGCGCGACGGTGCTGGGCGAGTGCGTCGAGGAAGGAGTTGGCCGCGGCGTAGTTGGCCTGCCCGGGGACGCCGAGCGCGCCCGCGATGGAGGAGAAGAGCACGAACGCCGACAGGTCGAGGTCGCGGGTCAGTTCGTGCAGGTTCCAGGCCGCGTCGACCTTGGGCCTGAGGACCCCGTCCACCCGCTGCGGGGTCAGCGAGCCGAGGACGCCGTCGTCGACCACGCCCGCGACGTGCACGACCGCGGTCAGCGGGTGCTCGGCGGGGACCTCCGCCAGCAGGGCGGCCAGCTGGGGCCGGTCCGCCGCGTCGCAGGCGGCGAACGTGACGTGCGCGCCGTGCCCGGTCAGGTCCGCGCGCAGCTCGGCGGCGCCCGGCGCGTCCTCGCCCCGCCTGCTGGTCAGCAGCAGACGGCGGACGCCGTGCTCGGCGGCCAGGTGACGTGCGACCAAGGCGCCCAGGGCGCCGGTCGCGCCGGTGACCAGGACGGTGCCCTCGGGGTCCCAGGCCCGCTCGCGCGGTGCGGCAGGGGCGGGGGCGGAGGGTACGCGGGCCAGCCTCGGCACGGTCAACGCGCCTTCGCGTATCGAAAGTTGGGGCTCGTCGCTGCGTACCGCCGTCGGCAGGGCGGCCAGTGAGGCGTCGGCGGCGTCCACGTCCACCAGCACGATCCGGCCGGGGTGTTCCATCTGCGCGGACCGCACGAGGCCGCTCGCGGTGGCTGCCGCGAGGTCGGCGACCTCTCCGTCGGCGGCGGGCACCGCGCCCTGCGTGACGACCACCAGGGTCGCGGAGGCGAACCGGTCGTCCGCCAGCCAGCCCTGGAGGGCGGCGAGCGTCCGGTGCGTCAGCTCGCGCACGGCCCCCGGCGTGCCGTCGGCACCCCCGGCGGCTCCGACGAGGGGCAGTACGACGATGTCCGCGTCGCCCGCGTCGTCCAGTTCCGGTATCACCGCCGTGCTCGCCACCACGGGGGCCAGCGCCTCCGACCAGGCGGTGGCGCCGCTGCCGACCACGGCCCACTTGCCGACGCCGACGGCCGCGGAAGCGTGCAGCGGGGTCCAGTCCACCCGGTACAGCGAGTCGATGAACTCGGTACGGGCCAGGGCCAGTTGTTCCGTGGAGATCGGCCGTACGTCCAGCCGCTCCACCGACACCACCGGCTGCCCCGCCGCGTCCGCCACCGCGATCGACACCGCTCCGACGCCGGACGTCACGCCCTGGCCGAGCGGGCGCACCCGCACCCGCAGCGCGGTGGCACCCGTGGCGAACAGTTCGACGCCCGCCCAGGCGAACGGCAGCCCGGCCCGGTCCCCCGAACCGCTCAGACCCACGGCGTGCAGCGCGGCGTCCAGTACCGCCGGGTGCACCCCGAACCCGTCGACCGCCACGCCGTCCGGCAGCGCGACCTCGGCGTACACGTCGTCACCGAGGCGCCAGGCGGCGCGCAGGCCGCGGAAGACGGGGCCGTACGACAGCCCGCCCTCGGCGAACCGCTCGTACATCCCCTCGACCGGCAGCGGCACCGCGCCCACCGGAGGCCAGGCGGCGAACTCCGCGCCGTCCGCGACGGCGGGCGCCGACGCGGCCAGCACACCGGAAGCGTGCCGCACCCACGGGGCCTCGTCCACGGGGCCCGCACCGCGCGTGTGGACGGTGAAGGCGCGGTGTCCCGCCTCGTCGGGCGCCTGGACCACGAGCTGGGTGTGGACGGCACCGCGTTCCGGGAGCACCAGTGGCGTCTCCAAGGTCATCTCCGCGAGGACCGGGCAACCCGCCCGGTCGCCCGCCGCGACGGCCATCTCCACGAACCCGGTGCCGGGGAACAGCACGGTGTCGCCGAAGGCGTGGTCGACCAGCCAGGGCTGGGTCCGGGTGGAGAACTGCCCGCTGAAGACCAGGTTGTCGGTCTCCGCGAGCACAACGGCCGCGCCGAGCAGCGGATGGCCGGCGCCCTCCGAGGCCGCGCCGAACGGGGAGTACCCGTCGATCCAGTAGCGCTGGTGTTGGAAGGGGTAGGTGGGGAGGTTGATGTGGCGGTTGGGGTTGTTGGTGTGGAGGGTGGTCCAGTCGACGGGGTGGCCGTGGGTCCAGAGGCCGGCCAGGGCGGTGAGGGCCTGGGTGTGTTCGGGGCGGTCGCGGCGGAGCAGGGGTACGCAGTGTCCGGTGTCGGCGGCCATGGTGGTGAGGACGGCGTCGGGGCCGATCTCCAGGAACGTGGTGGCGCCGTCGTCGGCGAGCGTGCGGACCGCGTCGGCGAAGCGGACCGCCTCGCGGACGTGGGTGACCCAGTACTCGGGCGAGGTGATCTCTCCCGGGGTGAGGGTCTTGCCGGTGACGGTGGAGACGAAGGGGATGACGGGGTCGTGGAAGGTGAGGCCGCTGACGGTGTTCTCGAACTCCTCCAGCATGGGTTCCATGAGGGGTGAGTGGAAGGCGTGGGAGACCTTGAGGCGGGTCGCCTTGCCACCGGCGGCCTTGACCGCCTCGACCACGGTGTCCACGGAGGCGGCGGTGCCGGAAACGACCACGGCCCGCGGGCCGTTGACGGCGGCGATCGCCGCGTCCGTCACGCCCTCCAGCAGGGTGCGGACGTCGTCTTCGGTGGCCTGCACGGCGGCCATCACACCGCCCTCGGGCAGGGCCTGCATCAACCGGCCGCGTGCGGCGACCAGCGCGCAGGCGTCAGGCAGGGAGAACACCCCGGCCACGCATGCGGCCGCGATCTCGCCGATGGAATGACCGGCCAGCACGTCCGGGTGGACGCCCCAGGACTCGACCAGGCGGAACAGGGCGATCTCGACCGCGAACAGGGCAGGCTGCGCGTACTCGGTACGGTCCAGGAGTCCCGCGTCGCCTTCCTCCCCGTACAGCACTTCCTTCAGCGGACGCGGCAGCAGCGGGTCCAGATGCCCGCACACCTCGTCCAACGCCTCCGCGAACACCGGGAAAGCGTCGGCGAGTTCGCGGCCCATGCCGATGCGCTGCGCACCCTGACCCGTGAACAAGAACGCCAAGCGGCCCTTGGTTGCGGTGGCTTGGACGAGGGTGGGGGCGGTGTGGTCGGCGGCCAGGGCCTGGAGGCCGGTGCGGAGATCGTCGTGCGTGGTGGCGAGGACGACGGCGCGGTGGTCGAGGTGGGCGCGTCGGGTGGCCAGCGCCGTGGCCAGGTCCTGGAGATGCGGGGCGTTGTCGGTGTTCAGGAACGCGGCGAGGTCGCGCGCCTTCGCGCGCAGTGCGGCCGGGGCCGCGGCGGACACCGGGAGCAGCACGGGTCCGGTGAGGGCCTCGGGAAGCTCGGCCGAAGTGTCGTCGGCGGGTTCCGGGGCCTGCTCCAGGATCACGTGGGCGTTGGTGCCGCTGATGCCGAAGGACGAGATGGCAGCGCGCCTGGGCCGGTCGCTCTGCCAGGGCCGGGACTCGGTCAGCAGTTCCACACGCCCCGCCGACCAGTCCACCTTCGACGACGGCTCGTCCACGTGCAGCGTCTTCGGCAGCACGCCCTGCCGCATCGCCATGACCATCTTGATGATGCCGGCGACGCCCGCGGCCGCCTGGGTGTGACCGATGTTGGACTTGATCGAGCCGAGCCACAGCGGCTGTTCCGCCGTCCGGTCGCGGCCGTAGGTCGCGATGAGGGCCTGGGCCTCGATGGGGTCACCGAGGACCGTGCCGGTGCCGTGCGCCTCGACGGTGTCGATCTCGTCGGTGGACAGGCGCGCGTCCGCCAACGCGGCTCGGATGACGCGCTGTTGGGAGGGGCCGTTGGGGGCGGTGAGGCCGTTGCTGGCCCCGTCCTGGTTCACGGCGGAGCCGCGTACCACCGCCAGGACCTGATGCCCGTTGCGCTGGGCGTCGGAGAGCCGCTCCACCACCAGCACGCCGACGCCCTCGCCCCAGCCCGTACCGTCCGCGCTCTCGGCGAACGACTTGCAGCGGCCGTCAGCGGCGAGGCCGCGCTGCCTGCTGAACTCCAGGAAGGTGGCGGGCGTGGACATCACCGTCACGCCGCCGACCAGCGCGAGGGAGCACTCTCCGGTACGCAGTGCCTGGCCCGCGAGGTGCAGGGCCACCAGCGAGGAGGAGCACGCCGTGTCGACGGTGACCGCCGGGCCTTCGAGGCCGTAGGTGTAGGCGATTCGGCCGGAGACGATGCTGCCCGCGCTGTGGCTGGTCGGGTAGTCGTGGTACATCACGCCGGCGAAGACGCCGGTGGCGCTGCCCTTGAGGGTGGCCGGGTCGATGCCCGCGTGCTCGAACGCCTCCCAGGACGCCTCCAGGAGCAGCCGCTGCTGCGGGTCCGTGCTCAGTGCTTCGTTGGGGCTGATGCGGAAGAAAGCGGCGTCGAAGTCGGCGGCGTCGTGCAGGAATCCGCCCTTGTTGACGTAGGTGGTGTCCGGGCGCTCGCCCTTCGGGTCGAAGATCGCGTCGTTGTCCCAGCCGCGGTCCTCGGGGAACTCCGAGAGGACTTCCCTGCCGCCGAGCACCAGGTCCCACAGGTCTTCCGGCGCCTCGATGCCTCCGGGGTAGCGGCAGGACATGCCGACCACGACGATCGGGTCGTCGTGCGCCGGACCCTCGCGCCGCGCCACCGCCGTGGCGGGAGGGGCGTCGAGGGTGCCGAGCAGTTCGTCGTGGAGGAAGCCCGCGAGGTCGCCCGCGGTCGGGTAGTCGAAGACCAGGGTGGCCGGCAGGCGCAGGCCGGACGCCGCGTTGAGTCCGTTGCGCAGTTCGACGGCGGTGAGCGAGTCGAAGCCGAGGTCGCTGAAGGCGCGGTCGGGCGCGATGGACGCGGGGTTGGCGTGGCCGAGCACATCGGCGATCTGGGCCCGCACCACGGCGAGCAGGGCCCGCTCCCGTTCGGGCCTGGTGAGTGCGGAGAGCTGCTGGTGCAGGGAGTCGGCCGTGCTCGTGTCGCCGACGGCGGCGGTACGGCGTACGGCGGGGACGAGGCGGTGGTAGAGCGGCGGAAGCTCCGCGCCCTGTGCGCGGAGTGCGTCGACGTCGAGTCGTACGGGCACCAGCGCCGAGCCCGCCCGGACACCCGCGTCGAACAGCCCAAGCCCCTCGGACGCGGACAGCGGCAGGACGCCACCGCGCGCCATCCTCAGCAGATCACCCTCCGACAAACCACCACCCATACCACCGACGCCCTGGTCCCACACACCCCACGCCAGCGACACACCCGCCAGACCCTCAGCAACCCGCGCCTCCACCAAACCATCCAGGAACGCGTTCCCCGCCGCATAGTTCCCCTGCCCCGGCGCACCCAACACACCAGCCGCAGACGAGAACACAGCAAACAGACCCAGACCCAGATCACGGGTCAACTCATGCAGATTCCAACCACCCGCAACCTTCGGACGCAACACACCCGCAAGCCGCTCCACCGACAACGACCCCACAAGACCGTCATCCAGCACACCCGCCGCATGCACCACACCCACCAACGGAAACTCCCCAGGAACCCCCGCCAACACCCCGGCCAGAGACTCCCGGTCCGCCACATCACACGCCACCACCTCAACCGACACAGCCCCCAGATCAATCAGCCCGTCAACCAACTCCTGCACACGCGGACCACCAC